>NZ_JBNDJY010000006.1:0-442936 GCF_050435225.1 Ensifer sp. LBL | reverse complement strand
AGCAGCGCCGCCGCCCTCGTCAGTGATCGGGCTTATAGACCCCCATCCCCGAACACGTCAACAGCAACCTTCAAAAAAACTTCAAAAATCGACAACTCACTGATTATAAACAATAATTCCAGCTGTTGATAAACTAGGTCGATTTTGATCCGCGAGACCACGGTCTTTCGGCTCGCAAATCACCGCCCTTTGGTTGTGGGATCTTATATCGCCACAATCTGGCAGGATTTAGGAGCGCGACAGGCGCCGAACGTCAGTCGTCGGCAGCGCCATTTCGCGGCTGAAATGACCGCGGTTTTCCCTGACACTCTGCATCAGGAATTCACGCACCGCCCTCACCCGCGGCACGGCCACCAGATCCCTATGGCAAACCAGCCAGTAGGTGCGCTTGAGTTCGATCTCTTCCGGCAGGACGATCTCCAGGTCCTCTTCCTGTTGCGCGATGAAGTGCGGCAAGACGCAAAGGCCCAGCCCCTGTCGCACCGCCTTCAATTGCGTCAGGATGCTCGAACTCTGGAAATGGGCATGCAGGCCCGGCTGCAGCTCCCCCAGGTAATCGAGACCGGGCGCAAAAATCATGTCCTCGATATATCCGACGAAGCGGTGGGCCGCGAGATCGTTGCGCCCAGTGATCGGCGGATGCTTCGACAGATAGCTGCGCGCGCCATAGACATGCAGCGTATAGGGGGTCAGCACCTCTGATTGGTAAGGCCCGGCCTTCGGCGCCGTCAGCGCCACCTGGATATCCGCCTCCTTGCGCGACAGCGACATGATCTGCTGGATCGCCAACATTTCCAGGGAGACGTTCGGATAGCGCGCCGCAAAGTCCGCCAGCCGATCGGCCAGGAAGAAATTGCCGAAGCCTTCGAGCGTGCTCAGCCGGACGACGCCGCGCTGTGCCGTCAGGCCGTCATTGATGTCGAGCTGCAACTGTTCGGTCTCGCGCTCGATCCGTTCGGCGGTTTCGACGAAGCGCTGGCCCATGCCGGTCAAGACGTAGCCGCGCGGATTGCGCTCGAACAGCTTGACCTTCAGCGCGAACTCCAGCCGGTCGATGCGACGCGACACTGTGGCATGGCTGGTCCTCAGGCGCCGCGCCGCCGTCGACAGCTGCCCAGTACGGGCCACTGCCAGAAAGAACTGCAGATCGTCCCAGGTGAAATTCGGATTCATGCTCACTCCCTGTCTGTCCGAAAATGAACAGATCCTGTTTCGCAATTTACGGTTCCGCACGCTTGCATCCAAGCGGTTTTTTCCCGATGGTACGTGCCAGAGCGGACATCTGAGGAGCATGTCTGGCCAAATATGAACAGAGCGAAACGAACGCCCCCGGCGGCCACCATCCGGCGCCGGAGCATTCCCGCGTTCATTCGCGACGGCTGGCGGTTTGGGAAGAGGGCAGGACGCGAAGGGATGCGGCGCCGGGGCGCGGCTGAAGGAGCGATCTCGCCCGAACCCGGATCTGAAGGTCGCGCCGTAGATATCGAGGGAGAACATGGACATATACGACTTCATCGTCGTCGGAGCAGGTAGCGCCGGCTGCGTGCTTGCCAACCGCCTTTCGGAAAACCCGCGGCACCGCGTGCTGCTGCTCGAAGCCGGCGGCCGCGACAACTACCACTGGATCCACATTCCCGTCGGCTATCTCTATTGCATCAACAATCCGCGCACGGACTGGTGTTTCACGACCGCAGCCGAAGAGGGCCTGAACGGCCGTTCGCTCGGCTACCCTCGCGGCAAGGTGCTCGGCGGCTGCTCGTCGATCAACGGTATGATCTATATGCGCGGCCAGGCGCAAGACTACGACCACTGGCGGCAGCTCGGCTGCACCGGCTGGGGCTGGGACGACGTGCTGCCGCTGTTCAAGAAATCCGAGGACCATTATCGCGGCGCGAACGCAATGCATGGCGCCGGCGGCGAATGGCGGGTGGAAAAGGCGCGCGTGCGCTGGGACGTGCTCGACGCATTCCAGAAGGCGGCAAGCGAAGCCGGCATTCCCGAGACGCGGGATTTCAACCGCGGCAGCAACGAAGGCTCCGGCTACTTCGACGTCAACCAGCGCTCCGGCATCCGCTGGAATACCGCAAAGGCGTTCCTGCGCCCGGCCCAGAAGCGCGGCAACCTGACGGTCCTCACCAAGGCGCATGTGCGCAAGCTGATCATCGAGGGCGATCGCGTCGCCGGCGTCGAATTCCAGCACGACGGCACAGTCAAGCGCGCCTCGGCCACACGCGAGACGGTGCTTTCCGCCGGCGCGATCGGCTCACCGCACATCCTCGAACTCTCCGGCATCGGTCGCGGCGACGTGCTGCAGGACAACGGCATCGCGCTTCGTCATGAGCGGGCCGGCGTCGGCGAAAACCTGCAGGATCATCTGCAGCTGCGCATGGCCTACAAGGTGACAGGCGTACCGACGCTCAACGAAAAGGCAAACTCGCTGTTCGGCAAGGCGTCCATCGGGCTTGAATATCTCTTGAAACGTTCCGGACCAATGGCGATGGCGCCGAGCCAGCTCGGCATCTTCACCCGCTCAGGGCCGGAAAAGGAAACGCCGGATCTACAGTATCACGTGCAGCCGGTGTCGCTCGAAAAGTTCGGCGAGCCGGTTCATTCCTTCCCGGCTATCACCGCCAGTGTGTGCAATTTGCGTCCGGAAAGCCGCGGTTCGGTGCATCTCAAAGGGCCGGACTTTGCCGCCGCACCCGACATCCGGCCGCGCTACCTGACGGCGGAGGCCGACCGAAACGTCGCGGTCAATGCCATCCGGCTAACGCGGCAGATCGTCAGGCAACCTTCCTTCGCCCGCTTCAACCCGGTCGAGTTCAAGCCGGGGCCTTCCTACGAGACCGAGGAGGACCTGAAGCGCGCCGCCGGCGACATCGGCACGACGATCTTCCATCCGGTCGGGACTTGCCGCATGGGCGCCGATCCCGACAGTGTCGTCGATCCGGAACTGCGTCTGCGCGGGCTCAAGGGATTGCGCATCGCCGACGCTTCGGTCATGCCGACGATCACCTCGGGCAACACCAATTCACCGACGATCATGATCGCCGAAAAGGCGGCGACGATGATCCTCGCGGCCAATCGCTAGGTGTCTGGCGCAAGAGCGGGCGGCGTTCGGGCGCCCGCCGAAGATGCTGATTCCACGCCGGATTCGGCCACGTAGCGGCGTCGGATAACGGTAAACTGGCCGAAAAACGACGCGAAAAGCTTAAATCTCAGGCGTCGAGCCCCTATATCAGGCCCTGATGGCTCGGTTTGAGCCCAAGCAAGATTTAGGGGTTGTGATGGCAATGCAGCGATTTGGGCGTTTTGGACGAACTCTGGCAATGATGGCGATCGGCATGGTCGTCGCGCTGACCGTTGTGGACGTCGCCGAAGCGCGGCGTTCGGGCGGCGGCTTCGGTAGCCGCGGCACCCGCACCTTCTCGCAGCCGGCAACCACCAACACCGCGCCGACGAGCGCGGCACCGATCAACCGTTCGATGACGCCGCGCCAGGACGCAGGCCCCGCCGCCGCCACTCCGGCAGCCGGCCAGACGCGTCCGAACGCCGCCCAGCCGAACGCCCGCCCGGGATTCTTCAGCGGCTTTGGCGGTTCGCTGCTCGGCGGCCTGATGGTCGGCGGCCTCATCGGCATGCTGATGGGCGGCGGCTTCGGCGGCGCTGCCGGATTCCTCGGCCTGATCGTGCAAATGCTGCTGATCGGCGGCCTGATCATGCTCGCCATGCGCTTCTTTAACCGCAACCGCCAGCAGACGGCCTATGCCGGTCCGTCCGAACGCTCGTCGGGCCAGCAGCCTTCGAACGGCATGCCGTCGTTCAAGATCCCGAGCATCGGCGGTGGCCAGGCAAGCGGCCAGCCGCAGGCGCGGCCCCAGGCTGCCCCTCAGGCAGCGCCCGTTGCCGACGGCCCGACCGATGAGATCGGCATCCAGGGCTCCGACCTCGAGCAGTTCGAAAAGATGCTGAAGGACGTACAGGCCGCTTATGCTGCGGAAGACTACGGCACGCTGCGTCGCCTGACGACGCCGGAAGCCATGTCCTACCTCGCCGAAGAGCTCAGCGACAACGCCACGAGCGGCGTCAAGAACGATGTGCGCGATGTGCACCTGGTTCAGGGCGACGTCGCCGAGGCCTGGTCGGAAAACGGAACGGAGTTCGCGACCGTCGCCATGCGCTACGAGAGCATCGACGTCATGCGTGACCGCACCACCGGCAAGGTAATCAGCGGCGATCCGGACAATCTGACGGAAGCCGTCGAACTCTGGACCTTCGTGCGCAAGCCGGGCGCCGAATGGCAGGTTTCGGCGATCCAAGGCGTCAGCCACTGACGCGCTAAACAAAGCCTATAAGAAAGGCCCGGTCGGCATCGCCGCACCGGGCCTTTTCGTTTTCACGCGTCACACGGCGGCGGGGCCGCAGTCGACGGCGCCAGAACACCGGCGATCAGGTCCCGCAGCCAGCGATGGGCCGGATCGCCGTCGCGCCGCCGGTGCCAGATCTGCCGGAAGGCGAAGGGTGGGATCGCGAAGGGCGGCGGGAAGATGGCAAGCTCCCCGGCCTTTTCGTCGCGGGGCAGGATACGGCGCGCAACCGTCAGCACGAGGTCTGTTCCGGCAACGAGACCGGGCGCCGCACTCCAATGGGGCAAGGCCAGCGCGATGCGGCGCTTGTGTCCGATAGCCGAAAGCGCGAGGTCGATCTCGTTGCCGGTATCGCCGCGCAGCGAAACGAGGATATGCGGCCGCTGCAGATAGGTGGAAAGATCCATCGTCGTTTCGCCACCGAGGCTCGCACAGTCGGCCAGGCAGGCGAAGTGCTCCTCAAACAGCAAGGATGTTCTCAGATCCTCGGCAAGCGTCGGGAAAACCCCGAGCGCCAGATCGATCTCCCCGTCGACGGCCTGCGCCATCATCACTTCGCGGCTCGTCTGGCTGACAATGAGATCGACGTTCGGCGCCTGCCGGCGCAGCACTGCCGTCAGTTGCGGCAGCAGCACAAGTGCGGCGTAGTCGGACATCGCCAGCCGGAAGACATGGCGCGCGCGCGCCGGATCGAACGGCAGAGACCCTATGAGCTGACGCATATGCGCAAGCGCTTCGGCAAGCTGCGGCGCGATCTCCAGCGCCCGCACCGTCGGCTCGAGCCGGCCGCCGTGGCGCACCAGCAACGGGTCGTCGAACAGTGCGCGCAACCGCGCCAGCGCATGGCTGACGGCAGGCTGGCTCTTGTTCAGCCGGATCGCCGCGCGCGAGACGTGGCGCTCCGCCAGGAGGGCGTCGAGCACCACGAGCAGGTTCAAGTCGATTGCGCCAAGATTATTCATCGCACGAATATAGCACGTGCAAAATTGGAATTTCCATTCTCAAGATAGATGGCGGAGGATTGCGGCAACAAAAAAGGAAAAAACAATGCCCAATCTCTCCTCCCTCCTGTTGCTTGCCGTGGCGATCTTCGCCGGCGCCGTCGTCCCCCTCCAGGCCGGCGCCAATGCCAACCTTGGCCGCCTCCTTGGCCATCCGCTCTGGGCGACGGTCGTCTCGCTCGGCGTCAGCCTCGCGCTCATCCTGCCGATGCTGATTGCCTTCCGGGCGCCGTTGCCCAACCTGGCTGCGGCATTCAAGGGTCCGTGGTGGGTCTGGATCGGCGGGCTCGCCGGCGTGATCTACATTACCGCGGCCCTCCTCCTTGCGCCGAAGCTCGGCGCGGCAAGCTTCATTGTTGCCGTCATTGCCGGCCAGATGGTCATTTCCATGCTGATCGACCACTACGGCCTGATGGGTTTTCCGCAAAAGCCAGTCAATGCGGCGCGGCTGACCGGTCTGTTCTTCATCGTCGGCGGCATGGTGATCACGCAGATCGCCAATGTCACGCCGGCCTTGGCCAACGCACCGCGATAGCGCAGAGCCGCCTATCAATCGCGGCAGCCATCACCATGAGGCTGCCGCTTGTCACCTGAGAAGCCCCCATGGTAGATGGCTGGCCATGTCGAGCGAACCCCATTTGATGGCCTGATTAGCCCCGCAAGGCGGGGCTTGCATCTGTGAGCCCAGAACCGTCCGCCTCTCGCGCGGGCTTATCCTGTTCGCGTCGATCTCATCAAACCTGCCAATGCAGCAGACCCGAGATCGATGGCGTCTCATCGGGCTCTCCTATGGAAATTTCCAATCTTTGGGGCGATGCCGCCTTCCGGCGCATCAGCCTCGTCCTCACCGTCGATTCCTTCTGCTCCTGGATGCTCGTCGCCGCGTTGCCGCTCGTCGTCGCAACGCGTTTCGGCGCCGGTGCGGAACTGGTCGGCAGTCTTGCCTTGCGCCTGTTGCCGAGCCTCCTGCTTGCGCCGATCGTCGCCGCGCTCCTGCGGCGGAGCGGCCCGAGGCTTCCGGTGCTGTGCTCCCTGTTGATGACCGCCGTCGCCATTCCCGGCCTTTCATTCGCGCCGGACGCGATGACAGTGCAGATGACCGTCCTGGTCATCGGCGCTGCGGATGCGGTGATCACACCGGGCCTCCTGATGCTGCGCGCCGCCGTCGTTCCCGCCGGCCGCAACATGGAGGCCAATACCGCCTTCCAGGCGATCGACCGCTTCGGCAAGATTTTCGGACCGCCGGCAGCGGGTCTCGCAGCCGCCTCCATCTCGATCGAGGCAACGCTTGCTGCGCTGGCGCTCGCCCAGATCGCAGCGGCCCTTCTGCTCGTGCTTCAACCACGCGATAAGCTGAAGCAAGAGAACGCGGCCCCCTCGCACGCTTCGGGCTTCGGACGGGAAATCCTTGCGACGTTCCGCGAAAACCCCGTGCTCTGGGCTTTGCTGCTACCGGCCTTCGGCTACATGGTCTCGCTCGGGGCGCTACAGCCGTTCCTGTTCTGGCTCAATCGTGACCAGTTTCATCTGGGTTCCGAGATGTGGACCTTGCTGCTGGCGGCGCAGGGTGCCGGCGCCCTGATCGGCGCCATCGTCTCGCATCGACTGGCAGGAGCTTTGACCAGCACGCAGGCGCTGCTTCGCGCCTATCTCATCTCCAGCCTGCTCGAGGGCCTTTCGACCTTCGCGCTGATTTTCGCGCCCAACTATCTGGTCGCGAGCGCACTGCTGATCGTCGGTGGCATACCGGAGATGATCGCCTTCGCCACCTACTTTACCCTCGTGCAGCGCTGCCTGCCTCTGGAGCGCCAGGCCGTGTTTTACGCCGTCAGCTTGCCACTCATGGATGCCTGCTTGATCGCCGGCATTGTCTCGGGAGCCTTGTATACCAGCGATCTCGTGACGCTCGGGCAGTTCTGGCTCTTTGCCAGCGCCTGCGCCGTGCTGCCGGTTTTGCCGTTCCTTGCGTGGCGCGGGTCGGCGACCAACCGTTAGAGCCGTCTCCCCGCGGGAAAAAGATCAACGCCAGCCGTAACTTACGGCTGGCGCGTTTCACTTTCACTGGCCATACTCGCACCGGGCTATAAAGGGGTATTGCATGCAGGACCGGTTGTTCATCGACGGAAAATGGGAAAAACCGCGCCGCGGCGGCACGCTCGACGTGATCGATCCGGCGACGGAAGAGGTCATCCATCGTGCACCTGCCGCAACCTACGAAGACGTGGACCGGGCCACAAAGGCGGCCCGCATCGCCTTCGACAGCGGTCCCTGGCCGAGACTGTCGGGAACCGAGCGCGCCGCCTATCTTCGCGCGATCGCTGCCAAGATCGAAGAGAAGCGCCACTCGCTGGCCCGGCTCGAAGTCGCCGACAACGGCAAGCCGCTGCCGGAAGCATTGTGGGACATCGACGATGCCGCCGGCTGCTTCCGCTATTATGCCGGGCTCGCCGAGGAACTGGACGCCAACCCGGAGGAGGCGATCACCGTTGGCGACAGCCGCTTCACGTCACGTGCCGTGCGCGAACCGCTGGGTGTCGTCGGCGCAATCACACCCTGGAACTATCCGCTGCTGATGGTGTCATGGAAGGTGGCGCCGGCGCTCGCCGCCGGCTGCACCATCGTGCTCAAACCGTCGGAGTTGACGCCGCTGACAGCGCTTGAGCTCGGCGTCATCGCCGAGGAAGTCGGACTGCCCGCCGGCGTACTCAACATCCTCACCGGCACGGGCCAGGACGCCGGCCAGCCGCTGACCGAGCATCCGCTGGTCGACAAGCTTGCCTTCACCGGCTCCGTGGTCACCGGCCGCAAGGTGATGATGGCCGGAGCCCAGGACATCAAGAACGTCAGCCTCGAACTCGGCGGCAAGTCGCCCTTCGTCGTCTTCGCCGACAGCGATATCGACAAGGCCGTCGAATGGATCATGTTCGGCATCTTCTGGAACCAGGGCCAGGTCTGCTCGGCGACCTCACGCGTGCTCGTCGAGGAGGCGATCTACGAGACCGTCGTCAAGCGCCTTTGCGAGGAGGTCAAGAAGATCACCATCGGCAACGGCATCGATGACGGCACCCTGCTCGGGCCGATCGTCTCCAAGGGCCAGTACGACAAGATCATGGGCGCGATCGACCGCGCCCGCCAGGACGGCGCCACCGTGGCTGCCGGCGGAGGCCGCCCGGCCGGCCTCAACAGCGGCTACTTCATCGAGCCGACGGTGCTCACCGACATGCGCGAGGACAGCTACGTCTGGCGCGAGGAGATCTTCGGCCCGGTGGTCTGCGTCAAGCCGTTTGGCGAAGAGGCAGACGCGATCCGCATGGCCAACGACAGCCGCTTCGGTCTTGCAGCCGCTGTCATGTCGGCCGACAGGGACCGCTGCGAGCGCGTCGCCCGCGCCTTTCGCGCCGGCATCGTCTGGATCAACTGCTCGCAGCCGACCTTCACCGAAGCGCCGTGGGGCGGCTACAAACAATCGGGCATTGGCCGCGAACTCGGCCGCTGGGGGCTTTCGAACTATCTGGAGACCAAGCAGATCACCAGCTTCGATGCCGACGAGCCCTGGGGCTGGTACATCAAGGGATAGTGCCGATCGGAGGGTGGAGGTACCAGCGTCAAATTCCCTTCATGCGGCTGTGAAATAAGCCGACTAACGATGGCATCATGCAAAGCTGTCGTGGAGCACACGGAATCCGGAGGGTCAGATGAACAGGTCGAACGACGAGATCGAAACGCAGGACTGGCTGGAAGCGGAACTGGCCGACACGCTCGACGAGGATTACGAACTCGAGCTTTCCGAGCCGGCGCTGTCGGAAGAGATCCGCAAGATCTACCGCAAGAACCATCCGCCATCGATCCCGCGCATCGACTACTTCCGCTCTCTACTCAGACTGCAATCAGAACTGATCAAGCTGCAGGACTGGGTGGTCCATCACAAGGAAAAGGTGGTGGTGATCTTTGAGGGCCGTGATTCCGCCGGCAAGGGCGGCGTCATCAAGCGCATTACCCAGCGGCTCAATCCCCGCGTCGTGCGCGTCGTCGCGCTCCCGGCACCGTCCGACCGCGAAAAGACGCAATGGTACTTCCAGCGTTACGTGCCGCACCTGCCGGCCGGTGGCGAGATCGTGCTCTTCGACCGCTCCTGGTACAACCGCTCCGGCGTCGAGCGCGTCATGGGCTTTGCCACCGAAAATCAGGTCGAGCAGTTCTTCGACGACGTGCCGGAATTCGAGCGCATGCTGGTTCGCTCGGGCATTCGCCTGGTCAAATACTGGTTCTCGATCACCGACGAAGAGCAGCAGATGCGCTTCCTCGTGCGCATCCATGATCCGCTGAAGCAGTGGAAGCTTTCGCCGATGGACCTGCAGTCGCGGGTGCGCTGGGAAGCCTATACCAAGGCCAAGGAAGAGACCTTTGCCCGTACCAACATTCCCGAAGCCCCGTGGCATATCGTCGAAGGCAACGACAAGAAGCGTGCCCGGCTGAACTGTATCGACCATCTATTGGCGCAGATCCCCTACGAGGACGTGCCCCACGAGGAAATCTCGCTGCCGGAACGCGTCTTCAACCCGGACTACGAGCGCAAGGTGCTGCCGCCGGAACTCTACGTGCCGTCCAAATACTGACGCGCGCGAGCAACTGCCCGCGTCGGCCGCAGTTGAAAGCGGGGCGGCATCCGCCCGCCTCGCTTGCAATATCCCCGCGAAAATCAGAGATTGCCGTGAAACGCCAGTTTCATGGACATCGCATGAGCCCGAAAGAACGTTCCTTCCTCACCCGTGTTCGCCAAGTGCTGCCGGAGCTGCATCCGGCCGAGCGGCGGCTGGGCGATTTCCTCTGCGATTTTCCAGGCGAGGTCGCCAGCTACTCCGCCCAGGAACTGGCGGCGCTGGCGCATGTGTCGAAGGCGACGGTGTCGCGCTTCATCCAGCGGCTCGGCTACGACAATTACGAGGAAGCGCGCCGGCATGCCCGCGCCGACAAGCAGACGGGGTCTCGCCTGTTTCTCGCGACCGCCACCGACAGCGGCGGCGAGCAGTCGCTCACCTCGCACGTGGCACAGGGCGTCGCCAACATCGAAGCGACGTTCCTCGCCATTTCCGAAACCCAGGTGACGGCGGCGGCCACCGCCATTCTCGGCGCCCGCAAGGTCTGGGTTATCGGCTTTCGCGCCAGCCATTCCTTCGCCACCTATCTGCAATGGCAGATGACCCAGGTGGTCGAGCACATATCGGCCATCCCCGGTGGCGGCCAGACGCTCGGCGAGCATCTGGTCAGCATCGGCAGCGACGACATCGTCATCCTTTTCGGCCTGCGCCGGCGCGTCACCTTGATCGAACCGATCCTTGCGCAGCTCGAAAAATCGGGCGCACGGCTGCTCTATATCACCGACGAAGGCGTTCCCTTCCTCAACCAGGCGGAATGGCACTTCCGCTGCCAGACGCTGGCGCCGGGGCCTCTGTTCAACCATGTCTCGGTGATGGCGCTCTGCCATCTGCTCACCACCCGATGCATCGAAATCGCCGGCCCCGCCGGCCGAAATCGCCTGCGCGGCATCGAGGCGATCAACGACGCGCTCGACGAACTGTGAGCGCCGATTGGGCATTTGCCTGAAACGGCAGAACATTTTTCAAGCAGACGAAATCTGAGTTTCAACCGCTCGTTCGAGCGCGATCTGTCGCCAAGCTTTTGACGGAAAACGAGAAACTCTCGTTTCTCGTAGGATGGCACGAAATCTGCTTTCCCTAACCTGGGTTGCGAACGGCCATTTCCTTTCGCAGCGCGTCATAGAATCTCCTATGAAACTGAGATTTCATGATGTAGATTTCATGAAACTGAGTTTTCACATTTTCACGTTGTTAAGCCATAAAGGGGAACGAACCATGGCAGCGGAAAATATGGTACCGTCCGGCAGGTCATCGCCGGTCATCAGACAGTTGGAATCAGCCTTCACCAAGATCGGCGTCACCGGCGCCCACAAGCAGATCCTCGCCCTCGTGCTCATCGGCTGCCTGTTCGACAGCTTCGAGCAGAACACCATCGGCGTCGCCGGCCCGATCCTGAAAGAACATTGGGGCCTTACCGGCACCGACATCGGCTTCCTCAACACCATCACCTTCGGCAGCGCCGCGATCGGCCGCCTGCTTTCCGGCATTCTTGGCGACCGCTACGGCCGCCGCGTAATGCTGACCATCAACCTCCTGCTCTTCACCATCGGCTCGGCCGCCTGCGCCATGGCGCCGAATTTCGCCACGCTCTGCTTCGCCCGCGCCATCGTCGGCTTCGGCGTCGGCGGCGAGATCTCGACGGCCGTCACCATGCTGTCGGAGTTCTGCTCGCCGAAATTCCGGGGCACGGCAGCCGGCCTCGTCAATGTCGGCGCCGGCGGCTTCGGCAACTTCCTCGCACCCGCCTTCGGCCTGATGATCTTCACCCTCTTCCCGGGTGAAAACAGCTGGCGCTGGCTGTTTGCCTCGCTCGCCTTGCCGGCCCTGCTCGTCGTCTTCTACCGCCGCTTCGTGCCGGAGACCCCGCGTTTCCTCGCTTCGCAGGGCAAGATCGACGAAGCCAACAAGGTGCTCTCCATCCTTGCCTCCGGATCGCTGCGCCCGCGCAATCTCAAGGTCCAGGAGTACCTCACCAAGGATCACCTGAAGGATGAGGAACCGGCCAAGAGCGACTGGAAGGAACTCTTCCGCGCCCCCTTCATCGGCCGCACGATTCCCGTCGCCATCGCCATCCTGATGAGCTATGGCGCCCAGCTTTCGGTGCTGACGCTGATGCCGATCATCTTCGTCTCCATGGGCTATACGCTGCAGGGCAGCCTGCTCTACAGCATGATCATCCAGAGCGGCAGCGTGCTCGGCGCCATCGCCGCCTCGATGTTCGGTTACTACTTCCCGCGCAAGAAGGTGCTGACGCTGGGTGCGGTCTTCGCCTGCCTCGCGGCAGTCTCGATCGCCTATCTCGGCACCAACATCTATCTGGTGCTGATGTTCGGCGCGATCTTCCAGTTCTTCGTGCTGCTGCTCAACACCTCGATCTGGATCTATGCGCCGGAACTCTTCCCGACCCGCATCCGCGCCTTCGGCGTGGCGCTGATCTTGGCTACCGGCTCGGCCGCAGGGTCCTTCGTCCCCACCATCGCCGGCGCCCTCTTCGACGTCTACGGCATGGTCGGTGTCTTCGGTCTTGCCGCCGGCATGTATGCCGTCTTCGCCTTCTGCATCCAGCTCGGGCCCGAGACCTACGGCATGTCGATGGAAGACCTCACCCAGCCTGCCGATGCCGACCTGGCGAAGGCTGACACTTCTGAAATCAAAGTCGGCGTGGAACTGAGAACGTGAGCGCACATATCCTTCTGATCAACCCGAACAGTTCGCGTGCCACCAGCGACATGATGGTCGCCATCGCACGCCGGGCAGCATCAGGACGCATGGCCGTGGCAGTTGCCACGGCCATGCGGAACCCGCCGATGATCGTCACACCGGAGCAGCTGGATGCGTCCGCTGCCGAGGTCGTCGAGATCGGCGAGAAGCATGAAGCCGGATGCCTCGGCATCGTCGTCAGCGCGTTTGGCGATCCCGGCCTTGCCGCCCTCAAGCACCGCCTCGATATCCCCGTCATCGGTATCTGTGAGGCCTCGATGATCGAGGCCTCACAGGGTGGCCGCAAGTTCGGCGTCGCCACAACGACGCCGGAACTGATCCAGGCGATCGACGACCGCGCCCGCGATCTCGGCGTCTGGGAGCAATATACCGGCATCCGCTGCACCTCGGGCGATCCGCTGGCGCTTTCCGCCCACCCGGATCGGCTGCTTTCGGCTCTCGGCGAGGCGGTCCGCCAATGCATCGAGCTCGATGGCGCAGACGCCGTCATCATCGGCGGCGGCCCGCTCGGCCAGGCGGCCGACGCGCTCCAGCCGATGTTCTCCACGCCGATCATCGCGCCCATTCCGAGCGCGATCGGCCGCATGCTCGACCTGATGCAGGTCGCCGCCTGACAGGCATTCCTCCTCGCAGACACCCAAAAGGAGTATGGATCGGGCGGCGCTAATGCCTGTTTCCGCCGGCCGCCCTGTGGTATTTTCGCCCTTCCTAATTGGCGAGACCGAAGCTGGGGCGGAGGTTACGCGATGAAATCTCTCTTTGCTTGCCTGGCCGCGGTGGCGTTCTTCGCCGCGGCGGCGAACGCGGGTCCCTTGCATGACGCGGCACGGGACGGCGACACGGAACGCGTCAAACAGTTGCTCGATCAGGGAACCGACATCACCGAGCCCGATGCGGCCGGTGAGCCGGCACTGTTGATTGCCGCACTCAAGGGCCGCGCCGAGGTCGTCGCCCTTCTCATCGACCGCGGCAACGACATCGAGATCCGCAACAAGGGCGGTCTGACCGCACTGCACGCCGCGGCCTATGGCGGCGATCTCGAAACCGTCAAACTGCTCGTCGCCAAGGGCGCTGACGTCAACGACGTCGCCAACTTCTACAAGATGTCGCCGCTGCATGCGGCAGCCGAAGAGGGCCACGCCGAGGTGGTCGCCTTCCTGCTTGCCAACAAGGCCGATATCGAAGCCAAGGAGCGCAACGGCTACACGCCGCTCACCCAGGCCGGCTGGCGATCCTATTGGCCGGCCGCCGAACTTCTGCTGAAGGCCGGCGCCACCTGCCAGAAGGCCGAACTGGTCGGCGACTGGCTCTACGGCGAATGCACGAAACGGCAGTAAATCAGATCCGGAAACGGAGGAAACGGCATGTCTCGACACTCCATACGATTTGCAATCGCGGCGACCGCGGTCCTGCTTGGCTTCGCCATGCCGTCGCTGGCGGAAGAGCCCGTCAACACCGGCTACTTCGGTGACGTCGCAATCAAGGGCTACGATCCCGTCGCCTATTTCACCGAGAACAAGGCGGTCGAAGGATCGCCGGAGTTCAGCTACCGCTGGCTCGGCGCCACGTGGCAGTTTGCCAGCGCCGAACACCGTGACCAGTTCATCAAGGAGCCGACCCGCTATGCGCCGCAATATGGCGGCTACTGCGCCGATGGTGTTTCCTTCGGCACGGTCACGACCAACATCGATCCCAAGGCCTGGCGCATTATCGAGGACAAGCTCTATCTCAGCTACGATCCGGGTGCGGCCGACGGGCTGGTGAAGAACCCGAACAAGGTGGTCGATTCGCGCAAGCACTGGTCCGAGGTCGAGCAGACGCTGCTGACCGAGAAGGCCAACATCAACTGGACGCAGCCCCGGCCCTGAAGGCCGGCGGCTCGACGATGACAACCGTCACTTCTCGATCGAGAAGAACTTCAGCGACTGCGGCGTGACATTGATGTAGTCCGCCGTGCGCTCGCCCTTGGCCGTATTGCGGTAGACGTAGCCGCAGACCATGCGGTCGAGGAAATAGCCGTCGTATTTCTCGCAGAGCTGGTTGCCCTTCACCTCGATGCGGCCGGTGATGTTGGTGTTGCTGGTCCGATAGGCGGTATTACCGTCCTTGTCGAAGAACTGCGCGAAGCTCGTGCCGTTCTTGTGGACCCCGACCCAGGACTTGTCGGTGGTCAGTTGCTTCAGTTCTGCCGGGCCGAGCCGATCACTGGCGGCACCGACAAAGCCGAAGGGCCATTCCGGTATGCCGGCGACACGCAGGCCGAAGAGATGCCGGTAGAGATCCTCCTCGCGCCAGTAATCGTAGAGATAGCCGTAATAGGTGAGGTTTGTATCCGGGAAGAGCTTCAGCAGTTCTGCCGCCTCGGCCGCCGCACTTTTCTGGTCGCCGCGCTGGGCATAGGCGGAAGCCAGATACTCGCGCACGCCTTCCGCCTTCGGCAGCGACTGGCTCGCCGCCTCGATCAACGGGATCGCCCGCTCCAGGCGGCGCGCCGTGTAATAGACGATGCCGGCCAGAAGCTGCAGGCTCGAGGATGGCGACGGATCGAGCCGCAAGGCCCGATCGATATCCTCTATCGCCTGCGCGTGTTCGCCGGTCTGGGCAAGTATCAGCGCGAGATTGGCCAGGGCTTCCGCATCGTTCGGCTGCGCCGAGACGGCCCGGAGTGCCGATTCCTTTGCCTCCAGGGCGCGGCCGTCGACGAGCTGCAGCAGCGCCAGCACCGTATGGGCGCGGGCATTGTTGGCGTCGAGCTTCAAGGCCTGGCCCGCCGCGTCATAGGCGATCTTGCGCGCCACGGCCGCCGACCAGAGATAGTTGTAGTCGTTTCGCCAGACGTCGACGGCGACACGCGCGATGCCGGCATGGGCGTCGGCGAAATCCGGATCGAGATCGATCGCCCGCTGATAGTAGGACAGCGTCTGGCGATAGGTATCGACATCGCGCCAGATCAGGCCCTGCTGTTCCGCCCGCATGTAGTTGTCATAGGCCTCGAGATTGTCCGTCGGGATGCGCGCCAGCTGGTCGCGTTCGCCCTCGCTGAGCTTGACCTCGAGGGCTGCGATAATCTTGCCGATCACGTCGTCCTGAACCGCGAACAAGTCGGTATACTGCCGGTCGTAACGTTCCGCCCAGAGCGAAAGGCCGCTCATCGCATCGATGAGCTTGACGTTGATGCGCAGCCGCTGATCGGCCCTCTGCAGCGTGCCCTCAAGCACGTAGTGCACGCCGAGTTCAGCAGCCACGTCCTGGATCTTGTCGGCACTGCCCTTCAGCGCAAACACGGAATGACGGGCGATGACGAAGAGGCCGGACACCTTCGACAGCTCGGTGATGAGATCGTCGGTCAGCCCCTCGGCCAAGTGGTCGTGGTCACTGTCGCCGCTGACATTGATGAAGGGCAGAACGGCGACGGATGGCTGGTCCGGCAAGGGATAGGCGAAGCGCTGTGCCGGCCCTTGCGACCCGATTAGCGTCCACGGCTGCCACCAGGCCATTGCGGCAATCAGCACGAGCGCTCCCAAGCCGATCGCCGCAGCTTTCAGCCGGCCGCCCGCACGCCGGTCGTTCGCGGTGATCGTCTTGCCGGCGGCGTTCGGTTCGAGCAGCACACGATAGACGCGGATCGGCTCAGAAAGCCCCTTCACCGATTGGCGTCCGAGCGAGGCAAAGCCGACCTTCAGCTTGGAAACAACCTGATCATAGGCCGTGCCGGAGATGGCGATGCCGCCCGGCTCCGCCAGTCCTTGCACCCGGTCGGCAATGTTGACGCCGTCGCCGTGGATGTCGTCGCCCTCGACGATGATATCGCCGAGATTGATGCCGATGCGGAAATCGAGCCTTTCGCCGTTGGCCCCCTTCTCGTTTTCCGCAGCCGCCTTGCGCTTCTGGATTTCGACAGCACACTGCGTCGCATCGACGACGCTGCGGAATTCGACCAGGAGACCGTCGCCCATCGTCTTCACCAGACGCCCGTGATGCTCGCGGAAAAGCGGTTCCAGGATATTGGAAAGGTCCGACTGGAAACGAAGGCGCGTGCCTTCCTCGTCCAGCCGGCTCAAGCGGCTGTAACCGACGACATCCGCGATCAGGACGGCAGCGAGACGGCGCTCCATCGACGAGCTCTCAGCGTACGACGTACTCCAGCGACAATGTTACCGCAGCTTGGCGGGCGGCGCCATCGGCGCGCATGGGCGACACGCTTCGCCCGCACCGTAACCGTTACGTACTTGCAGGACCTCGCTGAAGTGCCACGATTACAGGCGATCATCCGAGGGAATATGCCATGCTCAAAAGACGGTCACTACTGATGCTCGGCGCGCTTGCAACGGCACTGCCGGCACTCAGAATGACAGATGCGGGCGCTGCCGATAGCGGCCTCACGGCCGAAGAGGCGCGCGCCATCGCCAAGGATGCCTATATCTACGGTTTCCCGCTCGTCGACAGCTATCGGGTGCAGCATTCCTATTTCGTCGATCGCGGCGGTGCGGAGTTCAAGAGCGGCTGGAATACGCTCAACAACACCGCACGGGTTTACACGCCCGAGGACAAGGCGATCCAGACGCCAAATTCCGATACGCCCTACTCCTTCCTCGGCGCGGACCTGCGTGCCGAGCCGTTGGTCCTGACAGTGCCGGCAGTCGAGAAGGAGCGCTACTACTCGCTCCAGTTCATCGACATGTACACGTTCAATTTCGCCTATGTCGGCAGCCGCGCCACCGGCAGCGAGGCCGGCAGTTACCTGCTGGCGGGACCGGGCTGGAAAGGCGATACCCCGCCGGGGATAAAGGCGGTGATCCGTTCGGAAACGGAATTCGCTTTCGTGCTTTACCGCACGCAGATGTTCGATCCCGCCGACATCGAGAACGTCAAGAAGATCCAGGCGGGCTACAAGGTCGAGCCGCTGTCGAGCTTCCTCGGCCAGCCGGCACCGACGCCAGCCCCGGTCGTCGATTTCATCGCCCCGTTGAGTCCCGAGGAAGAGAAGACCTCCCCGGAGTTCTTCAAGGTCCTCAACTTCGTCCTCGGTTTCTGCCCGACAAATCCGTCGGAAACGGACCTGATGGAACGCTTCGCCAAGATCAATGTCGGAGCCGACAAGAGTTTTGATTTCGCAACCTTCCCCGCCGAGATGCAGCGGGCGATCGAAGCTGGCATGGCTGACGCCTGGGCCGCCTTCAAGGAATACAAGGAAACCGAACTCGACACCGGCAAGCGAACCAGCGGTGACAGCTTCGGCACGCGCGAGTATCTCAACGGCCGCTATCTCGACCGCATGTCGGGCGCGGCGCTCGGCATCTACGGTAACTCCAAGGACGAGGCGGTCTATCCCGCCTACTTCACCAGCGACGACAAGAAGCCGCTTTCGGGCGAAAACCGGTACACGTTGCGCTTCGAGCCCGGGCAACTGCCACCGGTCAATGCCTTCTGGTCGCTCACACTCTATGAGTTGCCAGCCAGCCTGCTCTACGCCAACCCGCTAAACCGCTACCTCGTCAACTCGCCGATGCTTGCGGGGCTGAAAAAAGATGCCGATGGTGGCGTGACGCTCTACATCCAGCACGACAGCCCTGGACCTGACAAGGAAGCAAACTGGCTGCCGGCGCCAAGCGGCCCGTTCTTCACGGCCATGCGGCTCTACTGGCCAAAGCCGGACGCATTGGACGGTAAATGGAAAGCGCCGCCGATGCAGCGCACCAACTGATCAAAGGAACCCGATAATGATGCACGCCCGTTCACTCTTCGCAGCCGGCGCGCTGCTGATCGCTGGAACAACCCCCTCCTCCGCCGCCGACCCGGTGACCGTCGGTGTCGACAACTTCATTCGCGCCGAAAGCGACATGTATGCGGCGAGCATGGTCAAGGACGGCGCCTTCGGCAAATTCCTGCACAGGCGCGAACCAGCCTCGATCGACAATCAGACCGTTATCCGCCTTAACCGCGACACACTCTATTCGTCGGCCGTGTTCGATCTCGATGCCGGGCCGGTCACCATCACCCTGCCGGACGCGGGAAAACGCTTCATGTCGATGCAGGTGATCAACGAGGATCACTATGTACCCGAGGTGGTCTACGGCGCCGGCGAAACGACGCTGACCAAGGAAAAGGTCGGCACGCGCTACGTGGTCGTCGGCATCCGCACCCTCGTCGACCCGGCCGATCCAAAAGACCTTGCCGAAGTCCATGCCCTGCAGGATGCGATCAAGTTCAAACAGGACAAGGAAGGCAAGTTCGAGATTCCCGCCTGGGATCCCGCCAGCCAGAAGAAAGTGCGCGAGGCGCTGCTGGTCCTCGGCTCGACCATGCCCGACTTCAAGAAGGCCTTCGGCACCAGGCAGGAGGTCGACCCGGTCCGCCACCTGATCGGCACGGCTACCGGCTGGGGCGGCAACCCGGACAAGGACGCGACCTATCTCAACATCACGCCCGCCAAGAACGACGGCAAGACCATCTACAAGCTCAATGTCAAGGATGTACCGGTCGATGCCTTCTGGTCGGTCAGCGTCTACGACGCGCAAGGCTTCTACGAGAAAAACGCTTACAACGCCTATGCGATTAACAACGTCACCGCGAAAAAGGCCGACGACGGCAGCGTCTCGATCCAGTTCGGCGGCTGCGATGGCAAGATCGCCAACTGCCTGCCCGTGGTCGATGGCTGGAATTACACGGTGCGGCTCTACCGGCCGCGCAAGGAAATCCTCGATGGCACCTGGCACTTCCCCGAGCCGCAGCCGGTAAACTAGACTTGGCGTGAATCGGGCAGCGGAGGCCACATGCATGGAACACAGCGATGACAACCTAGCGGCCTTCGCCGAGCATGGCGCAACGCCCCTGCCCGCAGCAACGGTTGAAGGCCATGTCGAGCGTGACGGCGCACGGATCTGGTATGCAACCTATGGATCGGGCGAGCCGGTGATCCTGTTGCACGGCGGCCTTGGCCACAGCGGCAACTGGGGCTTTCAGGTCCCGGCCCTGCTTGAGACTGGCCGCCGCGTCATCCTGATAGACAGCCGCGGCCATGGCCGCAGCACCCGCGACCGAAAGCCCTACACCTACGAACTGATGGCGGCGGACGTGCTTGCCGTGATGGACAGGCTGGATATTCAGAAGGCCGCCATTGCCGGCTGGAGCGATGGCGCCTGCATCGCGCTCACCCTCGCTTCACAGACGCCGGAACGCGTCAGCGGCGTCTTCTTCTTCGCCTGCAACATGGATCCAAGCGGCACCAAGGACATCGAGCCGAGCCCGGTGCTCGACCGTTGCTTCAGTCGCCATGCTGAAGACTACCGCGCGCTGTCGGCAACACCTGACGATTTCAGCGCCTTCGTCGATGCCGTCAGCGAGATGCAGAGGACTGAGCCGAACTACACGGCGGAAGATCTCGGCAAGATCCATGTGCCGGTCGTGATCGTCCAAAGCGAAAACGACGAGTTCATCAGGCACGAGCATGCAGACCATCTCGCCCACAGCATTCCCGGCGCCGCATTCATCCTTCTCGATGGCGTCAGCCACTTCGCACCGCTGCAGCGGCCCGATCGCTTCAATGCCGCGCTCACAGCTTTTCTGGTCGCGCTCGACGACGAGCCCGAAGGCAACGCGCAATGACGACAGTGACGAGCCCTTATCGGCTCGTCACCACGCCCTCCGGCGACGCTATTCGGCCGCTTCGGTCTCCGGCATCGGTACATAGTTGAGGATCGGCGACAGCCAGCGTTCGACCTCGCGCACCGGCATGCGCTTACGCTCGGCATAGTCCTCGACCTGATCGCGCTCGACCTTGGCGACACCGAAGTAATAGGCTTCGGGATGGCCGATATAGAGGCCGGAAACCGACGAACCCGGCCACATCGCATAGCTTTCGGTCAGGCTGACGCCGATCGTTGCTTCCGCGTCGAGCAGGCGGAAGAGCGTCGCCTTTTCCGTGTGATCGGGCTGGGCCGGATAGCCAGGCGCCGGACGGATACCGGCATAGGGCTCTCCAATCAGCTCCACGGGCGTAAACGTCTCGTCGGCCGCATAACCCCAGAGTTCCCTGCGCACGTATTCGTGCATGCGCTCGGCGAAGGCTTCGGCAAACCGGTCCGCCAGTGCCTTGACCAGGATCGACGAATAATCGTCGTTGGCGCGCTCGAAGCGCTCGGCGATCGCCACTTCCTCGATACCGGCCGTCACGACGAAGCCGCCGACATAGTCGCTGGAGCCGCTATCGGCAGGCGCGACGAAATCGGAGAGCGCCACGTTCGCGCGACCGTCGCGCTTCGAAAGCTGCTGGCGGAGCGTAAAGAAGGTCGCAAGCTCTGACGCGCGATCCTCGCCGGTAAACAGCCGGATGTCGTCGCCGACCGAACCGGCCGGCCAGAAGCCGACGACCGCCTTCGGCGCGAACCATTTTTCGTCGATGATCTTCTTGAGCATCGCCTGCGCGTCGTCGAACAGCTGCCGGGCCGCCGCCCCTTGTGCCTCGTCGTCGAGGATCTTCGGGTAGACGCCCTTCAGCTCCCAGGTCTGGAAGAACGGCGTCCAGTCGATATAGCGGGCGAGTTCGGCGAGATCCCAGCTTTCGAACACACGCGTGCCGAGGAAAGACGGCGCCTTCGCCTGGTAGCTCGACCAGTCGATCCGGTGCTGGTTGGCGCGGGCCTGCGACAACGGCAGACGGCGCTTTTCCGCCTCGTTGCGGGCATGGGCGTCGGCAACCTTGCGGTACTCGGCTCGCACCGTCTCCATGTAGCTGTCGCGCGCTTCCGGCGACAGCAGGCTCGAAACGACGCCGACGGCGCGGCTGGCGTCAGTGACGTAGACCGTTTGGCCGCGGTCGTAACGCGGATTGATCTTGACCGCCGTATGCACGCGGCTGGTGGTCGCGCCGCCGATCAGAAGCGGCACGTCGAAGCCTTCGCGCTCGAGTTCGGAGGCGACATGCACCATCTCGTCGAGCGACGGGGTGATCAGGCCGGAGAGGCCGATGATATCCACCTTCTGCTCGCGCGCCACTTCGAGGATTTTCGCCGAAGGCACCATGACGCCGAGATCGATGATCTCGTAATTGTTGCAGGCAAGCACGACGCCGACGATGTTCTTGCCGATGTCGTGCACGTCGCCCTTGACTGTGGCCATCAGGATCTTGCCGGCGCTCTGGCGCGCCTCGCCGCCATTGGCAAGCTTCTCCGCCTCCATGTGCGGCAACAGAACGGCAACCGCCTGCTTCATGACGCGCGCGGATTTCACCACCTGCGGCAGGAACATCTTGCCGGACCCGAAGAGATCGCCGACGACGTTCATGCCGGCCATCAACGGGCCTTCGATGACGTGCAGCGGCCGGGCGGCCGCAAGCCGCGCTTCTTCGGTATCGGCCTCGATGTACTCGGTGATGCCGTTGACGAGTGCGTGTTCGAGGCGCTTCTCCACCGACCATTCGCGCCAGGAGAGATCCTTCTCGCGGCCTTGAGCCCCGCCCTGGCCGCGATAGCGCTCGGCGATCTCAAGCATGCGCTCGGTCGAATCGGCGCGGCGGTTGAGCACCACGTCCTCGCAGGCCTCGCGCAGATCCGGATCGATCGCGTCGTAGACGGCCAGCTGGCCGGCATTGACGATGCCCATGTCCATGCCCGCCTGGATGGCATGGTAGAGGAACACCGCGTGCATCGCCTCGCGCACCGGCTCGTTGCCGCGGAACGAGAAGGAGAGGTTCGAGACGCCGCCCGACACATGCACATGCGGCAGGGTCTTGATGATCTCGCGCGTCGCCTCGATGAAGTCGACGCCGTAGTTGTTGTGTTCCTCGATACCCGTCGCAACAGCAAAGATGTTCGGATCGAAGATGATGTCTTCCGGCGGGAAACCGGCCTGCTCCGTCAGCAGCTTGTAGGCGCGGGTGCAGATCTCGACCTTGCGCGCCTGCGTATCGGCCTGGCCGACCTCGTCGAAGGCCATGATGACGACGGCGGCGCCATAGGCGCGGCAAAGCCGGGCGTGGTGCAGGAACGCCTCTTCGCCTTCCTTCATGGAAATGGAATTGACCAGCGGCTTGCCCTGAACGCATTTCAGGCCCGCCTCGATCACCTCCCATTTCGACGAATCGATCATCACGGGCACGCGGGCGATATCCGGCTCGGAGGCGACGAGGTTCAGGAACTCGACCATCGCCTGCTTCGAATCGATCAGGCCTTCGTCCATGTTGATGTCGATGATCTGGGCGCCGTTTGCGACCTGGTCGCGCGCGACATCGAGCGCTGCCGAGTAGTCGCCGGCAGTGATCAGCTTGCGGAACTTCGCCGAGCCGGTGACGTTGGTGCGCTCGCCGACGTTGACGAAGGGAATGTCAGAGGTGAGCGTGAACGGCTCCAGGCCGGAGAGCCGCATCAGCGGCTCGACCTTGGGGATCTCGCGCGGCGGATGCTTGGCAACCGCCCTGGCGATCGCGCTGATATGGGCGGGCGTCGAGCCGCAGCAGCCGCCGACGATGTTCAGCAGCCCATCGCGCGCAAACGCTTCCACCTGCGCCGCCATCTGCTCCGGCGTCTCGTCATACTGGCCGAACTCGTTCGGCAGGCCGGCATTGGGATAGGCGCAGACGAAGGTATCGGCAACGCCCGAGAGTTCGTCGATATGGGCGCGCATGGCATTGGCGCCGAGCGCACAGTTGAGCCCGATGGTGAAGGGTTCGGCGTGGCGCACCGAGTGCCAGAAAGCGGTCGGCGTCTGGCCCGACAGCGTGCGGCCCGAGAGATCGGTGATCGTGCCGGAGATCATCACCGGCAGGTCGATGCCCTTCTCCGCGAAGACTTCCTTGGTCGCAAAGATCGCCGCCTTGGCATTCAGCGTGTCGAAGATCGTCTCGATCAGGATGATGTCGGCGCCGCCGTCGATCAGGCCGCGGATCTGCTCGGCATAGGCGACGCGCAAATCGTCGAAGGTGACGGCGCGATAGCCGGGATTGTTGACGTCGGGCGAAATCGACGCCGTGCGGTTTGTCGGCCCGAGTGCGCCGGCGACGAAGCGGCGGCGGCCGTCTTCGGCCTCTGCGCGCTTGGCGGCGCGGCGCGCCAGCCGGGCGCCATCGCGGTTGAGCTCATAGACCATGTCCTCCATGCCGTAATCGGCCTGGGCGATGCGGGTCGAGGAGAAGGTGTTGGTTTCGAGGATATCGGCGCCGGCGATCGCATAGGCGTAGTGGATGTCCTCGATCGCCTTCGGCTGCGTCAGCGTCAGAAGGTCGTTGTTGCCCTGCTGGTGACAGGCGCAGCCGCCGAATCGGTCGCCTCGGAAATGCTGCTCGATGAAGCCGAGCTGCTGGATCTCCGTGCCCATCGCACCATCCATGATCAGGATGCGTTCGCGCGCAGCCTGGGCCAGCGCCCGCTTGATCTCGGAGCCATCCGGCTTGGAGGAAACATCGCCGAAAAGGGCGTCGATGGCGGACATGGGAAATCTCCCGTTCTGAAAACGACAAACACGAAGCCAAGTCAGTCACATAAAGATATCTTTATGTCAACATATGAAGCAATCACATTTGCCCCTCGGAGCAAAGAAAATGGCCCGCCGCAATTGCGACGGGCCACAACGAGAGCGAACTCTGGATCGGCAAATCAGAGCCGGGCCAGGCAGTCCTCGGTTTCATAAATGGCGCAAAGGATGTGGTAGAAGCTGCTCGCCGGCGCCGGCTCCTCGACGAAGCTGCCGTCGGCCTGCTGCTTGTCGCGCCAAAGGCCCGCAACCGGCGTCGCCAGGAACGTCTGGAGGGCCGCCGCTGCACGTGCGGCCGAAGCAAGATAACGCTCGCGCTCGGCACCGTTGGTGAGTGCGGCAAAGCGAACGGCCGCCTTCAGCCACTCGGTCTGCGGCCAGAGCCGCGCGATCGGATCGGCGACCGACAGGTCGTCGAGAAGCGTCATGATCGCAACGTTGCGGTTCGCACAGATGCCGTGCGCCTCGCCGATATCGAACAGCCGCCGCGCCTTGACGATCGCCTCGGCACTGCCGCGGCGTTCCGCCCAGCGCAAAAGCAGCCACGCCCATTCGAACAGGTGACCAGGCTCGACGATACGGCCCTTGTCGCCTGCCATCGGCGCCCAGTCATGATCGAAGAATTCACGCAAAACACCGCTCTCGGCATCGATGAAGTAATCCATCGCCAGATGCGCAATTTCATCGGCGAGGTTTGCCCAGCCCACCCGATCGAAGCCCTCGACCGTCTCGCTCGCCAGGCACGCCTCGAAGAGGTGCATATGCGGATTGGAGCAGAGCGGCAGGCGCGGAGGATTGTCTTCCTCGAAGCCGGCAACCGGATGCTTGACGTGCGCCTCTATCCGCGCGCGAAGGTCATTGCTGCGCTCGATCATCTCGGCTTTGCGGGCCGGCACGACCTCGCCCAGATAGGCGAAGGCGAGCAGCGCGAAAGCCTGGTTGTAGAGGTCGAATGACGGATCGAGCAGATTGCCGTCGGCATCGGCGAGCGCACCGTAAAAGCCGCTCGACTGCTTGAAAACGCGATCGAAATAGGCAAGCCCGCCTTCGGCGGCACCCCGCCAGTCGCCTGTCCAGCCGCGCCGGCCGGCTTCCGCGAAGCAGTAAACCTGCCGGGGCTGAACGCGCGCACGCCGGTTGGCGCGGGTCAGCTCGCCCGCCATATCGATCGTCTCGACGAAGCCGCCTGAATGATCCACGCCCTTGTCCCGCCAGAGCGGCAGAGCCTTGTCCGCCAGCCAATCCGACAGCACGCGTGATTGCGAAAGAATATCCAATGCCAATTCTCAGTCCTCGAGCTTCAATGCGCCGTGATCCTTGCCGAGCAAGGCCGAGAGCGCTTCGACCACCATGTTGTGGTCCTCGCGTTGCGGCAGGCCGGATACGGTGACGGCACCGATACAGCCGGTGCCCTTGACGACGATCGGGAAGCTGCCGCCATGCGCTGCATAATCGGCATCGGCCAATCCGAGCTTCGCCTGCAGATTGGTCTGTGCCTTGGCAAGCTCGCGACCGGTGGCGTAGCTGCTCTTGAACAGCCGGAACACGGTGTTGCGCTTGCGGCGCACCCAGTTCGGATTGTCAGGCGTCGCCCCGTCGAGCGCGGCATAAAACACCTGCATCGAGAAGAGCGTGATGTCGATGACGACGCCAAGCTTGCGCTCAGCCGCCATCTTGCGCAGCAGCGTGCCAAGCTCCCAGGCCGTATCGAGATCGAAGCGCTCGAACTGCAATTCCTGTTCCTGCCGCGCGATGCGGGCGAGGTCCTTGTCAATATTCATGGGGTTCAGTCCTTCCAGAGCCAGGCCGCGCCGCGCACGCCGGAGCTGTCGCCGTGCAAGGCCTTGCGAATGGGCGTTTCGAACGTGTCGCCGAAGAGGTAATTGACCACGCGCGGCGGAACGTCCTGATAGATCTCGTCGACATTCGACATGCCGCCGCCAAGCACGTAGACGTCCGGGTCGACGATATTGGTCAGCAGCGCCAGGCTGCGCGCCAGCCGGTCGACGAAGCGCTCATAGACGCCCGTTGCCACCGGGTCGCCCGCCCGCTTTGCCTCGATGATGTCGCGCCCGCGCTTTTCAACACCGGTCGTGAGACGGTAGTCCAGTTCGACGCCAGTACCGCAGGCATACATGTCGAGACAGCCGTGCTTGCCGCACCAGCATTTGTGGCCGGGATATTCGTCCTTCGTCATCCATGGCAGCGGATAGTGGCCGATCTCGGCGGCAACGCCCTGGTAGCCGGCATGCACCTTCTTGTCGATCGCAAGGCCGCCGCCATGGCCGGTGCCGACGATAACGCCAAAGACCACGTGCTCATTCTTGCCGGCGCCATCGACCGCCTCCGAGACCGCCAGGCAATTGGCGTCGTTGGCAAGCCGGACCGGGCGGCCAAGCGCCGTTTCGAGGTCGCGACCAAGCGGTTTGCCGTTGATCAGCACCGCATTGGAATTGCGCACGATACCGGTGCGCGGATTGGGGCTGCCGGGAATGCCGATGCCGATCGAGCCCTGTTCGCCCGCCGTCTGCTCGGCGGCGGCAACGAGATCGAGAACGGCGCGAATGCAATCGTCATAGCCGCTGGTCGGGGTCGAGACGCGATGACGGGCGCGCGTTTCGCCATCGCGGCCGAGCGCGATGACTTCCATTTTCGTGCCGCCCCAATCTATTCCGATGAACATATCTGGATCAGGTCTCTGATGAAGGTCTCAATGGGGAGCGCCAGCTTCCTCGGGCCGGCGCTTGCTTTGCTTAGCATTCGGAAGACGTGGAAGACCAGCCCCCGTTTCATCGTCGTTTTCAAGCCTGCCGGCGCATGCAACATCCCGCCCCGAGGAGACGGGGCCGCCCGCATTTCCTCGGGCACGCACGCAAAAACACTTGGCGAAGAGCCCTTGCTTTTGTATGGGTGCTATCCAAGTGGTCCCGTAGCTCAGCAGGATAGAGCACCAGATTCCTAATCTGGGGGTCCCGCGTTCGAATCGCGGCGGGATCACCATTCTCCAAGACCCCTGTTAATCGAACTGGACGCGGCGCGCGCCGTGCTGACGCCGTGGATGACATTAAAGCTACCCCCTCCGGAGAAAACACGGTCCAGCTGCTCGTGACCTATATGGAAATGCTCGAGCGCCCGGCGGGCGACGCGTTTCCGGCACCGATCGCGCACGCGGTGGTTACGTCCGAACGTCCGGATGCCGCCGCATTTCTTTCGCTCTATCGCGCCGTCGGCGAACCATTGCGCTGGGATCAGCGCCTGCGCATGCCCAAAGCCACTCTCGACGACTTTCTCAGCAGCCCCTCGACGAACCTCTACATCCTCCGGCTGGATGGCCGCGCGGTCGGGCTTTGCGAATTCGACCGCGCCGATACCAAGGATGTCGAGCTCACCCATTTCGGCCTGATCCCGGATGTTTACGGCCAAAGGCTGGGGCCATTTCTGCTCGATAGCGCGCTGCGCGCCGCCTGGGACCGTGGTGCAAAGCGGATCTGGCTACATACGGACGAATGGGATCATCCCAAGGCGCAGGCTACCTATCGCCGCGCCGGCTTCAGCATCTTTGCGCAGAAGTTCGAAGAGATCGTGCCCTAACGCACGCTCATCGAAGCGGCTGCCACGCCGGGCCGCGCCAGGCTTTGAGTTCCTGCAGAAACACCTGCAGCCGCGATGGCAGGAAGCGCCGCGTCGGATAGACCGCATGCACAAAGACATCCGGCGCCGACCAACCCGGAAGCACGCGCACGAGCTTGCCGCTCGCAAGCAGGCTGTCGCAGAAGATCGGCGGCAACCGGCCTATGCCGTGGCCACGCTCGGTCATGGCGCTCGCCGACTGGATGTCATGGACCGACACCGCTCCGCTCACACGCAGCCTGGCCGTTTCACCACCTTTGACCAGATGCCATTCTGCCTCGTTGCCCCGCGCATTGACCAGAACGCAGCGATGGCCGCTCAGGTCCTCGGGGCGCGATGGGGTGCCATGTTGGTCGAGATAGTCGGGCGCGGCCACCAGGAAGTGGGAGCTTCGGCCCAGGCGCTGCGCGACAAGCGACGAATCGCGCAATTCACCGAACCGCACCGCGACGTCGATGTTTTCGGCAACGAGGTCCATGAACATGTTGGTGACGAGCAGATCGACCTCGATCTCGTGATAGGTCTTCATGAATGCGGACAGGAAATCGAAGAAGGGCGGCTGCCCGAGGGTCATGGGAACAGTGACCCTCAGCAACCCCTCCGGCCTTCTCTGCGCCTCGCTCAGCACCCGCTCCGCATCGCGAAGCTGCTTCAGCGGTTCGCCGCATTCCGCATAATAGGCGCGGCCCTGCGCCGTGAGACTGAGCTTGCGCGTCGTGCGCTGGATGAGCGTGACGCCCAGTTGCGCCTCAAGGGTCGTGACCTTGCGGCTGACGGTGGAGACCGGCATGCCGAGCGAACGTGCCGCCCGGCTGAAACTCTCGAATTGGGCAACGGCGGCAAAGACCGCGATATCGTTCAGGTCGACCATTGGATGATTTTTGCATCGTTGGAAAAGTAATTCCAGATATTTCCGCCTAATCGCACAATCTGGCAGCAGCCATATTGATCTCACCGAAACCGTCCATCCACGGAGAGATCAGATGACAAACAAAGTCGCCATCATCACCGGTGCATCCCAGGGCATCGGCGCGGGCCTCACAAACGCTTTTCTGGCAGAGGGCTATAGCGTCGTCGCAACCTCGCGCAATGTCAGCCGATCGCGCGAAATAACAGAATCGGACCGGCTGGCGCGGGTCGACGGCGATATCGCCGATCCGGAGACGGCGAAACGCGTGGTGGAAACGGCGATCAACCGCTTCGGCTCGATCGGCGCGCTGGTCAACAATGCCGGCATCTTCTTCACCAAGCCCTTCGTCGACTACACCACTGACGACTACCGGCACCTGAGCGCCACCAACATCGAGGGGTTCCTCCACACGACCCAACTCGTCATCAAGCAAATGCTGGCCCAGAAAAGAGGCGGCAGCATCGTCAGCATCACGACGCCGCTTGCCGATCGCCCGATCGCAGGCATGAACGCCTCGGTCGCCATGCTGACCAAGGGCGGCATCAACGCCATCTCGAAGAACATCGCCATGGAATACGCAAGGGACGGAATCCGCGTCAACGTCGTGGCGCCGGGCGTCGTCGACACGCCACTGCACAAGGACAATCCGCGGGATTTCCTCAACACGCTTTCGCCGATGCACAGCATCTCCAGCGTCGAAGAGATCGTGGATGCCGTCCTGTTTCTGACCCGGGCGCCGCGCATCACCGGGGAGGTGCTGAACGTCGACGGCGGCGCGCATCTGGGCAAATGGTAAAGCGGTAGCACCCGCCGCTGGCGCAGAACAGCGCAGGGGAAAACAACTGCGCTGACGTCATGCGCCTGTCACGAACCCCAGCTAAACAATACTCACATCTTCCTGATGACCACGGATGAACTGGCATCGACGGAAGGTGATGAGGAAGGTCGGGTTTGCCCCGGCCTTTTTTGTTGGGCCGGGTTTTGCTCCCTCAGTCATGATCGCAAGATTGCCTTGCCGAAGCCGCCTGCTTGACAGGAGATGCAGTCTGCCTGACGGTGCGCGCATGACGGGAGGACACCATGGGTAAGCTTCTGCAAATCATCGGCATCGTCATCATCCTGGCCGCACTGGCCGCTGCGATCGCGCTGCTCGCTACCGATCCGGCAACGGCGCAGCTTCGGGCGCTGGTCGTGCTCCCTTGGGCCTTGAGCGCGATCCTGAGCGGCATCCTTCTCGCGGCTTTTGGCTCGATGCTGCGCCAGCTCAGCGCAATCCGCGCCGCGACCGAGCATCAGGCCGCCCTGTTCCAGGCCATCATTGACCGCAGGGCGCCGACCGCCGCGCAATAGGCGCTGCTATTCCGCGTTCGGCCCACCGAAACCTGATGATTTCAATCATCGGGCCTGCATACGCGCAGGCGATGACCATCGGGATCAAGCGCCACGAAGGTGCGGCCGAAGACCGCCGTCTTCAGCTCCTGCTCGATCGTGATCCCTTTGCTGCGCCACTCCGCGTAAAGGCGCTCGACCTCAGCATCGTCCTTCACCATGAAGGCGATTTCCGAGCGATGGCCGGTACCGGATGAGACGAAATCCCGCGCGCCGGTCGACCAGAGACTGAACGTCAGCCCGTTTTCGAGTTTGAAGGCGACATAGGCCGGGAAGGAAGCAACGGGTTCGCGTCCAAGGAGGCCGGTATAGAACGCGGCGCTTTTTGCCGGGTCTTCGACATAGAACAGGATGAGGTTCGGTGACAGCATCGTCGGGTCTCCTTTTCGAAGCCCGACCCTAGGCACTGCCGCTGTCAGATCCTGTCAGCATCGACCGGACAGCCAAAGGCCGCCGGGTCTTGCGATCCGGCGGCCTTTGGCTGGAAGGCGGCGCGTCAGAAGACGGCCAGGTATTTCAACAGAGAGATAATGCCGATGATGATGACGATGATCTGGACGATCTGCTTGGCGCGCGCGTCGAGCGGCAGACGCTGGACGAGATAGAGCACGAGCACGATGACGAGGAAGGTAATCAGAATTCCGATAAGCAGCCCCATGGAACACTCCCATTTTGCACACAACAGCGCCGCGATGGCGTCGGGATTGTAACTAGGACGCGAAGGAAAAAGTTCCAACCGAGGCGACAACTTATGCCACTGGTCCACCCGGGCGCAGGCCGCGCCTTGTGCTTCCGATCAGGCGAAAAGCCGGCTCAGGATGCCGGCTTGCAGGCGATGCCCTGATCCTGGTCACCTTTCGTCGCGTCGAAAAGCGTCGCCTCTTCGCCCTTCGTCCACCAGACATATTGCCCGCCGGCATATTTGGCTCCGGACGCAGCCATCACGTTTGAGGCGACGACGAATGTGCCGTCGATCGTGAAAGTCACCAGCGAAACCGGGCCGGCATTGATGTACTCCGCCTCAATCGCCTTGCCACCGCAATCGTAGCGGACCGATTGCCGGTCCACCGCATCCGCGCCGGGAACGCGGATCGTCACGTCGGCGCCTTCAGACGCTGCCGCCATCGACGCCAGTTTCAGGGCGGTGCCACCACCGGCCTTGCCAAGCACGAGCTTCGATCCTTCCACCGACCAGGAAAGCTCTGAACGCAGCGCTTCCAGGAACTTCTGCTCCTGGTTCATCACCGCCGGCACGCACATCTTGCGTGTCGATGCCGCCGGGCCGAAGGTGATCTTCGAGCCAGAGAGACTGAAAGTACCAGTGAAGTGGTTGCAGCCGGCCATGCCGCCATAGGTGCCGTCCTCGCGGATCTCCAGGGTCGACTGGAGATTGTCGATGACCCCACCTCCACCGATATCTTCGGCAAGCCAGGTGCCGACGATCTGCTGCGGCACGTTCTCGGCCGCGACCGGCTGCATCGAGGCCATCTCGATCGCCACGCAGGCGCAGGAAACGGCGGTCATGACTTTCAGCATCGCGAACTCCTTCGGCCCCGACTCAAGGCACCTGATTCTTAGCCCGCGGACGAGACGGAATGAAGACCGCGCCCTTGTTGCCGGCGGATTTCGCCTGTAGAGCCTAGCAAACAACATAAAAAACTCGGATCGATCTCGTGCAGATCATGCGCCCGCGGCCAAGGCTCAGCCGGGCATCCCGTCCGAAAAGAAGAACATGGGTATTGGCATGGCATCCCGCGACAGTGCGAAGCGCCGACTGACGATCCTCGGCTCGACCGGCTCGATCGGCACCAACACGCTCGACGTCATCGAGCGCCTGGGTGGTCGAGAGCGCTTCGACGTCGTCGCCGTCACCGGCAACGGCAACATTCCCCTACTTGCCGAGCAGGCCGTGAAGGCCGGCGCCGAACTCGCCGTCACTGCCAACGAGAGCCAGTACGAAAACCTGAAAGCGGCGCTTGCCGGCACCGGCATTCAGGTTGCTGCCGGCAGAAGCGGCCTGATCGAAGCGGCCGAACGCAATGCCGACTGGGTGATGGCCGCGATCGTCGGCAATGCCGGTCTCGCCCCGACGCTGGCGGCCGCGCGCCGCGGCGCCGACATCGCGCTTGCCAACAAGGAGTGCCTGGTTTCTGCCGGCAACCTGTTCATCGACGCGGTGAAGACGGGTGGCGGGCGGCTCCTGCCGGTCGACAGCGAACACAACGCCATCTTCCAGGTGCTGGAAGAACATCAGCGCCATGCGGTCGAGCGCATCATCCTGACCGCTTCGGGCGGCCCTTTCCGCACCAAGTCGCTTGAGGAGATGCGGCATGTGACGGCTGACGTCGCGCGCGCCCACCCCAACTGGTCGATGGGCCTGAAGATCTCGATCGACAGCGCCTCGATGTTCAACAAGGCGCTGGAGATGATCGAGGCGAAGCACCTCTTCGCGCTCAGGCCCGAGCAGGTCGAGGTGATCGTGCATCCGCAGTCGGTCATCCACTCGATGGTCGGCTACACCGACGGATCGGTGCTGGCCCAGCTCGGCTGCCCGGATATGCGCACCGCCATCGGTTATGCGCTCTCCTATCCGAGCCGCTGCAGCCTACCGATCGAGCGGCTCGATTTCGCCAAGCTGTCGCGCCTCGATTTCGAGGCGCCGGACGAAGTGCGCTTCCCGGCGATCCGGCTTGCCCGCCGGGCGATGGTCGAGGGTGGCGTGCAGGGTGCGGTGCTCAATGGTGCCAAGGAAACAGCGCTCGACGCCTTCATCGCCGGCCGCACCGGCTTTCTCGCCATGGCCGAGATCGTCGAAAAGGTGATGGACAAGCTCGCAAACCTGCCGGCCGCCGCGACGATGGACGACGTCTTTGCCGCCGACGAAAAAGCCCGGCACTTGGCGGCCGGGCTGCTTCAGTAATTCGGAGCTTTCCAACCGGCGCGCATGGCGCCGGCAAAAATGGCCTTACGCGACAGCGCGAGCCAGCGCACAGCGCGACCACAGCGAATGCAGCGCACCGACGAGATGGTCGATGTCGGCGTCCGAATGCAGCGGCGTCGGCGTGATGCGCAGGCGCTCGGTCTTCTTCGGCACCGTCGGATAGTTGATCGGCTGGACGTAGACGCCGAAGTTGTCGAGCAAGAGGTCGGAGATCCACTTGCACTTGGCGGCATCGCCCACCATGACCGGCACGATATGGCTGGGGTTCGGCATGTGCGGAATGCCGCGCTGGTCGAGCAGCGAGCGCAGACGACGCACGCGCTCCTGGTGCGCGAAGCGCTCGACCTGGCTTTCCTTCAGGTGACGGATCGAGGCGAGCGCGCCGGCGGCGAGCGTCGGCGGCAGGGCCGTCGTGAAGATGAAGCCGGATGCGAACGAGCGGATGAAATCGCACAGTGCTGCCGAGCCGGTGATGTAGCCGCCCATGACGCCGAAGGCCTTGCCGAGCGTGCCTTCGATCACCGTCAGCCGGTGCATCAGGCCTTCGCGCTCGGCAATGCCGCCGCCGCGCGGACCGTACATGCCAACGGCATGCACTTCGTCGAGATAGGTCATGGCGCCGTACTTGTCGGCGAGGTCGCAGAATTCCTTGATCGGCGCGATGTCGCCGTCCATGGAGTAGACGGATTCGAAGGCGATCAGCTTCGGCGCGCGCGGATCGGCAGCGGCGAGCTTGGCTTCGAGGTCAGCGACCGAATTGTGCTTGAAGATGACGCGTTCGCACTTGGAGTGACGGATCCCCTCGATCATCGAAGCGTGATTCCCGGCGTCCGAGAAGACGATGACGCCAGGAATCTTCGAACAGAGCGTGCCGAGCGCTGCCCAGTTGGACACGTAGCCCGAAGTGAACAGAAGCGCCGATTCCTTGCCGTGCAGGTCCGCGAGCTCGCGCTCAAGCAGGACGTGGTAGTGGTTGGTACCGGAGATGTTGCGGGTGCCGCCGGCGCCGGCGCCGCATTCGTCGATGGCGCGCTTCATCGCCTCGGTGACGACGGAATGTTGGCCCATGCCGAGATAGTCGTTCGAACACCAGACGGTGACGTCCTGAACGCCCTGAGCCGTGTGGCGCGCGGCCTTCGGGAATTGGCCGCGATGACGCGCGAGGTCTGCGAAAACCCGGTAGCGGCCTTCCTGATGCAGCCCGTCCAGCTCGTTCTTAAAGAAATTTTCGAAATCCATCATTTTCTCCAGTGCCCGGCCGCTTTTCTTCAATCAAAGCGACCTGGGGTCAACCTCGGAATGCCCGGCATCTGCCAACTGCGGCAAAAGGCCCTTGAAGCGCTGCCTGCCCAGTAAGTGCATCCGAGATGATCTAGCATTTTTGAGCCTGAGCATCTTCGCTGCTTTCACTGAAACCGTTTCAACGGGAACAGCCCTAGTTTTGAAACATTCCAAAGAAAGCCTTAGTGCATGTTCATCACGTCAAGCTTGATCGAAGTCAAGCAAGGAAGAAAAAAGGACGGCCGAGGCCGCCCTTTTTCGATATTTGTATGGCGGCAAAGGCCGGTCATGCCGCAGCCACGGCGCGTTTGGCCATGACCTTCACCAGGTTGGCGCGATAGGCCGCATCCGCGTGAAGGTCGGAGAGCAGGTCCGACGCACTGACATTGATGCCAGCGAGCGCGTCCGGCGACCAGTTGGCGGAAAGTGCGGCCTCCATCTCCGCCTGACGGAAAACGCCGTCTGCGCCCGCACCGGTGACCGCGACCCGGACCTCGCCATTGTCGCGCTTGGCGACGAAGACACCGGTCATAGCGTAACGCGAGGCCGGGTTGGCGAACTTCTGGTAGGCGGCCTTGGCAGGCGCGTCGAAGGTAACGGCGACGATGATCTCGCTGTCTTCCAGCGCCGTTTCGAACAGGCCGGTGAAGAAATCGTCAGCGGCGATCTCCCGCCGGTTGGTGACGATCGTCGCACCGAGCCCGAGCATCGCCGCCGGATAGTCGGCGGCCGGGTCGTTGTTGGCGATCGATCCGCCGATCGTGCCCATATGGCGCACATGCGGATCGCCGATATGGCTGGCAAGGCTGCAGATTGCCGGACAGACAGCTTTGAGTGCGGCCGACGAGGCCACCTCGTAGTGGGTGGTCGCCGCCCCGATCCGCACCGATCGGCCGTTGACCGAGATGCCCTGCATCTCGGCGATATGGCGAAGGTCGATCAGGTCGCTCGGCGACGCCAGCCGCTGCTTCATCGTCGGGATCAGCGTCATGCCGCCGGAGACATATTTGCCTTCGCCGGCCGCTTCCATTCGGCTGACGGCGTCCTGAACCGAGGACGCCCGGTGATATTGGGTCTCGTACATGATGTCCTCCTCAGTTGGCCGCGTTTGCCGCCGCCCACACCTTGTGCGGTGTTGCCGGCATGGTGAGCGCATTGTTGCCGATGGCGTCGGTGATGGCGTTGATCAGCGCCGGTGGCGAACCGATGGCGCCCGCCTCGCCGCAGCCCTTGATGCCCAGCGGATTGTTCGGGCAGGGCGTGTTCGAGGTCGAGACCTGGAACGACGGGAGATCGTCGGCGCGCGGCATGGCGTAGTCCATGTAGCTCGCCGTCAAAAGCTGGCCCGAGGCATCGTAGTGCACGCCTTCGAGCAGCGCCTGGCCGATGCCCTGCGCGATGCCGCCATGCACCTGTCCCTCGACGATCATCGGGTTGATGATGTTGCCGAAGTCGTCGGCGGCGACGAACTGGATGATCTTGGTCCGGCCCGTTTCCGGATCGACCTCCACCTCGCAGATGTAGCAGCCGGCCGGGAAGGTGAAGTTGGCCGGGTCGTAGAAGGCCCCTTCCTTCAGCCCCGGCTCCATGCCGGCAGGCAGATTGTGAGCGGTATAGGCGGCGAGCGCCATCTGGAACCAGGGCACCGCCTTGTCGGTGCCGGCGACCTTCAGCTCGCCGTTCTCGATGACGATGTCGCTCTCGTCCGCCTCCATCAAATGGGCGGCGATCTTCTTCGCCTTGGCTTCGACCTTGTCGAGCGCCTTGACGACAGCCGACATGCCGACGGCACCGGAGCGCGAACCATAGGTGCCCATGCCCATCTGCACCTTGTCGGTGTCGCCATGCACGATGTTGACGCTGTCGAGCGGCACGCCGAAGCGGTCGGCGACGAGCTGGGCAAAGGTCGTCTCGTGCCCCTGGCCATGGCTGTGCGAACCGGTCAGCACCTCGATCGTGCCGACGGCATTGACGCGCACCTCGGCCGATTCCCAAAGGCCGACGCCGGCGCCGAGCGACCCCACGGCTGCCGACGGCGCGATGCCGCAGGCCTCGATGTAGCAGCTCATGCCGATGCCGCGCTTCATGCCGCGACCGGCCGCTTCCGCCTTGCGGGCGGCAAAGCCGTTCCAGTCGGCTGCCTTCATCGCCGCTTCGAGCGAAGCGTCGTAGTCGCCGGCGTCATAATTCATGATCACAGGCGTCTGGTGCGGGAAGGAGCGGATGAAGTTCACCCGGCGCAATTCGGCAGGCGAGACGCCGAGTTCGCGCGCCGCCGTCTCCATCGTGCGTTCCAGGAGATAGGTCGCCTCCGGCCGCCCGGCACCACGATAGGCGTCGACCGGCGCCGTGTTGGTGTAGACGGTGCGCACATTCGCGTGGATCGCCGGGATATCGTACTGCCCTGACAGCAGCGTCGCATAGAGATAGGTCGGCACAGCCGACGAGAACAGCGACATATAGGCGCCGAGATTGGCGACCGTGTCGACCTTCAGCCCGATGATGCGGTTGTTCGCGTCGAAGGCCATCTTCACCTTCGACACATGGTCGCGGCCATGGGCATCGGTGAGGAACGCTTCGGTGCGGTCCGACGTCCATTTGACCGGCACGCCGGTGCGCTTCGACGCCCAGAGACAGACGATCTCCTCTGGATAGATGTAGATCTTCGACCCGAAGCCGCCGCCGACATCGGGCGCGATCACCCTCAACTTGTTTTCCGGCGCGACATTATAGAAGGCGCTCATCACCAGCCGGGCCACATGCGGGTTCTGGCTGGTCGTGTAGCAGGTGTAGTGATCGTCGCCGGCGTCGTAGATGCCGAGCGCCGCGCGCGGTTCCATCGGGTTTGGCGAGAGCCGGTTGTTGTGGATGGTGATCTCGGTGACATGCGCCGCCGCGCCGATCGCCTTGTCGGTTGCCGCCTCGTCGCCGATCTGCCAATCGAAGATCAGGTTACCAGGCGCTTCCGGATGAAGCTGCGGCTGTCCCGCCTCCAGCGCCTTCGACGCATCGATGACGACGGCAAGCTCCTGGTACTCGACGACAACGGCCTCGGCCGCGTCACGCGCCTCAGCGACGCTGTCGGCAACGACGATCGCCACCGCATCGCCGACATAGCGCACGGTCTCGTGCGCGAGCGGCCGCCAGGCGCCCATCTTCATCGGCGATCCGTCCTTGGAATGGATCATCCAGCCGCAGATCAGGTTGCCGATACCGTCAGCGAGCAGCTGCTTGCCGTCGAGCACGCCGATCACACCCGGCATGCCTTTGGCCGCCGACGCATCTATCTTCACGATCTTCGCATGCGCGTGCGGGCTGCGCACGAAGACTGCATATTTCATCCCCGGCACGGACATGTCGTCCGTATAGCGGCCCTTGCCGGTCAGGAACCGCTTGTCCTCCTTGCGCGCCACGCGCGCGCCAATGCCTTCAACGCCCATTGCCTATCTCCTCCCGAGATATCCAGCGACAGTCCCGACGGCCATGCATCGGTCCTGGGTGACATGCGTCAGGGGCGAGGTCCCGCCCCTCGATCTACCGCTATTCTGCGGCCACGCGGGCGCCGCTCATCTCGGCGGCGGCGGCAAGGATCGCTTTCACGATGTTGTGGTAACCGGTGCAACGACAGATGTTGCCTTCGAGCTCGGCGCGCACAGTCGCCTCGTCCAGCTGGCCCTGGTGCCTGCGGATCATGTCGACGGCGGTCATCACCATGCCGGGCGTACAGAAGCCGCATTGCAGGCCGTGATTGGCCTTGAAGGCCGCCTGCACCGGATGCAGCTCGCCGTCAGCCGCCAAGCCTTCGATGGTGGTGATCGTGGAGCCTGCCGCCTGGGCGGCGAGGATGGAACAGCTCTTGACCGATTTTCCGTCCATATGGATGACGCAGGCGCCGCACTGCGAGGTGTCGCAGCCGACATGGGTGCCGGTCAGTCCAAGATTTTCGCGTATGAATTGCACCAGCAATGTGCGGTCGTCGCAATGACCGCTCACCTGACGGCCGTTGACCGTCATTGTTACTTTCGCCATTTCGCTCCTCCGGGGTCGGTCAATGCCAACACGAGCGCGGCCGGAAAGTCGGGTGAGATGGTTCACGCGACTAAGGTACGCGCCAACTGATATCGATGCCCTTCGCCCACGGATCCGCTCCTCCGGATTTTGCGGGCTTGTTTGTATCATTTGTCTTTTTTTGGAATGCCGCAACCGCCCCCGCCCGCCGGACGATAAAATTTTTCTACACCGGTTGTATCGCGGGGAACTGAGCCTTCATGTCCCGTTCAGGAACGATATCATTATCTTGCCGCCAGGAAGAAACCGCAGCGCTCCCGTAGACTTTCGATGGGGACCGCGTATTTTCCGAACCGCAAGTTCAGGTGGAGCGGGATGTTCCCGGCTCCGCCATCATCCACGGGACGGACTGAGCGCAAGGCTTGAGATCCGTAGAGATCGGAGAGAACAACATGAAGAAAGCCATCGCACTTGTGCTGGTCGCCCTGGCGGTCGCAAGCTGCACCCAGACGGAAAAAGGCGCCGGCATCGGTGCCGTTTCCGGCGCGATCATCGGCGGCGCTGTTACCGGCGACGTCCGTGGCGCTGCAGTCGGTGCAGCAATCGGCGGTGTTTCCGGCGCAGTCATCGGCAACGTCACCGAGCAGCCTGGCCAGTGCTACTACCGCGACCGCTACGGCCGCCGCTACATCGACTCCTGCCCGCGCTAAGCCGCAGCAAGAAGATCGTCCCTCGGCGTCGCGCAAGCGCGCCGACCGAATGGTTCCCCCTCATGGCAATCGCCCTGAGGGGGTTTTTCGTTGCAACAGGCAGCAAGAAAAACGATGCACGCCTCACCAAAATGACAGGGCGTGCGCAAACCGGGTGGCTCTGCGTCACGCAATTCCGTTTCGTGGCCTCGACCTATCATGATCGAGGCTTCCCATGTCGAAACCAGAAAACACGCCCCTTCCCCCGGCCTTCAAGCGGATCGGCTGGTCCAACCTCTTTGCGCAATTTTCAGAGCAGATGGCGCTGGCCGCCGCTCCTCTGGCCGCCGTGCTTTTGCTCGCCGCAGGCCCTGCGGAAACCGGCTGGCTGCAGATGGCGCAGACGCTGCCGTTCCTGCTGCTCTCCATTCCAGCCGGTCTCGTTGCCGACCGCGCATCGCGGCGCGGGCTGATGGTCAGCTCGGAAATGCTACGCGCGCTGTCGCTGGTCGCCACGCTGTTGCTGATGCTCAGCGGCCTGCTGTCGCTGCCGTTGCTGGCCGTCATGGGCTTCGTCGGCGCCATCGGCACGGTCTGCTACAATGTCGCCGCACCTGCCCTGATCCCGGCAATCGTTCCGCGTGCGCAGCTGGCCGATGCCAACCGCTGGATGGAGCTTGCCCGCAGCCTCGCCTATTCCGGCGGACCGGCAATCGGCGGCGCGATCGTCGCATGGACGGGCGCATCGCTCGCCTATGTCGCTGCCACCTCCCTGTCGCTTCTCTCCGTCGTCCTGCTCGCCGGCCTTGGCGATCACCACCAGCCAAGCAGCCCCAAGCGCAAGCTTCTCCAGGACCTCGCCGAAGGTGCCCGTTTCCTTGCCGGCCACGCGCTATTGAGGCCCATTCTGGTGACCGCCATCGTCTTCAACACGGCCTGGTTCGTGCTGCAGGCGGTCTACGTCGCCTATGCCATTCAGACCCTTGGCCTGACGGCGACCGGTGTCGGCGTCACGCTCGGCATCTATGGTGCCGGCATGATGATCGGCGCCTTCGCAGCACCCGCCATTGCGCGCCATATCCCTTTCGGCGTGATGATCGCTCTTGGCCCGCTGGGCGGGCTGACTGCCGCGGCCGTCATGCTCTCCACTATCTGGGTTCCCTCCGGTCTCCTCGCCGGCCTCAGCTTCTTCCTGTTCGGCGCCGGCCCGGTGCTCTGGTCGATCGCCACCCTCACCTTGCGACAGGCCGTCACGCCCAATGCAATGCTCGGGCGCGTCTCGGCCTTCATCACCACCGCCACCTTCGGCGCACGGCCGATCGGCGCGGCGCTCGGCGCCGTCGTCGCCACGCGCTTCGGCGTGGAGGCATGCCTTGCCGTCGCAGCCGTCGGCTTCCTGATTCAGTTCCTCGTGATCATCGCTTCCGCCGTGCCGCAGCTGCGGGAACTGCCCGAGGCAGCCTAGCAATATGGCACGTCGGGCGAGGCCTGTGGCTCCGGCGAAGGCCGGGCGCATGCCTGGTTGTCGACACCGCAGAGCCGGCGGTTGTGCTGCGCCGACAACATTTCCGCGCTTTTTCGACGAAATCGACACCGAAATTCGGCATCAGGGGTGGATGCAACGGATCGTCATCGTTAACAGATGGAAAACCTTAGGCATGCAATAGTGACCCGGCCGCATAAGCAGGCAGTTTGTATTGGGTCGCCTGAAGACGGGATGCGGAAGCGAATGTCCCCACCACGGTCGAGTATTGCGTACTGGAAGGCAGCGACTGCGCTTGCTGTTGCCTTTACGTGCGCGCTCGGCCCGCTTTCCGCCGAGAAGGCCTATGCCTTCAAGCTCTTCGGCATGAAGTTTTTCGAGAGCGACGAGGAAGAGGCACCGGTCATCGACCCGGTCAACTACACCCTCACCTTCGACGCCGGCACCGACGACGATGAACTGAAGGAAGCGCTGGAAAACAGCTCGCAGCTCGTGCAGGGCCAGGAAAAGCCGGTCTCCGGCGATCTTGGGCTCGCCATCCGGGCCCGCGACGACCGCGACCGGCTGCTGGCCGCACTCTACGAAAAGGCCCGCTACGGCGGCACCATCGCGATCCGTGTCAACGGCCAGGACATCGACAGCCTGCCGCCGGATCCGTCTTTCCCGGATGGCAAGCCTATCCCGGTCACCGTCACCGTGACCCCGGGTCCAGTCTTCAACGTCGGTTCCGTCAAGTTCGAAGGCGACGCGGCAAGCTTCAGTCCCGCCGATTACGGCCTGCCCGCCGGCGCGCGCGCCGATTCCACCCTTATCATCAAGGCCGGCGAAAAGGTCGTGAACGACCTGCGCGAGCAGGGCCGGCCGATGGCCAAGCTCACCGAACGCAGCGCCGTCGCCAACCACGCCAATTCGACCGTCGACATCGTCATCGGCGCCAGCGGCGGCCCCGTCGCCCAGGTCGGCGAGGTCACCGTCGGCGGGACGAAGACCGTCGATCCCGGTTTCGTGCGCGACTACTCCCGCCTCAACGAGGGCCGTCCCTATTCGCCGGAGGACATCCGCAAGGCCTCCGAGCGGCTGCGCCAGCTCGGTGTCTTTTCAAGCGTGACGATCAAGGAAGCCAACACGCTTTCGCCAGACGGGTCGATCCCGATGAAGATCGAGGTCTCCGAAGGCAAGCACAAGTACTTCGGCTTCGGCGCCCAGGTTTCGACGACCGACGGCCTCGGGCTTTCGGGCTATTGGGGACACCGCAATCTCTTCGGCCGCGCCGAATCGCTGCGCATCGAGGGCTCGGTCGACCGCATCGGCGAGACCAAGGAACTGGACAAGCTCGACTATTCGGTGGGCATCCTCTTTGCAAAGCCGGGCGCCTTCGGCCCCGCCTCGACCTTTACCGCCAGCCTCAAGGCCAACATCCAGGACCCGGACGCCTATCGCGCCAAGATCCTGACGGGTGCCGCCGGCGCGACCTTCGAACTCTCGCCGACCGACACCTTCTCGGGCGGCGGCGAATTGAGCTGGGCCAACATCGACGACGCCTTCGGCTCGAATTCCTATCTGACGGCCGCGGTCCCGCTCGAATATGTGCGCGATACCCGCAACGACAAGCTGAACGCGACCGAAGGCTATCGGGCGATGATCAACGCCAAGCCGAGCTACGAGATCAAGGGACAGACCTTCTTCTCGTCCTTCGAAGCGTCGGCCTCGGGCTACCACGCACTTGGCGACGAGAAGCGCTTCGTGCTTGCCGGCAAGATCGGCGCCGGCGTGCTCGTCGGCGGCAGCGGGCTCGAGGACATCCCGGCCAACCGCCGCTTCTATCTCGGCGGTGGCGGCTCGGTGCGCGGCTATTCCTACCAGGAAATCGGCCCGCGCAATTCCGACGACCGCGAGACCGGCGGGCGCTCCTATGTCAACGCCTCGCTCGAAGCCCGCATCGCGGTCACCGACACCATCGGCGTCGTGCCCTTCATCGACGCAGGTACCGTCTCGGCCAAGACCACACCCGATTTCTCCGACATTCGCGCCGGCGCCGGCATCGGCCTGCGCTATGCCACGCCCTTCGGTCCGATCCGCCTCGACTTCGCCGTACCGCTGAACAAATATCCGAACGGAACGAAATACGGCATCTATGCCGGCATCGGCCAATCCTTCTGATTCAGGCCGTTTCTCCCGCAGGAATCGGCAAATCGCCGTCATTGCGCGATAGTTTCTCCCCGCGGCGATTCCGCTGCCGCGCAACTTGCGTTATGGGTAGATCATGAATCAGGTCGTCCGTTTCCTTCGCGCGACGCTGCGCTATGGCCTTCGTGTGCTTGGCGTGCTTGCGGTCGTTGCCCTCCTTCTCGTCGCCTTCGTGGGCTTCACCACACCCGGCGCCCGGCTCGTCGCCTGGGCAATCGAGAAATATGCGGCAACCCCCGACCAGATCGTGCGGATCGCCGATCCGAGCGCGCTTTTGACCGGCAAGTTCACGGCCGGAAGCATCACGCTGTTCGATGGCGAGGGCATCTATGCCGAAGTGCGCGACGTCAATCTCGACTGGTCGCCCGCTGCCCTCCTCTCCTTCCGCTTCGAAGCCGCAGCGCTCTCGGCAGGCTCGATCCGCGTCGAGCGCCTGCCGATCCCCTCCACCGAGACCAAGGAAGTCCGCTCAACCTTTGCACTTCCCGTCGACGTCAAGATCGACGCGATCGATCTCAAGGAGATCATCATCGGCAAGGCGATCGCCGGCGAGGACCAGTTCCTGACCGCCAGCGGCAAGGTGAACGCGACCAACGAAAGTATCGCCCTTCAGCTTGCGGCCGCCCAGCGCGACCGGCCGGAAGCACGCGCGGTCGCCGACATCGTCTTCAATCCGGCGGGCAACGAGCTGAAGCTTGAAGCGACCGTGGACGAGCCGAACAACGGCGTGCTGGCAAAGCTGCTTCGCCTGCCGAACGAGCCCTCGGTCAACATCAAGCTGACCGGTGAAGGCCCGCTTTCCGACTGGAGCGGCAGCGCTACGGCAGCACTCGACGGCAGCGAAATTCTGAAGCTCGACGGTCGCCACGTCCAGACGCCTGACGGAATGCACCGGCTGACGGTCGACGGTGGCGGCGGCTTCGGCTCGCTGATGCCGCCGGCGCTACGCCCGATGTTCGAAGGTGAGACCAGGATCGACATCGCCGCCGCGTTCAACGACCAGGGGCTGGTTCAGGTCGACAAAGCTCATGTGACGACCGGCGCGCTCTCCTTTGCCGCTTTCGGAACCTACGACAGCAAGGGCGAAAACAACCTCAAGGCCAGGCTTGCCGGCACCAACGGCCCGGTCGACTTCCGCTGGCCGCTGCAGAAGGGTGAGGCACAGGCCAAGATCAATGCCGTCGACTTCTCGCTCATCGGCGACGCGCAAGCCGCAATCCTCGATCTCGCCGCAGACGTCACCTCCGTGGCGCTGCCCGACGTGGCGCTCGGCGCAGTCAAGCTTTCGGCGCGCAGCGACGGCTTCAATGTCCAGGCGCAATCCGGTCTGGTGAAGGCGGCAATCGAAGTGGGCGAAGCCGGCTTCAACGATGCAAACCTCGCCCGCCTGGTGCAGGTGCCGATGAAGATCGACACCAACCTGTCCGTGACGAAGGAAAGCATCGCCTTCAATCCGGTAACCATCGAGAGCCCAGGCGTTGGCGGTTCGCTCACCGGCGCCTTCTATCGCGACGAGAATACCGTTTCCGCCGCCTTCAAGCTCTTTGCCGTTCCGGGCGCGCTACCGCCGGCAGCCGCAGCGAAGTTCGACGGCACGATCGCACTCTCGGGCGAGGTGAAGACGGCAAGCGACGGCGGCGTCACCGTGGAGGGTATCGAGCTCAAGTCGGGTACGATCGAGGCGGCCGGCACCGTTGCACTCGCGCAGAGCAACCTGACGGCCGATCTCAAGGGCACCCTGCCCGATCTCGGCAAGGTGCTTGCCGATGCCAAGGGCAAGGCCGAATTCACCGCCGCCGTGACCGGCCCGCTCGCCGAACTTGGAATCAAGGCCGAGCTGACCTCGAGCGGCGCGACATTGGCCGGGCGCACGCTCAGCGACCTCAACGTCAAGGCCGACGCCAAGGCCAACCCATCGAGCCCGCAGGCAAGCCTGACGGCAACCGGTGCGCTCGACGGCCAGGCGATCGACGTCAAGGCCGACGTCGTCTCGAAGGATGGCCAGACCGCAATCCCGGTGCTCGAAGCCAGGATCGGCGAGAACAAGCTGACCGGAGCGATCAGCTTCACCCCCGATTTCAAGCCGGACGGCACGGTCAGCTTCGACCTGCCCGATCTCGGCCTGCTTGCCGCCATGGCCGGGCAGAAGGCATCCGGCGACCTCAACGGTTCCGCTGCCATCAAGACCGCAAACGGCATCACCTCCGTCGTCGTCAAGGCCGGCGGCAGCGGCATCAAACGCGATCAGCTGACGATCTCCAAGCCGACCGCCGACATCACCATCGCCGACCTTGCTGCCCTTGCGATCAAGGGCAGCATCCGCGCCGAAACCGTGGCGCAGGGCGAAAACCGTGTTTCCGGTTTGGCCGTCGATTTCGAGCAACAGGCCGGCCGCACCGGCTTTGCCGTCGACGGCAAATATGACGGCGGACCGCTGACGGTGAAGGGCGACCTTGCGAGCGCGAAGGGTCGCACGGAAATCCGCCTCTCATCCCTTGGCGCAACGCCGAAAGGCATTGCCCTGAAACTGGCGCAGCCGACGGTGATCGCGATCGAAAACGGCACCGTCCGTCTCAATGCGCTGACGATCCAGGCGTCGAAAGGCACGATCGCCGTCAACGGCACCGCTGGCGAAAAGCTAGACATCACGGCGAAGCTCAACGCCCTGCCCGCAGCACTGGTCAACGCCTTTGCGCCGGACCTCGGCGCCGAGGGCACGATCGCCGGCACCGTCGATGTCGAGGGTGCCGCGTCTGCACCGGTCGTCGCCTACGATCTCAAATGGTCGGGCGCCTCGCTCGCAGCAGCCCGCACGGCCGGCGTTGCGGCTTTTGACGTGACGGCAGACGGCAAGTTCGCCAACAACAAGGTGACGCTCGATACGACGCTTTCGGGCGCCGGCGGCCTTTCCTTCAAGGGCGGCGGCAATGTCGATATCGGCGGCAACATGCCGATCGCGATGAAGTTCAACGGCAACGTCCCCTTCGCGCTCATCGCCAACCTGATGGCGGAGAAGGGCTTCACGCTGACCGGCCAGGCGACTGTCGACGTGGCCATATCCGGCTCGGCAAAGGCGCCGCAGATTGCCGGCACCGTCACCACATCTGGCGGGCGCCTCGTCGACGTGCGCCGCAACCTGGCGCTCAACGACCTGACCGCCAATGTTGCGCTCGACGGCAAGCAGGCAACGATCTCGAAACTCTCGGCCAATCTCGCGACCGGCGGCTCGGTCGAAGCCAGCGGCACCGTCGGCACCGTGCCGGGCTCAGGCTTCCCGGCCAACCTGACGATCAAGCTGAACAACGCGACCTACGTCGACGGCACGCTGTTCAACGCCAATGTCGCCGGCGAGATGACGCTGACCGGCCCCCTGGTCGCGACCCCGACGCTCGGCGGCAAGGTGACGATCCGCAAAGCCTCGATCACCATTCCCGAGAAGCTGCCGACCTCGCTGTCGGCGATCGACATCAAGCACAAGAATGCGCCGCCCAAGGTGCAGAAGATGGTCAAGGACCTGCGCAAGGACGAAGTGCCGGCCGCCGGCGCCAATGCCAGCGGCGTGATCGCCTTCGATCTCGGCGTCAATGCGCACCAGATCTTCGTGCGCGGTCGCGGCATCGACGCGGAACTCGGCGGCGACCTGACAATCCGCGGCACCGCCGTGCAGCCGGTCATTTCCGGTGGCTTCGAGATGCGCCGCGGACGGCTTGAAATCCTCGGCAAGCGCCTGACCTTCACCGACGGCAATATCGGCTTTGGCGGCGACCTGATCCCGACGCTCGATCTGAAGGCCACGTCCAGCGTCGGCGCGACCACCATCACCGTCTCGGTTGCGGGCCTCGCCAACAATCCGCAGATCGCCTTCTCGTCCTCCCCGGCCCTGCCGCAGGACGAAATCCTGGCGCAGCTGATCTTCAACCGTTCGCTGTCGAACCTCTCGGCCTTCCAGATCGCGCAGCTCGCCTCCGCCGTCAGCCAGCTTGCCGGTGGCGGTTCGACCTCGCTGCTCGACGGCCTGCGCAACAAGCTCGGCGTCGACGATCTCGACGTCACCACCGACGAGAATGGCGGCGCGTCCGTGCGCGCCGGCAAGTATCTCAACGACCGCACCTATATCGAGCTGCAGCAGGGCTCCGATTCCGCGTCCAGCAAGGCGGTCATCAATCTCGATGTCGGCAAGGGCGTGAAGCTCAAGGGCTCGGCCGCCGGCGACGGTTCGGCCTCGGGCGGTGTCTTCTTCGAAAAGGAATATTGAGCGGCGCCCGGCGAAAATACGCCTGCCCTGCTCAGCAGTGAGCATGAGAAAGCCCGCGGACCGGTCGCGATCCGCGGGCTCATCTCTCTTCACGAAGACCGCCTCGACGGCGAGGTCCGCCGCAATCCTTCAAATGCACCAGCCGCGTTTCGAGCTTGGGCTCTGCCGCATGTCATCAGCGCAGAACCGCGCGCATTCCTGCACGACCTGTTTCAGGCCCAGCCGCTCTCGGGAACGAAGGAGGCTTCGCGGCGCGGGCGCGTCTGCTCGTAGCGGTTCCATGCGACGGCGTCAGGCGACAGGCCGGTCATCTCGGTTTTTCGGGCAAGCGCGACGAGTTCGTCGATAGAGAGAGCATCGTCGCGCTCGATCTTCCGGAGCGCCGCATCGATCAAGGACAGGCCGTGTTCGACACGGTCGCGCAGGTCCAAGAATGCCGATTGCTGGACGGCAAGCGTTTGCCCGAGGGCCGGCGCGGTACCGGCAAGCATTTCGGTAATCCGGGTGAGGCTGAGGCCAAGCCGCCGCAGCGCCAGGATTTCGGTCAGCCGCGCGATTTCGACCGCACCATAAAGCCGCCACTTCTTTTCCGTCCGCCGCGGCGCGATCAGGCCGCGATCCTCATAGACCTTGAGAGCGCGGATGGTTAGGCCAAGGCGGTCGGCGCATTCGGCAGCCGACAGCAGTTCATCGTGGTTCACGCCCATGAGCACCTCTTCGAAACACGTTCAAAAAAGATGACTTTGCGGTCAGCCCAAGCGGGCTTTGCGAAGCTTTGATGGAGATTTGGCGAAGACGCACCGTGAAAGGCGATTTGCGATCAGGCGCTGTCGAAAACTTCCGGGATCGCTCCGTGGAATTGCCACTTTGCCGAACCTACATCGGTGTCGGCGCGCGACCGCACGCCCCATTTGTTTCATTCCTTTTTCAGGTGATTGCCTTGCCCTCTTCTTTTCCGCATCCCGAACTGCCCGCCCAATTCCACCCCTTCGTCGCCGGCTATCAGTGGAACCGTGATCTGCTCGGGCAATCCGACTCGAGCATCTTTCTCCTCAAGGCGCCCGATCGTCCCATGCTGGTTCTGAAGCTCGAGGAAGCCGGCCCGTTCAACGAGTTCGTCGACGAGGCGGCGCGGCTTGATTGGCTGGCATCAAAGGACGTGCCCTGCCCGCGAGTGATCGCCCGCGCCTTCGGCGCGCAAACCAACTGGCTGCTGCTGCAGGCCGTGGAAGGGACAGACCTCGCCTCCACGACATTGTCGCCCAAGGACCAGATCGTCATCCTTGCCGACGCCCTGAAGCGACTGCATGCGCTGGATATCGCCAACTGCCCCTTCGATCATCGGATCGAAAAGCGCGTCGCCATCGCGAAAGCACGCACCCAGGCCGGCGTGATCGATGAGAGCGACTTCGACGAAACGCGGCTCGGCCGCACGGCGGCGGATCTCTTTGCCGAACTGCAGGCGCGCATGCCCCAAGCCGGCAAGCTCGTCGTCACCCATGGCGACGCCTGCCTGCCGAACATCATCGAGAAGAACGGCCGGTTTTCCGGCTTCATCGATTGCAGCCGGTTGGGCGTCGCCGACCCCTATCAGGACATCGCACTCGCCTGCCGCAGCGTCGCCTACAATCTCGGCGAGGAATGGGTTCAGCCGTTTCTGACCCGCTACGGTATCGACAAGGACGATCCCGAGAAACGCGACTTCTACTGCCTGCTCGACGAGTTCTTCTGATCGCGTAGATGCGCAGATAGCGAAAGGCCCGCAACGCCTCAGGCGGCGTTGCGGGCCTCGATGCTCAGGTCGACGATATCGGCATCTTCCATGGCATTGAACAACGCCCAGATATGGCCGAACGGATCGATGAAGGCGCCGACGCGGTCGCCCGTCGACAGGGTTTCGGCCGCATTGCGAAGGCTTGCTCCGGCGCCGATCGCCCGGCCGATGACGCGATCGACGTCGCGCACATGCAGTTCCAGGATCACCGCCGTGGTGCCGAGCGCATGCGGCGAGCGCGGCCCGCCAAGCTTGGGCTCGGCATCGCGGCGCGGGTTGGCCCCGGCAATCCGAAACACCGATTCCCCGATCCTCAAGTCCGCACTCGTCAGAATGCCGCTCGGCCATTCATGCCGCTGCAGCAGTTCGGCACCGAGCGCTTCGCGATAGAAGGCGATGGCGCGGTCTTCGTCGCCATGCCTGACGAACAGCTTCACACAGATCTGCCGATCGGCAAGCCTGCCGCCATTGGCAACCATGACATCCTCCATCTTGGGTGAGGCGGCCATCATAGCGGAACATGAGAACAAAGCAAGAACAATTCGACTCCGAGAGGCATTTTCCTCGCCGGTTCGAGCCGCCCGAAACCTTCAGAAGGCGCCGGTCATCTTGCTGGTTTTCAACAGAATATTCGTCTCCGTGACGGTGATGCCGTCGATCAGACGGATGCGCCGCAGCGTCTCGTCGAAGGAGACGAGATCGCGATCCTGAAGCTCGGCGATAAAGTCCCAGCGGCCATTGGTGCTGTGCAGCGCCCGCACCTGCGGCAGGCCGCGCAACTGCTCGGCGACACGGTCGGCCATCTTGCCGTGCACCTCGATCATGACCACGGCACGAACCCCCGAAGCCGGGATTTCCGCACCGGTGCGGATGGTAAAGGCGGCGATCGTGCCGTTGGCCACCAGCCTGTCGATGCGGGCAGCGACCGTCGCCCGCGACACGCCCGTCATTTCCGATAGCGTCGAAACGGGAATGCGCGCATTCTGGCGCAGCGCGCTGATGAGCGCCTGGTCGAGATCATCCATTACCTGTCACTTTGTAAAATGGGGCTTATCAATTTGTCGAATTTAGCTCACTAATCGGCAGTTTTCCATCTTTTTGCTGACGCCCATTTTCGCCATAATCCACGCATCCCGAACGGGATCAGATGAGAATTATCTTGAGAAGGAATCGGGCGGACATGACGACCATCACGCTGATCGGCGCACCCATCGAGGAAGGTTCTGGACGGCGCGGCGCGGCCATGGGCCCGACGGCCCTGCGCATCGCCGGCATCGACACGGTGCTGCGCGACCTCGGCCATACCGTTCACGACGAAGGCGACGTCAAGCCGCTGCCGGCCCGCGACCTTGCCAACCATCCGGGCGCCAACAACCTGCAGATCGTCGCAGCCTTCGCCCGTGCGCTGCACGATTCGGTGCACGACACGGTACGCAAGGGCCACTTCCCGATCATCCTGGGTGGCGACCACGCGCTCTCCATGGGCAGCGTCTCCGGCATGGCGCGCTACGCCGCCGACGTCGGCCGGCCGCTCTTCGTGCTCTGGCTCGACGCCCATGCCGACTTCAACTCGCCGTCGACCTCGCCCTCCGGAAACATGCACGGCATGCCGGTCGCCTTCTTCTGCGGCCAGGCGGAATTCGCCCCGATCCTGCCGTCCGACCGTCCGCTCGTCGATCCGACCAAGGTCTTCCAGGTCGGCATCCGCTCGGTCGACGACCGCGAGCGTGAAGAGATCGCCGAGCATGGCGTCCGCGTTTATGACATGCGCGCCGTCGACGAACTCGGAATGGCCCATATCATGCGCCAGATCCTCGAAGAGGTTCGCGCCGCCAACGGCCTGCTGCATGTCAGCCTCGACGTCGATTTCATGGATCCAGACCTTGCGCCCGGCGTTGGCACCACCGTTCCCGGCGGCGCCACCTTCCGCGAAGCGCACCTGATCATGGAAATGCTCTGGGAAAGCGGGCTCGTTTCCTCGCTCGACGTCGTCGAGCTCAACCCCTTCCTCGACGACCGCGGCAAGAGCGCGCGCGTCCTGGTCGAACTGACGGCAAGCCTCTTCGGCCGCCGCGTTCTCGACCGGCCGACCCGCAGCGCCTGAGAAAAAAAGACAAACGGAGGACGATGTATGAACACGACGGCAGCCCTGATCGAAACCGAATACCGGCTCGGCGCCCATAACTACAAGCCGCTCGACGTGGTGCTCTCGCGTGGAGAAGGCGTCTATGTCTGGGACATGGAGGGCAATCGCTATCTCGATTGTCTCTCGGCCTATTCCGCCGTGAACCAGGGCCATTGCCACCCGAAGATCCTGCAGGCGATGATGGAGCAGGCGCAGAAGCTGACGCTGACCTCCCGCGCCTTCCGCAACGACCAGCTGGCGCATTTCTACGAAGAGATCGCAGCGCTCACCGGCTCGCACAAGGTGCTGCCGATGAACTCCGGCGCGGAAGCCGTCGAGACCGCCGTCAAGGCGGTGCGCAAGTGGGGCTATGAGGTCAAGGGCGTTGCCGAGAACAAGGCCGAGATCATCGTCTGCTCCAACAACTTCCACGGCCGCACCATGGGCATCGTCGGCTTCTCCACCGACCCGGACGCCCGTACCGGCTTCGGCCCGTTCGCGCCCGGCTTCCGCGTCGTGCCTTTCGGTGACATCGACGCCTTCCGCGCGGCGATCAACGAAAACACCGTCGCCTTCCTCGTCGAACCGATCCAGGGCGAAGCCGGCGTCATCGTACCGCCGGTCGGCTACTTCACGACGGTGCGCGAACTCTGCACCAAGCACGGCATCACGCTGATCCTCGACGAGATCCAGACCGGTCTCGGCCGCACCGGCAAGCTGCTTGCCGAAGAGCATGAGGCGATCGAAGCCGACGTGACGCTGATCGGCAAGGCTCTATCCGGCGGTTTCTACCCGGTCTCGGCCGTGCTTTCGAATTCCGAAGTGCTCGGTGTCCTGAAGCCCGGCCAGCACGGCTCGACCTTCGGCGGCAATCCGCTCGCCTGCGCCATTGCCCGCGCGGCGCTGAAGGCGCTGACGGAAGAAGGCATGATCGAGAATTCGGCCAAGATGGGCGAACGCTTCCAGAAGGGCCTCACCGACATCCGTTCCAACATCATCAAGGAAGTGCGCGGTCGCGGCCTGATGCTGGCGGTGGAACTGGTGCCGGAAGCCGGTGGCGCCCGCAAGTATTGCGAAGCGCTGAAAGGGCTCGGCATCCTCGCCAAGGACACCCACGGCGACACCATCCGCATCGCGCCGCCGCTCGTCATCACTGCCGAGCAGGTGGATTGGGCGGTCGAGCAGTTCGCCAAGGTTCTCGCTTCCGCCTGATCGTCGTGGTTCCGACGCCTTCAATCGCGCCCCGGCTTCAACCGGGGCGCAATGTCTTTAAGCTCTTGCAAAAGCAAGTCTTAACGAATCCCGGCCTATAGTCCTTTCCCAAAGCGCAAAGCGGTTCCTCCGCGCATGATGCAGCTGCGCCCTGCCGGATGTGATCGGCGGACTGGAAGGATCTCTCCTTTACGGATCATTGGCCGCGCCTCACGCGCCGTCAGCCATGCGGAGAGATCTGGAGTTTGGCGGTGTCGCGCCCAGAGGCGTCGACCGGAAAGCTGGAAGGACCTTCGATGACAAGCACACTCAGGACGGCCGGGTTCGACGGCGAGACGCTGGAAATCATTGCGTTCCGCCTCCACGATCAGGAATTCTGCGTCAAGACGACGACGATCCGTGAAATCCGCGGCTGGGCGCCCTCGACGCCCATCCCGCATTCGCCGCCGGAAGTGATCGGCGTCATGAACCTGCGCGGCACGGTGATCCCGATCATCGACCTTGCCCACAAGCTCGGCATGAAATCGACCACCGCCAACGAGCGCAGCGCCATCGTCGTCGCCGAAGTGCACAACATGGTGATCGGCCTCGTCGTCGACCGCGTGTCGGACATCCTCACGGTCCAGGGCAGCCAGGTGCAGCCGGTGCCGGAAGTCACGGCCTCCTTCGACAAGAGCTTCGCCGAAGGCATCATTGCCAACGAAACCGGCATGATCTGCTTCCTGAACCTCGCCCGCATGTTCAAGGAACGCGAGGTCGAGGAACTGGCCGCCTAAAGCAACAGGTCAAGCGACATTCAAGGCCGTCCGACGTCTCGTCGGGCGGCTTTTTTGTTGGTTATTTGCTCAGCCAGAGAGCAATACTTTAGAAAAACAGGAGAAACTAATTCAACTAAAATTGGGATCTATGAGTTCTTACAACTGAAATTTGATAGTTGCTATTTTAACACCTGCTTAATAGTCATATCACTAACCTAGATTGCATAAGCACGGCGCCTTGGGCATGAAGCCCGACAGTTCGAACTCCCCTCACGAAGCACGAAATCGCTGACCCTGCGGGCCGGCGCGGGACGACCAGACATTTTTCGGCAGGCCGGCATTTGTCTTAGTCCGGGCGTTGCGCCGCTTCGGCCCCGCAAGCCCTGTCAAAGAAGGCACGAAGCCCCCGGCTTGAGCCAACAAACGAGAAGAGGGTTACAATGTTCGCTCTCGGAAAAATTGCAGACGCGAACCAGATCATCGCCGCGCTCTCGAAGTCGCAGGCCATCATCCAGTTCGACCTGACCGGCAAGATCCTGACTGCCAATGAGAATTTCTGCCAGGCCCTTGGTTACAGCCTCAGCGAAATCGTCGGCCAGCACCACCGCATGTTCTGCTCCGCCGACTACGCCCAGACGCAGGAATACCGCGACTTCTGGGCCCGGCTCGGCCGCGGCGAATTCGACGCCAACGCCTACAAGCGCGTCGCCAAGGGCGGCCGCGAAATCTGGATCCAGGCGACCTACAACCCGGTGCTTCGCAATGGCAAGCCCTACAAGGTGGTCAAGTTCGCCAGCGACATCACCGCCGCCAAGGCAAGGGCCACGGAAGATGCCGGCAAGCTGGATGCGATCTCCCGCTCCCAGGCAGTGATCGAGTTCACGCCATCGGGCGAGATCCTGACCGCCAACGAAAACTTCTGCGCCGCGCTCGGCTACAGCCTCCAGGAAATCCAGGGCAAGCACCACAGCATGTTCTGCGAGCCGAACTATGCCCGCACCACCGAATATGCCGACTTCTGGAAGCGGCTCGCCGCCGGCGAGTTCTTCTCCAACGAGTTCGTGCGCTACGGCAAGGGTGGCAAGGAAATCTGGATCCAGGCAGCCTATAACCCGATCCGCGACTTCAGCGGCAAGGTCTACAAGGTCGTCAAGTTCGCGACCGATGTCAGCGAGCGCATGAGTGCCATCAACAGCCTCGGAGCCGGCCTGCGGGCGCTCGCCGAAGGCGATCTGACGCGAAACCTCGACACGCCCTTCGTGCCGAGCATGGAAGCGGTGCGCACAGACTTCAACGACGCGACCGCCAAGCTGCGCGGGGCGATGCGGACCGTCGGCGACAATGCCAGCGCGATCGCCTCCGGCGCCCGCGAAATCCGGGCCGCCGCCGACGACCTGTCGAAACGCACCGAACAGCAGGCCGCGTCCGTGGAAGAGACCGCCGCGGCGCTCGACGAGATCACCACGACCGTCTCGGACTCCAGCCGCCGCGCCGAGGAGGCGGGAGGCCTGGTCGCCAAGACCAAGGCCGGCGCCGAACGCTCCGGCAACGTGGTCAAGAGCGCGATCGGCGCCATGGACCAGATCGAACAGTCGTCCCGCGAAATCTCCAACATCATCGGCGTGATCGACGACATCGCCTTCCAGACGAACCTCTTGGCGCTGAACGCCGGCGTCGAAGCGGCGCGGGCTGGTGAAGCCGGTAAGGGCTTCGCGGTTGTCGCCCAGGAAGTGCGCGAACTGGCGCAGCGCTCGGCGAGTGCCGCCAAGGACATCAAGGCGCTGATCGGCACCTCCACCGAGCACGTCAAGAACGGCGTGTCGCTGGTCGGCCAGACCGGGGCGGCGCTCGAGGAAATCCTCGTCCAGGTTCAGGAGATCAACGCCAACGTATCGGCGATCGTCGAAGCCGCCCGCGAACAGTCGACCGGCCTCAAGGAGATCAACCAGGCGGTCAACTCGATGGACCAGGCGACCCAGCAGAACGCCGCGATGGTCGAGGAAAGCACGGCGGCCAGCCACGCCATGGCCCGCGAGGCGGAAGCGCTGCACGAATTGCTCCGCCAGTTCCGCTACGGCGAGCAGGCCCAGGTCGTCGACGCAAACCGCCATATCGAAGATCGCGCGCAACCGTCACGCCTGCACGCCACCGCCCGCGCCTTGCGCGGCGGCCAACGAACGAGCCTCGCTGCGGCACCGGCCGCGGATGGCTGGCAGAATTTCTGAGCGCACATCCCTGCACCCCGCGCTCGGGAATGGGGAAGGCGGCGACCGGTAGCCGCCTTCCCTTAGATCTTTTCGGAAGAGTACCCGCTTAAGAAAACGCGCTGCCGATGAGCGCGCAGCTCTGGCGGGTAAAGGAGACAGTCTAAGCCGCTTCCGGACGCTTGATCTTTGCGGCCGCCTCCAACACCAGCGGCGTCAGGCCCTCGCCGCCCTTGTCGATGTGCTCGAACAATTTGCGCCGCATGCGCGGCTCCCAGTACCTGTTGATATGGGTGGCAACGCCCTGCGCCGCCTCGCTCGACGGCTGGCTCTTGAAGAAGGTGGCGATCTGGTTCGCCATGTAGATCAGCTTGGCGTTGGTATTGTCATGCGACATCGACGGCAGCTCCGGACTTGATGCGTTCGGCATGGGTGAAAATCTCGAACTCGTCGCCGCGCACGAGCGCAATCAGCGTCATGCCTGCAGCTTCGGCCGTGCGGATGGCAAGCGCCGTCGGCGCCGAGATGGCAATGATCACGGGGCTACCGACGACCGCCGTCTTCTGCACCATCTCGACGGAGACTCGGCTGGTGACGACGACGGCGCCCTCGCTGCCCTTGAAACCGGCGCGTGCCGAAGCACCGATCAACTTGTCGAGCGCATTGTGGCGGCCGACATCCTCGCGCACCGCAATCAGCCCGCGGCCAGGCACATAGAAAGCGGCACCGTGCACGGCCCGCGTCTCGAAATGCAGCGGCTGCTGACCATTAAGCAGCGACACGGCCGAAACCACATCCTCCTGCGACAGCGTCAATCTCGAACGGGACACGTCCGGCGTCGGCCGCACCGCCTGTTCGATCGATTCGATGCCGCAAAGACCGCAGCCGACTGGCCCCGCCATGTGCCGTCGGCGCCGGCGCAGCATGTCGTTCTCTTCGTCCTGAAGCACGATCTGCAGGTCGATGCCGAGATTGCCGGCGACCGTCTCCGAGACGATCTCCACCGTTTCGATCTGGCCGGGATCGGTGATAATGCCCTCGGTCAGGCTGAAGCCGACGGCGAAATCCTCGAGATCGCCGGGTGTCGCCATCATCACCGCATGGGTCGAGCCGCCATAGCTGAACGCGACCGGCGTCTCCTCCGGCACAGCGCGCGCACCGTCCTGAAGCGCGCCGTTGCGGCGGGCGGCCTCGGGAACGGTCTTGGATGTCTTAAATGTCGCCATGATCGATCGCAGTGCGGGCCATCACTCCGCCGCCTCCAGCTTGCCGGAAATCCGGCGCGACTGGCGGGCCTGCTCGTCATAGTCCACCTGCCAGTCCGAAGGACCGTTCGACGGCATCACCTGCACTGCCGTCACCTTGTATTCCGGGCAGTTGGTCGCCCAGTCGGAGAAGTCGGTCGTGATGACGTTTGCCTGCGTCGATGGATGGTGGAAGGTGGTGTAGACGACGCCGGGCGCGACGCGATCGGTGATCAGCGAGCGCAGCGTCGTCTCGCCAGCGCGGCTTGCCAGCCGGATCCAGTCGCCGTCACGGATGCCGCGCTGTTCGGCGTCGTGCGGATGGATCTCCAGCCGGTCTTCCGCATGCCAGACGACGTTGTCGGTGCGCCGCGTCTGGGCGCCGACATTGTACTGGCTGAGGATACGGCCGGTGGTCAAAAGCAGCGGGAAGCGCGGGCCGGTGCGTTCGTCGGTCGCAACATATTCGGTGCGGATGAATTTGCCCTTGCCGCGCACGAAGCCGTCGACATGCATGATCGGCGAACCCTCGGGATGCGCCTCGTTGCAGGGCCACTGCACAGAGCCCATCTTTTCGAGATAGTCGTAGGAGACGAGCGCGAAGCTCGGCGTCGTCGCGGCGATCTCGTCCATGATCTGCGAGGGGTGGCGGTAGTTCCAGTTGAGCCCCATGGCCTGGGCGAGCTTCTGCGTGACCTCCCAGTCGGCATAGCCGTTCTTCGGCGTCATCACCTTGCGCACGCGGTTGATGCGGCGCTCGGCATTGGTGAATGTGCCGTCCTTTTCGAGGAAAGTCGAGCCCGGCAGGAAGACATGCGCGTAGTTGGCAGTCTCGTTGAGGAAGAGGTCGTGCACGACGACGCATTCCATCGCGGCGAGACCGGCTGCCACGTGCTTGGTATCCGGGTCGGACTGCAGGATGTCCTCGCCCTGGATGTAGATGCCCTTGAAGGTGCCGTCGACGGCGGCATCGAGCATGTTGGGGATGCGAAGGCCCGGCTCGTTGGAAATCTCGACGCCCCAGAGCTTTTCGAAGGTCTCGCGCGTCGCATCGTCCGACACGTGGCGATAGCCCGGCAGTTCGTGCGGGAACGAGCCCATGTCGCAGGAGCCCTGGACGTTGTTCTGGCCGCGCAGCGGGTTCACGCCGACGCCCGGCCGGCCGATATTGCCGGTGACCATGGCGAGGTTGGCAATCGCCATGACCGTGGTCGAGCCCTGGCTGTGCTCGGTAACGCCGAGACCGTAATAGATCGCGCCATTGCCGCCGGTGGCGTAGAGCCTTGCGGCACCACGCACCAGGTCGGCCGGTACGCCGGTATAGGCCTCGGTCGCCTCGGGGCTATGGTAGGGCTCGGCGACGAAGCTCGCCCAATCCTCGTATTCCGACCAGTCGCAGCGCTCGCGGATGAACTTCTCGTTGGCGAGGCCTTCGGTGACGATCACATGGGCGATCGAAGTCAGGATCGCGACATTGGTGCCGGGCTGCAGCGGCAGGTGATAGGCCGCCTCCACATGCGGCGAGCGCACGATGTCGGTGCGGCGCGGATCGATGACGATCAGCTTGGCGCCTTCGCGTAAGCGCTTCTTCAGCCGCGAACCGAAGACCGGATGGCCGTCGGTCGGGTTGGCGCCGATGATGACGGCGACGTCGGTGAACTCGACCGAATCGAAGTTCTGCGTACCGGCAGAGGTGCCGAAAGCCTGGCCGAGGCCGTAGCCTGTCGGCGAGTGGCAGACGCGAGCGCAGGTATCGACGTTGTTGTTGCCGAAGCCGGCGCGCACCAGCTTCTGCACCAGGTAGGTCTCTTCATTGGTGCAGCGCGACGAGGTGATGCCGCCAACGGAATCGCGGCCGTACTGATACTGGATGCGCCGGAACTCGGAGGCCACATGCGCATAGGCCTCTTCCCAGGTGACCTCGCGCCAGGGATCGGAGATCTTCTCGCGGATCATCGGATTGAGGATGCGGTCCTTGTGGTTGGAATAGCCATAGGCGAAGCGGCCCTTGACGCAGGAATGGCCGCGATTCGCCTGGCCGTCCTTCCACGGCACCATGCGGACCAGCTCTTCGCCGCGCATTTCCGCCTTGAACGAGCAGCCGACGCCGCAATAGGCGCAGGTCGTCACCTCGGAATGCTCCGGCTGGCCAATCTCGATCACCGACTTTTCGGTCAGCGTCGCCGTCGGACAGGCCTGCACACAGGCGCCGCAGGAGACGCATTCCGACGACAGGAAGTCTTCCGCCATGCCGGCCGAAACGCGGCTGTCGAAGCCACGGCCGCCGATCGTCAGCGCAAACGTGCCCTGCACTTCCTCGCAGGCACGCACGCAGCGCGAGCAGACGATGCACTTCGCCGGATCATAGGTGAAATAAGGATTGGACTCGTCCTTCGGCATCCACTTGGCGTTGATCTCGCCATTGTTGCGCGCCGTGACGTGGTTCTCGCCCTCATAGCCATAGCGCACGTCGCGCAGGCCGACGGCACCGGCCATGTCCTGCAGCTCGCAATCGCCATTGGCAGCGCAGGTCAGACAGTCGAGCGGATGGTCGGAAATATAGAGCTCCATCACCCCGCGCCGCACATCCTTCAACCGCGGCGTCTGGGTGGAGACCTCGATGCCAGCCGCAACCGGCGTCGTACATGACGCCGGCATGCCGTTGCGCCCCTTGATCTCGACGAGACAGAGCCGGCAGGAGCCGAAGGCATCCATCATGTCCGACGCGCAGAGCTTCGGCACCTCGATGCCGGCATCCATCGCCGCGCGCATGATCGAGGTACCCTCGGGCACCGTGACCTCGCGGCCGTCGATCGTAAGCGTCACCAGCTTTTCGGATTTCGAAGCGGGAGTGCCGTAGTCGATTTCATGAATGAGAGACATGTCAGCCCTCCTGAGAATTCTTGTTCAAGGGGGCGGTGTTACCCCCCTCTGGCCTGCGCGACACAAACAACGGCCCCTCATCCGGCTGCCGCCACCTTCTCCCCGCCAGCGGGGAGAAGGGATATGCCGCACCCGTCCCCCATGCGTCAGAGACAGCGTGAGCCGCGTCCCCTCTCCCCGCCAGCGGGGAGAGGGTTAGGGTGAGGGGCAATTGCCGATGTACAGCAAGCATCATTCCGCAGCCTCCACCACTGGTGCCGGCTGAAAATCATCCGGGAAATGGGTCATGGCGCTCAAGACCGGATAGGGTGTGAAGCCGCCCAGCGCACAGAGCGAACCGAACTTCATCGTGTTGCAGAGATCGGCGAGGAGCTCGCGGTTCTTCTCCGGCTCGATGCCGGCGGCGATCTTGTCGGCGACCTCGACACCGCGGGTCGAACCGATGCGGCACGGCGTGCACTTGCCGCAGCTTTCAACCGCACAGAACTCCATCGCGAAACGCGCCTGGTTGAGCATGTCGACCGTATCGTCGAAAACGACGATGCCGGCGTGGCCGATGAGGCCGTCGCGCGCCGCAAAGGCCTCATAGTCGAACGGCGTATCGAACAGCGCCCTGGGGAAATAGGCGCCGAGCGGGCCGCCGACCTGCACGGCCTTGACCGGCCGGCCGCTTGCCGTGCCGCCGCCGATGTGGTCGATGATCTCGCCAAGCGCCAGGCCGAAGGCGGTCTCAAAGAGGCCGGCATGTTTGACGTTGCCGGCGATCTGGATCGGGATCGTGCCGCGCGACCGGCCCATGCCGAAGTCGCGGTAATAGGCAGCGCCCTTGTCCATGATGATCGGGACGGAGGCAAGCGATATCACGTTGTTGATCACGGTCGGACAGTCGAACAGGCCCTTATGGGCCGGAAGCGGCGGCTTGGCGCGCACGATACCGCGCTTGCCTTCGAGGCTGTTGAGAAGCGCCGTTTCCTCGCCGCAGACATAGGCGCCGGCACCCTCGCGCACTTCCATATCGAAAGCCCTGCCGGAGCCGAGCACCGAAGGCCCGAGTACGCCGGCCTTGCGGGCGATCTCGATCGCTTCGGCCATCGCCGCGATCGCATGCGGGTATTCGGAGCGGGTATAGATGAAGCCCTTGGTGGCGCCGGTCGCGATGCCGGCGATCGCCATGCCCTCGATCAAGACGAAGGGATCGCCTTCCATGATCATCCGGTCGGCAAAGGTGCCGCTGTCGCCTTCGTCGGCGTTGCAGACGATGTATTTGCGCGCGCCCGCCGCATCGAGAACGGTCTTCCATTTGATGCCGGTCGGAAAGCCCGCGCCGCCACGGCCGCGAAGGCCGCTTTCGGTCACCTGCGCGACGATGTCCTGCGCCGCCATGGCAATGGCGTTGCGCAGGCCTGCGAGCCCGCCATGGGCCTGGTAATCGTCGAGCGACAGCGGATCGATGATGCCGCAGCGCGCAAAGGTCAGACGCGTCTGCTGCTTGAGGAAGGGGATCTCCTCGGTCTTGCCGAGACAGAGTGCATGATCGCCGCCCTCGAGCAGGCCTGCATCGAGCAGAGAGGGAACGTCACGTGCCTTGACCGGGCCATAGGCCACGCGGCCGCCAGCGGTTTCCACCTCGACCAAGGGTTCCAGCCAATGCATGCCACGCGAACCGTTGCGAACGATCACGGCGTCAAGGCCGCGGGCTGTGACCGCCTCGGTCATCGCCTTTACGACCTTCTCGGCGCCGAGCGCGATCGCTGCCGCATCGCGCGGGATGTAGATCTTCACCGTCATCGCCGCGCCTCCTGAACGAGTGCTTCGAGATCAGTGGCGTCGACCCGGGCATGCACCTCTCCGTCCAGCATGGCGGAGGGTGCGCAGGAACAGAGCCCGAGACAGTAGACCGGCTCCAGCGTCACGGCTCCGTCAGGCGTCGTCTGGTGAAAATCGATGCCGAGCAGCCGCTTGGCGCGTTCGGCAAGCGCGTCGCCGCCCATCGACTGGCAAGCCTCGGCGCGACAGAGCTTCAGCACGTGGCGCCCGGCCGGATGCTCGCGGAAGTCATGGTAGAAGCTCATCACGCCGTAGACTTCGGCGCGAGAGAGGTTGAGTTCGCGGGCAATCACCGGAAGACATTCCTGCGGCACATAGCCGAACTCTTCCTGCAGCTCGTGCAGGATCGGCAGCAAGGGCCCTTCGAGCCTCTTCAGCTCCTCGACGATGGCGAGCGTAGTCTCCGCGATATCGGCACGCGGCTGATGGATGTTCAACGGGAGCCCTCCCGGCTCGTGGGCGAGACGGCGGCACCCGATACGGGCGACCGGCCCAGCCGACATTTCACCTCTGGCGAAGGCCGTTCCTCGGCGGTCTCCGGCCATGATCAAAAAGCTTCGCGCTTATGGCCGCATGGGTCAATAAGGCTGTTCCGTCGGTCGATAGAAAAAATCTATTGAACCTGATTTCGCTCGCCGAGAATGCGTGCTTCGTGCAGCAAGGCCGAGACCAGCGGCGTAAACGGCTCACGATGCGTCGCAACCAGACCGACGGTGTGACGGGCGTCCGGATCGACGATCGGGATCATCCGGATATCTTCGTGAAAACCGAATGATTTCGCGACGTTGAACGGCATGATGCTGGCCCAGCGACCGGTGCGCACATGGGAAAAAAGCACGATCATCGAGTTCGATTCGAGCGTCGGCTTGGCGACAGCACCCGCTTCGGAGAAATGCTGGTTGATGATGCGGCGGTTCTGCATATCGGCCGTCAATAGACAAAGCCGAACGTCGCTAACCTCTTTCCACGTCACGCTTTCCCGCTCCGAAAGCGGCGTTCCGGCGGCGGTGACGAGGTGATAGCGCTCGACCTGGAGCGGAACGCTGGTCACCCGGCCGAGCGGCTCGTTCTCCAGATAGGTGAGCCCCGCATCGATCTCGAGATTTTCGAGCAGTGCCAGGATCTGCACCGATGTCGTCGACAGCACGGAAAAGGTAACATCAGGGTGCTTTTCCTGGAACGGCGCGGTGATCATCGGCACCATGGCAAGCGTCGTCGGTACCGCTGCCAGTCGGATATGCCCGGAAAGACCCTTGCGTGCCGCCCGCATCTCCTCGCGCATGGTGCGGGCATCGCCGACGATGCGGCGCGCCCATTCGAGCACGCGCTGCCCCTCGGGCGTCAGGCCCTGAAAGCGCGATCCGCGGCTGACGAGCATGACGCCGAGCTGATCCTCGAGCTGACGAATGGCCGCCGACAGCGTCGGCTGCGTCACGCCGCACTCCTCCGCCGCCCGGCCAAAGTGCCGTTCGCGTGCAAGGACGAGGAACATTTCCAGCTTGTCGATCATGCGTAGCCTTCGTTGTTGTGGCTCTTCCCCTCACCCTAGCCCTCTCCCCGCTCGCGGGGCGAGGGGACTTGGCGCTTCGCGAGATCGCCTCTTTATGACGTAGGTCCCGAATGGAGTGGGGGACGCGAACGGGCGCGGCATCGTCCCTTCTCCCCGCCTGCGGGGAGAAGGTGCCGGCAGGCGGATGAGGGGCGACGCTGAACACGCACTCATGCAATCAGCTGCCCGCCATTCACTTCCAGCACCTGACCGGTGATGTAGCCCGACAAGGCATACGAGGCGAGGAAGAGATAGACCGGCGCGCAGTCTTCCGCAGTCCCGAGCCGCCCGAGCGGAATGGTCTTGCGGGTCGCCTCCAGCTTCTCCGGCGACGAGTAGCGCTCGTGGAAGTCGGTGGTGATCGTGCCCGGCGAAACACAATTGACCCGGATGCCCTCGGGCGCAAGTTCCCGCGCCAAGGCCTTGGAATAGGTGGAGACGAAGGCCTTCGTCGCCGAATAGATCGACGACCCGGCGCTGCCGCCGGTCAGTGCCGAGATCGACACCGTGTTGACGATCGCCGGGTGCGTACCCTTGCGCAACAGCGGCAGCATCGCCCGCGTCATCTCGACGACGGCGGTCTGGTTGAGCTGGACGACGGTCTGGTACTGCTCGTCGGTCAGTTCCGCCGCCGGGAAGCGGCCGACCATCGTGCCGGCATTGTTGATCAGGATATCGACACTCTCGAACCGGCTGCGCACGACATCGGCGAGCCCCTCGACACCATCCGGCGCGAGAAAGTCCGCTGTCGCCACATAGGCCCGCCCTTCCGTCGCCGCCGTTTCGAGAAAATCGGGCAGGTCGCCGATCGACCGGCCGGCATGGACGAGCACATGCGCGCCGCAATCCAGGAACTGGCGGGCAACCTCCAGCCCGATGCCGCGCCCGGCACCGGTGATTACGACGGTCATGCCCTTGAACAAGGCCGGATGAAACATGTCTTTCCCCTCTTCACTCCTGAGGCAGGGTCGCCTATCGCCGTAGCGAATGCAACGCGCGCCGACACCCTGGCCTCGCTGCGAAAGCGATTTCGCCGCAAACGCCGATTCTGAAATTGCACGGCTTTCGTTTTTGCATATTATGAAACAAAACGAAAATGGGGAGGACGGAATGTATTTGACCGGTCGGCAGGAGGAGATCCTGGAACTGGCAAAAAGCGAGGGTCGGGTGCTGGTCGAGGAGCTGGCGCAGCGCTTTTCCGTCACGCCGCAAACCATCCGAAAGGACCTGAACGATCTCTGCGACGCCAAGATCCTGAACCGCATTCATGGCGGTGCCATCTTCCCGAGCGGCAAGGAAAACGTCAAATACGACGCCCGCCGCCAGATCGCGGCACCGGAGAAACAGGCAATCGGCAAGGCCGCCGCCGAGCTCATCCCCGACAACGCGTCGCTCTTCATCAACATCGGCACGACGACCGAAGCCGTGGGTGAGGCTCTGCTCGACCACAAGGAACTGATGGTCATCACCAACAACATCAATGTCGCCAACCGCTTACGCGTCTTCCCCTCGATCGAGGTGGTGATCACCGGCGGCGTCGTGCGCGGTTCGGACGGCGGCATCGTCGGCGAGGCCGCCGTCGACTTCATCAAGCAGTTCAAGGTCGACTTCGCTGTCATTGGCGCGTCGGCGATCGACCATGACGGCGCCCTGCTCGATTTCGATTTTCGCGAAGTGAAAGTCGCCCAGGCGATCATCGCCAATGCCCGCCATGTCATCCTGGTTTCCGACTCGACAAAGTTCGAAAGAACCGCGCCTGTTCGCATCGGCCATATATCGCAGGTTCAGACCTTCATCACCGATCGCTGTACGCTCGAAAATGTCAGGAAAATCTGTGCCGAACAGGATGTTCGGCTGATCGAAACCGACGCCTGAAACCGGAGATTTAGACACCCCTTAAGATTCGCAGTGCATTCGTTTGACATTCGATATGTTTTCGTTTTAACTGATTTCACTTTCGCTGATGCATCAATTTGTGCATCGCGAAATGTGGAGGGGAAACAGCAGTGTCAGAGCAGGCAATCTACGACGTCTTCGTCATCGGCGGCGGCATCAACGGATGCGGCATCGCGCGCGACGCGGTCGGCCGTGGATACTCGGTCGCCTTGGCCGAAATGAACGATTTCGCCTCCGGCACGTCCTCCGGCTCCACCAAGCTCATTCACGGCGGCTTGCGCTACCTCGAACATTACGAATTCCGCCTCGTGCGCGAAGCGCTGATGGAGCGCGAAGTGCTCTGGGCGATGGCGCCGCACGTCATCTGGCCGATGCGCTTCGTACTGCCCTATCACAAGGGCGGCCTGCGCCCGGCTTGGCTGATCCGCCTCGGCCTCTTCCTTTATGACCATATTGGCGGCCGCAAGCTGCTGCCGGCAACGGCGACGCTGGACATGAACCGCGATCCCGCCGGCAAGCCGCTGAAGCGCCTGTTCAACAAGGCGTTCGAATATTCCGACGGCTGGGTCAACGACGCTCGCCTCGTGGTCTTGAATGCCCGCGACGCCGCCGATCGCGGCGCCGTCATCATGGCCCGCACCCGCGTCGTCGCCGCGCGTCGCGACGACGCTCTCTGGACGATCGAAACCGAAAACCAGGCAACCGGCGAACGCAAGACGCTCAAGGCCCGCATGCTCATCAACGCTGCCGGCCCCTGGGTCGACGCGGTTCTCTCGGGCGCACTCGGCAAGAACGATGTGCACAATGTCCGCCTCGTGCAGGGCAGCCATATCGTCGTGAAGAAGAAGTTCGACGATCCGCGCGCCTACTTCTTCCAGAACCCGGATGGCCGCATCATGTTCGCCATCCCTTACGAAGAAGATTTCACGCTGATCGGCACCACCGACCGCGACTATACCGGCAACCCGGCCGATGTGCGCATCAGCGACACCGAGGTCGATTATCTCTGCCAGGCAGCAAGCGAATATTTCCTCGAGCCGGTGACGAAGGACGATATCGTCTGGACCTATTCGGCCGTTCGCCCGCTCTACGACGACGGCGCCAGCAAGGCGCAGGAAGCAACGCGCGACTACGTGCTTCGGGTCGAGGGCGACAAGGGAGCGGCACCGCTGCTCAACGTCTTCGGCGGCAAGCTCACGACCTATCGCCGTCTCGGCGAGTCCGCCCTCGAAAAGATCGGCGAGGCGATCGGCGTCAAGGGGTCGAAATGGACGGCCGGCTCCAGGCTTCCGGGCGGTGACTTTCCTGCCCAGGGCTACGGCGACGAAGTCGCAAGACTGCAGAAGCAATATCCCTTCCTTGCGCCCCAGCATGCGCGTCGCCTCGTGCGCCTCTATGGCACGCGCGCCGCAGCGCTGCTCGGTTCGGCGTCGAACGAGGCCGCTCTTGGCCACCATTTCGGCGCCGATCTCTATGAGGCCGAGGTCAAGTGGCTGATGACGCAGGAATGGGCACGGCACGCCGAGGACGTGCTGTGGCGGCGCACGAAACTGGGATTGAAGCTGACGCCGGGCGAGGCGGTAGCGCTGGAGGAATACATGCGGGGCGCGGCCAACGCAGCCGCCTGAGGACGCTCGCATGCAATGCATTTCCAGAACGGGCGCGCGCGTCCGGAAATGCAGAAGACCGATGAGATAGAGCGTTTCCGCGCTGGGGTGGAAAACGCTCGGACTGCCTTAGGGCTGGGTGGAGAATTCAATGCTTGAAATGAAGAAGATATCCAAGGTCGTGGGCGGGGAGACGCATATCTACCCGACCGACCTGGTGCTGGAGAGGGGGTCGCTGAACGTTCTGCTCGGCCCGACCCTTTCCGGCAAAACGTCGCTGATGCGGCTGATGGCTGGCCTCGACAAGCCCGCCTCCGGTTCGCTCATTTTCGACGGTGCCGACGTCACCGGCCTGCCGGTGCAGAAGCGCTCGGTCGCCATGGTCTACCAGCAGTTCATCAACTATCCGGCGATGACGGTCTATGAGAACATTGCCTCGCCGATGCGCATCAGCGGCGCCGACGCCGCCACGATCGACCGCGAAGTGCGCAAGGCCGCCGATCTCTTGAAGCTGACGCCCTACCTCGACCGCACGCCCCTGAACCTCTCGGGCGGCCAGCAGCAGCGTACGGCACTTGCGCGCGCCATCGTCAAGAATGCCGATCTCGTGCTACTCGACGAACCGCTCGCCAACCTCGATTACAAGCTGCGCGAGGAACTGCGTGAAGAACTGCCGAAGATCTTCGCCGCCTCCGGCGCGATCTTCGTCTACGCCACCACCGAGCCCTCGGAAGCGCTGCTGCTCGGCGGCAATACGGCTGCCATGAGCCAGGGCCGCATCACCCAGTTCGGCAGGACGATCGACGTCTATCGTCGCCCGGTTGACCTGATCACCGCCCGCACCTTTGCCGATCCGCCGCTCAACTGCATCGAACTGGTCAAGTCGGGCGCGGCCTTCACGCTCGACGGCAAGCCGGTGCTGACGGTGCCTTCGCACCTTGCCGGCATCGCCGACGGCCCCTGCACCGTCGCCTTCCAGCCGCACCATATTTCGTTCGACCGCCCGCATGGCGGCGGCGATGCGCTCACCGTCAAGACCGCAATCTCCGAGATCGCCGGCTCGGAAAGCTTCATTCACGTCGGCTTTGCCAATGCGCGCTGGGTGATGCTGGCGCCGGGCATTCACGACATCGAACCCGACGCGACCCTGGATGTCTTCGTCGATACCCGCCACCTCATGGCCTTCGGGCCGGACGGACGCGCCATCGGCGGCGCGGCCTAAAGGGGGCGCTGGGAGGAAAACATGGCACGCATCAATCTCAACCATATCCGCCACGCCTATGGCGCCAAGCCGAAGTCGGAAAACGACTACGCGCTGAAGGAAGTGCACCACGAGTGGAACGACGGCGGCGCCTATGCGCTGCTCGGTCCCTCCGGCTGCGGCAAGACCACCCTGCTCAATATCATCTCCGGCCTGATCAATCCGTCCGAAGGAGAGATCCTCTTCGACGGCAAGGACGTGACGCATCTGTCGACCCAGGAACGCAACATCGCCCAGGTGTTCCAGTTCCCGGTCATCTACGACACGATGACGGTCTACGACAATCTCGCCTTCCCCCTGCGCAACCGGCATGTGCCGGAGGCCGAGGTCGACCGCCGCGTCAAGGAAACGATCGAAATGATCGGCCTTGGCGGCTGGGCGAAGAAGACGGCTCGCGGACTTACCGCCGACCAGAAGCAGAAGATCTCGCTCGGTCGCGGCCTCGTGCGCAACGACGTCAGCGCCATCCTGTTCGACGAGCCGCTGACCGTCATCGACCCGGAAATGAAATGGGTGCTGCGCTCGCAGATCAAGCGGCTGCACAAGCAGTTCGGCTTCACCATGGTCTACGTCACCCACGACCAGACCGAGGCACTGACCTTCGCCGACAAGGTCGTCGTCATGTATGACGGCCAGATCGTGCAGATCGGCACGCCTGCAGAGCTCTTCGAGCGCCCGCGCCACACCTTTGTCGGCTACTTCATCGGCTCGCCGGGCATGAACGTGTTGCCGGTCAAGCTCGACGGCGGCACGGCGACGATCGGCGGCGAGAAATTGGGCCTCACCTTCCAGCCCAAGGTCAAGGCCGGCGCCAAGACCGAGCTCGGTATCCGCCCGGAATTCGTCTCGCTCGGTCGCGAAGGCATGCCGGTCGCGATCACCAAGGTCGAGGATATCGGCCGCCACAAGATCGTGCGCGCCCGTTTTGCCGACCAGCCGATCTCGATCATCGTCGATGAAGACGGTGAGATCCCCGCCGAACCGCGCGTCACCTTCGATCCGAAAGCCATCAACATCTACGCCGATTCCTGGCGCGTCGGCGAGGAGGCCTGACCATGGAGAAAACCTGGAACAACAAGGCCTGGTTCATGGTGCTGCCGGTCCTCGTGCTGGTCGCCTTCTCGGCCGTCATCCCGCTGATGACCGTCGTCAACTATTCGGTCCAGGACACCTTCGGCAACAACCAGTTCTTCTGGGCCGGCACCGACTGGTACGTCCAGGTGCTGACCTCCGACCGCTTCTGGGACGCGCTCAGCCGCAACCTGATCTTCTCGGCGATCATTCTCGCCATCGAAATCCCGCTCGGCATCATCATCGCGCTCAACATGCCGAAGAAGGGTCTCGGCGTGCCGGTGTGCCTCGTCCTGATGGCGCTCCCGCTCCTGATCCCGTGGAACGTCGTCGGCACCATCTGGCAGGTCTTCGGCCGCGTCGACATCGGCCTGCTCGGCCGCACGCTCGAAGCGATCGGCATCAACTACAACTACGTGCAGAACCCCGTTGCCGCCTGGGTCACGCTGATCGTCATGGACGTCTGGCACTGGACGAGCCTCGTCGTGCTGCTCTGCTATGCCGGCCTCGTCTCGATCCCCGACGCCTATTACCAGGCGGCCAAGATCGACGGCGCTTCGCGCTGGTCGGTGTTCCGCTACATCCAGTTGCCGAAGATGAAGCGCGTTCTGCTGATCGCCTTCCTGCTGCGTTTCATGGACAGCTTCATGATCTACACCGAGCCCTTCGTCGTCACCGGCGGCGGCCCGGGCAACTCGACCACCTTCCTGTCGATCGACCTCGTCAAGACGGCCATCGGCCAGTTCGACCTCGGTCCGGCGGCAGCGCTATCGATCATCTACTTCCTCATCATCCTGCTGCTCTCGTGGATCTTCTACACCGTGATGACCACGAGCGACGCGCAGGGCTGACAAAGGCGGGAGGAGAAACAAAATGCAAAAACAACCGCTTACCGAACGCCTTTCCTGGCTGGTGCCGACGATCTACATCGTCTTCCTGCTCCTGCCGATCTATTGGCTCGTCAACATGAGCTTCAAGGAAACGAGCGAGATCCTGAGCACCTTCTCGCTCTGGCCGGTCAATCCGACGCTCCGGAACTATGAGGTGATCTTCACCGATCCCTCCTGGTACAACGGCTACATCAACTCGATCATCTACGTGGTCATGAACACGGTGATCTCGGTGACGGCAGCGCTGCCGGCGGCCTATGCCTTCTCGCGCTACCGCTTCCTCGGCGACAAGCACCTGTTCTTCTGGCTCTTGACCAACCGCATGGCGCCGCCGGCCGTCTTCGCGCTGCCCTTCTTCCAGCTCTATTCGGCCTTCGGCCTGATCGACACGCACATCGCAGTGGCGCTTGCACACTGCCTGTTCAACGTGCCGCTCGCCGTCTGGATCCTGGAAGGCTTCATGTCGGGCGTGCCGAAGGAGATCGACGAAACCGCCTACATCGACGGTTACTCGTTCCCGCGCTTCTTCGTGAAGATCTTCATGCCGCTGATCGCCTCCGGCATCGGTGTCGCCGCCTTCTTCTGCTTCATGTTCTCGTGGGTCGAACTCTTGCTTGCCCGCACGCTGACGACCACGGACGCCAAGCCGATCGCCGCCACCATGACCCGCACGGTTTCCGCCTCCGGTCTCGACTGGGGTGTGCTCGCCGCGGCCGGTGTGCTCACCATCATCCCGGGGGCATTGGTGATCTATTTCGTTCGCAACTACATCGCCAAGGGCTTTGCCCTGGGGAGGGTATGATGACCGCTCAACCCGTTCGCAAGGCCCGCTGGCAGCTGCCGTTTGCCGCCGTTCTCGTCGTCTACGCCACCGTTGCGGGGCTGCTCTTCAGCATGCTGCCGATCAAGGACGGCGCGCGCGACTGGTTCGCGCCGCTCATCCCCGGTGGCTGGATGGCCTGGTCGTTTCCGTCGGCCATGTTCTTCCTGACGATCTTCGCACTGCTGTCGATGATGGCGGTCTGGGAATATGCCTCGCCCGGTGGCAACCCGCGCGTCGGCATCCTGCGCTTCGAGACGACACGGGGCGATCGCCTCTTCGTGTCGCTGCTCGGCAGCGCCTTCATTCACCTCGCATGGCTCGGCTTCGTCGGTGGGCAGAACCTGTGGTGGGCGCTCGCGCTCTCCCTGGTCTATGCCGTCGGCGTCTTCCGCTACGTCTGAGGCGAACCGATTTGAGGGGCCGCTAAACCAGCGACCCCTCGAAAGCCAAAGAACCGCATTCGCAAACCTAAGGGAGGGAATTATGCGACGGCATCTTTTGACTACGACGGCAGCTATGCTGCTGGCATTCACCGGCAGCGCTTTTGCCGGCATGGACGAAGCCAAGAAGTTCCTCGACAGCGAGATCGGCGACATGTCCTCGCTCGACCGCGCGGCCCAGGAAGCCGAAATGCAGTGGTTCGTCGATGCGGCGAAGCCCTTTGCCGGCATGGAAATCAAGGTCGTTTCCGAAACGATCACCACCCATGAATACGAATCGAAGACGCTGGCCAAGGCCTTCTCCGACATCACCGGCATCAAGATCACCCACGACCTGATCGGCGAAGGCGACGTCGTCGAAAAGCTGCAGACGCAGATGCAGTCGGGCGAGAACGTCTATGACGCCTATATCAACGACTCGGATCTGATCGGTACCCATTGGCGCTACCAGCAGGCCCGCAGCCTGACCGACTTCATGGCCAATGAAGGCAAGGACGTCACCAACCCGAACCTCGACATCGACGACTTCATCGGCAAGTCCTTCACGACAGCACCGGACGGTAAGCTCTACCAGCTGCCCGACCAGCAGTTCGCGAACCTCTACTGGTTCCGCTACGACTGGTTCAACGACGAGAAGAACAAGGCGGACTTCAAGGCGAAGTACGGCTACGACCTCGGCGTTCCGGTCAACTGGTCCGCTTACGAAGACATCGCCGAGTTCTTCACCGGCCGCGAAGTCGACGGCAAGAAGGTCTATGGCCACATGGACTACGGCAAGAAGGACCCGTCGCTCGGCTGGCGCTTCACCGACGCCTGGCTGTCGATGGCCGGCAACGGCGACAAGGGCATCCCGAACGGCAAGCCGGTCGACGAGTGGGGCATCAAGGTCGACGAGAACTCGCGTCCGGTCGGTTCCTGCGTTGCCCGCGGTGGCGACACCAACGGCCCGGCTGCCGTCTACTCCATCCAGAAGTACCTCGACTGGATGAAGGCTTACGCTCCGGCTGCCGCCCAGGGCATGACCTTCTCGGAATCCGGCCCGGTTCCGTCGCAGGGCGAAGTCGCCCAGCAGATGTTCACCTACACGGCGTTCACCGCCGACTTCGTGAAGCCGGGTCTTCCTGTTGTCAACGAGGACGGCACGCCGAAGTGGCGTTTTGCTCCGAGCCCGCATGGCGTCTACTGGAAGGACGGCATGAAGCTCGGTTACCAGGACGCCGGTTCCTGGACGCTGCTGAAGTCCACGCCTGACGACCGCGCCAAGGCCGCCTGGCTCTATGCGCAGTTCGTCACCTCGAAGACTGTCGACGTGAAGAAGAGCCATGTCGGCCTCACCTTCATCCGCCAGTCGACGCTCGACCACAAGAGCTTCACGGACCGCGCGCCGAAGCTCGGCGGTCTGATCGAGTTCTACCGTTCGCCGGCCCGCCTGCAGTGGTCGCCGACCGGTACGAACGTTCCTGACTATCCGAAGCTGGCTCAGCTGTGGTGGCAGGCGATCGGCGATGCATCCTCGGGTGCCAAGACCGCTCAGGAAGCCATGGACTCGCTGTGCGCGGAGCAGGAGAAGGTTCTCTCCCGTCTCGAACGCTCGGGCGTTCAGGGCGACATCGGTCCGAAGCTCGCCGAAGAGCACGATCTCGAGTACTGGAACAAGGACGCCGTTTCCAAGGGCAACCTCGCTCCGCAGCTGAAGATCGAGAACGAGAAGGAAAAGCCGCAGACCGTCAACTACGACGATCTGGTCAAGAGCTGGCAGAAGTAACAGGAAGGCCGCCCCAAACCGGGCGGCCTTTTCCTTTCAGGAGATGCGGCACCGGGGTCGGCAACGGCCCCGGTATTTCTTTGCCGGCATGCGCGAGAGCCCGACCACGCCTACATGTGGGCAAGCCGCAGGCGCCCGGACTTCTCTAACCGGCGCTTGTCGAAGATTGCCCTGATGGCCTGCGTCGAGCCGTCATCCATCCGCACGCTCATGTCCATGTAGAGATGCTCGTCGACGATCGTGATGCGGATGTCGAAAGGCTTGCCGCGATAAAGGCTGGCGCCATCCTCGTTCCAGCGACCGATGCCTTCGGCACTCGAACCCTCGACCCGGCCGAGATGGGTCACCGCGAACCATCCGTCCCTGCCCGTCACCTTGAGCACGGGGCCGTTCCGCCGGATCTCGACCGAGCAGCTCTCGCAGTCACCGGCGCCGGAGACCACCTGCTGCCATTGCCCCTGGAAGCTCACGCCGCTCGCCCCGGCAACCGCCGGCCAGAGAACGATCAGCAGCGCGAGAAGCGCACGACCGGGAGACGAAAAGGCCAATCTGCAAGATTTCATCGACATGATCCCAAACGAGCCGTGGCGGAACCTTCGCACCCGGCGCGACGAACCATCGTCGTTTCGCATTGCAGCAACGTTGCATCGTTGCTAGGATCACCTCGTTCTTCGCCACGCCTTGGGGCTTTCTTCGGCAAGACCTGCCCGGTCAGAGCCGTTCGACGGTCAAATCCGGACCTTCCCCCCCAATCATCCCTCGACAATTCCCCCCGGAATCCGGAAAGTGTTTTCGTTCCGGCAAGACTTGCGACATTCTGTCTCGACAACCGAAGATAGCGGTTCCCCTGTTGGAGGACGGGGGCCGGACTGGTCGATGCAATGGGAGGAGGAACCATGAGCGACGTTTCCAGCATACACCCCGTGGACGAAAGGCTGCCCGTGGGCAGGCTTGCGACCCTCGGGTTACAGCATGTCCTTGTCATGTATGGCGGCGCCGTCGCGGTGCCCCTGATCGTCGGCCGCGCCTTGCAGCTCAGCCCTCAGGACGTCGCTTTTCTGATTTCGGCCGATCTTTTCGTTTGCGGTCTCGTCACCATCATCCAGTCGCTGGGCGTCGGCCGCAGCATCGGCATCCGGCTTCCGGTCATGATGGGCGTCACCTTCGCCTCGGTCGGCCCGATGGTGTCGATGGCAGCGATGACGCCTGGACAGGAGGGTGCCCGGATGATCTTCGGCGCGATCATCGGCGCCGGCCTCGTCGCGCTGCTGCTTGCCCCGGTCATGGGCCGGCTCCTGAGGTTCTTCCCCCCTGTCGTTACCGGCACGATCATTCTCGTCATCGGCGTTTCGCTGATGCGCGTCGGCGTGAACTGGATCTTCGGCAACCCCTTCGGCCCGACCGCACCCAAGCTCGTCGATCCGACCCATGCGGAATGGCTGGCGGAGCTCAAGAAGGCCGCGGCCACCGGAGGCCCGGCGGTTCCGGATGGCCTGGTGCTTGGCGCCAGCGTGCCGAACCCGCTCTACGCCGAGCCGAGCCACATTGCGCTTGCCGGCTTCGTGCTCCTCTCCATTCTCGTGATTGCCCGCTTCGGCCGCGGATTGATCAGCAACATCGCGGTACTGACAGGCGTCGTCGTCGGCTGCGTCGTCGCCGCAGCACTCGGCATGATGCATTTCGACCGGGTGGCCGATGCCGGCTGGTTCGCCGTCGTCACGCCGCTGCGCTTCGGCATGCCGATCTTCGATCCGGTGCTGATCGCGACGATGTCGCTGGTGATGATCGTCGTCATGATCGAATCGACCGGCATGTTCCTGGCGCTCGGCGAAATCACCAACCGCGAAGTCTCGCGGCAGCAACTGACGGCCGGCCTTAGGGTCGATGGCCTCGGCACCATGATCGGCGGCCTGTTCAACACCTTCCCCTATACGAGCTTCTCGCAGAATGTCGGCCTTGTCGGCGTCACCGGCGTCAAGAGCCGCTACGTCTGCGTGATGGGGGGCGTCATCATGATCGCGCTCGGCCTGATCCCGAAGATGGGCGCACTGGTCGAAGCGGTTCCGACCTTCGTGCTCGGCGGCGCCGGCCTTGTCATGTTCGGCATGGTTGCTGCGACCGGCGTGCGCATCCTGTCGACCGTCGATTTCAAGTCGTCGCGCAACAACCTCTTCGTGGTCGCCGTCTCGGTCGGCTTCGGCCTGATCCCGCTGATCGCGCCGAACTTCCTGATCTGGCTGCCGCATGCGATCCACCCGATCATCGAGTCCGGCATCGTGCTTGCTTCAATCTCGGCGGTCGTGCTCAACGCCTTCTTCAACGGTCTCAGCTTCGAAAGCACAGCCAGCGTCAATGCTGCCAAGCTTGCCGACAGCCATTGAACCCTTTACAATCGCGAAACCCCGGCTTTCCCACGAAAGCCGGGGTTTCGCTTTTCACACGGCAAGATCCCGATACTTCGACCACCAACGAAGCATCCGCCGCCAGCGTCGCGTTAGAACGATGGCAACAATGACGACGCAAGGATGCGACCCCGATGGCCAAGACCAACCTCTCCCTCGAACTCCTGTTGCTTCTGGCGCTCGCAACGCTTTGGGGCGCCTCCTACACCTTCATCAAGATCGGCATCGAGACCATTCCGCCGGTCACGCTGATTGCCGCGCGCACCCTGATTGCCGGCACGCTTCTTCTTGCCGTTCTGCGCTGGCGCGGCCTTAGCCTGCCGCGTGACGCGGCAACCTGGCGGCGCTTCCTGTTCCAGGCCTGCCTCAACAGCGTCGTGCCGTTCACGCTGATCGCCTGGGCCGAGCAGACGATCGATGCCGGCATCGCCTCGATCCTCAATGCGACGACGCCGATCTTTGCCTTCCTGATGACGGCGCTGATCACCCGCCACGAGGCGGTCACGGCCCGCAAGCTCGTCGGCATCCTCGCCGGCATGACCGGCATCAGCCTGATCATCGGCATGGAGGCCTTCGGCGGGCTCGGCGAACAGTTGCTGCCGCAGCTCGCCGTCGTGCTCGCCACCGTCTGCTACGCGGGTGCGGCCATCTTCGGTCGCGGCTTCAAGGGGCTCGACCCGATGATGCCCGCCGCCGGATCGTTGATTGCCGGTACTGCGCTGCTGATCCCGGTAAGCCTCGTCGTCGACAGGCCCTGGACGCTGGCACCATCGGCGGGGTCGTTGCTGGCGCTCGTCGGCCTCGCCGTGTTCTCGACCGCCCTTGCCTTTGCCATCTACTTCCGGCTGATCCAGACGCTGGGCTCGGTCGGCGCCACGGCCCAGGCCTATCTGCGCGTGCCGATCGGCGTTGCCATCGGTGCGCTCTTTCTCGGCGAACGGCTGTCCGACACCGCCTGGATCGGCCTTGGCTGCGTCATCGTCGGGGTCGCGGCCATGACCATCCCGGCGCGGCAACGCGCCGCTGCGATCGCCGACCGCGGCTGAGCCCACTTACGGATAAAGAAAAGAGATTGCGCGCGCCGTCTGGCGCGCCATTACCGAGGCCTCAGTCCTTGCGCTTGCGGCAGTAGAGTTCCAGCCGGTGACGCACGAGGTCATAGCCGAGTTCGGCGGCGATTTCCGCCTGAAGCTGTTCAATCTTGTCGGAGCGGAACTCGATCACCGCGCCGGTGTCGATATCGATCAGGTGGTCATGATGCGGCGCGTCGGCGGTCTCGAAGCGAGCGGTCGCACTCTCGAAGGCATGGCGCTGCACCACGCCCTGTTGCTCAAGCGCTGACAAGGTCCGGTAGACCGTCGACAGCGAGACGGTGGCGTCGATTTCCTTCGCCCGGCGATGCAGTTCGTTTGCATCCGGATGGTCTTCTGCGGTGGCGAGGATCTTCAGGATTGCGGCACGCTGGCGCGTCACGCGCACGCCACCATCCCGCAACACGCCTTCCAGTTCTTCGACACGATTCTTGTTCTGTTTCATGGCCGTACACTAGCCAAGGGCACGGCCTTTGAAAATAGCCAGTTGCGAATGCTTCTCATTTGCATTGACTTATGCAAATCATTCCCCTACTCCTGCTGATATCAACATCTGGGAGTAGAGAATGATCGATCAGACGAGGCGCGCGATCCTGGCGGCAATGACGGCCGTCGCAGCCATTGCGCTCGTTCCAGGCGCCGCTTACGCGCAGGAGAAATTCAAGGCCGTGACGACCTTCACGGTCATTGCCGACATGGCAAAGAATGTCGCAGGCGACGCAGCCATCGTCGAATCGATCACCAAGCCGGGCGCCGAGATCCACAACTACCAGCCGACGCCGCGCGATATCCTGAAGGCGCACGACGCCAAGCTGATCCTCTGGAACGGCCTGAACCTGGAGCGCTGGTTCGAAAAGTTCTTCCAGAACTTCGACGATGTTCCCGGCGTCGTCGTCTCGACCGGCATCGACCCCATGGGCATTGCCGAGGGCCCCTATAGCGGCAAGCCCAATCCGCATGCCTGGATGTCGCCATCGGCCGCGTTGATCTATGTCGACAACATCCGCGACGCCTTCGTGAAGTACGACCCTGACAATGCCGAGACCTACAAGGCCAATGCCGAGGCCTACAAGCAGAAGATCGAGGCAACCATTGCACCGATCCGCGCCGAGATCGCCAAGATCCCCGAGGACAAGCGCTGGCTGGTCTCGAGCGAAGGCGCCTTCAGCTACCTGATCCGCGATTTCGGCATGAAGGAACTCTACCTCTGGCCGATCAATGCCGACCAGCAGGGTACCCCGCAGCAGGTCCGCAAGGTGATCGACGCCGTCAGGGCGAACCATATCCCGGTCGTCTTCTCCGAAAGCACGATTTCGCCCGATCCGGCAGAGCAAGTGGCGCGCGAGACCGGTGCAAAATACGGCGGCGTGCTTTACGTTGATTCCCTGAGCGAAGCGGACGGCCCGGTTCCAACCTATGTCGACCTGCTGCGCGTCACATCGGAAACCATCGCCAAGGGTCTTGCACAATGAACCTTCAGGTGAAGACCCGCTCCGGCCCGGCACCTACTTCCGGCGAGCAAGGAAGCGGCATCCGCGTTGCCGGCGCCACCGTCACCTACCGCAACGGCCTGCGGGCGCTGCGTGACGCTAGCTTCGAGATCCCGACCGGCACGATCACAGCACTCGTCGGCGTCAACGGCAGCGGCAAGTCGACACTGTTCAAGGCGATCATGGGCTTTGCCCGCCTGTCGCGCGGCGACATCTCGATCCTCGGTCTTTCCGTGCCGGAAGCGCTGAAGAAGAACCTCGTCGCCTATGTGCCCCAAGCCGAAGAAGTCGACTGGAACTTCCCGGTGCTGGTCGAAGACGTCGTCATGATGGGCCGATATGGCCACATGAACATGCTGCGCATCCCGAAGAAGATCGATCACGAGGCGGTCGAGGCAGCCCTTGCCCGCGTCGGCATGAGCGACTACCGCAAGCGCCAGATCGGCGAGCTCTCCGGCGGCCAGAAGAAGCGCGTCTTCCTCGCACGCGCCCTTGCCCAGGACGGCAAGGTCATCCTGCTCGACGAGCCCTTCACCGGCGTCGACGTCAAGACCGAGGACGCGATCATCCGGCTGCTCATCGGGCTTCGCGACGAGGGCCGGGTCATGCTGGTCTCGACCCACAATCTCGGCAGCGTGCCGGAATTCTGCGACCGCACCGTGCTGCTGAAAAACACCGTGCTCGCCTACGGCCCGACCGAGACGACCTTTACCCGCGAAAACCTCGAACTCGCCTTTGGCGGCGTGCTCCGGCATTTCGTGCTCGGCGGTGAAAACCTGCACGACGATGCCGATCCCCGCCAGCTTGCCGTCATCACCGACGACGAGCGTCCGCTCGTCATGTATGGCGACAAGGACCGCATGGTGGCCCAGCCGGCAAAGCCTGAAGCGAACACGGAGCCGAACGGCAAATGACCGCCACGCTTCTCGAACCCTTCACCTACGGCTACATGCTCAACGCCATGTGGGTGAGCGCGCTGGTCGGCGGCGTCTGCGCCTTCCTGTCTTCCTATCTGATGCTCAAGGGCTGGTCTCTGATCGGGGACGCGCTCTCGCACTCGATCGTGCCCGGCGTCGCCGGCGCCTACATGCTCGGCCTGCCCTTCTCGCTCGGCGCCTTCTTCTCCGGGGCGCTCGCCGCCGGCGCCATGCTCTTCCTCAACCAACGCACAAGGCTGAAGGAAGACACGATCATCGGCCTGATCTTCACCTCCTTCTTCGGCCTCGGCCTGTTCATGGTGTCGCTGTCGCCGACGTCGGTGAACATCCAAACGATCGTGCTCGGCAATATCCTGGCGATCACGCCGGCCGACACGCTGCAGCTGGCGATCATCGGCATCGTCTCGCTGATCATTCTGACGGCCAAGTGGAAGGACCTGATGGTCACCTTCTTCGACGAGAGCCATGCCCGCTCGATCGGAATTCCGACGACCTTCCTCAAGGTCCTGTTCTTCACGCTGCTTTCGGCCTGTACGGTCGCGGCGCTGCAGACCGTCGGCGCCTTCCTCGTCATCGCCATGGTGGTGACGCCGGGCGCCACCGCCTACCTGCTGACGGACCGTTTCCCGCGGCTGATCCTGATCAGCGTCGCCATCGGTACGCTGACGAGCTTCTTCGGCGCCTATTTCAGCTACTTCCTCGATGGCGCCACCGGTGGCATCATCATCGTGCTGCAGACGCTGATCTTCCTCACGGCCTTCGTCTTTGCCCCGAAACACGGACTTCTCGCCGCGCGCCGGCGTGGCGCCGAACCGGCGGAGGCTGGCCGATGATCTCGCTCGACATGATGCTTGCCGTGTTCGAATTCGAGTTCATGCGCAACGCGCTTCTGATCTCGGTGCTGGTGGCGATCCCGACCGCGATGCTCTCCTGCTTCCTGGTGCTGAAGGGCTGGTCGCTGATGGGCGATGCGATCTCGCATGCCGTCTTTCCCGGCGTGGTGATCTCCTACATCGTCGGCCTGCCGCTCGCCGTCGGCGCCTTTGCCGCCGGCATGTCCTGCGCGTTGCTGACCGGCTATCTCAAGGAGAACAGCCGCATCAAGCAGGATACGGTCATGGGCGTGGTCTTTTCCGGCATGTTCGGTTTCGGCCTGGTGCTCTACACCAAGATCCAGAGCGACGTGCACCTCGATCACATCCTCTTCGGCGACATGCTCGGCATTGGTTGGCCCGACATTGTCGAGACCGGCGTGATCGCGCTCGTCGCCGCCGGCATCCTCGCGGTCAAGTGGCGGGATTTCCTGCTGCATGCCTTCGACCCGGCCCAGGCCAAGGCCGTCGGCCTGCCGGTCAACTGGCTGCACTACGGGCTGCTGGCGATCCTGTCGCTGACGATCGTCGGCGCGTTGAAGGCGGTGGGGCTGATCCTCGCCATCGCCATGCTGATCGCGCCGGGCGCCATCGCCTTCCTGATCACCCGGACCATGGGCGCGATGCTCGTCGTCGCCGTGCTGGTCGCGATGACGGCGTCGTTTACCGGCGTCTATCTGTCCTTCTTCATCGACAGCGCGCCGGCGCCGACCATCGTGCTGCTGATGACCGCGATGTTCCTGATGGCCTTCGCCTGGTCGTCCTGGCGGACCTACCGCAACGAAGCCCGGCGCACGGCGGCCGAATGAGAAAGAGGCTCCCCTTGCAGGGAGCCTCTTTGCCTTTGTCAGTGGCTCGGGTGCAGCGCGTCGTTGAGATACATGCAGGTCAGCATGGTGAAGATGTAGGCCTGGATGAGCGCCATCAGCAGTTCGAGCCCGGTCAGCGCCACAGTCATCAGCAGCGGCATCACCGCCGCCAGCATCCCGAGCGCACCAAAACCGCTAAGCCCCACGACGAAGCCCGCGAAGACCTTGAGCGTGATGTGACCGGCGAGCATGACCGCGAACAGACGCACCGAGTGGCTGACCGGGCGCGAGAGGTACGAGACCACCTCGATCGGGATGATGATCGGTGCCAAGATCAGCGGCACGCCCGACGGCATGAACAGCCGCAGGAAGCCGAGGCCATGCCGGTAGAGGCCATAGAGCGTGACCGTCAGGAAAACGAGCATCGCCAGCGCGAAGGTGACGGCGATGTGGCTCGTCACCGTGAAGGCATAGGGGAACATGCCGATCAGGTTGGCGGTGAGGATGAACATGAACAGCGAGAAGACGAGCGGGAAGAAGCGCATGCCCTTCTCGCCGGCATTGTCGCGCAGTGTCTTTGCCGCGAACTCGTAGAGGATTTCGGCCGCCGACTGCGCCCTGTTCGGCACGAGGCCGCGCCTCCTGGTCGACAGGATCAGGAAGAGGCTGGCGATCGCGATCGTCAGCACCATATAGGCGGCAGAGTTGGTAAAGCTGATCTGGTGGCCGCCGACTTCGGCGATCGGGAAGAGCGACTTGATCTCAAATTGTTCGATGGGTCCGGCCATCATCAACCTCGTGCGTTGGTGACGAAACGTCGGCGGCGCGCGCGGGCGGCCACCTGCGCGCTTCAATATGTTGGGAAAGCGATCGGCGGCCGGGATCGTTCCACGAAACGATGGCGTCCGGCGGGGTGATCGGGCTGCTCGATGAAGGAAATGGTCACGCGGGCGTGCCGCGGGCTACGGGGCTGCATGGTACGATCGTCTCCAATATCTCGGTCGAGATAATGGGGCCGTCCCCAGGCGAAACACCGACGCGGGTCGTCCCGCGTGCGCCTGACCTAGAGGCAATTTGCGCCGGGGTCAAGTCGGCGCCCGGCCGGCGCGCAACCGGTCTCAGCCGTAGCGACGGTGATCCGCAAGAACCTCGTCGATCACCACGCGCTGCTTTGCCTTTTCGCTCGCCGGCGCGCCAGCCATGCCGGCAAGCACGATCAACGCCTTCCACAGCGTCCAGCCGCGGCCCCGCGCCCAGGCGCCGTGATCGAGAGCCATGCCGTCGCGGAAGACCTCGCGGCTCTCGCCGCCGAAAAACGTCCAGGCAATCGCCAGATCGCAGGCGGGATCCCCGACGCCGGAAGTGCCGAAGTCGATGACGCCGCTCAGGCTGCCGTTCTCGACCAGCAGGTTGCCCCAGGCGATATCGCCGTGAAACCAGAGGGGCGGTCCCTCGAACCGTGCGGCAAGTGCGGCTTCCCATACCTCCCCTGCCGCCGTCGTGTCGACATCGCCCGCAAGCAGCGTGAGCGCCCGGCGCGTCTGCGCGTCGTAGAAGGCGGGCGGTCCACCGCGATGGAAATTGTGATCGCCGGGCACGGGCCCTCCAGCGGTATCCGCTTGCATCAGCGCGCGCAGGAACCGCGTCAGGTCCTTCGCGACCTGCCTGACATCGTCGACCCGCTCGGCAGCCAGTGTTTCCCCGGGGAGATAACGATAGACCGACCAGGGCCAGGGAAAACCTTCTCCCGGCACGCCCTTGCCGAGAGGCACAGGAATGGGCAGCGGCAGTTGCGGCGCCAACAGCGGCAGCCAGCGATGTTCCTTTTCCACCTGCAGAACGTAGTGTTCGGCGCTCGGCAACCGGACGGTCATCCGGTCGCCGAGGCGAAACGTCCTGTTGTCCCAGCCGCCCGGTTCGATCGGCCTTATGTCGAGTTCCGACCACTGCGGAAACTGCACCGCGAGTAGCCGGCGCACCAGTGCTACGTCGATCGACGGCGTTGCGGATGTCGGCTCTGTCATGACGAACATGCGCTCCGGTTTGAATGTCTGCGGACGCTAGTTAGGCAATCGCTTCCGGATTTCAACTTTTTAGTTCACGCCGGCGATGGTTCACCGGCGCGTTGTGCCGGGATGCAACAGTCGCCTCGCGGTTATCGGCGGTTGCATATTGCCGCCGCGACGGATTTCGAGGATGAAGAAGGCTTGGACATCTTGCTAGCCTGAGATCATGGAAACCCGGCAGACCGACCGCCCTTCGCTGGAGGCTCCGCAACTCATCGCCCGTCATCGGGCGAGCGAGGCTGCATGAGCACGGCCAAAGGCAAGACGCCGGCCGGCAAGCCGGCCCGCAGCACCGGTCTGCGCTTCTTCATCGTGGCCCTGCTGCTGATCGTCACCGCCATCGTCGCGACGGCCCTGCTCGCCAACGAGCAACGCAATCTGAAGAAGGTTCTGCTCGCACTCGGCCTGCCGACGACCTTTCTCGAAAGAGGGAGACCAGACGAGACGACGGGCACGAAGCGCGAGAGGCGCGTGCCGCCGCGCATTGCGTTGCCCGCCTGGACCTTCCAGGATCTGCAGACGCCGGAGCAGCAGTTCCTGCGCGTCATCCGCAGCGACCCAAAGGCGCTTTGCGACGAGTTGCGCGATGCCGGATTTCGGGAACTCGAATGGAAATCGAGCGCCGGCGAACGGGCCCAGTGGGAATGCTCCTCGCTGATTTCCTTGCCCCGGCCGGGCGAAGACAAACCCTCTTCGATCTTCATCTTCGTCAAGGGCAGCGGCGAGGAAGAAATCTCGTCGTTCCGCGTCAAGCTCAACATCGAGCGCCAGGAGGACAGCCAGGCGGTGACGACGGCTGCGGCGCGGGCGGCATCCGTCTTCCTCGATCACGTGCGCTGGGCGGATGCGGCCAGCGTCACCTTGCAGATCCAGGCGCTGAGGGAATTCGACCTCAAGCGCTTTGGCAGCCGCATTCAGCTCAAGCGTGAATCCGACGAGGAGACTCAGCGCTACAATTTCCTGGCCAACCAGGCCGCCCGTGCCCGCCCGAAGAGCATTGCCGAGCAATATTTCGATCGCAGCAAGTGGCTCGCCTATGGCGATGGCAGCCTGCGCAGTTTCGTTCGGGGACCGAGTGCCTGGAACGCCCCGGCCAAGGTTCCGGACGGAACGGGCACGGGCAAAGAGGAATCCGCACCGGCCGCCAGCCCGCCCTGACGATCGCGCCGCCTATCGCTCGAACCGAAGGACGGTCTAGCGATCGATCCGCGTCGAGAGGATGATCGACGACAGCGTCCGGTCGACGCCGTCGATCTCGCCGATGCGATCGATCAGCAGGTCGAGTTCGCTGATCGACGTCGCAGCGACCACGGCAATCAGGTCGAAGCTGCCGCTGACCGAATGCAGCGTCTGGATTTCCCGGATGGCGCTCAGCTCCGGGGTCACGCGCGAGAGCGCCCGCGGCGCAATCGTGATCAGCACATGCGCCTTGACCAGCCCCTTCTCGTAGCTTTCCGACAGGCGCACGCCATAGCCGGCGATGATGCCTTCGCGCTCCAGCCGCTCGATGCGGGCCTGCACCGTCGTGCGCGACAGGCCGAGCCTTCGGGCAATCGTCGCCGTCGGCATGCGGGCGTTTTCGCTCAAGATGGCGAGGAGCTCGCGATCCTTGTCCGTGATCTGCATTTCGTCGGTCCAGTTGGGCAATCTGCCGAATTTAGATAGGCGATTTAGTCACATCAGCGCTTCAAATCAACAGCCCCTCCCACAACAATAGAGACACAAACAGTTCTCATGCCCTGGGGGAAAGAATGAAGAATATCGTCGTCATCGGAGCAGGCAAGATCGGCTCCACCATCGCTCGCATGTTGGCACACACCGGCGACTACAGCGTCTGCGTCGCCGACCGCGCCGCCGAGCAGCTGGAGCAGGTCGAAAAGCATGCCGCGATCACGACGGCGACCGTCGACATCGGCGACAAGAAGGCGCTCGTCGCTCTTCTCTCCGGCAAGTTCGCGGTTCTGAGTGCGGCTCCGTTCCACCTGACGGTCGCGATCGCCGAAGCCGCTGCCGAAGCCGGCATCCACTACCTGGATCTTACCGAAGACGTCGAATCCACCCGCCAGGTCAAGGCGATCGCCGCCAAGGCGAACACCGCCTTCATCCCGCAGTGCGGCCTCGCACCGGGCTTCATCTCGATCGTCGCCAACGATCTCGCCAGCCGTTTCCAAACGCTGGAAAGCGTGCGCATGCGCGTCGGCGCCCTGCCGCAGTACCCGTCGAACGCTCTGAACTACAACCTCACCTGGAGCACCGACGGCGTCATCAACGAATACATCGAGCCCTGCGAAGCGATCGTTGAGAGCAACCTGATCGAAGTGCCGGCTATGGAAGAGCGCGAAGAATTCTCGCTCGACGGCGTAACCTACGAAGCCTTCAACACCTCGGGCGGCCTCGGCACGCTGTGCGAAACGCTGAAGGGCAAGGTCCGCACGCTGAACTACAAGACGATCCGCTACCCGGGTCACGCCGCCATCATGAAGGCGCTCCTCAACGACCTCGGCCTGCGTCACCGCCGCGAAGTCCTCAAGGACATCTTCGAAAATTCCCTGCCGACCACCACCCAGGATGTCGTCGTGATCTTCGTCACCGTTTCGGGTTTCCGCGACGGTCGCCTGATCCAGGAAACCTACGCCAACAAGGTCTATAGCGGCGTCGTTGCCGGTCGCATGCAGAGCGGCATCCAGATCACCACCGCCGGCAGCATCTGCGCCGTGCTCGATCTGCTTGCCGAAGGCAAGATCGCCCAGAAGGGTTTCGTTCGCCAGGAAGACATCGGCCTCGATACCTTCCTCGCAAACCGCTTCGGCCACTACTACGCCCAGAAGGGCGAGAGCGCGCGCGTCGCCGGCTGAGCCAATCAGCCCTGATGCGCCGACTTCAATGCCCGGGTTTCGCCCGGGCATTTTTCGTTTCGCCGTCCGACAACGATGCGATGCGCCTATTTACGGCCGAATTCGTCCTCGATGCGGACGGTGTCGTCGTCGCCGAGATAGGAACCGGTCTGCACCTCGATCAGTTCCAGCGGGATTTTGCCCGGATTGTGCAGCCGGTGCACCGTGCCCTGCGGAATGAATACCGACTCGTTCTCGTGGAGCAGCCGCGTCTCGCCACCCATGGTGATCTCCGCCGTGCCGCGCACGACGACCCAGTGCTCCGCACGGTGATGGTGCTTCTGCAGCGAGATCTTCTTGCCGGGCGTCACGCGTAGGCGTTTCACCGAGAAGCGCTCACCGTCGGAAAGTGCGGCCACCGCGCCCCAGGGACGGTAGGAGGTCGGATGCACTTCCGTCAGCGCCGCGGTTTTGGGAGAGCGGGCGAGCGCCTTGACGATATGGCCGACGCTCTGGCTGTCGTCCAGCCGCCCGACATAGACGGCGTCCTCTCCGGCAATGACGGCCACGTCTTCCAGACCCTGCACCGCCAAGTGAATGTCGCGTGACAGCACCAGCGAGTTGCGGGTGTTCGACACCGTCGCTCGGTCCGTGACGACATTGCCGTCGGCATCCTTGCGTCCGGTCTTCCACACCGCATCCCAGCTTCCGAGATCCGACCAGGGGAAGGACGAGGGTACCACCGCGGCATGCTCGGTCTTTTCGAACACCGCATAGTCGACGGAAATATCAGGTGCTGCAGCAAAGCTCTCGCTATGCAGCCGGATGAAGTCGAGATCTTTGTAGGCGCCTTCGACCGCAGCCTTCGCTGCGTCGAAAACCTCCGGCGCAAACCGCTTCAACTCGTCGAGAAAGAGTGTCACCGGCAGCATGAACAGGCCGGAGTTCCAGAGATAGCGCCCGGTCGCGATCATCGCCTCGGCTTTCACCCGATCCGGTTTCTCGACGAAGCGCGCCACCCGGTTCGTGCCTTCGGCCAGTTCGTCGCCGCATTCGATATAGCCGTAGCCGGTGGCCGGTTCGGTTGGGGTGATGCCGAACGTTACCAGCTCTCCCCGCCTGGCGGCCGCCTGCGCTCTCAAGATGCAGTCCTCGTAGAGGACGCCGGCGTCGATCTCGTGATCAGAGGCAAGCACCTGCATGATCGCGCCTTCGCCGTAACGGCCAAGCACTGCGAAGGCGGCGGCGGCAAGGGCCGGTGCGGTGTTGCGCGCCACCGGCTCCAGGAGAATGTCGCCGAGCTCGGCCTCGATCGTGCGCGCCTGCTCGGCGACGATAAAGCGAAAGTCGCTGTTGGTGACGACGATCGCCGGCTCGTAGCGCGTCCGGTCGCCGACACGCTCGAGCGTCTGCTGGAACAGCGATCGCTCGGAAAGGATCTGCAGGAACTGCTTCGGCGCGGAGGAGCGCGAGAGCGGCCACAGTCGGGTGCCCTTTCCACCGGCCATGATGACAGGAACAATCTTCGACGTCATGCCAGCGGTCTTTCCTCGTGGGCTGCGTAATCATCGATGAATACAGGATCGACGATGAAGAATAGCTAAAGTCGCCGATGGGAGCCACCAGCTGCGTTGCAGCGGGAGCGGCCCGGATGAACGCATAAAAAAACCCCGCTCGAAGGCGGGGCTTTGTTTCTGCGCTTCACCCTTCCGGGTGTCCCTTTCAGGCCGGGATGACGATCTCGCCGAGCTTCGTCAGTTCGGCGACAAACTGCTCCAGACGGGTCTTCTTCTCGTCACCGGCGCCTTCCAGCTCGGCGCGAACCGCGTCGATGCGGCTTTCGAGAGCCGTGCGGTCGAGTTCATCGACATGAACGGCGGATTCGGCGAGCAGCGTGCAGCCGGTCGGCAGGATGTCGGCAAAGCCGCCAAACACCGCAAAGCGCTCCGTCTTGCCGTCGGCCAGCTTCACCGTGACCACGCCGGGCTTCACCGTCGTCATCGTCGGCGCGTGATTGGCCATCACGGTCATCTCGCCCTCGGTCGCCGGAATGACGACTTCCGTCACCTTTTCGGAGACGAGCAGGCGCTCGGGGGAAACAAGCTCAAAGTTGAAATCGGCCATGACCATTCACTTCTTGTGGGCGCGCCACCTGAGAGGCGGCTGTGCATGTCTTCCCTATCCTTGCGAAAGGACAGGATGAAAGCCTCGGCGCTTGTGCAGCGCCGAGGCTTAACAGTGCTATCAAGCGGCTTCAGCAGCCAGCTTCTTGGCCTTTTCAATCGCTTCTTCGATCGAGCCAACCATGTAGAAGGCAGCTTCCGGCAGGTGGTCGTACTCGCCGTTGACCAGGCCCTTGAAGCCCTTGATCGTGTCTTCGAGAGCGACGAGCTTGCCCGGCGAACCGGTGAAGACTTCGGCGACGAAGAACGGCTGCGACAGGAAGCGTTCGATCTTACGAGCGCGGGCAACGGCCAGCTTGTCTTCTTCAGACAGTTCGTCCATGCCCAGGATGGCGATGATGTCCTGGAGAGCCTTGTAGCGCTGCAGGGTCGTCTGCACCTTACGCGACACTTCATAGTGCTCTTCGCCGACGATCATCGGGTCGAGCATGCGCGAGGTCGAGTCGAGCGGGTCAACGGCCGGGTAGATACCCTTTTCGGCGATCGAGCGCGACAGAACGGTCGTTGCGTCCAGGTGGGCGAACGAGGTTGCCGGCGCCGGGTCGGTCAAGTCGTCGGCCGGAACGTAGATGGCCTGAACCGAGGTGATCGAGCCCTTGGTCGTGGTGGTGATGCGTTCCTGCATCTGACCCATGTCGGTCGCCAGCGTCGGCTGGTAACCCACGGCCGACGGGATACGGCCGAGCAGAGCCGACACTTCGGAGCCTGCCTGGGTGAAGCGGAAGATGTTGTCGACGAAGAACAGAACGTCCTGGCCCTTGTCGCGGAAGTCTTCAGCGATCGTCAGACCGGTCAGAGCGACGCGAGCGCGGGCGCCCGGCGGTTCGTTCATCTGGCCGTATACGAGGGCAGCCTTGGAGCCTGCACCGCCGCCGTGCTTGTTAACGCCGGACTCGATCATTTCGTGGTAAAGGTCGTTGCCTTCGCGGGTACGTTCACCCACGCCTGCGAACACCGAGTAACCACCGTGCGCCTTGGCGACGTTGTTGATCAGTTCCATGATGAGAACGGTCTTGCCGACGCCTGCGCCGCCGAAGAGGCCGATCTTGCCGCCCTTTGCGTAAGGAGCGAGAAGGTCGACGACCTTGATGCCGGTGACGAGGATCTGCGCTTCCGTCGACTGCTCGACGTAGGACGGCGCTTCCTGGTGGATGGCGCGCTTGCCGGAGGTGACGAGCGGACCGGCTTCGTCAACCGGCTCGCCGATGACGTTCATGATGCGGCCGAGCGTTTCGTCGCCAACCGGAACCGTGATCGGTGCGCCGGTGTCGGTAACCGACTGGCCGCGAACCAGACCTTCGGTCGAGTCCATGGCGATCGTGCGAACGGAGTTTTCGCCGAGGTGCTGTGCGACTTCGAGAACGAGGCGGTTACCGTTGTTGTCGGTCTCCAGCGCGTTCAGGATCTGCGGAAGCTGGCCTTCATCGAACGCGACGTCGACGACGGCGCCGATGACCTGCGTTACGCGACCGACAGCGCCGGTTGCGGCTGCTGCTGCGGTCTTGGCGGAAGCTGCCTTCCTCGGTGCAGCGGGCTTCTTCTCCGCTGCGGTTTCTTTCGGGGTAGCTGCCTTAGCCATAATCCTTACCCTCTTCTCGTGACCTTAGAGCGCTTCCGCGCCCGAGATGATTTCAATGAGTTCCTTGGTGATCTGAGCCTGGCGCTGACGGTTGTAGTTCAGCGTCAGCTTGTTGATCATCTCACCAGCATTGCGCGTCGCGTTGTCCATCGCGCTCATCTTGGCACCCATTTCGCCTGCGACGTTCTCGAGCAAGGCCCGGAAGATCTGCACCGAAATGTTGCGCGGAATGAGATCGCTGAGGATCGCGCCCGCGTCCGGCTCATATTCGTAGACAGCCGAAGCATCCGATGCTTCCGCTGCGACCGGGCCGGCCGAAGCGGGGATCAGCTGCTGAGCCGTCGGAATCTGGGCGATAACGGACTTGAACTCAGAATAGAACAGCGTGCAGACATCGAACTCGCCCTTTTCGAAGAGCGCGATGACCTTGTGGCCAATCTGGTCGGCGTTTTCAAAGCCGATCTTCTTGACCTCACGCAGGTCGACACGATCGATGATCAGCGACGCGTATTCGCGGCGCAGAATATCGAAGCCCTTCTTGCCGACGCAGATGATCTTGACCGTCTTGCCGGCTGCAAGCAGCTTGCGAACGTGGTCGCGGGCATGACGGGCGATCTGCGAGTTGAAGCCGCCGCAAAGGCCGCGTTCAGCCGTGCAGACGACCAGAAGGTGCGTATCGTCCTTGCCGGTTCCGGTCATCAGCGCAGGCGCGCTGTCGTCCGCGCCAACCGCCTGGGCGATGTTGGCGAGAACGGCAGCCATACGCTGCGAGTAAGGCCGGGCGGCCTCAGCCGCCTCCTGCGCACGCCGAAGCTTCGCCGCGGCGACCATTTTCATCGCCTTGGTGATCTTCTGCGTCGCCTTGACGGAGGCGATCCGGTTCTTCAGATCCTTAAGTGAAGGCATCCGTTATCCGTCCTAACTGAAATCCGCTCAGGCGAAAGACTTGGCGAAGCTGTCGATTGCAGCCTTCAGCTTGCCCTTGACGTCGTCGGAGATCGCCTTGTCCTTGCGGATGGTTTCCAGGATGTCCTTGCCTTCCGAACGCATGTACGAAAGCAGGCCCTGCTCGAACTTGCCGACCTGGTTGACCGGCAGCTTGTCGAGGTAACCGTTGACACCTGCGAAGATGACAGCGACCTGCTCTTCCGTCTTCAGCGGCGAGAACTGCGGCTGCTTCAGGAGTTCGGTCAGGCGGGCACCGCGGTTCAGCAGGCGCTGCGTAGCGGCATCGAGGTCCGAGCCGAACTGCGCGAAGGCGGCCATTTCGCGATACTGGGCGAGTTCGCCCTTGATCGAGCCGGCAACCTGCTTCATCGCCTTGATCTGCGCGGCCGAGCCAACGCGGGAAACCGACAGACCGACGTTAACGGCCGGACGGATGCCCTGGTAGAACAGGTCGGTTTCAAGGAAGATCTGGCCGTCGGTGATCGAGATCACGTTGGTCGGAATGAATGCCGAAACGTCGTTGCCCTGCGTTTCGATGACCGGCAGAGCCGTCAGCGAGCCAGCGCCCATGTCGTCGTTCAGCTTTGCAGCGCGCTCGAGCAGGCGGGAGTGCAGGTAGAAAACGTCGCCCGGGTAAGCTTCGCGGCCCGGCGGGCGGCGCAGCAGCAGCGACATCTGACGGTAGGCAACAGCCTGCTTGGACAGGTCGTCGTAGCCGATGAGAGCGTGCTTGCCGTTGTCACGGAAGTATTCGCCCATCGCGCAGCCGGCGAACGGTGCGAGGTACTGCATCGGAGCCGGATCGGAAGCCGTTGCAGCAACGATGATCGAGTACTGCAGGGCGCCGCGCTCTTCCAGAACCTTCACGAACTGGGCAACCGTCGAACGCTTCTGGCCGATTGCGACGTAGACGCAATACAGCTTGTCACCATCCGGACCATTGTCGTGAATGGCCTTCTGGTTGAGGATCGTGTCGAGGATGATCGCGGTCTTGCCGGTCTGGCGGTCGCCGATGACGAGCTCGCGCTGGCCACGGCCAACCGGGATCAGAGCGTCGATGGCCTTAAGGCCGGTCGACATCGGCTCATGAACCGACTTGCGCGGAATGATGCCCGGAGCCTTGACGTCAACGCGTGCGCGCTGCTTGGCGTTGATCGGGCCCTTGCCGTCGATCGGGTTGCCGAGCGCGTCGACGACGCGGCCGAGCAGCTCCGGACCAACCGGAACGTCCACGATGGCGCCAGTCCGCTTGACGGTGTCGCCTTCCTTGATGTCACGGTCCGAACCGAAAATAACGACACCGACGTTGTCGGCTTCGAGGTTCAGCGCCATGCCGCGAATTCCACCCGGGAATTCGACCATTTCGCCTGCCTGGACATTGTCGAGGCCGTAGACGCGGGCAATACCGTCACCGACGGAAAGCACCTGACCGACTTCGGAGACTTCTGCTTCCTGGCCGAAATTTTTGATCTGATCTTTAAGAATTGCGGAAATTTCCGCGGCGCGGATATCCATCAGCCGACCTCTTTCAGTGCAAGCTTAAGGCTAGAGAGTTTGGTGCGAAGGGAAGTGTCAATCTGGCGGGACCCGACCTTGACGATCAGACCTCCAAGAATAGACGGGTCGACGGTGACGTTGACCGCCACGTCTTTGCCGGTGACGCTCTTCAGCGTCGCCTTCAATTCAGTTTCCTGCGCTGCGGAGAGCGCATGGGCCGACGTGACGTCGGCGGAAATTTCGCCACGATGGCGCGCGGCGATCAGGCGGAACGCCTTGATCATGCCCGGCAGCGCGAAGAGGCGGCGATTGCGGGCAACGACCTTGAGGAAGTTGCCGACGAGCCCGGAGATGCCAGCTTTCGCTGCAACAGCCGAAATGGCCTTGAACTGGTCGTCTGCAGAAAAGACCGGGCTGGCGATCAGCCGCTTCAGATCGTCGCTACCGTCGATCAGGGTCTGGACGCGGGTGAGATCCGCACCGACTGCCTCGACCGAACCGGCACTGAGCGCAAGTTCAAAAAGCGAGGACGCATATCTTTCTGCAACACCGGAAATAAGCTGGGATGTGTCTGCCACGGGCACAAGCTTCTCTCAATTTCATCCAAGAACGGTGCTGGCGGTGGGCCGTCAACTTAAGCTCTTGAATTTGCTGCAATAATTTGCAGGATATCGAGGCCTGGCGACCCACTTCCCCCGCAATTCGCGGTTCGTCTAGCATAGGATGTTTGGACTCGCAACACGCGAACGGCAGGAATGCGGCATAAGTCGGCCACCTTTGGCCGAATTTTGCCGTAAATTCGGTCCTGCGCTGTGAATCGCGGGGATGCCCGCAATCGCAATCAGATCATGCCGAAGACATAGCCGAGCGGAAGGATGGCGAGCGCCGCCTGAACGATGAGCGCCGCCCAGTTGTAGAGCGTGCTGCCATTGTCGCTCATCATGGAGAGGATTCGGCCGAAGGCGGCGAGCGCAAAGGCAGCCCCGACAGCCAGATAAACCATCGGCTGGGCGAGCAGAATGGCTGCAAGGCCGAGTCCCAGATGCATGCCGCCCATGGTCGAGCGCGCCTCGGCAAGCCCGCCCCGCCGTCCCTCGGCAATGCCGATGCCGGCCAAGCGAAAGGTCAGCCGCGGAGCAAACAGCATGACGACGCCGATCAGCGCTGCCGCCGCCGCCGCACAGAAGGCGAGGAACTCGCCGGTTTCCGTCGGAATATAAAACTCCATGCCCGTTCCCGCAGATGAGCCCGTTGTCATGCCGCCCCGTCGTCGGCCGGAGCGATGCGTCCCTGACCTCTAGCGCATGTCGCCCCGGTTGTGAATCGCCCACGGGCGCTTGAACGCAACGATCACAGGAAACTTGAACTACAGGAAGCTTTGGGGATCGATGTCGAGCTGGACGCTGATCGAGCCGCGCTCCTTGGGGCCGGCGGCGATCATCGCCTTGACGAAGGCCTGCATGTCGCTGTTGCGCCGGCCATGCACCAGGAGCCGGAAGCGATGCCGCCCACGCACCAGCGCCAGCGGCGCCTCGGCTGGACCGAGGATGGAAATGCCATCCGTCCTTGGCGCTGCCATCCGCAAGCCGCGCGCATGGCCCTCGGCATCCTGCCGGGTGTCGGCCGAAACGATCAGCGAAGCGAGCCGGCCGAACGGCGGCAGCAGCGCCTTTTCGCGCTCGGCGATCTCACGATCGTAGAAAGCGTCGGCATCGCCGGACACGATCGCCTGCATCACCGGATGCTGCGGCTGATAGGTCTGCAGCAAACCGAGGCTTTTGAGACCCGTTCGGCCCGCACGGCCGGTCACCTGCGAGAGCAGCTGGAAGGTCCGCTCCGCCGCGCGCGGATCGCCGTTCGCAAGACCCAGATCCGCATCGACGATGCCGACCAGTGTCATCAGCGGAAAGTTATGGCCCTTGGCGACGAGCTGGGTGCCGATGACGATATCGGCCTCGCCACGCGTGATGGCTTCGAGCTCCAGTCTCAGCCGTTTGACGCCCATCAGGTCGGAAGAAAGCACGATGGTGCGCGCCTCGGGAAAATGCCGCTCCACCTCTTCGGCGATGCGTTCGACCCCCGGCCCGCAGGCGACCAGATGATCGAGCGTGCCGCATTCTGGGCAGGCTTCCGGCGTGCGCTCGGAATAGCCGCACTGATGGCACTGGATCTGCCCGCGGAAGCGATGCTCTACCAGCCAGCTCGAACAATCCGGGCACTGGAAGCGATGGCCGCAGACGCGGCACAGCGTCAGCGGCGCATAGCCGCGACGATTGAGGAACAGCAGCGCCTGTTCGCCGCGCTCGATCGCCTTGCCGACCTGGTTCAAGAGCACCGGCGAGAGAAACCCGCCGCGTGCCGGCGGATGCTGGCGCATGTCGACGACGCCGAGCCGCGGCAGCGCCGCATCGCCGAAACGGGTCGGCAGGTGGATCGGCTTGTAGCGCCCGACGTCGCCATTGACCCGGCTTTCGAGCGACGGCGTCGCCGAGACGAGCACGACGGGAAAGCCGGTGATGCGACCACGAACGACCGCCATGTCGCGCGCATTGTAGAAGACGCGGTCTTCCTGCTTGTAGGCAGGGTCGTGCTCTTCGTCGACAATGATAAGACCCAATTCCTCGAAGGGCAGGAACAGCGCCGAACGGGCGCCGGCAACGACGCGGACCGTGCCGGTCGTCACCTGGCGCCAGACCTTTTCACGGGTGCGGGGAGCCAAGTCCGAATGCCACTCGGCGGGCTTGGAGCCAAAGCGATCCTGGAAGCGTTCGAGGAAGCTCGACGTCAGCGCGATTTCCGGAAGCAGGATCAGCACCTGCTTGCCCGCCCGAAGGGTCGCGGCGATCGCCTCGAAATACACCTCGGTCTTGCCCGAGCCGGTAATGCCGTCGATCAGCGATACCGAGAAGCCGCCCTCCTCGACCGCTGCCAGCAGATCGGCCGCCGCATCCTTCTGCGGGCCTTCGAGCCGGGGGGCGGTAAAATCGGGATCGGGCAAGGCGACGACCGGCGGCGGCGCCATGAAGACGGTCTCGAAGACGCCTTGCTGGGTCAGCCCTTCGATCACGCTCGACGACGTGCCGGCTGCGTGCGCCAGACCCGAGCGTGTCCAGGAAAAGCCGTCGCTGGCGGCAGCGATCACCCGTTCGCGCGCCGCCGTCATGCGCTCCGGTCGCATCTCCGTGAGACGCAGCGCCTCCACCATCGGCTCGGGATCGAACGCGGCGGGTGCGCGAAGCGCCATGCGCGCGACCAGCCCCGGCGGCGTGACGGTGTAGGCGGCCACCCAATCGAGAAAGGTCCGCATGTCGCGCGTCAGCGGCGGGCAGTCGAAAGCCTTCTCGATCGTCTTGAGTTTCTTGGCGTCGACGCTCCCGTCATCGTCGCCATCCCAGACCACGCCGACGACGAGGCGGGGGCCGAGCGGCACCTGCACGATCGAGCCCGGCTCGACCGCCATGCCGTCGGGAACCGCATAGGAATAGGCTTTCGGCGCCGGCATGGGCACCAGGACCGGCACGACGCGACGGGCCGAAACGGGCCCGAGCAAATCGCCGAATAAATCGGTTGAATCGCGAGTCATTTTGCCGTGACCTTGCCACGTGTTTCGGTTAAAGAAAACTGCGCTGCGAACCGCAGCCTTGCAGGCCGCAGGGTTTGTCACGGTTCCACCAGAGTTTCAACGCGCGCGATCTCTGCCAACGGAATTCCTCCCCGGTAGATATGCGCCGAACGGCAATCGTGCCCCAAGGGAGTGACCCCATGAAATTTTTCGTTGATACCGCCGACGTCAAGGAAATCCGCGAGCTGAACGATCTCGGCCTTCTCGATGGCGTCACCACCAACCCGTCGCTGATCCTGAAGTCGGGCCGCGACATCACCGAAGTCACCAAGGAAATTTGCTCGATCGTCGACGGCCCGGTTTCGGCTGAAGTGACCGCGACCGAATATGCCGAGATGATGAAGGAAGCGGCCGTTCTCGCGAAGATCGCCGACAACATCTGCATCAAGCTGCCGCTGACGCTCGACGGCCTCAAGGCCTGCAAAGCGCTGACCTCGGACGGCCACGAGACCAACGTGACCCTGTGCTTCTCGGCCAACCAGGCACTGCTTGCCGCAAAGGCCGGCGCCACCTTCATCTCGCCCTTCGTCGGCCGCCTCGACGACATCGCGTTCGATGGCATGGACCTGATCCGCGAGATCCGCCACATCTACGACAACTACGGCTACGAGACCGAGATCCTTGCAGCTTCGATCCGCACCGTGAACCACGTCAAGGAAGCCGCCCTCATCGGCGCCGACGTCGTCACCGCGCCGCCGGCAACGCTGAAGGCGCTGGTCAAGCACCCGCTGACCGACAAGGGCCTTGAAACCTTCCTGGCCGACTGGGCCAAGACCGGCCAGAAGATCGCCTGATTGTTTCGGGAATGAACAAGAAAACCCCGCAGCGATGCGGGGTTTTTTGTTGCCTACTCGTCGTCGTCCATCAGCCCTGTCAGCCGCATGCCGTCGATCCAGGTGGCGCTGTCCTTGCGGATCACCCGGCGCGGACGGATACCGGAGCGCTGGCGCACTTCTTCCGCCAGTCTTTCCGAATGGGTGACGATCCAGATCTGGCTCTCCCTGGAAGCGCTGACGATCATGTCGGCAAGCGCGGGCAGCATGTCCGGATGCAGGCTCGTCTCCGGTTCGTTGAGCGCAATGAAGCGCGGCCGACGGTAGGAGAGCAGTGCGGCCGCGAGCGCGAGAAAACGCATCTGCCCGTCGGAAAGCTCACGCGGCGAAAACGGCCGGCTGGGAAAATCCGGAAAGACCAGCGAGAACTCGGCGAACTGGCCGGGATCCGGAACATCGAGGTAAGCGCCGCCGAACGCGTCGGCGATCGCCCGGTCGAGGTCGACCGTATCCTCGCGCGTGTGGCGGAGCGTCGCAAAGACGGCCGCCATGTTGACGCCGGTCTCGTCGAGCATCGGCGCGGTCACCGCAAGGCAGGGCAGCCGCAGCGGCGAATCGCGGTCGGTGCGGAAGCCGTGAAAGAAGCGCCACTGCTCGACCGCACGGCGGAAAGTGCCGACCTCCGGGTAGTGGCCGGCGTCGCCGAGCAGCGAGATCGCGGTCTCGGACGTCAGCGCCTGTTCGGGATAATCCTCCATCCGCCCGCGTTCGCCGCGCACGAAGATGCCGGGGCCGGATCGTTTCATCATCGTCACCGGACGGCGGCCGGTTTCGACCGTCAGTTCCTCTTCCTTGACCTGCGGCTCATAGGCGAACCCGGCCGCAGCCTTCGGCGGACGCAGCCCGGCCTCGATGCGGTAGCGGAAGGTGATCGCCCGCTCCTCGTCCAGAAGCTCGGTTTCGAGCCTTATGCGCGCCGGCTTGTCGGCACGCCGACGGCCGCTCCAGAGCGCCGACGACATGCCGCCCTCCTCGGCAATCTCACGCGCCAGCGTGCCGCGCGTGGCGGCCTGCACGAGTTGAAGCGCGCGATAGAGATTGGACTTTCCGACGCCGTTTTCGCCGATGAACAGGTTGACCCCGGTCAGATCCATGCGGATCGACTTCAGCGAACGGTAGTTTTCCGCAAACATGGATTGAAGCTGCATGGCTCAGACCTAGCCGATCCGCCGCGCGGGGTGAAGCCCGACGGCGTATGCGTGAACCACGACGGGCGCTAGAGCGCGGCCGCCGTTTGCAGCCGGGGCTTGAACGCCGCGTCGGCATCCATCGCCAGATCGAAGACAGTGTGCCGTTCGAGCGCCTTCGTCACCTCGCCAGCTTCCCCTTCCAGCGCTTCGGGCGGGATCATGTTGCCGATGCGAAAGTCGAAGAGATCGCCCTTCTTGTTCAGCAGCTCGTGGAACACGGTCATGTCACGCAGTTCGGTCGACCATTTGGCGAACCAGTAGAACAGGCCGGAATTGCGGGCGCTCATATGCACCGGCAGGATCGGCAGGCCGTATTTGCGCGCAAAGCCCACGGCCGACGTCTTCCATGGCCGCTCGTTGAGGCAGCCATCGGCCCAATAGGCGATGCGTCCGGAAGGAAAGAGTACGGTCGCCTTGCCCTCGCCGATCGCCCGGTTGGTCACCTGCAGCGTCTCGCGCGCCTTCAGCTTGCTCTTGTGTTCTTCACGCCATTCGACCGGTATGACCATCTCGACGAAGCGCGGATTGACGCGGATCGCGTCACGATTGGCGAAGAACATCATGTCCGGCCGCCGGCTCTTCAAGAGATCGAAGACGGCGATCCCGTCGGCAATGCCGGTCGGGTGATTGCTGACGAGCAGGAAGCCACCCTTGGCAGGAATGCGCTCGGCCCGGTCGACCCGCACCTCCAGCGACAGCAGCGAGCTCAGATGCTCGAAGGCCTGGAAACCCGGCATGTTGGCGACCGCATCGGCAAACTCGTGCGCCTTGCGGTAATTCAGCAGCGTATAGAGAAAAGGCCGCATGAGCGGCCAGAGAGGGCTCTTGACGATCCGCTGACCACGCTCCGCGATCAGGGTGTCGACGATGTGGCCAGGCTGCCCCTGGGAGACCAGGGCGATCACTTCAGCAAAATGCGCGATTCCGTTCACCGAATCCCGTCCCGCCATAGTCCGATCCGTTTGTTTGCGGCTGACCATCGCAATTCTATATGATCGAAGAATGACAAATTCCAAGGGTGCATTAGCAAAAACCTAAGACGCGCCAGGGCATTGTCGCGGGCGGACCATCAATGGAAATCGACAATGAACGAGCTCCTCGTCATCGGCCATCCGGAGCTTCTTGCCGAGCGTCAGCGCTGGCTCGACGGGCTCATGCGGGAGCGCCGCCTCTCCGACAACACCGTCGAGGCCTATGAGCGCGACACCCGGCAATTCCTGACATTCCTCACCGGCCATCTCGCCGGGCCGCCGCGGCTTTCCGACATCCGTACACTGAGGCCAGCCGACCTGCGCGGCTTCCTCGCCCAGCGTCGCAAGGGCGGCGCCGGCGCCCGCACGCTCGGCCGCGGGCTGGCCGGGCTTCGCTCCTTCCTGCGCTATCTCGAACGCAATGGCCTTGCCAATGCGGCCGGTGCGGCCGCGGTGCGCTCGCCCAAACAGCCTAAATCCCTGCCGAAGCCGCTCACCGATCGTGACGCGCTGACTGTCGTAACGTCGCAGGCGCAGCTTGCCGAGGAGCCCTGGATCGCCGCACGCAACGCAGCGGTGCTGACCCTGCTCTACGGCTGCGGCCTGCGCATTTCCGAGGCGCTCGGCCTCACGCCGTCGGAATTTTCCGGCGCACCCACGTCGCTGCGCATCGTCGGCAAGGGCGACAAGACGCGGATCGTGCCGCTGATCGAAGCGGCGCGTGCGGCGGTCGCCACCTACTTGAAGCTCTGCCCCTACCCGGTCGCCGCGGATGCGCCGCTGTTCCTGGGCGCGCGCGGCGCCAAGCTGCAGCCGGCGATCATCCAGCGTGAAATGCAGAAGCTGCGTGGCGCGCTCGGCCTGCCCGAGACCGCAACGCCGCATGCGCTGCGCCACTCCTTCGCCACGCATCTGCTGGCCGGCGGCGGCGATCTCAGGACCATTCAGGAACTGCTCGGCCATGCCAGCCTGTCGACCACCCAGGTCTATACCGGCGTCGATTCGGCGCGGCTTCTGGAGATCTACGACCGCGCCCACCCGCGCGCCTGATTTTTGGCGAAAGGGCGGATTAACCATGCCCGTTAAGGAAGCCGTGACCGGCCCGGGCCTAGGGTCGGTTATCGACCATGCGACTGTCGGGGAAGAACGATGACCGCCTTTGCGAGACCTCAGCAAAACCTGCCGCGGCACCCGCTTGCACGGCTCGCCGACGGCGCACTTTGGCTGGTCGCCCTGCTGCATGTCCTGCTCGCCGCCTGCCTCATCGTCGCTCTCGTCTTTGTCGCCGAGGCCGATGCCGCAGAGGTGGAATGCGGCGGCACGAACGTTCTGACCGCGCTTGCAAAATCCGACCCGACGAAACTGGCCGCGCTCGAAGCGGAAGCCGCCGCGATCCCGAACAGCAAGGGCATCTTCTGGAAGATCGAGAAGGACGGTGTCGCGCCGTCCTGGCTGCTCGGCACGATGCATGTCACCGATCCGCGCGTGCTGGCCCTGCCGACCGAGGCGCCCGCCGCCTTCGAGGCAGCCTCGACCGTCATCGTCGAATCGGACGAGATCATCGACGAGAAGAAGTCGGCCGCCGCGATCCTGATGCGGCCCGATCTCACCATGCTTCCGGACAACAAGACGATCGCCGACTTCCTGAAGCCCGGCGACCGCGAACAGCTCGAAACCGGCCTCAAGGCACGCGGCATTCCGTTGCCCCTGGTGTCACGCATGAAGCCCTGGATGATCGCGAGCTTCGTCGCGCTGCCCGCCTGCGAAATGAGCCGCAAGGCCGCGGGCGCCTCCTTCCTCGACAAGAAGATCGCCGAGGATGCGGTCAGTCAGGGCAAGACGCTGAAGGGTCTGGAAACGCTGGTCGAACAGCTCGCCGCCATGGACTCGCTGCCGACCGAACTGCACCTGCGCGCCCTCATCGAGACGCTCGCGCTCGGTAAGACCATCGACGACGTCTTCGCGACGATGACCGATCTCTATCTCGCAGGCGACACCGGCATGATCATGCCAATGATGAAAGCCGTGTCGGACAAGAGCGCCGAGGATTTCGGCTATGCCGACTTCGAGCAGCGCATCATCGTCGACCGCAACAAAACCATGGCGACGCGCGCCCAACCGATCCTGAAGGACGGCGGCGCCTTCATGGCCGTCGGCGCACTGCACCTGCCGGGCAAGGAAGGCCTGGTCGAACTGCTGCGCGGCCAGGGCTTTACGGTCACGCGCGCCAACTGACGGACAGGCCGGCAACGGACGCTGCCGGCACGATATCTCGCCTCAGCCCTGCGCACCGGCGCGCGAAACGACCTCGGCTGCGCCTGCGGTGGCACCATCGGCCTCAATCCGCGACAGGCCGCGATAGCCCCAGAACGCAGCGCCAAGGATCAGGACACCAGCGGCGAGCGCAATGGTGAAGCCGGCAGACACGCCGAAGCGCGCGACCACGCTGCCCGACACCGCCGCACCCGCCGCAACCCCGATGCCGAGACCGGTGGTCAACCAGGTCAGCCCTTCCGTCAGCTTCGACGGCGGCACGGCGGTTTCGCCGATGCTCAAGGCGACGATCATCGTCGGCGCGAAGAACACGCCCGAAATGAACATCATCGTCGCAAGGCTGCCAATCCCGCCGGCAAAGAGCAGCGGCAATGTGGTGGCGGCCGTCATGCCCGCCCCGATCAGGAACAGCTTCGCCAAAGGCAGGCCGATCCTGACCGCACCGAACGCCAGGCCGGCGATGCAGGAACCGAGCGCATAGAGGGAGAGCACGAGGCTCGCTGCCGCCGGTCGCCCTTCGGCCTCGGCAAAGGCGACGCTGACCACGTCGATCGTGCCGACGATCACGCCCATGCCGGCAAGCGCGACGATCAGGACGCGCAGCGCAGGGTAGCGAAGGACCGAACCGGGCGCCATCGTCTCCGCCGGCTTGACCGGTGGCTCGGTGCCCTTCTGCAGGACGAAGGCGGTGACCCCGATAGCGAGGCACGCAGCGGCGGCCAGCGGCCCGGCCTCGGGAAACAGACCGACGCTTAAGCCCACTGCGATGGGCGGGCCGACGATGAAGCAGATCTCGTCGAAAACCGATTCGAGCGAAAAGGCGGTCTTGAGCTCCGGGCGGCCGCGATAGAGCTCGGTCCACCGCGCCCGGGTCATTGCCGACATGCTCGGCGTGCACCCGGCAATTACTGCAAAGACGAAGAGCGTCCAGTCCGGCGCCCGCCAATGGGTCGAGGCGAGGAGGGCCGACGTGCCGAGAAGGCTGAGCACTGCGGCAACCGGCAGCACGCGGCTCTGGCCGAAGCGATCGACGAGCCGGGAAACCTGTGGCGCCAGCAGTGCCGAGGCCAGCGTAAAGGCGGCGGCCATACCGCCGGCCAGGCCATAGCTGCCGCGGGACTGGGCGAGCATGGTGATGATGCCGATGCCCATCATCGACAGCGGCAGGCGTGACACCAATCCCGCCAGGGTGAAGCCCACCGTGCCTTTGGCGGCAAAGATCTGTGCGTAGGGATTGGCCATGGAAGCTCCTGCAATGGGTGTTTTAGCGCCGTCGCATTAACATACGCAGCGTATGCAAGTGATATTGACATACGTCACGCATGTCAATTAACATACGCACCGCATGCAAATGGAGTTGCCGATGACGCGGCGCGCGCGCAGCGACATGATCGCGGAAACGAGAGCAAAGCTGATCGCCGCTGCCCGGGAAGCGTTCACCCGAAGCGGCTACGCGCAGACGTCGATGGACGATTTCACCGCCGCCGCCGGGCTCACGCGCGGCGCGCTCTATCATCACTTCGGCGACAAGAAGGGCCTGCTGCGGGCGGTCGTGGAGACCCTGGACGGCGAGATGGATACACGGCTCGACGCAGCCTCCGCGACCCCGGACCCGTGGGACGGTTTCGTGCGCCGCTGCAGGCTCTATCTGGAGATGGCGCTCGAGCCGGAAATCCGGCAGATCGTCTTGAAGGATGCCCCGGCCGTACTCGGCGCAAGCATGCTGGAACCGAGCCGGCGCCAATGCCTCGCATCGCTTGCCGCCAGGCTTTCGGCGATGATGGCCGTCGGCGTCGTGCGGAAAGGAGACGCCGAGACATTGGCGCGGCTGATCAATGGCGCGCTCACCGACGCGGCGCTCTGGATTGCCGAGGCGGACGATCCGGCCCTGCGCCTCACCAGCGCACGCGACAATCTCGACCTGCTTTTGTCTGGGCTGAAAACCGAAGTCCGGGCTTAGGGACCTGCCACCCGCGAAAGAAGTGTCGGCACGATCGCCTTGTGAAACGGCGTAACGGCCATGAGGTAAACCCGTCCGAGCGTGTTGTGCCTGCGCACGAGCGTGGTGACGCCGACGATCTGGTTAACCGCGGATCCCGCCCTGACATCGACGACGATGCGGAAATCGAGATGCTTGTCGTCGAAGCCGAGCACCACTTCGTCATCGCTCTTCGATACGACAGGAAACGCCCCGATCAGCCCCAGGCGGCTGGAGGGCGCCGCCGACTTCAGGCCGACGACCGAGACGATGCGGTTGCGCAGGCCTAGCAGCACGCGGACCCACCGCGGCGACCGGCCAAGCGAACGTTCGGCGGCTTCGGCCGCGGTCACGCCCTTGCCGTCAAGCGCAAGCTCGAAGCGGTCGGCCCAATCGGCATCCGGTAGGTGCCGGCTCGGCAACGATATGGCCACGGCTCTCGGTTTCATCTTTCCTCTTTCCTCCTGACGCGCGCGTCGTCTGTCCTTGCGGACATGATTGCGCCCTCCCCCGTGCCTGGACAGAAGACCGCTTGTCGCAGCCCTCGGGCCAATCGTCACATGCCCTCGTCCAGAGCCCCCACTCCGCCCCTTCCCTTCGCTCCGGCAAGCTGCATAACTCAGGCGGAACGCTGCAAATCTGGAGATGGACAATGGAAACCAGCTACGACACACGCGAACTGGAAATGGTCGTGCTGATGACGCCCGATATGGCGAACTTCAGCGGCAAGGTCCATGGCGGCGCGCTCCTCAACCTGCTCGACCGCGTGGCGTTCTCATGTGCCTCGCGCTATTCGCAGCAATATGCCGTGACACTCTCGGTCGACCAGGTCACCTTCCGCCAGCCGATCCATGTCGGCGAGCTCGTCACCTTCCGCGCAGCCGTCAACAATGCCGGCCGCACCTCGATGGAAATCGGCATCCGGGTCGAGGCCGAAAACATCCGCAGCGGCGAACGCCGCCACACCAATTCCTGCTATTTTACCATGGTCGCCGTCGATGCCGACGGCAGCCCGACACCGGTTCCGACCCTTGTCACCGACACGGCCGACCGCAAACGCCGGCAGCGCGCTGCCGAGGCACGGCGCAGCCTGAGGCGCGAGTTCGAGGAGCGTTTCCACGCCCTCAGGTCTGCTTCAGAAGAATGATACGGTCGCTTGGCGAACAGGAATGCCGATGGCGACAATGTCAGCGGGCGCTGACGCGACAGAGGTGAGCAATGGCCACAAGGGCCAGCCGGCACACACGAAACGCGGCCGGAAACAGGGGGCCGCGTGATCGCAGCCCCCGCATGATCCTTACATGTGGATCGGCTTGAAGAACGTCGAAAGTGCCGCTTCCTTGACCGCTTCCGACATGGTCGGATGCGCATGGCAGGTGCGGCCGAGGTCTTCCGACGAACCGCCGAATTCCATCAGCACGGCAATCTCGTGGATCATCTCGCCGGCGCCGAAGCCGACGATATGGCCGCCGAGTACCTTGTCTGTTTCCTTGTCGGCCAGGATCTTCACGAAACCGTCTGTCACCTGCATCGCCCGCGCGCGGCCGTTGGCCGTGAACGGGAACTTGCCGACCTTGTAGGCAACGCCCGCGGCCTTCAGCTCTTCCTCGGTCTTGCCGACGGAGGCGACTTCCGGCTGGGTGTAGACGACACCAGGGATGACGTCATAGTTCACGTGACCGGCCTGGCCAGCGAGGATCTCGGCAACCGCCACACCTTCGTCTTCCGCCTTGTGGGCGAGCATCGGGCCGCGCACGACGTCGCCGATCGCGTAGACGCCGGCGACGCTCGTCTGGAAGTGATTGTCGATCTCGACGCGGCCGCGCTGGTCCATGACGACGCCCGCTTCCGCAAGGCCAAGACCGTCGGTGTAGGGCTTGCGGCCGGTGGCGATCAGCACGACGTCGGCATCGAGCGTCACGGCGTCACCGCCCTTGACCGGCTCGAAGGTCACCTTGGCGCCCTTGCCGTCCTTGACGACGCCGGTCACCTTGGCGCCGAGCTTGAAGTCCATGCCCTGCTTGGCCAGCATGCGCTGGAACTGCTTGGAGACTTCGCCGTCCATGCCGCCGAGGATCGAATCGAGATACTCGACAACGGTGACCTTGGCGCCGAGACGGGCCCAGACCGAGCCGAGCTCGAGACCGATGACACCGCCGCCGACGACGATCATGTTGGCCGGAACCTTTTCGAGCGCGATGCCGCCGGTGGACGAGATGATGACCTTCTCGTCGATGTCGACCTTGACGCCCGGAATGCCGGCAACGTCGGAGCCGGTGGCGATCACGATGTTCTTGGTTTCGAGGATCTGTTCCTCGCCCTTGTCGTTGGTGACGGAGACTTTGCCCTGGCCGAGCACCTTGCCGGTGCCCTGGATGCCGTCGATCTTGTTCTTCTTGAACAGGAACGAGACGCCGTCGACATTGGCCTTAACGGTCGCGTCCTTGTGCGCCATCATCTTTTCGAGGTTCAGCTTCGGTGCTGCGACTTCGACACCAAGCGTATCGACGCCGTGAGCGACCTGATGGAACACCTCGGAAGCATGCAGCAGCGCCTTCGACGGGATGCAGCCGATGTTGAGGCAGGTGCCGCCATAGGTGGCGCGCTTCTCGACGACGCCAACCTTCAGGCCGAGCTGAGCCGCCTTGATGGCGCAGACATAGCCGCCGGGGCCACTGCCGATAACGATGAGATCATAAGCCATTAGAATATCCTTCCTTCAGGACGGTTACCGTCCGCCGCTGACATTGAGAATTGCCCCCGTCACATAAGTCGCCTTATCCGACAGGAGGTAGAGAACCGCGTCAGCGACTTCCTCGGCCGTGCCGGGTCGCTGAACGGGAATGGTGGAGGCGAGATCACGCGCCCGGTCCGGCAGACCGCCAGAGGCATGGATCTCGGTATCGATGATGCCGGGGCGGATCGCGTTGACGCGGATGCCCTCGGTCGCGACCTCGCGTGCGAGGCCGATGGTAAGCGTGTCGATCGCGCCCTTTGAGGCGGCATAGTCGACATATTGTCCTGGCGAGCCGAGCGTGGCGGCAACCGAGGAGATGTTGACGATGACGCCGCCGTTGTGCCCGTAACGTGTCGACATCCGCCGGACGGCTTCCGCCGCGCAGCGGATGGAACCGGTGACGTTGATGCGGAACATGCGTTCGAGCCGCTCGGGCGACATTTCGTCGACCCGTTCGGTCGGGCCGACAATGCCGGCATTGTTGACGAGACCGTCCAGGCGACCGAAGGCGGCATCGACAGCCGCAAAGATCGCCTGGATATCCGCCTCGGAGCCGACATCGCCCTGAACCGCGATCGCCGTGCCGCCGGCTTGCTCGATCGCGCCGACGACCGCATCGGCCGCATCGCGGTTCGACGCATAGTTGACGGCGACCCGCCAGCCGGCTTTTGCGGCGCCAAGGCAGATCGCCGCGCCGATGCCGCGGCTGCCGCCGGTCACGAGGAGAACAGGGCCAGCGCTCATGCGGCGCATCCCTTGAAGGTGAAGGCATCCCAGCTGTCGGCCTCGGCCTTGCCCTTGCCCCAGGCGGTCGACGCGCGAAGCGACGGCCCGAAATCGGGAAGCAGCAGTTGCTCGGCCGCCGTCTCGGTCTCCTGCGGGATCTCGCTGATCGCGCCGGCCTTGTCGAGCGCGTAGACGACACCCTGCCACACCGTGCAGGCACGCAGCTCCTCGCCGGTCGCATCCCCTTCCGGGCAATTGTGCATGATCAGCCCGGTCGCGCGTTCCGGCTCGCCCGCCGGCATCACAACGCCGTCGAGTAGCAGGCCGGGCTTCAGCACCGCCACCTTGAAGTGGTTGCTGGTCGCCGCACTCGCCGATCCGACCGGCTCGAAGCGCAGTTCATAGCCACCGTCGCGGTCGCCGTAGATCGCGTGCGACTGCTTGCAGTCGGCGGCGATCGCCGGCGCAACAAAGACAAGGGCGAACAGGGCTGAAAGGAGACGACCGGAGCGCATGATCAGACAGCCTTCTCCGTCGCAAGCTTGAGGCCGAGCGCGATGAACACCACGCCGCTGGCGCGGTCGATCCACTTGCTGGCGCGAGTGAAGGCGGCGCGCATGCGCGGCGTCGTCATGAACATGCTGACGCCGACGAACCACGCGATCAGGCAGGTCGCCATGACAAGGCCGTAACCGAACTTGATCATCATCGGCGTATGGGCGTGAACGACCGTCGAGAAGATCGACAGGAAGAAGAACACCGGCTTGGGGTTGAGCGCGTTGGCGGCAAAGCCGAGGCCAAAGGCCTTGGCCGCCGACTGGCCCTTGGCCGACCCGCTACCTTCCGTGTGGTCGACCCTGATCTCCGTCTGGCCGGCGCGCAGCGCCTTGATGCCGATATAGATCAGGTAAGCGACGCCGCACCATTTGACGATGTTGAACAGATAGATCGACTGCGAAATGATCAGCCCGAGGCCGAGGATCGTGTAGGTCACATGGAACATCAGCGACGTGCCGATGCCGAAGGACGTGATGATCGCCGGGCGGCGGCCATGCACGATCGATTGGCGCATGACCATGGCGAGATCGGCGCCGGGGGAGACGATGGCGAAGGCGAAGATCGCCATCAGCGATGCGAGTTCGAAGAAATACTGGCTCATGGGTTTGCGACCGGTGCGTTGAAGGCCCAGACGTGGCCGAAGGGATCCTTTATGCGCGCGTAGCGTGCGTGCCAGAAGGTATCCTGCGGCTCCAGAACTGTCGATGCCCCGGCGGCCATCGCCTTGTCGTAGGCTGCGTCGACATCGGCAGGCTTTGCCAGGTTGATGCTGATCGCAACGCCGGTACCGCCGATCGTGTTGGGCGACAGCACGCTGCCGCCGAATTCGGGGAATTCGTCGTGCAGCATCACCTCGCCGCCGTAGATCGCCAGATTGGCGTGCATGACGCGTTTGCCGTCCTCGGCCATCGCGTGGAAGGTATTCACCGCACCGAGCGCCTTATCGTAAAAGGCGATGGCGGCAAGCCCGTCCTTGACGCAGATATGCGCCTGGATCGGCGGAACGTCGGGTCCGAATGCCATGCCAGTCTCCTCTTGCCTTGTCGCCGGGATGCTATGCCATGAGCCTGACGACCATCAGCACAAGCGCGATGATCGATACGAACCAGACGAGGGTACGCAGGACCGGAACGCCGGCCATGTAGAGAGCGGTGTAAACCACCCGCGCCAGAAGCCAGGTCGCCGCGCCGATGGCGCCAAGACCGCCGGTCTTGCCGGTCACCGCCAGCGCAAGGACGAGAGCGACGAAGGCCGGATAGGTCTCCAGCATGTTGTGAAGCGAGCGCAGCAGACGACCGGACACCACGCTCTTGGGCGCCCGTTGCTCGTCGCGCGGGCCGAGCAGGTATCTGATCGTGAAATCGCCGGACAGATCGAGCGACAGCGCCTGCACCAGGATATGCGCGATCAGGAATACCACGCTCCAGCCAAGCACCCAGATTTCAGTCGACGCTGCAGCGGCTTCCATCATCCCTCGCAATCGCAGGAGCGGTTCGGATCGGCATCATCGGCCCCGAGGGCCACTCTCCCCGGCCAGGCCGCAGAGACGGTTCTCGCCGTGCGTGATCGCGGACGGCGAAGGGCGGGGGCATGAAGGACGCCCCCGCCGTATCCGGATATTAGAGATCGAGAACCAGACGTTCCGGATCTTCCAGGCTTTCCTTGACGCGGACGAGGAAGGTCACGGCTTCCTTGCCGTCGACGATGCGGTGATCGTAGGAGAGCGCGAGGTACATCATCGGACGGATGACGACCTGGCCGCCGATGGCGACCGGACGCTCCTGGATCTTGTGCATGCCGAGGATGCCCGACTGCGGTGCGTTGAGGATCGGCGAGGACATCAGTGAGCCGTAGACGCCACCGTTGGAGATGGTGAAGGTGCCGCCCTGCATGTCGGCCATCGACAGCGCGCCGTCACGGGCAGCCTTGCCGAGACGGCCGATGTCCTTTTCGACCTCGGCGATCGACATCTGGTCGGCATCGCGAACGATCGGAACGACAAGACCCTTGTCCGTGCCGACGGCGACGCCGATGTGGCAGTAGTTCTTGTAGATGATGTCGGTGCCGTCGATCTCGGCGTTGACGGCCGGGATTTCCTTCAGCGCGTGGGTGACGGCCTTGGTGAAGAAGCCCATGAAGCCGAGCTTCACGCCGTGCTTCTTTTCAAAGATGTCCTTGTACTTGTTGCGCAGCGACATGACCGCGCTCATGTCCACCTCGTTGTAGGTGGTGAGCATGGCAGCAGTGTTCTGCGCGTCCTTGAGGCGACGGGCGATCGTCTGGCGCAGGCGGGTCATCTTGACGCGCTCTTCGCGAACGACATCTTCCGCCGTCGAAGGTGCACGGGCCTGGACCTTGGCCGGCTCGGACGCGGCCGGGGTCGAGATGCCCTTGGCAACGGCAGCAAGCACGTCGCCCTTCAGCACCTGGCCACGCTTGCCGGAGCCGTCGACCTGGTCGGCCGAGAGATTGTTTTCGGCAAGCAGCTTGCCGGCCGACGGTGCCGGCGGCATCGACGAGGCGGCAGGTGCTGCAACAGCAGCCGGGGCAGCCGGAGCGGCGGCAGCCGGCTCGGCCTTCTTTTCAGCGGCAGCAGCCGGAGCCGCAGCGGCGCCGGCGGCACCTGCAGCGATCTGGCCCAGCAGCGCGCCGAGACCGACGGTCTCGCCGGCCTGCGCGACGATTTCCGACAGCGTGCCTGCGGCCGGCGCCGGAACCTCGATCGTCACCTTGTCTGTTTCGAGTTCGAGCAGGGGTTCATCGGCCTTGATGGCGTCGCCGACCTTCTTGAACCAGGTGCCGACGGTCGCTTCGCTGACGGATTCGCCAAGGGTGGGAACGCGGATTTCTGTTGCCATGATTTTTGTTCCGTTGATCAGATATCTGTTTCTATTGGCTCAGAGCGAGGGGAGCATCAGCCCCCCAGCGCGTCCTCGAGGAAGGCGGCAAGCTGCGCTTGGTGCTTCGACATCAGGCCCGTCGCCGGCGATGCGGCGGCCGGACGGCCGGTGTAGCGCACGCGCTGATACTTGGCGTCGATATGGGCGAGAACCCATTCCAGGTACGGGTCGATGAACGACCAGCCGCCCATGTTCTTCGGCTCTTCCTGGCACCAGACCATCTCCGCGTTGCGGAAGCGGCTGAGCTCGTTGATGAGCGCCTTGGCCGGGAACGGATAGAGCTGTTCGACGCGCAGCAGGTAGATGTCGTCGATGCCGCGCTTTTCGCGTTCTTCGAGCAGGTCGTAGTAGACCTTGCCCGAGCAGAGCACGACGCGACGGATCTTGGAGTCCTTCTGCAGCTTGATCGGGCCATCCTTGATCACCTCGGCGTCGTCCCACAGCAGGCGGTGGAACGAGCTCTCGCCGGCCATTTCCGACAGGCTGGAGACCGCACGCTTGTGACGCAGCAACGACTTCGGCGTCATCAGGATCAGCGGCTTGCGGAAGTCGCGCTTCACCTGGCGGCGCAGGATGTGGAAGTAGTTCGCCGGCGTCGTGACGTTGGCGACCTGCATGTTGTCTTCGGCGCAAAGCTGCAGGAAGCGCTCGAGGCGGGCCGACGAGTGCTCCGGACCCTGGCCCTCATAGCCGTGCGGCAGCAGGCAGACGAGACCCGACATGCGCAGCCACTTGCGTTCACCCGACGAGATGAACTGGTCGAAGACGACCTGCGCACCGTTGGCGAAGTCGCCGAACTGGGCTTCCCAGAGGGTCAGCGCGTTCGGACGAGCGAGCGAGTAGCCGTATTCGAAGCCGAGAACCGCCTCTTCCGAAAGCATCGAGTTGATGACTTCGTAACGCGCCTGGGTCGGCGACAGGTTGGCGAGCGGGATGTAGCGCTCTTCGGACTGCTGATCGTAGAGAACCGAGTGGCGCTGCGAGAAGGTACCGCGTTCGCAGTCCTGGCCCGACAGGCGGATCTTGGTGCCCTCGACGCAGAGCGTGCCGAATGCGAGCGCTTCAGCCATGGCCCAGTCGACACCTTCGCCGGTCTGGATCATGTTGGCGCGGTTTTCCATGAAGCGCTGGATCGTGCGGTGCGCGTTGAAGCCTGCCGGGATCTCGGAGATCTTGCGGCCGACTTCCTTCAGCTGCTTCATCGGTACCGAGGTCTTGCCGCGGCGCTGTTCGTCCTGGTTGTCGGCCGAGCGCAGACCAGACCAGGCACCATCGAGCCAGTCGGCCTTGTTCGGCTTGTAGGACTGGCCGGCCTCGAACTCCTGCTCGAGGTGGGCGCGCCAGTCGGCCTTCATCTTTTCGACTTCGCCTTCGGAGATCAGGCCTTCGGCGATCAGTCGGTCCGAATAGAGCTGGACGACGGTCTTGTGGCCGCGGATGACCTTGTACATCTTCGGCTGCGTGAACGCCGGCTCGTCGCCTTCGTTGTGGCCGAAGCGGCGGTAGCAGAACATGTCGATGACGACAGGCTTGTGGAACTTCATCCGGAATTCGGTGGCGATCTTGGCCGCGTAGACGACCGCTTCCGGATCGTCGCCGTTGACGTGGAAGATCGGCGCTTCGATCATCTTGGCAACGTCGGACGGATAGGGCGACGAGCGCGAGAAGGCCGGATTGGTGGTGAAGCCGATCTGGTTGTTGATGATGAAGTGGACCGTGCCGGCAACGCGGTGGCCGCGCAGACCGGAAAGGCCGAGGATTTCGGCAATGACGCCCTGGCCGGCGAAGGCCGCGTCACCGTGCAGCAGCAGCGGCATGACCTTGGAGCGTTCGCGCAGCGGAATGATGTCGCCTTCGAACACGGTCGCCATCTGGTCCTGCTTGGCGCGGGCCTTGCCCATGACCACTGGGTTGACGATTTCCAGGTGCGACGGGTTCGCCGTCAGCGACAGGTGAACCTTGTTGCCGTCGAATTCGCGGTCCGAGGACGCACCGAGGTGGTACTTCACGTCGCCCGAACCTTCGACGTCGTCAGGTGCGTAGGAGCCGCCCTTGAACTCGTGGAAGATGGCGCGGTGGGGCTTTGCCATGACCTGGGAAAGCACGTTCAGGCGGCCGCGGTGGGCCATGCCGAGAACGATTTCCTTGAGGCCTTCCTGGCCGCCGCGCTTGATGATCTGCTCGAGCGCCGGGATGAGCGATTCGCCGCCGTCGAGACCAAAGCGCTTGGTGCCCTTGTACTTGACGTCGATGAACTGCTCGAAGCCTTCCGACTCGATCAGCTTCTGCAGGATCGCCTTCTTGCCCTCGGGGGTGAAGTCGACGCCCTTGTCCGGACCTTCGATGCGCTCCTGGATCCAGCCCTTCTCTTCCGGGTTGGACATGTGCATGAACTCGACGCCGATCGTCGAGCAGTAGGTGCGCTCGAGAATTTCGACCATCTCGCGAACGGTCGCGTATTCGAGGCCGAGCACGTTGTCGATGAAGATCTTGCGGTCGAGATCCTTGTCCTCGAAACCGTAGTTCGACGGCGACAGCTCGTTGTAGTCCTCAACCGCGGCAGCGAGGCCGAGCGGGTCAAGCTTGGCATGCAGGTGGCCGCGGGCGCGGTAGGCGCGGATCATCATGATGGCGCGGACGGAATCGCGCGTCGCCTGGTGGATGTCGGCGGCGCTGGCAACGGTACCGGTGGCGGCAGCCGTTTCCTCAACCTTCGCCTTGACCTTCTTCTCGATGACCTTTTCGACCGTGCCCCAGTCACCATCGAGCGCCGAGACCAGTTCGCCATTGGCCGGGATCGGCCAGTTGTTCTTTTTCCAGGAGGCGCCCTTGGCTGCCTTCACCACATCTTCCGGCCGGTCGGCGAGCGCCTTGAAGAAGGCCTGCCATTCGGCCGACACGGACGCCGGGTCCGCCTCGTAGCGTGCATGGAGCTGCTCGATATAGGCGGCGTTGGCGCCGTCCAGAAACGAAGTGAGCTGGAATTGCTCGTTGGCCTCTTGCCTTGTCATGGTCTCACGCGGACTGATCTGTCCGCCTCCTGACTGAAGTTGGGTTGCCGGGTATCCCGGTCGTTCATGTTCGTTCGGCGCGTCCGGGCGCCGGGCCTTTTTCCTACGATGCCGCGCATCCTCGAGGACGCGGCGGGTCACCGTGGCACTTCATTGCCGCGTATCCTGATCTTCAATCAGCCAAGGAAACACGCGGACTGCAGATTGACCGGGCCGGATCGCTCCGCCCCGGTCAGAGGTCTTGCGATCAGCCCTTGAGGACTTCGACGAGCGTCTTGCCGAGACGAGCCGGCGAAGGCGACACGCGGATGCCTGCCTGCTCCATCGCTGCAATCTTGGATTCCGCATCGCCCTTGCCGCCGGAAACGACAGCGCCGGCGTGACCCATGGTGCGGCCCTTCGGCGCGGTACGGCCCGCGATGAAGCCGGCCATCGGCTTCTTGCGGCCCTTCTTGGCTTCGTCGATGAGGAACTGTGCAGCATCCTCTTCGGCCGAGCCGCCGATTTCGCCGATCATGATGATCGAGGTCGTGGCTTCGTCGGCCAGGAACATCTCGAGCACGTCGATGAACTCGGTGCCCTTGACCGGGTCGCCGCCGATGCCGACAGCCGTCGTCTGGCCGAGGCCCTCGTTGGAGGTCTGGAACACGGCTTCATAGGTCAGTGTGCCGGAGCGCGAGACGATACCGACCGAACCCTTGCGGAAGATCGAGCCCGGCATGATGCCGATCTTGCATTCTTCCGGCGTCAGGATACCGGGGCAGTTCGGGCCGAGCAGGCGCGACTTGGAGCGGTCGAGGCGAGCCTTGACGCGCACCATGTCGGCGACCGGGATGCCTTCGGTGATGCAAGTGATGAACGGGATTTCCGCGTCGATCGCCTCGATGATCGCGTCCGCGGCGCCTGCCGGCGGAACGTAGATCACGGATGCGTCCGCACCGGTCTTCTCACGGCCTTCGGCAACCGAGGCGAAGATCGGCAGGGTTTCGCCCTTGGAACCGGTCCAGGTTTCGCCGCCCTTCTTCGGGTGGATACCGCCGACCATCTGCGTGCCGTAATAGGCAAGCGCCTGTTCGGTATGGAAGGTGCCGGTCTTGCCGGTCAGGCCCTGAACGAGGACCTTGGTGTTCTTGTTAACGAGAATCGACATGAGGTGGTCCTTCAGTTAGCCGTTGATCGCGGCGACGATCTTCTTGGCAGCATCGTCCAGATCGTCGGCGGCGGTGATCGCCAGGCCGGATTCGTTCAGGATCTTCTTGCCAAGCTCGACATTCGTGCCTTCGAGACGAACAACCAGCGGAACCTTGAGGCCGACTTCCTGCACGGCCGCAACGACGCCTTCAGCGATGACATCGCACTTCATGATGCCGCCGAAGATGTTGACGAGGATGCCCTCGACCTTCGGGTCGGCCGTGATGATCTTGAAGGCAGCCGCAACCTTCTCCTTGCCGGCGCCGCCGCCGACGTCGCAGAAGTTCGCCGGCTCCTTGCCGTAGAGCTTGATGATGTCCATCGTCGCCATGGCGAGGCCGGCGCCGTTGACCATGCAGCCGATGTTGCCGTCGAGCGCGACATAGGCGAGATCCCACTTCGAGGCCTCGATTTCCTTGGCGTCTTCTTCGGTTTCGTCGCGCAGCGCCTTGATGTCGTCGTGGCGGAACAGCGCGTTGCCGTCGAACGAAACCTTGGCGTCGAGAACGCGCATGCGGCCATTCTTCATGACGATCAGCGGGTTGATCTCGAGCAGGCTCATGTCCTTCTCGACAAAGGCCCTGTAAAGGATCGGGAAGAGCTTTTCGGCGTCAGCCTTGGCTTCGCCTTCGAGCTTCAGGGCCGCCGTGAGCTTGGCGAGATCAGCGGCGGTAACGCCGGCTTCCGGGTTGATCGCGACGTTGACGATCTTTTCCGGCGTGTCGTGCGCAACAGCCTCGATGTCCATGCCGCCTTCCGTCGAAACGACGAAGGCAACCTGGCCGACCGAGCGGTCGACGAGCAGCGACAGATAGAGTTCGCGTTCGATGTCGGCGCCGTCCTCGATGTAGAGGCGGTTCACCTGCTTGCCGGCCGGGCCGGTCTGGGCGGTGACGAGCGTGTTGCCGAGCATTTCCTTGGCATGAGCCTTGGCTTCGTCGATCGAGAAGGCAAGACGAACGCCGCCCTTGGCGTCGGCGGACAGTTCCTTGAACTTGCCCTTACCGCGGCCGCCGGCATGGATCTGGCTCTTGACCACGTAGAGCGGGCCCGGGAGCGACTTTGCAGCGGCTTCAGCTTCGTCAGCCGAGAAGATCGCGACACCTTCCGCGACCGGTGCGCCGTAGCTCTTCAGGAGAGCCTTGGCCTGGTATTCATGAATGTTCATGGTGTTTTTCCTGTCTGGAGCATTGTGCGGGCAGGTGGGGGCACCTACCCGCACCAATGCGGCAAAAACAAAGAGGCCGAGCGGCGACAGAGCGTCCGCTCAGCGGGACGCGATTACTGCTTCAGGCTCGGCGCAATGCCGATGCAGGCTTCGCAAAGACCGGCGACCGAAGCGACGGACTTGTCGAACGCTTCCTTCTCGGCCTTGTTGAGATCGATTTCGATGATGCGCTCGACGCCGCCGGCACCGATGACGGTCGGAACGCCGACATACATGTCCTTGACGCCATACTGTCCGGTCAGGTGCGCAGCGCAAGGCAGAACGCGCTTCTTGTCCTTGAGGTAGGCCTCAGCCATTTCGATCGCCGAAGCGGCCGGTGCGTAGTAGGCCGAACCGGTCTTGAGCAGACCGACGATTTCGGCGCCGCCGTCACGGGTGCGCTGGATGATTTCTTCCAGGCGCTCCTTGGTGACCCAGCCCATCTGCACGAGGTCGGTCAGCGGAATGCCGGCAACCGTCGAGTAACGGGCGAGCGGCACCATGGTGTCGCCGTGGCCGCCAAGAACGAAGGCGGTGACGTCCTGGACCGAAACGTTGAATTCCTGGGACAGGAACAGGCGGAAGCGCGAGCTGTCGAGAACGCCGGCCATGCCGACGACCTTGTTCTTCGGCAGGCCCGAGAACTTCTGCAGCGCCCACACCATGGCGTCGAGCGGGTTGGTGATGCAGATGACGAAGGCGTTCGGGGCATACTTCTTGATGCCGGCGCCGACCTGTTCCATGACCTTGAGGTTGATGCCGAGCAGGTCGTCGCGGCTCATGCCCGGCTTGCGGGCAACGCCGGCGGTGACGATGCAGACGTCGGCGCCTTCGATGGCGGAGTAGTCGCTGGCACCCGTCAGGTTCACGTCGAAGCCTTCGACCGGGGAGGACTGACCGATGTCGAGGCCCTTGCCCTGCGGAATGCCGTCGGCGATGTCGAAGAGGACGATGTCGCCCAGTTCCTTCAGGCCGGCGAGATGTGCCAGCGTACCACCAATCATCCCTGAACCGATAAGTGCGATCTTGTTGCGCGCCATGAAAGTGCTTCCTTTGTGATCCCAAATCTGATCGAGGCCTGGAACGCGGCAAACGCCAAACCTTCGCCGCAAGCCATTAAACGGCAAACGTTAAAATATCAATCGATACTTTTTGGCGAAGTAATTTCAATCGGTTAGATCATAAAATTCTTACGTAAACGTAAGAGTTTTCGCCACGATCACGTCACGAAACAGCAATATTGGCGGGGTGCGCGGCGGCATATTCCTCGCTTTGCATCTCGATCAGCCGCGAAACCGTACGGTCGAATTCGAAGCCTTCCGTGCCCTTCTTCTGGGTCAGCAGATCCTGCGGCTGCGCCGCGGCCGAGGCAAAGAGCCGGGCACCGTTGTCGTAGAGCGTGTCGACCAGGAGGATGAACCGCTTGGTCTCGTTGCGCATGTGCGGACCGAGATGCGGCACATGGTCGACGAAGATCGTCGAATAGCGCTCGAGGATCGCCAGATAGTCCGCAGCCCCAAGCGGTTGCTGGCAGAGGTCGGCGAAATTGAAGCGCGCACTCTTTCCGGACGCGGCCGGCACGGGGATCTTGCGCCCCTTGCGCGGCACCTCCGCCGGAGCGGCCGGTGCGTTGGCAGTCTCATGGGCCCAGGCCTTCGCCATCGCGGCATCGGCCTCGGGCCCGAGCGGCGAGAGCCACACCGGGCTGCCATCGGTCTTTGTCAGCCGGTAGTCGGTGTCCGTGTCCAGCGAGATGACCTCGGCATTCGCCTTCAGGAGATCGATGAAGGGCAGGAACAAGCCGCGGTTGAGGCCGTCGCGATAGAGATCGTCGGGCGCGACGTTCGAGGTCGCGACCAGCACGCAGCCCTTGGCGAAGAGTTCGCCGAACAGGCGGCCGAGGATCATCGCATCGGCGATATCGGTTACGGTGAACTCGTCGAAGCAGAGCAGCCGCGCTTCACCGAAGAGTTCCGAGGCGACCGGCGGGATCGGGTCGGCCTGCTTGGTCTCGCCGTTCTTCAGCTTCTGCCGGTGCTTGTAGATGCGCTCGTGCACATCGGCCATGAACTCGTGGAAATGCGCCCGGCGCTTGCGCTGGATCGGCACCGCGTCGAAGAACATGTCCATCAGCATGGTCTTGCCGCGCCCGACACCCCCGTGGATGTAGAGACCCTTGACCGGCGGATGGTCCTTCTTGCGCGAGGCAAACAGCCAGCCGAGCGCATTGGTCTTGCGCGACGGACGGCTGGCGAGCAGCTCGGCGGAGAGGTGATCGAACCGCCGGGCGATCGTAAACTGCGCGGGGTCACGCTTGCGCTCGCCGCTCGCGACGAGCGCTTCGAGCTTGCGGTAAATGCTGTCGTCAGGATTGAGCACGTCTCACCCGAGATGGGACGGAAAACAAAAGCCCGGCACGAGACCGGGCTGGAGAGGCATCAGCGGCTGAGGCTGACCGGCTGACCGCCATTGGTCGAGCCGTCGAAACGGGCGTCGGCCGTCTTGTAGAGGCGAGCGATGGCATTGCCGTTGCGATCCTTGAGGACCACCTGCTTGCCGGCCACTTCCCAGGAGCCCATGGTCGTCAGCTCGCCGGCGCAGCCGCGGGTGCCGCCGCGCGAACCGGAACCGAGATTGGTGAGCGTCAGGAACATGTCGCAGGAGCTGCCGGCGCTCGAAACACGCCAGTTGCCGACCATCGATTCCTTGGTGACGTCAAGTCCGCCGCCCGCCGCCGCAGCGACCTGCGTGCCGGGCTGCTGAACCGTACCGGGCATCGCCGTGCCGCTCGTCGGTGCAGCCGGGAATTGTGAGGTGTTTCCGGTCGGCGCCGGAAGCTGGTTCGACGAAACCGACGGAACCGGTGCTGCCTGGATGGGAGCGGGCGAGGCGTCCTGGGAGCTGAAACCGCCCATCGACGTCCGTTGGCATCCGGTCAGCGCAAGCACAACCGCCAGCCCCGCCGCCGCATGAATTACCCGCATATCCCTACTCCTGTTCGTGTCCGCGAACCATGATGCAACGCGATAATATAGGCCGAAATACAGCAAATCCACCTGACAAATCAAGGGACGACGATTCCTGGCGACCTGTTGCAGGATTGAAACGTCCGAACGGCCGGATCGCGCGGCCACGGCCTCGTCAGGTATCCTCACCTCCGACCGGCAACCCGCCTCTCCCGCGCCGGCACAATCACGAATTGTCCGCCGCCCTGGAGAGGGGCAAAACAGAAAACGGCGAGCCATGGCCCGCCGTTTCCAAAAGCTTCATCTCCGGTCCGACCGATCAGACGCGACGCTCGACCAGCATCTTCTTGATCTCGCCGATCGCCTTGGCCGGGTTCAGGCCCTTCGGACAGGCCTGGGCGCAGTTCATGATCGTGTGGCAACGATAGAGGCGGAAGGGATCCTCGAGGTTGTCGAGGCGCTCACCGGTCGCTTCGTCGCGGCTATCGATCAGCCAGCGATAGGCCTGCAGCAGAACCGCCGGACCGAGGTAACGGTCGCCGTTCCACCAATAGCTCGGACAGGAGGTAGAGCAGCAGGCGCACAGGATGCACTCGTAGAGGCCGTCGAGCTTGAGGCGGTCCTCGTGGCTCTGCTTCCATTCCTTGGCCGGCGTCGGCGATACCGTCTTCAGCCAGGGCTCGATCGAGCGGTGCTGGGCGTAGAAGTTGGTGAGGTCGGGAACCAGGTCCTTCACAACCGGCATGTGCGGCAGCGGATAGACCTTCACCGCGCCCTTCACCTCGTCCATGCCCTTGGTGCAGGCGAGTGTGTTGGTGCCGTCGATGTTCATGGCGCAGGAGCCGCAGATGCCTTCGCGGCACGAGCGGCGCAAGGTCAGCGTCGGGTCGATCTTGTTCTTGATGTAGAGCAGACCGTCGAGCACCATCGGGCCGCAATCGTCGACATCGATGTAGAAGGTATCGATGCGCGGATTGGCGCCGTCATCCGGGTTCCAGCGGTAGATGCGGTATTCGCGGACATTGGTCGCGCCGGAAGGCTTCGGCCAGACCTTGCCTTCCGTCATCTGCGAGTTCTTGGGGAGAGCGAGTTCAACCATGTGGCTTGTTCCTCAAGATCAATAGACGCGGGCCTTCGGCTCGATCTTCTTGGGATCGATGCCGTCGGCGATCAGGTCGGTATGGACGGGGCGGTAGTCGAGCTTGACGTCGCCGGCCTCGTTGACCCAGGCGAGCGTGTGCTTGCGCCAGTTGACGTCGTCGCGGCCGCCGAGCGGACCGTCGGTGTAGTCCTCGCGGGCGTGCGAACCACGGCTCTCCTTGCGCGCTTCGGCGCCGTAGATCGTCGTGATGGCGTTGGCCATGAGGTTTTCGAGTTCCAGCGTCTCGACGAGGTCCGAGTTCCAGATCATCGAGCGGTCGGTGACCTTGATGTCAGGCAGTTCCTTCCAGATCGCCGAGATGCGCTTGCAGCCCGATTCCAGCGATTCCTGGGTGCGGAACACGGCCGCGTCTTCCTGCATGGCGCGCTGCATCTTTTCGCGCAGCACCGCCGTCGGCGTCGAGCCGTTGGCGTTCCGCAGGCGGTCGAAGCGGTCCATGATCCGGTCGCAGGCGGCCTTGTTGACCTCCGGGATAGCCTCGTCGCGGTCGATGACCTGACCGGCGCGGATGGCGGCGGCACGGCCGAAGACCACGAGGTCGATCAGCGAGTTGGAGCCGAGGCGGTTGGCGCCGTGCACCGAGGCGCAGCCGGCTTCGCCGACGGCCATCAGACCGGGCGCGATGCGCTCGGGGTTCTGGGCGTCGGCGTTGAGCACCTCGCCCCAGTAGTTGGTCGGCACGCCGCCCATGTTGTAGTGCACCGTCGGCAGAACCGGGATCGGCTCGCGCGTCACGTCGACACCGGCAAAGATCTTCGCCGATTCCGAGATGCCCGGCAGGCGCTCGTGCAGGACCGCCGGATCGAGGTGATCGAGATGCAGGAAGATGTGGTCCTTGTTCTTGCCGACGCCGCGGCCTTCGCGGATTTCCATCGTCATGCAGCGCGAGACGACGTCGCGCGAGGCAAGGTCCTTGGCGGACGGGGCATAGCGCTCCATGAAGCGCTCGCCTTCGGAGTTGACGAGATAGCCGCCTTCGCCGCGTGCGCCTTCGGTAATCAGGCAGCCCGCGCCGTAGATGCCGGTCGGGTGGAACTGGACGAACTCCATGTCCTGCAGCGGCAGGCCGGCACGTGCGATCATGCCGCCGCCGTCGCCGGTGCAGGTGTGCGCCGAAGTGGCCGAGAAGTAGGCGCGGCCGTAACCGCCCGTCGCCAGCACCACCATCTTGGCGGAGAAGCGATGGATCGTGCCGTCGTCGAGGTTCCAGGCGACGACGCCGGTGCAGCGGCCGTCATCCGACATGATCAGGTCGAGCGCGAAATACTCGATGAAGAACTCGGCGTTGTTGCGCAGCGACTGACCATAGAGCGTGTGCAGGATGGCGTGGCCGGTACGGTCGGCAGCAGCGCAGGTGCGCTGTACCGGCGGGCCTTCGCCGTAGTTCTGCATGTGGCCGCCGAACGGGCGCTGGTAGATCTTGCCTTCGGCGTTACGCGAGAACGGCACGCCATAGTGCTCGAGCTCATAGACGGCCTTCGGCGCTTCCATGGCGAGATACTGCATGGCGTCGACGTCGCCGAGCCAGTCGGAACCCTTGACGGTGTCGTAGAGGTGCCACTGCCAGCTGTCCGGCGTCATATTCTGCAGCGAGGCGGCAATACCGCCCTGGGCCGCAACCGTGTGCGAGCGGGTCGGGAAGACCTTGGTGATGCAGGCGGTCTTCAGACCCTGCTCGGCCATGCCGAGGGTCGCGCGCAAGCCCGCGCCGCCGGCGCCGACGACGACCACGTCGAAGGCGTGGTCGACATATTGATAGGCCTTGCCGTTTGCAGCGGGCGAACTGTTCGATGCCATGGCGAAATTACCCTGCAAAAGCGATCTTCAGGATGGCGAAGAGACAGAGCCCGCCAACCGCGATCGTGAAAAATGTATTGAGCATGAGAAGCACGATCTTCATGCCTTCGCCATGCACGTAGTCTTCGATGATCACCTGCATGCCGAGCCGCATGTGAACGAGGCCCGAGAGCACGACGAGCGCCATGACGACGGCGACGAAGGGGTTCGCCAGCGCGGCAAGGACATCCGCATAAGGGGCGCCTGCGTAGCGAACGAGGAAGATGACGAAGAAGATCAACAGCGGAACGTTGGCGACGGCCGTCAGGCGCTGGCGCCAGAAATGATCCGTGCCTTCCTTGGCCGAGCCAAGACCGCGAACCTTGCCGAGAGGAGTGCGCATATCCATGAGTATTCTCCCCTCAGTCAGCGAACGAGGTAGCCGACCACCCAGATCAGCAGCGTCAGCGCCACCGAACCGATGATCGTTGCCTTGGCCATCTTGGTGGCGAAGTGCTTCTCGTAGCCGTAGCCGAGATCCCAGGCGAAGTGGCGCAAGCCACCGAGCATGTGGTGCACCAATGCCCAGGTATAGCCGAACAGCACCAGCTTGCCGATCAGCGTACCGAACAGCCAGCTGACCCAGTCGTAATAGGCAGCGCCCGACGCGGCGGCGATCAGCCACCAGGCGACGAGGATGGTCCCGAAGTAGAGCGCACCACCGGTGATGCGGTGCACAATGGACATGACCATTGTCGGGATAGGTTTATAGATTTGAAGATGCGGCGAGAGTGGCCGGCTTCTTGTGACATTCGTCATCGGAACCTCACGGAATGCCCGGATTTCCGCCCAAAAAACTGGACGATTTTAGTCCGGTATCGCACCTGATTGTGCGCAATTCAGTCATTCGGACCTTTAATCACCATAAAGCTTAACGACAAGTGTGTTTGCGGTGCAAAATCAATTTAATCGATTAGACGAATTGCGCCATTTTCCTGCCAGCCGGAGACATGGGCGCGCGTTAACGATAGCGACAAAAAGCCAAGCAATTCCGTGACTTTCCCGCCGATGTGGCTCAGAGTGCCCTTAACGATTTGTTAAGCGTCACCCGGAGGGCGGGCAGAATGATTCTGTTCAGGGCAATCCATGCGACCAAAGTGCTAGCGCTTGCCGGCCTGGTCATCGCCACCAGCTGCATTCCGATGGAAGCCCGAGACCGGGGCGGACTGCCGGAGGTGCAGACGCGAACGCGCCATGTCAGGATGAACGCCGATCGTCCCTACCCTCGTCACGATTTCGACCGCACCGGTTATCGCAACGACCGGGACCGCCATCGCGGACCGCGCAGCGACTGGGCGTCCAACGGTGGGCCGCCGGAAGTAAACACGCGCACCCGGCACGTTCGCCTGCCGCGCTACCGCCCCTACCCCGGCGCTTACGCCGGACGGTCTGAGCAGCGTGGCGGATGGGTGCGCGACGGAGCCGGTCGCGACTACTGGACGTCCGACGCCCGCCGGCACGACGGTCGCCCTGGCATCTATGACGTGCCGCCGCAGGTCTCGACCCGCACCCGCCATGTCCCCCTGCCGCAATATCGGGCCTATCCGGAGCGTTGGGGCAATGGCGGCGGATGGATGCGCGATCAGGCCGGGCGGGAGATCTGGACATCGAACAACCAGGGCCGTGACTATCGCCCGAACTATTACGGCGGCGATGAATATCCGGATGTCATTCCCGGTATCGGCACTTATGTCGGCGGGATTTCCGCCTATGTCGATGTCGGCAACGGCATCTATTTCAGCCAGGAAGGCGACTACGGCTATGCGGATGAGGCAGACTTTGCGCCTCAGCCCGAGGCGAGACGCGGCAAGATCATCGACGTCACGCCACAGACGATGAACAGCTCCTGCACCTACGAACACGGCGTCTGCGTCATCCGCCGGTAATCGCGGCGACGGGCCTTGTCAGGCTGTCAGGTCAGCGGCTTCGAAGATCGGGTGTATCGTCGGAGATGCGGGCACGATTATCATGTACGCCTGTGCCGAAGCGCCAGACGGTGGTGCGCTTGACCTCGCTGTCCTCCAGCGCCCGGGTGACGGGAACCTCGTAGGTGGCAAGGGACGTCATCATTTCGCGCGGGCAGTAGGAACGTCCGGGATCGCCGACGATCACGGAGGCGCCACTTGCGGCAAGCCCCGAAAACCACGGCTTCAACCGGTCGGCAAAAGCCTTGTCGTAAAAGACGTCGCCGGCGAGATAGACCTCGGCTTCAAGGTCGCGGCCGGTGATATCGTCGCCTGTATAGGAAAGGGTGACGTCGTTGAGTGCGGCATTGAGCCGGACGGCCGTTTCCGCCCAGGGGTCGATATCGGCGGCGAGCACCGATGCTGCGCCCGCCTTCATCGCCGCGATCGCCACCAGACCCGAACCGGAGGCAAAGTCGACGACACGGCGGCCGCGCACGACCTCGGGATGATCGAGGATGTAGCGGGAAAGCCCCTGCCCGCCAGCCCAGGCAAAGGCCCAGAACGGCGGCGGCAGGCCGATCTCCTGCAACTCTTCCTCGGTCTTCAGCCAGAGTTCATGCGCCTCCGTCGCCAAATGCAGGCGGATCTCCGGCACATGCGGCGGCGTGAGCACGTCGGTGTTTTCGAGGATGAAGCTTTCCGGATCGGTCTTCACGAAACTCTCCGCGCCTGCCCGAGCGTCCCGGACAGGCGGAAAACAGGACTAGCGCGGCGGATTGTCGAGCCCGCCCATGCGGCAGATCTCGATCCACTCGTCCTCGGTCACCGGCTGCACCGATAGGCGCATGGACGTGACCAAAGACATGTTGGCGAGCTTCGGATTGTCCTTGATCTCCTTCAGCGTCACCGGCCGCGGCATGTCCATCACGGCGCGGATATCGACGCAGTCCCATCGGGCGTCGCCCTCGGCGGTCGAGTCCGGATGCGACAGCGCGCAGACCTCGCTGATGCCGACGATCTCCAGCCCTTCGTTCGAGTGGTAGAAGAAGCCTTTGTCGCCGATCTGCATCGCCCGCATGTTGTTGCGCGCCTGGTAGTTGCGCACGCCGGTCCATTCGGTGCCCTTGGCGCCTGCGTCCTTCTGCATCTGCCAGGACCACTTGAACGGTTCGGATTTGTAGAGCCAGTGCGCCATGTTGGTTTCAAGCCTCCGGATTGTTGAAGACCCAGTTGAAGGCCTTGATCTCGACATTGGAAAAGAGCCCGGCCTTGGCATAGGGGTCGGCCTCAGCAAGCGCACGGGCTTCGTCGATCGTTTCCGCCTTGACGAGCACCAGGCTGCCGGTCGGCTTGCCGTCGTCTCCGAGGAAGGGACCGGCCATTTTCAGTACGCCCCTGGCGTTGAGATCGTTGAGATAGGCGACGTGATCGGGACGGGTGTCGAGCCGAAGCTGCAGCGCGCCCGGCTTGTCGGTGCAATGAAGTGCGAAGAGCATGCTTCCTCCTAGAGTTTTCGTTGGCGCGGGTGCGAGCGAAAGTCCGCCGCTCCCTTCATTCCTGGGTGATCGGGCGGGTCATCAACTGTTCGAGCGCGGTGCGGACATCGAGCTTGCCGTCGATGATCGCCGCCACCGCTTCGGTGATCGGCATTTCGACGCCAAGATCATGGGCGACGCGGGCGGCGACCGATGCGGCGAACGCGCCTTCGACCAGCTCGCCCTTGCGCCCGCTGGCCCGACCGTCCTTGCCGAGCGCGATGCCGAAACGCAGGTTGCGCGACTGGTGGCTGGTCGCCGTCAACACGAGATCGCCAAGGCCGGAAAGACCACGCACCGTATCGGCCTCGCCGCCCTCGGCAGCAATGAAGCGCGACATCTCGGCAAGGCCGCGCGAGATCAGCGCGGCACGGGCACTGTCGCCAAGGCCGGCGCCCTCGACGATGCCGCAGGCGATCGCCAGCACATTCTTCAGCGCGCCGCCGAGCTGCACGCCGATGCGATCCTCCGAGGGGTAGAGCCGGAAGGTCGGCCCCGAGAGCACCTCGGCCAGCATCGTCGCCGTCGCGGCATCGGCCGCTGCGATCACCATCGCGGTCGGCAGGCCCTTGGCGATGTCGGCGGCAAAACCGGGACCGGAGAGCACGCCGATCGAACGGCCGGACAGTTCCTCCGCCAGCACGTCGGTCAGCAAGCGGCCGGTCGCCTGCTCCATGCCCTTGGCACAGGTGACGATCGTGGCTGCAGCGTTGATCTGAGGGCCATACTGCCGTGCCGCATCCCGGTGCGCCTGCGACGGCATGACGAAGAGCACGACTTCGGCGTCCGCGAGCACGGAGACATCGGCCGTATGCTTCAGCGCCGCCGGCAGGTCGATACCCGGCAGGGCATCCTCATTGCGGCCGGTGTCGCGGCAGGCTTCGGCAATCTCCGGACGACGGGCCAGCAGCGTCACGTCGCTGCCTTCAGCCGAGGCGGCAACCGCGGCGAGTGCGGTGCCGAAGGCGCCTGCGCCGACCACGACGATCTTCGGCCCGTTCTTGGAAATGTCGCTCATGCTCTATCCGTATGCTTTAGATCTTGTCACGCCTTGGCGCCGCGCTTGCCGGAACCGAGCAGCGCCTGCGCCTGGGCGTCGAGCGGCCAGCGCGAGCGCGGCGCGACATCAAGGCCGTCGGCTGCGATGCCTGCCGCCAGCCGTTCGGCACCGGCCCAGGCGATCATCGCCGCGTTGTCGGTGCAGAGCGAAAGCGGCGGCGCGATGAACTCGAAGCCGTTCTTGTCACAGAGTTCCTGCAGCGTCGCCCGCAGCACCTGGTTGGCGGCAACGCCGCCGGCCACCACCAGCGCCGGGCGCGCAACACCGTCATGCTCCGCCTTGAAGCGCTTCAGGCCGCGACCGACGCGATCCTTGAGCGTGCGCGAGATCGCCCGCTGGAAGGAGGCGCAGATATCGGCGATGTCCTGCTCCGTGACCGGCTCCAGCGATTGCGCAGCCTGGCGCACCGCCGTCTTCAATCCCGAAAAGGAGAAGTCGAGCCTGGCGTCGCCGACGAGCGGGCGCGGAAAATTGAAACGCTGCGGATCGCCCGCAAGCGCTGCCCGCTCCACCGCCGGACCACCCGGGTAGGGAAGGCCGAGCAGCTTGGCTGTCTTGTCGAAGGCCTCGCCGAGTGCATCGTCGATCGTCGTGCCCCAGCGCTCGTAGTCGCCGACACCCTTGACGAGGATGAGCTGGGTGTGGCCGCCGGAGACGAGCAGCATCAGGTAGGGGAAGGAGAGCCCATCGGTCAGCCGCGCCGTCAGCGCATGGCCCTCGAGATGGTTGACGGCATAGAGCGGCTTGCCGGTTGCCCGCGCGATCGCCTTGCCGGTCATCAGCCCGACGATCAGGCCGCCGATCAGACCGGGACCACTTGTCGCAGCAATGGCGTCGATATCGGAAAGCGTGACGCCGGCCCTGAGCAGCGCTTCCTCGATCAGCGTATCGAGCGCCTCCACATGGGCGCGCGCGGCGATCTCCGGAACCACGCCGCCATAGGCGCTGTGCTCTTCCAGCTGGCTTAAGACCACGTCGCCGAGGATATGGCCCTTGCCGTCGGAATCGCGCAAAATGACGGAAGCAGCGGTTTCGTCGCAGCTTGTTTCTATGCCGAGGATGCGCAGGGGCGGAGACATCAGGGTTTACTCAAAGATTGCGGTCGCACCGAAAGGTGGGTACACGGAACTCCGGTAACAATGGATAGCCTTTGATGCAAACAAAACCTTTCCGGATCGGCACGCGCGGCAGCCCGCTGGCGCTCGCTCAAGCCCATGAAACGCGCGATCGCCTCGCAGCGGCGCATGGTCTTTCGCCGGAAATGTTCGAGGTCGTCATCCTCTCGACCAAGGGTGACCGGATCACCGACCGCTCGCTCGCCGAGATCGGCGGCAAGGGCCTGTTCACCGAAGAGATCGAGCAGCAATTGCTGTCGGGCGAACTCGATTTCGCCGTGCATTCGTCCAAGGACATGCCGACGAAACTGCCTGACGGGCTCTGTCTTTCCGCCTTCCTGCCGCGTGAGGACATTCGCGATGCCTTCATCGGCCGGACGGCAAAAAAACTGATGGAACTGCCACAGGGCGTGACCGTCGGCTCCTCGTCGCTGCGCCGCCAGGCGCTGATCCGCCGGCTGCGTCCGGATATCAATGTCATCACCTATCGCGGCCAGGTGGAGACGCGGCTGCGGAAGCTTGCCGAGGGCCAGGTCGACGCGACGCTGCTCGCCTATGCGGGCCTCAAGCGGCTCGGCATGACCGACGTTCCGACCGAACTTCTCGACCCCCAGGAATTCCCGCCGGCGCCGGCGCAAGGCGCGATCTGCATCGAGAGCCGCATCGGCGACAGCCGCATCAACGACCTGCTCGCAGCCATCGACGATGCCCGCACCCATGAGGCCGTCGCCTGCGAGCGTGGCTTCCTTGCGACGCTCGACGGCTCGTGCCGCACGCCGATCGCCGGTCTCGCCACCTCGGACGGCAGCCATCTCAGCTTTTCCGGCATGATCCTCACGCCAGACGGCCAGACCCATCACCGGGTTACGATCGAGGGCAAGGCCAGCGACGCCGAAGCGCTTGGGCAAAAGGCCGGCGAAGAGATCCGCGCCAAGGCCGGCCCCGGCTTCTTTGCAAGCTGGACTTAAAGCCATGCGCGTGCTCGTCACCCGGCCGCTTCCCGCCGCCGAGGCGACGGTACGCCGGCTGGAAGCCGCCGGCCACCGGCCGATCCTGCTGCCGCTGATGCAGGCGACCCATCTTGCTGCCGTCTCCGTCGCCGCGCTTGAAGTGCCGCATGCGGCGATCGTGCTCACCAGCGCCGAAGCCATTCGGGTGCTCGTATCGTCAGATGCAGACCTGTCACAGCATCTGGCGACCCCGTGCTTCTGCGTGGGCGCCGCCACGGCGCAGGCGGCAGCCGGGCTCGGTTTCTCCGATCTGCGCATAGCGGAGGGAACCGGCCAGTCCCTGGCGGAACTGATCGGCGCGACCATCGACACGCTGCCGCCACTTCCCCTGCTCTATCTGGCAGGAACGCCGCGCTCCGAAGGGCTGGAAATGGGCCTGAGGCAAAACGGCATCGAGCACCGGACGGTCGAGTGCTACCGCATGGAGCCGATCGCCCATTCGCGCGCCGCGATCGAAGATCTGCGGCGGAGCAGCCGTCCCGACGCCGTGCTTTTATACTCGCGAGAGACCGCGCGACAGTTCGTTCGCCTGCTTTCCGAAGCCGGTGTCGATGCTGCTTCCTTTGCGCCGCGCTACCTCTGCCTCAGCCCCGTGGTGGCCGAGGCGCTGCCGGGTAACGTCGTGGCAGAGACCGCCGCAAAGCCCGATGAAGACAGCCTTTTCAGTCTTCTCTAACATCGAATTCACCCAAAAACGGAACGGAGGGGCTTTCCCTCACCGTTCCGGCTGACTAGGTTTGAAGGAAGAGCCGACAGGCACCAACGGTAAGAGGTCACCATGGTATCGGAAAACCCGCCGCGCCGCTCGAAGTCCGAGAAGGAACCGCTGACGATCGACCTCGAAGCGGAGAAAACCGTTGCGGAACCGGCCGGCCCGGAAGCAACCCGCGAGACGCTGGCAGACGCTGCGACCGAAAGCGCATCGAACAAGACCGAGACGGATGAACCGGTAACGGACAGCAGCGACAACAGCGCCGCCGGATCCCGCCTGGACGAAGAAATCGAGGAGCAGCGCGCCGATGCCGCCGCCGACGCGGCCGCGGCCGTCTTCGCCGAAGAGCCGCCGCATGTGGCCCGCGAGCCGGAACCGGCACCGCCACAGAAACCGGTCTCCAATTCTGGAGCGCTTGCGGCCGGCATCGTCGGCGGTCTCGTGACGCTGCTCGGCTTCGGCGGCCTGCAATATGCCGGCATCGTCCCCGGGCTCGGGCCGACCCGCGGCGTCGAGCAGAACATTTCCGGCGAGCTGCAAGCCCTGCGCGACCAGATCGCGGCGCTGCCCACGCCCGCAGCCGTCGTCGACAACACCGCGCTCGAAGGTCGTATCGCCGCGCTCGAGCAGTCCGCCTCCCAGCCGGCCACAAACGGCGCACGCAGCGCCGAGGTCGAGACGCTGAAGGCGGAAGTCGACAATCTCACCAAGGAGCTTGCAGGCCTGAAGACGGCGCTCGCCGACGCGCAGCAGGCGGCAACCGCCGAGAAAGCGGAACTGACGAGCCGCATCGAGACCGCCGAGCAGAAGCTCAACGAGCCAGTCAACGATATCCAGATGGCGAAGGCCGTTGCGGTCACCGCACTGAAGTCGGCGATCGATCGCGGCGGGCCCTTCCTCGCCGAACTCGACGCGCTGCGCAGCATCGCGCCGGACGAACAGGCCGTCGCCGCGCTCGCCCAGGATGCCCAGGTCGGCGTGCCGACCCGCACGGATCTGCGCCGCGAATTCCCGAAAACCGCCGACGCCATGCTCGACGCTCTCAACCAGCCCGATCCGAACGAGGGCATCTTCGACCGGCTGGTGTCCAGCGCCATGTCCGGCATCCGCGTGCGTCCCGTCGGCAGCGTCGAGGGCGAAACACCCGAAGCCATCATCGCCCGGATCGAGGACAAGCTGAACAATGGCGACCTCAAGGGCGCCGCTCTGGAATGGGATGGGCTGCCGGATGCGGCCAAGCCGGTGGGCGAGGCGTTCAAGGCCAAGCTCGACCAGCGTTTGCGGGTCGAAGCCGCGATCGATGCCGCCGTCGCTGCGACGATGGCAAAACCAGGCACGGAAGGCTGAGGGAACCAGATATGATCCGCATTCTGATTTTCATCCTGATCGTGCTTGGTCTCGGCCTCGGCTTCGCCTGGCTCGCCGACCGGCCGGGTGAACTCTCGGTCGTCTGGCAGGGCCAGTTGATCGAGATGAGCCTGATGCGTGCCGCATCGCTGCTGATCTCGCTGATTGCCGCAGTGCTGATCGTCGTCTGGCTGGTGCGCACCATCTGGCTCTCGCCGCACACGGTCACCCGCTATTTCCGCGCCCGCAAGCGCGACCGCGGCTACCAGGCCCTCTCGACCGGCCTGATCGCCGCCGGCGCCGGCGACGCCAATCTTGCCCGCAAGATGACTGCCCGCACCCGCGGCCTGATCAGCGCCGATCAGGAACCGCTGATCCACCTGCTCGAAGCCCAGACAGCCCTGATCGAAGGCAAGTACGACGACGCCCGACGCAAGTTCGAGCTGATGGCCGACGATCCGGAGACGCGCGAACTCGGGCTTCGCGGCCTTTATCTCGAGGCCAAGCGGCTCGGCGCCCACGAGGCCGCGCGGCAATATGCCGAGCGCGCCGCCGAAAAGTCGCCGCACCTGCCCTGGGCAGCCCTTGCGACCCTCGACAGCCAGAGCCAGGCCGGACAGTGGGACGATGCGCTGCGCCTGCTCGACCAGAGCCGTGTCGCCCATGTGGTCGATCGCAAGGAGGCCGACCGCAAGAAGGCGGTGCTCTTGACCGCCCGGGCCATCGGCAAGCTCGACGGCGACATGAAGGCGGCGCGCGACGACGCGCTTGCCGCGCTGAAGCTCGACGAACATCTGGTGCCGGCGGCGCTGACGGCCGCCAAGGCGCTGTTTCGCGAGGACAACCTGCGCAAGGGCACCGCGATCCTCGAGAAGAACTGGAAGCACGAGCCGCATCCGGACGTGGCGCGGCTCTACGTGCGCGCCCGCGGCGGCGACACCGCCGTCGACCGGTTGAAACGGGCACGCAAGCTCGAAGCCTTGAAGCCCAACAATGCCGTGGCGATGGCTGCCGTCGCCGAGGCAGCACTCGAAGCGCGCGAGCTGCTTCTGGCGCGCACCAAGGCGGAAGCCGCCGCCCGGCTCGACCCGACCGAGAGCATCTTCCTGCTGCTTGCCGACATCGAAGAGGCCGACACCGGCGACGAGGGCCGCATCCGTCACTGGATGGCGCAGGCGCTGAAGAGCCCGCGCGATCCCGCCTGGACCGCCGATGGCGTGACCTCGCCGACCTGGCTGCCCGTCTCGCCGGTCAGTGGCCGTCTCGACGCCTTCGAATGGAAGGCACCGCCGCATACGCTTTCGGCCACGGTCGACCACGACCAGTCGAACGCCGACGAGGCGATCCGCAGCCTGCCCGCGGTGGTGGAGGCGCATGTGCACGAGCCGGCACCCGCAGCCCGGCGCAGCGAGGCGCCCGTGATCCTGGAGGCCGAGCGCGAGGAACAGCGTCCGGCGCCGCAGCCGATCAAGGTCGCCGAGCGCAAGGCGCCGGAACCGGTCGCCGACAAGCCTCCGGTCAAGGCGGAAAAGGAAGAAGGTGCGAATGGCGAACACATGCCCGATCCCTTCTTCGGCCGCCCGCCGGATGACCCCGGCGTGCGCGATCCGGCCGCCGGCGAGAAGGCGCCGGAAAAGACGACTTTCCGATTGTTCTGAATTCTCAAGGGGCTGTGGCAAAATACATGTTTGAACGCTTACGGACGTTTCTCGATGGCCTGACCGGCCCGGCGAAGCGGATAGAGCATGGCGATCCGCGCGTGGCGGTCATCGCTCTCTGTTTCCAGGTGATGGAGGCCGACGGCCGGATCCTCGCGTCCGAGCGGCGCAAGATGCGCAAGGTCGTCAAGGAGCACTACAAGCTCGACGATGCCTCGCTCTCGGCCTTGATCGAAGCCGGCGAGACTGCCGAAAGCGAGGCGATCGACTTCTATCAATTCACCGCCGAACTCAAGCGCCACCTCTCCGAGGAGCAACGCGTCGAACTCGTGGGCATGCTCTGGGACGTCGTCTATGCCGATGGCGAGCGCAGCGAGATGGAAGATCACGTGATCTGGCGCATCGCCGATCTGCTCGGCGTTTCCGGTCGCGACCGGGTGCTGCAGCGTCAGGAGGCGGCGGCCAGAAGCGACACGGTCGAGAAAGCCGAGTCACAACAGGATATCTGAAATGCCGATGCCCGACGACAGCGCGCGAAAACCCGTCCTGATCATCCTGCATCAGGAGCGATCGAGCGCCGGCCGCGTCGGCCAGATACTCGAACAAAAGGGTTTCGGGCTCGACATCCGTCGCCCGGCGCTTGGCGACGACCTGCCGGAAACGCTGGAACGGCACAGCGGCACGATCGTGTTCGGCGGCCCGATGAGCGCCAACGACGAGGAAGAGTTCGTCCGCCGCGAGATCGACTGGCTTTCCGTGCCGCTCAAGGAAAACAAGCCTTATCTCGGCATCTGCCTCGGCGCGCAGATGTTGGCGCGCAACCTCGGCGGCTCGGTGGCGCCGCATCACGAGGGCATGACCGAAATCGGCTGGTATCCGCTGGTTGCGACCGAAGCCGGAAAGGCGCTGATGGACTGGCCGGCCATGGTCTACCATTTCCATCGCGAGGGCTTCGACCTGCCCTCCGGCGCCGAGCTGCTTGCAACCGGCGACACCTATCCCAACCAGGCCTTCCGCTATGGCGACAATGCCTGGGGCATCCAGTTCCACGGCGAGCTTACCCGCGCCATGATGCACCGCTGGGTCGTGCACGGCGCGCACCGCTTCGAGATGCCCGGCGCGCAGGTGGGCAAGGCCCATCTCGACGGCCGCATGCAGCACGACGGGCCACTGCGCACCTGGATGGAAAACTTCCTGGAACTGATCTTCCTGCGCAATGAACGAAAGGCGGAAAGCGCGTAACGCGCCGTCCGCCCCCCACCCGTCTACTTGTGGTGATCGGGCACGTCGAGCGTGTCGATCTTGCGCAACTGCGGAAAGCCGAGCGCCCAAAGCCCTGAGACGAGCAGGGTGCCCATGCCGCCGAAGACAACGGCAAAGACCCCGCCGAAACCGGACGCCATCATGCCGGCGCGGAATTCGCCCAGCTCGTTCGACGCGCCGATGAAGACCATGTTGACCGCGTTGACGCGGCCGCGCAGCTCGTCCGGCGTCCAGAGCGTGATCAGGGTCTCGCGCACATAGACCGAAACCATGTCGGCAGCGCCCATGACGACGAGGGCGGCAATCGACAACCAGGGGGTTGCCGAAAGGCCGAAGATAACGGTGCCGAGGCCGAAGAGCGCCACGCCGACGAACATGTAGAAGCCGGCCCGGTGGCGGATCGGGTGGGCCGCCAGCCAGATGGCCATGCTGACCGCACCGATACCGGGTGCCGCCCGCAGCAGGCCGAGCCCCCAGGGGCCGAGGTCGAGGATATCGCGGGCAAAGACCGGCATCAGCGCCACAGCGCCCCCAAGCAAAACGGCAAAGAGGTCGAGCGATATGGCGCCGAGCACCACCTTCTCCGCCTTGATGTAGCGGAAGCCGGCGGTGATCGTTTCCCAGCTCTGGGCGGATGGCGCGGTGCGCGTCGCCGGCTTCGGAATGGCAAAGACCATGAATGCGGAGGCGAGGAAGAAGCCGAAGCCGATGGCATAGGGAAAGACCGCACCGAGCGCATAGATGAGACCGCCCGCGACCGGGCCGACGATCATCGCCGTCTGCCAGGAGGTGGAGTTCCAGGCGATCGCATTGGGTAGGTCTTCCGGCGGCACGAGGTTGGGCGCCAGCGATTGCGACGCGGGCGCCAGGAACGCACGCTCGATGCCGAAGACCACGAGAACCGCATAGACCGGCCAGGGCGAAAACAGCCCGGTGACCGTGAGTGCGAGCAGCGCCGCTGCGCAAAGCGTGCTGACGACCATGCAGACACCCATGATCATGCGCCGGTTGTAGCGGTCGGCCACGGATCCGGTGACGAGGATCAGCACCAATGACGGCAAAAACTGGAAGAGACCGATCAGGCCGAGATCGAAAGGATCGCGCGTCAGATCATAGATCTGCCAGCCGACGGCGACAGAGATGATCTGGATCGCGAAGTAAGCGAGGAAGCGGGAAAAGAAATAGCGGCGATAGCCGACATGCCGAAAGGCGGCAAAACGATGCGAGGCATGAACGGCAGACATGCGGAAGGAACTCCTGCTGAGGGCCGGTCATCACGCCTTCTCACGTTAAACATGATCGCGCCCGATAAACCGGCGTACTTGCTCGTTTAGGTCTCAATGTCTACATGTCTGTCAATAACGATTTGGAGACCGGCATGCTTGCTGTCATCGGCACCTTGAACTTCATCATCAACATCGCGTGGTTTCTGGTCATCGCGTCGGCCATCTTTTCCTGGCTCTACGCGTTCAACGTCATCAACGTGAACAACCAGGCGATCAACATGATCGGCCGTTCGCTCTACCAGCTGACCGAGCCGCTCTACCGTCCGATCCGCCGCGTGCTGCCGGACATGGGTGGCGTCGACCTGTCGCCGCTGGTCGTGCTGGTGATCCTCTATTTCATCCAGCTCTTCCTCAACACCACGATCGCGCCGGCCCTGCTCGGCTGACGATGGCCAATCCGGCCGTAACCGCGCACGGCGACCACGTTCGCCTGACGGTGCGCCTGACGCCGAACGGCGGCCGCGACGCCATTGATGGCCTGGAAGCGGCTGCCGATGGAGAAGAACATCTGAAAGTGCGTGTCAGCGCGGTTCCGGAGAAAGGCAAGGCCAACCAGGCGCTGGTTGCCTTTCTCGCGAAGAAGCTCGGGCTTGCCAAGAGCAAGCTCTCCCTCATCTCAGGCGATACGCAGCGTAAAAAAATCCTCCGGATCGAGGGCGACCCGGAGGATTTGATGAGGCAACTTGCCGAGCTGGTCGGCAAGTAAAAGATTACTTGGCGCCCTTGGCCCGTTCGACAGCTTCGGCGATCAGCTGCTTGGCGACGGAAGCATCCTTCCAGCCGAAGATCTTTACCCACTTGCCGGGCTCCAGATCCTTGTAGTGCTCGAAGAAGTGCTCGATCTGCTTCAGCGTGATTTCCGGCAGGTCGGTGTATTCGTGCACCTTGTCGTAGCGCTGCGTCAGGTGACCCGACGGAACGGCAATGATCTTTTCGTCCTTGCCGGAATTGTCTTCCATCATCATCACGCCGATCGGGCGCACGTTGATGACGCAGCCGGGAACCAGCGGACGGGTGTTGCAGATCAGAACGTCGATCGGGTCGCCGTCGTCCGAAAGCGTGTGCGGGACGAAGCCGTAGTTGCCCGGATAGGTCATCGGCGTATAGAGGAAGCGGTCGACAACCAGCGTGCCGGCTTCCTTGTCCATCTCGTACTTGATCGGATGGCCGCCGACGGGAACTTCAACGATCACGTTGACATCTTCTGGTGGATTCTTTCCGATGGAAATCGCGTCGATGCGCATGGATCTACTCCAGGGTCGGTTTGAGAAGTTTGCCCGTCGGATAAAGGGAAACATGCCGCGATGCAACATAACTTTCGTCCGTAGCGCAGATTCAACCGGTCGTTTCGCGCCTGTCGATCGATCGCCAAGGGTCTGCCAATCGCGTTTGAGGGAGTTTCGTATGAACGGAAGGGTTGCATGCCTGGCGCTGGTGCTTTTGTCCGCCGGCCCCGTCTTGGCCAATGAGAGCGTCTATACCGACTTAGGCCGCGACACGTGCAAGACGATCGCCGAAGAGGAGGGCATGTACGCGCTGATGACCTGCCCCGGTCATGCGGACTACCCCGTTCGCTTCAAGGAGGCCGACATCCGCCAGAGCGTCTCGTTCGGTCACCTGAACCAACGCTATGCCGACGATGCTTTCGAGAGTTTCATTCCGTTCAACCACGCCGGCACGACCGTGGAGTGGCGGATTGCCAAGGATGGCAAGGCCGTCGCGACGATCCTGCGCTGGTTCATCGAGAACACCGACGCGTCCGGCGCTTCGGTTCCTGCACTTCAGGGGCAGGTGCTCGTCATCTCCAAGGTGGCCGAGAAGGATGACGGCAAGGGCTGCGTCGCCGCCTACGTCGATGCGCTTGCCAATCCCGATCCGAATGCGCTCGCCCGCAAGATCGCCGACGAGGTGGCACCGACCTTCCGCTGCGGCATCGACAAGCCCGCCTATCACGGCACGCGGGGCGACAAGGCGGCCGCCCCCAACAACCAACTGCCTGAATAACTCTTTGATTTCAGTGTTGCGAAGGCATCGCGCCTAGTTCCAGGCGAAGCCGACCTTCTTCAGGTGCTTGTCGCCGAAATCTTCCATGCCTTCGGCGATGTCGGTACCGCCGGCACCCTGGAAGAACTGGTAGGCATGCTCGCTGTCCTCGAGGCACCAGACGACGAGGCCACGGCAGCCGAGCGAGCGCAGCAGGCTCTTGGCCTCGCCGAAGAGGATGCGCCCGAGGCCGATGCCCTGGTATTCCGGCCGAAGGTAGATCTCGTAAATCTCGCCTTCCTGCGGCAGGGCCTTGGCCCGGCTGAGGCCAAGCGTTGCATAGCCGGCAATGGTTCCGGCCACATCGACGACGAGCAGCGTGGCAGGCCCGCGGGTCGCCTTGCGCCACCAGGTCTCGTCGCGGCGATTGACCATCTGAACGAGCGGACGATGGGGGATGAGACCACCATAGGTCTGCAGCCACGAAACGCGGTGCACATCGGCAATTGCCGACGCTTCCTGCGGCTCCCCGGGCCGAATCTCTATCGAAACAGTCTTCATGACTCGCGACTCTAAACACACACAAGGCGAACAGGAATCCCGCCCGGTTGCCGGCCTGCGTTAACCCACAGGCAACTTTAACGGCACCCAATGGAAGGTTAACGCCTTTTTAACTTTATCCGCAAGTCGCCCATCGGTGGCACACACAGCAAAAAACCCCGGATCGCTCCGGGGTTTTTCTGAAAGTCATGGGATCGGTCAGGATCGATCAGGCAGCGCCGGCCGTGCGGGCCTTTTCGAAGCGCTTGCGATCGTTCGGGTCGAGGTGCAGCTTGCGCAGACGGATCGACTTCGGCGTCACTTCGACGAGCTCGTCGTCCTGGATCCAGGAGAGCGCGCGCTCGAGCGTCATGCGGATCGGCGGCGTCAGGCGAACAGCTTCGTCCTTGCCGGCGGCGCGCATGTTGGTGAGCTTCTTGCCCTTGAGAACGTTCACTTCGAGGTCGTTGTCGCGGGTGTGGATGCCGATGATCATGCCGGCATAGACCTTCTCGCCGGCGTCGATGATCATCGGGCCGCGGTCTTCCAGGTTGAACATCGCGTAGGCCACCGATTCACCGGCGTCGTTCGACAAGAGAACGCCGTTGACGCGACCACCGATCTCACCCTTGTAGGGCTGGTAGGCGTGGAACAGGCGGTTCATGATCGCCGTGCCGCGGGTGTCGGTCAGAAGTTCCGACTGGTAGCCGATGAGGCCGCGGGTCGGAGCGAAGAACACCAGACGGACGCGGTTGCCGCCGGACGGACGCAGCTCGACCATTTCGGCCTTGCGCTCCGACATCTTCTGCACGACGACGCCCGAATGCTCTTCGTCGACGTCGATGACGACTTCTTCGATCGGCTCGAGCAGCTGGCCGTTGTCATCCTTGTGCATGACGACGCGCGGACGCGAAACGGCAAGTTCGAAGCCTTCGCGGCGCATGGTTTCGATCAGAACCGCAAGCTGCAGTTCGCCGCGGCCCGATACGAAGAAGGAGTCCTTTTCCGAGGATTCTTCGATCTTCAGCGCGACGTTGCCTTCGGCTTCCTTGAACAGGCGGTCGCGGATAACGCGGCTCGTGACCTTGTCGCCTTCGGTGCCGGCGAGCGGACTATCGTTGACGATGAAGGACATGGTGACGGTCGGCGGGTCGATCGGCTGCGCGGTCAGCGCTTCGGCGACCGACGGGTCGCAGAAGGTGTCGGCGACGGTGCCCTTGGTAAGGCCGGCAATCGCGACGATGTCGCCCGCATGCGCTTCCTCGATCGGCTGACGCTCGATGCCGCGGAAGGCGAGGATCTTCGAGATGCGGCCATTTTCGAGCAGCTTGCCGTCCTGACCCAGAACCTTGACGGCCTGGTTCGGCTTCAACGTGCCGGAATGGACGCGGCCGGTGATAATGCGGCCGAGGAAGGGGTTGGCTTCAAGGATCGTGCCGATCATGCGGAACGGGCCTTCGGCAACCGTCGGCTCCGGCACGTGCTTGAGCACGAGATCGAGCAACGGCGCCATGCCCTGGTCCTTCGGACCTTCCGGGTTGACGTTCATCCAGCCGTCGCGACCCGAACCGTAGAGGATCGGGAAGTCGAGCTGCTCGTCGGAAGCGTCGAGGTTGGCGAAGAGGTCGAAGACTTCGTTGATGACTTCTTCGTGGCGACCATCCGGGCGGTCGATCTTGTTGATCGCGACGATCGGCTTCAGGCCGACTTTCAGCGCCTTGCCGACGACGAACTTCGTCTGCGGCATCGGGCCTTCGGAAGCGTCGACGAGAACGATGGCGCCGTCCACCATCGACAGGATGCGCTCGACTTCGCCGCCGAAGTCGGCGTGGCCGGGGGTGTCGACGATGTTGATGCGCGTTCCCTTCCACTCGACCGAGGTCGCCTTGGCGAGAATGGTGATGCCGCGTTCTTTTTCGATGTCGTTGGAGTCCATGACGCGTTCGGCAACGCGCTGGTTTTCGCGGAACGAGCCCGACTGCTTCAGGAGCTCGTCAACAAGGGTCGTTTTCCCATGGTCGACGTGCGCGATAATCGCGATGTTACGAATGCTCATTTTTCGTCTCGGAAGGTTCAGGGCAAGCCCCGATGGGCCACGCCGCTTTTTCAATGGTCGCGCTCATACAGGTTTTTTTGCGATTGCGAAAGGGGGGCGCACGCATGAGCGTCGTGGTCAAATGCCGGTAGGCCATGGGTTTGAACTCGCCAGGGGTCTCGCGAACGCCGTTTGGAAAGCTGTTGGCCGCGACCGAATTCCTCATGCAATTGCGGCCGGATCGAGCGTCACGCGCCAGAGTTCCTGGTCCTGCCGGTCCATCAGCCGCACCGTCATTTGCTGCGTCTGGCCGTTGATATCGACGATGCCAAAGAACTGCAGGCCGGCCGACGGCGGCAGGTTGCTGTCGATGCCGCCGCCAGACGCCTTGATGAAGCGAACCTCCGGCCCGAAGGTCATGTCGAGCTCCTTCGGCCCGTAGGTGCCGGAATGCAGCGGCCCGGACACAAACTCCCAGAACGGCGTGAAATCCTTGAAGCCGGCGCGCGCCGGATCGTAGTGATGCGCGGCCGTGTAGTGCACGTCCGCGGTCAGCCAGACGAGATTGTCGATGCCGTTGTCGCGGATGAAGCGCAGAAGATCGGCAAACTCGCGCTCGCGCCCCGTGGGCGGACCGTTGTCGCCATTGGCGATCGCGTCCGAACCGCGCCGGTTGGTGTAATCGTCCCAGACGACGAGACCGATCGGCATGTCGCAGGCAATCACCTTCCACGTGGCCCGCGAGGCAGCCAGCTCACGCTTCAGCCAGTCGACCTGCCGCCAGCCGAACAGCGCGCCGCCGCCGTCTTCCTGGTTTGCGCCGCGATAGGATCTGAGGTCGACGAAGAACACGTCGAGCAATGGACCATAGGCGATCTTGCGAAAGATGCGGCCGGGCTGCGTCGCAACGTTGCGGATCGGCGTCATCTCGTTGAACGCTCGTGCCGCCCGCTCCGCATAGACGGCGACATCCTTCTCCGGATAGCGGGCATCGTCGCGAAGGTCGGTGGAGGCCGACCAATTGTTCAGCACCTCGTGGTCGTCCCACTGGTAGAAGGTGGGGCACATGGCGTTCAGCTGCCGCACATGCTCGTCGAGCAGATTGTATTTCCATTGTCCGCGATATTCTTCGAGCGTGCGCGCCACGTCACGTTTCTCGTGCGTCACCACCCGGTTCTTCCAGATGCCGCCGTCGCGAAGCTTGATCTCGTCGGGGATCGGGTTGTCCGCATAGATCGTATCGCCGGAGTGAATGAAGAAGTCCGGCTCGTGCTGGCGCATCGTCGAATAGGTCTTCATGCCGACATCGTCGATGCCCCAGCCCTGCCCGGCGGTATCGCCAGACCAGACGAAGCGGATCGAGCGCTTGCGCAAGGGGGCCGTGCGGAACCGGCCGGTGACCGGCTCGGAGACGCGGTTCACGTCGTAGAGATCCGTGGCGGTGAAGCGATAGAAGATGTCCTGGTCCGGCAACAACCCATCGAGCGAGCACTTGACCGCACAGTCCGTCTGCGGCGTCGCGGTCAGATCGGCAAGGCGAAAGGGGTTGGTGAAGCTCTCTGTCGTCGAATATTCGACTGACACCTTCGACGGGCGATCCACTCGCGTCCAGATCATGCCGGAGGATGTGTCGACATCGCCCGATTGCACGCCATGAATGAATTCCGGCCGACCGTAGCCGCGCGCATAGAAGGGAGTCGCGAGACCGGATGAGGCCACGAAGCCCGCGGCACCGGCGGAAAACAGGAAAGAACGCCTTGAAAGCGTCTTGAGGATATCGGCCAAACAGACCTCCGATTCGGCAGCGCCACCGCGCGTGCCGGACCTTTGGTCATCTGGGTGTCAGCGACGTAACAGGGCCATGAAACTATTTGAACGGTTTGGCGACAGTTCGGTGAAGGTCGGCGCCGGCCGCGGCGACAATGGCACGATGGCAATCGCCACCAATACTGCTATCAAGGTGACCGTCGTTGACCTCGGCGAACCCAGGCAACGACCCCGCCCCTGCCGCCGATGGCGGCGCCCTATTCGACAGGTGATCATCGTGCCCCACGCCGCCAACGTCTCCGTCCGCGACCGCCTGGAACAGATCCTGAGCCGGCTCAACGATCGCCGGCACGCGGAAAAGGCTTTCGTCCGCCTCTATGAAGAGAGCGCGCGCCGCGAGGCCGACGCAGCCGACCGTCGCCGGCAGGCGGGGGACAGCCTTGGACCGCTCGACGGCAAGATCATCTCGATCAAGGACCTGCTGGATGTCGCCGGCGAACCGACGCTTGCCGGCTCCATCATTCGCCGCGGCGCGCCGCCGGCCCAAGAAGACGCGCTCGTTGTCCAGCGGCTGCGTGCTGCCGGCGCCGTGATTATCGGCAAGACGCATATGACAGAGTTCGCCTTCACGGCGGTCGGGCTCAATCCGCACTACCCCGCGCCCGGCAACGCCGCCGACGAAAGCCTGATCCCCGGTGGCTCATCCTCTGGCGCCGGTGTCTCGGCGGCCGAAGGCACCTGCGACATCGCCATCGGCTCCGACACCGGCGGCTCCATCCGCATCCCTGCGGCGCTGAACGGCATCGTCGGCTTCAAGCCGACGGCGAACCGCATCCCGCTCGACGGTGCCTTTCCGCTCTCGCCGGTTCTCGATTCGCTCGGACCGCTCGCCCGGACCGTTGCCGATTGCGTTGCAGCTGACGCCGTGATGGCCGGCGAGCAGCCAAAACCGCCCGTCGGCCGTTCGATCGCAGGCCTACGGATCGGCATCCCCCGCGGCAGGTTGTTTGAAGACCTCTCCCCCGAAGTCGCCGATGCCTTCGCCGCAAGCCTCGACCGGTTGGAGAAAGCGGGTGCTGAGATCGTCGACTGCACCATCGACGACCTGATCGAGAAACTCGGCGAAGCGACACGCATCGGCTCGATTGCGGGCCTGGAGGCAAGCCGTGTCCACGCGGACTGGCTGGGCGACGAGACCGCCCCCGTCGACGACAGGGTCAAAGTCTCGCTTCGCCGCCGCATTTTGGTGCCCGATGCGGCAATCTCGGCCCTGCTGCAAACCCGGCTTGCGCTTGCAGCCGCCATGGACGAGCGGCTTTCGCCCTATGACCTCATCGCACTGCCGACAACGCCGATTGCCGCCGTGTCGATTGCCAGCGTCGACAACGACGCCAAAGAATACGACCGCGTGGAAAGTCTGCTGCTGCGCAACTGCCAGGTCGCCAACCAGTTCGATCTCACCGCCATTACCCTGCCGAAGCCGGGCCTCGTGCGTCCGGCTGGACTGATGCTGGTGGGGAGAAACGGAACCGATGCGACGGTTCTATCCGTCGCTCTTTCGGCCGAAGCGTTGCTGCAGGAAAACTGAGCAGCAGCCGCTGGTCATGCCACGGCCCGTCGGCCTGTAAGCAGGCCGGGGCGGCAGTCGTTACGGACAAGGGTGCGGGAGTGACGATCGGGCCGTCCAAACAGGATCCGCAGAGCCTTGTCCTTTGCAGCCGCGCGCCCGCCTGCCTGCGGGCGCATCGCGTCAACGCTTCAGGGCGCGAAGGATCAGCCAGACGGGCACACCGATGACCAGCAAAATCACCACCCAATGCCAGATAGAAATTGTCATCATGCGCCTCCACCTCTTGCGCTAGCGACGCGCATTCCGAGCTCTCTCGAAAGGTCGACACGCCGCCGGTTAGAATCGGGCGAAGATAGGATGTTTCCTCACCGATTCGCAACCGATGGTGGATCAGCCCGGAGGGGTAGCCCGCCGGGGAGACGCGCGCTGCTTCAATGCATCGTTTCGCCGGAGATCTCGTCGCTCAGGATGCGGAAGGCATCTTCAAGGGCAGCGACCAGCACGTCGGTCAGTTCGTCGCCGTCATTGTTCGCGAGATAGAGGGCAACCATCGAATCGGATGGATCGCGGTAGTGCTCGATATCGTTTGACATATCATTGTCCTTTATTCGCCGTGTCACATCCCGGCCATTGAGGTGACGATAGGCGAAGGGACTTGCGTAAAGCTGGATGCATGATGTCCGGCAAAAGGCATTCTGCACGCAACGTCGCGTTACTCTCCCTGCGTTCCCTAACGAGGCCGGCCGACAAAGGATAGAGGATAGCGACCTATTTCGCTCGCGCCGGGCGGCCGAGCACGCTAGAGCATGTCGCGGACGAACGGCGCGGGAATGAGCATGTCGAAGAAAACCAAGAGCGACGAAACCGCGGACGTGCAGCGCCTGAAGCTCGATTTCCCTGATATCCATGCGGATCTCATCGCCGGGCGCATCCCGTCGCTGCGCAAGGCGCTTATCGTGGCAGGGCTCAAGGACGAGCGCACGCGCCTCGACAAGCTCAAGAATTCCTGGACCAAGGCAAGCCCGGCCGAGCGTGAAACGTTCCTCAATTGGCTGAGCAGCAACGGCGCCGCTGACGGGCTTGCTCCGCGCACTCAAATCGATCCACCGCTTGCATCGCCCCCGGCGATTGCCAGCGGTCGCTACCTGCTTCCCGAAACAGTCGCCGAAATCCGCGCGATCATGAACCGCCGCCGGATGCGGGCGAACGACATCATGGCCGAGATGGGATTTGCCGGCGACGACCTGTCCCTCACCCGCGCCCTGTCGAAGGGCGCGAGCCTGCGGCTCTCGGTGATTGCCGCGCTGGAAACCTGGCTGCGCAACAACGCGGCGGAATAACCCACAGGTCAGTCGTCCGCTTTCGACGCCCCATTTCTCCGCCGCTGCAACCCGCATTGCCGGCGCCGCGACCGGTGCGCGCGTTCAGCAAAAGAAAATTGCAACTTAAACCTGAGTAGATCCTTGAAAGCACGAAAGCGGTGCTTTATGTTATTGCTCATGGCTCAGAGCAACCACACGTCGATCTTGTGCTACGACCTCGCGCCGGACGCGGACGCCAGACACGCGCTGGAAGAAACCTTCGTGGCCTACGCCGACATGCTGGCGATGCTCGATGAACTCGCCGGCGAAAAGGCCGGCGCCAACCTCGTAACGCTGCATGAACTTGCCTACGAAACGGTCCGGGAGCGCACCGGGCTTCCGGCACGCATGGTCACGCTCGGATTGCGTGACTTCGCCGCAAATCGCGGACAGCAGGCCAATGCCGGCCGGCTGCCGCTCGACGACAAGCTTTTTGCAATCAAGGGACCGTCGGACCTGACCGTCGCCACCGTGCGCGGTCGCGTCGCGATCCCATACGACGTCGCCGGTTATACGTCCGGCACCCTGAATATCTTCGCCGCCCAGCTCGTTGCGCAGGACGGCGGCTATCAGATCCACATCGGCGTCACCCCGCATTCCGACCGAACGGAGAAGAAAATGATGACGAATGAAGGCATCCTATCCCGCATGGGCCGCTTGATCGCCGGTCTCGCCAATGCCGCCGTCGACAAGGCGGAAGGCAGCAACAAGATCGTGATCGTCGAGCAGGCACTCCGCGAAATCGACGCGGCCGCCGAAGAGGCCCGGGTCGATATCGGCCAGGCGCGCGCCGAGGAGTATCGCATCCTCAGCCGCCGCGACGAAATCGGCGCCGATCTCGAAAAGCTGGACGAAAAGATCCGGACCGCGATCTCCGCCGCGCGAGAGGACCTCGCCAAGGCCGGCGTCGCCCGCCAGATCGACCTGGAATCGCAGCTGGCCGCGCTGGACAAGGCGCTCGCCGGCGCCCGCACCGATCTCGAAGAGGGCCAGCAGGCGCTGCAGGCGGTGCTCGCCACCCGCCGCGAGGCCGAGGCGCGGCTTGCCGATCTCAAGCGCAGCATCGCCCAATTCCCCGACAGCAAGGTTTCGGGCCTGGCGAAGCCCAGCCCGGTGGACGGTGCGGCCCGCGCCGCTGCCGCCGTCTCCCGCGCCACGGGGGTACCGGGCGGAGAACACGGCAGCAGCGCCGAGCTGGACGAACTCGACCGCCTGCATCGCGACCAGGCGATCGAGGCAAGGCTGGCCGCGCTCAAGGCAAAGCAGCACTAACGCCCATGCTGTTCTTCCTCGCCCCGGAATCCCTACCCTTCGCGGTTGCGGCGGTGATGTTGGCCGCCTTCACCGGCATCGAGCTCCTTTGCCTGCTGCTCGGCTTCTCGCTGGGCGAGGCGATCGACAAGGCCTGGCTGGACGACCACAACGCACTGGGCGGACTAATGTCCTGGTTCAATGTCGGCGGCGTGCCGCTGCTGGTCCTCCTGATGCTTTTCCTCGGCCTCTTCGCGATGACCGGCTTTGTCATTCAGGCGGTGGCCGGGGCCCTGTGGGCGCCGTTGCCGGCCCTTGTCGCGGCGCTGCCGGCCCTCGCCGTCTCACTGCCTGCGGTTCGGATGTCGAGCCGATGGGTGGCAAAGATCGTGCCGCGTGACGAAAGCTATGCCGTCGATCTCGGTGACTTCGTCGGCCGCAGCGGCGAAGTCACCGTCGGCCCGCTGGACCAGGGCCTGCCTGGACGCATCCGCCTCAAGGACCGCCACGGCAACTGGCATGTGCTGCGCGCACGCGCCGCCCGCAACGAGCAACCGATCGCCATCGGCGCGCAGGTGCTCGTCGTCGATCGTGTTTCCAACATTTTCATTGCGATATCGGCGCCGGCAGACCTGCTGACGCCGCCCAATCCTTAATATTCCCTCGTCTTAAAGTCTCACGGAGCAACCATGTTTTATGAACTCTTGGTGCCGGCCGGCATCGGCATCGTCCTGATCCTCGGCATCGGCTTTGTTCTTGCATCGCTCTATACCCGCTCGAGCCGCGACGAAGCCTATGTGCGCACCGGCCTCGGTGGCCAGAAGGTGGTCCTCGACGGCGGCTCGATCGTGCTGCCGATCTTCCACTCGATCGCCCGCGTCAACCTCAAGACGCTGCGCCTCGAAGTCCGGCGCGGCGAAGGCGATGCGCTGATTACCAAGGACCGCATGCGCGTCGATATCGGTGCGGAATTCTACGTGCGCGTGAAGCCCGATGCCTCCTCGATCGCGCTTGCTGCCCAGACGCTCGGCGACCGCACCAACGACGCCGAACAGCTGCGCGTGCTGATCGAGGCCAAGTTCGTCGACGGCCTGCGCTCGGTTGCCGCCACGATGAGCCTCGACGCGCTGCAGGAACAGCGCATGGATTTCGTCAAGGCGGTGCAGGAAGCCGTCGGCGCCGACCTGCAGTCGAACGGTCTCGAACTCGAATCCGTTTCGCTGACACGGCTCGACCAGACGGATATCAAGCACTTCAACGCCAACAACTTCTTCGACGCCCATGGTCTCGCAGCGCTGACCCGCATCACCGAAGGCCGCAAGAAGGAGCGCAACGAGATCGTGCGCGATACCGAAGTCGCGATCGCCCAGAAGGACCTGGAAGCCCGTCAGCAATCGCTGACGATCGAGCGCACCAAGCGCGAAGCGGAACTGAACCAGGAACGCGACATCGCCAACAAATCGGCCGCCACGCGCGCCGAAACCGCGCAGCAGGAACAGGCGGCCAAGCGCGCCGAGGAAGAAGCCCGCATCGCCGCAGAACAGGCGATCGCGGAGCGCGAAGCGCTTGCCAAGCAGGCGCGTGAAAGCGCCAACATCGACGCCACCCGCGCCGTGCAGCAGCGCGACACCGAAGCCCGCCGCGACCTGCAGATCGTTTCGCAGGAGAGCGCCATCGCCGTTGCCAACAAGAGCCGTGAAGAGTCCGAGGCCAAGGCCCAGGCTGAAACCGCCCGCGCGCTCGCCATTGCCGCGGAAGAAAAAGTGGAGACGGCAAAGGCCGTTGAAATCGCCGAACGCGAACGCCAGATCGCCGTCATCGACGCCCGCAAGAACGCCGAAACCGAAGCGACGGCCGTGACCGTTGGCGCGGAAGCCGAAAAGCAGGCGGCCCTCGACCAGGCCGATGCGATCAAGACGCTTGCCACCGCTGAGGCCGACGCCGCCATCATCAAGGCCAAGGGCGTACTCGAAACCGGCAAGGCCGCGGCCGAAAGCGAGGCGCTGCTCAACGACGCCCGCAACAAGCTGAGCTCCGCCATCATCGAGTTCGAGATCCTGCGCGAACGCATCCGCATCATTCCCGAAGCACTCGCCGAAGCGGTCAAGCCGATCGAGAAGATCTCCGACATCCGCATCTTCGACACCGGCGGCATGCTCGGCCGCAACGGCGGCGGCGACGGTGCTGCGAACGGCATCGGTCTTGGCGACGGCCTGGCGGGCCAGCTCCTGTCCTACCAGGCCAACAAGCCGATCGTCGACCAACTGCTGAAGGAGGCCGGCTTCAACGGCGAAAACGCTATTTCGTCGCTGCTAGGTAACCTGCAGCCGCCGGCAGCACCGGCAGAGAAGACACCGAAGAAATGATGTGGCCTGGCCTTCCCTGATCGATCTGACGGTCGGAGGGCAAAGCCGAACGGCCCGATCCTTCGGCAAAATTGCAGGAAGGCGGCAATCGCCGCCTTCCTCCTCGACATCTGATGCTAGCGGCGCTTCTTGCGCCAGGGCGCATCCTTCTGCCAGTCGCCCGCCATGATGCATCCGTAAGGGATGACCTCGTCGACGATGTCGGCAAGGCCGTACTCGGCGATCTGCTCCCGAACGGCCGCCGCGTTCTTGTAGGCGCTCGGCAACTCGGAAACGTCGGGGTGGCCGGAAAAGAAGCGTGCGTCGAGGCCGACGGTCTCGCGCTCCATGACGGCAGCGATGTTGTTCGGGCTGAGCCCGCGACCGTCTGCACCGAAATCGTCGCCGAGCCGGCGCATATGTGCCGTACGCGAAAAATTCCGGCCGGCCCCGTGCGGCGAAAACCCGAGCCCGTGAGCCGCATTGGACCCGCGCACGATCAGGATCGGCTCCGCCATGTTGAGCGGAATGATCGTCAGATCGGTCGCATCGCCAGCCCATCCGTCAAAGGCGGGCGTTGCCCCCTTGCCGTGATAGAACAGGCCGTCGGACTTTCTGAAAACGAAGTTATGCTCGTTCCAGAAGCGATCGCCGACACGCGTAGCCAAGCGTTCCGCCGTCATGTCATGGATCGCGTAGTGGTTCTCCTTCGTCCACTGGCGGATCGTCTGCAATGCCGACCAGTACATTTCCCCCTCGTCGCTGTCGGCCGGAATCCAGGCATTGTCCCGGAGCGTTTCGGGCGACAGCTCCTCACGGAACCGGTTGGCGATCTTCATGCCGCGATCGTAAAGCCGCGCGCCGGGGGCACGCGACCCGTGATGCGTGACGAGCGCCGTCTCGCCGGTCGACTTCATCTGTCCGACATAGGCGAAGTGGTTGCCGTCACCCTGGGTGGCGAAGTGGTCGATGCCGATGCTGATGAAATCCTTCAACAACGGGTTTTCCTCAAACGCCGACAGGGTCGCTTCCGAAGGCTTGATCTGGGAGCCGCGCGGACGACCACCCGGACCGAAATGCGTCACCGCATGCACGGCATCGAGCAACGCCTTCGGGGCCACGCCCGGAAAGATGGAGATCGCCATCGAGCAGCAGATATCGGCCGAATGCATGCCCGGATGGATCGCTTCGGACGCGACCACGCCGCCAACCGGGATCGTTCCGACCGGCCCGGACGGGCAGGCGTCAGGCATGATCGCCGCCGACCGCACGACCGGCGTGCGGGCGAGCTCGCGCATGGTCGCGCGCACCTTTTCGATATTCTCCTGTTCGTAGGCGTTCTCGGCGCGGATGTTCATGTGGATCGGCACGTCGTTGGCGGCCTTCAGCGGCAGGGTCGGCCCCGGCTGATAGCCGCGAGCGATTTCCAGCGCATCGGTCATGGAGCTGCCGGCGCTAAGCGCCCTGTTGGCGGCGTCCAGCGCATCGCGAAACCACTTGCCCTGGCTCATGCCGGCATCGATCAAATCCTGTCCGCTCATTATCTCGGTCATCTTCTTTTCTGCGTTCGCAGTCCTTCTGTGCTCTGTGTTTCATCTTGTCCCCAACCGACAAGCGTAGGCCGGAAACATTGCCGCTCGCATTCCACGGTCGTGGCGCGATGCGACCCCAATGGTGTCTCCAGCGGCATTCGCCGTGGGTCGTCTCCCGGCGACGAGTTTTGGCAGGACGGTTTGCTGAGCTACGCTCCGCCTTTCGGGGAAGCGGGATGACTTGAACATCCGACCTGCCCGCCGAAACCGGCGAGCCGCTCTACCTGTAGTCCTGCCGGCATTCGCCGGGCATTTCACGCCCGCCAGGCGGACGTCATTGAAAGCCATGCAGCGGCGACGAGGGTGGACGAAACCGGATGGCCCCGCTCGTGCCAGAGAGCGTATGCCGAGGAGGAGTCGAACCTGCCAGGCCATCCAGTTGTGGTGGCGATGTAGTTCCGTCCGGCATTCGCCGCTGCATTCGGCCATGGCGAAAAGTGATTGAGAAACGCCCCGCTACCGAAGGGATGCGTGATCCCTTGCAGGATTCGAACCTGCCGCGGCCATGTAGTTCCTCTTGCATTCGCCATGTCTGTGGTCCGTGACGACGAGGTGTGGTGAAACGTCCTGCTCTGTCCACTGAGCTACGGGTCCACAAAGTGGAGGACCCGACGGGATTCGAACCCGCGACCTGGAGATTAACGATCTGTAGTTTCAACCGGCATTCGTCACGGTCCCCCGCGCCGTTCACGGCGGCGCGAGGGTATTGCCTTGTTTTTAGAGTTCGGTCGCCTCGATGGTTTTCACCCAGCCGTCCGCACCGTTGGTGCCGGCGGCAAAGGACGCGATGACCCCATAGACGGCATCCGAGAAGCCGCCGATGTTGAGAACGTCGTCCCGTGTCGGCGCCTGCGTCGTGGCATAGGGCTGGATGTCGAGGCAGACCAGCTTCGCAGCCGGGTTGACCCGCTTGATCCTTGCCCATTCCTCCATGACCGCCGTGGCGTGACCGCCCCGGGTCGCATCCATCCAGGATTCGTTGTCCGAGATGAAAACGACGAGATCGACCTTGGCCTTCTCATTTGCGAGCGCCCTCAACGGTGCGGAGCAGTTCGTTCCGCCACCGCCGACGGCAACCAGTTTCTCGGCATTGGTCATGACCGTGTCTCGCCGGTTGAGGCTGACGTTCACCACGTTGTTCGCGAACGGCAACACGCGTGCTTGCGGGTTGCGCTGCAGGAATGCGGCCGTCATCAGCGCGGCAACGTCAATGCAACGAACCGCGGATGTGGCGCCCTGGCGGTAGCCGGTCACGGACGAACCCATCGAGCCGGAAACATCCGGGCACAACACCACATGGCCGGCGAGCGACGGCACATTGCCGATGGCAATATCCATCGCATCCTGCAATGCGTCTCGCACGACTTCCGGCACCTGACCGTCGACCATCTTCCACGCCATCATCAACTGATAGGGGAAGACCTTCGACCTATGGATCTCGTCCGGATCCGCCAGGCGCCGAGCGATCGCCTCGGCGACCCCCTCCGCCTCGAACACGCCGTTGCGCGCGAAGGTGTTGAGGTTCTGCCGCAGCATCTGCCAGCCGCCCTTGGCTGCGATCTCGACCCAATGCTCCCGCGTCAGGGCAAGAGACGTCAGCAACTGGAACGGAACGTCCGGCAGCGGCTGGGTCTGATCGCGCCTGAAGGCCTGCAGAGCTTTCACCACGTCCGGCAGCGCCGCGTAATCGTGCGGCTTGCCGAGCGCCCAGGCATAGAATGCCTGTCGTTCCGGCGTGGCCGGTCGCGGATGAACCATGCGGATCACATCGGCCAAGGATGGATCGTTGCCCACCATTGCCCTGAGGACCTGCATCGTGCTGGCGTGCTCCAGCCAGGCCTGCACCGCCTTCTTCGGCCGCGTGCCGAGCGACTTGCGCCCTGCCGCGCCCGAACGCATCACCTGCACGAAGCCGCGCAGCATCTTGCCGCTCTTGACCACACGCGGGAATGCGCGGGCAAAAACGTCGCTTTGCAGGCTCGAAAGCAGGGCCAGCAGCATCACCGGCATATCCTTCATGTGACCACGCTCGGCCGCATAGACTGCCACCTTGGCCACGAATTCCGGCTCGACCTCGACTGCCAGCGCCCTGACCGCCTCGAGCTGTTCTGCGCCGTCGGCGTAAAACGTGCCGTTGAAGGTTCCCGTCACCGCATACTGCGCCAGCGCTTCGCGCGGGGTCAGCCTATAGGCCGGCGCGGCTGCGTGGTTTTTCGTGTCCGTGCCCGGAAGCAATTTTCCGAGATAGGTTTTGAAGATCGCCTTGTTGACCATGACGGCACCTCTTGTTCGTTTCATGCCAGATACAATTCAAGAGGCGTGCCAGTTCCGAAAACTCCGCAGAAAAATCGATCTCTGCTCACTCATCGTGTTGTTTTAAAACGATAAAAATTTTCGGCGACTAATTTCGATGAAAATTTGCGAAACGACGCAACGCAAGATATCTTATCCTTCAATATATTAACTTATAATTTTGGATAATCATGAAACGTCGCGTCGTCATCAGCATACTGGGAACCACGCTCGACGTGGGCAAATGGGAGGACCGCTGGAATCGCTGGCGGCCCAATGTCGGGCTATGCCAACAGCCCGGGCTTTTCGTCGACCGGCTGGAACTGATCCACGACAATCACGCCTCGCCGCTGGCCCGGCGGATCATCGGCGACATCGAAACCGTATCGCCGGCCACGCAAGTGCGCAGCAACACCATCAATTTCCGCGATCCCTGGGATTTCTCGGAGGTCTATACCAGCCTCAGGGACTTTGCCCGCAGCTATGCCTTCGACCCGGATGCCGAAGACTATCTCATCAACATAACCACCGGCACGCACGTGGCGCAGATCTGCTGGTTCCTGCTCACCGAGGCCCGCATCATTCCCGCCCGACTGCTTCAACTGTCGCCACCGCGCGACCGCGAGCCGGGCCAGGATTTCGCCGGCACGCACCGGATCATCGATCTGGACCTGTCGCGCTACGACGAGATCGCCAAACGCTTTGCCTCGGAACGTGAGGACGCCGCCTCTTTCCTGAAGTCGGGCATCTCGACCCGCAACGTCGCCTTCAACCGGATGATCGACGAAATCGAACGCGTGGCGATCCGCTCGACCGCGCCCGTTTTGCTGACCGGACCGACCGGCGCCGGAAAATCGCAGCTTGCCCGCCGTATCTATGAACTGAAGAAATCGGAGCGGAAGGCCAGCGGCGCCTTCGTCGAAGTCAATTGTGCGACGCTCAGGGGCGACCAGGCGATGTCGACCCTGTTCGGGCACGTGAAAGGCGCCTTCACGGGGGCCGCCACCGAACGGGCCGGCCTGCTCAAATCGGCGGACCAGGGCGTGCTCTTCCTCGACGAAATCGGCGAACTCGGGCTCGACGAACAGGCCATGTGCCTGCGGGCGATCGAGGAGAAACGTTTCCTGCCGGTCGGGGCCGACCGGGAAGTTTCCGCGGACTTCCAGCTTCTCGCCGGCACGAACCGCGACCTCGGCGCGGAGGTCGCCAAAGGGAGATTCCGCGAAGACCTTTATGCGCGCCTCAATCTCTGGACATTTCGGCTACCGGCCCTGCGCGAACGCCGGGAGGACATAGAGCCTAATCTGGAGTTCGAACTGAAACGCTTTCTCGAACGCGAGGGTGAGAACATCACCTTCAACAAGGAAGCCCGCGAACGCTATCTGGCCTTTGCAACCGGGCCTCGGGGCGCCTGGAATGCCAATTTCCGCGACCTCTCGGCCTCCGTCACCCGGATGGCGACGCTGGCGCCGCACGGACGCATCACGACTGACGTCGTCGATGACGAAGTCCAACGCCTGAACGCGTTCTGGCACACGTCGTCGGTCAAGGACGCAGACGATGCGACCCTTCAGGACCTGCTCGGCACGGAAGCCGCCGCTCGCCTCGACCGCTTCGACGCCGTTCAGCTCTCCGCCGTCATCCGCGCCTGCCGCGACCACCCGACGCTCAGCGCCGCCGGCCGCGCCCTGTTCGCTCAGTCACGGCTGGAAAAGAAAAGCAGCAACGACGCCGACCGCCTGAGCAAATACCTGGCGCGCTTCGACATCAGGTTCGACGATATAAGAAGGCGGAACTAGGTGGTTGCGGAGGAAACGTCACGGCGCCCGCAGGCAAGCACGCGGCAGACCAGTGAGAACGATATCTTCAAGAACAAAGGAGATCGCCGCAGCGGCATAAAAGAACGCCGAAACCGGAGTTCAGCATGGCGGAGAGGGTGGGATTCGAACCCACGGTACGGTTGCCCGTACGCCGCATTTCGAGTGCGGTGCTTTCGACCACTCAGCCACCTCTCCGCTTTGCTGGTCGGCGCTTGTTCGGCGCGGTCGGGTTCATAGCGGCAGATTCGGGTGCTGGCAAGGGCCTTGTTTGAAGAATATGTAACGGTCCCGTTGCTTTCGCCTTGACACACCTGTGCAAATCCTTGTAATCCGCGCAATGAAGTGGTGTGGCCTAGCTCACCGCATCGGGTGTGATTTGCGCCCATTCACCGGTGGATATCCGAAAAGGAGATCCACTCAACTGTCGACTGAGAAAAAGACGGCCTTGTCTTCGGGCAGAGAGCCGGATCGAACATGAAAGGATAAAAAATGTTCGCAGTCATCAAGACCGGCGGTAAGCAGTACCGCGTGGCCGCCAACGACGTCCTCACCATCGAAAAGCTGGAAGGCGTTGCAGGCGACAAGATCGAATTCACCGAGATCCTGATGGTCGGCGTTGGCGCCGATGCAACCATCGGTGCTCCGTTCGTTGAAGGCGCCGTAGTCAGCGCTGAAGTTGTTGAGCAGGGTCGCGCCAAGAAGGTCATCGCCTTCAAGAAGCGTCGCCGCCAGAACTCCAAGCGCTCGCGCGGTCACCGCCAGCACCAGACGACCGTCCGCATCCTGGACATCGCTGCTGCCGGTGGCAAGGCAAAGAAGGCTTCGAAGAAGTCTGAAGCTGCCGCTGAAGCCGCTGCAAACTGAGTTCCTGGATCTAAGGTTTAAAGGAGAACACCAATGGCACACAAAAAAGCTGGCGGTTCGTCGCGTAACGGTCGCGATTCTGAGTCCAAGCGCCTTGGCGTGAAGAAGTTCGGCGGCGAGCAGGTCATCGCCGGCAACATTATTCTGCGTCAGCGCGGCACCAAGTGGCATCCGGGCGCCAATGTCGGCCTCGGTAAGGACCACACGATTTTTGCACTTACGGCCGGCAACGTGAACTTCCGTACGAAGGCCAATGGCCGCGTGTACGTGTCTGTAATGCCGAAAGCCGAAGCAGCGGAATAAGCCGGTAGCGCTCTAAAACAGCCGGCGTCTCATCGACCCGGCTGACGCACCTGATGGTTCCAAGCCAGACTTCAAAGGGGAGATGGGGCAATACCCAACTCCCCTTTTTCGTTTCTGGAGGAAACCATGCAAACCGAGTTGTTGAGGGAAGACCAATCCCGGTCTCCCGAGCAGAGGCTGCGGCCCCAACGGTCAAGGACCGATTGCCCGATATTGTTGTCACCCCGGCTCGTTCTGCGCGCGCCCCATGAAGACGATATCGACGCCCTTGCCCATCTTGCCAACAATGCCAATGTCGCGACCATGGTCTCGCGCATGCCGCACCCGTATACGACGGCCGACGCCGCCGACTTCGTGCGACGCGCGAAAGCCGGCACGATTGGCAAGTGCGTCTACGCGATTACCAAAGCGGACAATGGCGCATTTCTCGGTTGCTGCGGTATCGAGCCGCATCCCGATGGCAAGACGGCGGAACTCGGCTACTGGCTGGGCGAGCCTTACTGGAACCAGGGCTATGCCACCGAGGCGGCCCAGGTCCTGACCGACATGGCCTTCCGCACCCGCGACATCGACCAGATCGATGCGCGCTGCCGCGTCATGAACCTCGCGTCGCGCCGGGTCATCCAGAAGTGCGGCTTCCAGTTCCAGGGAAGCGGCATGGTCGGCAGCCTGGCACTCGGCGGCTCGATATCAGTCGAATGGTACCGGCTCGACCGCAAGACCTGGGTCTCCTTGAGAAGCTGGGGAGGCATGCGATGAACGCGCTCGCTTCCGAACGCCAGCGGGTCGTTGCTCGCCCCGGTCCCGGCCCCTGCCCGGTCATCGAGACCAAGCGCCTGGTCCTGCGCCCGCACCGACGCAACGACGCCGAGGCGATCGCCCAGTCGCTCGGTGATTTCCAGGTGGCGCGCATGCTGGCGCGCGTTCCGGCACCCTACGATCAGCAGGACGCGCTCGACTGGTTGACGGCGCAGACCTCGGGGCTGACGCCCGACTGGACCTTCGCCGTCACCACCGGTGACGACGTGCATATCGGCTGCGTCGGCATCGAGCTCCGTCACGGCCAATGGCACGTCGGCTACTGGCTGAACCGCTTCTACTGGGGCAAGGGCTTTGCCTCTGAGGCGGCCTATGCGGCCGTCGAGCGCTTCTTCCGTCGCATGCCCGAAACGACCCTGCATTCCGGCGTTTTTGCCGACAATCCGGGATCGCTGAAGGTGCAGGAGAAGATCGGCTTCCAGATCACCGGCTGCACCCAGGTCTATGCGCTCGCGCGCAACGCCATGGTTGCCCATATCGAGACTCGGCTGACCGCCGCCGATCTGCGCCGACCGCACTGAAGAACATCCCCGCGAAGCTCTGGCTTCGCGGGGACTTTTTCTGTCATGCGAGCGTGAAACCGACAGGCAGGTGGTCGGAACCCTTGGCTTCATAGTCGGTCCAGGCATCGGTGAGACGGGACGCAAGGCCCGCGCTTACGAAACAATAGTCGAGATGCATGCGTTTTTCGGGGTTTTCGGGATGGATCCAGCTATAGCTTTCCGGTGTCAGACGGCCGAGATGGGCGAGCGCATCGACCGGGTTTTCAAGTCGAAGCGAGCGGCCGTAGAAGGCGTCGCGCGAACCGGCCATGGCGCAATATTCCGGGCTCTCCGGCTGCATGTTGAAGTCGCCCATGACGACGAAATCTTCGGGGTGCGGCGGCTCGGCAAGGCCGAAGTCGGCTGCCCCGGTGATCGCGCCGCCTTCGAGCGGATAACCGAGCAGCCGATCCTTCAGGTGGCGGATCTGGGCGATGCGTTCGGCCGGCAGCACGTGATCGAGATGCACGGAATAGACCCGAAGCGGACCAGCGGGGGTCACGATCAGCGCTTCAGTCGCCCCGCGCTGCAGGTTCATCGGGCTGATCGTGCGGGTGCGCGGCAAGGGGATGAGCCTCGTCGCAAGGATTGGCCAGCGCGACAGGATCATGTTGCCGAACTGGAAGCGGCGACTGACGGCGCGTCCATCCTCGATCGCCGAACCGATGTCGATGTCGCAGGGCGCATGGAAGGCGGAGAAATGGCCGGGAAACAGCTTTTCGAAGCGGGTGACGAGATCGACATGGCCGTTGCGGTGAAAGCCACGCGTCACTTCCTGAAGCGCAATGATGTCGGCGTCCCCGATCGAAGCGGCGATACGTTCGGGATCAAAGTGGCCGTCGAGGCCGATGCCGTATTGGATGTTGTAGCTGACGAACCGCACGATATTCTTTGACCTCCGAATAAACCGCCTATATCGATGGCGGCAAATTACAGCGCCGTGCATCCTTTAGGACCTGCAAAGGTCGCTGTAACACTTTCTAAGACCACGCACTTACACCGAACCAGATGGCAGCCCAATGAAATTTCTCGACGAAACGAAAGTCTATATCCGCTCCGGCGACGGTGGCGCAGGCGCCGTCTCGTTCCGGCGCGAGAAGTTCATCGAGTTCGGCGGACCGGACGGCGGCGACGGCGGCCGTGGCGGCGATGTCTGGGTGGAGGCCGTCAACGGCCTCAACACCCTCATCGACTTCCGCTACCAGCAGCACTTCAAGGCCAAGACCGGCCAGCACGGCATGGGCCGCAACCGCACCGGCGCCGGCGGCGACGACGTGACGCTGAAGGTACCGGTCGGCACCCAGATCTTCGAAGAAGACAACGAGACCTTGATCGTCGACATGGTTGCCGAAGGCCAGCGCTACCGGTTGGCCGCCGGCGGCAACGGCGGCTTCGGCAACGCTCATTTCAGGTCTTCGACCAACCAGGCGCCGAACTGGGCCAATCCCGGCCTCGAAGGTGACGAGAAGACGCTGTGGCTGCGGCTGAAGCTGATCGCCGATGCCGGTCTCGTCGGGCTGCCGAATGCCGGCAAGTCGACCTTCCTTGCCGCCTGCACCCGCGCGCGGCCGAAGATCGCCAACTATCCGTTCACGACGCTGCATCCCAATCTCGGCGTCGCCACCATCGACGGCAACGAGTTCATCATCGCCGACATTCCGGGCCTCATCGAAGGCGCGCATGAGGGTGTGGGCATCGGCGACCGTTTCCTCGGCCATGTCGAGCGCACCCGCGTGCTGCTCCATCTCGTCTCCGCCCAGGAAGAAGATGTCGCCAAGGCCTATAAGACCGTCAGGCACGAGCTCGAAGCCTATGGCGGCGGCCTCGAAGACAAGCCGCAGATCGTCGCACTGTCGCAGATCGACGTGCTCGACGAGGACGAGCTGAAGGTAAAAGCCAAGGCGCTGGCGAAGGCCTGTGGAGAGCAGCCCCTGCTGCTGTCCGCCGCGGTCGGCAAGGGCATGACCGAAGCGCTGCGGGCATTGCGCAGCGTCATCGTCGCCGCCAAGGCTGGTGAAGGCTTCGGCGAGGAGAACCTCTGAGATGACCAAGACCCGCAAGCCGCTTTTGAAGTATCGCCGGGTCGTCATCAAGATCGGGTCGGCATTGCTGGTCGACCGCGCCACCGGGCTGAAGAAGGCCTGGCTCGACGCCATGTGCGCTGACATCGCCGGCCTCAAGGCCAAGGGCGTCGAAGTGCTGGTCGTCTCCTCGGGCGCAATCGCGCTCGGTCGCACCGTGCTCAACCTGCCGGCAGGTGCCCTGAAGCTGGAGGAGAGTCAGGCCGCCGCCGCCGTCGGCCAGATCGCGCTGGCGCGTGCCTGGTCGGAGAGCCTTTCGACCGACGCCATCGTCGCCGGTCAGGTGCTTTTGACGCTGGGCGACACGGAAGAACGCCGCCGGTATTTGAACGCCCGCGCCACCATCAACCAGTTGCTGAAGCTCGGCGCCGTGCCGATCATCAACGAGAACGATACGGTCGCCACCACCGAAATCCGCTATGGCGACAACGATCGCCTCGCCGCCCGCGTCGCCACCATGGTCGGCGCCGATTTGCTGGTGCTGCTCTCCGATATCGACGGGCTCTACACGGCCCCGCCGCATCTCGACCCCAACGCCCGGTTCCTCGAAACGATCGCCGAGATCACGCCCGAAATCGAGGCGATGGCCGGTGGTGCGGCATCCGAGCTTTCGCGCGGCGGCATGCGCACCAAGATCGATGCCGGCAAGATCGCCACGACCGCCGGCTGCGCCATGATCATCGCATCGGGCAAGCCCGATCATCCGCTTGCGGCGATCGAAGACGGTGCCCGCTCGTCCTGGTTCGCACCATCAGGGTCGCCGGTAACGGCGCGCAAGACCTGGATTGCCGGGCAATTGCTGCCGGCCGGAACGCTCCGCGTCGATGCCGGCGCCGAAGAGGCGTTGCGCTCGGGCAAGAGCCTGCTGCCGGCCGGCGTCCGTGACGTGACGGGCAGCTTCAGCCGCGGCGACACGATCGCCATTCTCGGCACTTCCGGCCGCGAGATCGCCCGTGGTCTTGCCGGCTACGATGCCGACGAGGCCCGCCAGATCGCCGGCAAGAAATCGGCCGAGATCGCCGCGATCCTCGGCTATGCCGGCCGCGCCGCCATGGTGCACCGCGACGATATGGTGATGACCGGAAAACGCGCTGAGGCCGAGGGTAGCCGGAAGGATGAAGTCCATGCTTGACGAGGTGAAGAACAGGCAAGACGTCGAAAGCGTCATGCTGGAGATCGGCCGCAACGCCAAGGCCGCCAGCCGACCGCTCGCCATCGCCAGCGCCGAACGCAAGCACGCCGCACTGATCGCCATGGCCGACGCGGTCGTCGCCCGCACGGACGCAATCCTGGCCGCCAATGCGATCGACCTTGAAAACGCCCGCGAAAGCGGCGTTGCCGCCTCTTTCATCGATCGCCTGACGCTGAGCGAAAGCCGCATCCGCGACATGGCGAGCGGCATTCGTGCGATTGCCGAGTTCAAGGATCCGGTCGGTGACGTCATTGCCGAATGGGATCGCCCGAACGGACTGCATATCGAGCGCGTGCGCACGCCGCTCGGCGTCATCGGCGTCATCTATGAAAGCCGGCCCAACGTGACGGCTGACGCCGGCGCGCTCTGCCTCAAGGCCGGCAATGCCGTGATCTTGCGGGGCGGGTCCGACAGCTTCCATTCTTCGGGCGCTATCCACGCCTGTCTAGTCGAGGGGCTGAAGGCCGCCGGTCTGCCCGAACATGCGATCCAGATGGTCCCGGTCGCCGACCGCGCCGCCGTCGGCGCCATGCTTTCGGGTCTTGGCGGCACGATCGACGTCATCGTTCCCCGCGGCGGCAAGAGCCTGGTGGCTCGCGTGCAGAACGAGGCGCGGGTGCCGGTCTTTGCCCATCTCGAAGGGCTCTGCCACATCTATGTCGACGCCTCGGCCGCTCTCGCCATGGCGGAAAAAATCGTCGTCAACGCCAAGATGCGCCGCACCGGTATCTGCGGTGCTGCCGAAACGCTGCTGATCGACCGCAACGACGCCGACCGGCTGGTCAAGCCGTTGCTGAACGCGCTGCTGGCAGCGGGCTGCGAAGTGCGCGTCTCCGACGAACTCGCAGGCACCGTCGACGGGTTGAAGGCCGCCAAGGACGAGGACTGGGCGACGGAATATCTCGACGCCATCATCTCGGTGAAGCTGGTTGACGGCATTTCGGGTGCCATCGAACACATCAGCACCTGGTCATCGGCGCATACGGAAGCGGTGATTGCCGAAGACCCGGAGGTCGTCGAGCGCTTCTTCTCGGAAATCGATTCCGCGATCCTCTTGCACAACGCCTCGACCCAGTTTGCCGATGGCGGCGAATTCGGCATGGGCGGCGAGATCGGCATCGCCACGGGCAAGATGCATGCGCGCGGCCCGGTCGGCGTCGAACAGTTGACCTCCTTCAAGTATCGGGTGCGTGGTGCTGGACAGGTCAGGCCCTGAGGTGACGGCGGGCAAGGTCAACGCCCGCTACCTGCGCATGCCCCATGTCGAAGACGGCATGGTGGTCGGCCTTTTCGGCGGATCCTTCAATCCGCCGCATGAAGGCCATGTGCTTGTTGCCGACACCGCGATCCAGCGGCTCGGGCTCGACCAGCTCTGGTGGATGGTCACGCCCGGCAATCCGCTGAAAGACCACAACAATCTGGCGCCGCTTGCCGACCGCATCGCCATGAGCGAGGAGATCGCGCGTAACCCGCGCATCAAGGTGACCGCTTTCGAAAAGGCGCTTGGGCAGAGCTATACCGCCCGCACGCTCGAGATCGTGCAGGCGCGCAACCGCGACATTCGCTTCGTCTGGATCATGGGCGCCGACAACCTGAAAAGTTTCCACCGCTGGCAGAACTGGCAGAAGATCGCCCGCACCTTCCCGATCGCCGTCATTGATCGGCCGGGCTCGACGCTCGCCTATCTCTCCTCGCGCATGGCGAAAACCTTCGACTATGCCCGCATCGACGAGGACGATGCGCGGCGCCTCCCCTTCCACCGCGCGCCCGCCTGGACCTTCATCCATGGACCGCGCTCATCGATGAGCTCGACGGCGCTGCGCGCCGCCGGTGGAGTATGATTTCCTGGGATTCAGTTCTGCTGTCTTGAAACAGCTACGGTTTGATGCCTACATTCATGGACGGTTCGATCTTTGTTCGAATCGAAAGTGCCTGTTCTGTTCATGTGGAAAGGAAAGACCCTGACAACAGCACACGCCAAGGGATATGCGATTACCGCATTCCCGCGCAGCACGGGATCTAGCGACGAAGCCGCTGTCCGTGCGCTTCAACTGGTCCTCGAGAGCCTAGAGGACTCGAAGGCAGAAGACATCGTCAGCATCAACATTGCCGGTAAGTCGGCGCTGGGAGACTTCATGGTCGTTGTCTCCGGGCGATCGAACAGGCATGTGATGGCCATAGCCGATCACCTGACGACCGACCTGAAAGACGGGGGCTTTGGCAATGCCCGTGTCGAAGGTCTGGAAGGTGGTGACTGGGTGCTGATCGACACCGGTGATGTGATCGTTCACATCTTCCGGCCGGAAATCCGGGAGTTCTACAACATCGAGAAGATGTGGGCGGCTCCCGAGATCGAGGACGGCACCTTGCATTGAGACCGACCGGGTCGCCGCGCAGCTAAATGCCGGACGAGCCGAGTTGCGGTCATGCATGAATGTGAAGGGCTGGCGCCGCCTTGGGCGGCGTTGTCAGCCGGATGTTTGTTGCGACTGATCGTAACTTTCAGGCCCGTCAACCGGACAAGGCGCGCAGCGGCGCTGCAAGGCTCCAGGAACGCGGCATAAGATTTTCCTTGAATCGACCCGATTTCAGGAACTATGCAGTGCGCGTTGCAGCACTACAGCGCCGCGCGTCTTATCGGACGCGCAAAGGACGCTGTAGCACTTTGAATCGCTTCCTGTTTCCTTTAATCGGCTGCGATTAAAGGAAACATGCAGTAGCGAGGACGGACAAGGTCATGCGTATTGGACTTTTCGCAGTCGGCCGCCTCAAGGCGGGGCCGGAAAAGGATCTTGCGGTCCGTTATCTCGATCGCTTCTCCAAGGCCGGTCCAGCGATCGGGCTTGAGCTTTCCCGCGTCGTCGAAGTCAACGAAAGCCGCGCTTCGAACGCCGAGACGCGCAAACGCGAGGAAGCCGCACAGCTCGAAAAGGCGCTGGCCGAAGGCAGCCTGCTCGTGCTTTTGGACGAACGCGGCAAGGCGCTGGATTCGGAAGGCTTCGCATCGCTTCTCGGAACATTCCGCGACAGCGGCAAGCGTGACCTGATGGTCGCGATCGGTGGCGCCGATGGCCTCGATCCGAGCCTCCACGCCCGCGCCGATGCGGTGCTCAACCTTGGGAAGATGACATGGCCGCACCAGCTCGTGCGCATCCTGATCGCCGAACAGCTTTACCGCGCCGTCACCATTCTCTCCGGTCACCCCTATCATCGGGTCTGAAGCAACGGGACTACCGCGCCGGAAGCCGCAACCGCTACACGCCGCGATAACGAGAATATGCTTGGTCGTGCGCGCCAAATCAGATTAGGTTTTTTCCTCATATTTTCGGATGGACGCACGCAACGGATGACGCCCCGAGGCAGGACCAGCGTTTTCGGCATGGGAAGAGACGACGCAGGACGGCTTGCCCGTAAAGCGGCGGCCTTTGCGCTTGCGCTTGCAATCGGCCTGCCGGCGAGCGCCCAGGAGGCCACGCCGCCCGCCGCCGCCGCGACCGGTCAGGAACAGGGTCCGCCCGATCCCGCTGCCGACCTCACGCTTCGCCGCAACAGCACGCGCAGCGAACTGGATGCGCTGTCGAAGACGATTACGCTTTCCCAGGAGCGCGCCAATGCGCTGACGGAAACCATTGCCGAGATAGACAAGACCAACGAGGCGCTGCGCGCCGCGATCGTCGAGTCCGCGAAGAAGCGCCAGGATCTCGAGCAGCAGATCGTCGACGGCGAGAAGAAGCTGAGCGACCTGAGAACCAAGGAAGATACGGTCCGCCGCTCGCTGCGCTCCCGCCGTGGCGTGCTTGCCGAAGTGCTCGCCGCCCTGCAGCGGATGGGGCGCAACCCGCCGCCGGCGATCCTGGTGACGCCCGAGGATGCGCTCGGCTCCGTGCGCAGCGCCATCCTGCTTGGCGCCGTCGTGCCCGGCCTGCGCAAGGAAACCGAAAACCTGGTGGCCGACCTCAAGGCGCTCGCCGATATCCGCGCCGGCATCGACCGGCAGCGCGAAGACCTGACGGCGGCAATGACCGCCAATGTCGAGGAAGAGCGTCGCATGTCGATGCTGGTCGCCGAGAAGGAGAAGCTGCGTCAGTCGAGCGCCACCGAGCTTGCCGCCGAGCAGCGCAAGGCGCAGGAACTGGCCTCGCAGGCGACCAATCTACAGGGCCTGATCGGCTCGCTCGAGGATCAGATCTCCTCCGTTCGCGAGGCTGCAGAGGCGGCGCGCGCCCAGGAGGAAGAACGCCGGCGCATGAGCGAAGCCGAGCGCGAAGCGGCGCGGGAATTGGCCCGCAACGCGGTGCCTGACAAAAACCGCATTGCGCCCGCATATGTGTTTTCGGAGCTGAGGAACAAGCTTGCCTATCCGGCTGCGGGATCGCTGTTGCGCAAATTCGGCGATGCAGACGGCACGGGGCATTCCCTGCAAGGGATCATGTTGGAAACCAATCCCGGCGCGCTGGTGACCGCGCCGTCAGATGGCTGGATCGTCTATGCAGGCAATTTCCGCAGTTATGGACAGATGATCATTCTCAACCCGGGCGACGGCTATCACGTCGTGCTTTCGGGGATGGAGAAGGTGAGCGTGCAGACTGGGCAGTTCGTCGTGGCCGGAGAACCGCTGGCGACGATGGGCGCAAAAAGAGTGGCGAGCGCTGCGGCCTTGGCGCTGGAAACGGACCGGCCGACGCTTTACATTGAATTCCGAAAAGACGGAAAACCGGTTGATTCCCGACCTTGGTGGACCGCAGCAGAGGTTGGAAAGGCGCGAAATGATACGTAGGGCTTCACTTGTTCTGGTCGGGGCGCTGATGGGCGCGACCGCGATGGGCGTGGTTTATTCGGCTGTCGTTCCGGCCGTCGCTGCCAACACCTCGACCTACCGCGAACTGGCAATCTTCGGCGACGTTTTCGAACGCGTGCGGGCGCAATACGTGACGCCGCCGCAGGACGACAAGTTGATCGAGAACGCCATCAACGGCATGCTTTCCTCGCTCGACCCGCATTCGAGCTACATGAACTCGGCTGACGCCGAGGACATGCGCACCCAGACCCGCGGTGAATTCGGCGGCCTCGGCATCGAAGTGACGATGGAAGACGACCTCGTCAAGGTCACGAGCCCGATCGACGACACGCCCGCAGCGCGCGCCGGCGTGCTTGCCGGCGACTTCATTTCCAAGATCGACGGTGCGGACGTTCGCGGCCTGAAGCTCGAGGACGCGGTCGAAAAGATGCGCGGCGCCATCGGCACCCCGATCAAGCTGACGATCCTGCGCAAGGGCGCGGACAAGCCGATCGAACTGACGATCGTGCGCGACGTCATCGCCGTTCGCGCGGTCAAGTTCCGCACCGAAGGCGACGTCGGCTACCTGCGCGTCATATCCTTCACTGAAAAGACCTATGACGACCTGAAGAAGGGCATCGAGAAGATCAAGGCGGAAGTGCCGGCCGACAAGCTGAAGGGCTACGTGCTCGACCTGCGGCTCAACCCGGGCGGTCTGCTCGACCAGGCGATCAACGTCTCCGACGCCTTCCTGGAGCGCGGCGAGGTCGTTTCGACCCGCGGCCGCAACCCGGACGAGACCCGCCGCTTCAACGCCACGCCGGGCGACCTGACCGATGGCAAGCCGGTGATCGTGCTGGTCAACGGCGGCTCGGCCTCCGCTTCGGAAATCGTCGCCGGCGCCCTGCAGGACCTGAAGCGCGCAACGGTGCTCGGCACCCGCTCCTTCGGCAAGGGTTCGGTCCAGACGATCATCCCGCTCGGAGAAGCCGGTGCACTGCGTCTGACGACCGCGCTCTACTACACGCCGTCGGGCAAATCGATCCAGGGCACGGGCATCACGCCTGACATCAAGGTCGAACAGCCGCTTCCGCCGGAACTGCTCGGCAAGGTCGAGGCTCAGGGCGAGTCCGATCTGCGCGGCCACATCCAGGGCCAGAGCGAGACCGACGAAGGCTCCGGCTCGGTCGCCTATGTTCCGCCGGAAACCAAGGACGACCTGCAGCTGAACTACGCGCTCGACCTTCTGCGCGGCAAGAAGACGGACCCGTCCTTCCCGGCGAGCCCCGAACAGGCGCAGCTGAAGAAGTAAGCCTGACAGACACGAAACAAAGCGCCGCATGTTCACCCGAACATGCGGCGCTTTGCGTTTGGCCCATGGCTGGGCCGGCCGATGCACTGGTCAAGCCTTCGCCACTAAATTATAGGGTTAGCAAGCGCTGCCGCGGCCACTGATTCTTCGAAGGCATACGGCGTGCGACGGGAGAGGATCGGCACGCGTCCTGGCGCCGGCCTCGCTCCAGCGGCAACATCCCACAGCTCGACCGAGGCTCCGTTTTGGGAACTGATCTCAATGCACCGCTCGGCCAGAACCGGCGGGCCAAGCCAGCGTCGAAGCGCAATCCCCGACGGCTGCTCGGGTTTTCTCTTGCCGGCCTTTGCATCGCCGCGGTGATTGGCCTTTCCGCCTGGAACACGCTTTCGCCGGACGGTTTGCGGCGTGATCCCGCGTCGCCGGTCGCAACCGCCGAGAAGGCGAAGAGCGCGGGCGACAAGGCATCCAACCCGGAAAGCGGGCGGACGGGCGTCGGCTCCGGAACGATGACGCCGGGAACGGCCTATTCCGGCGCCGATGTCGAGCACACGCTCACCGATGACGGCTCCACCGTCACGACGTTCTCGCCACGCAGCCGCGACGGCAAGGGCCCCGCACTGATCAATGTCGGTCCGATCCGCGGCCAGGATCCGCGCATGGCGGCGATGCCCAATGACGACCTGCTGGAAGAAAGCCCCGCCGGGCGGCTGCCGATCATCGGCCCCGACGGTCTGCGTCCGCTCGATCAATATGCACGCCCCTGGTCGGGTGCGCGCGGCACGCGCATCGCACTTGTCGTCGGCGGTCTCGGCCTCAGCCAGACGGGAACCCAGAAGGCGATCCGCGACCTGCCGGGCGAGGTGACACTCGGCTTTGCCACGGCCGGAAACAGCCTGCAGCGCTGGATGCAGGAAGCGCGCCGGAGCGGCCACGAGATCCTGCTGCAATTGCCGATGGAGCCGTTCGACTATCCGGCCAACGATCCCGGCCCCAATGCGCTGCGCGTCGGCCTCAGCGAAAAGAAGAACCTCGCGGAACTGCACCGCAACCTCGCCGAGATCACCAACTATACCGGCGTCATGAATTATCTTGGCGGCCGCTTCCTGTCCGATGCCGATGCGCTGGAGCCGGTCATGCGCGATCTCGGCAAGCGCGGCCTGCTGTTCCTCGACGACGGGACTTCGGCGCAATCGCTTTCCGGCAAGGTTGCCGGCGCCTTCGACGTGCCGCACGGCTTTGCCGACTTGACGCTCGACAGCGAACTCAGCCGCGGCGCGATCCTGCGCAAGCTCGACGAACTCGAGCGCATCGCGCGCCGTAACGGGACGGCCATCGGCGTCGCTTCCGCCTTCGACGAAAGCGTCGGCGCGATTGCCTCCTGGGTCAGCGAGGCGCAGGCCCGCGGCATCGAGATCGTCGGCGTTTCCGCGCTCGTCAAGGATCCGCAACAGAACTAGCTTAAAGCCGTCCCGATGGGACCAATCGACGTTTGCAAAGAAGAGGCAGCCGATGAGCAAGGACAAGAAACTGAAGGCGGACGACCTTCCCTATCGCCCCTGTGTCGGCGTGATGGTGCTGAACCGGTCGGGCCTTGTCTGGGCCGGCCATCGCATCGCCGTCGGCAATTCCGAATATGACGGCTCGCCGCAGCAATGGCAGATGCCGCAGGGTGGCATCGACAAGAACGAAGATCCGCTGAAGGCGGCCTATCGCGAGCTTTACGAAGAGACCGGCATGAGCACTGTCTCGCTGCTTGCGGAAGCGCCCGGTTGGATCAACTACGATCTGCCCGAACACCTGATCGGCATCGGCCTCAAGGGCAAGTATCGCGGCCAGACGCAGCGCTGGTATGCCTTCCGCTTCGAAGGCGAGGAAAACGAGATCGCCATCAACCCGCCACCGGGCGGGCACGAACCGGAATTCGACGCCTGGGAATGGAAGCCGATGCGCGACCTGCCGGAGCTAATCGTGCCGTTCAAGCGCAAGGTCTACGAGGAAGTGGTCGCGGCTTTTACGCATCTGGCGCCGTGAACCGGCGCTGCCCGCGCCTGAAACGACAAAGGCCGGCGAGATCGCCGGCCTTTGTATTACTAGGCTTTCACCAGGCTCAGTCGGCTTCGGCCTCGTTGGCAGGCGACGCATTGAGCTGGCCGTATTTCTCTTCGCCGATCTTGTCGAGCAGCTCGAGCTGGGTTTCGAGGAAGTCGATATGGCCTTCCTCGTCAGCGAGCAGCTCTTCGAAGAGCTTCATGGAGACATAGTCTCCGGCGGCATGACAGATGTCGCGGGATTTCTTGTAGGCGGTGCGGGCGTCGTATTCGCCTGCGAGGTCCGCCTTCAGCACTTCCTTGACGTTCTGGCCGATGCGCAGCGGCGCAACCGTCTGCAGGTTGGGATGGCCTTCGAGGAAGATGATGCGCGCGACGAGTTTGTCGGCATGCTGCATCTCCTCGATGGATTCGGCCCGCTCCTTCTTGGCGAGAAGCGTATAGCCCCAGTCTTCGAGGAGGCGGTAATGCAGCCAATACTGGTTGACGGCACCGAGTTCGAGATAGAGCGCTTCGTTAAGCTGCTCGATGACTTTTTTGTCGCCTTTCAAGATCCGCCCTCCGGTTGTCGTCGTGGAATTGTCTGAGGCGGGTCATGAAATCAAATATCTCTGCGTCCGTCGAGTCGCGGTGCGCGTGATATTGCTCGGTGGTGCGGATGATGATGTCGACGACATTGGGGAAACAGCCGCAGCAACGGCCACGTTTTTCCATCGCGTGGTAGACTTTCGCCGGCACGATCAGCTGCCAACAGTCCTCGTCGAGGAGACCAATGATCGTGTCCTCGATCTCTTTTTCCGTGATGAAATTGCAGCTGCAAACCAGCATGTCGTCTCGCCTGTCGTACGCAACGCCCTGTATCAGCGCATAAAGCAAAACAGGACATTTAGTGTCAACTAAAAACTCCGCGAGCGGAAGTTGCGGGTGGATTAGAACGACTCTAAACTTGACAAAAAACTTCGCCTTTTCAGAATTTTAGAGATTCCTGAGCGACTGATCTTGCAAACCCTGAATGGGTCACGAGGCGCGCAGCCTGCGACATTTTTACACACCTTCTATCACGACCGCGGGAATCCTACCCGTGACCTGCGCCGGAAGCATTCCATGGAATCCTTCCGGCGACCCGGCAGCGCTTTACCAGACAGCCCCACTCACTTGAGAGGCGGCAAAGCCTAACCGGAGCCTTTCAATGGAAATTGCGCCCCTTCGGCATCACGTCGGCCACCTCGGCTGTTGCCCGATCCGGATCGCTGGAACTGCTGCCGGAGTGGCGGGGCATCGGCAGGCGCTGGTCGCCTTGTGCCCGCTTCATGCGCGCGTCACCGGTCGGTCTCAGCGCCTCGTCGGCACGCTCGCTTGCGCCGAACCGCCGCGCTTCCTTGCGCAGCAGCCCGAGCATCGGCGTGATGTCCTCGATGTGTTCGGCGACCACATGGATGACGCTGCTTTCGCGCTGCAGCCGGCCGCGAATCTTGACCAGACGCGCACCCATGACCACCGGCCGATAGGTCGCAAACACCTTCGGCCAGACGATCGCATTGGCAACACCGGTCTCGTCCTCGATCGTCATGAAGATGACGCCCTTGGCCGAACCCGGGCGCTGGCGAACGAGCACCAGCCCGGCAACGGTCACCCGCCGCCCGACCGGGGCGGTCGCAAGCATGCGGCTCTGGACGATCCCCTGCGCGGCAAGCGTATCTCTGAGGAAGGAAACCGGATGCGCCTTCAGCGAGAAGGAGAGATAGCGATAGTCGTTGATCACCTGCTCACCCGCCAGCATCTCCGGCAGGATCATGGCCGGTTCCGGCCGCAACTCCTCTCTCGCAGCCCCCTCGAAGAGCGGCAGCCGCTCGGCAGCGCTTTTTTCATCGAGCGCCTTCACCGCCCAGAGCGCCTTGCGACGATCGAGCCCGATCGAGCGGAAGGCATCCGCGTCGGCAAGCCTTTCGAGCGCGGAGCGGGAGAGGCCGGAGCGCAGCCAGAGATCGCGCACCGTTGCGTAACCGGCGCCCCGGTTGGCGACGAGCTTATCCTCGATCTCCTCCTGCTTCAGCCCTTTGATCGAGCCGAAGCCGAGACGCATCGCCTTCTTCGTCCTGATCACATCCTGCATCTCGCGATGGCGCGGCTCGATGGCTCTCTTGTCGAAGCCCCCCTCTTCAAGGTCCGCATCCCAGACCGAGTGGTTGATGTCGACGGGCAGCACCCGGACCCCATGCTCGCGCGCATCGCGCACCAGTTGCCCCGGCGCGTAAAAGCCCATCGGCTGGGAGTTCAGGAGCGCCGCGCAGAAGACATCGGGATAATAGGTCTTGAGCCAGGAGGAGACATAAACGAGCAGCGCGAAGGACGCGGCATGGCTCTCGGGAAAACCATATTCGCCGAAGCCTTCGATCTGCTTGAAGCAGCGCTCGGCAAAATCGCGCGGATAGTTGTTGCTGACCATGCCCTCGATCATCTTTTCATGGAAGGTATGAATGGTGCCGGTGCGTTTGAAGGTCGCCATCGCCCGCCGCAACTGATCGGCCTCGCTGGGCGAGAAACCGGCAGCGGTGATGGCAATCTGCATCGCCTGCTCCTGGAACAGCGGCACGCCAAGCGTCCGCTTCAAAACGACCTCTAATTCAGGGCTCGGATACTCGATGGGAATCCTGCGATCCCGCTGCTCCCGGCGTTTCAGATAGGGATGCACCATGTTTCCCTGGATCGGTCCGGGCCGGACGATCGCCACCTCGATGACGAGGTCATAGAAGATACGCGGTTTCAGCCGCGGCAACATGCTCATCTGCGCCCGGCTTTCGATCTGGAAGACACCGATCGTATCGGCGCGGCAGATCATGTCGTAGACGGCGTCCTGATGATCCTTGAAGAGCTGATGCAGGTTCTTCTGCTCATTGTAATGCCGATCGAGCAGGCCAAATGCCCGGGCAATGCAGGTCAGCATGCCGAGCGCCAGAACATCGATCTTCAGGATCTTCAGCGTGTCGAGGTCGTCCTTGTCCCACTCGATCATGAAGCGGTCGGGCATCGCCGTGTTCATGATCGGCACCACCTCGTCGAGCCGGTCGCGGGTCATGACAAAGCCGCCGACATGCTGGGAGAGATGGCGCGGGAAACTCATCAGCTCGGTGGCGTAGTCGAGCACCTTCACCGTCGTCGGGTCTTTCGTATCGAGACCGGCAGCCTGCGCCTCGCGCTCCGAGAGATCCGCGACGGACCAGCCCCAGACAGAACCGGCGAGCGCCGATTGCACATCCTCGGAAAAGCCGAAGGCCTTGGCGGTCTCGCGACCGGCCGAGCGCGCCCGGTAGCTGATGACCGCGGCCGTCAGCCCGGCATGTTCCTTGCCGTAGGTGCGGTAGATATGCTGGATCACCTCTTCCCGCTTCTCGTGCTCGAAATCGACGTCGATGTCCGGAGGCTCGTCGCGCTCGGTCGAGAGGAAGCGATCGAAGAGCAGGGTGGTCTCACACGGGTCGACCTCGGTGATGCCCAGGCAGTAGCAGACGGTGGAATTCGCCGCCGACCCGCGGCCCTGACACAGGATATGAACGCTGCGCGCAAACTGCATGATGTTGCGCACCGTCAGGAAGTAGGGCTCGTAACGCTTGCTGGCGATCAGTTCGAGCTCGTACTCGATCTGCGTCGACACCTTCTTGGGGATCTCACCGGGATACCGCTCGCGTGCGCCTTCCATGGTCAACCGCCGCAGGGTCTGCGTCGGCGTCTCGCCCGGAATGCTCTCATCCGGATATTGATATTCGAGGTCCGACAGCGAAAACTTCAGCCGTCCGAAGAAGTGTCCGGTATTGGCGATCGCTTCCGGATAGTCGCGAAAAATGCGCGCCATTTCGGCGGGCGTCTTCAGATGCCGCTCGGCATTGGCGTGCAGCCGATAGCCTGCCGAGGCGATCGTCACATGCTCGCGGATGGCGGTGACGACATCGGCAAGCGGCCGTCGATCGGCGGCATGGAACAGCGGACTGTTGGTGGCGACGAGCTTGACGGACGCATGGCGGGCAATGGTCGCGAGCCCGGCAAAGGCAAGCTGGTCGAAGCCGTCATAACGCGGCACCAGCGCCAGATAGAGCCGGTCGCCCAAATGCGGTTTCAGCCGCTTGAGGAAATCGGCAAGCAGGGTTGCCTCCGGCGCACCGATGACAGGACCCGGCAGCACCGCGAGAAGCAAATCCTCGCCCCATTCGATGAGATCGGTCTCGTAGAGCGTACAGGTACCCTTCTTGGCGCGCAGGTTTCCAGCACTCAGCATCCTGCAGAGATTGCCCCAGCCGCGGCGGTTTAGGGGGTAGGCGAGCACGTCGGGCAGGTCTTCGGCAAAGGAGAGCCGCGCACCGGGCTGGAAGGCCGACTTCTCCACCTTGGCCTGCGCATGGGCGCGCACCACGCCGGCGACCGTGTTGCGATCGGCAATGCCAAGGCCGCCAATACCGAGGCGGCTCGCCGCAACGACCATCTCACCCGGATGGGAGGCACCTTCGAGGAAGGAGAAATTCGACCAGGCGCCGATCTCGAAATAGGGAGCAACGTCGCTCATGCGAAGACTCCATGCATGAACCAGCGCGGCGGGGCGCTCGCGCCATAATGACCCTCGCGAAACAGCCAGAACCGCCGGCCGCTATCGTCCTCCACCCGGAAATAGTCGCGTTCCAGCGCCGGCTCGCCATCGAGCCACCATTCGCCGGCGATCCGCTCCGGCCCTTCGGCCCGCGCGATGCGGTGCAGCGTGCGCCGCCAGCGAAAGCTTCTCGGCGGCCCCTCCGGCACCTCGGCCACCGCCTCCACCGGCTCGGGACTTGGAAAGAGCCGCTGCGGCCGGGCGGCAGCCGCAAGCAGGGTCACCGGAATGTTTTGCGCCGGTTCCTCAGCCCTGCCGATCAGCGCCAGGTCCGTGAGCGGCCGGAAGCTTGCCGCCCGCTCCGGCACATGGCTTTCCGAGAGCGCCGGCACCATCAGGCTTTCTGCGCCGAACCGCGCCATGACCCGATCGGCGAAGGCGGCAAGCGGACGCGCGCGATCCGGCGTGCCGGAGAAATCCTCCTGCATCACCTCGTATTTTTCGCTCTTCGGCACCGAAAGCCGGAGGATTTCAAAGCCGAAGCCGGCATCGAGATCGTCGTGCACCGCCTGCAGGCGCTCGCGGAAAAGACCGGCGACACGCCGCGGATCGTTGAGCGGCGAGGAGGTACCGGCGGCGATGCGGAAGACCGCACCGTCAACGCGGAAAAGCAGAAGCTCGAACAAGCGTCCGCCCTCGCCGCGCTTCTCCAGCTCCGGTTTCAGCCGCAGTGCCAGTTCTTCCGTCAGGCCCAATATATCGTCTTCACCCTGGACCGGCTCGCCGAGCCGCCGCTCTGCCGAAAGGGCTGCGACCGGCAGCCGTGGCGACAGCGGCTCGTCCTCGCGCCCGAGCGCCTGGTCGAGACGCAGAAGCAGGGTTGCGCCGAACCGGCGAGCAAGCGGCGCACGCGGCGCCTCGATCAGGTCGCCGATCTGCTTGAGTCCGACCCGGCCCAGTGTTTCGATCGTTTCCCGCGGCAGCCGGAGTGCTGCCATCGGCAACGGCGCCAGCGCCCGCGCCGCCTCGTCCTCGGCAAGGATAGCGTCGGAGCCGAAACGCGCCACCGCCCAGGAGAGCCCGGCGGACGAGGAGATCGCCGCCCGGGCCTCGACGCCCAGATGGAAAAGGCGAGCGAGCAGATCGTCGAGCAGCGCCTTTTCCCCGCCGAGAAGATGGGCGCAGCCGGTGATGTCGAGAAAGAGACCGCTGTCGCCATCAAGCGCGACGAGCGGCGTGTAGCGGCTGCACCAGTCCGCCAGCCCTGCAAGCAGCGCCCGGTCGGCGGCGGGATCGGCCGGCAGCACGTCGATCTCGGGACACATGGCCCGCGCTTCGGCGACACCCTGGCCGATATGAAACCCACGCCTTTCAGCAAAACCATCGAGCGCAACGAGACGCATCGCGCTCTTCACCTTGTCGGCGAAGACGACGGGCGGGTGTTCAGGACGCCCGCGGGAAAGCCACGAGTTCCCCCAGCGCTTGCGCGCGACCCGATCGGCCGGAAGATGCGGAAAGGCGAGCGACAGAATGCGCTGGTTGTGGATCTGCCGCAGCAGCGGCTGGTAGGGGCTCGACGGGGTAAAGGCGGCGGTCATGGGGGTTCCACTCCAGGAAGAAGCCGAGCGGCGCAGGAGCCCTGCTCTTCTCGGCAATGACGTGAAAGACGGGATGGCCGATGCTGCCGCGAAGCATCGATCCATCCGGTAGCGGTCGCTCGCGCGCCGGCGCCGGCTCGACGAGGAAGCGGAAGAAGGCGCTGCTCGCCTCCTCGTGTCCGGATTGGCGCAAAAGCAGAAGCGGGACGTGGCCGGCGCGCGAGCGCACATGCAGGCGCCGGCTCTCGCTGAGTGCCAGGGCAGCCGGGTTGCCGCGAATTTCGAGGATGACGGCACAGAAGCTCGGCACGGAAAGTGCAGCCTCGGCGATCCAGAGCGCGTCCTTTATCGTGCGCGGCAGGCTGAAGACGAGGCCGCGGACATCGAGGCCAAAGGCCTTCAGACCCAGCCCATAGGGCATGCCCGCCTCGGTGGAAGCCATCGACTGGCTGATCCAGAGAACGGGGGCGGACGGCTCGCCCTTTTCAAGCCGCGCCCGTTGGCAGAGCACGCCGAGTGCTGCGGCAAAACCGGCGGCAGCACCCGCATCGCGCGTCTCGGCATTGCGGATTTCCGTCATGCCTTCGAGCGGCAGGCCGCCTTCGAGAAGATCGTCCAGATCGGGAACGCCAAGCGCCAGCGCCTTGCGGCCAGGCTCGTCTTCTTCCCGCTGACGGAAGCCGCCGGGATCGGCCGCCTTGGCGGTGCGCACGACGCCCGGAAGCCGACGGTTTTCGATCCTGGCTATGGTTTCTCGGAGCGAAAGTACCGTCTCCCGCTGCACGGCTGTGTCGGCCATGACGGTCAACTCCCATCAGTATGTTCATGTTATGTTCTATTAGATTCCAGAGCTTCATAAATGAGTCAACAGCCAATTCTAAGAATTTATTCCTGTCCCTGTGGTCAAAGAATTCAACACTCGAAAAACAAAGGCAAAATCGCTATATGGAGGGCAACAAGGAGTGCCTATGGCCCGCATTGACCAGACCGATGATTGGCGGGAACGCCACGCACCGACGCTTACCACATTCGAGCAGCTTGCGCTGGAGGCCTATGGCCACCTGCCGCAGGAATTCCGCCAACTGACGACCGACCTTGTCATCGAAGTTGCCGACTTCCCGAGCGACGACGTTTTCGAGGACATGGCACTGGAAACGCCCTTCGACCTGCTCGGCCTCTTCGAAGGCAGCGGCATCAGCGAACGCTTCACCATGGAAACCGGCCAGTTTCCGAACCGCATCACCCTCTATCGCCGCCCGATCATCGACTACTGGGCGGAGAACGAGGAGACGCTCGGCGACATCATCACCCACGTTCTGATCCACGAGATCGGCCACCATTTCGGCCTCTCCGACGACGACATGGAACGGATCGAGGCCAGCGTCGAGCACGTCGGCGGCTAAGCAATTCCAGGAAAGTTGAAGCGGTTTTCCGTCCGGGATTGCGTGACTTAAAGAGCAGGGCTTACCGTTTCGCTTTGCCCCTCATCCGGCCTGCCGGCCACCTTCTCCCCGCAAGCGGGGCGAAGGAGACTCGCGGCACCCACTCGCCTCAACAATACGCCCCCGACATCCCGCCGACGGCAACTCCGTTCCGCGACATCGTGAGCTGGCACGTCCCCTCTCCCCGCCTGCGGGGAGAGGGCTAGGGTGAGGGGCAGCCGCCGATACTGACGGCAGCGCCACTACTGTTCCGACAGCTTGATATCCGGGGTGTAATCCTTGCCCTCGACCTCCTTGACCACCGCCTGGCCGCACTGCATGTGCTGCGTATCGGCATTGAAGGCGTAGGTGGGCGAGCCGTGCAGGCTCCAGCCCTGGTTCAGCGCCGCCGTCACCTTGTGGCAGAAGGTGGCGTCGTCGGGACCGGTCAGGAAGCGGTAGAGTTTCAAGATCTTGTCTTTCGTTGTTCGATGAGGTCCGCCTTGGCGGCAAGCGTTACGGCCTGGTCGAGATGCAGCCGCTCGACCATGCGTCCGCTCAAATTGATGACGCCCTTGCCGGCATTTTCCGAGAGCGCAAAGGCGGCGATGATCGCGCGGGCCTCGTCAACGGCGACCTGCTCGACGCCGAAGCGCTCGTTCGCCGGGCCGATCTGCGCCGGATGGATCAGCATCTTGCCGTCATAGCCCATGTCGCGGCCCTGCCGGCATTCTTCGTCAAAGGTGGCAGCGTCACGAAAATCGTTGAACACGGCATCGATGACATCGAGCCCGCCGCCACGCGCGGCAAGCAGGATCTGCATCAGCCAGGGGATGAGATAGGGCCGGCCCGGACGATCCGGAACGCCGGTCTCCTTGCGCAGGTCGTTGAGGCCGACGACGAAACAATCGAGCCTGCCGCTGAAGGTGCGGCCGGCCTCGGCGATAAGAGGCGCGTTGATGACCCCGCGCGGCGTCTCGATCATCGCCCAGAGGCGCAACGTCTCCGGCGCATCGTTCTCGTCGAGCCAGTCGGCCGCCGCCTGGATATCCGCCGGGCTTTCGACCTTCGGCAACAGGATGGCGTCGGGATTGGCCGCAAGCGCTGCAGCAAGATCGCCCTGGCCATAGTCCGAGCCGATCGCATTGATGCGGATGACGATCTCGCAATCCGGCCGGCTTGTCGTCAGATAATGCACCAGCGCCGCACGCGCTTCCACCTTGCACTCGGGCGCTACCGCATCCTCGAGATCGAAGATCGCAGCATCCGTCGCAAGTTCCGCGACCTTGGCAAGCGCGCGGGCATTGTCGGCCGGCACGCAAAGCACCGAGCGGCGCAGGCGTACCGGGTGATGTTCGCTCGATTTGTTCATGCTTCAGTTGTGCCCGCCTTTGCTGCGTTCCGCAAGACGAGGCGAACCGCCGCACCCCTTTCGAGGGCCCGCCTCTTGCAAGTCCGAAGGCGAGCCCCCACATCGCCATCAGAAAGGTGACGATTATGCAAAGCATTCGCTCTGTTCTCTTTACGGCCGCAGCCCTGACCATCACGTTCGCGGCCTTTGTACTTACCGCCTCGCTGGCGCTCGCCCTTGCCGGCATCGCCGCCGTTGTCGTGGTCGGCAGCGCCATTGCCACCCGGCTGAACTTCAGGCCAGCCCGCGCCACGGTGCGCCCGGCTGCCGCGGGCCCCGCCCAGGGCCAGCGCGAGATGCGCATCTGGAACGACGGTCGCGGCACGATCATCGACCTCTAATTCCCGGCGGTCGGAATCGATTTCCAGCGATCTTGGTACCCCGCAATCGGGCCGATCGACGATCGGCTCGAACCCTGTTTGCGTCCCTTGAAAACCGTCTTTCAGCCGGCTGCAATTTTTTTTCGACCCCATGTCGGATCGACCATTCCATGTCCGTCCTTGAGGCAGGCCAGCACGGTCCTGGCTCTTTAAACAGGATGGAGAACGATATGGATACCCAGACGCAGCAGCCGGCACCGGTCCTGAACGGCCTTCTGCCCTATCTTCAGGTCGATGGCGCCGCCAAGGCCTCCGAGTTCTACCAGCGCGCCTTCGGCGGCAAGGAAGTCAACCGGCATCCGCTCGACGAGCAGGGCCGCACGATGCACATCCATCTCTATATCAACGGCAGCTCGCTGATGCTGGCTGACGCCTATCCGGAATACGGCCATCCGCTGGAAAAGCCGCAGGCCTTCACCCTGACGCTGACTGTCGACGACATCGATGCCTGGTGGGATCGCGCCGTTGCTGCCGGCGCCGAGGTGGTGATGCCGATCGAACTGATGTTCTGGGGCGATCGCTACGGCCAGCTCCGCGATCCCTTCGGTGTTCTCTGGGCCATGAACAGCCCGGTGAAGGCAGGCTAAGTCCCTGCAGACAATCGAAATCCGGACGAAGCTCTCGCCGGGCGGGCATTTTCACCCACCCGGCGACGCCTATTTGAACAGATTTTCCTTCATTTCGGCGCAAAACTCATCTAAACGCTAGCGCAACATTCTTCTGAAATCGAAGGCCTGAAGTTATGGAAAAATTCGTCAAGCTCACCGGTGTCGCCGCCCCCCTCCCCGTCGTCAACATCGACACGGACATGATCATTCCGAAGGATTACCTGAAGACGATCAAGCGCACCGGCCTTGGCAAGGGCCTCTTCGCCGAAGCCCGCTACAACGAAGACGGCTCGGTCAACCCGGATTTCGTCCTCAACAAGCCGGCCTACCAGAACGCCAGCATTCTCGTTGCCGGCGACAACTTCGGCTGTGGCTCCTCGCGCGAGCATGCTCCGTGGGCGCTGCTCGACTTCGGCATCCGTTGCGTGATCTCCACGTCCTTTGCCGACATCTTCTACAACAACTGTTTCAAGAACGGTATCCTGCCGATCGTCGTCAGCCAGGCTGACCTCGACAAGCTGATGGACGACGCCTCGCGCGGCTCCAACGCCATCCTCTCGATCGACCTGGAGTCCCAGGAAATCACCGGCCCGGACGGCGGCTCGGTCAAGTTCGAGGTCGATGCTTTCAAGCGTCACTGCCTGCTGAACGGCCTCGACGACATCGGCCTGACGCTGGAAAAGGCAACCGCCATCGACAGCTTCGAAAAGACCGTCGGCGCCGCGCGCCCCTGGGCTTAAAACGAAGATATGGCGCGCAAGCTCATCTCCTCGGGTTCGCCCTTCGAAAAGACGGCAGGCTATTCGCGTGCCGTCGCGATGGGCGACTGGTGCTTCGTCTCCGGCACGACCGGCTATGACTACGCCACCATGACCATGCCCGAGACAGTGGAGGAGCAGGCGCGCAATTGCCTGAAGACGATCGAGGGCGCGCTGAAGGAAGCGGGCTTCTCGATGAAGGACGTTGTCCGCAATCATTACTACGTCACCGATGCCAGCTTCGCCGACCGGGTGTTCTCGATCTTCGGCGAAGTTTTTGGCGAGATCCGCCCGGCCGCAACCATGATTGTCTGCGACCTGATCCGCCCGGAAATGCTGATCGAGATCGAGGTCACTGCCCTTCGCGGCTGACCCCTTGATCGCACCTACCCTCAAAACGATTCCGATTTAAGCCATTATGCGATAGTCCATAGGGCATGACTTCGCCTGACTTACGCTGAACCGGAAGACGCCCATGCAATTTCAAGGCACCGCCGACTATATCGCCGACAAGGACCTGATGATCGCCGTCAACGCTGCGATCCGGCTGGAGCGGCCGCTGCTTGTCAAGGGCGAGCCCGGCACCGGCAAGACCGAGCTTGCCCGCCAGATCGCCGCCGCCCTTGGCCTGGAACTGATCGAATGGAGCGTCAAGTCGACAACGAAGGCGCAGCAGGGCCTTTACGAATATGACGCCGTGTCGCGGCTTCGCGACAGCCAGCTCGGCGACGAGCGCGTCAACGAGGTCCGGAACTATATCCGCAAAGGCAAGCTCTGGCAGGCCTTCGAAGCCGATCGCCGCGTGGTGCTTCTGATCGACGAGATCGACAAGGCCGACATCGAGTTTCCGAACGACCTCTTGCAGGAACTCGACCGCATGGAATTCCATGTCTACGAGACCGGCGAGATGATCGGCGCCCGTCACCGCCCGATCGTCATCATCACTTCCAACAACGAGAAGGAACTGCCGGACGCTTTCCTGCGTCGCTGCTTCTTCCACTATATCCGCTTTCCCGACGCGGACACGCTCGCCCGTATCGTCGAGGTGCACTATCCCGGCATCCGCAAGACGCTGCTCTCGGCCGCGCTTGCTGCCTTCTACGACATCCGCCAGGTGCCGGGCCTGAAGAAGAAGCCTTCCACGTCCGAGGCGCTCGACTGGATCCGCCTGCTCGTCGCCGACGAGGTCGATCCGGCAGACCTCAGGGCCGACGCCAAGACCATGCTGCCGAAGCTGCACGGCGCACTTTTGAAGAACGAGCAGGACGTGCATCTCTTCGAACGCCTGGCCTTCATGGCGCGCCGCGACGGATGAACCCAGATGCCCACAAGGTCCTGATCTACGCCACCTGGCAGGACCGCCTGCTGGTCTTCGACGAGCCGGATTTCCCCGACATCGCGCTGCAGGTACCCGGCGGCACGATGGAGCCGGGCGAAAGCCCGCAGACATCGGCCTTGCGAGAGTTCGTCGAGGAAACCGGGCTGACGCCGACGGAGGCGCTCACCCATCTCGTCACGCAGGACTACCACTACCCGAAAGACGGCAGGACAATCTGTCATCGGCGACACTTTTTTCACGTCGCGCTTACCGGAGAGCAGCAGCAGACGTGGATACATCAGGAAATGACGCCTTTTGGCGGCGGTGACCCGATCCGCTTTCGTTTCTTCTGGCTGGGTATCGATGAGGCGAGGAACCGGCTCGGGTATGGAATGCGGGACGCACTACACCTGCTGCAAAGTAGCCCCTCTCCTCGGGTTTAACCCGAGGACTAACCCTCTCCCCGCAGGCGGGGAGAGGGGACGCGGACGACGGCTGGCTCCAAGCCGAGACGTGCGGATAGCGAACCCGGCTACCAAGCCAAACGACCGGCTGAGCTTGACTTGTGGAACGATCGGGTGCGGCAAGGCCCCTTCTCCCCGCCAGCGGGGAGAAGGTCGCGGCAGCGGGATGAGGGGCCGTCTCCGCCCCGCCCGAATCGTTTTCCTTGACCCCCGCGCCCCTGTCGCGCTATCAAATTCTTCGTGGTGATTTGGCCGGCCGGCTTGCAGCCACGTTAAACAAGTCGCTAAAGGGCCGAGGAAAGTTGGATTTCCGAGGACCGGTCGCGATCAATCGCCGCCGGTTTTTTTGTATTGATCGAGTGGAAGCCCATGCCCATCAAGATTCCCGATACGCTGCCCGCCTTCGAAACCCTCGTGCATGAGGGCGTGCGGGTGATGACCGAGACCGTGGCGATCCGTCAGGATATCCGCCCGCTCCAGATCGGGCTCCTGAACCTCATGCCGAACAAGATCAAGACGGAGATCCAGATGGCGCGCCTGATCGGCGCCTCGCCGCTGCAGGTGGAATTGTCGCTGGTGCGCATCGGCGCTCACCGGGCCAAGAACACCTCGGAAGATCACCTGCTCTCCTTCTACGAGACCTGGGAAGAAGTGCAGGGCCGCAAGTTCGACGGCTTTATCATCACCGGCGCGCCGGTCGAGACGCTCGAATACGAGGACGTCACCTATTGGGACGAGCTGAAGCGCATCCTCGACTGGACCGAGACCAACGTGCATTCGACGCTCAACGTCTGCTGGGGCGCAATGGCGGCGATCTATCACTTCCACGACGTGCCCAAGTATGCGCTGAAGGAAAAGGCCTTCGGCGTCTACCGCCACCAGAACCTCAATCGTTCCTCCGTCTACCTCAACGGCTTCTCCGACGATTTCGCCGTCCCGGTCTCGCGCTGGACCGAGGTCCGCCGCGCCGACATCGACAAGGTGCCGAGCCTCGAAATCCTGATGGAATCGAAGGAGATGGGCGTCTGCCTGGTGCACGAGAAGAAGGGCAACCGGCTCTACATGTTCAACCACGTGGAGTATGATTCGACCTCGCTGTCGGACGAATACTTCCGCGACGTGGATGCGGGCGTGCCGATCAAGATGCCGCACGACTACTTCCCGCACAACGATTCGACCCTGCCGCCGCAGAACCGCTGGCGCAGTCATGCGCATCTCTTCTTCGGCAACTGGATCAACGAGATGTACCAGACGACGCCGTATGATGTCGCGGAGATCGGCGCCGGGAAAAGCTGAGGTCAGATGTTCATTCCCTTCTTCCTCGAACTCAAGGCGGCGAAGGTCCCGGTCACGCTCCGGGAATTCCTGTCCTTGATCGAGGGGATGGAGGCGGGCATCGCCACCTTCGACGTCGAGGCCTTCTACTATCTGGCGCGCACGGCACTGGTGAAGGACGAGCGCCATATCGACCGCTTCGACCGCGTGTTCCAGCATTGCTTTTCCGGTCTTGAAGCCGTCAACCCGATGGAGGCGGGCGAAGAGGCCGTCATCCCCGAGGACTGGCTGCGCAAGCTCGCAGAGAAGCATCTGAGCGAGGAAGAAAAACGCCTGGTCGAGGCGCTCGGTGGCTTCGATAAGCTGATGGAGACCTTGCGCCAGCGGCTGCAGGAACAAAAGGGCCGGCACCAGGGCGGCTCGAAATGGATCGGCACCGCCGGCACCTCGCCCTTCGGCGCCCATGGCTACAATCCCGAGGGTGTGCGGATCGGCCAGGATCAGTCGCGCCACCGCCGCGCCGTCAAGGTCTGGGACCGGCGCGAGTTCAAGGACTACGACGACACGGTCGAACTCGGCACGCGCAACATCAAGGTGGCGCTGAAGCGCCTCCGGCGCTGGGTGCGCCAGGGTGCTGCCGACGAGCTTGATCTCGGTGGCACGATCCGCGCCACCGCCGAACACGGCTATCTCGACGTGGTGACAAGGCCCGAGCGTCGCAATGCCGTGAAGCTCCTGATGTTCTTCGACATCGGCGGCTCGATGGACGATCATATTCGTATCGTCGAGGAACTGTTTTCAGCGGCTCGCAGCGAGTTCCGCCACATGGAGCATTTCTACTTCCACAACTGCGTCTACGAGGGCCTGTGGAAGGACAATCGCCGCCGGCGCGTCGACATTACCCGTACGACCGAAGTGCTGCGCACCTATGGCGGCGACTACCGCGCGATCTTCGTCGGCGACGCCTCGATGAGCCCCTATGAGATCAGCCACCCCGGCGGCTCAGTCGAGCATTGGAACGACGAGGCAGGCGCCCTCTGGCTCTCGCGTCTGACGGCGCATTTTCCGCGCTCGATCTGGATCAACCCCGTGCCCGAACAGCACTGGAGTTACACCCAGTCGATCGGCATGGTGAAGAGCCTGTTCGAGGGGCGGATGTTTCCTTTGACGCTTGCCGGCCTTCAGGATGCGACCAAGCAGCTGTCGCGTTGAACGCGCCACGAAAATCTTGAGCGCCGTGTGCCCTTGAACAGCCGCCAGGGTCGCCGTAGCGCTTTGAATGGCTTGCATGTTTTCGTACCGCAGCGGAGACGATTTAACGGCACATGCAGTGAGAATTCCAGTTGCCGCGCTCTTTGAAATGACGCAGGTTGCTGCGATCGCGAAGAGGGGAGTAAGCGGTGAACATGCATCAGAACACGGAAATCTTCGGCCACCTGCCATCCGGCGAGCCGGTCCATCGTGTGGTGCTTTCCGGTGGCGGCCTCACCGCCCATGTGCTCACCTGGGGTTCGGTGATCCAGGACCTGCGCCTGGAAGGCCACGAGCCGCCGCTGGTGCTCGGCTTTACCGACCTCGAAAGCTATCTGGCCCACTCGCCCTATCTCGGCGCTACGCCCGGCCGCTGCGCCAATCGCATCGGCAACGGCCGCTTCACCCTCGATGGCGAGGCCTACCAGCTCGAATTGAACGAGAAGGGCGTCACGCATCTGCACGGCGGCAGCGACAATATCGGCAAGCGCAACTGGACGATCGTTCGGCACACGCCCGACAGCGTCACGCTCGCCATTACCGACCCGGATGGCCGCGCCGGCTATCCCGGCAATTGCAAGGTCACCTGCACCTACCAGCTGAAGCCCGGCGGCGTCCTGAGCGTCGTCTACGAGAGCGAAACCGACCGAGCGACGCTCGCCAATGTCTGCCAGCACAGCTATTTCAATCTCGACGGCAGCGCCGACGCCCTCGGTCACGACATCATGATCGCCGCCGACCACTATCTGCCGACCACCGAACGCCAGGTGCCGACGGGTGAGATCCTTGCCGTCGAAGGCACCGCCTTCGATCTCAGGGAGATGACGCGGCTCAGCCGCCAGACCGAAGGCGAGCGCGTCGCCTACGATCATAATTTCTGCCTTTCGAACGAACGCATGGCGAAACATTCGGTGGCGCTTGCCCGCAGCATCGATTCGGGCGTTACGATGGAAGTGCTGACGACCGAGCCCGGGGTCCAGCTCTATACCGGCGCCAAACTGAACATTCCCGTCCCCGGCCTCGAAGGCCGCCGCTACGGCCCCTTCGCCGGTTTCTGCCTGGAAACCCAGATCTGGCCGGATGCGGCCAACCATCCCGGCTTCCCGAACGCGGTGCTGCGCCCCGGCGAGATCCGCCGGCAGGAGACGGACTACGTGTTCATGAAGAGCTGAGCGCGCTCGCGCGCACGTGTTGACAATCTGCAATGAATGAAAGGCGGGGAAGCGGCCGAAAGGACTGCCTCTCCAAATACCGGCGTTGTGTTCGGCAGAGCGCGCGTATTCGCACGGCACAGTGTCCGGTCGCGAAGCGCTGGGCGCCTGACGGCAAATGCCGTTCATTTCGAAAACAACTGTGAAATGAAGTGGTTGGGAGAAATTGGAGCGGGTGAGGCGATTCGAACGCCCGACCCCAACCTTGGCAAGGTTGTGCTCTACCCCTGAGCTACACCCGCTCATCATCCAAGGTCCGGGGGTAGTCGGTGGACCGTGGCGTCGGCGCTGTCTTGCGGCGACGGGCGGTATATGGCCTAAGCGATTTTGGAATGCAACAGGGAAATGACGAGAAATCGAATATTTTTTGGGAGACCCCTCGCAAAGCCCGGAAATGCCGCGTTTTCGGCTGGCCTCGCCGCCTGTGAGATTGCGTCCTGACGGGCTTCTCCCCTAAAGCTGAGACGAAACGAGTGCCCAAGGGATGAGAATCATGCGTGAATCACAGCCGAAAACCGCCGAAGACCTCTTCAATTTTCTCGATGGACTTGGAATCGAGCATAAGACGAAGACCCACGCGCCGGTTTTCACCGTGGCCGAATCGGTTGCGCTTCGCGACGAGACGCCCGGCGGCCACACGAAGAACCTCTTCGTGAAGGACAAGAAGGACAACTATTTCCTGCTGACCGTCGAGGAGCACGCGACGGTGGACCTGAAGACCGTGCACCAGGTGATCGGCGCGGCAAGCAAGGTGTCCTTCGGCAAGCCGGAGAAGCTGATGGAATATCTCGGCGTCATTCCAGGTGCGGTGACCGCCTTCGGCGCGATCAACGACACCGGGGGCAACGTCAAGGTCATCCTCGACGAAGCGCTGATGACGTTCGATATCGTCAACTGCCATCCGCTTTCCAACGACGCCACGACCGCGATCGCTTCGAAGGATCTTCTGCGCTTCATGGAAGCGACCGGACACGAACCGCTTGTCTTGAAAGTCACGGCCTGACATACGATCTTTGGCGCGAATGCAGTAAGCTGGCGGACGAGCCGGCGAGGAGAGAAGAATGACGGGCAGCGACAATCCCTATGCAGGGTCTTTCGGCACTCAGATGACGGCCTCGGCCTCCTTCGGCCAGCCGGCGCCGGCGGCCGCGTCGGGCGGCGACCTGATCAAGGAAACCACCACTGCCAACTTCACCAAGGACGTGCTCGAAGCCTCCAGGCAGCAGCCGGTTCTCGTCGATTTCTGGGCGCCCTGGTGCGGTCCCTGCAAGCAGCTGACCCCCGTCATCGAAAAGGTGGTCACGGAAGCCGCAGGCCGCGTCAAGCTCGTCAAGATGAACATCGACGATCATCCTTCGATCGCCGGCCAGCTCGGCATCCAGTCGATCCCGGCCGTCATCGCCTTCGTCGGCGGCCGCCCGGTCGACGGCTTCATGGGCGCGGTACCTGAAAGCCAGATCAAGCAGTTCATCGAAAAGATCGCCGGCCCCGCCGTTGACGACAGCAAGGCCGAGATCGAAGCGGTTCTCGCCGACGCCAAGGCGCTGATCGATGCGGGCGATGCCGAGAACGCCGCCGGCCTCTATGGCGCCGTGCTGCAGGCCGATCCCGAAAACGTCGTTGCGATTGCCGGCATGGTCGATTGCATGATCGCGCTCGGCCAGCTCGCCGAGGCCCGCGAGGCGCTGTCCAGCCTGCCGGAAGACCTTGCCAAGGACGCCGGCATTGCCGCCCTCGGCAAGAAGCTCGACCAGATCGAGGAAGCCCGCAAGCTCGGCGATCCGAACGAATTCGAACGGCGTCTCGCCGCAAACCCCGATGATCACGAGGCGCGCGTGCTGCTCGCCAAGATCCGCAACGTCGAGGGCGACCGGATGGCTGCGGCCGACCATCTGCTCACGATCATGAAGCGCGACCGGGCTTACGACGACGACGGCGCGCGGCGCGAGCTGCTTTCCTTCTTCGAGGTCTGGGGCCCGAAGGATCCGGCAACCATCGCTGCCCGGCGCAAGCTCTCGTCGATCCTGTTCTCCTGAGCCGTCAGACATGTTTTTGAAAGGGGCGCTATCTGCGCCCCTTTTCGTAAGCGGATCCGATCACGATCCATCTTCACCTGTGAAGATCGACAGGCTCGTCCCTTGAGATTTTCAGGCAGCGCACCATCTTTTGATCTGGTTGATCACGCTTCCTTGGCGGGGCAAAGCGAATACCGGCAGGGTCTATCGGAAATGCACGTCGGAAATGCACGCTATCTTGGTCCGAAGGACTTGCCGGAGATCATTCCGGTGTTTCCGCTGACCGGTGCATTGCTGCTTCCCGGCGCCCAGCTTCCCCTCAACATCTTCGAGCCGCGCTACCTCGCCATGCTCGATGACGCCCTTTCCGGCAACCGCCTGATCGGCATCGTACAGCCGTCCTTCTGCGAGGGCCGCAACGACACCGCCACCGGACCGATGCAGGCGCTCTGCGAGGTCGGCTGCATTGGCCGCATCACTTCCTTTGCCGAGACCGGCGACGGCCGCTACATCACCTCGCTCACAGGCGTGTGCCGCTACCGGCTGTTTTCGGAAGTCGGCGGTACGCGTGGCTACCGTCGCTTCCGCATCGGCCCCTTTGCCGCCGATCTCGAAAATCGCGACGACGAGACCCTCGTCGACCGGGCAGCGCTTCTGGCCGCCTTCAAGGCCTATCTCGAAGCCAACAAGCTGAAAGCCGACTGGGAAAGCGTCGAGCGGGCGAGCAACCGCACGCTCGTGAACTCCATGGCGATGATGTCACCCTATGGCCCGGCGGAGAAACAGGCGCTGCTCGAGGCCCCCGATCTCAAGACCCGAGCCGAAACCCTGATCGCCATCACCGAAATCGTGCTTGCGCGCGACTTCGGCGATATGGACAGCATTTTGCAGTGAGCGACGGACAATGGATATCAATGCCAGCAAGGTCGACCCGAAACTGCTCGAACTGCTCGTCTGCCCGCTGACCAAGGGCCGTCTCAGCTATCATGCGGAAGCCGGCGAGCTGATCTCGGAAAAGGCGCGCCTCGCCTATCCGATCCGCGACGGCGTGCCGATCATGCTGATCTCCGAGGCGCGCAAGATCGAGGATTGAGGCCGGCAGCGATTTCAATCGGCGCATGGCCCCTCATCCGCCTGCCGGCACCTTCTCCCCGCAGGCGGGGAGAAGGACATGTGCGGCTCTGCTCACACGTCAGCAGCAAAGGTTGTTTTATCCGCTTGTTCCGCGATGGCCTACACCAAGCGATGGTGTGTCAGTAGCTCTCGTCCCCTCGCCCCGCCTGCGGGGAGAGGGTTAGGGTGAGGGGCGAATTTCTTGCGGGACGTGGTGGACCCTCAGATCGGCTGACCCGACAACAGCCGCGGATCGGTCTCGCCGGCAATACCGGCCGCCTGCCGGATAAAGAAGCTCTTCAGAGAAGGCATGCGGTCGACGAGGCCAAGGCCGAAATCGCGGGCGATCCTGACCGGAGTGATGTCGTTGGAAAACAGTCGGTTGAGCACGTCGGTCGTCACACCCATGCGGAACGTGTCGAAGCGTCGCCAGCTCTGGTAGCGCTCGAGCACCGCGAGCGAGCCGATATCGAGCCCGAGACGATCCGCCTCGACGATGGTCTCGGCCAACGCGGCCACATCCTTGAAGCCGAGATTGAGCCCCTGCCCAGAGATCGGGTGGATGCCATGGGCCGCGTCGCCGGCAAGCGCGAAGCGCGGCTTGACGAAATCACGGGCAAGCGTCAGCCCGAGCGGGAATGCCCGCCTGCCGCCGACCACCTTCAGGTGCCCGAGCTTGTGGCCGAAGCGACGCTCCAGTTCTTCCTCGAACAGGAAATCGTCGCCCTTGACCAGGCGTTCGGCGTCCTCGGTGCGCTCGGTCCAGACGAGCGACGAACGGTTGTTCTTGAGCGGCAGGGTGGCAAACGGCCCGGCCGGCAGGAAATGCTCCTCCGCCGTGCCCTCATGCGGCCGCTCGTGCTCGACGGTCGTGACGATGCCGGATTGGCCATAATCGAACTCGACGGTCTTGATGCCTGCGGCATCGCGCAGCTTCGAGCGCACGCCGTCGCAGGCGACCAGAAGACGGGCCTGCAGCTCTTCACCACCGGCAAGCGTCACGGCCACCGCATGGTCGCCGCTCTTGAAGCTCTCGACCATGGTCGACTGGCGATTGACGACGCCGAGCGCCTCGCAGGCGCGGCGCAGCGCGCCGACCATCGCCGTGTTCGGCACCATATGGGCGAAGGGACGTCCCTCGCCGCCATCGCCGTCGAAGGTCAGGAACACGGGGCGCACCGGATCAGCCGCCTTCGAATCGGTGATCACCATGCGGCGGATCGGCTCGGCCTCCGGCGCGATCTCATCCCAGACGCCAAGCACGTCGAGCATGCGCTCGGCCGCGGACGCAACGGCGGAAGCGCGCTGGTCCTTTTTCCAGGCATCTTCCGGCGCGCCGTCGATCAGCATGACGTCGAGATGCGGCGCCGCCTTCTTCAAGGACACCGCGAGCGAAAGGCCGACATAGCCGCCACCGGCAATCAAGACATCGAGCATCGGCTTTCTCCGTCGCACTTGAGCATCGTTTTATGTCTATATAGATCAATGCCATCGACGTTCCTACCATCGGAGAAAGCCGAAATGTCGCGCCCCACCGAGACCGCCACCCCCATGGATGCGCTGCTGGCCATTCTCGATCTCGAAAAACTCGAGGAAAATCTGTTCCGGGGCTTGAGCCCACAGGTCGGCTGGCAGCGGGTCTTCGGCGGCCAGGTGATCGGCCAGGCGCTGGTTGCCGCCCAGCGCACCGTGGATGCGGACCGCTTCGTCCACTCGCTGCACGCCTATTTCATGCGGCCGGGCGACCCGTCGGTGCCGATCATCTACGAGGTCGACCGCATCCGCGACGGTACGAGCTTCGCCACCCGCCGGGTCGTCGCCATCCAGCATGGCAAGGCGATCTTCTCCATGTCCGCCTCTTTCCAGTACGACGAGGACGGTTTCGACCACCAGATCGACATGCCTGATCTCGCCATGCCCGAGACGCTGCCGGGCGAGCAGGAGCTGAAGGAAAAGTTCCTCGTGCATGCGCCCGAAGCGATCCGGCGCTACTGGGAACGGCCACGGCCGATCGAGATCCGCCCGGCTTCGTTTCACCACTATTTCACCCGCGACGACGGCAAACCGATCCAGGATGTCTGGGTCAAGGCGGTCGGCACCGTTCCGGACGAGCGCCATATCCAGGCGGCGATCCTTGCCTATCTCTCCGACATGACGTTGCTCGACACCTCGCTTTATGCCCACGGCACTTCGGTCTTCGACCGCAACCTGCAGGTCGCAAGCCTCGACCATGCCATGTGGTTCCACCGCCCCTGCAAGATGGACGACTGGCTGCTCTATACCCAGGACAGTCCGAGTGCACATGGTGCCCGCGGGATGACCAGAGGCAGCCTTTTTACGCGTTCCGGCGTGCTGATCGCCTCCGTCGCCCAGGAAGGGCTGATCCGGAAAAAGGCATCTGAATAGGAAATAAGCAGAAGCTTCATTCTGCCTATTTTTTAATCTTCTAAAGTGCCGATTTTTTGATGCGCCGCAGCATTCGTGCTGCGGCTTTCTTTTTTTCTATTTGTTTTCATCCACTTAAGACAGCCGTTCGAATCTGGCACGCCCCTTGAATGTCATAGTTCGGTTGCACGGCGCTTGGGGCGCTCCGCAGCAAGGAGAGACGGCCTCCGCCGGAGGCGAACAAGGATGAAACCAGATGAAAATTGTGATGGCCATTATCAAGCCGTTCAAGCTCGATGAGGTTCGCGAAGCCCTCACTGCTGTCGGCATCCAGGGCCTGACCGTGACCGAAGTCAAAGGCTACGGCCGCCAGAAGGGACATACCGAAATCTACCGCGGCACCGAATATGCCGTGAGCTTCCTGCCGAAACTGAAGGTCGAGATCGCCGTTCCTTCGGAGCTCGTCGACAAGGCCGTTGAAGCGATCGCCGCAGCCGCCAAGACCGGCCAGATCGGCGACGGCAAGATCTTCGTCTACGCCATTGACCATGCCGTGCGCATCCGCACCGGCGAAACCGATTCAGAAGCGTTGTAAATCACGCCGTTCAGGGAGCACTTCTCGATGTCATCCAGCAAACTTACCACCTCTCTTGGACGCCTCGGCGCACTCGGCGCCGCCTTGCTTGCGCCGGCCATCGCCTTCGCACAGGAAGCAGCTCCGGCCGCAGCCGCCGCAGCGCCGGTCCCCGACAAGGCCGATACCGCCTTCATGTTCTTCTCGACGCTTCTCGTCTTCTTCATGCTGATCCCCGGCCTCGCACTTTTCTACGGCGGCCTCGTACGCGCCAAGAACATGCTGTCGGTGCTGATGCAGTGCACCGTGATCGGCGCGGCGATGATGATCGTCTGGGTCGTCTACGGCTACTCCTTCGCCTTCGGCGGCTCGACCAGCCCCTACTTCGGCGGCTTCGCCAAGATGTTCCTTGCCGGTGTCACCGGTGAGAGCACGGCGGCAACCTTCTCGGAAGGCGTCGTCATTCCGGAATACATCTTCATGCTGTTCCAGATGACCTTCGCGGCGCTGACGCCGGCGCTCATCGTCGGCGCGTTTGCCGAACGCATCAAGTTCTCGGCCGCGGTGCTCTTCTCCATCCTCTGGGCCACCTTCGTCTACTTCCCGATCGCCCACATGGTCTGGGACAGCAACGGCCTGCTCTTCGGCATGGGTGCCCTCGACTTTGCCGGCGGCACCGTCGTTCACATCAATGCCGGCGTTGCGGGCCTGATCGGCGCGATCATGGTCGGCAAGCGCACCGGCTACGGCCGTGACATGATGGCACCGCACTCGATGACGCTGACGCTGGTCGGTGCTGCCATGCTCTGGTTCGGCTGGTTCGGCTTCAACGCCGGCTCCAACCTCGAGGCCTCGGGCGGCGCGGTTCTCGCAACCGTCAACACCTTCCTCGCAACCGCAGCCGCAGTCCTCTCCTGGTCGGTCGTCGAAACCATCACCCGCGGCAAGGCCTCGATGCTGGGTGCAGCCTCAGGCATGATCGCCGGCCTCGTCGCCATCACGCCGGCCGCCGGCATTGCCGGCCCGATGGGCGCGATCGTCATGGGCGTACTCGTCTCGCCGCTTTGCTACTTCTTCGTCTCGGTCGTGAAGAACAAGTTCCACTATGACGACACCGCAGACGTCTTCGGCGTCCACGGCGTCGGCGGCTTCTTCGGTGCGCTTGCGACCGGCATCTTCGCCTCCTCGTCGCTCGGCGGCATCGGTTATGCCGACGGCGTAACCATGGGTGGCCAGTTCATGACCCAGCTGACCGCGGTCGCCATCACCATCGTCTGGTGCGGCGTCGTCTCGGTCATCCTCTACAAGCTGGTGGACTCGATCGTCGGCCTGCGCGTCTCCGTCGAAGCCGAACGCGAGGGCCTCGATCTCTCGTCGCACGGCGAAGCCGCCTACCACAGCTAAGCGGATCGCGGCGCCGGCAGTCCGGCGCCGTCTACAGTCCCGTCGCGATCCGCCCCACGCGGCTCGCTCTTGGCCCGGATCGGAAGCTCCGGGCCTTTTTCGTGCCGATCGATCCGGCTGCGACTGCTATTTTAGCGCCAACTACGCATGGTTAATGTCGCATTAACCGTACACCGCTTAGGTTGATTCCATGGCGCGCAATGCGCCGTGAAGATCGAGACGGGCAGCAGGCAACATGAGCAGAAGCAATCCGGCAGCGCTTGACAGCCGTTCCAACCGGTTCGTGCTAACCACCTTCGTTTGGCGACAGATCGCGTCGCTGGCGGGCTTTGCGCTGTTCGGCGCATTGGCGCTGGCCGTCGCAGCGCTCTCAACGTGGAATGTCGCCGATCCAAGCTTCTCCTACGCCACCTCACAAGCGCCGACCAACGTGCTCGGTTACACCGGTGCTGCCTTTGCCGACATCTTCATGCAGTTCTTCGGCCTGGCCAGCGTGGTCGCCCTCCTGCCGGCCGTCGCCTGGGCCCTGGTGCTGATCGGCGGCAAACGTTTCGACAAGGTCTTCAAGCGCCTCGGTCTCTGGTTCGTCGGTTCCGTGCTTGCCGGCGCAGCACTCAGCTGCGTTCCCGCCCCCATCACCTGGCCGCTGCCCAACGGCCTCGGCGGCGTCTTCGGCGACATGATCCTGCGTTTCCCGGCGCTCTTTACCGGCGCCTTCCCGACCGGCACGCTTGCGACCATTCTTGCCTGTATCTTCGCCGTCCCCGCCGCCTGGTGCCTGGTCTATAGCGCCGGCCTGATCGGCGTTAGCGACGAGGAGGACGAAGAGGAAATCGCCGAGCCGACGCCGAGCAAGGCGCGCACCGTGCGCGACGAACTGGATGAGGACGACAGCGAAGGCCCCTTCACCCTGCTGATGGGCTCCTTTGCCCATATGCGCTACACCATGCACGCGCGCATGCGCCGCATCTTCGGCATGAGCGGCACCCGCGCCACGCCCAAGCGCCAGTACGACGAGCCCTACGATTTCAACAACGACGAGTTCGGCACGCTGAACGAGCCCGCCCGGCCGAAGCCGATGGCCGCCGGCGACCGCATCGAGCCCTCGCTCGACCGCTCCGAGCGCCGCATCCTCACCCCGCCGCCGATCATGGCCGACGACGAGGATGACGACATGCCCTTCGACATCGACGAGCGCCGCCCCGCCGGCATTCTGCCCGACGACGAAGACTACGATCCGGCTGCCGACTGGGCGCCGAAGGCGGCACCGCCGAAGCAGGGCCTGCCCAAAGGCGGCTCGCGCGTCGTCACGCCGGGTCCTCGCCCGAAGACCGGCCAGCGGATCGAACGCGAAGCCCAGCGCTCCTTCGTCGAAGACAACGACGGCAACTTCACGCTGCCGCCGATGCATTTCCTCGCCGAGCCGAAGAACGTCAGCCGCGACGCCTCGCTCTCGCCCGATGCGCTGGAGCAGAACGCCCGCATGCTCGAAGGCGTGCTCGAAGACTTCGGCGTCAAGGGCGAGATCATCCATGTTCGCCCCGGCCCGGTCGTTACGCTTTACGAACTGGAACCGGCGCCCGGCATTAAGTCCTCCCGCGTCATCGGCCTTGCCGACGATATCGCCCGCTCGATGAGCGCGATCGCGGCCCGCGTCGCCGTCGTCCCCGGCCGCAATGCCATTGGCATCGAACTGCCGAACCAGAGGCGCGAAACCGTCTATCTGCGCGAACTCATCGGCTCGCGCGACTTCGAAACCTCCAAGGCCCGTCTTGCCATGGCGCTCGGCAAGACGATCGGCGGCGAGCCCGTCGTTGCCGATCTCGCCAAGATGCCGCATCTGCTCGTCGCCGGTACCACCGGCTCGGGCAAATCGGTCGCGATCAACACCATGATCCTGTCGCTGCTCTATCGGCTGAGCCCGGATCAGTGCCGCCTGATCATGATCGACCCGAAGATGCTCGAACTCTCCGTCTATGACGGCATCCCGCACCTGCTTTCGCCTGTCGTGACCGACCCCAAGAAGGCGGTCGTCGCACTGAAGTGGACGGTGCGCGAGATGGAAGAGCGCTACAAGAAGATGTCGAAGATCGGCGTGCGCAACATCGACGGCTTCAACAGCCGCGTCGAGCAGGCGCTTGCCAAGGGCGAACAGATCACCCGCACGGTGCAGACAGGCTTCGACCGCCAGACCGGCGAAGCCATGTACGAGACGGAAGAATTCGATCTGGCGCCGATGCCCTACATCGTCGTCATCATCGACGAAATGGCCGACCTGATGATGGTCGCCGGCAAGGACATCGAAGGCGCCGTGCAGCGACTCGCGCAGATGGCTCGCGCCGCCGGCATCCACGTCATCATGGCGACCCAGCGCCCCTCGGTCGACGTCATCACCGGCACGATCAAGGCGAACTTCCCGACGCGCATCTCGTTCCAGGTGACCTCGAAGATCGACAGCCGCACGATCCTCGGCGAACAGGGTGCCGAACAGCTGCTCGGCATGGGCGACATGCTCTACATGGCCGGTGGCGGCCGCATCCAGCGCGTCCACGGCCCCTTCGTCTCCGACACTGAGGTCGAAGAGGTTGTCGCCTATCTGAAGACGCAAGGCGTGCCGCAATATCTCGATGCCATCACTGAGGATGACGACGAGGATGGCGAGGGCGGCGGCCCGGCCGGCACCTCCAATCTCGCCGATTCCGACGATCCCTACGACCAGGCGGTCGCCGTCGTTCTGCGCGACGGCAAGGCCTCCACGTCCTACGTGCAGCGTCGCCTCGGCATCGGTTACAATCGTGCCGCATCGCTGATCGAGCGCATGGAGCAGGAAGGCATCATCGGCCCGGCGAACCACGCCGGCAAGCGCGAGATTCTCGTTCCGACCGAAGAGTAAGCCAGCGGACGGCAAGGCGATTCCAGCAGATTCGCGTCAAGCGAAGGCATTGAAAGAAAAGACGCCCGGCGGACGCGGGCAGAGGCCCCACACAAACGGCCAAACCGGTAACAGTCATGTGAGAGCGCGAGCGAAAAAGCTCGAAAATGGCGCCTTGAAGGCGCCGCACTTGCGCTCCAGATGATTCGTAAATGAAGGAGACCGAGATGACAGAGACTAAGACTGGCGAGCGCAACCACCCGGTGATGTCGCGCCGCCTCTTCGTGTGCGGGCTTGCAGCACTTGGCGGCATCGGCGGCACCGGTCTCAACCTCGGCCAGGCCTTCGCGCAGGCCCCGAGCGCAGCCCAGAAGATCGCCGACCATTTCTCCTCGGTGAAGACCATGGCTGGCGAATTCGTGCAGTTCGGCCCGCGCGGCGAGCAAACCGGCGGCAAGTTCTATATCCGCCGTCCCGGCCGCATCCGCTTCAACTATGAGGCCCCCTCGCCGATGCGCGTCATCGCCGACGGCAAGTCCGTCGTCATCGGCAACATGAAGCTGAAGACCTGGGACATCTATCCGCTGTCGAAGACACCGCTCAATCTGCTGCTGAGCGAGCGGATCGACCTGACCGGTAAGATGGTGCGTGGCGTCAAGGAAGAGTCCGACCTCATCACCATCGTGCTCGGCGACCGCTCGATCTTCGGCGATTCGACCATCACCATGATGTTCGACCCGAAGACCTACGACCTGCGCCAATGGACAATCACCGACGCCCAGAAGAAGGACACCTCGGTGATGATCTTCAACGTCCAGACCGGCATGGCGCTGGACGACAAGGTCTTCCAGATCCCCTATGACGAGGTCCGCAACAAGAAGGGCGGCTGAGCAACCTCAATCGCTGGATTGTCGATACGAGGCCGCCCTCCAGTGGTGCGGCCTTTTTTCATGCCATGCCTCCCCTCCATTCCTTGTCCCGGCGCGCCGGACCTGCTTAAAGCTCGGGTCAAACATCCATCCCGAGCCGGCCTTCCCTTCGCAAGCGTCCGGCCCCAGCCGATCAGGGAATGACGCATGGCCCTTTCCGTCGCCACTTGGAACATCAACTCCGTTCGCCTGCGCATGCCGCTGGTCGAGCATCTCTTGAAGACCTGGCAGCCCGATATCCTCTGCCTGCAGGAAACCAAGTGCCCGAACGACCAGTTTCCCTCCAAACCCTTGAAGGCGCTCGGCTACAATCATATCGAGATGCACGGCCAGAAGGGCTATCACGGCGTGGCGACGATCTCGCGCCTACCGCTACATGAGCTTAGCGACCGGCGCGACTATTGCGGCGTCGGCGACGCCCGCCACCTCTCGGTCGTATTCGAGGCCGGCGGCAAGAAGATCCGGCTGCATAATTTCTACGTGCCGGCCGGCGGCGACGAGCCGGACCGCAGCATCAACCCGAAATTCGGCCACAAGCTCGATTTCGTCGAGGAGATGAAGCTGCTGCACGCGGAAGCCGAAGCCGGCATTTCCTCGATCCTCGTCGGCGATCTCAACATCGCGCCGCTGGAAGACGACGTCTGGTCGCACAAGCAGCTCCTGAAGATCGTCAGCCACACGCCGATTGAGACCGAGGGGCTGACCACGGTCATGAACGGCGGACGCTGGGTCGATCTGATGCGCCAGCACACGCCTTCCCCGACCAAGCTCTACACCTGGTGGAGCTACCGCGCGAAGGACTGGGAAGCCGCCGACCGCGGCCGCCGGCTCGACCATATCTGGTCGTCCGCCGACCTCGCGCCGGTGCTTAAGAACGTCGACATCCTGAGGGAAGCGCGCGGCTGGGAGCGCCCCTCCGACCACGTGCCCGTCATCGCGTACTTCGACATCTAGGACATCATTTTCCGGGCGGCGGCACGCGCCTCCGGTGGCCACCGCTCCATCAAGAAAAACATGACTAAAAGAATCATATTTTTCTTGATGCGCATTTCCAAACGGACTATCCCTCTTGTCGGGCGGCGGGGACACCGCCTCCGGCAGCCACTTGGCTGCCATTTTCACTGATATTCGGGTGCTTTGCTCTGGCTTTTGCCGGAAGGTTTTCGTGCGCCCGCAAGAGGGCCAGACATGTCGAAGACCTTGCCGATCACCTTCCTGCGCGCCTCGCGCCGCACGCTCTCCGCAACCACAGTTCTGGCCGCGGGCGTCGTCGCCGTGATCCTTTCGCCGACAGCGACCCATGCGCAATCGGCCGAAAGCCAGAAGACCACCCGGCTGGAAAAGATCGAAGCGACGGCCGGCAAGGTGGCTGCGACGATCGCCGAGGACAACGACACGATCGTGCCGACACGCAACGTCTCGGCGCTGAAGACCGACACGCCGCTGATCGAAACGCCCCGCTCCGTCTCGGTCGTCACGCGCAAGGAGCTCGAAGAGCGCGGCGTGCAGGACATGATCCAGGCAACGCGCTATGCCGCCGGCGTCACCACCGGCGCCTTCGGCTTCGATCCGCGTTTCGACCAGATCTATCTCCGCGGCTTCGAGACGACGACGACCGGCGATTTCCGTGACGGCCTGCGCCAGCCCTACATGAACTACGGCACCTTCCCGACGGAGGTCTACGGCCTCGAGCGGATCGAGATCCTGAAAGGTCCGGTCTCGGTCATGTATGGTGCTGCCGGCGTCGGTGGTATCGTCAACCGCATCTCGAAGATGCCCGATGAGGAGACCCACCGCGAGGTCGAGCTGCAATACGGCACGATCGGCCGCGCCCAGGCCGCCTTCGATGTCGGTGGGCCGGTAACGGCCGAGGGCGACGTCCTCTACCGCATCGTCGGGCTTCTGCGAAACGGCGAGACCAATTACGACGTTGCCGACGACCGTTACCTGCTGCAGCCCTCCCTCACCTGGAAGCCGGACGAAGGCACGTCGCTGACCGTCTACGGCCTCGGGCAGAAAGGCGAAAGCGACGCCAGCCCGCGTGTGCTCGAGCATGACGGCCGGTTGCTGCGCTACAGCGACCCGGACTACGACTACCAGAAGGTCGGCCAGGTCCAGGCGGGTTACAAGTTCGAGCACGAATTCGACAACGGCCTGACCTTTCGCCAGCACGGGCGCCTCAGCGATCTGGATTTGAAGGCCCGTTACCTGCAATTCGGGACAGAGGTGGCGCCCGGCGTGTTCGACCGTTCGCCCGTCGCCATCAAGGACGACCAGCGCGCCTACCAGATCGACAACCAGCTCGAAGCCGCCTTCGACACGGGTGCGGTCTCGCACACGCTGCTGACCGGCCTCGACTACACCTGGATCACCTCCGACTTCGGCCTCGGCTTCGGCGCCGTCGATCCGGCCTATCGCTTCGATCTCAACAACCCGACCTTCGGCGTCGGCGGTCCGACGCCGGCGCTTACCAGCTTCAGCGGGCGGGACCTGCGTCAGACCGGCATCTATGTCCAGGATCAGCTGGAATTCGGCAACTGGCGCGCCGTCGGCGGTCTTCGCTACGACTGGGTCGACCAGACCAGCACCGACAAGAACACCGGCGCTGTCGACCGCAAGGACGATGGCGAACTCACCGGACAGGCGGGCCTGCTCTACCTCTTCGACAACGGCATTGCGCCCTATGCCAGCTACAGCACCTCCTTCGTGCCGCGCACCGAGCTTTCGGCCGATGGCCGCGTGCTCGATCCGACGACCGGCAAGCAGGTCGAACTGGGCGTGAAGTACCAGCCGGAAGGCGAAGCCTATTCTCTGAGCGCGGCCTATTACCGGATCGTCGAAAGCGGCGCGCCACAATATGTGTCCGACCCGTCCCTTCCCGTCGGCTACTACTACAAGTCGGCCGGCGAGGTGACGACCAACGGTTTCGAGGTGGAAGGACGCCGGGAGTTCGACAACGGCCTGAGCTTCATCGCCGCCTATAACTATAACGACGCCGAAATCACCGGAAACGTCGATCCGTCGCTGATCGGCAACGTGCCGTCGACGAAGCCGCGCCATGTCGCATCGCTGTGGGTGAACTATCTCCTGCCCGAAGACACACAGCTTGCGGGCCTGAGCCTCGGCGGCGGCGTACGGCTGGCGTCAAGCTCCTACACATCCGATGCCAACACCGCCAAGAACGGTGGCGCCGTCTACTTCGACGCCTCGATCGCCTATGACTTCGGCGTCAACAACCCCGAACTCGACGGATTGTCGCTCGCCGTCAGTGCCACCAATCTCGGCGACCGCCGCGAAGAGGTCTGCACCGATGGTTATTGCTATTTCGGCCAGGGTCGCACGGTGCTCGGTTCGCTGAAGTATCGGTGGTAACGGGGAACCGGAGCGCGGTTCAGGCAAAACGGCCGGCGAGCGCGCCGGCCCGGCGGATCATCGCCTGCAGGTTTTCGCGGATACGCGCTTCGACGAGCTCGGCCACTTCGGGATATTCCTCCAGCATGCGGCGGAAGAGCGGCCGATTGATGCGAATGACTTCGCTGTCTTCCTCGGCCGTCGCCGTGAACTTGCGCTCGACCATCGAGATCAGCGCCAGCTCCGACAGAAGCGCCCCGCGGCTGACCGTCGACACCGCCGTCTCGGCACCGTCGACACCGACCTTCGACAGGGACAGGCTGCCGCTGGCGATCGCATAGGCGCAATCGGCCGGCGCGCCCTCTCGAAACAGCTCCTGTCCCTTGAAGATGCGGCGTCGTTCCGCGCCGAAGGCGATCAGCCTCAGCTTGTCCTCGCTGATATCGGCAAACAGCGGCACGTTGGACAGAAGCACGATATCGTCGTTGAGCGCCAAGCGGCTAACCTCCCACAGTCACGTTGGTGCCGGCCTAGACCGGATCGCGCACGCAACCCATGCAAACAGCAGTCTACGGAGAACGCGCGAGAAGCGGTTTTCCACCCTGCGCACCCCGGCTACGGAACGATCTTGTAGCCGCCGTTCTCTGTCACCAAAATCTCGGCATTGGAAGGGTCCCGCTCGATTTTCTGGCGCAGACGATAGACGTGGGTTTCGAGCGTGTGGGTGGTCACGCCGGAATTGTAGCCCCAGACTTCTTCCAAGAGCACGTCGCGCGTCACTACCTTCTGGTCGGCGCGGTAGAGATAGCGGATGATCGCCGCTTCCTTCTCGGTCAGCCGGATCTTCTGGCCGTTTTCGAGCGTCAGCAGCTTCTGGCTGGGCTTGAACGTATAGGGCCCGACGCTGAAGGTCGCGTCCTCGCTCTGCTCGTGCTGGCGCAGCTGCGCGCGGATGCGGGCGAGCAGCACGGCGAAACGGAATGGCTTCGTCACATAATCGTTGGCGCCGGCCTCAAGCCCGAGGATCGTATCGGAATCGGTATCGTGGCCGGTCAGCATGATGATCGGCGCCTTGAAGCCGCCCTTGCGCAGCAGCTTCACCGCTTCGCGGCCGTCCATATCCGGCAGGCCGACATCCATGATCAACAGATCCACCTGCTGCGCCCGCGCCGTCTGGATGCCCTTGCCGGCAGTCGCTTCCTGGATGAGGTCGAATTCCTCGTAGAGCGAGAGCTGCTCGACCAGGGTCTCGCGCAGGTCATTGTCGTCATCGACAAGAAGAATGGTACGGGTCGCCATGGGACAATTCCTGTTTGCTTCCGTTTTCAAACTAGCTCAAATGCCTGTGTTGGCAAGCGAACCAGCGTTGCCACGTCTTTATATCCGTAACCGTGCTTATGGTGCCCCCCAAATCACGGGCAAAGCAAAAATCCGTGAGAATGATGCGCAAGAAAACGTCGGGAAGAAGACCAGCCAAATCTGTCATCACCGTGCGCGCCGCACCGCGCGATCGCAAGCGGGCGCTCGTTTCGTTCGACGGCCGCGTCGAGCACGCCGCCATCGGGCGAAGCGGCATCACCAGCCTGAAGCGTGAGGGCGACGGCGCCACGCCACGCGCCGCGATGAAGCTGATCGGCGGCTATGTCAGGCGCGACCGGCTCCTCCTGCCGCCGACGCCGCTGCCGACCCGGACGACGCGCACGGGCATGCTGTGGTGCGACGCGACGCGCCACGCGCTCTACAATCGCCCGGTCAAGGCGCCCTTCACGCCGAGCCATGAGGAGATGATGCGTGACGACGGGCTCTACGACATCTGCCTGGTGATGGACTGGAACCTTCTCGCGCGCCGGCGAAATGCCGGTTCGGCGATCTTCTTCCACCTGATCCGGCCGGGCTACGAGCCGACGCAGGGCTGCGTCGCCGTCAGCCTGCCGGCGATGCGCCGGCTGATCCCGCATATGCGCCGCGGCACCGTCGTGAAGGTAATCTGACCTCGACGTCCGGTCGGCTCAATCGAGCGAACGCGGCGTCACGAAGCGCGCGAGCCTGGCGCCGCCGGACAAAAGTTCGCGCCAACCCGCCGCTTCGAATTCTAGGACGGCAAGGGCGGCCGTTGGAAACTTGTCCGCCATGCGCATGCGCAGATCCGCATCGCCGGAGCCGACGAGCTCGTGCGCCAGGTCCTCCATGCCGGGATTATGGCCGACGATCAGCAGCGTCCTGATGGCCGGGTCGGTTGCGCGCAGGACACTGAGGATCTGGGCGGCGTCCACCTCGTAGATCGCCCGGGTGTTTTCGACCGCGATGCCGGGCGTGAGGGCGGCAGATACCAGCTTCCAGGTCTCCTGCGCCCGTTTCGCCGTCGAGACGAGGGCGAGATCCGGCACGAGCGCATGCCGCGCCATGTAGCCCCCCATCAGTGGTGCCGCCTTGCGGCCGAGCTCGCCGAGCGGCCGGTTGATGTCGGCGACGCCATCCGGCCAAGCGGACTTGGCATGGCGCAACAGCAGCAGACGGTAGCGTTGAACAGGCAGATCGTCGCTCATCCCATCCTTCTCCCAAGATGCCTCCGCCAGATAGCTTAGCGTATTTCCGGCGCACGCGTGGGAAGAGCGCCAAATAAAAAAGGCCGCCCCGAAGGGCGGCCATCAACGCCGGACAAGCTCAAGTCCGGCTTATTTCCATTCGCGGATATCGACGAAATGACCGGCCACCGCAGCCGCTGCCGCCATGGCCGGCGAGACCAGATGCGTGCGACCCTTGAAGCCCTGACGGCCTTCGAAGTTGCGGTTCGAGGTGGAGGCGCAGCGCTCGCCCGGCTTCAGCCGGTCGTCGTTCATCGCCAGGCACATGGAGCAGCCCGGCTCGCGCCAGTCGAAACCGGCTTCCTTGAAGATCTTGTCGAGACCTTCGGCCTCGGCCTGTTCCTTCACGAGGCCGGAGCCCGGAACGATCATCGCCGAAACGGTCGAGGCGACCTTGCGGCCTTCGACGACCTCGGCCACGGCCCGGAGATCCTCGATTCGGCCGTTGGTGCACGACCCGATGAAGACGCGGTCGACGGCGATGTCGGTGATCTTCGTGCCCGGCTTCAGGCCCATATAGTCGAGCGCGCGCCACTTGGAGGCCCGCTTGTTCTCTTCCTGGATCTCGTCCGGATTGGGAACGATGCCCTGAACCGAGATGACGTCTTCCGGCGACGAGCCCCAGGAGACGATCGGCGGCAGGTTGGCGGCATCGAGCACGACGACGCGATCGTAGTGCGCGCCCTCGTCCGTGTGCAGCGTCTTCCAGTAGTCGAGCGCCATGTCCCAGGCCTTGCCCTTCGGAGCGCGCGGCTTGTCCTTGATGTAGTCGAACGTCGTTTCGTCAGGCGCGATCAGGCCGGCGCGGGCGCCACCTTCGATCGTCATGTTGCAGATGGTCATGCGGCCTTCCATCGACAGCGAGCGGATCGCTTCGCCGGCAAATTCGATGACGTGGCCGGTGCCGCCGGCAGTGCCGATCTCGCCGATGATGGCGAGAATGATGTCCTTGGCCGTAACGCCCGGCGGCAGCTGGCCGTCGACGCGCACCAGCATGTTCTTCGCCTTCTTCTGGATCAGCGTCTGGGTGGCGAGCACGTGCTCGACTTCCGACGTGCCGATGCCGTGGGCCAGCGAACCGAAGGCGCCGTGCGTCGAGGTGTGGCTGTCGCCGCAGACGATCGTCATGCCCGGCAGGGTGAAGCCCTGCTCCGGGCCGACGATGTGCACGATGCCCTGGCGCTTGTCGTTTTCCGAGTAGTACTCGACGCCGAAGTCGGCGGCGTTCCTGGCGAGCGCCTCGACCTGGATGCGGCTTTCCTCGTTCTTGATGCCGAGGTGGCGGTCGGCCGAGGTCGGAACGTTATGGTCGACGACAGCGAGCGTCTTTTCCGGCGCGCGAACCTGGCGGCCGGCCATGCGCAGACCTTCGAAGGCCTGCGGACTCGTCACTTCGTGAACGAGGTGACGGTCGATGTAGAGAAGACAGGTGCCGTCGTCCTGTTCGTTGACCAGGTGATCGTCCCAGATCTTGTCATAGAGGGTACGCGGTGCGCTCATGGCGGTATATCCATCGAGTTTTCAAAAAAGGTAGGAAAGCCGGCGGCAAGGCGGCCGGAAGCACTGATCAGGAGATCAGGATAGGCGGCTTGTAAGCGCCCCGTGGACGCGCGCAAAGAAGCGTGCCGGCAGGCGCTTGTGGTCCTGCAGCACGACGATTTTCTGCTCGCTACATCCGAATTTGGATTCCATGGCCGTGTTCATATCAATTTTCTGACAGGTCGGCAATTGCTGGAAACGGACTCAGCGTTGCTCTGCGCGCCTGAGCCGCCGCTCCAGCCCGCGCAATCCCAGCGACAGACCGATGGTCAGCACGAGATAGACATAGGCAACGATCGAATAGGTCTCGAAGAAGCGGAAGGAGCCGGAGGCATAGACCTTGCCCATCTGCGTGATGTCGGCAACGCCGAGCACCGAGACGAGCGATGAGTCCTTGACCATGGCGATAAAGTCGTTGCCGAGTGGCGGCAGGATCACGCGGATTGCCTGCGGAAAGACGACGAGACGAAAGCGCTGGTAGCGTGAAAGCCCGAGTGCCTTGGCGGCTTCGATCTGCCCCTTGTCGACCGAGAGGATGCCGGCCCGGAACACTTCGGCAATAAAGGCCGAATAGCCGATCATCAGCGCCAGGATGGCCCGCCACATCAAGGAGATGTCGCGCACGACGACCGGCTCCATCCAGCCGGCGCTGATCAGCGGTGCTGAGATGAAGTTGGCCGCGACGACGAGCCCCGGCGCGCCGACGAAGGCAATGTAGAACAGAAGCACCAGGATCGGCACGCCGCGGATCACTTCCGTATAGAAGCGGGCGATCTGCCGAAGCGGCGAATGTTCGGAGAGCGCCATCAGCGCGATGCCGAGGCCGAGCGTCGTCGCCAGCACGAAGCCCATGAGGGTCACGAAGACCGTGACGCCAAGGCCCTTGAAGACGACGGTGAAGACTTCCGAGAAGATGTCATTGCTGATGATCACGGCGGCGAGCGCCACTGCGATCACGACAAGGGCGACCAACCACCAGGGATAGTCGCCCTTGCCGGACATGTCTGAAGATTGTGGAGCGGCCATAGCCTGCTATCAGCCGCCCATCTTGTATTCGAGGAACCACTTCTTATCGAGGGCGTCGAAGGTACCGTCTTCCTTCAGCGCCTTGATCGCGGCGTTGACCGGAGCCACGAGATCCGAGCCCTTCGGGAAGATGAAGCCGAAATCCTCGGTGCCGAGCGGCCCACCGACGACCTTCAGCTTGCCTTCGGAGGAATCGACATAGCCCTTGGCGGCGACGCTGTCGGTCAGGACCACGTCGACGTCGCCGGCCTTCAGCGCCTGTACGGTCGCGCCGAACGTCTCGAACAGCTTGATGCGCGGGTTCTGCTCGTTGCCGTCGAGCATTTCGTAGACGGCGGTATAGAACGGCGAGGTGCCCGGCTGCGCGCCGACGAGACCGTCGGCAAAGGCGCCGAAGCTCTTACCATCGTTGAAGCGGGCCTCGTCGCTGCGCACCAGCATGAACTGCTGCGAACGCATGTAGGGGTCCGAGAAGTCGACCTTTTCCTTGCGGTCGTCCTTGATGGTGATGCCGGTCATGCCGATCTGGTACTGGCCGTCATGCACCGCCTGGATCATCGCGTCCCAGCTGGTGTTCTGGTATTCGACCTTGAAATTCAACCGCTTGGCGATCTCGTTCATCGCGTCGTATTCCCAGCCCTTGGCTTCGCCCGACTTCGGATCGACGAACTGCAGCGGCGGGTAGGCGTTCTCCGTGACGACGACAACCGTCTTGCCGCCGAGGTCCGGCAGGTCGCTGGCAACAGCCGGTGCAGAAAATGCGAAAGGTACGGCAAGTGCGGCTGCGATGCCCGCAAGCACATGGCGACGGATTGTCATTGGAGGGCTCCCGAAAATTGTGGCAGCGGAAAATGTCACAAATTCAGACGGAAAGACAAGCGCTTCGTACCAAAAAAGAAAGGCGGCCCGAGGCCGCCTTCCCAACAATCCGATAGGATTGAAAACTTATTCCGCTGCGGCTTCAGCTGCCTTGGCGGCCTCTGCTGCTGCCTTGGCTTCAGCGGCTTCGGCTGCTGCCTTTTCGGCGGCCAGCGCCTGAGCTGCTGCAACCTTTTCAGCCTCGATGCGTGCCTTTTCCTCGGCAATCGCCTGACGCTCGGCTTCGTTCAGCTTGCGGGCGCGCGTGCCGGTGTTCTCGACGATACGAGCCGACTTGCCGCGACGATCGCGCAGGTAGTAGAGCTTGGCGCGACGGACCTTACCGCGGCGAACAACTTCGACGCTCTCGACGAGCGGCGAGTAAACCGGGAATACGCGCTCGACGCCTTCGCCGTAGGAGATCTTGCGAACGGTGAAGCTTTCGTTGATGCCGCCGCCCGAACGAGCGATGCAGACGCCTTCATAGGCCTGAACGCGGGTACGGTTGCCTTCGACAACGCGGACGTTGACGCGCAGCGTGTCGCCTGCGGAGAATTCCGGGAGCGTGCGCTTGGCGGCAATCTTGGCGGCCTGTTCGGCTTCCAGCTGCTGGATGATGTTCATCGGTCTAACCTTTCAAGTTCTTCTGAAACAGCCAGAGCGCTCTCGATGAACCTGTCGGGCCAGCCTTCAGGTCTTGCCGGATACCGGCAGGAGCGGATTCGCCATTCTTTGTTTTGGTCGACGGGCGTGAAACCCGAACCGGGGCGGCACATACACCAATCACACTGCCTTGTCATCCCTGAAGGCCGTAATTTCTAAGGCATCCGCGCCAAGGAAGGCGAATTTATCAGAAAATGCGCAAACACACCCGGTGCGATTGTCCGATGCAACGGACTTGCGGCCGTCACAACCACCAGCTATCCCGAGCATGAGGGGTCGGGGGAGACCATGAACATCTTCGAAATACTCATGCTGTTTGCGGCCGGCTTCCTGTCCGGCGTCGTCAATGCCATCGCCGGCGGCGGAACGTTCCTGACCTTCGGGGCGATGACGCTTGGCGGGCTCTCGCCGATCGTCGCCAACGCGACCTCGTCGATCATCCAGTTCCCGGGCTATATCACCTCGGCGCTTGCCTATGCCAAGGAAATCCGGGCCGACAAACGCTATGCGATCCTACTCGGGGTGATCTCGGCAATCGGCGGTCTTGCCGGCGCGCTGTTGCTCATCTCGCTCTCCAACGCCTCCTTCCGCGCGCTTGTGCCCTGGCTGCTGCTGGCGGCAACGGCGATCTTCGCTGCCGGACCGCTCCTGAAACCCAAAGCCCGCGTCGACGAGCATGCGATCAATCCGGTCGGCATCGGCGCCCAGTTCGTCACCTCCATCTATGGCGGCTTCTTCGGCGCCGGCATGGGCATCATGATGCTGGCGGTGCTTGGGCTTGCGACCGGCGGTGGCTATCACCGGCTGAATGCGCTGAAGAACTTCATCTCGATCGTGATTGCCGCGATTGCCATCGTCGTCTTTGCCGCCGGTGGGGTCGTCTCCTGGCTGCATGCGGCGATCATGGTGCCGGGAGCCGCCCTTGGCGGCTACAGCGGCGTCTGGGCGGCAAGGCGCGTGCCGCAAGCGGTCATCCGCGCGCTGGTCGTCGCCGTCGGCCTGCTGCTGGCCGCCTATTATTTCTTCACGGGCTGATCAAGAAGATCGGGCCGACGCTCGGCGGTCAGCCGACGCGCCTCCGCTTCACGCCACTTGGCAATGGCGCCGTGATTGCCCGAGGTCAGCACCGCCGGGATTTCGCGGCCTTCGAAGACCTGCGGGCGGGTATAATGCGGGTGCTCCAGCAGCCCGCCTTCGAAGCTCTCGTGCACGCCGGAAAGCTCATTGCCCATGACACCCGGCAGGATGCGCACAACAGCATCGAGCACCGTCAGAGCCGCCGGCTCGCCGCCCGAAAGAATATAGTCGCCTATGGAAACTTCCTCGAGGCCGCGGGCATCGATCACCCGCTGGTCGACGCCTTCGAAGCGGCCGCAGACGATGACGACGCCGGAGCCGGCGGCGAGTTCACGTACCCGCGCCTGTGTCAGCGGTCGGCCGCGCGGGCTCATCAGCAATCGCGGCCGGTCGTCGTTCTCCGAGACACGATCGATCGCGCGCGCGAGCACATCGGCTTTGAGCACCATGCCGGCGCCACCGCCGGCCGGCGTGTCGTCGACGGTGCGGTGTTTGTCCTCGGCGAAATCGCGGATCTGCACCGGCTCGATCGACCATTGGCCACGCTCCAGCGCCTTGCCGGAAAGCGAGGCGCCGAGATGGCCCGGAAACATTTCAGGATAGAGCGTCAGGATGGTGGCACGAAACGTCATTGCCGCAGTGCTCACTTGCGCTTTGCGGAAAACGGGCTGCCCGGATCCTGGTCCTTGTCGTCCGAAAGGCCGGCGGCCACCGGATCGACCAGCAGACGCCCGGCTTCCAGGTCGATCTCCAACACCGACCATTCGGTAAAGGGGATCAACACCGGACGTCGGCCCGGCCCCTTCAGCTCGAGCAGGTCGCCAGCGCCGAAATCGAAGACGCCACTGACCTTGCCGTAGCTCGTGCCATTGCCGTCGATCGCTTCCAGACCTTCGAGATCGGCATAGAAGAACTCGTCCTCGTCAAGATCGTCATCGTGCAGGTTGTCGCGCTCGATGAACAGATCGAGGCCGTTAAGCGCCTCGGCAGCGTTGCGATCGTTGACGCCGCGAAAACGCACGATAACGACGTTCTTCGCCTCGCGGATTTCCAACACCTCGAACACACGGCCGTCGGCGCTGTGCAGATTGCCATACTCTCCGAGCGCGGTCGGATCATCGGTAAAGGACTTGACCCTGACCTCGCCGCGCAGGCCCTGCGCCGCGCCGATCGTCGCCATCAGAACCGGGTTTTCGAGTTTGCTCATCGTCCGCGTCCGTTTCGGTATATCTCGGTGCACATAACGGAAAACGGGCGGCATGGAAATGCCACCCGTTTCCTTAAGTCACGGCCAGCCGGAAAGGTGCGTCGGCAGATGTCCGCCGATCACTCTCCAGACCGTTCGCAGGCTCTTATTCAGCAGCAGCAGCAGCGGCGTCTTCAGCCTTCTGCTTGGCTTCAGCAGCGCGCTCCTGGGCCTTCTTGCCCGGGACGCCCTTGGTCGGGTTGCTGCGAGCCGGACGCTTTGCGAGGCCAGCCTGGTCGAGGAAGCGCAGAACGCGGTCGGTCGGCTGGGCGCCCTGGGCGATCCAGTGGTTGACGCGCTCGGCGTCGAGCTCGACGCGCTTTTCGTCGTCCTTGCCGAGCATCGGGTTCCACGAGCCGATCTTCTCGAGGAAGCGGCCGTCACGCGGGCTGCGGGCGTCGGCAACGACGATCTGGTAGTAAGGACGCTTCTTGGAACCGCCACGGGCGAGACGAATTTTCAGTGCCATTTGAGTAACTCCTTGCAGGCTTTCTTGACCGCTTCGTTCAAGCGGAATGGTTTGTGCCGACGGTGCCCGCGGAATGCGAGCGATCGGCGGCGATGGCTTCATGATGCCGGATGACTTCCTTGATGATGAAGTTCAGGAACTTCTCGGCGAAATCCGGATCCAGATTGGCATCCTTGGCCAGGCGGCGCAGGCGTTCGATCTGGTATTCTTCGCGCGCCGGGTCGGCCGGCGGCAGTTCGTGCTTGGCTTTCAGAACGCCGACTGCCTGGGTGCAGCGGAAGCGTTCAGCCAGCATGTGGACGAGCGCGGCATCGATGTTGTCGATCGACTGCCGGTAACCCGCCAATTCCTTTTTGATTTCGGGATCAATCATGTCTTAGCGATCCTCACTTCTTCTTCGGCAGGCCGGGAAGGCCGGGGAAGCCGCCACCGAGCCCCGGAAGCTTGGCGCCGCCGAGGCCAGGCAAACCACCACCGCCAAGGCCAGGCATGCCGCCCGGCTTCAGACCGGCCGCTTCCGCCTGCTTCTGCAGGGCTTCGAGCTGCTTCGGGTCGAGCTTCGACAGATCGGGCATGCCGCCGCCACCAAGGCCGCCAAGGCCCATCTTGTTGGCAAGGCCGCCCATCATCTGCTTCATCATGCCGCCTTTGCCCTTGCCGCCCATCATCTTCATCATGTCCGCCATCTGGCGGTGCATCTTCAGAAGCTTGTTGATGTCGGCGGCATCGGTGCCGGAGCCGCTAGCGATGCGCTTCTTGCGCGAATGCTTGAGCAGGTCCGGGTTGGCGCGCTCGGCCTTGGTCATCGACGAGATGATGGCGAGCTGGCGCTTGAACAGGCTGTCGTCGAGGCCGGCGGCGGCCATCTTGTCCTTCATGCCGGCCATGCCGGGCATCAGGCCCATGATACCGCCCATGCCACCCATCTTCTGCATCTGGCCGAGCTGGTCGGCGAGGTCGTTCAGGTCGAACTTGCCCTTGGCCATCTTGGCGGCCATGGCGGCCGCCTTCTCGGCGTCGATGTTCTCGGCCGCCTTCTCGACGAGCGAGACGATGTCGCCCATGCCGAGAATACGGTCGGCGACGCGGCGGGGATGGAACTCTTCGAGTTCGCCCATCTTTTCGCCGACACCGATGAGCTTGATCGGCTTGCCGGTGACCGCGCGCATCGACAGCGCTGCACCGCCACGGCCGTCGCCGTCCATACGGGTAAGCACCAGGCCGGTGATGCCGACGCGTTCGTCGAAGTTGCGGGCGAGGTTGACGGCGTCCTGACCGGTCAGCGCATCGGCGACGAGCAGAATCTCATGCGGATTGGACTTCCGCTTGATCTCCGCCATCTCGATCATCAGCGGCTCGTCGATATGGGTACGGCCGGCGGTGTCGAGGATAACGACGTCATGACCGCCGAGCTTGGCAGCCTGGACGGCGCGCGCGGCGATATCGGTCGGCGACTGGCCGGCGATAACAGGCAGCGTGTCGACGCCGGTCTGTACGCCGAGCTGGCGAAGCTGTTCCTGGGCTGCCGGACGACGCGTGTCGAGCGAAGCCATCAGGACCTTCTTCTTGTCCCTGGTCTTCATCCGGCTGGCGATCTTGCCGGTGGTCGTCGTCTTACCCGAGCCCTGCAGACCGACCATCATGATGACGACGGGCGCCGGCGCATTGAGGTCGATGGTGACGCCCTCGGAGCCGAGCATCTCGACGAGCTGGTCATGGACGATCTTGACGACCATCTGGCCGGGCTTGATCGACTTCAGGATCTCGGCGCCGACGGCCTTTTCACGAACCTTTTCGGTGAAGGAGCGCACGACGTCGAGCGCGACGTCGGCTTCGAGCAGCGCACGGCGAACCTCGCGGAGCGCAGCGGAAACATCGGCTTCCGACAATGCGCCGCGGCCGGTCAGTCCATTCAATATGGAACCAAGGCGGTCCTGGAGGCTCTCGAACATTCTCACTTCCTTCTGGTTTCCGGTGGCGATCAACTCGCCGGAAACGTGGGTTCCTTCGCGCAGAAAACAAGGCGCAAAGCCAAAAACCACCCGAGGGCGCCACGCGCTGTCGGGTGTTGACCTCCGGGTTCTCTTTATACCTTTACGGGACCCGGTCGGTGGCTTCGAAGACTTGAGCTTGCGAAGGAATTGGCGCGGATAAACAGGAAAGCGCGGCAAAAGTCAAGGACCGCAGGCAAATGAGGCACTTTCGCCTCAGAGCGCCTCGCCCTCGTCGGCCTCGTCCAGTTCGCCGGCCAACTGCTCGAAGGCGGTCGACACCCGCGTCATCACCCGAAGCGCGGCCACCACTTCGGTCTGGTTGATATCGCCGAGCAGGGCATGCAGCAACTCCACCTCGCGGCGATGGATTTCCTCGAACAGGTCGCGCCCGGCGGCGGTCGGCGCGCAAAGATAGGCGCGGCGATGCTCCGGATTCGGCCGTCTTTCCAGCAACGCCTTGTCCGTCAGCCCATTGACGACCCGCAGGACGAACTGCCGTTTCATCGACAGGCGACGCGCCGCCTCCGGCACCGTCAGCGGCGTTTCGTAAAAAAGTTCGAGAACCGCCCGCTCCGCCACTGATATGCCGGCACCATCGAGCATATGTTCTGCCGAGCGCTGCATGTTGAGATGGATGGAGCGGACCAGCTTCAGGGTCTTGTAGAGACGTTCTTGCGGGTCGAATCGAACGAGCATGGAAACACGATAGCAATCCAGTTGCTGTCTTCAAGAATTTATTAAACCTTGACCTTTCAACCAAGGCGAACCGCCCGGATGAAGACACGCAATCCTTATTACCAAGGTCCCGTCTCCGATCATTTCGACGGCACCCACTTCTTCAACCCCGACGGCAAGCCGCCCAAAGGCGCCGCCGACCTATTGCGCTGGCAGTTCGGCGGCGGCAAGGTCCGCTGGCCGGCACACAATCCGAGCCCGTTTGCGCAAGTGAAGCCCGAGGCGAGCGTCGAAGGCGAGCGCCTGCGCGTGACGATGGTCGGCCATGCGACGCTGCTCATCCAGGTGCATGGGTTCAACATTCTCACCGACCCCGTCTGGTCGCGCCGCGCCAGCCCCCTCACCTTCGCCGGCCCACAGCGCCACAATGCGCCCGGCATCGACCTCGACGACCTGCCGCCGATCGACATCGTGCTCGTCACCCACAATCACTACGATCACCTCGACGTCGAGACGCTGGCAGCCCTTCACGAGGAACATGCTCCCCGCATCATCACCCCGCTCGGCAACGACACGATCATCCGCCGCGTCGTTCCCGAGGCAGAAATCGACGTCGTCGACTGGGGCAACCGGCTGGACTGCGGCGATGACATCATCATCCATACCGAGCCCTGCCATCACTGGTCGGCCCGCGGCTCGCGCGACCGACGCATGGCGCTGTGGGCTGCCTTCGTGCTGGAGACGCCGGCCGGCAAGATCTACCACGTCGGCGACACCGGCTTTCACGACGGCATCAATTATCGCGCCGCCCGCGAGAAACACGGCGCCTTCCGCCTCGCCAATCTGCCCTTCGGGGCCTACGAGCCGCGCTGGTTCATGCAGGACCAGCACCAGAACCCGGAGGAAGCGGTGCGCGGCATGGTCGACTGCGCCGCCGCCCACGTCGCCGGCCACCACTGGGGCACGTTTCGCCTGACCGACGAAGGGGTCGAGGAGCCACGGCAGGCGCTGGAGCGGGCGCTCGATGCGGCCGGCATCCATCGCAGCCGCTTCCGGCCAATGCGCCCCGGCGAAATCTTCGACGTTCCGGCTTGAGCCATGGCCGGCGAATGAAGGCGGCACTGGTATTTTCCGGGCTTTTCCGCCATATACAGCCCGAATGAAGGATGGCCCGCCCGGAGCGGGCCCGTTTGGACAATCGCGACATGACCGACAACGTGCAATTTGCCAGGATGAACGGGCTTGGAAACAAGATCCTCGTCGTTGACATGCGCGGTCGGAAGGATCGGGTGACGCCGGCCGCTGCGATCGCGCTCAATGCCGACCCGGCAACCGCCTTCGACCAGATCATGGCGATCCACGACCCCAAGGCTTCTGGTACCGACGCCTGGATCGACATCGTCAATTGCGACGGCTCGATGGCGCAAGCCTGCGGCAACGGTACTCGCTGTGTTGTCCAGGCGCTCGCCGCCGAGACCGGCAAGAAGGCCTTCACCTTCCACACCATAGCCGGCATCCTGAATGCAACGGAGCATGAAGACGGCACGATCTCGGTCGACATGGGCAAGCCGGTCTTTGCCTGGGACAAGATCCCGCTTGCCGAAGAGTTTGCCGATACGAGCCGCATCGAACTGCAGATCGGCCCCATCGACAATCCCGTCCTGCATTCGCCCTCGGCAATGTCGATGGGCAATCCGCACGCGATCTTCTGGGTCGACAAGGACCCGATGTCCTTCGACCTCGATCGTTTTGGCCCGCTGCTTGAAAACCACCCGATGTTTCCCGAGCGCGCCAACATCACGCTGGCACAGGTGCTTTCGCCCTCGTCGCTGCGCACCCGCACCTGGGAACGCGGCGCCGGGTTGACGCTTGCCTGCGGCTCGGCGGCTTGCGCGGCAGCCGTCAGCGCTGCGCGCACCGGTCGCACCGGCCGCAAGGTGACGATCGACGTCGCCTCAGCCCCTGCCCCGGCCAAGCTGACCATCGAATGGCTGGACAGCAACGACCATGTCGTCATGACGGGACCGGCCGAATGGGAATGGTCCGGCACGCTGAACCCGACGACCGGCATCTGGCAGCGCGACGCGGCCGAAGCCGGCGGAGCCCGGGCGCTTTGAGCGGCGTCGAGGTCATAACCTTCGGCTGCCGTCTCAATACCTACGAATCCGAAGTGATGCGGGCGGAAGCCGAAAAGGCGGGGCTGAACAATGCCATCCTCGTCAACACCTGCGCCGTCACCGGCGAGGCCGTGCGCCAGGCGCGCCAGGCGATCCGCCGTGCCCGGCGCGACAATCCGCATGCCCGCATCATCGTCACCGGCTGCGCCGCGCAGACAGAGAAGCAGACCTTCGCCGAAATGGCCGAGGTCGACGCCGTGCTCGGCAACGAGGAGAAGCTAAAGAGCGCCTCCTATCGTTCGCTGCCGGATTTCGGCGTCTCGGCGGAAGAAAAGCTGCGGGTCAACGACATCATGAGCGTGCGCGCCACCGCGCCGCAGATGGTCAAGCACATCGACGGCCACGTGCGCGCCTTCATCCAGGTGCAGAACGGCTGCGACCATCGCTGCACCTTCTGCATCATCCCCTATGGCCGCGGCAATTCCCGCTCCGTGCCGATGGGCGCCGTGGTCGATCAGGCCCGCAAGCTCGCCGAAACCGGCTATTGCGAGATTGTGCTGACCGGCGTCGACGCGACGAGCTACGGCGCCGACCTGCCGGGCACGCCGACCCTCGGGATGCTCGCCAAGACGCTCCTGAAGCAGGTACCGGAAATTCGCCGCCTACGCCTTTCCTCGATCGACGGCATCGAGGCCGACAAGCACCTCTTCGACCTCATCGCCGACGAGGCGCGCTTCATGCCGCACCTGCACCTGTCGCTGCAGCATGGCGACGATTTGATCCTGAAGCGCATGAAGCGTCGCCATTCGAGCGCCGACGCTCGCGCTTTTGCCGATCAGGTCCGCCGCCTGCGCCCGGAGATCAGCCTCGGCGCCGACATGATTGCCGGCTTCCCCACCGAAACCGAAGGCATGTTCGAAAATGCCGCGAGGCTGGCCGACGACTGCGGCATCGCGCATCTGCACGTCTTTCCCTATAGCCCGCGTCCCGGCGCGCCGGCGGCACGCATGCCGCAGCTCGACCGCGGTCTCGTCAAGGATCGCGCAGCCCGCCTCCGCGCCGTCGGCGCGACACTCTACGCCCGCCATCTCGACGGCATGGTCGGCAGCGAGCAGACGATCCTGGTCGAGAACAACGGGCTTGCCCACACACAAAACTTCACGCTCGTCGACGCGGCTGGCCTGACGCCCCGTGCGCTTGTCCCGGTCTTAATCACCGGCCACAATGGCAAGCATCTGACGATGCAGGTAAAACAGATGGCTGCGGCCTGATTTATGCGGAATTCCTGAATGGCAATGGGTTTCATCAAGAGGATCTTCACCTTCGGCAAGGGCGCGGTGGAGGAAACGAAGCCGCCGGAAGGTGTGCCGGAGGAGACCATCGTCTCTGCGCCCGAAGCGGAACAGCCGTCTCGGCCGTCCACGGAAAGTCCCGAAGCGGCCGCCCCCGTCGTTCAGGCAGAGGTCATCGAAGAAGCGGGTTTCGAGCCGCCCGTCGAGATCGAAACCTTGCCACTCTCCGACAGCGATCCTGTGCTGGAAGCCGAGATCGAGACCGCCGGCGGCCCGGCTTCGGATGATGCCGAGGAACTGGCGCGTGACGATGCCGCCCCGGTCAAGGCTGAGGTAGCGCCGGCCGAGACCGACACCGCGATACCCCCCTCTGTCCCTACGGAACATCTCCCCCACAAGGAGGGAGAGCCGACGGAGGCCGAGGCTGCGGCAGAAGAGGCGGTAGCAGCTACCGAGACTGCGGAACCAGTTTCCAGCGAAAGCCCGGCGACCGAGGAAGACACGCTCGCAGGCGCTCACGCGGAGATCATCGAAAACACCGCGGACACGTTGCCAGTCGACGCCAACGATGTCGAAGTGGAAGCAACGACCGAAACGCATGCTTCCGAACTCGAGAGCGAGCCCAGCGCAATCTCTCCCCTTGTGGAGGAGATGCCCGGCAAGGCAGAGAGGGATGAAGCCGCAGCCGCAGCCGCAGCGCTCCGCGAGAGCGTCGCGACCGACACGGCAGGAGCTGTCGAAACCCCATCGACCGAGACAACCGAGGCCGAGCCCACTGCCGCCCCCGCTCTCCCCAAAGGCTTCTCCACCAGCGAGCGCAAGCCCAAGGAAGAACCCGTCGCCGCGCCGAAGGAAAAGCTCAGCTGGTACCAGCGCCTGCGCCGCGGCCTTGCGCGCACCTCGTCGCAACTGACCGGCCAGATCGCCAGCCTGTTCACCAAGCGCAAGCTCGACGAAGCGACGTTGCAGGACCTCGAAGACCTGTTGATCCAGGCCGACCTCGGGGTCGAAACCGCGATGCGCATCACCGATACGCTCGCCTCGGAACGCTACGGCAAGGATGTCTCGGGCGAGGACGTTTCGCGTATCATGGCCGGCGAGATCACCAAGGTGCTTTCGCCCGTCGCCAAGCCGCTGGAACTCGATCTCAGCCACAAGCCGCACGTCATCCTTGTGGTCGGCGTCAACGGCACCGGCAAGACCACGACGATCGGCAAGCTCGCCGCCAAGCTTTCCGGCGCGGGCCTGAAGGTCATGCTCGCCGCCGGCGACACCTTCCGGGCCGCGGCGATCGAGCAGCTGAAGATCTGGGCCGAGCGCACCAACTCCGAGATCGTTTCCTCCAAACTCGGCGCCGATGCGGCAGGCCTTGCCTATGAGGCCTTCCAGCAGGCGCGCGAGAAGAAATCCGACGTGCTGATCATCGACACCGCCGGCCGCCTGCAGAACAAGGCAGAACTGATGGCCGAACTCGAAAAGATCGTGCGCGTGCTCGGCAAGCTCGATCCTGATGCGCCACACACGGTTCTCCAGACGCTGGACGCCACCACCGGCCAGAACGCGCTGCAGCAGGTCGAGATTTTCCGCAACGTCGCGGGCGTCAGTGGACTGATCATGACCAAGCTGGACGGCACGGCGCGCGGCGGCATCCTCGTGGCGATCTCCGCCAAGCACAAGCTGCCGGTCTATTTCATCGGTGTCGGCGAAGGCATCGACGATCTCGAACCCTTCGAAGCCAAGGATTTTGCCGAGGCGATCGCCGGCGTTGCCGCCTGACGGGGCGATCGGGCCCGCGCACAGTTGCGCCGGCCCGTTGCCTTGATATGGTTTTGCCGCAAAGCTGGTGTTATGAGCAGCAGGTACATGCAGAAACAGGACCCCCAGATGTCGTCGATCGAGGCTTCCAAGCCGCAGAAGGAAGTCAGCCCCTTGCTCAAGATGGTGCTGGAGCTTGGGCCGCTGATGGTCTTCTTCTTTGCCAACTCGCGCGGCGAATGGCTGGCCGGGCATTTTCCGGCGCTCGCCGAGCTCGGTGGTCCGATCTTCATCGCCACCGGCCTCTTCATGGCTGCGACCGCGATCGCGCTTGCCGTGTCCTGGGTGCTGACCCGCACCCTGCCGATGATGCCGCTGATTTCGGGCATCGTCGTCTTCGTCTTCGGCGCGCTGACGCTCTGGCTGCAGAACGACACCTTCATCAAGATGAAGCCGACGATCGTCAACACGCTGTTCGGCGCGATCCTGCTCGGCGGCCTGCTCTTCGGCAAGTCGCTGCTCGGCTACGTCTTCCACTCCGCCTTCAAGCTCGACGAGGCCGGCTGGCGTAAGCTGACGCTGCGCTGGGGCGTGTTCTTCCTGTTCCTGGCGGTGCTCAACGAAGTGGTCTGGCGCTCGTTCTCGACCGATTTCTGGGTCGCTTTCAAGGTCTGGGGCACGATGCCGATCACCATTCTGTTCACGCTCGCCCAGATGCCGCTGATCATGAAGCACTCGCTTGACCAGGAGAACGCCGAGTGAGCACGATGCTCGAGGAGAATGACAGCCGCAACCGGCACGCACTCCTCTGGCTCGCCGCCTGTCTTGCTGTTCTCGTCATCCAGATCGTCACCCAGCATCTGATGGGTCGTCTCTGGATCTGCGAATGCGGCTACGTCAAACTGTTCGAGCCGGTCGCCAAATCCAGCGGCAACTCGCAGCACATCGCCGACTGGTACACACCGTCGCACATCATCCACGGCTTCCTGTTCTACGGCCTCGGCCATCTGCTCCTGCGCGGCAAGCCGCTGACGGCAAAACTCTTCCTTGGGACAGTGATCGAATCCGCCTGGGAGATCGCCGAAAACACGCCGATGGTGATCAACCGCTACCGCTCGGCAACGATCTCGCTCGACTATTTCGGCGACAGCATCCTCAATTCGACGATGGATACGCTGGCCATGGCGGCCGGCTTCCTGTTTGCCGCACGCATGCCTGTCTGGCTGACCGTGACGGTCGCCATCGTCTTCGAGCTCTTCACCGGCTGGCTGATCCGCGACAACCTCACGCTCAACGTGCTGATGCTCGTCTGGCCGCTGGATGCGGTCCGGGATTGGCAGGCAGGGATCTAGCGGACCTTCGGCATTTGCTTCGGCGCCTTATCCGCGCGGTGAGGGCTTGCCCTCATCCGGCTGCCGCCACCTTCTCCCCGCTCGCGGGGAGAAGGGAGTTGTGCCAACCCGACTGCGCTACATTCCCACGCCCTCAAGGGCGAGATCAGTCACGCCCACGACATGCAATCCCGATGATTTGGACGGTCGATCGCCACACGTCTCCTTCTCCCCGCGAGCGGGGAGAAGGTGGCCGGCAGGCCGGATGAGGGGGCAGTTTCCGACGACAGCGCCCAAGCGCTCACGAGCCCGCAGCCGCCTTCTCGATCGCCGGCAGCAGACCGGTTTTCACGCTATTTTCGTCGAACGGGCCGACGCGCTTGTAGAGGATCGTGCCGTCAGCGCCGACGAGATAGGATTCTGGGATACCGTAGACGCCCCAGTCGATCGCTGCCTTGCCGCGCGGATCGACGCCGATGGCGGAGAAGGGATTGCCGAGTTCGCCGAGGAACCTGAGCGCGTTTTCGTTCTGGTCCTTGTAGTTGATGCCGACGACGGTCAGCCGCGGATCCTTCGACAGTTCCAGGATGAAGGGATGCTCCTGCCGGCAGGGCACGCACCAGGAGGCCCAGACGTTGACGAGCGTCAGCTTGCCCTTGATCGCCGCATCGGTCAAAGCCGGCATCGGCTGGCCGTCACGGGTGGCGCCTTCGAGCACCGGCATGTCGAGCTTCGGGGCCTTGGTGCCGATCAGCGCCGAGGGGATTTCGCTCACATCCTTGCCGGAATTGAGCTGGCTCCAGAAGATCGCGGCAAGCGCAGCGAAGATGATCAGCGGCAGCGCCGCCAAAATGTAGCGCATCGGCCCAGGCTTACGCTCCTCGCCGCGCGGGGCGGGGATGTTTCTCATGGCGTTTCTCCCGGGGCGTGACCGGCGGAGCGCCGGCGGATGCCGGAAGCCTCAAGTTCGGCCAGTTCGCGACGGCGGGCGCGACCGTCGAAAACGACCCAGGCGATCAGCCCGAGCACCGTCACCGTCGCGATGCCGTAGCTTGTGAAAACATAGGCGGCGTGGCTCATCATTACGCGCGGGCTCCCCGTCCGGCAGCACGGGCCGCGAGACGCCTGAGTGCTGTGACGCGCCGACGCAGGATTTCATTGCGCATGGCGGCGATGTGCAGCGTGAAGAACAGCAGCGTAAACGCGATCGCCATCACGATCAGCGGCCGCAGGAATTCCGGATCGATCGTCGGCCCGTCGAGCCGCATGACGCTCGCCGGCTGGTGCAGCGTGTTCCACCATTCGACCGAGAACTTGATGATCGGGATGTTGACGAAGCCGACCAGGACCAGAATGGCCGAAACCTTGGAGGACCGGGCGGGATCGTCGATCGCGCGGTTGAGCGCCATCAGCCCGAGATACATGAGAAACAGCACGAAGACCGAGGTCAGCCGCGCGTCCCAGACCCACCAGGTGCCCCACATCGGCTTGCCCCAGAGCGAGCCGGTGACGAGCGCCAGGAAGGTGAAACAGGCACCGATCGGCGCTGCAGCGCGCGAGGAGACGTCGGCAAGCGGATGGCGCCAGACGAGCGTACCGAGGGCGGCGAGGGCCATCACCGAATAACACATCATCGACAGCCAGGCGGCCGGCACGTGCACATACATGATGCGCACCGTCTCGCCCTGCTGGTAGTCGCCTTCCGTCGTGAAGGAAAGCCAGATGCCGGCAACGAAGAACAGCGCCGTCAACCCGGCAAGCCAGGGCAGCAGACGGTCGGCCAACGCCAGGAACCGCGTCGGGTTGGCGAGATCGCTGAATTTGCGGATGGCCAGGCTGTTTTCGCTCATGTTGGCTCTTTAACGCTTAAGGCGCCCGGCTGCAATTGATCCGCGTCAATAGCCCGATCACGATCGAGTTGGAGCGCGGACCATAAATATGTTCGATCTGAACAGTTTAGCGCCAAATCCATGGGAACGCCGCAAACACTTTCGCCCGTTCTGGCGCGATTGCGTCAATCGGACGCGTGCCGAAGGGCGGCAGCGGCGGCGACCGGGCCGATGACGGCAAAGAACAGGGTGATCGCCGCAAGGATCATCAAAGGCGGCAGGAACGGAGCCGGATCCTCGATCGCCGCATAGACGGCGCTGACGCCGAAGATCAGCACCGGGATCGCCAGCGGCAGCACCAGGATCGATACCAGCAGCCCCCCACGCGGCAAAGACACGGCAACGGCCGCACCCACTGCACCGATGAAGGTGATCGCCGGCGTGCCGATCAGAAGCGTCAGCATGGTGGCGCCGATGGCGATCTCGCTCATGTTCATGAAGAGCCCGAGCAGTGGCGAGGCAATCACGAGCGGCAGGCCGGTCGCCGCCCAATGGGCCGCGCATTTGACGAAGACGGTGGCAAGCAGCGGCGTTTCCTGCATCAGCATCAGGTCGAGCGAGCCATCGTCGCGCTCGGCCTGGAACAGCCGATCGAGACCGAGCAGCGAGGCGAGCAGCGCCCCAATCCAGAGAATGGCGGGTCCGATGCGCGAAAGCAGGTTCAGGTCCGGACCGACGCCGAAGGGAATGACCGCCACCACCGTCATGAAAAAGAGCACGCCGATCATCGCCCCGCCACCGGCGCGGATCGACAATTTGAGATCGCGGAAGAAGAGCGCGATCATAGCGGCAGTGTCCGGTTGGGCACGGGCGCGTTTTCCGGCAATGGGCGTCCAGGCATCGCGTCCCTATGCATCATGCCAGTGGTCTCCCGCCAGATGCTCAAACCCCGTCATGTGCAGTTCCTTCGTGCGGTCGAGCCCGAGCGGCTGGTGGGTCGCCGCAATGACGATGCCGCCCTTGCCAAGATGTGCCTTCACCAGGTCGGCAAACAGCCGGTCAGCGCCGGCGTCAAGGGCTGCTGTCGGCTCGTCGAGGATCCAGATCGGCCGATAGGCAATGAGCAGCTTCGCCATCGCCATGCGCCGCTGCTGTCCGGCCGAGAGATAGCCGAAGGGCAGATGGGCGATATCCGGCAGGCCGACCGCTTCGACGGCCTCGGTGAGCGTCGCGCCCTTCCCCTCTGGTGAATCACCCATGAAGTCCCGCCAAAAGGAGAGATTTTCCGCGACGGTCAGTTCGCGCTTCATCGCGTTGCGGTGTCCGAGATAGTGGCTGAGCTCGGATGGATGGGCTATTTCCGGGGGGGCATTCTCAAGTTTCAGATGCCCGCTTTCGGGCCTCAACAACCCTGCCAGAACCCGCAGCAAAGTCGATTTTCCTGACCCGTTGGGGCCTGTCACGACAAGGGCTTCCGAGGCGTCGAGAACAAAGGAAATATCGTTAAAAATCAGATCCTCACCGCGCTTCGCGCTCAACCCTTCAGCCATGAGGCGCATGAATTTTCAGCTTCCCTTCACTCTCTTTGTCGCAGGGCAAAAAAAGTCCCCTTTCGACCTTCGTTGCTCTGGCACGTTTTGGAGAAATTATCTATAAGGCGGCCAACACGCCAGCGGTCGGCGTGAATTTCATCCAAGCGCCGAACATGGAATGAATTTCCACGTACGGACAGCGGAAATGGCCGCACCCGCATCCCAATTCGCGCTTCACAGGCGCTCGGGCGTTCGTACGTCAGTTTTTGGCGATCAGACGGAACGGGGTATTATCCAGTGTCCAAGTCCCTAGATAGCTTCAATTGTCGCTCCACGCTCACCGTCAACGGTGTGGACTACGTCTATTACAGCCTGCCCAAGGCTGAGGCGAACGGTCTCGCCGGCGTATCCAAGCTTCCCTACTCGATGAAGGTTCTGCTCGAGAACCTGCTGCGCAACGAAGATGGCCGCTCCGTCACCAAGAAGGACATCGAGAACATTGCCGCCTGGCTCAACGACAAGGGCACGGCTGAAAACGAGATCGCCTACCGTCCGGCCCGCGTGCTGATGCAGGACTTCACCGGCGTTCCCGCCGTCGTCGACCTCGCAGCGATGCGCGACGCCATGGTCTCGCTCGGCGGCGACCCGGAGAAGATCAACCCGCTCGTTCCCGTCGACCTCGTCATCGACCACTCCGTCATCGTCGACGAATTCGGCACGCCGAACGCCTTCGCCCGCAACGTCGAACTCGAATACGAGCGCAACGGCGAGCGCTACCGCTTCCTGAAGTGGGGCCAGCAGGCATTCAAGAACTTCCGCGTCGTGCCTCCGGGCACCGGCATCTGTCACCAGGTCAATCTGGAGTATCTGGGCCAGACCGTCTGGACCCGTGAAGAAGATGGCGAAATCACCGCCTACCCGGATACCTGCGTCGGCACCGACAGCCACACCACCATGATCAACGGTCTCGGCGTTCTCGGCTGGGGCGTCGGCGGTATCGAGGCGGAAGCCGCGATGCTCGGCCAGCCGGTCTCCATGCTCCTGCCCGAGGTCATCGGCTTCAAGCTGACCGGCAAGCTCAAGGAAGGCGTTACCGCGACCGACCTCGTGCTCATGGTCGTCCAGATGCTGCGTAAGAAGGGCGTTGTCTCGAAGTTCGTCGAATTCTTCGGCCCGGGCCTCGACAACATGACGCTCGCCGACCGCGCCACCATCGGCAACATGGGCCCGGAATACGGCGCGACCTGCGGCTTCTTCCCGGTCGACAGCGAAACCATCAACTACCTCACCATGTCCGGCCGCGAAGAGAGCCGCATCGCTCTCGTCGAAGCCTATTCGAAGGCGCAGGGCATGTGGCGCGACGGTGACGGTTCCGAGCTCGTCTTCACCGACACGCTCGCACTCGACCTCGGCGACGTCGTTCCGGCCATGGCTGGTCCGAAGCGTCCGGAAGGCCGCATCCCGCTCGAAAACATCGCCTCGGGCTTCGCAACCGCACTTGAAGGCGACTACAAGAAGCCGGGCCAGCTTTCGAACCGCTACGCCGTCGAAGGCACCGATTTCGATCTCGGCCATGGCGACGTTGCCATCGCCGCGATCACGTCGTGCACCAACACCTCCAACCCGTCGGTCCTGATCGCTGCCGGCCTTCTTGCCCGCAATGCGGTCGCCAAGGGCCTGAAGTCCAAGCCGTGGGTCAAGACCTCGCTCGCACCGGGATCGCAGGTCGTCGGCGAATACCTCGCCAAGTCCGGCCTGCAGAAGGACCTCGACGCGCTCGGCTTCAACCTCGTCGGCTTCGGCTGCACGACCTGCATCGGCAACTCCGGCCCGTTGCCGGCGCCGATCTCGAAGACGATCAACGACAAGGGCCTGATCGCCGCCGGCGTTCTCTCGGGCAACCGCAACTTCGAAGGCCGTATCTCGCCGGACGTCCAGGCGAACTACCTCGCCTCGCCGCCGCTCGTCGTCGCCTACGCGCTTGCAGGTTCCGTCCAGAAGGACCTCACCAGCGAGCCGCTCGGCGAAGACAAGGACGGCAAGCCGGTCTTCCTCAAGGACATCTGGCCGACCTCCAAGGAAATCCAGGAGTTCATCTTCAAGTACGTCACCCGCGAACTCTACGCGACCAAGTACGCCGACGTGTTCAAGGGCGACGAAAACTGGCAGGCCGTCCAGGTTCCTCCGGGCCAGACCTACGCCTGGGACGACGGTTCGACCTACGTGCAGAACCCGCCCTACTTCGTCGGCATGGGCAAGTCCGGTTCGGGCATCTCCGACATCAAGGGCGCCCGCGTGCTTGGTCTCTTCGGCGACAAGATCACCACCGACCACATCTCGCCGGCCGGTTCGATCAAGGCTGCCTCGCCGGCTGGTGCCTACCTCATCGGTCATGGCGTCGGCGTTGCCGACTTCAACCAGTACGGTACGCGTCGCGGCAACCATGAGGTGATGATGCGCGGCACGTTTGCCAACATCCGCATCCGCAACCACATGCTCGGCCCGAACGGCAAGGAAGGTGGCTACACCATCCACTATCCGTCGAAGGAAGAGATGTCGATCTACGACGCTGCCATGCAGTACAAGGAAGAGGGCGTTCCGCTCGTCATCTTCGCCGGCGTCGAATACGGCAACGGCTCGTCGCGCGACTGGGCTGCCAAGGGCACCAACCTGCTCGGCGTCAAGGCCGTCATCGCGCAGTCCTTCGAGCGTATCCACCGCTCGAACCTCGTCGGCATGGGCGTCATTCCCTTCGTCTTCGAAGAAGGCACGACTTGGGAATCGCTGGGCCTCAAGGGCGATGAGATCGTCACGATCGAAAACCTCGCCAACGTCCAGCCGCGCGAAAAGCGCGTTGCCAAGGTCACCTATGGCGACGGCAGCGTGAAGGACGTGCCGCTGGTCTGCCGTATCGATACGCTGGATGAAGTGACCTACGTCAACAACGGCGGCATCCTGCAGACGGTTCTGCGCGACCTCGCTGCTTAATCGCGCGAGCGCAAACAAGGCTCTGGAGCCGGGACGCCGAAAGGCGCCCCGGCTCTTTCTTTGAGGTGCAACTGCCACGATCCGGGTGCTGGATCACACTCACTTGCCACCTCACTCCAACGTGACTTCCCGTTGATGCAGGGGCGTCGTATGTAGTGAACTCCCCCACAAGGAGTAGGCCGACGGCCGGTAACGAAGTGACGCCATGACATCCGCAGACCGTTCTTTCATTCGTCCTGTTGCACTGGCTCTCGGGCTGCTCGCAGCCGCCAGTACCCCCGTCGGGGCGCAGGAGAAACAGGCGGTCAAGGGCGTTGTCGAGCTGTTCACCAGCCAGGGCTGTTCGTCCTGTCCGCCGGCGGATGCGGCGCTGAAGTCGCTGGTCGACGAAGGCGATGTGGTGGCGCTCGCCTATCACGTCGACTACTGGAACTATCTCGGCTGGGCCGACACGCTGGCATCGAAGGAAAACACCGAGCGGCAATATGCCTATGCGCGCATGCTCGGTCGCAACGGCGTCTACACGCCGCAGGCGATCCTGAATGGCCGCGACCATTTGAATGGCGGCAACCTGCAGGCAATCAAGACGCGGCTGGAAACGATGAAGGCGGAAGGCAAGGGGCTTGCCGTTCCCGTCGACGCCAAGATCCTCGGTGAAGAAATCCAGATCACCGTCGGCAGCGGTATCGGCAAGGCCAATGTCGTCGTCGTCTATTTCGATCGCGCCAAGATCGTGAAGATGGAAAAGGGGGAAAACAGCGGCAAGGAAGTCCCCTATTGGCATGCGGTGCGTGACATTCAGACGATCGGCATGTGGGACGGCCAGCCTGCGACCTTTACGCTGCCGGCAACGGTGCTGACCGAGCGCCCCGGAAACAGCGGCTGCGCGATCCTGCTGCAATCGATGAAGGACAAGGAAACGCCGGGCGCCATCATCGGCGCTGCGGCCGTGCTCGCCGGCCCTCAGGGCAAATTGTAGGGACGGCGAAGCGCAAGGGGTTGGTTCGGCCCGGCAGCATCGAGGGGCTGGGGCTGAGGGTTCGAAGTTACCGGACCGAACCGGCCATAACTGCGTTCGGTGAACTCCCGCAGCATGACGATCTGACCGGACATACGGTGGCAACGACTCTGTCCGTCAGCGCCCGCGAGTTTTGCGATGAATTGGGGCGCCGGTTTGACTGAAATGGGGCAGAGGCAAGAAATGACCTCACCGTCCCATGGCTTCCGGCTTGCTTTTCGGCTCGTGTCAGGCACACTGTAATCGTTCTGTCACAACAGAAGGCCGGATTGCCGATGACCGATGAGCCGGATTTGCCGCAAGGCGAGGCGCGCCATCAGCGCGAGACCACTTCCGAAGTGGTCGTCGATCTTCACGAATACAAGAACGCCAAGAACGCTCCCCCCATCACTTTCCATCGCCGCGAATTGGACCAGATCCTATGGGTTTACGGCCGCATGGTCGGCGAAGGCGAATGGCGGGACTACGCCATCGACCACCTGAGGGACCGCGCGGTCTTCTCGGTGTTCAAGCGTTCGGGCGAAATGCCGCTCTACCGGATCGAGAAGAACCCGAAACTGGCCGCGAAACAGGGCGCCTATAGCGTGCTGAACATTCACGGCACGATCCTGAAACGCGGCCACGAGCTCGCCCAGGTGCTCAAGGTATTCGACAAGGTGCTGAGGCTGGTGGAAACCTGACCACCCGGGAAAGGGTGCGATCAGGGCGCACGCCGACGTCACAGGCGGCAACGGCACGATTTGCCTATACGCGCTGCGAGCGCGCTTCGCCGACCGAGATCCTTCAGCAAGCGACGATCACTGGTAGAGCGTGTCCGGATAGACGTCTTCCGGCGGGTCGGTCGCCTGGCCTTCGCCGAGCGCGAGCTGCATGATCGTCGTGTCGAGCCAGCGGCCGTGCTTGAAGCCGGTTGCTTTCATCGTGCCCTGGAGTTCGAAGCCGAGCGACCGGTGTACGGCGATCGAGGCCGGATGGGCACCGCCGATCACCGCGACCATCTGGCGGAAGCCGAGCTCCGTGCAACGCCGGACGAGTTCGACCAGCAGCGCCTTGCCGGCGCCCTTGCCGCGGGCTTCCGGCGCCAGGTAGATGGAATCCTCGACCAGGAAACGATAGGCCGTGCGCGTGCGGAAACCGGATGCGTAGGCATAGCCTATGATCGTCCCGCCCTCGTCTACCGCGACCATGTAAGGGTAGCCGTTGCCGATGATCGTTTCGAACCGGGCCCGCATCTCCTTTTCGGATGGCGGGTTGATCTCGTAGGTCGCAACGCCGTGCAACACGGATTCGCGATAGATCTCGGTGATGACGGGAAGATCGGCCAGGGTGGCGTCGCGCAGGGTCAGGGACATGGCTTTAGACTTGATCCCAAGGTTTCGTCGTCCTTTCACTCCCACGGAGCCCGGACGCTTTCAAGCTGCTTCAAGAAACAAAAAAGGCGGCCGAAGCCGCCTTTTCCGTCTGCTGTTCAGACTTAGTTGTTCCGGTTCCCCATGAACTGGAGCAGGAACATGAACAGGTTGATGAAGTCGAGGTAGAGCGTCAGCGCGCCCATGATCGCCTTGCGGCCGGCAACGGTGCTGTCATCGGCTTCAAAGTACATTTCCTTGATCTTCTGCGTGTCGTAGGCGGTGAGGCCTGCGAAGATCAGCACGCCGATCACGTTGATCGCGAAGGCGAGCGCCGAAGAGCCGAGGAAAATGTTGACGATCGACGCGATGATGACGCCGAACAGACCCATGATCAGGAACGAGCCCATGCCGGACAGGTCCTTCTTCGTGGTGTAGCCGTAAAGCGACAGGGCGCCGAACGAAGCGGCGGTCACGAAGAACGTCTGAACGATGCTCTGGCCGGTGTAGATCACGAAGATCGACGACAGCGACAGGCCCATCAGGGCGGCATAGATCCAGAACGTCGTCTGCGCGGCAGAAACGCTCATGCTATTGATGCGGAAGCTCATGAAGAACACGAGTCCCAGCGGCGCCAGCATCACCACCCACTTCAGCGGGCTCGTGTAGATCGCAGCACCGAAGGCAGTCAGCTGGCCATCCGAAAACGCCATCTGGAAGGCCAGGTAGGCCGCGACGCCAGTGATCGCCAGACCAAGCGCCATCAGGTTGTAGACCTTCAGCATGTATGCGCGAAGGCCTTCGTCAATCACGGCACCCGCCTGAGCGCCGGCGGGCGACATTCGGGTTTGGTAATTTCTCAGATCAGCCATTGTTTCCTCATTCAAGCTCCGGTGGATGTTACGGTGTCGGGCGGCGAGTATCGCCCTGGAAGATGATCTTCCACGCCCAGGCGCCGCTGCGGAGCTCCAGCATGCCTGTGGACAAATATGATGCCGAAACCCGCTGCACACAAGACCCGGCACTCCCGGATTCCGTTGCACCGGACCGATTCAGTCCGGTGCAATAGGGATTTACGGTTAACTCGGCACGGTCAAAGTTCGCGCAGGACCGGCGCCGCCTTCTGCCCGAGAATGCGCCATGTACCGGCAAGTCCGATGCCGACCGTCATCACCAGCGCCGCTACAACCGTCACGATCGCCACGTCGGGCAGGAAGCTCGAGGGTAGCGTCATGATGCGGTTGACGACGAACCAGGCGGCGATACCGCCGGCAAACAGCGCAAAAACGGCGGTTGCAAGACCGAGGATTGCGTATTCGTAGCTGAAGGCCTTGATGAGCGTCACCCGCGTTGCCCCCAGCGTCTTCAGGACGACCGCGTCATGGACGCGCGCCCGGTTGCCGGCAGCAAGCGCGCCGGCCAGCACCAGCACGGAAGCGACCAGCGCCACGGCCGCCGCCGCCCGGATCGCCGTTGCCAGCTGTCCGAGCAGACCATTCACAATGTCGAGAGCGTCCTTCACCCGCACGCTGGTGATCGTTGGATAGGCATTGGTGACGGCCTTCAGGACCGCCGCCTCCTCTTCCGGCGTCGCCGACGGATCGATCACCGTCGCCAGCCAGGCATGCGGTGCGCCGGCAAAGGTATTCGGCGAGAACACCATGACGAAGTTGATCGACAGCGATTCCCACTCGACATTGCGGAAGTTGGCGATCTTGGCCGTGATGTTGCGGCCGAGCACGTTGACGGTGACCGTATCGCCGATTTTCAGGCCGAGTTCGCCGGCCTCCTCGGACGAGAAGGAAACCAGGGGTTCGCCACTGTAGTCGGCCGGCCACCAGCTGCCCTCGGACAAGGTCGAGTTCTCCGGCTTGTTCTTGGCGTACGTGATGCCGCGGTCGCCGCGCAGCACCCATTGGCCTGCGGGCGGCACGTTGCGGCTGTTCACGTCCTCGCCATTGAAGGCGGTGATGCGGCCGCGCAGCATCGGCACCTCGATGACCTTGCCCTTCGGGATCGCCTGGTTCAGCACCGAACGGAAACCTTCGATCTCGCTGCCCTGGATATCGACGAAGAAGAAGTTCGGCGCGCGCTCCGCCATGCTGCCGGTGAGTTCGCGGCGCAGGTTGCCGTCGATCAAAGCCAGCGTCACGAGCAGCGCAAGCCCGAGGCCGAGCGACAGCACCACCGAGGAGGTCAGCGCACCCGGACGGTGAATGTTGCCGATCGCCAGCCTGAGAGCCGGCGAATTGACCCGCGGGCTGCGGCGCGCGAGCCAGGCGATCGCAAGCGCAACGGCCCTCAGCACGATGAAGGCGAAGGCGATCGCGCCGAGGAAGACGAGCGAAATGTAGCGGTCGTAGGCCGTAAAGATCGCCAAGCCGGCGAGCGCGGCAAGGCACGCAACGGCACCGAGCAGATAGGGCCATGCCGGAAAGCCCGAGGGGTCGAAGCCCTGCTGGCGGAAGAGCGCCGTCGCCGGAATGGCGCGCGCCCGGCCGAGCGGCAGGATGGCGAAGGTCAGCGCCGTCAGCACACCGAACAGCGCGGCAAGCCCGAGTGCCCCCGGATAGAGATGGAAAGCGGTCGAAATCGGCAGCAGGTCGGCCAGGAATTGCGCCGCGACAAAGGGGATCAGTGCGCCGAGCACAAGCCCGATGACGATGCCGATCAGGGCGATCATCAGGATCTGCGCGAGATAGATCATCGCCACCAAGGCGGCAGGCGCCCCCAGACATTTGAAGGTCGCGATCACGCTGCGCTTGGCATCGAGATAGGCGCGCACCGCATTGGCGACGCCGACGCCGCCGACGATCAGCGCCGTCAGGCCGACAAGCGTCAGGAACTGCGAGAAGCGGGTGATGTTGGCCGTCAGCGCCGGTGCGGCGTTGCCGCTGGTGCGGATCGACCAGCCGGCGGCCGGCTGGCTTTTCTCCGCCTCGGTGCGAATGGCGGCGACCCCTGCCGGGTCGGCAAGCTTCACCTTGTATGTGTGCTCGACGAGGCTTCCGGTCTGCACCAGTCCCGTCGCCGCCAGGGCTTCTTCCGAAACCATCAGGCGCGGCGCGAAGCCAAAACCGTCGGAAAGCGCGTCCGGCTCGCGTGTGATCGTGCCGGCGATCCGGACACGGGCGTTGCCGAGAAGGATTTCGTCTCCGACCTTGACGTCCAGGCGATCGAGCAGCAGAGGCGCCACGACCGCACCGAAGACGTCGCCGTCACGGGCGATGAGGTCGTGCAACGGCCGGTCGGGTTCGCTTTCCAGCGTGCCGTAGAGCGGATAGGCCGCATCGACGGCCTTCAGTTCCACCAGTGCCTGGTTGGAACCATCGGGCAACCGCGCCATCGATCTGAGGCCGGCGGAAACCGCAACGGTTCCAAGGCCATCGAGATAGGCGCGCTCTTCGGCCGTTGCGACACGATTGTTGAGCTCGAAGCGGATATCGCCTGCGAGCAGTTCCTGCCCTTGCGAGGCGATCGTCGCGGTGATCGATTGCGACAGCGAGTTGACGCCGGCAATCGCCGCGGTCCCGAGCGCAATGCAGGCGAGGAAGATGTAGAAGCCCTTGAGCCCGCCGCGCATTTCACGCAGCGCCAGCCTGAGGGCAAGCAGCGGCCTCAGCCGTACCGAAGGCGCGCCGATCATGCGGAGGCCGCCTGCTGGACCGGCGCCACCGCCATGGGGTCCGCCGCACCGCCGGCAACGATCTCGCCCGAGCGCACCCGCACCTGCCGCGCGCAACGGTCGGCAAGGGCGGCGTCATGGGTCACGAGCACGAGTGTCATGCCACGGTCACGCTGTTCGGCGAAAAGCAGATCGGCGATCTGCCGTCCGGTTTCGGCGTCGAGGTTACCGGTCGGTTCGTCGGCGATCAGAAGCTTCGGCGAGGGCGCAAGCGCCCGTGCGATCGCAACGCGCTGCTGCTCGCCGCCCGAGAGCTGGCCGGGATAGTGGCTGAGCCGCTCGCCGAGGCCGACGGCGACAAGCTCCTTGCGCGCAATCTCGAAGGCGCCGGGGACATTGGCAAGCTCAAGCGGCACGGCGACGTTTTCGAGCGCCGTCATGTTGGGAATGAGGTGGAAGGACTGGAAGACGATGCCGATATTGCGTCCGCGAAAGTCCGCGACCCGGTCCTCGTCGAGCCGGTGCAGCGGCGTGCCGTCGATAACGATCTCGCCGCGATCCAGCCGCTCGAGCCCGGCAAGCACCATCAGCAATGTCGACTTGCCCGAACCGGACGGGCCGACGATGCCGACGGATTCTCCGGCATCGATCGTCAGGCTCATACCCTTCAGCACATGCACCGAGGCGGCCGCCTCGCCCAGCGTCAGATCCGCGTTTTTAAGTTCGATGATGGTGCTGGCCAAGCGAAACAACCCTATATGAAACGAAGTGGGGAACAGAAACGGCATTCGGGATTTAGGAACAGGCCCATGGCATTAAAAGGATTTCAACGGGTTTTCTTGGCACTGATGATGACATTTGCGTTATCATGCACGGCACGCGCCGAGACGATCAGCCTCATCGGCTTCGGCGACAGCCTGATGGCGGGTTATCAGCTTCCGCCGGAGGACGCCTTCCCGGCCCGGCTGGAAAAGGCGCTGAAGGAAAAGGGCTTCGACGTGACGATCGCGAACGCCGGCGTTTCCGGCGACACGAGTTCCGGCGGTCTTGCCCGCATCGACTGGTCGGTGCCGGATGGTACCAAGGGCGTGATCCTTGAGCTCGGCGCCAACGACGCGCTGCGTGGCATCGCGCCTGAAGAGACCCGTAAGAACATCGAGGCGATGATTACCCGATTGAAGGACCGCGGCATCGCCGTGCTGCTGGCCGGCATGATGGCGCCGCCGAACATGGGCTCAGACTACGCCGCCCGCTTCAACCCGATCTATCCGGAACTCGCCGAAAAATACGGGCTGGAACTCTATCCGTTCTTTCTCGATGGCGTGGTGACCGAGGCCAAGCTCAAGCTCGAAGACGGCATGCATCCCAATGGCGACGGCGTCGGCGTCATGGTCGAGAAGGCCTTGCCCGTCGTCGAGCGGTTTCTGGCAACGCTGAATAAGACGGAGTGATGACATCGTCCACAGTTAAGACAACGTTAATATTCTGAAGCGTCAAATACCAGTTGCGTGCAGATGCGATGCGTGATTCGCTAAGACATCTGCAAGAGATTCGGGGAGCTCGCCATGCCGAGACTATTCACCGCCCTCGAAATTCCGCGCAATGCTGCAATGAGTCTTTCATTGCTGCGCGGAGGTCTTCCCGGAGCTCGCTGGATCGATGTGGAGAACTACCACATCACCCTGCGCTTCATCGGTGACGTCGACTGGCGCACCGCCGACGAGATCATCGACAAGCTCGATCGGATCGAACGCCCCGAATTCCAGCTGCAGTTGACCGGCACCGGCGCCTTCGGCTCGAAGAAGCCGCATTCGGTCTGGGCCGGCGTCACCAATCATCCGGAAATGTATGCGCTGCAGGCCGAAATCGAGCGCATCTGCCAGCGGCTCGGACTGGGGCCGGACCCGCGCAAGTTCACCCCGCACGTGACGCTCGCCCGGCTGCGCTCCAGCCGTGTCGAAGACGTGGTCGAGTACCTCTCCGGGCGCGGCAACTTCATGACCTCGCTCTTCAACGTTTCCCGCTTCGTGCTGCTCTCGTCGCGCGATTCGGTCGGCGGCGGACCCTACCTGACGGAAGAGGTCTTCCCGCTTCATGAGGTGCGTTCGCCGAACCTTTCGAGCAACGACGAACATCCGGCCTCAAGCATCTGGTAAAGCGCCTCGAAGGCTTCCGGCCCGTCATAGTAGGGATCCGGCACGTCCCGGCTCTTGCCTGACGCATAGTCGAGAAAGAGATGCACCTTCTGTGCCGTGCCCGCAGGCGCGAGCCTTCTCAGCGTACGAACATTGTTCTCGTCCATGCCGATGATGATGTCGAAATCGTCGAAATCTGCCGCCGCCACCTGGCGGCCGCGCAACGCAGAAATATCGATGCCGTGCTGCCGCGCCGCCTGGATTGATCGCCGGTCCGGCGGATCGCCGATATGCCAGGCGCCAGTTCCCGCCGAATCGACCTCCAGCGCGAAAGCCAATCCCTTTTGCTCCGCCAAGGCGCGCAACACGCCCTCGGCAAGCGGCGACCGGCAGATGTTGCCGAGACAAACGAAAAGAACTCTGACCGGTTTCATGCTATTCAGATTCGAAGGCTGGAGACAGTGGACGCTTATACGCGACAGCTCGGCCTTCGAACAGACGGATGGGAGGAAGAGAGCAATGGCAGCGGAGAAACTGGACGAGGCGGCGATTGCCGACAACCTGCACAAGATGGAAGGTTGGGTGCGGGCCGAAGACGGCAACTCGATCTGGAAGGCATTCCGCTTCAAGAACTTCGTCGAGGCCTTCGGCTTCATGACCGAATGCGCGATCGTCGCCGAGAAACTCAACCATCACCCGGAATGGTTCAACGTCTACAATCGCGTCGACGTGACGCTCACAACCCATGACGCCGGCGGATTGAGCGAACTCGACTTCAAACTGGCTGCGCGCATGGACAAGGCAGCGGCCGGCCGCATGCCCGATCATTTGAAATAGAACAGCCAATCCCCATATTGTGAAGCGCTGCAACAGCGGAAGCGGGACGATGGACGACATCAAGATCGGTGAAATTCTCTTGCCGGGGGAAGAATCCGAGCAGGAGCGGCGGGAAAAGCGCGTGAAGCGCCGCTTCTGGCCCACCTTTCGAAGGGCTGCCCGGCAGATCCCCTTCAGCCGCGACCTGGTCGCCGCCTACTACTGCGCCATCGATCCGAAGACGCCGACGCGCACCCGCGGCATCCTGCTTGCCGCCCTCGCCTACTTCGTGCTGCCGATCGATATCATCCCCGACGTGCTGGCCGTCGTCGGCTTCTCCGACGACGTGGCCGTCTTGACCGCGGCCTTTGCTGCGATCAGCGGGCAGATCAAGGAAACGCACTATACCAGGGCCGACGAGACACTGGCCGATACACCAGAGAGCTGACGTCGGACGCACGGCTGTCCGGTTGTGGCGCCCCATTCCCGCCCAAAAGTCAAACTCTTGCCCAATTCTTTGTGGCATACACATGCAAATGACGCCGGCCGCGCGATTTGGCGTGGCTGACGTCAAAGATTGGCTTGGGGCAGGAAACCTTCCGGAACGGCATTCCGAGGCAAGGCGCATCCGGCATCGGACCCGGTTCGGCGAAGATGCGAAGCGGCGGTCGGAAAGCATTGCGCAACGGGGCGAACCGCTCCGTTTCGGGGCTAAAAGCCGAGGTTTTCGGCCATCGTTGACGGTTTGGTAACCTGAATTAAGTCAAAACAAATTCAAATGATGACTACGCGTCGCCCGTCTAACCTGTTTCGGGTGATCGAAGAGCAAGAAAAGCGGCAGGACCTCATGTTTGTAAGAAAGATCGCAACCGCAATCGCACTCGTTCTGGCGACCGCCAGCATGGCTGCCGCCCAGTCTCCGACGCGCATCCAGCAGTTCAACGCCTGGGGCGCCTATTCCTACAACGCCGGCGGCGGCAAGGTCTGCTACGTCCTCTCGGTTCCCAAGGACAAGAGCCCGGCCGGCGTCGACCACGGCGACATCTTCTTCCTCGTTTCCCAGCGCCCCGGCCAGAACATCAGCTACGAGCCGCAGGCGATGATGGGCTACCCCCTCCAGGAGAACTCCAAGGTCAACGTCGTCATCGACGGCCGCACCTTCGTGATGTTCACCAAGGGCAACTCCGCCTGGGTCGAAAACGCTGCCGAAGAACCGGCCCTCGTCGCCGCGATGAAGAACGGCAAGGCCATGTCGGTCAACGCCAAGTCGCGCAAGGGCACGGCAACCTCCTACTCCTACTCGCTCTCGGGCATCTCCGCTGCGCTGAAGCAGATCGAGGCCTGCAAGTAATCACGGGACGACACGTCACGCGCAAAGGGCCGGCTGCAAAGCCGGCCTTTTGCGTTCACGGCCCCTGCCGCGTGACTCCGGGCCAAAACAATGCTAAAGCCCGGCCCAACTTGAGAGCCTCCGCGCCCCGATTGGCCGCTTTCGATGGCTCGACCGATTTCAATTCGCGCATCAGGACGATTTCCGGACCCGCTCTCCGGACGGCCTCACGCCGTATGACAGGACATCATGAGCATGGCAGCCACTGAAATTCTGAACCGGGTGGAAATCGCCAAGGCGCCCCAAGTGCGCGCAGCCATAGAGGCGGAAAAGCCGTCGCTGATCGGTCTTCTGCGCGAGGACATGGCCAAGGCGCTGGTCGAAAAGGGCGTGCCGGAGCGCCAGGTCAAGATGCGCGTCAGCCAGCTCTGGCATTGGCTCTATGTGCGCGGCGTCTCCGACTTCGACCATATGACGAACGTATCCAAGGACATGCGCGAGATGCTGAAGCAGCATTTCACCATCGCACGCCCGGAGATCGTCGAAGAGCAGATTTCCGGTGACGGCACCCGCAAGTGGCTGCTGCGCTTCCCGGCGCGCGGCGCCGGCCGTCCAGTCGAGATCGAGACCGTCTACATTCCCGAAGAAGGCCGCGGCACGCTCTGCATTTCGAGCCAGGTCGGCTGCACCCTTACCTGCTCGTTCTGTCACACCGGCACGCAGAAGCTGGTGCGCAACCTGACGGCCGAGGAAATACTCGCCCAGCTCCTGCTCGCCCGCGACCGGCTCGGCGATTTCCCCGAGCGCGACACGCCGCAGGGTGCGATTGTGCCGGCGGAAGGCCGCAAGATCACCAACATCGTGATGATGGGCATGGGCGAACCGCTCTACAATTTCGAGCATGTGAAGACCGCCCTCCTGATCGCCTCTGACGGCGAAGGCCTGTCGCTCTCCAAGCGCCGCATCACGCTGTCGACCTCCGGCATCGTGCCGGAAATCTATCGCACCGGCGAGGAAATCGGCGTCATGCTGGCGATCTCGCTGCATGCCGTGCGCGACGACCTGCGCGACATGCTGGTGCCGATCAACAAGAAGTACCCGCTGAAGGAGCTGATGGACGCCTGCCGCGCCTATCCGGGCCTTTCCAACGCTCGCCGTATCACCTTCGAATATGTGATGTTGAAGGACGTCAACGACAGCCTGGAAGACGCCAAGCAACTGGTGAAGCTGCTGAAGGGCGTGCCGGCGAAGATCAACCTCATCCCCTTCAACCCCTGGCCGGGCACCAACTACCAGTGTTCCGACTGGGAGCACATCGAGAAGTTCGCCGACTTCATCAACCAGGCCGGCTACGCATCGCCGATCCGCACGCCCCGCGGCCGCGACATTCTCGCCGCCTGCGGCCAGCTGAAGTCGGAATCGGAACGCATGCGCAAGGTCGATCGCCTCGCCTTCGAGGCGATGATGATCGCCAACCACGGCGAAGATTGAGCCGTAGCGCCTGCTTGCGGTTCCTCCGCACTGCCATCACCCATCGATGAAGAACTTTGATGGGTGATGCAGATCCTATCGATTGATTTCATGTCCCCGGTTTCCTAAGAAAGCGGGAAATCAATTCAGGAGGACAACCCATGCGCTCACTTCTCATCGCCCTTGCCGCCACGGTGGCATTCACTCTGCCCGCCCGTGCCGATGAGGTGACCGTCGCTGTGACCGCGATCGTCGAGCACCCGGCGCTCGACGCCGCCCGCGACGGCGTGAAGGATGCGCTGGCCGCCGCCGGCTACAAGGAAGGCGAGAACCTCAAGTTCCTCTACGAGTCGGCCCAGGGCAACCCGGCGACCGCCGCCCAGATCGCCCGTCAGTTCGCCGGCGAAGCCCCGAACGTGATCGTTCCGATCTCCACGCCGTCGGCCCAGGCGGTCGTCTCCTCGACCCGTGATATCCCGGTCGTCTTCACAGCCGTGTCCGACCCGGTCGGCGCGCAGCTGGTCAAGGACATGGACAAGCCCGGCGGCAACGTCACCGGCCTCTCCGACATGTCACCGGTTGCCGAGCACGTCGCCCTGATTAAGGAAATCCTGCCGAACGCCAAGTCGATCGGCTACCTCTACAATTCCGGCGAGGCCAACTCCGTTTCGCTGCTCGCGGTGCTGAAGACCGAAGCCGAAAAGGCCGGCCTGACCGTCGTCGAGTCCGCCGCGACCAAGTCGGCTGAAGTCCAGGGTGCTGCCCGCGCTCTCGTCGGCCGCGCCGACGCGATCTACGTGCCGACCGACAACACGATCATCTCCGCGCTCGAAGGTGCCGTCGCCGTCGCCGAGGAAGCCAAGCTGCCGCTCTTCACCGCCGACACGGATTCCGTTGCCCGCGGCTCGCTCGCAGCCCTCGGCTTCAACTACTACGATGTCGGCAAGCAGACCGGCGAAATCGTCGTTCGCATCCTCAAGGGCGAAAACCCGGGTGACATCGGCGTCAAGGTTGCTGCCGGTTCCGACCTGGTGATCAACAAGAAGGCCGCCGAGAAAATGGGCGTCACCCTTCCGGAAAGTGTCGTAAAGCGCGCAACCCGCGTCGTTGAATAACGCTTTCGACCTTTTCAGGTTCAAGTTTGTTGCGTTTTGCCCGCCTCCGTTCCATACGGGGGCGGTTCGCTATGAGGGGCCTGATCCTTTGGATCGCGGGGCCGCTCCGAAAGTTCTGAGCCGCACATGCGCCGGCCTTGGGCCCCATGTGCCAAGCGGGAGCGTCGCGCCCATAACGACAACCACGCGCGACACGTAAAAAGAGGGTCTGGGGTTGAGTCTAATCGCTTTCTGGGGAGCCGTGGAACTGGGGCTGGTCTACGCCTTCGTCGCCCTTGGCGTCTTTCTCGCATTCCGGGTGCTCGATTTCCCCGACCTGACCGTCGATGGATCCTTTCCGCTGGGGGCAGCCGTTACCGCCGTGCTGATCATCGCCGGCGTCAACCCGTGGCTTGCGGCCTGTGTCGCCATGGTGGCGGGTGCCGCCGCCGGCATCGTCACGGCGATGCTCAACGTGCGCTTCAAGATCCTCAACCTGCTCGCCTCGATCCTGACGATGATCGCGCTGTTCTCGGTGAACCTGCGCGTCATGGGCAAGCCGAACGTCGCGCTGATCAATGCCGACACGATGCTATCGCCCTTCTACGGCCTCGGCTTGCGCGATTTCTACGTCCGGCCGCTGTTCATCGGCGTGCTCGTCGTCGTCGCCGTCATCATCGTCTGGCGCTTCCTTGAGAGCGATGCCGGCCTTGCGATGCGCGCCACCGGCGCCAATGCCCGCATGGCCCGCGCACAGGGCGTCGACACCAACCGCCAGATCTATCTCGGCATGGCAATATCCAACGCGCTCGTCGCCTTCGGCGGCGCGCTCTTTGCCCAGACCAACGGTTTCGCCGACGTCACCTCGGGCGTCGGCACGATCGTCGTCGGCCTCGCAGCCGTCATCATCGGCGAGACGCTGCTCGGCGCCCGCGGCATCCTGATTGCGCTCATCGGCTGCGTGCTCGGCTCTATCCTCTACCGCATCGCCATCCAGCTGGCGCTCTCGACCGACATGCTCGGGCTGCAGGCTTCCGACCTCAATTTCGTCACCGCAGCTCTCGTCACCTTCGCCCTCGTCCTTCCCCGCCTGCGTCGTGGAGGTGCGGCATGATCAGCGTCAACAATATCCAGGTCATCTTCGGCAAGGGAACGCCGCTGCAGAAGCAGGCGCTGAACGGCGTCAGCCTGACGATCGAGCAGGGCTCGTTCGTCACCGTCATCGGCTCCAACGGTGCCGGCAAGTCGACGCTCCTCGGCGTGCTCGCCGGCGACGTGCTGCCGAGTGCCGGCCAGGTGACGATCGGCAAGACCGACGTCAGCCGTAAGGGCACCGCCGCCCGCGCCGGCCTCGTCGCCCGCGTCTTCCAGGATCCGCTGACCGGAAGCTGCGGCGCGCTCTCGATCGAGGAAAACCTGGCGCTCGCCGCCAAGCGTGGCGAGGCACGCGGCCTCGCGGCCGCCCTCGGCCCGAAGCGCCGCGAGCATTTCCGCGAGCGCATCGCCGAGCTCAACCTCGGCCTTGAAAACCGCATGGGCGACCGCATGGATCTTCTGTCCGGCGGCCAACGTCAGGCGGTCTCGCTGGTCATGGCGACGCTTGCCGGCTCCGAAGTGCTGCTGCTCGACGAACACACGGCAGCGCTCGACCCGGGCATGGCCGAATTCGTGATGAACCTGACGCAGAAGATCGTTTCCGAGCGAAAGCTGACGACGATGATGGTGACCCACTCGATGCGCCAGGCGCTCGACTACGGCCACCGCACCATCATGCTGCACGGTGGCGAGATCGTGCTCGACGTCGCCGGCGACAGCCGCAAGGAACTGCAGGTAGAAGACCTTATCGCCATGTTCCGCCGCATCCGCGGCCAGACGCTCGACGACGACGCGCTGCTCATCGGCTGATCCGGCCTGCTCGACAACTGTTGCTGCCCCTCATCTGCCTGCCGGCATCTTCTCCCCGCAGACACGGGGAGAAGAAAACCCGCGGCGATCGCTCGGTCCCCATCAGGCTTTTGCATAGGCCGCAATCGGCCAGTCCTCCAAGCTTGCCTGCATCACCAACGGTCCCGTTTCCCGCCGAACAGTGCGGCATGCGCTCTTCTCCCCGTCAGAACGGGGAGAAGATGCCGGTAGGCAGATGAGGGGCAAAGCTTCCGGTAAAAATTACCGCGCCGTCGTCATGAAAATCTTCACCGCGAACACCGAAAAGACGCCGGCGAAGCTGAAGTCCAGTGCCCGCATCACGCCCCTGTTGCGCTGCAGCCAGGAGGCAAGCCAGTCGGCAGTGAAGACGACCAGCATGTTCACCGGCATGCCGATGGTGATGAAGAACGCGCCGAGGAACAGAAGCTTGCCGGTGACCGAGGGATCGTCGGCGCTGACGAACTGCGGCAGGAAGGTCATGAAGAAAATGATGACCTTGGGGTTCAAGAGGTTCACCCAGAATCCAGCCGAGATGTTGGCAAGCGCCTTGCCTTCCGTCGGCTCGACCTTCTGCACCGAGATGCTGGAGCCGAAGCGGATCGCCTGGATGGCAAGCCACAGCAGATAGGCGGCACCGCCGGTCTTGAGGATGGCAAAGGCGGTCGGCGAAGCGGTGATCAGCGCCGAGATGCCGAAGGCGACGAGCAGCGTATGCACGACGATGCCGAAGCTGGTACCGAGCACGACGAAAAGGGCTGCCTTCTTGCCCTGGGCGAGCGCCCGGCTGATCGAAAGCGTCATGTCCGGGCCGGGCGTGGCTGCCAGAAGCAGCGTCGCAGCCGCGAAGGTCAGGAGGGTCGGCAGGCTGGGAATGAAGTCCATCATCGTTTCCTCGGCGCGGGGGTCGCCTCCAGTAATCATGCGCCTGCGCTTTTGCCAGCGGATTCGCATCGTCAGGCGTTCTAGCGCTTGTATCGCCGCAGGTTCTGGCTAAAGTGCCGCAGATTTGCACGCGGCATCGCCGCCCTCCCCAAGACCAGACGGACGGAAACCATGGCATCGCATAAAGACGTGAAAAAGGTCGTTCTCGCCTATTCGGGCGGTCTCGACACCTCGATCATCCTGAAGTGGCTGCAGACCGAACTCGGCGCGGAAGTCGTCACCTTCACCGCCGACCTCGGCCAGGGCGAAGAGCTCGAGCCGGCCCGCAAGAAGGCCGAGATGCTCGGCATCAAGGAGATCTACATCGAGGACGTCCGCGAGGAGTTCGTCAAGGATTTCGTCTTCCCGATGTTCCGCGCCAACGCCGTCTATGAAGGCGTTTACCTGCTCGGCACCTCGATCGCCCGCCCGCTGATCTCCAAGCACCTGATCGATATCGCCAAGAAGACCGGCGCCGACGCGATCGCCCATGGCGCGACCGGCAAGGGCAACGACCAGGTTCGCTTCGAGCTTTCGGCCTATGCGCTGAACCCGGACATCAAGATCATCGCGCCGTGGCGCGACTGGTCGTTCAAGAGCCGCACCGACCTGCTCGAATTCGCCGAGAAGCATCAGATCCCGGTTGCCAAGGACAAGAAGGGCGAAGCGCCGTTCTCCGTCGACGCCAACCTCTTGCACTCCTCCTCCGAGGGCAAGGTTCTCGAAGACCCGGCACTGGAAGCCCCTGAATACGTGCACATGCGCACGATCTCGCCGGAAGCCGCTCCGGATCAGGCGACCGTCATCAAGATCGGCTTCGAGCGCGGTGACGCCGTCTCGATCAACGGCGTACGCCTGTCGCCGGCAACCCTGCTTGCCAAGCTCAACGAGTACGGCCGCGACAACGGCATCGGCCGTCTCGACCTCGTCGAGAACCGCTTCGTCGGCATGAAGTCGCGCGGCGTCTACGAGACCCCCGGCGGCACCATCCTGCTTTCGGCGCACCGCGCGATCGAGAGCATCACGCTCGACCGCGGCGCTGCCCACCTCAAGGACGAGCTGATGCCGCGCTACGCCGAGCTGATCTACTACGGCTTCTGGTTCTCGCCGGAGCGCGAGATGCTGCAGGCGGCGATCGACAAGAGCCAGGAACATGTGGAAGGCGAAGTGACGCTCAAGCTCTACAAGGGCAACGTCATGGTCATCGGCCGCGAGAGCGACAAGTCGCTCTACTCCGACAAGCTCGTCACCTTCGAGGACGACCAGGGCGCCTACGACCAGAAGGATGCCGCCGGCTTCATCAAGCTCAACGCGCTGCGTCTGCGCACGCTGGCCGCGCGCAACCGCTAAGCCGCTTTCCAGTGAAGAAAAAAGCCTCCGCGATCCTTTCGCGGAGGCTTTTTCGTGCCCATTACTCTGCCGCTTGCTGCAACGGATCCTTGCGCTCGACCGGCGCGTCCAGCGGACGCAGCCGAATGGTACGGCGATACCAGACATAGCTCACGATACAGACGAGGCCGAAGCATGGAATGATCGTGCCGAGCGCCGTCACCGGAACGCCGACTACAGCGGCGATCGCGCCTCCGAGCAGCCCCGATCCCATCTGCACGAAACCCATCATCGCCGAGGCCGTACCGGCGATCGCGGGAAATGGCGCCATCGCCGCCGTCATCATGTAGGGCATGACGAAGGCGATGCCGAAGGAATAGATACCGATCGGCAGCATGACCGAGAGGAAGCTCGGCACGATCAGGTGCATGCTGTAGCCAAGCGCGAGGCTGGCCGCACCGATGAAGAAAAGGCCGGCCGGCACCAGCGCCTGCGGCGTAAACCGGCGCAGCAGAAACCGCACCGTCACCGCACCCGAAAAGAACAGGCCGGACTGCATCAGCATGCCCACGCCGAACTCGGTCGGCGTCAGACCCACTTCGTTGATGAGCACGAAGGGCAGCATCGTCGCCCAGGCATAGAGCGCGCCGACGGCGCCGGCGATGACGAGGGTGGAGGAAATGAAGCGGCTGTCGGAAAGAAGCGAGCGATAGGCGTCAAGGATCGGCTTCAGATGCCCCTTGCTCGGATCGGGTGTCGCGGTCTCGGCCATGAAGAACTGCACGGTGAGGCAGGCCATGGCCGCAAAGCCGACCATCAGGAAGAAGATCGACTGCCAGCCGAAGAGCCCGAGCGCCAGACCGCCGAGCGTCGGCGAAAAGGCCGGCCCCAGCGCCAGCATCATGCCGATCATGTTCATGATGCGGGCGGCTTCGACCCCGGTGAACTGGTCGCGCACGATCGCGCGCGCCACGGTCATCCCGACGGAGGCGCCGATGCCCTGCACCAGGCGGCCGGCCAAAAGCACCGCGACGGAAGGCGCAAAGGCCGCCATCAGGCTGCCGACGAGGTAGATGGCCATGAAAATCAGCGTCGCGCGCCGGCGTCCGATCACGTCGGAAAGCGTGCCGGAGACAAGCTGGGCGAAGGCGAAACCCGCAAAATAGAGCGACAGCGTCATCTTGATCGCCGCTTCGCTTGAGGAGAAGGCACGCACCAGTTCCGGCATCGCCGGCGTGTAGAGCGCCATGGAAACGGGGCCGAGCGCCACCAGGAAGGCGCCGATGATGCTTGTGCGCCGCTCGCTCATGCGACGCGTCATTGCGCGGCTCCGACCCGAACCTCGGCCTTCTCCGCTGTATCCTTGCCCGCAAGGCACGGATCGAGCTGACGCAGATTGTCACGCAGGATGCGTAGGTTGGAACAGAGAAGCGCGCGCGCTTCCGCATCCAGCCCCTCGGTATAGGCATCCATCATTTCGCGAAGCCCGGTCATCAGCTCGTTGAGCAGCGGACCCGCCTTTTCGGTGATGATGACATTCTTGGCGCGACGATCCGCCGGATCGGGAACACGGGCGACGAGCCCGTTCGTCTCCAGCCGGTCGAGATAGGCCGACAGCGTCATCGGCTCGATGCCCATGCGCGTTGCGATTTCGGCCTGTTTGATGCCCTCGGTAAGCGCCGCCTGGATCAGCGTGCGCGCCTCGCCGGGCGTGATGCCCAGGTCCATGGCATTGACCTTACGGTCGAAGGCCCCGCGCAAGAGGCGCGAGACATCGGTCAGAAGCATTCCAATGGTTTCGGATTCTAGCTTGAAGGGCATCATGATCGTTCACAGGTGATATAATAAGTTTTACTTATCATAGCATCTGATAACGTTCAACGCGGCAAGCCATCTTTCCCTTACCAGTTTAACGGTAAAACCCGCAAGGATTCAACGTATTACCTTCGCATTCACGCATGAAGCCGTCGTGGTTGCGCGTCAGCCCTCGAGCTCCTCGCGCAGCATCTCGAGCTCCAGCCATTCCTCTTCCATGCGAGCGAGGTCGGCACGCAGCTTTTCCAGTTCCTGTGCCAGTTTCGCAAAAGCATTTGGATCTTTTGTGAAGAGGTTGGGATCCGCCATCTTTTCTTCGCGCTTGGCAGCCTCGGCCTCCGCCTTGGCGATCTCCTTCGGCAGGTTTTCGAGCGCGAACTTCTGCTTGTAGGAAAGCTTGCCCTTGGCAGCCTTCGGCGCTTCGGCCGTGGGTGCGGCTGCATCGGCCTTGGCCTTCTCCGCCTTCTCGGCCTTGCGCTTCTCCTCGATCGCGCCCTTGCGCTGCGCCATCATGTCGGAATAGCCGCCGGCATACTCGATCCAGCGCCCATCCGGCGCCTCCGGATTGGCTGGTGCGATCGTCGAGGTGACGGTGCGGTCGAGGAAGTCGCGGTCGTGGCTGACGAGGATCACCGTTCCGGCAAAGCCGGCAACGATCTCCTGCAGCAGGTCGAGCGTCTCGATGTCGAGATCGTTGGTCGGCTCGTCGAGGATCAGAAGGTTCGTCGCCCGCGCGAGAATGCGCGCCAGCATCAGCCTTGCGCGCTCGCCGCCCGAAAGCTCACGGATCGGGGTGCGCGCCTGCTCCGGCTGGAACAAGAAGTCCTTCATGTAGCCGGTAACGTGGCGCTGCTCGCCATTGACCAGCAGGTTGTCGCCGCGCCCGTCCGTCAGGTAGTGCGCCAGCGTATCGTCGAGATTGAGGTCTTCGCGCTTCTGGTCGAGCGTCGCGATTTCCAGATTTGTGCCGAGCTTGACCGTGCCCGTGTCCGGCTCGATCTGTCCGGTCAGTATCTTCAGGAGCGTCGTCTTGCCGGCACCGTTCGGGCCGACGAGACCGATGCGGTCGCCGCGGTGCACGCGGATCGAGAACGGCGCGACGATTGTGCGCTCGCCATAGGCCTTGGTGATCTTCTCGGCCTCGATCACCAGCTTGCCGGATTCCTTGGCGTCGGCGGCAGTCGCCTGCACGGTGCCCTGCGGCCCCTTGTGGCCGCGATAGGTCGCCCGCATGGTCTGCAGCTCGCCGAGGCGGCGCATGTTGCGCTTGCGCCGCGCGGTCACGCCGTAGCGCAGCCAATGTTCCTCGCGCTCAATCGCCTTGCCGAGCTTGTGCTGCTCCAGCTCCTCGGCCTCCAGCACCTCGTCGCGCCAGGCCTCGAAATGGGCAAAGCCACGGTCGAGGCGACGGGACTGACCACGGTCGAGCCAGACGGTGGCGGTCGAGACCTTTTCCAGGAAGCGCCGGTCGTGCGAGATCAGCACCAGCGCCGAGCGGCTGCGGATCAGTTCGTCTTCCAGCCATTCGATCGTCGGCAGATCGAGATGGTTGGTCGGCTCGTCGAGCAAAAGGATGTCCGGCTCCGGCGCCATGACGCGGGCAAGTGCTGCGCGACGCGCTTCGCCGCCGGAAAGGCGCTTGGGATCCTCTTCGCCGGTCAGCCCCAGATGCTGCAGCAGATAGGCGACGCGATAGGGATCGTCGCTCGGGCCGAGGCCCGCCTCGGCATAGGCCTGCACCGTGTCGTAACCGTCGAAATCCGGCGCCTGGTGCAGATAGCGGATGGTTGCCGAGGGATGGCGGAACACTTCGCCCGACTGCGCCTCTGCAAGGCCCGCGGCGATCTTCATCAGCGTCGATTTGCCCGAGCCGTTGCGGCCGACCAGGCAGATCTTGTCGCCCGGCTCCACTTGAAAATTGGCGCCGGCAAGCAGCGGCGTGCCGCCAAAGGTGAGGAAGATATCGTCGAGTTTCAGAATGGGAGGCGCCAAGGCTCAGGCTCCGGAAAGGTCATAGGGGCGGGCAAGCACGAGGGCACGGCCGCTCTTGAGAGTGAAGCGAAGGTGACCCTCCGCAACGTTGGAAACGGTTCGGGACGAGCCGAACGGCAGGGTGAAATCGTCGAGCGGATAACGCGCATTGACGATCGAAAGACCGGTCAGCTCGGTCAACCCGAGGACCGAGAAGAGGCAGCCCTTGGGCAGGTCGACTTCGAGCGAGCCGGCCAGCAGCGGATAGGCCTCTTCCTCGCCCGACGTCATCAACACCGAAAGCCCACGCTCGGCAAGGGCGACGGCATGAAGCAGATGCATGAACGCATGATCACTGCGGGTGCCGCCGAGCGCGCCGGCGAAGATCAGGCGATCGGCCCCGCGCGACAGCGCCGCCTCGACCGCGATCTCACCGTCCGTCGCGGCCTTTGCCGCCGGATAGGGCTCGCGCGGAACCGAGGCGTAGTCCGCAAGAAGGGCTTCCTCGGTCGAGTCGAAATCACCGACCCAGACATCGGGCACGATGCCGAGCAGCCGCGCATGGCGCATGCCGCCATCAGCCGCGATGAAGCGACTTGCGGCCAGCTGGTGAGCCAGCCGGTCGGTCAGCGAAAGGGCGCCGCCAAGCAGAATGGTGAAGGTCGATCGAGCCATGGCAAAGCCCATAGCGCAAAGGACCGCCGAAGGAAAACGAAGAAAACCGTCGGGCGACCGGTTCTTAAGATTTTGGTCAGACCGTCAATGCCCCTCGGGCACCGGATCGGGGAACAGCATGCCGGCATAAACGCCGGGGGTCGAATCCGGAATCTCGACGGCCCCGGCCACCCGCTCGTAGAACTTCGCCGGCCCGACACCGCCGATAATCGCGTAGCCGTAGCCGGCCTCGCGCATGGCCGTCAGGCTTGCAAGCAGCAGCGCCTCGCCGATCCCCTGTCCGCGCATGCCTTCGTCGACACCGGTCGGACCGAAGAAGCCGAGCGCCGTCACGTCGTGGCAGGAAAAGCCGACGATCTTTTCCTCATGGACTGCGACATGCATACGCGTCGGGGTCGAGGAAAAGGCGGCTTCCGCCTCGCCAGCCCATCCGGCGCCAAAGGTCTTTTCGATCCAGGACACGACAAGGCGGCGCTCCGGCGCCATGGCGCGGCGAATGCTGATGTCAGGACCAAGCTTCGACTGAGGCTCAGCCGGCAGGGCATAAAGTCGAACGAGCATATCGGGCATGACATTTCCTCCTCGCTGCCGTTGTGTAGCGCAGTTGGCGGCTTACGCAAACACGCGCCGTCGTGCCGGCCAGCCGCCCTTGCTTCCCCGCAAACATCGCTTGCCTTGGGGCCTTGGCAGCGGTAAATCTCTTGCCGCTCTAACGGGGTGCCTCCCGACCGCACAGCGGCCGGAGGCTGAGAGGCGTCAAAACGCCAACCCGCGGAACCTGATCCGGCTCATACCGGCGGAGGGATTAGACGCGATCGGATCGATACGCCCTTTTCCCATGCAACAACGAACTTTGGGAGAGAGGTCCTCGCCATGTCCAATTCATCGCAGCTCACATTCTTTAGCCGGCTAGCCCTTGCGGCCACCGCAAGCCTCGTTTTTTCCGGCGTCGCGATCGCCGCCGACAAGACGCTGACGGTCTATACCTATGAGAGTTTCATCACCGAATGGGGACCGGGCGCCAAGGTTGCAGAAGCCTTCGAGAAGACCTGCGAGTGCAAGGTCAACTATGTCGGCGTCGCCGACGGCGTCGAGCTGCTCACCCGCCTGAAGCTCGAAGGCGAGGCTTCCAAGGCCGACATCGTGCTCGGCCTCGACACCAACCTGGTTGCGGAAGCCAAGGAAACGGGCTTCTTCGCGCCGCACGGCATCGAGGCAACCGGCGTCACCGTGCCCGGGAACTTCTCCGACGACACCTTCCTGCCCTATGACTACGGCCACTTTGCCGTCGTCTACGACACCGAGACGCTGAAGACGCCACCGAAGAGCCTGAAGGAACTGGTCGAAGGCGACCCGTCGCAGAAGATCGTCGTCGAGGACCCGCGCACCTCGACGCCGGGCCTCGGCCTCCTGCTCTGGGTCAAGGCCGTCTATGGCGACGAGGCGGGTGCTGCCTGGGCGAAGCTGAAGGACCGCGTCCTGACCGTCACTCCCGGCTGGTCGGAAGCCTATGGCCTCTTCACCAAGGGCGAGGCGCCGATGGTGCTCTCCTACACCACGTCGCCGGCCTACCACATGGTCGCGGAAAACACCGAGCGCTATCAGGCGGCTGCCTTCTCCGAAGGCCACTACATCCAGATCGAAGTCGCCGGCATGACCAAGAACGCCAAGGAGCCGGAACTGGCAAAGCAGTTCCTCGCCTTCATGACCGGTCCGGACTTCCAGTCGATCATCCCGACGACCAACTGGATGATGCCGGTCGCAGCCACCAAGGAGCCTCTGCCGGACGCCTTCAACAAGCTGGTCAAGCCGGATAACACCTTCCTCCTGCCCTCGGAGGAAGTCGCCAAGAACCGCAAGGCCTGGATCGACGAATGGCTCGCCGCCATGAGCAAGAACTGAGGCCGGATTGTTCGCACTGCGCGAAAATCGCATGACAGTGGTCGCCGGGGCAGCCTGCCTCGGCGCCTTCGTCCTTTTCGTCGGCCTCGCGATCGTCGCCTTGCTGAGCCAGACGGGCGGCGCGAGCGACGATGCGCTGTTCGACGCCTACATCTGGCGCGTCACCCGCTTCACCCTGCTGCAGGCGACACTCTCGACGCTGCTGTCGGTGCTCTTTGCCATCCCCGTCGCCCGGGCGCTGGCGCGACGGCCGCAGTTTCCCGGCCGCATCTGGCTCTTGCGCCTGATGGCGCTGCCGCTCGGACTGCCAGTTCTCGTCGGCGCACTCGGGCTGATCGAGATCTGGGGGCGCCAGGGCTTCCTCAATTCCGGCCTGCGCTGGCTCGGCCTCGCGCAGCCCGTGAGCATTTACGGCCTGTTCGGCATCCTGCTCGCCCACGTCTTCTTCAACATGCCGCTTGCGGCGCGCCTGTTCCTGGCCGGGCTCGAGCGCATCCCCGCCGAATACTGGCGCAGCGCCGCCAATCTCGGCATGCCGTCGCGCGCGCTCTTCCGCTTCATCGAATGGCCCGTCCTGCGCGGCCTGCTTCCGGGTGCCGCCGGCCTTGTCTTCATGCTCTGCGCCACCAGCTTCACCCTCGTGTTGACGCTCGGCGGCGGGCCTGCGGCCAGCACAATCGAAGTGGCAATCTACCAGGCGCTGCGCTTCGATTTCGATCCGCCCCGCGCGATCGCGCTATCGGCCCTGCAGATCGCCATGACCGGCCTGCTGCTGTTCCTGGTTCGTTATCTGGCGACCGAGCCGGAAGAGGGCATGACCGGTGGCCGCACCGTGCGCCGCTTCGATGGCGCATCCAGGATCGCGCACCTGAGCGATGCCGCCTGGATCGCCCTTGCCTTTCTGTTTCTCGGCGCACCGCTGGTCGCCGTCCTCATCTCCGGCCTCGAAGCCGATCTGCTGAAGCTCGCGCGCGACCCGGCGGTGCACCGGGCGCTACTGACCAGCGCGGCAATCGCGCTCGCCTCGGCCCTCGCCTCCGTCACCATGGCGGCCGTGATGATCCGTGCAGCCGCGACCGTCACCGCGCCGCGTCACGCGACGTCGCTCGCCCGCGGTTTCGCCGGCGCCATCGGCGCCAGCACCTCGCTGATCCTGCTGGTGCCGCCCGTGGTACTTGGCGCCGGCTGGTTCCTTCTGCTGCGTCCCTTCGGCGATGTCGCGCGTTTTGCGCCCGTTATCGTCGTGGCGATCAATGCGCTGATGGCGCTTCCCTTCATCCATCGCATCCTCGCGCCGGCAATGGCGACCCATGCGGCGCGGTCGGAACGGCTGACGGCAAGCCTTGGCATCCGTGGTTTTAATCGCCTGCGATGGATCGACTTTCCAGCGCTGCGCAAGCCGCTGCTGATGGCACTTTCCTTCGCCATGGCGCTGTCGCTCGGCGACCTCGGCGCCGTCGCCCTCTTCGGCAGCCAGGACATGGTGACGCTGCCCTGGCTGCTCTACAGCCGCATGGGCAGCTACCGCACCGCCGACGCTGCCGGTCTCGCCCTTTTCCTCGGGCTTCTGTGCCTGATCTTCACCATCCTCGGCACGGCGAATGACAGCCGGCCGGAAAGACGCAAAGCATGACCCACCCCGTCCCCGCGATAGAGCTGCGCGATGTCGAGGTCCGTTTCGAAACGGCCGCGCTCACCTTCGATTGCACGATTGCCACCGGTGGCATCGTCGCCGTCGCCGGTGCGTCGGGCTCCGGCAAGTCGACGCTGCTCCACCTTATTGCCGGGTTCGAGGATCCCGATCGCGGCGAGGTCCGCATTCTCGGCGAGAACGTGGCCAACCGGGCGCCGTCGGAACGGCCGGTCTCGATGATCTTCCAGGACAACAACCTTTTCGCCCATCTCGACGTCGCGACCAATATCGGCCTCGGCATCGACCCGGCGCTTCGATTGACCGCGACCGACCGCGAGAAGATTGAAGACGCGCTCCGCCGCGTCGGGCTCGAAGGCTTCGGGAAAAGGCTGCCGCCGACGCTTTCCGGCGGCGAACGCCAGCGTGTCGCTCTTGCCCGGGCGCTTGTGCGAAAGCGCCCGCTGCTGCTGCTCGACGAACCCTTCGCGGCGCTTGATCCCGGCATGCGCGCCGGTATGCGCACGCTCCTGCGGGAACTGCACGCGGAGGAAGGCAACACGATCCTGATGATCACGCACCAGCCCGAAGACGTGAAAGCCCTGGCCGACAGCGTGCTTTTTCTCGACCAGGGGCGTATCATCGCAAACGATACCCTCGACCGTTTCCTGGAGCGGCGGGATAATGCGGCGATCGACCGCTTTCTCGGCAATACTTGAAGGACGGATCGGATTCACCGCGCCCTTGGCCGGTTGCCACAATTTGACCGCGGCGCCATGCGACGCGCGAAATATCCGGCAAGGCGCGAATATTCCCGCATCCGTTGCCGTGATACCACGGGGCAACTATTTCTACCGAGACAAACTAGGCAGGTGGCGCTGAAATCAGATACAGCAAGACCAGGACTGAAAGGTCGCGGCAGGGCAACGCTGCCGGGCTGAAAAAGTAGGACTTTCAACGCTGTCGTTCCACGTTTCCGCAGGATGCGGGCGGAGCGACGGACGGAAACGGGCTGAGGCATGGAGAGGCATACAGTCACACACGACCGCATCCCGCCGACGGGCGGACGGCTGCGTGGACGCGCCGTGGTTGCATTGCTTGCGACCACGCTCCTTTCCGCATGCCAATCCGTGATCGAGCAGACTTATCAGCCGACGGTTTCGCCTTCCTCCAATCCGCAGATCGTCGAGGAAGTCCAGAAGAACGATCCGCGGGCACAGTTGGGCGCGCGCGAACATCCGCGTATCGTCGCAAGCTACGGCGGCGAGTACAAGGACGCCAAGACCGAGCGCCTGGTGGCGCGCATCACCGGCGCGCTGACGGCGGTCTCCGAGAATCCGCAGCAGTCCTATCGCATCACCATCCTGAATTCGCCGGCGATCAACGCCTTCGCGCTGCCTGGCGGCTATCTCTACGTCACCCGCGGCCTGCTGGCGCTTGCCAATGACGCCTCCGAGGTCGCAGCCGTGCTGTCGCACGAAATGGCCCACGTCACCGCCAATCATGGCATCGAGAGGCAGCAACGCGAGGAAGCGGAAGTGATCGCCAGCCGGGTGGTCTCCGAGGTGCTGTCCTCCGATATCGCCGGCAAGCAGGCACTCGCCCGCGGCAAGCTCCGGCTCGCGGCCTTCTCGCGCAACCAGGAACTCCAGGCCGACGTGATCGGCGTGCGCATGCTCGGCGAGGCCGGCTACGACCCCTATGCCGCCGCGCGCTTCCTCGACTCGATGGCCGCCTATAGCCGCTTCACAGCGGTCGATCCGGAATCCGACCAGAGCCTCGACTTCCTGTCGAGCCACCCGAACGCGCCCCAGCGTGTCGACCTCGCGCGCCGGCATGCCCGTGCCTTCGGTCCGGAAGGCACCAGCGGCGACCGCGGGCGCGACTACTATCTCGCCGGCATCGACGGCCTGCTCTATGGCGACAGCCCGCAAGAAGGCTATGTGCGCGGGCAGACCTTCCTGCACGGCCAACTCGGCATCCGCTTCGACGTGCCCGCCGGATTCCAGATCGACAACAAGGCCGAGGCGGTGCTGGCGACCGGCGCCGGCGACATCGCCGTGCGCTTCGACGGCGTCGCCGACACGGGCGGCCGAAGCCTGACCGATTATATCGCCAGCGGTTGGGTAACGGGCCTGAAGCCCGATACGATCCGGCAGATCAGCGTCAACGGCCTGGAAGCCGCAACCGCGCGCGCCTCCGCCGACCGTTGGGATTTCGACGTGACGGTCATTCGTATCGATACGCGGATCTACCGCTTCCTGACCGCCGTGCCCAAGGGATCGAACGCGCTCGAGCCGACCGCAAACCAGTTGCGCACCTCGTTCCGCCGCATGACGGCCGCTGAGACGCAGTCGCTGAAGCCGCTGCGGATCCGGGTCGTGACCGTCCGGCCCGGCGATACGATCACCACGTTGTCGGCCCGCATGATGGGAACCGACCGCAAGCTCGACCTCTTCCGGGTGATCAATGCGATGCAGGTCAGCTCGACGATAAAGCCGGGCGACAAGGTGAAGATCGTTTCCGAGTAGCGTGAGGCAGTCGCGGCGGCAGCGCGTTGGTGCGCGCGTGATTGCCTGCCGTCTGTAAGGCAAGCACGCCGCTGGGTGCCTCTACGATTGCCCAAAAAGCCCAGCACCAATCGTCTCATTGCCAAACCATCAACGGGCAGCCCGGCTCAGTGCCGGGTCGCCGAGCACAGCACTGGCGTGGCGGCATCAGGCGGTCAATGAATACCCGCGGTCAACGCCGGCGCTCTCGTCGCGAGCGCCGCCCGCAGCTTTTCCAGAGCCCGGGTTTCGATCTGCCGCACGCGTTCCTTGGAAATGCCGAGATCGATGCCGAGCTCTTCGAGCGTCGCCCCTTCTTCCGTCAGCCGCCGGGCGCGGATGATGCGCATCTCGCGCTCCGTCAGCGCTCCCAGCGCATCGCGCAACCAGACGCGGGCCCGTTCGCCATCGATCATCTCGCTCACCTGCTCGTCCGGCAACGGCGCGTCGCTGGCGAGGAAATCGAGCCGTTCACCGCCATCGGAATCGCTGCCGCCGACCGGCGCCTGCAGCGAGGTGTCGCTGCCGGAAAGCCGCGCATCCATCGTCTGCACGTCAGCGATGCTGACACCGAGGGCGACGGCGATCTCCTCATGCATAGCCTGCGATGTAAGCTGCCTGTCACCCTGGGCAAGCCGGGCACGAAGGCGCCGAAGGTTGAAGAACAGGGCCTTCTGCGCAGAGCTGGTGCCACCGCGGACGATAGACCAGTTGCGCAGGACGTAGTCCTGCATCGACGCCCGGATCCACCAGGTGGCATAGGTCGAGAAGCGGACCTCGCGGCTCGGCTCGAAACGGGCTGCCGCCTCCAGGAGACCGATATGGCCCTCCTGGACGAGGTCACCCATCGGCAGGCCGAAATTGCGAAACTTCGCGGCCATCGAGATCACCAGGCGCATATGCGACATGGCGATCTTGTTGCGGGCTTCCTGATCGTTGTCGTTTCGCCAGGCTTGCGCCAGCTTATGCTCCTCGTCGCGCTCGAGATAGGGCGCCTCCATTGCGATCTTGATCATCCGCCGGTCTGCAGTGAGAGTCTTCATCGATCACTCCGTGACTGGCGCCGGGCGCCATTGCGTGTGAAGTCCAAAAGGCCGGACGGAGAAGATGTCCGGCAGCAGGGGCGTCTCGCGCCGCGATGTCGAAACTTGAAGAAACGACGCGGCGCCCTAACTTCCAAGTCACGAACCTGAACGGTGACGAAGCACAGAACCAAGATCGCCCGGCGCGCAAGCGGCGCGTTTCTGCCGGCTTTTATAAATGCGCGCAGGCGGCAAAAGTTCCACGCGATCAAAGAAAAAGCCCGGCGCGATGGCCGGGCTTTTTGGTAGTCTCGGTGCAGTCGGACGGCTTATGCAGCTTCGTCCTGAGCGTCGTCTTCGTCGATAGCCTTGCCGCGCTTCGGACCCTTGCTGAGATTGGCCTCGACGAGGCGAACAGCTTCGGTTTCCGACATCTTGTTGACGGCAGCGATTTCGCGCGCCATGCGGTCGAGGGCAGCTTCATAGAGCTGGCGTTCGGAATAGGACTGTTCCGGCTGGTTTTCGGCGCGGTAGAGGTCGCGCACGACTTCCGCGATGGAAATCAGGTCGCCGGAATTGATCTTGGCATCGTATTCCTGGGCGCGGCGCGACCACATGGTGCGCTTCACGCGAGCCTTGCCCTGCACAACCTTCAACGCGCGGTCGACGAAATCGGTTTCGGAGAGCTTGCGCATACCGATGCTGACGGCCTTGGCCACCGGCACTTTCAGGCGCATCTTGTCCTTCTCGAAATCGATGACAAAAAGCTCAAGCTTCATGCCGGCGACTTCCTGCTCTTCGATCGCCACGATCTGGCCAACACCGTGGGCCGGATAGACGATCGATTCACCGGTCTTGAAGCCCTGGCGTGTCGAAGATTTTTTCTGCTGGGTCGTCATTCGTTTCAAAAACTCCCTGTTTCGCGCCGGCCATTCTGGCCGGGGCCGGGTCAGTGAGGCCCGGGATAGACGGGGATACCGCCGGGTGGGTACATCCTGGTCCGTCCAAGGAATGCAAACAGCCTCATAAAATGCGGTCACAACAGAGCAACGCCATGTTGCGTACTAGGGAGAAACCGCGTTTTGGAGATCGTTTGCTTTCGTGATGGTTTTCGGGCGCGCAAAAACACCCTCTGTGGATCAGTAGAAGGAACCTATCACAAAAAAGTGCCGAAATCAATAATTTGCTGCATGGCAGCCATCAAGCCACCATTCTCGCAACTGCGAGCGCGGCTCGTGTTTTCCCCAGCTTTGCGCCCGGGAGCAGTTCTGCTTCGTCAGGCTCGGCGAACGGTGGCGACCGTTTCGTCTCAGTCGCCCTGGCCCGGCTCGGTCGAGAAGAACTTCTCGTACTTGCCTTCGACGCCGTCCATTTCCTTCGCTTCCGGCATCGGATCGCGCTTGACGGTGATGTTCGGCCACTTCGAAGCGAAATCCGCGTTCAGTTTCAGCCACATATCAAGGCCCGGCTCGGTATCCGGCTTGATCGCCTCGGCAGGACATTCCGGTTCGCAAACGCCACAGTCGATGCACTCGTCAGGATGAATGACGAGGAAATTCTCACCCTCGTAGAAGCAATCCACGGGGCAGACTTCGACACAGTCGGTATACTTGCAGCGAATGCAATTGTCGGTCACGACATACGTCATGAGGTACTCCAGCCGATGCTCACGTTTGATGGCAGACGGCAATCAATGGTGATGCTCGTCGTCCGCGCATGCTAGGAATGTCCGGCGCGCATAGCTGCCGAAGCAAACCCGATGCACCCAACGTGGGTCTGTCAGGTAAAGGCTTTATGGACCCTTTGCAAGAATATTCAATGCGCGAAACGCCACGGCAAAGGCAGAGTTTTCTAAAGGCTGTCGCGCAAAAGCGCTTAGTGTTTTGCAGCCAGGGGCCGGTAGGGAATGAGACGCCCTTCAGTCGTCGCGGCGATCGAAATCGGGCTTCAGCCGGTCGGTTTCCCGCCGCTCCTTCTTCGTCGGCCGGCCTGCGCCACGTTCACGCGTGGCAAGCTCGTAGGCCGACAATTTCTCCTTCGGCTGCTCCGGCGTCAGATCGTCGTAAAGCAGGCGCGCTTCCTCATAGGGACCGCGCCGCTCGCCCGGGCCAAGGACCCGGACGATCAGGCTGCGCCGGTCGAGCGCGAGTTCGAGCATATCGCCCGTCTTCAATTGAAACGAAGACTGCGTCACGCGCTCGTCGTTGACGGCGACGCGGCCATCCTCGATCGCCTTTTGCGCAAGCGATCGGGATTTGATCAGCCGCGTGAAAAACAGCCACTTGTCGAGACGCTGGCGCGAGGCCGGGTTGGACGCAGGCTGTTTTTCCATGGTCTACCTTACTTCTTCATCTGCTCCTTGAGAGCAGCAAGCTTGGCGAAGGGCGAATCCGGATCCACCGGCTTTTCGCGACGCGGCGGACGCGACTCGAACTTGCCCTGGCCCGGCTTGCCGCCGCGGTCGTGACGATCATGACGATCGCCGCGTTCCTGACGCGGCCCGCCTTCCGGCTTGCCACCGTCATGACGCTTACCACGCGCCTGCTGACCACCCTTGCGGCCGCCTTCACGTCCTTCGCCCTGGCCCTGGCCTTGACCACGCCCGTGGCGCTGACCGCCGCGACGCTGTTCACCCTCGTGGCGGCCACCGCCCTGGCGCTGGTTGTCCTGGCGGGTGCCGGGACGCCAGAGCAGAACGGGCTTGGCTTCTACCGGCTCACCGGTGTCCGTAACTTGGGTCTCCGTCGCCTGCGCCTCAGCAGGCTGAGCTTCGACGGCCACGTCCGCTTCGGGCTTCTCGCCTTCCGCGGCAGGCGCCTCGACGACTGCAGTCTCGGCTTCAGCCGCACTGTCGCCGGCATCGGCATCATCGACGGCGGAAGCCGGCTCGGAAGCGGCGGCAGCAACGGCAGCACCACCATCCTGGCCAGCGAGGAAGGCCTGAGCCTCCTCGGCCTTGACGCTGTCTGCGCGGTAGCCGAGGCCCTTCAGGATCTCTTCCATGTCGTCGGGCGTCGCGCCGAGGATCGAGAGCATCGAGGTGGTCGCGGTAAAGCGACGGCCGTCATAGGCGCCTTCCGGACGCGGCTGCGTGCCCGGCTTCCACTGCAGGAGCGGCCGGATGAGATCGGCGAGGCGCTCGAGGATATCGATGCGCACCGCGCGCTTTCCGAGGAAGCGGAAACCGGCCAGCTTGTAGAAGGTCCGCTCGAAGGACGGATCGGTAACAACAGACGTACGACCGGCTGCGAGCATCGGGATGAGGTCGCCATAGCCCGGCTTGTCGAGGCCGTCGTTCTTCAGCGCCCAGAGGAGCGTGATGAGTTCGGCCGGAGCCGGCTTCAGCAGCGCCGGCAGGAAGATGTGGTAGGCGCCGAAGCGAACGCCGTATTTGCGGATCGAAGCGCGGCCGTCCTGGTCGAGCGACTTGACGTCGTCGGCGACATCGCGGCGGAAGAGCACGCCGAGGTTCTCGACGAGCTGGAAAGCGAGGCCCTTGGCGAGACCTTCGAGATCCTCGGCGCGCGAGATATCGTCGAGCGGCTTCAAGACCGTGCCGATGTGATGGTTCACGAAACGCTCGATGCGCGCCAGAACATGCTCGCGGGCGTTCGCCTGCAGCTGATCGTCAGCCAGAAGGATGACGCGCGGGCGCATGACGTGGTCGCTTGCCGTCAGACGGGCGACGGGATCGCCGAGCCAGCGCACCAGACCATCCGACGAAAGCGCCAGGTCGTTGTTGCCGGAAGCATGCAGCCGCGCGGCGCGTGCTTCGAACTCGAGCGCCAGCGCCTTCTGGGCAGCACCCTGCACAGCCTTGGCATCCGGGCCATCGCCGCCGGTCGCCAGCGTAAACCGGAAACCGGTTAGTTGTCCTACGTGGTGTCCTTCGACGAAGACATCACCATTCACACTGATTTCAGCTTCCAGCATAGCATTCTCTCTCAGGCGCTTCATGAGCACAGATGTCCTGCGATCAACAAAGCGTTTCGTCAACCGTTCATGTAGTGCGTCGGATAATCGATCTTCAATTTCCCGCGTCTTTTCTTGCCAGTGTGTCGGATCGGCCAGCCATCCGGGCCGGTTCGACACATAAGTCCATGTCCTGATCTGCGCGATTCGCGCCGAAAGTGTGTCGATCTCACCGTCCGTATGATCGGCACGCCTGACCTGCTCGGCCATGAAATCTTCGTTTACGGTACCGCGGCGGACAAGATCCGCGTAGATCGTCGAGATCAAGTCGGCATGTTGAGCCGGTGTAATGCGCCGATAGTCCGGCAGCGCGCAGGCTTCCCACAGTTTTTCCACCCGCTCGGCATTGGTCGTGATGTCGACGACCTCGGGATAGCGGGCCAAATGCTCGAACGCCTGCTGGTCTACCGCAGGTAGCGCCCGGGCAAGGCCGGGAACCGTCGGCGCGGCCTCAAGACTCTTCTTCAGAGCGGCGATCGAAGCGTAGTCGAAAGCCTTCGAGCGCCACTGCAGCACCTTCACCGGATCGAACTCATGCGCTTCGATGCGATGGACGAGTTCGTTGTCGAAGGGATCGACACGGCCGGTCACACCGAACGTACCGTCGCGCAAATGCCGGCCGGCGCGGCCGGCGATCTGCGCAAGCTCCGCCGGATTGAGATTGCGGAACTGATAGCCGTCGAACTTCCGGTCCTGCGCAAAGGCGACATGGTCGACGTCGAGATTGAGCCCCATGCCGATCGCGTCGGTCGCGACCAGGTATTCGACGTCGCCTTCCTGGTAAAGCGCCACCTGGGCATTGCGCGTGCGCGGCGACAGTGCGCCGAGAACGACGGCGGCACCGCCGCGCTGGCGGCGGATCAGCTCGGCGATCGCATAGACTTCGTCGGCCGAGAAGGCGACGATTGCGGTGCGGTGCGGCAGGCGGGTGATCTTCTTCGAACCGGCATAGAGCAGCTGCGACATGCGCGGCCGCTCGACCACGGTGATGCCGGGCAGCAAATGCTCGAGGATCGGCCGCATCGTTCCGGCACCGAGCAGCAGCGTCTCGCCGCGGCCGCGCAGGTGCAGGATCCGGTCGGTGAAGATGTGGCCGCGCTCGAGATCTCCGGCAAGCTGCACTTCATCGATCGCCACGAAGGAGGCCGTCGTCTCGCGCGGCATCGCTTCGACGGTGCAGACCGAATAGCGCGCCCGGTGCGGCGTGATCTTTTCCTCGCCGGTGATCAGCGCGACGTTGTGATGGCCGACCCTTTCGACCAGGCGCGTATAGACCTCGCGCGCCAAGAGGCGCAGCGGCAGACCGATGACGCCGCTGTCGTGCGCAATCATGCGCTCGATCGCGTAATGCGTCTTGCCGGTATTGGTGGGCCCGAGCACCGCGGTGACGCCGCGGCCGCTCAGGATCATGGGGTGAACGGACACGTCATCGATCCCGGGCATTCAGAAATTACGGCAGCGTCTTTTCACGCTGGCGGCAAACACATGCCCACGCACCGAGCCAAACGCAAGGGGCGCAGACAACTAAAACCATCGCTTGGCATCTCTCAGCCCATTGCACCACCTGTTGTGGTCGGCACAATCGACAATTGGAACAGCCGTGGAACGAATCGGCGACGAATCGACGACTCATTGTGATTCACTGTATGTTCACGACTACATATAGATTTCAACACCGAACGTTGCACCACATGCTGAATCTGGCAATGATTCCGCCCATCAGGCGCTTTGGCGTACAACAAACCCGGCTCTGCCATTGCCTGACAGGTCCAAGGATTCCGAATCCAAGACTCTGGAAAGCCTAGAAAATTTTTCACGAAATTCGTCAGGGATTCACCCAAGCGAGAGAATGAGAATCGCAGTTCGGAGTCGCGATCAGTGCGGGAACATTCGGCAGCGACTCGCAGACCGCGCGTCATTCCACCTTTGTTCTCCACAAGATATAGTGTCTACGCCCCGCCCCGGCAACGGAACTGCCGGCGCAACTTCAGGATTTCGAGCAGGATTCTCATGCGCCGCCACCACATGGAAACGGCGCCTCGAAAGGCGCCGTTCGCCGGTGTTCAGCTTGCCTGATGCTCAGACGAAAAACTGTCCGCCGTTCGCCGAAATCGTCGAGCCGGTGATGAAGCCGGCATCGTCGGAGGCGAGGAACACCACGCAGCGGGCGATTTCTTCCGGTTCGCCGAGGCGGCCGACCGGGATCTGCGGGATGATGCGCTCGTTGAGCACCTTCTCCGGCACCGCCAGCACCATCTCCGTACCGATATAGCCGGGGCAGATCGCGTTCACGGTAATGCCCTTGGCCGCCCCTTCCTGGGCGAGCGCCTTGGTGAAGCCGAGATCGCCGGCCTTGGCCGCCGAATAGTTGGCTTGGCCCATCTGGCCCTTCTGGCCGTTGATCGACGAAATGTTGATGACGCGACCGAAGCCGCGGTCGCGCATGGCCGACCAGAGCGGATGCGTCATGTTGAAGAGACCGGTGAGGTTGGTGCCGATCACCTCGCCCCACTGTTCCGGCGTCATCTTGTGGAACATGGCGTCGCGGGTGATGCCCGCATTGTTGACCAGCACGTCCACCGGACCGAGGTCGGCCTCGACCTTGGCGATGCCTTCGGCGCAGGCCTGATAGTTGGAGACGTCCCACTTGTAGACCGGGATGCCGGTTTCCTGCTTGAAGGCCTGGGCCTTCTCGTCATTGCCGGCATAGTTGGCAGCCACCCTGTAGCCGGCATTCTTGAGTGCGATGGAAATTGCCGCACCAATGCCGCGCGACCCACCCGTGACCAATGCTACCCTGCTCATATGTGCCTCCCACTTGATCAGTTCAGTTTTTCGAATGCCTTCTTCATCAGCTTTTCGCCGACCTGTTGCCCGTAGAGCCCGGCAGCCGCTTGAAACTGCGGCGTAGCCAGCGCGGACAGAGCCACCTCGCACTTTTCCAGCGCGAGACCCATCATCAACTCGGAGAGCTGCCCCAGCGACACCTTCAGCGCACCGCTGTCATCGTTCAAGGCCGCGACCATCACGTCCTTGAAAACGCTCTCCTCGTCGGAAGTCGTGTGTTGCAGCATGCACTGTACCAGCCGCGCCTCGTCGAGAGGCGCGGGATTGGCATGTGCAGAAACGATCGGCGAACCGGCCAGAAGCAGGGAAAATGCAACCCACCTGGCGCTGTTCATGCCGCCAGACCGATCAGAGCCGCTCGACGCACATGGCGACGCCCATGCCGCCGCCGATGCAGAGCGTTGCAAGCCCCTTGGAAACGCCTCGGCGCTTCATTTCAAACAGCAGCGTGTTGAGCACGCGTGCGCCGGAAGCGCCGATCGGGTGACCGATGGCGATCGCGCCGCCATTGACGTTGACGATCGACGGATCCCAACCGAGATCCTTGTTGACCGCGCAGGCCTGGGCCGCGAAGGCTTCGTTGGCCTCCACCAGTTCGACATCGCCGATCGCCCAGCCGGCCCTGGCCAGCGCCTTGCGCGAGGCCGGGATCGGGCCGGTGCCCATGACCTGCGGATCGACGCCGGCGGTTGCCCAGGAAACAATGCGGGCAAGCGGCTGGATGCCGCGCTTGGAGGCCTGCGCCTCGGTCATCAGTAGCGCGGCTGCAGCGCCGTCATTGAGGCCCGAGGCGTTGCCGGCGGTGACCGTGCCTTCCTTGTCGAAGGCGGGGCGCAGCTTCGTCATCTGGTCGAGCGTTGCACCGTGGCGGATATATTCGTCCTGGTCGACGGTCACGTCGCCCTTGCGGCCCTTGACGATGAAGGGAATGATCTCGTCCACAAAGCGCCCGGCTTTCTGGGCGGCTTCGGCCTTGTTCTGCGAGGCGAGCGCGAACGCATCCTGCTCCTCGCGGCTGAGCTGCCACTGGCGAGCGACGTTCTCGGCGGTAATGCCCATGTGATAACCGTAGAAGGCGTCGGTCAGGCCGTCCTTGATCATCGTGTCGATCATCTTGAAGTCGCCCATCTTCACGCCGCCGCGAAGATGCGAGCAGTGCGGCGCCATCGACATGGATTCCATGCCGCCGGCGACGATGATCTCAGCATCACCGGTTGCAATCTGCTGCATGCCGAGAGCCACGGCACGAAGCCCCGAGCCGCAGAGCTGGTTCATGCCCCAGGCGGTCTTTTCCTGCGGAACGCCCGCCTTCATCGCAGCCTGGCGCGCAGGGTTCTGGCCTTCGCCGGCCTGCAGCACCTGGCCGAGGATAACCTCGTCGACCTCACCGGCATCGACGCCTGCGCGCTCGAGCACGCCCTTGATGACGGCTGCGCCAAGCTCGTGCGCCGGCGTGTTGCCGAAGGCGCCATTGAAGGATCCGACCGCGGTGCGGCCGGCGCTGGCGATCACGATGGAGGGATTGCTCATGGGACGTTTCCTCAGATCTTCTGGCCTAATACGGGCAGACTGGCAAAGCGCGCGACGCAAGTCAAACGCCTTGATGCAGTGCCATAAAAGCGTCACCTAAAACGCAACCGCAAGATTTTGCACTTGCGTCGCCGCAACGCACAAAGACATTGTCAGCGGCGCGCTTTTGCGGATACTCTGAAAAACGCAATAAAGACGGGATGATGGGGGAGAGGAGACCCTGATGGCGAAGCACGAAGGCCAGATCGTTATCAAAAAATATGCGAACCGGCGGCTCTACAACACCGGGACCAGCACCTATGTCACGCTCGACGACCTGGCTGTGATGGTGAAGAAGGGTGAGGACTTCATCGTTCAGGATGCAAAATCCGGCGAGGACATCACCCATTCCGTGCTGACGCAGATCATCTTCGAGCAGGAGTCCAAGACCGGCAACACGCTGCTGCCGATCTCCTTCCTGCGCCAGCTGATCTCGTTCTACGGCGACCAGATGCAGATGGTGGTGCCGAGCTATCTCGAACATTCGATGCAGGCTTTCACCGAGCAGCAGTCGCAGATGCGCGAGCAGATCAACAAGGCCTTCGGCGACACGCCGCTCAGCAAGAACCTGCAGGTTCCGCTGCAACTTGTCGAAGAACAGGTGCGTCGCAACACCGAGATGTTCCATCAGGCCATGCAGATGTTTTCGCCCTTCATCACCGCGCCGCCGGTGAAGGAAACGAAGAAGGCCGAAGCCAAGGATATCGACGAACTGAAGGAGCAGCTGCGCGCGCTCCAGACCAAGCTCGACAATCTCGGCTGAAGGACGATCAGGCAGGGAAAACACTTCCTGCCTTCCCTTCACCTGGAACAGCGATCGCGGAAATCGGGGCGGCGTCGCCCCGAACAGTCAGGCCTAGAGGCCGATCGACACGTCCCGGCCGGCCGAGCGCATCGAAACGGCAAAGCCGGCGATGACATCGATGAAGCTGATGGTCATCAGGATGAAGAAGAGCTGCGTTGCCGCCGGTGCGAGCAGCAGAAATTCGATCAAGAAGACGATGAACAGGATCATCGACAGCAGATGATCCATCAGTGCGCGGCTGCTCGTGCGCGTCGCTTTCAGCAGCTCGACGAAGAGCAGCAGCAGGGCGCCGACGATCAGGAGGTCGCCGAAGCGCATCGTCCAGATCGCACCTGAAAGCATGGAGAGCGACACCATGTCGGCATTCAGGCCGGCGAGGCCGCCGAACATACCGATCATCGCGAGATTGTAGATTGCAAAAGGCAGGATCAGCAGCGGTATGGCAGCAAGCATCAGAACTCCTTGACCGCGTTTATGGGGGACCATGTTCGTGCGGCGTTGTCACGCAAGGCGCCAGCGATACCACGGCGTCCAAGCAAGATCATGTCAGATGCAAAACAAAAGGGCCGGCAGAGCCAGCCCTTTGAACCTAATCCGCGAACGGAAACGCTTATGCGCTTTCCTTCGGGGTCAGAACCTGACGGCCACGGTACATGCCGGTCTTCAGGTCGATGTGGTGCGGGCGACGCAGTTCGCCGGAGTTCTTGTCTTCGACGTAGGTCGGGGTCTTCAGAGCGTCAGCCGAACGGCGCATGCCACGCTTGGACGGGCTCGTTTTTCTTTTAGGTACAGCCATTTCATTCTCCACTTATCGGGCAAACACTGTTCAGCAGCCGAAATGGCCGTGTAAAACAGATGTTAATCACGGAAATTTGGCGCGCTTATACATGGCCAGCTGCTGTTTGACCAGTCCCCACGGGCAATTTTTCGACTCGACCTTTTCAGACCTCGTCTTCGATGACGACCCAAGGCTCTGCGCGGGCAGCTTCTTCCCATTTCAGGAACGCCGGATGTGCCTTTACGCGGTTCATGTAGCCGAGCGTTTCTGGATCCGCAACGAGATCATAGACATCGAAGCGGTTGACCACAGGTGCGTACATCGCATCGGCCGCGGTGAAGGCGCCAAAGAGGAACGGACCGCCGGATTGGGCGAGCGCCTGCCGCCAGATCGTCTCGATGCGGGCGACATCCGCGCGGACGTCCTCGGCAACGTCCAGCGCCTTCTTCGCCCGGCGGACATTCATCGGGCAGGCGCCGCGCAACGCCCTGAAACCGGAGAGCATTTCCATCGAATAGCTGCGCGCCCGGGCGCGCGCCTGACGGTCGGCCGGCCATAGCCCTGCATCGGGAAAAAGCTCGGCGACGTAGTCGATGATCGCCAGCGATTCCCAGACAAGGAAATCGCCATGCCTAAGCAACGGCACCTTTCCCGTCGGCGAGACCGCGCGAATGTCCGGGTTACCCGCGGCGAAGTCGAAGGGGATGACCACCTCGTCGAAGGCGATGCCTGCCGCCGTCATCGCGATCCATGGCCGCATCGACCAGGACGAATAGTTCTTGTTGCCGACAAAAAGCGTAAGTCCGGTCATTTCCGTTCCTTGGTTGCTGGTCTCTCCGAGAAAACGATCAGTTCCTCGAAATGGTTCATGTCCTCGAACGAGCAGAAGGCGGGTGGATCGAGCGCGATCACCGGCACCTGCTCGCGCAGAAAAGCGAGCTGTTCGTCCAGCATCATCTGCCAGCGCGGTAGCGCAGAATCGTCGAGCCAATCGACGGGGTAGGCATAGGTGATGTGGAATTCGTAATCGTCATGATCAGGATGGCGGTAGCCGAAGGCGTCTGCGAAGGCGTCGCGCCAGGCCTTGAGACAGGCGCGATCGGCGGCACTGTCGCCTTCGAGCGCAAGGCCCGTCGGGGTGATCTCGGTCACGCGGGCGCGGAACGGCTCCAGCGGCACAAAATTCGCGAGCTGTTCGCGGTAATGCGCGGTCATCACCTCGATCGGCGTATCGAGCGACATGTCAGCCGGCCAGTAAGGAAGCTTCCGGCGGTGTTCGATGATGCCCTGGAAGACCGTCATGTGCAGGCTGGAGGGCGCGGTAAAGGCGAACTGCCGCGCCTCGGGCATCGCCATCAACCGGTCGCGCACGCCAAGCACGGCGGCCTCGGACGGCGACCCGGCAGTGACGTGGGAGACGACGGTGTTGCCCGGTTCCGAAAGGAAGCGGCCTTCGGTGTCGTAGCGCGTTCCGAGATGTCTCGGCGGGGCATGATTGGCGTTGCGGCCAAAGGCGAGAAGCGAGGGGGAAATCATGGTCATGGAGCGATCGGGCCTTTCAAGGGGAGAGAGGCCGAGATGGCAGAACTCTACAACGCGAGCATGACATCGCCCAGTGAGCCCATCCAATGAAAAGGTCTGATCCTAATTATAAAGGCAGGTGATGTAACCGCCGGAGCGGCTGGCGCGGCGCTCGATCAGATTCGCCAGGCGCTTCAGCCCGCGGCCCGGCTTGCCGGCGTTGCGCTCCTTCGGATTGGGCAGCGAGACAGCAAGCAGCGCCGCCTGCCGTCGCGAAAGCTTCGACGCCGAAACCCCGAAATGGTGGCGGGCAGCCGCCTCGATACCATAGATCCCGTCGCCCCATTCGGCGATATTGAGATAGATCTCCATCATCCGCCGCTTGCTCCAGACGAAGTCGGCGGCGACCGCCAGCGGCAGTTCCATGCCCTTGCGCAGGAAGGAGCGACCGTTCCAGAGATAGAGGTTCTTGACCGTCTGCATCGGAATGGTGCTGGCGCCACGGGTGGATTCCCCTTCGAGCGCATCCTCGACCACGCCCCGCATCTGGCCCCAGTCGACGCCGTCATGCGCGCAAAACTGCCCGTCCTCCGACATCATCACCGACTGCACCAGAACCGGGGCGATATCATCGAACTCGACCCATTGCCGATCGTAGCCGCGCAGCAGCACGAGATCGCGCAGCATCAGCGTCGAGACGGGATGGATGAACTCCACCAGATAGAGAACGATCAGTGCGTAAGGAAGGACGAGCAGGCCAAGCACGGCGAGCACGATCTGGCGGCGGCGCGTGCGCAACGTCCGGCGAAGCGAAGACCAGCGACTGGAAGGCACTTCGCCCTCCTCGCGCGCTTCCGGAACGACGTTCGCGGCCTGACTGTTCACCTCGCTGTCCATCCGCTTCTCTTAGTGCATGCGCAGGCAGAGTTGAACGGGCTTTCTGGCAAAAGGCAAGGCGTGCAGGCGGCTGTCCCAGGGAAAGCGCGCGGCTGCGACACGAATCCCCGTTGAAAGCCCTCTTCGCCCATGTCAAAGAGCGCGCATGAGCCAGGAACCATCGCCTTTTACCCGTCGCCTCGCCGCCAATGCCCGCACCGTCGAGGCGCTGCTGGAACGTCTGCTCGGCCAGACGACGGAAGCCGACGAAATCGCCCGGCCGGCAAACCTGTTGGGTGCCATGCGCCACGGCGTGCTGAACGGCGGCAAGCGCCTGCGCCCCTTCCTGGTGATCGAATGCGCCGATCTGCTCGGCGGCAACCGTGATGCGGCGCTGCGCGTCGGCGCTGCACTCGAATGCGTGCACTGCTATTCGCTGGTCCATGACGACCTGCCGGCGATGGACGATGACGACATGCGCCGCGGCCAGCCGACCGTGCACAAGGCCTTCGACGAGGCGACGGCGATCCTTGCCGGCGACAGCCTTTTGACCTTCGCCTTCGATATCATCGCTGCGCCCGAGACCTCGCTTTCGGATGCGCAGAAGGTGGCACTGGTTCTGGCCCTCGGTCGCGCCGCCGGCCACGGCGGCATGGCCGGTGGACAGGCACTCGACCTGGCCGCGGAAAAATCGCCGCCGGACGAGGCCGGGATCGTCACATTGCAGGCGATGAAGACGGGGGCCCTCATTCGTTTTGCCTGTGAGGCTGGAGCCATTGTCGCCGACGCCTCCAGGGACGATCGCGCGCGGCTTCGCGCCTTTGGCGAGAAGATCGGCCTCGCCTTCCAGCTCGCCGACGACCTTCTGGACCTCACCGCCGATGCGGAGACCATGGGCAAGGCAACCGGCAAGGACGCCGCCCGCGGCAAGGGCACGCTGCTGGCGCTACACGGCCAGGCCTGGGCGGAAGAGCGGCTGGAGCAACTGGTCGCAGAAGCCGAAGCGCTGCTTGCGCCCTATGGCGAGCGCTCCGCCATTCTCGTTGAAGCCGCCCGTTTCATCGCCAACCGCAGGAGCTAGATCCATGAGCAAATACTGGTCGCCGATCGTCTCCAAGCTGAAACCCTACGTGCCGGGCGAACAGCCGCGCATCGAAAACCTGGTGAAGCTCAACACCAACGAATGCCCCTACGGCCCGTCGGAAAAGGTGCTCGAAGCGATCGCCGCGGCAGCGAGCAGCGATCTTCGCCTCTACCCCGACCCGCTGGCGCTGAAGCTGCGCCAGGCGATTGCCACGCGCTATGGCGTGACCACCGAAGAAGTGTTCGTCGGCAACGGCTCCGACGAGGTGCTGGCGCATATCTTCGCCGGCCTGTTGAAACATGACGCGCCGCTGCTGTATCCGGATATTTCCTACAGCTTCTATTCGACCTATGCGCGCCTCTTCGAGATCGACACGGTCGAGGTGCCGCTCAACGATCGCTTCGAGATCGATCTCGTCGACTATGACCGGCCCTCAGGCGCGATCATCCTGCCGAACCCCAACGCCCCGACCGGGATAGCCTTGCCGCTCGCCGACATCGAACGGCTGGTCGCAAGCCATCCGGACCAGCCCGTCGTCATCGACGAGGCCTATGTCGACTTCGGCGGAGAGTCCGCCGCAACGCTGGTTTCGAAATACGAGAACCTCTTGGTCGTCCAGACCTTCTCCAAGTCGCGTGCGCTTGCCGGCCTGCGCGTCGGCTTTGCCATCGGCCAGCGACCGCTGATCGAGGCGCTGGAGCGGGTGAAGGACAGCTTCAATTCCTATCCGCTCGGCCGTCCGGCCCAGGCTGGCGCAATTGCCGCAATCGAGGACGAAGCCTGGTTCGAGGAGACCCGCAGCAGGATCATCGCATCGCGCGAGCGCCTTGCGGCCGAACTGACCGCACGCGGCTTCGAGGTGTTGCCGTCATCGGCAAACTTCGTTTTCGCCCGCCATCCCGGCCATAGCGGCGAAACGCTGATGAAGGCGCTGCGTGAACGCGCCGTGCTGGTGCGCCATTTCGCCAAGCCGCGCATCGGCGATTTCCTGCGCATCACCATCGGCACCGATCAGGAATGCGCCCGTCTGATCGAGGCGCTCGACGAGATCGTCTGACATCTTGTCTCGGTGACATTTCGCCGTTTCAAACCAGCGACGAACTGATCTAGCCTCCGGCGACCTCGCCGGAGCTTTGTCTGACATGTTCGACCTGACGCCCTATCTGCCGCAGTTGCTCATCGCCTGGACCGCCTATCTGATCGCGACCGCTTCACCCGGGCCTGCGATCCTCGCGATCATCACCACCTCGGTCAGTCAGGGACGCAAGGCCGGACTGGCGCTTGCCCTCGGCGTTCTCACGGGAAGCTACACCTGGGCGATGCTGACGGCCTCCGGTCTATCGGCGCTGATCCGCGCCTACGGCCATGCGATCATCGTCCTGAAGATCGCCGGCGCCTGCTATCTCTTCTGGCTCGCCTATAACGCACTGCGCGCTGCCATGCGCAGCGACAAAAGCGCGATCGTGCCGATGGCGAAGGCGCAGACGTCGCTGAAGCGGCTCTATCTCAAGGGGCTTGGCATTCACCTGACCAACCCGAAGGCGATCTTCTCCTGGATCATGCTGGTTTCGCTGGGGATGCCCGAGGGTGCGCCCGTCGGCGTCACCGCCACCTTCATCGGCGGCTGCATGGTGCTCGGCCTGATGACCTTCTGCGGCTTTGCGATCGTCTTCTCGCTGTCGCCGGTCCACCGTGCTTATCTGAAGTCCAAGCGGCTGATCGAGAGCCTGATGGCCGGCTTCTTCGCCTTTGCCGGCTTCAAGCTGCTGACGTCACGGCTCTGAGACCATCGCGCTCAGACCAAGCGCAGGCTGCTTACTCGGCAGCCGCCTGGCCGCGGCCGTAGCGCTTCTCGATATAGTCGGAAACCAGCGTCTCGAAATCGCCGGCAATGTTGGGGCCGCGTAGCGTCATCGCCTTCTCGCCGTCGATGAACACGGGGGCAGCCGGCATTTCGCCGGTGCCCGGCAGCGAGATGCCGATATCGGCATGTTTGCTTTCACCCGGGCCGTTGACGATGCAGCCCATGACCGCGACCTTCAGGCCCTCGACGCCCGGATATTTCTCGCGCCAGACCGGCATATTGCGGCGAATGTCATCCTGGATTTTCTGGGCAAGCTCCTGGAACACGGTCGACGTGGTGCGGCCACAGCCGGGACAGGCGGCAACGACGGGAATGAACTGGCGGAAGCCCATGACCTGCAGCAGTTCCTGCGCCACCTGCACCTCGCGGGTGCGGTCGCCGCCGGGCTCCGGCGTCAGCGAAATGCGGATAGTATCGCCGATACCCTGCTGCATCAGGATGCCGAGCGAAGCCGACGAGGCGACGATGCCCTTGGTGCCCATGCCGGCCTCGGTGAGGCCGAGATGCAGCGCATGGTCGGAACGGGCCGACAGCATGGCGTAGACGGCGATCAGGTCCTGCACGCCGGAAACCTTGGCCGACAGGATGATGCGGTTGCGCGGCAGGCCGATCTCTTCGGCAAGTTCCGCCGAGAGCAGCGCCGACTGCACGATCGTTTCGCGCGTCACTTCCTGGGCCGTCAGCGGAAAGCCGTTCGCCTTGTTCTCGTCCATCAGCCGCGTCAGCAGCTCCTGGTCAAGCGAGCCCCAGTTGACGCCGATGCGCACCGGTTTGTCGTAGCGGATCGCCATCTCGACGATTTCGGCGAACTGCTTGTCCTTCTTGTCCTTGAAGCCGACATTGCCCGGATTGATACGGTATTTCGCCAGCGCCTCGGCGCAGGCCGGATGATCGGCAAGCAGCTTGTGGCCGATATAGTGGAAGTCGCCAACGAGTGGGACATCAAGGCCGAGCCGCTCGAGCCGCTCGCGGATCTTCGGCACCGCCGCCGCACTCTCGTCGCGGTCGACGGTAATGCGCACCAGTTCCGAACCGGCTTTGTGCAGCGCGGCCACCTGGGCCACGGTGCCATCGATATCGGCCGTATCGGTGTTGGTCATCGACTGGACCACGACCGGTGCGCCACCCCCGACGATGACGCCGCCGACATCGACGGCGACGGAGGCGCGGCGGGGCTGCGGATCGAAATCGAAGGCGGAAGACATGAAGGCCTCTTCGTGGGTCACTGAGCCGGGCGAGGATGCGGGCAGAACCCACATGGACTTTCCTCAACTCGCCCTGGCCATTGGCCCATCAGGTGGATGAGGAAAGTCTGATTGTCAACGGCGACATCATGCCCTGACGGCGATTTGATGGCGGCGCTGCGCCTCAGTGCCCCTTGGCGCCATCCGCATGATCGGCATGGTGCGACAAGAGAAGCACGACGATGAAGAGCAGCGGCACCGAGGCGAAGATGATGGCAAAGCCCGTATGCTCGGCGACGAAGCCGATCAGCGACGGTGCGAACAGCATGCCGGAATAGCCCATGAAGGTCGCGACCGACAAGCCGATGCCAGGCTGCAGGCCCGGCATGTTGCCGGCGGCCGAAAACGCGATCGGCACCATGTTGGAGATGCCGATGCCGGCGATGGCAAAGCCGAGGATGGCGATATAGGCATTGGGCGCCGTGCCCGCGATGATCATGCCGACGAGTGCCGTGACGGTGCAGATGCGCAGCGTCCGTTTGGCGCCGAAGCGATCCCGGACGAAATCACCGGCAAAACGCATGGTCGCCATGGTGGCGGAGAAGGCCGCAAAGCCGAAGCCGGAAAGCTCGACGGAGGCGCCAAGCTCGTTGCGCAGGTAAAGCGCACCCCAGTCGAGCACCGTGCCCTCCGGCACCATCGAGAACAGCGCCATGATGCCGATCAGCCAGGGAAGCGGCGTCATCGGCAGGCGAAGCTTTTCCTTGGCGGCACCCGGATGCGGCTTGTCGGCCAGGATCATCGGCCAGGCGGCGGCGATTAGGACCAAGCAGATCGCAGTGACGACGAGGACGTGCGGCAGCACACCGAAGCGAGCCATGAGGAAGCCGCCAATACCGGCACCGATCAGGCCGCCGAGGCTCCAATAGGCATGGCAGGACGACATGATCGCCCGGCGCATGGATTTTTCGACCTCGACCGCATTGGCGTTCATCGCGACGTCCATCGCGCCGGCAAAACCGCCAAGGAGGAACATGGCGACCGCCGCCGTCCAGACGTCAGGGACAAGCGTCAGAAGAAGAAGCAAGGGCGACAGGATGATGGCGGTGACCTTGACCACCTTCTGCGAGCCGACGCGGGCGATAAAGCCGCCGGCAATCGGCATCAGCACCAGCGAGCCGATGCCGAACATCAGGATCAACAGGCCGAGCACGCTTTCGCTGATGCCGAGCCGGTCCTTGAATTCGGGGATCTTCGGCGCCCAGCTGCCGATGACGAAGCCATTCAACAGGAAGAGCAGCGATACCGCCAGCCGATTGCGGGTCATGTAGCCCTGGCGGGCGATCGCGGTGGGAGAACGTTGGTCCATGGTCTTGCCTCTGTGCCGGATCGCCCGGCTCAAATTGTGATTTCGATCAGATTTCCATCGGGGTCGCGAACAACGGCCTCGTAGAAGCCGTCGCCGGTCCAGCGCGGTTTTGCGACCAGAATGCCCTCGGCCTCGGCGCGCGCCGCCATAGCCTCGACTGCCTGCTCGCTGCCGAGCGACAGCGCCACATGGGCAAGGCCGATGCGTTCTTCGGCGGGGTCGGCCGGCCCAACCCAGGGGCCTTCCATGATCTCGAATGCCGGCCCGTCGCCAAGCCTTAGGAACCGCGAACGAAAGCCGGGCCGCCGCCGGCTTTCATAGATCTCGCCGACTTCGGCGCCGAAGAAGGACGACCAGAACCGGGCGATCGCCTCGAGGTCCCGCGTCCAGAGCGCCACATGCGTGATCGTCGTCATTCCGTCTCTCCCGCCATCAGGACCTCTGCCCCTGCCGTCTCGAAGGCCGCCCGATGCTCCGCAGACGCATCCGCCTCGAGCAGCAGCGTCACCTTGTCATTGATATCGACGACACCGTGCGCGGCCGCCGTACCGAGCTTGTCGCTGGTGACGGCGACGACAAGACGCCGGCTGCGCTGGGCAACGAGCCGCTTGAATTCCGCATCCTCGAAATAGATCGCCGTCAGGCCCGCGACGGCATCGGCGCCGCAGGTGCCGAGGAAGCAAAGATCGGGCCGGAGCAGTTCCGCATCGCGTTGCGCCCGGGCGCTGATCGCAGCGCCGACGGCGCGGTTGAGCGGACCGCCGAGCAGGATGAGATCGACGCCCGGTTTCTCCATGAGCGCGACGGCAATCAGCGGCGTATTGGTGACGACGGTGACCGGCAGGTCCGGCTCGATCAGGTGCGCGATGGCGAGATTGGTGGAGCCGGCATCGAGAAACACGGTCATATCAGGCTTGATCAGGCCGATGGCCGCGCGCGCCAGCGCCGCCTTGCGTTCCGGCGCCATCGCCACCCGCTCCCGCAAGGTGCTGTGCGCTGCCGGCGCAACCGGAAGCGCGCCGCCATAGACGCGCTCGCACAGTCCCGCCGCCGCCATCTCCCTGAGGTCGCGGCGGATCGTATCCTCGGAAACGCTGAGCTCAGCCGCAAGGTCGGCAGCGAGCACCCGGCCGTTGGCCTTCAACCGCTCTTGAATCAGCGTCTTTCGCTCACGAAGAAGGAGTTCACCTGACATCGCCACCAACCGTGCATAAACGTGCATGAATCGCTATAAATGTGCATACCAACTTTTGAAACCGTTTTCAAGTCGATGCAGCGATCAAATCGGGGCCGCGCGTGATTTCCGATAAACCGTGGCTTTTGCGCCCGGCCGGTGCCATTTCGAGGAAAATTCTTCATCAAAACGCTCAGGAATTGGTGTTTTATACGCTCAGATCGCCGATTTTTTATGCGATTGTCCGCTCAATCCGGACGACGGGCCGGGCCAGAAAAAAGATGGAAAATCACGATGAAACTCCTCCCCACGCTGTTTACCGCCGCTCTGATGCAGGTTGCCGCGCTCGCCTCCGCTCAAGCCGGCGAGAACCTCAATGCGGTCAAATCCGCCGGCGTCCTGAAGATCGGCACCGAGGGCACCTATGCGCCCTTCACCTATCATGACACCTCCGGCGCCCTCGTCGGCTTCGACGTCGAGATCGGCCAGGCGGTCGCCGAGAAGCTCGGCGTCAAGGCGGAATTCCTCGAAGGCAAGTGGGATGGCCTGATCGCCGGCCTCGACGCCAACCGTTATGACACGGTCATCAACCAGGTCGGCATCACCGAGGAGCGCAAGAAGAAGTACGACTTCTCCGAGCCCTACATCGCCTCCAAGGCCGTGCTGATCGTGAAGTCCGACAACGAAGAGATCAAAGGCTTTGCCGATCTCAAGGGCAAGAAGTCGGCCCAGTCGCTGACCAGCAACTTCGGCAAGATCGCAACCGCATCCGGCGCCGAGCTCGTCGGCACCGACGGCTTCGACCAGTCGATCCAGCTGGTTCTCACCGGCCGCGCCGACGCGACGATCAACGACAGCCTCTCCTTCCTCGACTTCAAGAAGAAGAAGCCCGACGCACCGGTCAAGATCGCCGCTGAGCAGGCCGATGCCGACTTCTCCGGCATCATCATCCGCAAGGGCGAGCCGGAACTGCTCGAAGCGATCAACAAGGCGCTCGTCGACATCAAGGCCGACGGCACCTACGACAAGATCTCGCAGAAGTACTTCGGCGCCGACGTCTCGAAGTAACTCTGTCGGCAGCGTGGTCGGTTTCTCCGACTGACTTTCTCGGCTATGAAAAGCGATCCGTTCCGGCCCCCGGAGCGGATCGCGCTTTTTGAAAGGCCCGCCCCTTGCCCACCTGGCTCCAACTCATGCTGGATTCGGCGCCGTCCCTCCTTTGGGCCGGCCTCACCTTCACCATCCCGCTGACGCTGCTTTCCTTCATCTTCGGCCTGATCCTCGGGCTCGTTACCGCCGTGGCCCGCCTGTTCGGGCCGACGCCGGTCGCCGCGATCGCCAGGTTCTACGTCTGGGTGATCCGCGGCACGCCGCTGCTCGTACAGCTGTTCGTGATCTTCTATGGCCTGCCGAGCGCCAATATCCTGCTCGACGCCTTTACCGCAGCCCTCATCGGTTTCTCTCTCAACGTTGGCGCCTATACCTCCGAGATCATCCGCGCGGTCATCTCCTCGGTGCCGCGCGGGCAATGGGAAGCGGCCTACTCGATCGGCATGAGCTGGAGCCAGGCGATGCGCCGCACCATCCTGCCACAGGCGACCCGCGTCGCCGTGCCGCCGCTGTCGAATACCTTCATCTCGCTGGTGAAGGACACCTCGCTTGCCGCCGCCATCACCGTGCCGGAGATGTTCCAGACAGCGCAGCGTATCGTCGCCACCACCTATGAACCGCTGATCCTCTACATCCTCGCGGCGCTGATCTACCTTGCCATGAGTTCGGTTCTGTCAGCCCTGCAGGTCAGGCTGGAACGGCGCTTCGCCCGCTATGGTGGTTTCCTGGAGGCGCGCACATGATCGAGCTTTCTCACATCGAAAAGCGCTTCGGCGACAATCTCGTGCTGAAGGACATCTCCGTCAGCCTGCCCGAGGGCAGCGTGACGGCGCTTGTCGGCCCCTCCGGAGGCGGCAAGAGCACGCTGCTGCGCTGCATCAACCTTCTGGAGATACCCACCTCCGGATCGATCAAGCTCGGTAGCGAACAGGTCCAGTTCTGGCCTGGAAGCCGGGTTGGCTGGGCAACCATCCAGCGGCTACGCCGGCAGACCGGCATGGTGTTCCAGAACTTCCAGCTCTTTCCGCACCAGACAGCACTCGGCAACGTCATGGAGGGTCTCGTCACCGTGCTGAAATGGCCGGCCGACAAGGCCCGGGCGCGCGCCATGGAACTCTTGGAAAAGGTCGGCATGGCCCACAAGGCGGACGCCTGGCCGGCGACACTCTCGGGCGGGCAGCAACAGCGCGTGGCGATCGCCCGGGCGCTGGCCCCGTCGCCGCGCGTCCTGCTCTGCGACGAGCCCACTTCGGCGCTCGACCCGGAACTGGCCGAAGAAGTGGTCGAGGTGCTGAGCCGGCTTGCCCGCGAAGGCACCACCATGGTGATGGCGACCCACGATCTCCGGCTTGCCTCGCGCGTCGCCGACAAGGTGATCTTCCTCGACGGCGGCCTCGTCGTCGAAAGCGGCGCGCCGAAGACAATCTTCTCCGCGCCGGAGCGCGAGCGCACCAAGAAGTTCATCGCCTCGCTCAGCGCCCCGCACGACTACGAGATCTGAAGGGAAGCATTACGACCGGTTACGATGGATAAGGAGCAGCAGGCGACAGGCGTCTCCATTATCCTCGCCTCCCCGCAACAGTTGTCATCCTCGGGCTTGACCCGAGGATGACGGCGGAGAAGTACGCCCGCTACAGTGGCCCTTTGCGCCTCTCGCAAAACAAAAACGGCCGGATTTGCATCCGGCCGTTTCCGTTTGTCCGTGGGGGCGAACGCTTACGCGTCGAACACGATCAGCAGGTCCTTGGCGTCGATCTGGTCGCCGGCGCGCACGAGCACCTCGGAAACCGTGCCGTCCTTCTCGGCGTGCAGAGCCGTCTCCATCTTCATCGCTTCGATCGAAAGCAGCACGTCGCCGGCCTTGACCGCCTGGCCGGCGGCAACGGCAACGGTCGAGATGACGCCTGGCATCGGCGCGCCGAGCTGGGCGGCATTGCCGCCCTCGGCCTTGCGGCGTACCGCGCTCGTTGCACTGCGGTTGCGGTCCGGAACCTTGATCAGGCGCGGCTGGCCGTTGAGTTCGAAGAACACCTTGACCATGCCCTTCTCGTCCGGCTCGCTCTTGGCCTGGTGCAGGATGACGAGCGACTTGCCCCGCTCGATCTCCGGCTGCAGCTCCTCGCCCGGTGCCAGCCCATAGAAATAGGCCGGCGTCGGCAACACGCTGACCGGACCATAGGTGTCGGCCGCGATCGCATAGTCGGTGAAGACCTTCGGATACATCAGGTAGGAGGCGAACTCGAAGTCGTCGACCTTACGCTCAAGCTTCTCCTCGATGGCTTTACGCTCCGCATCGAGATCGGCCGGCGGCAGCAGCGAGCCGGGAACGGCGGTGTAGGCCTTCTCGCCCTTCAGCGCCTTCTTCTGCAGCGCTTCCGGCCAGCCGCCCGGGGGCTGACCAAGATCGCCCTTCAGCATCGAGACGACCGAATCCGGGAAGGCGATGTCCTTTGCCGGGTTCTCGACGTCGGCGACGGTGAGGTCCTGCGAGACCATCATCAGCGCCATGTCGCCGACCACCTTGGAGGACGGCGTCACCTTGACGATATCGCCAAACATCTGGTTGGCGTCGGCATAGGCCTGGGCAACGCGGTGCCACTTGGTTTCCAGCCCGAGCGAACGGGCCTGTTCCTTGAGGTTGGTGAACTGGCCGCCCGGCATTTCGTGCAGGTAGACTTCGGACGCCGGTCCCTTGAGGTCGCTTTCGAAGGCGGCGTACTGGTAGCGCACTGCTTCCCAATAGAAGGAAATGCGGCGGATCCATTCGGGATCGAGGCCGGGATCACGTTCCGAGCCGCGCAGCGCCTCGACGATCGAGCCGAGGCAGGGCTGCGAGGTGTTGCCGGAGAGCGCGTCCATCGCCGCATCGACCACGTCGACGCCGCTATCGACGGCGGCAAGCACCGTTGCAGCCGCAATGCCCGAGGTGTCGTGCGTGTGGAAATGGATCGGCAGGTCCGTCGCCTCGCGCAGCGCCTTGAAGAGCACCCGTGCGGCCGCCGGCTTCAAGAGGCCCGCCATGTCCTTGACGGCGATCATGTGCGCGCCGGCCTTTTCGAGCTCGGCCGCCAGCGCCGTGTAGTACTTGAGATCGTACTTCGGGCGGGCCGAATTCAGGATGTCGCCGGTGTAGCAGATCGCCGCCTCGCAGATGCGGTTCTCCTCGGCAACGGCCTCCATCGAGACGCGCATGTTGTCGACCCAGTTGAGGCAGTCGAAGACGCGGAAGACGTCGATGCCGCCCTTGGCCGCCTGGCGGACGAAGTACTTCACGACGTTGTCCGGGTAGTTCTTGTAGCCGACGCCGTTGGCGCCGCGCAAAAGCATCTGCAGCAGCAGGTTCGGCGCATCCTCGCGGATGCGGGCAAGGCGATCCCACGGGTCTTCGGTGAGGAAGCGCATGGAGACGTCGAAGGTCGCGCCACCCCAGCATTCGAGCGAGAAGAGCTGCGGCAGGGCACGGGCATAGGTGCCGGCGACACGGGCGATGTCGTGCGTGCGCATGCGCGTGGCAAGAAGCGACTGGTGGCCGTCGCGCATGGTGGTGTCGGTGAGGAATACCTGCTTTTCGCCGCGCACCCACTCGGCAAACTTCTTCGGGCCGAGTTCGTCGAGCTTCTGCTTGGTACCCGCAGGGATCTCGCCCTGGATGAACGGCACGACGGGCTTGGCCGCGTCTGCCGGCGGCCGCGGGCGGCCCTTGGCCTCAGGATGGCCGTTGACGGTGACGTCGGCGAGATAGGTCAAGAGCTTCGTCGCACGGTCCTGGCGCCGCACCTGCTGGAACAGCTCCGGCGTCGTGTCGATGAAGCGGGTGGTGTAGGTGTTGTTGCGGAACTGCTCGTGGCCGATGATCGCCTCGAGGAAGGTGAGGTTGGTCGCCACGCCGCGGATACGGAATTCGCGCAGCGCCCGGTCCATACGGCTGATCGCTTCCTGGGGCGTGCTGCCCGAGGCCGTCACTTTTACCAGCAGCGGATCGTAGTAGCGCGTGATATAGGCGCCGGTATAGGCCGTGCCGCCGTCGAGACGGATGCCGAAGCCGGCCGCCGAGCGATAGCCGGTGATGCGGCCATAGTCGGGAATGAAGTTCTGTTCCGGATCTTCCGTCGTGATGCGGCACTGCAGCGCGTGGCCGTTAAGCCGGATGTCTTCCTGCTTGGGAACGCCCGAGGCCGGCGTGCCGATCGCCTCGCCGTCGAGGATATGGATCTGCGCCTTGACGATGTCGATGCCGGTCACCACTTCGGTGACGGTGTGCTCGACCTGAATGCGCGGGTTCACTTCGATGAAGTAGAATTTGCCGGTATCGGCATCCATCAGATACTCGACGGTGCCGGCGCCGACATAGCTGGTCGCTTCGGCGATCTTCAGCGAATAGTTGGCCAGTTCCTGGCGCTGCGCATCGGAAAGGTACGGAGCCGGCGCACGCTCGACGACCTTCTGGTTGCGGCGCTGGATGGAGCAGTCGCGCTCGAACAGGTGCACGACATTGCCGTGGGTGTCGCCGAGGATCTGGCTTTCGACGTGGCGGGCGCGCTCGACCAGCTTTTCGAGATAGACCTCGTCCTTGCCGAAGGCGGCCTTGGCCTCGCGCTTGGCTTCCGTCACCTCGCGGATAAGGTCCTTCGGGTCGCGAATGGCGCGCATGCCGCGTCCGCCGCCGCCCCAGGAGGCCTTGAGCATGACGGGGTAGCCGATCTCGGCGGCCAGGCGATGGATTTCCTTTTCGTCTTCCGGCAGCGGATCGGTGGCCGGCACGACCGGCACGCCGACGGAAATGGCGAGGTTGCGGGCTGCCACCTTGTTGCCGAGCTGGCGCATGGTTGCCGGCCGCGGACCGATGAAGATGATGCCGGCGGCGTCACAGGCATCGACGAACTCGGGGCTTTCCGACAGCAGGCCGTAACCCGGGTGAATGGCATCGGCACCCGAGAGCTTGGCGACGCGGATGACTTCCTCGATCGACAGGTAGCTCTCGATCGGACCGAGGTCGCGGGCCAGATGCGGACCGCGACCGATCTGGTAGCTTTCGTCCGCTTTAAAGCGGTGCAGCGCGAGTTTGTCCTCTTCCGCCCATATCGCGACCGTTTTCAGACCGAGTTCGTTTGCAGCGCGAAAAACGCGGATGGCAATTTCAGAACGGTTGGCAACAAGGATCTTCGAGATAGGCAAGTCGGTCTCCTCAATGACTTGATATTGCGGGAAATGCTGCACCCGCGAAATAAAGTATTAGCGGGTCACCGGGCAGAGCGCAATTTCAGATGCGACAGGAAACCGAATGCCTTTCGACTTTAGGAAATCAGGCCGAGACGGAAGGCGATCGCCACGACGTGGTGGCGGTTCTTGGCCTTCAGCTTTTCCTGGATTCCGTTCATGTACCAATCGACCGTGTGGCTCGAAATATCGAGCACCTTGCCGATGTCGTTGGAGGTCAGGCCATCGGCCAGATAGTTGAGCGCTTCCATTTCGCGCCGCGTCATTTGCACCTCGACGCGCGAGCCGAGTTCGGCCGAAACCTCCGGGTCGGTCAGGTCCAGGAGCTTCCAGAACAGCCGCTTGGCGATCGAGTCGAACAGGCTGATCTCGACCGGGCTCAGGTCGACGACACGTCCGCCGACCGTCAGGTTGCCGAGCAGGCCGCGCCGGCCGTGCACCGGGAAGATGTAGCCGTCGTAGAGACCGTGGTTGCGGGCCTCGATCATCATGCTTTCCATGCGCTTGCGATGCGGATCGGAGCGGAAGGCAAAGAGCGTATCGCGCCAGCGGAAACCGCGCTGGGCATGGCCGAGATAGCGGATCGTCGGGTCGATCACCACGAACTTCTTGCGGATGTAGATCTGCGGCCAGCCCTCGGGCCAGCGACCGGCAAGCAGCAGCCTCAGCGGGTTGTCATGCGGCTTGGGCTGGCGCACGACGCCGTAGAAGTCGAAGCCACAGCGATCGAGCAGACGCTCGAATTCAGGGATGATTTCCTCGCGAGTCTTCATCTCCTCCAGAAGCGCGAGAAACTGTACGAGCAGCGTAATGTTCATGGATCACCTTCCAGGGTCGATGCATATGGTCGCATTTCCGAATCCGGACATAAAGGCACCGTTCAGCGACCATTCATGTTGCACCCGCGATAATCCGTCATACCACGCCCGGTCTTATGCGAAATATGCAAGAAATCGGAGTTGGCACGACAGATAGCAGACTATGAATATTCTCGCCAAGCTCGCAGACAAGCGAAACGGGAAAAGGAATAGCTGTCCTGCGTCCGGCTACGGCTTCCCATTGCCGCCAAAGACCGTCTCAGCGCGGCCCCGAGTGTTCTAACGGCGCGAAGCTTCGATGCCCGCCATGGGGAACCTCGAGGACGCGGGTGCATCCGCCGCAGAAGGTCTGCGGCGCGTCAAATCCGGTACCCGGAAGGGGTGAGACAGTGTCATTGTTCCAGGTGTATGCAAGAGCGCTCCAGTATCTTGCGGTTCACAAGTTTCGCGTCTCAGCGATTGTTCTCGCCAACGTCGTTCTGGCGGCCATCACCATTGCCGAACCGATCCTGTTCGGACGCATCATCGACGCCATCTCGTCGAAGGGCGAAGTCACGCCGATGCTGCTGATGTGGGCAGGCCTCGGCGTCTTCAACACCGTCGCTTTCGTGCTCGTCGCCCGCGAGGCCGACCGGCTGGCCCATGGCCGCCGCGCCACGCTTTTGACGGAAGCCTTCGGCCGCATCGTTTCCATGCCGCTCGCCTGGCATAGCCAGCGCGGCACTTCCAACGCGCTGCACACGCTGCTTCGCGCCTGCGAAACCCTCTTCGGTCTCTGGCTCGAATTCATGCGCCAGCACCTGGCGACGGCCGTCGCCCTCATTCTGCTCGTTCCGACCGCCTTTGCCATGGACGTGCGCCTGTCGCTCGTGCTTGTCGTTCTCGGCGCGCTCTATGTGGTGATCAGCAAGGTGGTGATGAGCCGCACCAAGGAAGGCCAGGCTTCGGTCGAGAACCACTACCACACGGTTTTCTCCCACGTTTCCGACGCGATCAGCAACGTTTCGGTCGTGCACAGCTACAACCGCATCGAGGCTGAAACCCGCGAGCTGAAGAAGTTCACCGAGCGGCTGATCTCCGCCCAGTTCCCGGTTCTCGACTGGTGGGCGCTGGCAAGCGGGCTGAACCGCGTCGCCTCGACCATCTCGATGATGGCGATCCTCGTCATCGGTACCGTGCTGGTGCAGCGCGGCGAACTCGGCGTTGGCGAAGTCATCGCCTTCATCGGCTTTGCCAACCTGCTGATCGGCCGTCTCGACCAGATGAAGGCCTTCGTCACGCAGATCTTCGAGGCCCGTGCCAAGCTTGAGGACTTCTTCACCCTCGAAGATTCCGTCCGCGAACGCGACGAGCCGGCCGGTGCGACCGAACTGCCGGCGGTTGTCGGCGAGGTCGAGTTCCGCAACGTCTCCTTCGACTTTGCGAACACGAACCAGGGCGTGCACAACGTCTCGTTCACGGCCAAGGCCGGCCAGACGATCGCCATCGTCGGCCCGACCGGCGCCGGCAAGACGACGCTCGTCAACTTGCTTCAGCGCGTCCACGATCCGCGTGACGGTCAGATCCTGATCGACGGCAACGACATCTCAAAGGTGACGCGCAAGTCGCTGCGGCGTTCGATCGCCACCGTCTTCCAGGATGCGGGCCTGATGAACCGCTCGATCTCGGACAACATCCGCCTCGGCCGTGACGATGCGACGATCGAAGAAATCATGGCTGCCGCCGAAGCGGCTGCCGCCTGCGACTTCATCGAGGGCCGCACGACCGGTTACGACACTGTGGTCGGCGAGCGCGGCAACCGGCTGTCGGGCGGCGAACGCCAGCGCGTGGCCATCGCCCGCGCCATCCTGAAGAACGCGCCGATCCTGGTGCTCGACGAGGCGACCAGCGCGCTCGACGTCGAAACCGAAAACCGCGTGAAGGATGCGATCGACGCGCTGCGCAAGAACCGCACCACTTTCATCATCGCCCACCGCCTGTCGACGGTGCGCGAGGCGGACCTGGTGATCTTCATGGACCAGGGCCGGATCGTCGAGATGGGTGGCTTCAACGAGCTCAGCCAGAGTAACGGCCGCTTTGCCGCCCTGCTCCGCGCCAGCGGCATCCTGACGGACGACGATGTCCGCATGAGCCACACGGCAGCCTAAGACACGCTCCAAGCAAGCGAACAAGCTTCAAGCCACCCGCAGCCAACTGCGGGTGGTTTTTTCGTTTCGGCGTCACTTGCATGGAGCGGACTTGCCATTCTGGGGAATGCTGGTATTCCGGAATTCCGGCTTCAATTCCAAGGGAACCACCAATGCCGGACATTTCCACGATCGCAGTTTTCGCCGCAGCAAGCCTCGTGCTCACCGCCACGCCCGGGCCCGACATGCTGCTGATTGCCTCTCGCAGCGTCAGCCAGGGACGCGCGGTCGGGTTTCTTACCTATGCTGGCATTGCGCTCGGCACCTATTGCCACGCGCTCGCCGCCGCACTCGGTCTGTCGCAGCTTTTTGTCACCGTTCCGATCGCCTATGAGATCGTCCGCTGGGCCGGCTGCGCCTATCTGCTCTATCTCGCCTGGAAGACCATCCGCTCGGATTCAATGGGCGCCTCCCCGATTGCAACCCTCAAGCGGCTTTCGGCCCGCCGGGTTTTCGGCGAGGGGCTGATGACGAACCTGCTCAATCCGAAGATGGCGCTCTTCGTGCTGGCCCTGTTTCCGCAATTCGTCGATCCGAACGGCGGATCGATGGTCCTGCAGATGCTGCTGCTTGCGACCATCCTGAACGGGATAGGCCTGCTGGTGAACGGTTCGGTCATCCTCGTCGGCAGCCATCTGCGCGCGCGGCTGTCCGGCTTCCGGCGTTTCCCCAAGCTGCCACAATACCTTCTCGCCGGCGTGTTCACCGCCCTCGCCTGCCGCCTGGCCCTAGGTTCTCGAACCTGACACTGAAGCCCTGTGACGGGCGGCGTTTCTCACGCCGCCCTTAGCGGCTTAGCCACGGCGATGCCGCGCAGCCATTCGAGATAGTAGGCATAGACGAAGTGCACCCCGATGCCGGCGACGACGAAGAGGCTGCCGACAACAGGGTTTTTCCCCGTCACGAACAGCAGCACCTGGCCGGACATCGCCAGGATCGTGCCAAAAATGAAGATCGGCAGGGAATGCCGGCCGACCACCGCCAGCGGATGATCGCGGTCGAGTTTGGCAAGGCTGCTGATCCGCGGCGTCACCGCGATGAGGTAGCCGAGCGCCAGCACATGCAGCAGTCGCGGCGTGGACAGAAAGGTCTTGTCGAAGCCCGTCAGAACGGCCGGAAGACCGAAGGAAAAATCGATGCTCCAGAAAGAGAAGAGCACCCAGACGGCGGAAACCGCGAGATAGAGCCCGGAAAGCGCGATCAGCCAGGGCCAGCGCGGCAGCGATCCGCCGTTGCGCACATAGGTCATCATGACGACGCCGATGACGAACAGGAACTGCCAGGACCAGGGATTGAGAAACCAGTAGCCCTCGTCGAGGAAGTTCGACGGCACGAATTTGAAGATGCCCGCAGCGAGCCAGAGGGCGGCCGAGAGCAGAAGCAGCAGTTTCTTGCTAACGCCATTCAGCCAGAGGATGCCCGGCAGCATCAGGAACAGCGCCGCATACATCGACAGGATGTTGTTGTAGCCGAGCTGATGGCCCAAGAGCACCATGGCGACGATGCCCTGCTCCGTCTGCTCCACCATCGGGCGGATGTTGATCTCGCCGATCAGGTCCTGCCGCCCGAAATAGAGTGCGCCGCCGGCAAAGATCGCCAGCGTCACGATGCTGGTCATGATGTGGGCGATGTAGAGCGCCAGGGCCCGGCGCCAGATTTTCAGCGTCATGGCCAACCGTGCGCCGGAGACGAACTTGCCGCCATAGGCGATCCCGACCGAGAGGCCGGAGATCAGGACGAAGGCTTCGGCGGAATCGGAAAAGCCGAAGTTCTTGTGCGTCAGGTATTCGAGATATTGTCCGGGAACGTGATTGACGAAGATCGTCAGGAGACAAAGCGCCCTGAATACATCAAGGCGTGTGTCGCGCTCCTTCGGAACCAATCGGGCGGACATCGGCTCGACGCCACCCGGAAAAGTCTTTTGCAGCATGCGGTCCGTTTTCCAGGATTTGGCGCCCCTGCCCCATCCCTGTTGAAACGGGCACCGACGTCCCGCCTTTCGCGCGATGCCCGGCACCATGAAAGAGAGCGGGATGTCAATGTGCTCGCGGTTTCCCGCCCCCACCCCGCTCACGAGATTTAGAGCACGACGCCCGGCCGTCGAGGTCGTGCCGCCCCGCATCTCCGCAAAGAAAAAACCGGCCTTGCCCTTGCGGGAACAAAGCCGGTTTCATCCTGTCTTCAATGCCGGCCGTTACAGCAAAATGCCTTCATGCGCGTTTTTTGTGACACTATTGTTGACGCTGACGATCGGCTCGCCACTTTTCTTGTCGCGCTCAACCGAAATCTTGTGCCGCGCGCCATTGAGCGTCACTTCAGCCGAGTAGCCATTCCAGGCCGCCGGCAGCACCGGCCGGATAACCAGCCTGTCACCCTGCCTGCGGATCCCGAGGATGCCTTCGACACCGACGCGGTAGAGCCAGCCGGCCGAACCGGTGTACCAGGTCCAGCCGCCGCGTCCCGCAAGGTCGCCCTCGCCATAGATATCGGCGGCAACCACATAGGGCTCGACGCGGTAGTGTTCCGCCGCTTCGCGGCTTCCCGCATGGGAAACCGGATTCAGCATGTTGAACACGCGCCAGGCCTCTTCCGCCCTGCCCTGTTCGGCAAAAGCGAGCGCCACCCAGGTAGCCGCATGGGTATACTGCCCACCGTTCTCGCGCACGCCGGGCGGATAGGCCTTGATGTAGCCCGGATCCTGCGCCGTGCGCTCGAGCGGCGGCGTGAACAGCCGCACGATGTGCTGGTCCGGATCGACGAGTTCGGCCATGACCGCATCCATCGCCTTCAGCGAGCGCTGCTCGTCGCCTTCGCCCGAGAGCACGCTCCAGGACTGGCCGATGGAATCGATCCGGCATTCGAGCGCTTCGCTGGTGCCCAGCGGCGTGCCGTCGTCGTAGTAGCCACGGCGATAGTAGTCGCCGTCCCAGCCCGCCGCGTTGAGCGCCGTCTTGAGCGCTTCGAGATGGGCTTCCCAACGGGTGACGCGGGCCTCGTCCTTGCGCTCGCGCGCATAGGGCAGGAAGCCGCGCAGCGTGCCTGCGAGGAACCAGCCGAGCCAAGTGCTTGTGCCCTTGCCGGCCTGGCCCACCCGGTTCATGCCGTCGTTCCAATCGCCGCCGAGGAACAGCGGCAGGCCGTTTTCGCCGGTCCGCTTGATCGCAAGATCGAGGGCACGGGCGCAATGCTCGTAAACGTCGCCAATCTCCTCGGAGATCTCCGGCTTGTAGAAGGCGTCGTGCTGTCCCTCTTCCAGCGCCGGGCCGGTGATGAAGGCGAGCCGTTCCGCCAGAATGTCGGAGGTGCCGGTCACCGTGCAATAGTGGGTGACGGCATGGGCGAGCCAGACCACGTCATCGGAGATCATCGTGCGCACGCCCGCGCCGGTTCCCGGCAGCCACCAGTGCTGTACGTCGCCTTCGACGAACTGGCGCGCCGCGGCGTTGAGGATCTGCGCCCGGGCAAGCTCCGGCCGATGGATCAGGAACGCCAGCGTATCCTGCAGCTGGTCACGGAAGCCGAAGGCTCCGCTCGCCTGGTAGAAAGCCGAGCGCGCCATGATGCGGCACCCGAGGCTCTGATAGGGCAGCCAGTTGTTGATCATGGCGTCGAAGGCCGGATCCGGCGTTTCCACCTTCACGATGTCGGTGAAATCGCGCCAGAACGACTTTGCCGCATCAAGCACCGTATCGAAGGCGGTTTGACGCAGTTCGCCGACGACGGCGCGAAGCTGCTCTTCATTGTCGGCATCGCCGAGAATGAAGGTGACCTGCCGCTCGGCGCCGGGTTCGATCGTCAGATGGGTCGCGACAACCGCGCAAGGATCGCCGTCGACATCGACGGAGCCCGAGAGATCCGTACCCGAAAGCACGGCCTGCGGCACGAGGATGCCCCCGAGCGAGCCGAGGAACTCCCGTCGGCTGGATGTGTAGCCGGCCGCTTCGCCACCATCGACGGTGAAGAAGGCGGAACGTCCGCCGAAGTCGATGCTGTAGGGGTTGGTCGCGACCAGGGCCGACGTCTCTTCGTCCCACTTCGAGAGAATGAAGGGCGCCGAGCGCGCGCGGTTGTTGCCGAGTACCCATTCGGCATAGCCGTAAAGCCGCAGCTGCCGCGCCGTCGCGGCACGGTTGCGCACCGTGAGACGAACGAGCTTGGCCGGCAGGCTGCGATGAACCGTGTGGGTCGCCTCGATGTCGAGATCGTCCTGGCTGCTGCGGAAGCGCGAGTAGCCGAGCCCGTGAACCGTCTCGAACACGACCGAACGACGACGCGACAGCGCCGCATAGGGCGTAGACACCGAGCCGCTCGCCATATCGCGGATGAAGATCGCTTCGCCCGGACGGTTGATGACGGTGTCGTTGGTCCAAGGCGTCAGCTGGTAGTCGCGCGAATTGCGGCTCCAGGAGAAGGCAGCGCCTTCGGCCGAAACATGGAAGCCGAACTGCTCGTTGGAGATGACATTGATCCAGGGCTGCGGCGTCGCTTCGCCGCCGCGCAGGCGCACAACGTATTCGCGTCCGCCTTCGGCAAAGCCGCCGAAGCCGTTCCAGAAAGAGAGATCGTCGCCCTTGATCTCCGCCGGTGCAACATCTGCCGCTTCCTGCGGCGCCGCCAGGAGCGGACCGACGAACTCGCTGCTCTTTTCGGCACCCTTTACCGGCGCCGGCGAATAGAGCGAGTTGGCGCGGGCGATCTGGTCGGAGATCGTGCCGTTGCGGGCATGGAAGACGGCGCGCGAGGCCGACAGCAGCGTCGACCACGTCTCGGCTTCCATCAGGTCGCGGCGCACCGAGAAGATGTGCTGGCGCGGACCGTCCGAGAGGCCGCGAAGCCTCAGGTTCTCGCACATGGAATCGAGCGCGTGCTGCATGTCCTGGGCATAGGACGAGGCGCGCTCGTTGATGATGACGAGATCGGCGGTGATGCCGCGGGCGCGCAGGTATTCCTGGGCGCGCAGCGCCTCGCGGGCGATGCCGAGATCGCCGTCGTCGTTGATGCGCAGGCAGAAGATCGGGTAGTCGCCCGAAATCGCCAGCGGCCAGAGCTTCGACTGGGAATCGAGGCCGGCCTGAACCGTCGCCGAATCGGCACGCAGATGCATGTCCGGATAGACGAGATAGCGGCCGAGCATCTGGAAGCTTGCCGCTTCCTGCGAGGTCACGCCGACATGGCGCATCTGCACCTGGCTACGGGTCCAGGCGTGGATGAGCTCCTGGTTGAAGGTCTCCGGATGGCGGTAGCGGTCGATCGCGCGATCGACCTCCTCGCGGCTTGGGGCGGCGATCGTCCAGAAGACGACGCTGACCTTCTTGCCGGCGGGCACGCGCACGACCCGGCGCAGCGACATGATCGGATCGAGCGTGAAGCCGTCCGTGCCCGAAAGCGCCGCATCCGTATCGAAGGCGGCGGCTTCGGCAAGCGTGCGGCCCGGGCCGATGAAGCGGCGACGGTCGGTCTCGGCTTCCGTGTGGCGGTCGCTGCCGGCATTGTCGGTGACGAGATGCGCCACTTCCATGTCCGGATCGCTGGAGCTGCGCTTGTTGCGGCTGACGCGAATGACGTCGCCGCGGCGGCTGATTTCCGTGCGCAGGAACATCTTCGAAAACGCCGGGTGGGCGCTGTCGGCCTCGTCGGTCGAAAGCACCGGCTCGGCATAGGAGGTCACTTCGATGAAGCGGTCCTGGGTGCCGGTGTTGAGCAGCATGACACGACGGCCCTCGGCATCGTGCTCGGTGGCGACGATGCACTCGACCTCGCTTGTGAGGTCGCCGACGGTCTTGACGAATTCCGCCTTGTCGTCGCCGAAGCGGGTCAGCATCTTCTCACCGGCCGCACGCCGCGGCTCCGCGGTCGCCGACCACCAGTCGCCGGTCGTCGTATCGCGCAGGAAGATGAAGGTGCCGGTACGGTCCTCGACCGGATCCGGCTTCCAGCGGGTGACGGACTGGCCGTTCCAGCGCGCATAACCCGCGCCGTTGGCCGTCAGCATCACCGAGTAGTGGCCGTTGGAGAGAAACACGGTCTCGCGGTCCTGCGAAAGCGGGTTCTCGATGATGCGGACCTCAGGGCGCAGGAGATCGTCCTGGCCCTTGCCGACCGATTCCGGCTCGCGCTTGGCATTCATGATCGGAATGTCGCGCGGCGCCTTTTCCTGCAGCAGCAGTTCTGCAGCCTCGATCACCGGGTCAGCGTGGAACCACTCGCGCAGGCGGCCATTGAAGACGACGTTGGCGACAGCCGCGATCGACATGCCATGGTGGTGCGCATAGTAGTTGCGAACGACCGCGCACTTCTGGCCCTCGGGCACGCGCGTCGGCGTGAAGTCGACGGCGTCGTGGTAGCCGTAGGCGCCGAGCGCGCCGACTTCGCGAAGACGCCCGAGGTTGGCGAGCGCCGACTTCGGATCGTACATGCAGGCAAGGATCGAGGCGTAGGGCGCGATGACCGCGTTCTGGCCGAGACCACGCTTGAGGCCGAGCGTCGGCACACCGAAGTTGGTGTACTGGTAGGTCAGTTCGTGGTCGCGCGCGTTGAACGCCGCTTCCGAGATGCCCCACGGCGTGCCGAGGCGACGGCCGTGGTTGATCTGTTCCTTCACGACCAGATTGTTGGTCTGGTTGAGGATACCGCCCTGACGCTCCTGCATGACCAGCGGCGGCATCAGGTATTCGAACATCGAGCCGGACCAGGAGATCAGCGCGCCGCGCGCGCCGATCGGCACGATCGGTCGGCCGAGCTTGTACCAGTGCTCGGTCGGCAAATCGCCCTTGGCGATGGCAAACAGGCTGGTGAGACGGGCTTCCGACGCCAGAAGATCGTAGCAGGCCTCGTCGAGTTCGTTGGCGTTGACGCGGAAGCCGATCGACAGCAGGCGCCGCTCCGGACGGAAGAGGAAGCCGAAATCCATCGAGAAGGCGATGTCGCGTGCCCGGTCCTTCAACACCAGCAGGCGCTGGCGCAGCGATTCGATTGCGCCGAGGTCAAAGACGCCATCGGCGATATGAGCTTCGCAGGTGGTGACGAGCGAGTTGGCCCACTTCGTCACTTCGCTGCTTTGCGGTGTGCGCACCTCGTGGTCGAGGTTGACCGTGAGCTTGTGCATGTCGCGCGCCAGAACGGCCAGGTTGATCACACGGATCGAGGCGAACTCGTGTTCGCGCATGATCGCGGCGAGCGCATTCTGGAAGCCGACGATGCGCTCCTCGATCAGGCGACGCAACGGACGTACCGTCTTGCGGTCGTCGGGCAGGTCGCGCAGCACCTCCTGAAGGATCGCAGCGACGTCGCCGATACCGATCAGGCTGCCCTGGACATGCGCCGACGGCGCTTCCGCCCAGTCGCGACACATTGACGACACGGCGATCAGGTGACCGGCCAGATTGCCGCTGTCGACCGACGAAATGTAGCGCGGCTCCATGGTTTCGAGCGTATTCGTCCGGTACCAGTTGAACAGATGGCCGCGATATTTCGGCATCCGGTCGATGGTGGCGATCGTCTGCTCCAGCCGGTTGATCGTCTCCTCGAAGCCGATCCAGCCGAAATCGCGCGCCGACATGACGGAAAGCAGGTAGACGCCGATATTGGTCGGCGACGTCCGCTCGGCGAGAACCGGCTGCGGCGTTTCCTGGAAGTTGTCCGGCGGCAGGAAGTGCTGCTCGGCGGTGACGAAGGTCTCGAAGTAGCGCCAGGTGCGGCGCGCGATCAGGCGCATCTCGTCGATCGCCTCGTCGGAAACGACGAGCTGGTCTTCTGTTTCAGCCGACTGGCTGACGAACCAGGCAACGGCGGGCGACAGCGCCCAGAGCAGTGCGAAGGGAATGCCGATGAAGGGCAGGCCGGTGTCGGAAATCGCCGCGAGGGCCAGCGAGATCGCCGACAGCGCCGGCGCGATCCACATGGCGCGGTAATAGTCGCCGATGGTGCCGTGGCCGGCACTCTGCACCTGGGCGGCCGTGCGCCATTCGAGCATCAGCTTGCCGCTGACAAAGGTGCGGTAGAGCGAACGCACGATGGCGTCGCCCATCATCGCCGCATTGTGGGCGATGAAGACGATGCGCAGCGCGACCTGGGCGTTGGCGGCACGGACTTCGGTCAGGACCGCATGCAGGTGCGCTCGGGCGACGATGTCGTTGCGGCGCGGCAGGAGGCCGTTGATCAGCGACAGGGTGGGGGCGACGAACAGGCTGAAGATCAGCACGATCTGCCAGATCAGCGCTTCGGTCGGCTCCATGTAATACCAGCCCATGACCGAGGCGACGAGCCAGGCGAGCGGGATCAGCGAACGGCGCAGGTTGTCGTACATCTTCCAGCGCCCGAGCATCGACAGCCCGTTCGAGAAATTGAAGATGTAGGGCAGCAGCTGCCAGTCGCCGCGCGCCCAGCGATGCTGGCGCGACATCTCGACCTCGTAGCGGGTCGGAAAGTCCTCGACGAGCTCGACGTCGGTGACGAGCGCGCAGCGCACGTAGGACCCTTCGAGCAGGTCGTGGCTGAGAACGGCGTTTTCCTGAATACGTCCCTTCAGCGCCGCCTCGAAGGCGTCGACATGGTAGAGGCCCTTGCCGGTGAAGCTGCCTTCGCCGGCAATGTCTTGGTAGACGTCGGACACGGTGAAGACATAGGGGTCGATACCGCGGTTGGAAGAGAAGATGCGCTGGAAGGCGGAGGCTTCGCTGCCGGTCGTCAGCGACGGCGTCACGCGCGGCTGCAGCAGGCTGTAGCCGGCGATCACGTCCTGCGTCTTCGGGTCGACGACCGGACGGTTGATCGGATGGTACATCTTGCCGACGAGCTTCGTCACCGCGTCGCGCATCAGGCGCGTGTCGGAATCGAGCGTCATGACGTATTGCACGTTGTCCGGCACCGTGTTGGCGCCCTGCAGGAACGAGGTGTCACGGTCACCGCGCAGGAGCATGTTCAGCTCATGCAGCTTGCCGCGCTTGCGCTCCCAGCCCATCCACACGCCTTCCTGCTCGTTATACAGGCGGCGGCGATGCAGCAGGTAGAAGCGGGTCTTGCCGTCATAGGCATAACGCGCCGAAAGCTGGGCGATCTCGCGCTTGGCATAGTCGAGCACGTCGGCGTCGGCGCTCGATTCCTCGTCCTTGCTATCGGCCCAGTCGCTGACCAGCGCAAAGTAGATCTCTCCGCGCGGGTTGGCGAGGTAATGGACCTCGAGATTGCGCACCAGTTCGTCGACGTGATCGCGCTTGGAAATCAGGCACGGCACCGCAACAAGCGTGCGGGCGTCCTGAGGGATCCCGTCGAGGAACTCGTAGCCGACCAGCCGCGACGGTTTGACGAACAGCGTCACCAGCGTGTTGAACAGGCCCATCGCACCTTCCGAAGCCGGCAGGGCAAAGAGCAGCAACATGATCAGCTTCGCGCCGTTCGGGATCTCCATCGGGCTGACGAAGGAATATACGGCGATCATCGCCAGGATGGTCAGAAGGATGTTCGGCCCGGCGATCGCAAACCAGTCGAGCTTGCGGCTGAGGCGAATGATGCTCTGCAACACCGACGGCCGGTAGCTGATCTTCCTTTCCAGAAGCTTGCGCTGCTTGCCGACGAGGAACGATCCGACATTCGGCTGTTGCAGTGGCGCTTCCGTCTCCGCCGCGACTTCCGCCTCGCGCACCATCTGGATGGCGATCTGCGTCACTTCGAATTCGCTGTGCCCCGAGCGGCGCGCCAGCTTTTCGATCGTGTCGCGGTACTTGTTGCGCGAGCCGAAATCGAGCGCCGCATAGTCGGAGCCTTCGCGAAGTGCGGCGTCGATCTTGCTGACGCTTTCGAACCAGACGGCCCAGTCGGTGTCGTCGATCTCGCGCAGGCTGCGGATGATGTTGCTCATCGTCGCATTGCCGGACGACAGGCGGTTCTGCTCGGCAACCAGCGCGCTTTCGACATCGCTGCCGCGCTTTTCAAGCTGCTCCTCGATCCAGCCGATGACGGCGCCCGAGGTCTGCGATCCATCGCGCATGCGATAGAGCAGTTGCGCGACGAAGGTATTGTCGGCCGCCAGCGCTTCCGATTCCACAAGCAGCGTGCGCGACTTTTCCGGATCGCTAATGCGGATGATCTGGTCGGCGACGTCGTTTGCCTTGCGCCGCATGCCGCGCGAGCGTTCGACGCGGATGGCGATCCGTCTGAGGTTCTCGATCAGCACGAAGCGCAGGATCGACGGCAGTGCCCAGAGTTCGCCGATCTTGAAGGTGTCGTGCTTCTGGAAGCCCTCGACCATGGCCGTGATGCTTTCGCGCGTCACCGTGCTGTGGGTGTGGGCAGCGTAGAGCCAGGCGAGCGCCATTGTGCGCGGGATCACCGTGCCCGAAACCGAAATCGTCGGAAGCTGGCGATAGAACCGGCGCGGGAAATCGCGCCGCACTTCCTGGATCGCCTCTTCGACGACGTGATGGTTGTCGAGCAGCCATTCGGCGGCCGGCGTGATCGTTGCGCCGGCCTCGACGTCCGCGGCCGTCGCCCGGTAGACGCGCAGGATCTCGTTCTCGTTCTCGCGATGCCGCGGACGGAACTCGAACGGGAAGAAGCCCGGCAGCGAGGAGACACCCTTGGCCGCGAGATCCTCGCCGCATTGGCGGAGGTCCTCCATCGAGAAGAAGGTGGCGCGGATCGAATCGTTGTAATCGATCTGCTTGGCTTCCGGTTCGCGCGGAGAGGTGGGCGGCGTAGTTTGAAGCTGCATGGGTACGGGTTCTGAATCCAACCGGGGTTGATCGGCCCGGCCCTCGTCGGGGTGCCGGGTTGGCTGCGGACCTGAGAATTCAGGCTGAGCCGGCGCGTTGCTAGACACGGTCATGTGTCCTCCCATCCACCGTCATGTCCCGGGAAACCGGAATCTGGCGGTAACAGGCACCGCCCGCGACTGGGCATCGGAGATCGCAAAGCCGGCGGCGCATTGATTTTCAAGGCCGCGGTGATGCATGAAAATGGCATTTTTTAGCCGTGGTGCCAACAGCTTGCAAGGATTGCTCATACAAGATTGGACGATTTGCGCACAGTCGTTCCAGGTCGAAATCGACCGATGTGCGGACCCCCTTGGCACTTCGATACAGCTCTCTCAAATGCCCCTTCTCAAGCTTCATCGCGGATGGCAGACAAGGCGAAACGTGAAGGGGCGGCGAAGGTTCCCTTGAAATGCACAAAAGCGCAGCTGGCGTTAGCCCACCTGCTCGGTGATCCACTCGCGGAAAGCAAGGCTGATCGGGTTTTCGAGCTTGCCCTCGGGCACTGCGAGATAATAGCTGTTTTCCGTCTGCATCGGCCGGTCGAGCACGATCCGCAGCGTGCCGGCGGCAATCTCCTGCTCGATCAGATAGCGCGGCAGAAGCGCAAAACCGAGGCCGGCGGTCGCCGCCTCGATCACCATGGAGAACTGGTCGAAGCGGTTGCCACGATAGGCCCCTCGCCCGTCCATGTCGTTGGCCTCGAACCATTGCGCCCAGAGCTTGGGCCGGGTGGCCAGATGCAGGAGCGGACCGGCGACCAGGTCTTCCGGGGTTGCGATCGGATGGTCCGCCAGCAGGGCAGGGCTTGCGGCCGGCACGATGATCTCGCTGCAGAGATAGCTGCAGGTGGCGCGTGCCCAGACCGGCTGGCCATAATGAATGGCGAGATCGAAATTCTGCTCTTCGAAATCGAACGGCGCCGAGCGTGACGCGATGTTGATCACCGTGTCCGGATGGCGCTTGAGGAAATCGGGAAGCCGCGGCACCAGCCAGCGGCTGCCGAAGGTCGGCAGCGACGCGATCGAGAGCGTCGAATCCGCCCGGGCAGACGCCATCGCCCGCACCATCAGCTCCTCGGTCTGGTTGAGCAGACGGCGCACCTCCGGCAGAAACTTCTGGCCAGCGTCGGACAGGATCACCCGCTGGCGCACGCGCTCGAACAGGAGCACCCCGAGCTGGTTTTCGAGATCCTTGATCTGGCGGCTGACGGCGCTCTGGGTAAGGTTCAGCTCGGCGGCGGCCTGCGTGAAGCTGCCGTGTCGCGCCGCGCATTCGAACGCCTGCAGCGTCGTCACGTCGGGAACCAGTCTGCGGCTCAACTTCATTCCGCCCTCGCATCAACATAGTCAGAAGCAACGCGATCAATGGCCAGTTCGATCGGATATGATCCGAAATGAGAATGACCTTGTCCTTCACCCATAGCGCGAGGCGAGCCCCAGTGAAAGAGAATAGTTTCGTATCCGCCGACGACATCCGCTCGGCCTTTTCCGCAGCCATGTCGGTCATGTACCGCCAAGAGGTGCCGGCTTACGGCACGCTGATGGAGCTGGTCGCCAAGGTCAACGACGATACGCTCGCCGCCGATCCCAAGCTGAAGGAGCGCCTCGACGCGACGGATACGCTCGACCGCATCTCAGAGGAGCGCCACGGTGCGATCCGGCTCGGCACACCTGCCGAACTTGCGATGATGCGCCGCGTCTTTGCCGTCATGGGCATGTTTCCGGTCGGCTACTACGACCTGTCGACCGCCGGCGTTCCGGTTCACTCCACCGCCTTCCGTCCGGTCGGCGACGCGGCGCTCAAGCGCAACCCGTTCCGCGTCTTCACCTCGCTGCTGCGTCTCGACCTCATCGCCGACGAAGCGCTGCGCGCCGAAGCCGACGTCATCCTGGCTGCGCGCCAGATCTTCACCGACGGCGCCGTGGCGCTCACGGAAAAGGCCGAGCGCGACGGAGGCCTCGATAAGGCGGATGCCGAGCGCTTCGTTTCGGAAGTGCTCGAAACCTTCCGCTGGCACGACAAGGCCAATGTCAGCCCCGACATGTACAAGCGCCTGCATGACGCCCATCGCCTGATCGCCGACGTCGTCTCCTTCAAGGGCCCGCACATCAATCATCTCACCCCGCGCACGCTCGACATCGACAAGGTGCAGGCGCTGATGCCGGAATACGCGATTGCCCCGAAGGCCGTCGTCGAGGGTCCGCCGACCCGCAAGTGCCCGATCCTCCTGCGCCAGACCTCGTTCAAGGCGCTCGAAGAGGCGGTCTCCTTCATGGACGCCGACGGCACCTGGAAGGAAGGTTCGCACACCGCCCGCTTCGGCGAGATCGAACAGCGCGGCATCGCGCTGACCCCGAAGGGCCGCGCCCTCTATGACGAGTTGCTCGACGCCTCGCGCAAGATCGTCCGCCCGGCGGCTGACGGCTCCAACGCCCGCGAATACGAAGCGGCGCTTGCAGGGGCTTTCGAGCCCTTCCCGGACACCTGGGCAGGCATCCGCGAAGCCGGACTCGGCTATTTCAGCTATTCGCTGACGGAAAAAGGCCGCAAGGCTGGCATCTCTGCTGCACGCGACATCGAAGCGCTGATCGCAGCCGGCCTCGTTCAGTTCGATGCGATCGTCTACGAAGACTTCCTGCCGGTCAGCGCCGCGGGTATCTTCCAGTCGAACCTCGGTGACGGCGCCCAGCAGGACTTTGTTGCCAGCCCGAACCAGAAGCGCTTCGAGAGCGATCTCGGCGCGACCGTGCTCAACGAGTTCGATCATTATGCCGGCATCGAGCAGGCTTCGATCGAAAGCTGCCTCCGGGTCTTGACCGGCGCCATCGCTGCGGAATGATACTGATCCTATGATCGATCAACTGCACATCGACGCACTCACTGGCATCCTTGGAGACAAGGGTGTCCTGACGCGTCCTGAAGACTTGGAAGCCTATGAGACCGGCGCGCGCTACGATCGCGGCCGGACCTCGCTCGTTCTGCGGCCGGCAACGACCGAAGAGGTCTCTGCTGCCGTTGCCTACTGCGTCTCGAACGGCATCGCGCTGATCCCGCAATCCGGCAACACCGGGCTTGTCTCCGGCTCGACCCCGGATCAGTCAGGCGACGAAGCCATCCTCAGCCTCGACCGGCTGGCAAAGCGGTTCGAACTCGACCTCGACAACCGCTCGGTCCGGCTCGACGCCGGCTTCCGGCTGTCCGATCTCAACCGGAAGCTGGAAGAGCACGGCCTGTTCTTCCCGATCGACCTCGGCGCCGACCCCCGCATCGGCGGCATGATCGCCACCAATACCGGCGGATCGCGCTTCCTGAAATACGGCGACGTGCGCCGCAACACGCTCGGCCTCAAGGTCGTGCTGGCGGACGCGGACGGCACCGTGCTCGACCTGCAATGCGACCTGCGCAAGAACAACACCGGCGTTGACTGGAAGCAGATCTTCGTCGGCACCTCGGGCGCCTTCGGCATCGTCACTGAATGCGTGCTGAACCTTGAGCGCCTGCCGCAACAGACGGCAACGGCACTGCTGGTTCCGGCGAGCGGCGCCCATGTGATGCCGCTGCTGCGCGCTATGGAAGAACGCCTCGGCGCCTATCTTTCGGCCTTCGAGGGCATGTCGAGCAATGCCGTTAAGGCGGCCTTCGCCCATGTGCCGTCGCTGAAAAACCCGTTCCAGGCTGGCCAGGTCCCCGACTACGTCATCCTCGCCGAGATCAGCCGCACCTGGACGCCACGCGAGGGTGAGCAGTCGCTCGACGCCGTGCTGGAAACGGCGCTTGCAGAGATCTGGGAGATGGAGGAGGCACCGCTCGCCGACGCCTTCGTCGGTCCGCCGCACGAAATCTGGGCGCTGCGCCACGCGCTTTCCGAGGGCGTCAAGCACTTGGGCAAGCTGATCGCCTTCGACGTCTCCTTCCGCCGGGGTGACATCATGGCCTTCTGCGACCATATGAAGGCCGAGATGCCCTTAAAATTCCCCGATGTGACCGTCTGCGATTTCGGCCATATCGGCGACGGCGGCGTGCACTTCAACCTCGTCGTGCCGAAGGACAGCGACCTTCTCAAGGACGATACTTTCGAACCCCGACTGCGCGAATGGGTTTTCGCCGTCGCCGTCGAGGAGTATCACGGCAGCTTCAGCGCGGAACATGCGATCGGCCGCCGCAATCAGGCCTATTACGACTTTTATACGCCAGACAAACTCAAGGATATGGCCGCAGGCCTGAAGACGCTGACCTCGCCGGGAAAACTCGGCAGCGTGCGCTTCGGATAGCCCAGAGCGAAATGCGGAAACGCACATGCGGTTTTCCGCCCGCATTTCGCTCCAACGAATGATCCAAACCGATAAGACGGGAGTCAGACCATGAACATCGCAACCAAGACAGTCGACGTGACCAAGGAGGCCGCAGCGCTTCTCGAAAAGATGGGCGTCGCCAAGGAACTCTACACCGGCGGCGACATGCCGTCCTTTAGCCCGGTCACCGGCGAGAAGATCGGCAACCTGAAGACGGTTTCGGCAGCGGAAGCCGCCGCCAAGATCGAAAAGGCCCATGAAGCGTTCAAGGCCTGGCGCCTCGTTCCGGCGCCGAAGCGCGGCGAACTGATTCGCCTGCTCGGCGAAGAACTGCGCGCCTTCAAGGCCGACCTCGGCCGCCTGGTTTCGATCGAAGCCGGCAAGATCACCTCGGAAGGCCTCGGCGAAGTCCAGGAAATGATCGACATCTGCGATTTCGCCGTCGGTCTTTCCCGCCAGCTCTACGGCCTGACGATCGCCACCGAACGCCCCGGCCACCGCATGATGGAAACCTGGCATCCGCTCGGCGTCGTCGGCGTCATCTCCGCCTTCAACTTCCCGGTCGCCGTCTGGTCCTGGAACGCAGCACTTGCCATCGTCTGCGGCAATTCGGTCGTCTGGAAGCCGTCGGAAAAGACCCCGCTTACCGCGCTTGCCTCCCAGGCGATCTTCGAGCGTGCCCTCGCCCGCTTCGGCGATGCGCCGGAAGGCCTGTCGCAGGTGCTGATCGGCGACCGCGCCATCGGTGAAGTTCTCGTCGACAACCCGAAGGTTCCGCTCGTATCGGCCACCGGCTCGACCCGCATGGGCCGCGACGTCGGCCCGCGCCTTGCCAAGCGCTTCGCCCGCGCCATCCTCGAGCTCGGCGGCAACAATGCCGGCATCGTCTGCCCGTCGGCCGATCTCGACATGGCGCTGCGCGCCATCGCCTTCGGCGCCATGGGCACCGCCGGCCAGCGTTGCACCACCATGCGCCGCCTCTTCGTGCATGAAAGCGTCTACGACCAGCTCGTTCCGCGCCTGAAGAAGGCCTATGGTTCGGTTTCGGTCGGCAACCCGCTGGAATCGACTGCCCTCGTCGGCCCGCTCGTCGACAAGGCAGCCTTCGACGGCATGCAGAAGGCGATCGCTGAAGCCAAGTCGCACGGCGGCAACGTCACCGGCGGCGAACGCGTCGAGCTCGGCTACGACAACGGCTACTACGCCAAGCCCGCGCTCGTCGAAATGCCTGTCCAGGCCGGCCCGGTCTTCGAAGAAACCTTCGCGCCGATCCTCTACGTCATGAAGTACAGCGACTTCGACGCCGTTCTTGACGACCACAATGCGGTCGCAGCCGGCCTGTCGTCCTCGATCTTCACCCGCGACATGCAGGAATCGGAACGGTTCCTCGCCGTCGACGGCTCGGATTGCGGTATCGCCAACGTCAACATCGGCACCTCGGGCGCTGAAATCGGCGGCGCCTTCGGCGGCGAAAAGGAAACCGGCGGCGGTCGCGAATCCGGCTCGGACTCGTGGAAGGCCTACATGCGCCGCGCCACCAACACGGTGAACTATTCGAAGGCTCTGCCGCTGGCGCAGGGCGTGTCGTTCGACATCGAATAACCGCACGGCCAGGCAGGTAGAGACCATGACCATCAACCAAACGGTCAAGGAGGCGGGCTTTCAGCCCGCCTCGCGGATCTCCTCGATCGGGGTATCCGAAATCCTGAAGATCGGCGCGCGCGCGCAAGCGATGAAGCGCGAAGGCAAGCGGGTGATCATCCTCGGCGCGGGCGAGCCGGACTTCGACACGCCCGACTTCGTCAAGGACGCCGCCTGCGAGGCGATCAAGCGCGGCGACACCAAGTACACCGCACTCGACGGCACGCCGGAGCTGAAGAAGGCGATCCGCGAAAAATTCCAGCGTGAAAACGGCCTTGCCTACGAGCAGGACGAGATCACGGTGGCAACCGGCGCCAAGCAGATCCTGTTCAACGCCATGATGGCGTCGATCAATCCCGGCGACGAAGTGGTCATCCCGACGCCCTACTGGACCTCCTATTCGGATATCGTCCAGATCTGCGAAGGCAAGCCGGTTCTGATCCCCTGCGACGCCTCCTCCGGTTTCCGTCTGACGGCCGACAAGCTCGAAGCGGCAATCACGCCGAAGACGCGCTGGGTGCTCCTGAACTCGCCTTCGAACCCGTCGGGCGCCGCCTACAGCGCGAGCGACTACCGCCCGCTGCTCGACGTGCTCCTGAAGCACCCGCATGTGTGGCTGCTGGTCGACGACATGTACGAGCACATCGTCTATGACGGCTTCCGCTTCGTCACCCCGGCCCAGCTAGAGCCCCGGCTGAAGGATCGGACGCTGACGGTCAACGGCGTCTCCAAGGCCTATGCCATGACCGGCTGGCGCATCGGCTATGCCGGTGGCCCGCGCGACCTGATCAAGGCGATGGCTGTCGTCCAGAGCCAGGCGACCTCCTGCCCCTCCTCCGTCAGCCAGGCCGCTTCCGTTGCCGCGCTGACCGGCCCGCAGGAATTCCTGAAGGAACGGACCGCCAGCTTCCAGCGCCGCCGCGATCTCGTCGTCAATGGCCTCAACGCCATCGACGGTCTCGATTGCCGCGTCCCGGAAGGTGCCTTCTACACCTTCTCCGGCTGCGCCGGCATGCTCGGCAAGGTCACGCCGTCGGGCAGGACGATCGCAACAGATACGGACTTCTGCGCCTACCTGCTCGACGACGCCCATGTCGCCGTCGTTCCGGGCTCGGCCTTCGGTCTCTCGCCCTTCTTCCGCATCTCCTATGCGACCTCTGAAGCGGAACTGAAGGAAGCGCTGAAGCGCATCGCCGACGCCTGCGCGCGGCTTTCGTAGTTGGGTCATCGGCGGGCGCTCTGAGTTCGGAGGCGCCCCTCACCCTAGCCCTCTCCCCGCCTGCGGGGAGAGGGGACAGCGTCGAGATCGACGCGCCGACCCTTTTCCATTTGACCAATCTTCTGGCCCCTCTCCCCTTGTGAACCGAGCTCCTTGGTACCGTCACAGGCCTTGAGACGGATCGAGCGCGAGCGGCATATCCCTTCTCCCCGTCAAAACGGGGAGAAGGTCGCGGCAGCGGGATGAGGGGCATTCGCGCACTCCGGCACTGCGATTAAGACGTCCCTCTCTCTCAAAACGTCGGCGGCGTACAGGCGCTGATCACTTCGCAGGGCACCGGCCCCACACATCGGAAGCGGTGCGGTCGCCGGCTTTCGAAATAATAGGCATCCCCTGGCCCGAGAATCCGCCGCTCGTCGTCGACGGTGACCTCGATGCGGCCCGACAGCACGATGCCCCCTTCCTCCCCGTCATGCACCAGCAGCACCTTCCCGGTATCCGCGCCCGGCTGGTAGATCTCCTTCAGGATCTGCAGGCTGCGACCAAAGAGGTTCTCGCCGATCTGGCGATAGGAAATCGGTCCCTTGCCGATCTCCACCAGTTCTTCGGCCGCATAAAAGGCCTTACGCGGCTTTTCCGGTTCGAAGGAGAAGAACTCCGCCAGCCCGATCGGTATGCCATCGAGAATGCGCTTCAGCGCGCCGACGGACGGGTTGGACGCGTTCGACTCGATCAGCGAGATCGTCGAGTTGGTAACGCCGGCGCGCTTGGCGAGTTCCCGTTGCGACAGATTGTGCATCAGTCTGAGATGCCGAAGCCGGTTTCCGATATCGACGGTCATATGATCCGAGCCTTGGTGTTCAGGTTGTTCGAAATAGCGCAAACACGCTGAATCAGCGTTATGTATTTCAATGACTTAACTGACATCAGAAAAGGACTTGTTTGGCAAATCAAATCATGGCGTCAATCGCCAACCTCAGGAGGATGCCATGAACCAGCACACCAAGCCCAACGCCCCCGTTCTCGACAGCTATTGGATGCCGTTTACCGCCAACCGGCAGTTCAAGCAGGCCCCGCGCCTGCTCGCCTCGGCCGAGGGCATGCACTACACCAGCACCGATGGCCGCACGATCCTCGACGGCACGGCCGGGCTCTGGTGCGTCAATGCCGGCCATGGCCGCCGCCAGATTGCCGCTGCCGTCGAGCGCCAGCTGTCGACGATGGATTTTGCCCCCTCCTTCCAGATGGGCCACCCGATCGCGTTCGACTTTGCCGAGCGCCTCGCCGAGATCGCGCCGGGTCCCGCGGGACAGAAGCTCGACCGCGTGTTCTTCACCGGATCCGGCTCGGAATCGGTCGACACGGCGCTGAAGATCGCGATCGCCTACCAGCGTGCCATCGGCCAGGGCACCCGCACGCGCCTGATCGGCCGCGAGCGCGGCTATCACGGTGTCGGCTTCGGCGGCATTTCGGTCGGCGGCATCCTCAACAACCGCCGCGTCTTCCCGCAGCTTCCCGGCTCCGATCACCTGCGCCACACGCACGACCCCGCCAAGAACGCCTTCGTCAAGGGCCAGCCGGAACACGGCGCCGAGCTTGCCGACGATCTCGAGCGGCTGGTGGCGCTGCATGGCGCCGAAACCATCGCCGCCTGCATCGTCGAACCGGTCGCCGGCTCAACCGGCGTGCTGATCCCGCCGAAGGGATATCTTGAGCGTCTGCGCGCGATCTGCGACAAGCACGGCATCCTGTTGATCTTCGACGAAGTCATCACCGGCTTCGGCCGCCTCGGCGCCGCCTTCGCCACCGACTTCTTCGGTGTAGTCCCTGATATGGTGACGGCGGCCAAGGGTCTCACCAACGGTGCGATCCCGATGGGCGCGGTCTTTGCCAGCCGCAAGGTGCACGACGCGCTGATGCACGGGCCGGAAAACGCGATCGAGCTCTTCCACGGCTATACCTATTCCGGCCACCCGGCCGCCTGCGCCGCCGGTATCGCCACGCTCGACATTTACCGTGACGAGGGCCTGATGACCCGCGCCGTCGAGCTGCAGGACGCCTGGCACGACGCCATGCATTCGCTGAAGGGCCTGCCCAACGTCATCGACATCCGCACAATCGGCCTGATCGCCGGCATCGAGCTGCAATCGCGCGACGGCGCTATCGGCGCCCGCGCCTACGACGTCTTCGTCGATTGCTTCGAAAAGGGCCTGCTCATCCGCGTCACCGGCGACATCATCGCCTTCTCGCCGCCGCTGATCGCCGAAGAGAAACACTTTGGCGAGATCGTCTCGATCCTCGGCGATGCGCTGAAGCGCGCCAAGTAAATCGAAACGCCGCAAATCAAAACAACGCCGCCGCCGAAGATCTCGGCGGCGGCGTTGTCATTTCAGGTACAGTGCTGAATCCGGCTAACGTCTCCACAGAAGCGCCGCACCCTAGCGAATCAACAGCGCCCGGAAATCGTTGACGTTCGTTCCGGTTGGGCCTGGGACGAACAGATCGCCGCTCGCCGAAAAGGCCGACCAGGCGTCGTGACGGACGAGATGCAGCCGCGGATCGATACCTGCCTCCCGCATGCGCGCGATGCTCTCACCATCGGCAAAGGCGCCGGCATTATCTTCCGAACCATCAATGCCATCCGTATCGGCCGCAAGTGCATCGATGCCCGCAACACCATCGATGTCGAGCGCCAGCGACAGCAGAAACTCGCTGTTGCGCCCGCCCTTGCCATAGTCCTTGCCCGAGATCGTCACGGTCGTTTCGCCGCCGGAAAGCAGCACCACCGGCTTGTCGAAGGGGCGGTTCCTGAGGGCCACTTCGCGAGCAAGGGCAGCATGCATGCGACCGATATCACGCGCCTCGCCTTCGATCGCGTCAGAGAGGATGTGCGCCTCGATGCCCAGTTCCCGGGCCTTGGCCGCGGCAGCCTCCAATGAGACGCTTGCCGACGCGATAACGTGGCACTCATGTCCGGCGAATCGCGGATCGTCGGGATCGGGTGCCGCAGCCGCGTCAGAGCGCAGATGCGCCACCACGCCATCCGGTAGCTCCATGCGGTAGCGGGTGACAATTTCTAGCGCTTCCGTTGGCGTGCTACGATCCGGAACGGTCGGCCCCGAGGCGACGAAGGCCGGGTTATCGCCGGGTACGTCCGAAACGACGAGACTGACGACACGAGCCGGGAAGGCGGCGGCAGCGAGGCGACCGCCCTTGATGCGCGACACGTCCTTGCGCACGACGTTCATCGCCGAGATCGGCGCTCCCGACGCCAGCAGCGCCCTGTTGACGGCGACCTCGTCAGCGAGCGTCAAGCCTTCAGGCGGCGCCGGCAGCAGGGCCGAGCCGCCACCGGAGATCAGGGCAATGACGAGGTCGTCGGCGGTCAAACCTGCGACCGCCTTCAGCAACGCATCCGATGCGGCGAGCCCCGCCTCATCCGGCACCGGATGGGCCGACTGCAGCACCGTGATTGTCTCGCAATGTTCGATCGGTCCATGGCGCGCCACGACCGTGCCGCTGAAGGGATGCTTCCAGAGTTTCTCGAAAGCGGCCGCCATCTGGCTTGCCGCCTTGCCGGCACCGACCACCACGGTCCGCCCTTTCGGCGGCTCGGGCAGATGCGCCATGATCGCCTCATAGGGATCGGCGGCTCGAACGGCCGCCGCGAAAAGCTCTGTCAGGAATGGGCGCGCGTCGATCATCCCCGCCACTCAGCCAGCGATTTCGAGGTCGTAGACGAAGATGCCGGCAACGCCGCCTTCGGCTGCCGCCACGATCTTGGCGCCGGTCTTGCGGTGCTCCTCGTCTTCGAGATAGGCGTCGCGTGCGGCCACATCGGCGAAGTCGACGATGAAGCCTTCTGCAAACCCCTTGTCCATGCCCACTTCCGGGCTGACATTGGCGCCGACATGGGCGGCGAGAAAGCCGGGTAGCCGCGACTTCAGCGCGGATATTTCGGCGAAGATAGTCGCCTTTTCGTCCCCGGAGATTTCAGGGCGGAAGCGGATGAAGACGCAATGGCGGATCATGGGGACCTCAACGGATATCGGCGCGGGCGCGCGGGCGGCTATCGTTGCGTTCGTGGGCGAAGATCGCCGGCGGCAGGGGCTGGCGCTCGCGGATGATATCGGCGCCCTTTTCCCCCATCATGATCGTCGGCCCATTGGTGTTGCAAGAGGGAACGCGCGGCATCACCGAGCTGTCGCAGACGCGCAGGCCTTCAAGTCCGCGCACCTTCAGGTCCAGCCCGACCACGGCCGAGGCATCCGTCCCCATCTTGCAGGTACCGACCGGATGATGGTCGGTCTTGGCATTGGTGCAGCCGTATTCGAAGAACTGCTCATCGCTCATGACCGAGTTGCCCGGCAGGCGCTCCGCCAGCACGAAGGGCTTCAGTGCCGCCTGCTGCATGATCTCGCGGGCGATCTTCAAGCCCTCGATCGACATCTTGCGGTCGTGCGGATCCTCCCAGTAATTCGGATCGATCAGCGGTGCTGCCGCCGGATCGGAGGACGAGAGCCGCACCGTGCCGCGCGAGCGGGGATGCAGATAGGCGGAATTCAGCGTCACGCCGGCGTTCTTCAGCTTCTCGACCCCCGCCTCGATGCCGGAACCGAGACCGAGGTGAAACTGGATATCCGGCGAACGGGCATTCGGATCCGCATACCAGAAGCCGCCGGTCTCAAATAGCGACGACGCCACCGGGCCTGAGCGGAAGAGCACATACTGCAACCCAGCCCATAGCGTACGATGGAGTTTCGCCACACCGTCATAGGTGTGGTCGCCGGTGCATTCCGAGATCACGAAGAGATCGAGGTGATCCTGCAGATTGCCTCCGACGCCGGGCAGGTCGTGTTTCACCGAGACGCCCACCGATTTCAGGTGATCGGCCGGCCCGATGCCGGACTGCAAAAGCAGCTTCGGCGAGCCGATGGCACCCGAGGTAACCAGCACCTCGCGATCCGCCCGGATGATCTCGCTGCCCTTGGCCGTAACGACCTCGACGCCGACGGCGCGAGTGCCTTCGAGCACGATCCGCGCCACGCGCGCGCCGGTGCGGACCGTCAGATTGCGGCGGTCCTTGATCGGCGAGAGATAGGCGAGCGACGCACTCGACCGGCGGCGGTTGCGCTGGGTGAGCTGGTAGAAGCCGACGCCCGCCTGCTGGCGGCCGTTGAAATCGTGATTGTAGGGAATGCCGAGTTCCTGTCCGGCGCGGATATAGGCGTCGCAGATCGGCAGCGCAGCGGTCGGCATCGAGACGCCGAGCGGCCCGCCATAGGAATGGTAATCGTCGGCAAAACGCTGGTTGTCTTCCGAGCGCTTGAAATAGGGAAGCACGCTGCGATAGTCCCAGCCGGCGCAGCCGTCCTCGGAGGCCCAGAGGTCGTAGTCGGCAGCGTTACCGCGGGTATAGAGCTGGGCATTGATCGACGAGCCGCCTCCGATCACCTTGGCCTGGGTGTAGCGCAGCACCCTGCCCTTCATGTGCTTCTGCGGCACCGTCTCCCAGCCCCAGCTGGCAACGCCCTTGGTCATCTTGGCAAAGCCTGCCGGCATGTGAAACAGCGGATTCCAGTCTCCGCCACCGGCTTCGAGCAGCAGCACGCGAATCGATGGGTCCTCGGAGAGGCGATTGGCGAGAACGCAGCCGGCCGGGCCGGCGCCGGTGATGATATAGTCGTAGCTCATTCCCTGTCTTTCCTCCGCCGCCATCAATTTGGAACGTTCCAAATTTTCGACGTGTTCAACTCAAACCCTGCCCGCTTGCGAGCCTCAAAAGTCTTGCCTGTTCCTAGAGACGGCCGATCGACAGCCCGCCATCCGCCTGGATGACCGAGCCGGTGGCAAAGGCAAATTTGCCGCCGGCAAGCCCGGCCGCGATATTGCCGATATCGTCGGGCTCGCCCCAGCGCCGCATCGGCACCAGTCCGCCATCGATCAAGCCATCGTATTTCGCCGAGACGCCGGCGGTCATGTCGGAGCGAATGATGCCCGGACGGATCTCGAAAACCGAGATGCCGGTATTGGCAAGCCGCAGCGCCAGCCCCTGGCTGAAGGCGGCAAGCCCGGCCTTGGTCATGCAATAGTCGAGCCGCTCCGGCGAGGTCATCGTCGCCGAAACCGAGGTGATATTGATGATCGAGCGTGGTGTCGTATCGGTCGGATCCGTCAGCATCGATACCAGCACCGCCTGGGTGAAGAATACCGTGCCACGCAGGTTGGTGGCGACGATCGTGTCGAAGTTCTCCGGCAGCAGATCGAGGAAATCGCCCCTGACGACGGAGGCAATGCCGGCATTGTTGACAAGGCAACGAATTGGACCGAGCTCGGCGCGGACGCGCTCGACGGTTGCAGCATGGCCGCCGACATCGGCGAGGTTTGCTTCGATATAGATTGCTCGTCCGCCATCACCCGACAGTTCTGACAGCGTCTGGGCCGTGGCGCTATCGGCGGCACCAAGGCCGGTGATCGCGATATCAAAACCCTCGCGGGCGAGCGCGCGGGCAACGCCGAGACCGATGCCGCGGCGACCGCCGGTGACGATGGCGACGGGGCGCGTCGATGACGTCATAATCGGATCTCCTTCGCAAGGATATGGTCGGCGACCCTGAGCGCCTGGGCGGCAATCGTCAGCGCCGGGTTGACGGCGGCTGAGGTCGGCAGGCAGCCGGCGTCAACGACAAAGAGGTTCGGGTGGTCGAAGGCGCGGCAGTAGGTGTCGAGCGGTGCGTCCTTCGGGTCCGTGCCCATCCGTACCGTGCCGCATTGGTGTGACGGCGTGCGCTTGTCGAAGGCTTGCGACAGAACGATCGGATAGCCCGCCGCCTTGAAATGCGCGCGCATCTTCGCTTCAAGCCCGGAAAGCGCCTCCATGTTCGAGCGCCGCCACTGCATGATGATGCCCTTGCCATCGACCATGATGCGGCTTTCCGGGTTCGGCAGGTCCTCGGTCATCATGTACCAGTCGATCGCATGACCGGCCATGAAATCGAAGGCAAACCGGGGCGCCCAGACGGGCGCGTTGGCCTTCAGGATGTCGGCGTTGATCTTACCGAGAAGCTGGACATTGCCGAGCGGCAGGCCGTCCCTGCCGCCGGTCAGGTAATAGTCGTTCAGCATCAGCGTCTTCTGGTAGACGCTGTCATTGCGCTTGAACGGGTTGATCGCGAGCATGGCGCTGCAATTGTGGTTCATGAAGTTGCGTCCGACCTGGTCGGACGCGTTGGCGAGCCCCTTGCCGTCGCCGGAGCGCAAGAGGATGGCCGCCGAATTGATCGCGCCGGCCGAGAGGATCACCAGGTTCGGCGACAGCGTCTTCTTTTCGCCCCTATGGGTGTAGTGGATGGCCTCGATCCGCCCGCCCGGGCGGGCCTCAAGCGTGTCGACATGCGCCGAGGTGATCAACTCGATGTTGGGGTCCTTGAGCGCCGCGGCGAGCGATGTGGTCTCGGCATCCATCTTGCCCTTGCCGGTATTCGGGAACCCATCCCAGGGCGTGCGCCCGCCGGCAAGCCACGTGTCGATGTCGACGCCGAGCGGAAGCGTTGCCGGATGCAGCCCCTGCGCCTTCAGCTCAGCGCGCGCCCGCGCGATGGCCGGCTCGTCCGGCACCGGGCCAAAGGTGTATGGCGTGCTATGGAACGGTTCCGTCGGGTCGTCGCCGAGTTCGCCGCGCACCTCGAACAGTCGCTCGGCCTTGCCGTACCACGGCTCCAGTTCCTCGTAAGGGAAGGGCCATGCCGGCGAAACGCCGCCAAGATGCTGCATCTCGGTGAAATCCTCGGCACGGTAGCGCAGAAGCACCGCACCGAAGAGCTTGGAATTGCCGCCGACGAAATAGAAGTTTCCCGGATTGAACTCGGTGCCATCAGGCTCGCGCCACATCTCCCTCGGCCGAAAGTGCCCCTTGACGAAGATCGAGCTGTAGCTGCGCGCTTCCGGCGTGTCGGGCAGGCGCTCGCCGCGCTCGAGGATGGCGATGCGGGCGCCGGAGCCGGCAAGCCCCGCCGCAAGCGTGGAGCCGCCGATCCCCGACCCGATGATGACGATGTCCGGCTGCTCCTGCATGATCGATTACGCGATCCGCTGCTGGCTCTGCGGGTCGAAGAACACCGCCTTGTCGAGGTTGAAGGCGAGCCGCGAGGTCTGACCGGCAGCAATGCGGGCATCGGCGCGAAGCCGGGCAACGATCTCCTTGCCGCCGAGACGCGTGACCGCGAACGTGTCGGAACCGGCCGGCTCGACCACCTCGATCAGGCATTCGCCCTCGGCAACCACCTTGGCATTGCGGTCGGCGCCATCTGGGTCGGTCAGCGCTTCCGGACGAATGCCGAAGACCACGTCCTTGCCGGCATAGGCCGAGAGCGCACCGTTGGCCTGCGGCACCGCGAGTTTCAGCGGCTCGGCATTCGGACGCGCCAGCGCAACCGCGATATCGGAACCGCTCTTTTCGATGCGCGCGGTCAAAAGGTTCATCGCCGGCGAACCCATGAAGTCGGCGACGAACATGTTGGCCGGGTTGTTGTAGATCTCGGCCGGCGTGCCGAACTGCTGCAGCACGCCGTCCTTCAGAACGGCGATCTTCGTCGCCAGCGTCATTGCCTCGATCTGGTCGTGGGTGACGTAGACGATCGTCGTCTTCATCCGGTTGTGCAGCCGCTTGATCTCGGTGCGCATGTCGACGCGAAGCTTGGCATCGAGGTTGGACAGCGGCTCGTCGAACAGGAAGACCTGCGGATTGCGCACCAGCGCCCGGCCCATGGCGACGCGCTGGCGCTGGCCGCCGGAGAGCTGGCTCGGCTTGCGGTCGAGCAGATGGCCGATCTGCAGCATGTCGGCGACCTGCTTGATCGCCTTCTCGCGCTCGTCCTTCGGCACGCCGCGGATTTCCATGCCGAAGGCGATGTTTCCGGCGACCGTCATGTTCGGGTAGAGGGCGTAGGACTGGAACACCATGGCGATATCGCGCTTCGACGGGTGCAGGTCGGCAACCGAGCGGCCGTTGATGGCGATCTCGCCTGATGTGATCGGCTCGAGACCGGCGATGGTGTTGAGCAGCGTGGACTTGCCGCAACCGGACGGGCCGACGAGCACGAGGAAGCCGCCCTTTTCGATCTCCAGGTTGATGTCCTTCAGGATCTCGAGCGAGCCATAGGATTTGCGCAAGTTGCTGATTTTCAAGAAAGACATGAGCTTATCCTTTCACGGCGCCCGACATCAGGCCGCGAACGAAGTAGCGGCCGGACACGATGTAGACGATGAGCGTTGGCAGGGCGGCGAGGATCGCGCCTGCGAAGTGGACGTTATATTCCTTGACGCCTGTCGAGGACGAAACGAGGTTGTTGAGCGCGACCGTCATCGGCGTCGAATAGGGGCCCGAGAAGGATGCGCCGAACAGGAAGTCGTTCCAGATGTTGGTGAACTGCCAGATGACCGAGACGACGATAATCGGACCGGAAGACGGCAGCAGGATGCGCCAGAAGATCTGGAAGAAGCTGGCTCCGTCGATCTGCGCTGCGCGCACCAGCTCGGTCGGGAAGGCCTCGTAGTAGTTGCGGAAATAAAGCGTCGTGAAGCCGAGGCCGTAGATCACATGGACGAAGATCAGGCCCCAGATCGAACCGGCGAGCCCCAGGATCCCAAGGATGCGCGCCATCGGGATCAGCACGATCTGGAAAGGGATGAAGCAGGACAGAAGCAGCATGGCGAAGAAGATGTTGGCACCGGGAAAGCGCCACTTCGTCAGCACGTAGCCGTTCAGCGCACCGATGATCGTCGAGATCGCCACGGCCGGCACGACCATCAGGATCGAGTTGATGAAGAAGGGTTTCAGGCCCGTCGGCTGCACGCCGATCTGCGCCGTCGACCAGGCCTGAAGCCAGGGCTCGAGCGTAAAGGTCTGCGGCAGGTTGAGCATGCCGCCCTGGCGGATCTCGTCGAGCGGCTTCACCGAGTTCACCAGCATCACATAGAGCGGCAGCAGCGAATAGAGCGCAAAGAGGATCAGCGCGGTGTAGATCAACGCGCGGGTGAGGCGGTTGTGCGAGATGATGTTGTCTGGGCTCGGAGCGCTCATCAGCGTTTTGCTCCCCGGATTTCGGAATAGAGATAGGGAACGATGATCGAGAAGATCATCACCAGCATGATGATCGCCGAGGACGCGCCGATGCCCATCTGGTTGCGGGTGAAGGTGTAGGAATACATGAAGGTCGCCGGCAGCTCGGTCGCCTGGCCGGGGCCGCCACCGGTGAGCGCGATGATCAGGTCGTAGGCCTTGATCGCCAGATGCGCGAGCACGACGAAAGCCGAGAGGAACACCGGCCGCATCAAGGGAATGATGATCCGGCGATAGATCGTCGAGGTCTTGGCGCCGTCGATCTGGGCCGCCTTGATGATCTCGTTGTCGACGCCGCGAAGGCCGGCCAGGAACATCGCCATGATGAAGCCGGTCGACTGCCAGACGGCGGCGATGACGACGCAGTAGATCGCGTAGTTGCGGTCCTTGATCCAGTTGAACGAGAAACTCTCCCAGCCCCAGAGATGCATGGTGTTCTCAAGGCCGATGCCGGGATCGAGGAACCACTTCCAGGCCGTACCGGTCACGATGAACGAAAGCGCCATCGGATAGAGATAGATCGGCCGCAGGAACCCTTCAGCGCGGATCTTCTGGTCGAGCAGGATCGCCAGCCCGAGGCCAAGCACCGAGCAGATGGCGATATAGAGCGCGGCGAAGATCGCCAGGTTGCTCACCGCCCGCCACCAGTGTGGCAGCGCCCACAGCTTCGTATAGTTGCTTAAACCGACGAAATTGTAGGACGGCAGCATCTTGCTGTCCGTCATCGACAGAAAGCCGGTATAGGCAATGAAACCATAGACAAAGATCAGGACGATGAGGAAGCTCGGGGCAAGCACCAGCTTCGGTATCAGGTCCTGCAGGCGACTGCGGCTATCCATGAACGTTCACCACTTCTGGCGCGGCCGTCGGGCACAACCCCGATATCGGCATCCGCGCGAGGTTCTGGGTATCAAAGCGCCCCTCCCCGCGTCCTGTTGGCCACGGTGGTTCGACGGCGCCTGCATGTCGGAATGGGGTGTCCGGGGCGCCTAGCAGCGCCGCGTGTCTCGCAAGACACGCTAAGGTCGCTGCAACACCTAAGTTGCTGCATAATTTTGTCCTTAAATCCATGCGGATCTAAGGAATTATGCAGTACGCGCCCCGGAGCGAGCCCGTTACTTCGCGGCCTCGACGGCCGAGACCAGTTCCTTGACGGCCTCTTCGGACGTCAGTTCGCCGTTGAACTCACGCGTCACGACGTCGTAGATCGCGTTCTTGACGGCAGCCGGATTGGCATGGCCATGGGCCATGGAGCCGAAGAGCTTGCCGTTGGTGTTGGCTTCCGCCAGGTCCTTGATGCCCTTCTTGCCGCAATCGTCGAAGGCCGTGTCCGGAACGTCGGTGCGGGCCGGAACCGAACCCTTGACCACGTTGAAGGCCGACTGGAAGGTCGGACTTTCGATCGCCGAAGCCATGGCGAGCTGCGCCGGAACCTTGTCGTCGGCAACCTTGAACATCGCGAACTGGTCGGAGTTGAAGGTCACGGACCCTTGCGTACCCGGGAAGCGCATGCAGACGAAATCGGTGCCCGGCACCTTCTTCGCCTTCAGGAACTCGCCCTTGGCCCAGTCGCCCATGAACTGCAGGCCGGCCTTGTTCTCGATGACCATCGCGGAAGCAAGGTTCCAGTCACGGCCCGAGAAGTTGTCGTCGACATAGGAGCGCAGCTTCGTCATGCGGTCGAAGGCTTCCTTCATCTTGTCGCCGCCGAGCGCTGCCGGGTCGAGATCGATGAAAGCCTGCTTGTAGAAGTCTGTGCCGAGCGAAAGCACGACGGCGTCGAAGATCGTCGCATCCTGCCAGGGCTGGCCGCCGTGAGCGATCGGGGTGATCCCCTGGGCCTTGAAGTTGTCGAGCAGGGCAACCAGTTCGTCCCAGTTGGTCGGCTCCTTGCCGCCAGCCTTGTCGAGGGCAGCCTTGTTGATCCAGACCCAGTTGGTCGAGTGCACGTTGACCGGTGCCGCGATCCAGTGGCCGTCATACTTCGAGAACTGCTGCAGGGCGGTCGGGATCACCTTGTCCCAGCCTTCCTTGGAAGCCGTCTCGTCGAGGTTGCCGAGTGCGCCTTCCTTGGCCCAGTCGAGAATGTCGAAGCCGAGCATCTGCACGGCGGTCGGAGCGTTGCCTGCGGTGACGCGCGCGCGCAGCACCGTCATGGCTTCCGTGCCGCCACCGCCGGCAACCGGCATGTCGGTCCAGGTGATGCCCTTGCTTTCCAGGTCCTTCTTCAGAACGTCGAGTGCGGCGGCTTCGCCACCGGATGTCCACCAGTGCAGAACTTCCACATTTTCGGCTGCGCGCGCGGCGGTGGCCGCCATCATCAGCGCCACAACGGCCGTCGTCGTCATCAACTTGCGCATCGTTTTCCTCCCGTTTGCAAGTTAACGAGGCGGAACCTCCTCCACCCCGGAATTCGCGCCGCTTCAGCCAGCGGCTGGCCATTTAAAACGTTATAAATTCAGCAAGTCAAGCATTCCGCCATTTTGTACTTTAGCACCTTCGGAACCGTTTGAATTTACTGAATTATATAGCTCACATTAGCTATTGCAGCGCAGCAATCCATGCCGCGATGCGAGATTTAAAACGTTTTCATGATTCGATTGCCTAAGCGTTCGCACCACGTTACAAAACCCGCTCTTGCCCGCTCTCAGGATGACTAGCATTGGCCGATCCCTCCAAGCCCGCCCACCACGAAGACAGCGGTGCCACCGTCAAGCGCGGCAAGCCGACCCTTCGCACGATCGCGGAAATCACCGGCCTTGCGGTCACCACCGTCTCGCGCGCGCTGTCCGATGCGCCGCAGATCTCCATCGAAACCCGCAAGCGGGTGCGCGAGGTCGCCGACGAGATCGGCTATTCGCCCGACCGTGCCGCCCAGCGCCTGAAGACTGGCCGCACCAATGTCATCGGCGTGCTGCTCGATCCACATGAGGAAATTCTCGGCTACGGCACCTCGATCATGAGCGGCATCGCCAAGGCGCTGCAGGGCACCGCCTTTCACCTGATCGTCATGCCGAACTTCCTCAACTCGACCAATGTCGAAGCGGTCAACTACATCACCCGCAACGCGATGGCCGACGGCCTGATCTTCTCGCGCACGGAACCGCTCGATCCCCGCGTCCGATTGCTGTCCGATCTCGGCTTTCCCTTCGTCACCCATGGGCGCACGGAGCTTTCCACCCCGCATCCCTATGTCGACTACGACAACTTCACCTTCTCCTACCAGGCGACGAAGCGCCTGATCGCCAAGGGCAGGCGCAAGCCCGCGCTGATCAGCGGTCCCGCCGATTTCACCTTTGCGGGCCATCTGCAACACGGCTTCATGACCGCCGTGCGCGAGGCCGGCTGCGCCTACGAGATCCTCTCGGGCATCGACCTCGACAGCCCCGCCGGCGCGATCCGCGACCGTGTGCGCCAGCGCTATGCCGAGCCCGATCCGCCGGATAGCTTCATGTGCGGCGGCGAGGTCTGTGCGCTGGCGACCATCACCGGCATGAGCGATTGCGGCCTGACGCTCGGACGCGAATACGACATCGTCGCCAAGCAGACCTCGCACCTCTTGAGCGCCATCCAGCCGCAGGTCGAGACGATCTACGAGGACCTGACGGCGACCGGCGAGGACATGGGCCGGGTGCTCCTGCAGAAGATCGGCGGTGAGAGCGACGTCAGCAAGCTGCAGCTGCTGCTCTGTCCGCAGATCCCGTCGAGCTTCGGCACGGCCGGCTGAGCGGGCGAACACGGCGCGCAGGACGGCGTCGCGTGACGCTGCCTCCTGCCCCAATGTTCTCCCCATCGTCCGCATGTCGTCTCTCCTCCGGTCTAGCCTTAGCGCGGCATCCACCAGCCGGTGCGCGGCCCCATATGCATGTTGAGCGTCTTCGTCTCGGTGTAGTCCTCGACCGAATGCCGGCCGAGTTCACGGCCGAGGCCGGACTGGCGGTAGCCGCCAAAGGGCAGCTCCGACGCACCGTCCATGAAGGTGTTCATCCAGATGGTGCCCGCGCGCACGCGGCGGCCAATCGTCAGGCAGGTGTCGAAGTCACGGCTCCAGACGCCGGCCGAAAGGCCGTAGTCGATCGCATTGGCAATGCGGATCGCCTCCTCGGTCGTCTCGAAGGTCAAAACGGAAAGAACCGGCCCGAACACTTCTTCCCGCGCCACTGCCATGTCCGGCCGCACGGAAGAAAGGATCGTCGGCGCCATGAACTGGCCCATGCCGAGATCGAGCGCCGTGCCGCCATGAGCGACCGCTGCACCGTCCCTGGAAGCGGCAGAAACATAGCCGGCAATCTTTTCCAGATGCTGCGGCGTGATGATGGCGCCCACCTGGGTTTCCGGATCAAGCGGATCGCCGACCTTGACCTTGGCAGAAAGTTCGGCGATGCGGCGCGTCACCTCGTCGGCGATATCGCGATGCAGGATCAGGCGCGAACCGGCATTGCAGCATTCGCCGGCATTGAAGTAAGCGCCGAACACTGCGGCATCGATGAACTCATCGAGATTGGCGTCCGGAAAGACGATCTGCGGGTTTTTGCCGCCGAGCTCCAGCGAGACCTTCTTCAGCGTCTGTGCAGCATTGGCCATGGTCAGGCGGCCGACGCCGGTCGAGCCGGTGAAGGACACCATGTCGACATCAGGATGCGTCGTCATCGGCGCGCCGACCTCCGGCCCCGTACCGGTGATGATGTTGACGACGCCGGCGGGAACGCCGGCGGCTTCGAGGATTTCGCCGAGCAGCAACGTCGAGGCCGAGGTCAGCTCGGACGGCTTGACGACAGTGGTGCAGCCGGCGGCCAGCGCAAAGGGCAGCTTCTGGCTGACGATAAGGAACGGGAAATTCCAGGGCGTGATGATCGAGACGACGCCGATCGCCTCGCGCAAGACGACACCGAGCGTGCCGTCGCCGAGCGTGTTGTAGCTCTCGCCATGCAGATCGCGGGCGAGAGCCGCCGCATAACGCCAGATATCGGCGGCACCGCCAAGTTCGCCCTTAGCCTGGCTGATCGGCTTGCCGGACTCGATCGCATCGAGATAGGCAAGCTCATCGGCGCGCTCGGCAATGATGTCGGCGGCACGCAAAAGCACCAGCGAACGCTGGGATGCGGTCATGCGCGGCCAGGCGCCATCGTCGAAAGCGCGGCGGGCAGCGGCAATCGCCTTTTCGGCGTCGGCCTTGGTGCCGGCCTGATAACGGCTGACGACAACGCCATGGCCCGGCGCCACGCGCTCGATCGTGCGCCCTTCGGCGCTGTCCACCCACTTGCCGTCGATCAGCATCTGGAAGGCGCGAACCTTGTGGCCTTCGATCGGCTTGGGTTTCACGAGCACGGTCATTACCATTCTCCCTTGAATTGGGCTTCACGCTTCTCCGAAAAGGCAGCGACACCTTCCTTGAGGTCGCCGGTCTTGGCGACGAGGATCGAGCCGAGTGCCTCGACCGCAGATCCGTTGTCTTCGCCATTCGCCGAAGCGAGCATCAGTTTCGAAATCTCGAGCGCCGCAGGCCCGCGTTTGGCGACACGCGCTGCGTAGTCGCGGGCGGCGGCAAGCACGGTTCCGGTCTCGACAACGGCATCGACCAAACCTTGAATGCGGGCAGTCTCGGCGGTGAACATCTCGCCACCGAGAACCATGCGCCTGACAATCTGGGCGCCGAAGCGTGAGACGAGACGCTGCGTGCCCGACCAGCCGGGCACCATGCCAAGGCTCGTCTCCGGCAGGCCGATCTTGATCTGCGCCTCGGCCAGCCGGATATCGGCGGCCGCCGCAAGCTCCAGCCCGCCGCCGAGCGCGTGGCCGTTGAGGGCCGCAATGACAGGCATGCGCAGGGTCGCCAGCCGCTCGAACACGCGATGGCCGAAGCGCACCCAGTCATGTCCGAAGGCAGGCGCATCCATGCCGCCCCACGCCTTGATGTCGCCACCGGCGGAAAACGCCTTGCCCTCGCCGGTCAGGATGACGACGCGTACGTTGCGGTCAGCTTCAACCGTGTCGCAGGCGGCTGCGAGCGCCTTCAGCATGTCGATGTCGAAGGCGTTGAGCTTGTCCGGACGGGCAACCGTCATGGTCGCGATCGGCCCATCGACCTCGATGCGAATACGACCCTCAGCCACGACCGCCTCCCTGAAGCCGGCGCGCCGGCTTTTTCGGCAGCTCCAATCCGATCAACGCTTCCTGGAACAGGGCAGCATCCATCGGCTTCAGCCTGTCGGAAACGATCAGCGGGAATTCCGACTGGTCGAGAATATGCGCCTGCAGATCAACGCCAGGCGCGATCTCGGTCAGCATCACGCCCTCGGGCGTCAGCTTCATTACGCAGCGTTCGGTCACATAGGTGATGTCCTGGCCCTGCTCGATACCGCGGCGGCCGGAGAAGGTGACGTGCTCGACTTCGTTGACCAGCTTCTTCAGCTTGCCTTCCTTCTCGATCACCAGCCTGCCGTCGGCGATCGCGAGCTTGGCTCCGGCATTGAACATCCCGGAGAACACGATCTTCTTCGCCCGTGCGGTGATGTCGACGAAACCGCCGGCGCCAGCCGTCACATGCGGGCGGAAAGAGAGTTTCGACACATTGACCGAGCCGTTGCGATCGATCTCAAGGAAGGAGAGCAGCGAGGCATCGAAGCCGGCGCCCTGGAAATAGGTGAACTGGTAGGGCGACGGCATGAAAGCATCGGCATTCGAGGCGCAGCCGAAGGCGAAATCGAGAAGCGGCACGCCGCCGACGGCGCCCTGCTCGATCACCCAGGTGACCGCACCATGCAGCCCTTCTTCGAGCAGGATGCGCGGCACATTGGCCGAGATGCCGAAGCCGAGATTGACGGCGCTGCCGGCCTGCAGCTCCTGCGCCACGCGGCGGGCAATCACCTTCTGGATGTTGAATTCCGGTACGCGGAAACTGTCGAGCGGCCGGAAGATCTCGCCTGAAATCGCCGGATCGTAGAGCGTCTGGGTCGTCTGCTTCTGATCGGGATCGACGATGACGTAATCGACGAGCACGCCCGGCACCCGCACGTCGTGGGGCTTCAGCGAGCCTTCCTTGGTGACACGCTTGACCTGAGCAATGACGATGCCGCCGTTGTTGCGGGCAGCGAGCGCCTGGTCGAGACCGCCGAGATAGGCGCCCTCGTGCTCATAGGTGAGGTTGCCGCGCTCGTCGGCCGTCGTCGCGCGGATGATTGCCACCTGCGGCGCGATCGCCTTGAAATAGAGCCAGTCCTCGCCTTCGAAGGACACCTTCTTGACCACCGGTTCGGCTGCGGCCGAAGCGTTCATGGCGCAGCCTTCGCGCGACGGATCGACGAAGGTGTCGAGCCCGACCTTGGTCAGGACGCCGGGGCGCTTGGCAGCAGCCTCTCGGTGCATGTCGAACAGGATGCCGGACGGCACGTTGTAGGCGGCCACTTCGTCAGCGCCGATCATCTGCCAGATCAGCGGCGGTTCGGCACTCGACGGGCCGGAAGGGTAGGAGCCGCCGATGATCTTCTTCAGCAGACCTTTCTTGGCGATGTAATCGACACCCTTGATGCCGCTCATGTCGCCGGCGGCAATCGGGTGCAGCGTCGTCAGGTCGCGCGGATGGCCGGTCGTCTCGAACCGCTCGCCGATCGCCTTCAGCATCAGGTCGGGGCAGCCGAGTCCGCTGGACGAGGAGACGGAAACGACGGCACCATCCGGGATCAAAGCGGCCGCTTCGGCCGGCGAGATATGCTTGCTCATCGACATCAGTTCAAAGTCCCGTTTCGATCGCCACGGCCTGGCCGGTGGCCGCCGCCTTGACGACGGCAAGGCCTGTTGCCAGCGACCAGACGCCGTCTTCGCCCGTCGCCGAAGCACGGCCCTCGCCCCTGACGGCGGCGTGGAAGGCGGAAAGCGCGGTTTCGTAGAGATTGGCATGGTCGAGCGTCAGCTCGCTCTCGCCATCGGCGTTGCGCAGCGTCACCGTGCCTGTCGGCCTCTGCGTCATCACGTTGCGGCCGATCAGCGATCCTTCGGTGCCATGCACCTCAAGACCGGTCTCGGCGTATTTGGTGGTGAAGGCATCGTGGAACTGAGCGATGACGCCGGAGCGGAAGTGGATGACACCCATGACGCCGTCTTCCAGGCCTTCCTTGCCCATGCCGGCGCTATGGCTGATGGCGACCGCTTCGATCGGGTCGTCATTGAGAATGAAGCGCAACGTATCGGCGTCGTGCACGGTGATGTCGAGGATGACGCCGCCGCCGGCATCCGGCCGCTCCAGCCGCCAACCCTGGAGATGCGGTGGCAGATAGACCGCATGGAAGACGCGCGCAGCAATCGGCCGGCCGATCTTGCCTTCGGCGATCGCATCGCGCATCGCCCTATGGCTTGCGGCGTTGCGCAGATGGTGGTTGGTGGCAAGAACCACACCCGCTTCCCGCGCCGCGCTCACCATGTCGCGCGCATCCTCCAGCGTCATCGCCAGCGGCTTCTCGCAGAGCACGTGTTTGCCGGCAGCGATCGCCGCCAGCGTCTGCTCGCGATGCAGTTCATTGGTGGTGGAGACATAGACGGCATCGACATCGGGATCGCCGACGAGTTCCGCGACAGATGTCACCGACTTCGGAATCCCGTTCTCTTCGGCATAGGCCGCACCACGTTCGGCGCTGGTGCTCATGACCGAAACGACCTCGCCTCCGGCGGCGCGGATCGCGCCGATCACCCATTCACGCGCAATCGTGCTTGCGCCGATCAGACCCCAACGCGTCATGCCAGTGCCTCCCTTTTTCTTTCCACCGCGGCGCCGCAGCTCTGGCGAACCACGAGACGAACCGAACCAACGATCGTTTCCGGCTCCGCCTTGCCGGCCTTGATCTGCTTCAACAGCAGCTCGGCGGCCCGCTGACCCATGCCTTGCGGATCGACGGACACCGTCGTCAGCGCCGGCACGGCGGTCTTCGCCTCGATCACGTCGTCGAAACCGATGACGGCGAAGTCTGCGCCCGGCTCCAGTCGCCGCGCCCTCAGGCCATCACAGACGCCGAAGGCGACCGCGTCGTTGAAGCAGAGTGCGGCCGTCGGCCGGTCGGCGAGCATCATCGCCTGCTCCACCGCGGTCACCCCACCGGCGCGCGACGGCGCCGAACCGATGATCAGCGCGTCGGAAACCGGCATGCCGGCCTCGACAAGAGCATCGCGGTAGCCGCGCATGCGCGCCTCGAAAACGGCCGTATCCGGAAAACCGCCGAGGAAGGCGATGCGCTGGTGGCCGCGCTCGATCAGGTGACGGACGGCAGCCATGGCGCCGGCATGATTGTCGGAGATCAGCGATGACACCTCGGCACCGGCGATGTCGCGAACGACGAGCACGACCGGAATGCCGCTCTCGACCAGCGGCGCGAGATCGGCCGCTTCCGTGCCGCGCGCCGGGGAGACGATCAGGCCGGAAACGCCGTGCTCACGCATGGACGCCACAACTTCGCGCTGGCGCTCGATCTTCTCACCGGTGTTGGCGAGGAACTGCACGAAGCCGGCCGACTGCACGACCGCATCGACGCCGACGGCGAGCTCGGCAAAGAAGCTGTTGGTGAGATCGTTGACGACGATGCCAATGATCTTGGACTTCGCCTGGCGAAGGTTGGCGGCGCTACGGTTATAGACGTAACCAAGATCGCGGATGGCGGCATTCACCTTGGCGCGCGTCGTCTCGTTGACGAGCGAGCTGCCTTGAAGAACGAGCGACACGGTCGACTTCGACACGCCGGCGGCGCGCGCAATATCGATGACCGTTACCCTCTCCTTGACCACAGCATCCTCCCGAATTCTTCTGCCTGCTTTTCTCTTTCATAATTGGAACGTTCCAATTTCGTCAAGAGTTAGCTGATCACTTTTTTCCGGTCCGGCCGCGCCCGGCGCAGAGACAAGACGTCCAGAGAGACGTTAAGATTCGCGCGATAGACAGATTATTTGATTGAATTTCAATAATAATATCGAAAGTATGCATTCACTCGGAGGAGAGGCGCCTCGCCTGAAAAACATTGTCGCTTGCCATTTGGAACGATCCAAAGTATTCCAAGACAAACGTCCGCGGAGGAGACCAACCCCAATGACAAGCCTGACGCTGCCGTGCAAAGACGGTTCGCTTGAACAGTATCGTCTGACCGGAACGCCGATCGAACGGCCCAGCACGCCGCCGATCTTCAACCGCATCGCCTATGCGGCTGCCCACGTGGTTTCGGATCCGCTTGGCGACCTCGATCCCTGGGGCAATCCGGCGATCGACTGGGACGCGACCATGGCGTTTCGCCATCACCTCTGGAGCCTGGGCTTCAAGATCGCCGAGGCGATGGACACGGCCCAGCGCGGCATGGGCCTTGCCTGGCCGGGCGCGCAGGAACTGATCCGCCGCGCGCTGAGCGATGCTCGGCAGGTGCCGGGCGCTGATCTTGCCTGCGGCGCCGGCACCGATCATCTCGCCCCGGCAGACGCGCGGTCCCTGGACGACGTGATTGCGGCCTATGAGGAACAGGTCGGCTTCGTAGAAGGCGAGGGGGGCAGGGCGATCATGATGGCAAGCCGGGCGCTTGCCCGCGTCGCCCGTTCCGCCGACGACTATCGCCACGTCTATGGCCGCATCCTCGGCCAGGCCAGGCACAAGGTGGTGCTGCACTGGCTCGGCGACATGTTCGATCCGCAGCTTCGGGGCTACTGGGGTTCGGAGGATTTCGACAAGGCGCTCGATACGGTGCTGTCGATCATCGAGGCCAACCGCGACAAGGTCGAGGGCATCAAGATCTCGCTGCTCGATAACACCAAGGAAGTGGCACTGCGCAATCGCCTGCCCGAAGGCGTGCTCTGCTTCACCGGCGACGACTTCAACTATGCCGAACTGATCGAAGGCGACGGCACGAAGTATAGCCACGCGCTGCTCGGCATCTTCGATGCGGTGGCGCCCTCTGCCTCCAAGGCCTTGGCGGCACTCGCGAAAGGCGATCTAGCGACCTTCCGCGGCGTGATCGAGCCGACCGTGCCGCTGTCCCGCAAGATCTTCGAAGCGCCAACGCAATACTACAAGGCCGGCGTCGTTCTCCTCGCCTGGCTGAACGGGCACCAGCGCCACTTCACCATGCCGGCCGGCATGCAGTCCGCCCGCGGGGCGCTGCACTATGCCGATATCTTCCGCCTCGCCGACCGCGCAAATGTACTCGACCGGCCGGAACTGGCGGCGCAGCGGATGAAAAGCCTGCTATCGACTTTTGGCGTCGACCAAAACGCTTGAGAAAGACGGGCGCCTGAGAAAAGCCAGACGGCGCCCGGAAGGCGCCGTCTGTTCTCGATCTGAAGCCGGGCAGGGACCGGCCGGATAATCAGAATGTCGCCGTCAGGCTCAGCCAGAACCGGCGACCTTCCCCGACGGCATTGAAATCGGTCGGCTCCACTTCCTTGTCGAAAAGGTTGTAGACGGCTGCGTTCAGCGTCAGGCCTTCGCCGACATCATATTTCGTGCCGATATCGACGGTGGTGTAGGCATCATACTTGTAACCCGTTTTGCCGTTGATCTTCACAGGCTTGCCGCTGGTGGTCGAGACACGCGGGCCGGCGGAGATTTCTTCGCCGTGATAGTTGACCGAGGCCCAGGCCTCGAGCCCTTCGACCGGCGTGAACCAGTCAGCTCTCAGATTGGCCATGTGCTCCGGTGTGCGCGCCAGCGGGAAGCCGGCAAAATCTCCGGTCTGCTGTTCCGACTGCGTATAGGTATAGCTGGCGCGAAGTGTCAGATCCGGGGTCGCGTTCCAGGTCGCCGTCAGTTCCACACCCTGGATAATCGCGTCGTCGATGTTGTAGTTGTACCAGAGGCGGTAGTTCGGATCCTCGCTCCAACGGACCGGATTACCCGAGGCATCCAACACCGGCATGTTGGCGATCTTGTCCCGGAAGTCCGTGTAGAAATAGGTTCCGCCGAGGATGACATCGCCATTGTCCCAGACCGCGCCGATTTCATAGCTGGTGCTCGATTCGGCCTTCAGGTTCGGGTCCGCGATGATGACGCCGCAGGTGCCGGTCGGCCCGTAGGTGCAACCGCCGCCGCCGGTGGTGTAGGCATAGCCCGGGGCGATGCTGCGGATATCGGGCGCGCGGAAGCCGGTGGAGACGCCGCCCTTCACCGTCAGCATGTCGGTCGCGTTCCAGACGCCATAGATGCGCGGGCTCAGGTGGTAGCCATACTCCTCGTGATGATCGAGACGCAGGCCGGTGGTCAGCGCGAAGTCATCGACCATGCGCCATTCGTCCTCGGCAAACAGCGCCCATTGGGTGGCCGAGAAAGTTTCGGTTTTCCCCGTGCGTCGACCCGGATTCTGGTCGGAAAGCCGCGCCTCGAAATATTGCCCGCCGGTCACCAGCGTGTGGCTGCCGCCGAGATCGAAAGGGGTGGTGAACTTGCCGTCGATGACGGTGTTGCGGACTTCGGGTGCGCGTGGCTGCTTGATGAAACGGCCGTCCGCCTGGCTGTAATTGTAGTTCCGGCGCTCCGCCCATTCCTGCAGGATGGAGAAGTCGGACGTCGTAGGTCCCCAGCGCCCCGTATGGGAAAACGACCAATGATCGCGGTCGTTTTCGTTGTAGGTACTGACGGCGCGCGGCCCGGGCGCAATGGTGTTACCGACATTGGCGTCGCGCTTCAGCCGCGCCGTGCCGCCTTCCAGGAAGAAGTCGTGATCCTCGTTTGGCGTATAGGAAAGCCGCGCCGTCAGATCGTGCTCCTTCGCGCCGGTGATGCCAGAAAGGAACTTGTCCTCGCTGCGCTTCAGTCCGCGCCCCCAGATCTGCACGCCGAGCGTATCTTTCAGGATCGGGCCGCTGGTGTAGAACGACATCTGGCCAGAATTGCCGAACTGCCTATGCTGCTGCATCGTGCCGTCGGTCGTGAACGAACCGGTCCAGCTGTCGGCGACCTTGCGGGTGATGATATTGATGACGCCACCCATGGCATCGGAACCGTAGAGCGACGACATCGGACCGCGCACGATCTCGATGCGCTCGATGGCGGCGGCGGGCGGGATGAAGCTTTGCTCGAAGCCGGAATTGCCGTTGGTGCGCGCGTCGCGCGTGCTCTGGCGTTTGCCGTCGACGAGGATCAGCGTGTAGGAGCCGGGCAGGCCGCGGATGAAGATGTCGCGCTCGTTGGCGACACCGGTCACCGCCACCCCTTGCGCGTCGCGCAGCGCATCGGTGAGATCGCGGAACGACCGCTTCTGCAAATCTTCGCCCGTGACCACCGTAATGCTCGCCGGCGCATCCTTGACGTTCTGCTCGAACCCGGTCGCCGTCACCACGATCTGCTCAAGCTCGGTCGCTTTCTCCTTGTCCTCTTCCTTGGCCTTCTGCGCCAAGGCGTCCGTCGGCACTGTCAACGCCGTACCGGCAAGGCAGGCGCAGACGAAACGAAGTGACCATCCGGCCGGACCGCACCGGTTCCGGCGGGCCCCTTGCCGCCGCCCCTCGGTTTCGGTCGCAAGCCCCATCCGCTTCATCATCTTCGCCCCGCATATATCTTGAGTAATGAACTCCACTTAGTTATTGGCGAGGGAGACGGTCAACGACGCTGTTTTGGAACGGTTCCAAATACGAAACGACGCAAAACAGCGCCCGCGAATATGCCGGATGAGACAGGAAGGCAGGACGAACCATGGCGGAAGAACGAACGGGCGAGGCAATTGGAAAGCCGGTCTCGAACGAACGTCAGACGGATCTGAGCAAGCTGCGCCTACTGGTGGCGCTCGACGCGCTGCTGCGCGAAAACAGCGTCAGCCGTGCCGCCTCAAGCGTCGGCCTGCAGCCCTCGGCGATGAGCCGCCTGCTCGGTCAATTGCGTGAGGACTATGCCGATCCGCTGTTTCTGCGCACCGGTCATGGGCTGCGCCCGACCCCGCTTGCCGAGTCTCTGCGGCTGCGCGTGCGCGCACTTGCCGCAGAGACCGAAGCCCTGCTTGACGCACGCTCCAATGCCTCCGCCCCCACAGCAACGGGTCACGCCGGTTGGGGAGGGCAGGCCCTGACCGACGCACCGCCGCTGGCGGTCCGGCCAAGCCGCCTGCTTGAGGGGGAGCCGGCGCCGGAACAGTTCGCCGCAAAGCTGGCCGAAATCGGTGACGACGCCGCCCCTGAACGACGATTGGCCCGCTGCATCGCGACTGTCGGCACCGGCGCCGGCCGAAGCCGACCCTTGAGCGAAGAGGAGGCAGAGGACGCGCTGGCGATCATCCTTGCCGGGGAGGCTGATCCGGTACAGATCGGCGCGCTGATGACGGTGCTGCACTATCGCGGGCCGACGGCGGTGGAGGTGGCCGGCTTCGTGCGCGCCATGCGCCGCCATATCGGCGCGATTGTGCCGGGAAGCGGGATCGCGGACCTCGACTGGCCCTGCTACCTCTCGCCGAAATTGAAGACCGCACCCTGGTTCCTGCATGCGGCACGGCTCGTCGCCGATGCCGGCCATCGCGTCGTGCTGCATGGAAGCTACGGTGAAGAGGGTCAGGAGCGGCACAAGCTCGAGGTGGCCGCTTCCACAGCCGGCATCCCGGTCTGCACGTCGATCGCAGCCGCGAAGGCTGCACTTGGGTCGGCGGGCATCGCCTACCTGCCGCTCTCGGCCTTTGCCCCACAGGTCTATCGTCTGCTGGGGCTCTATCGGCTGATGGAGATGCGCATGCCGCTGAACGCCGCCATCCATCTCATCAATCCGATGGGCGGGCGGGCAAGCCTGCTCGGCGTCGCCAATCCTTCGAGCCGTACGCTCAGCCGCGACATCGCTCTATTGCTCGAAACGAGAGAACTGACGATCCTCGGCAACACCCGCGACCACGCCGAGTTCACGCCCTACCGCCAGACGCCGCTTTTCCGTCTTGTCGGGGGCGAACCATCGGACCTCATCATTCCCGCGAAAATCGCGCCGCCAGCCGAAGCGCGCACCGGCTTGAGCAGCCGCGAATACTGGCAAGCCGTCTGGACCGGTGCTGCCCGCGACCAACGCGCGGAAACCACCATCGTCACGACGGCTGCTGCTGCCCTTCTCAGCCTGCGCAATCACGACGACTACGAGGCTGCTTGCGAGACGGCGCGGGGACTTTGGAACAACCGATCACGCCGGATGGCGTGATCGGAGATAGGCGTGGCTCAGGCGGCCAGGCCCTTTTTCGCCAGCATCGCATCCGGGCTCGGTAGCTTGCCACGGAAGGCCTTGTAGGCATCCTCCGGATCGATCGAACCGCCGACCGAATAGATGTTGTCCTTGAGGCGGGCGGCCATGGCCGGATCGAAAGCGTTGCCGGTTTCCTCGAAGGCCGCGAAGGCGTCAGCGTCGAGCACTTCCGACCACATGTAGGAATAGTAGCCTGCCGAGTAGCCGTCGCCCGAGAAGACGTGCAGGAAATGCGGGCTGCGGTGGCGCATGACGATGGATTTCGGCATGCCGATCTCATCGAGCTTCTTGGCTTCGAGCGCCATCGGTTCCGCCGTCACTTCAGCCGTGTGATAGGCCATGTCGACCAGCGCCGACGAGGTGAACTCGACCGTTGCAAAGCCCGAGTTGAAGGTCCGCGCCGCCAGCACCTTGTCGAGCAGCGCCTGCGGCATCGGCTCGCCGGTCTGGTAGTGCACCGCGTAACGCTTGAGGATCTCCGGCACCGTCAGCCAGTGTTCGTAAAGCTGCGACGGCAGCTCGACGAAGTCGCGCGAGACGCCCGTGCCGGAAACCGAAGGATAGGTGACGTTGGATAGCATGCCATGCAATGCGTGTCCGAACTCGTGGAAGAGCGTGCGGGCGTCGTCGAGCGACAGCAGCGCCGGCTTGCCCTCGGCGGGCTTCGCGAAATTGCAGACGTTGTAGATGATCGGCAGTTCGCCCTCGGCGCCGTTCTTCAGCTTGAGCTTGTGCTGCGACTGGAACGAGCTCATCCAGGCACCGGAGCGCTTCGAGGACCGGGCGAAGTAATCGCCGAGAAACAGCGCCACCAGCTTGCCGGCTGCATCCTTGATCTCGAAGACGCGCACATCGGGATGGTAAGCGGCAATGCCCTTCTTCTCCGTCGCGGTAACGCCGAACAGGCGCTTGGCGACATCGAAGCAGGCCTCGATGATCTTTTCGAGCTGCAGATAAGGCTTGAGTTCGCCCTCGGAGAAATTGAACTTCTCGGCCCTAAGCTTCTCGGCGTAATGGCGCCAGTCCCAGGGCATGACGTCGTGATTGCGGCCCTCGTCGGCAACCAGCCGGGCAAGCTCGGCTTCTTCCTCACGAGCACGGGCAACCGCCTTTTCCCATACCTGCATCAAGAGGCCGTTCACGGCATCAGGCGTCTTCGCCATGGTGTCGTCGAGTTTCAGCGACGCGAAGTTTTCGTATCCGAGCAGCTTTGCCTTTTCCGCCCGCAGCGCCAGCGTCTCGGCGATCAGCCCGCGATTGTCGGTCTCGCCACCGCTTTCACCGCGCGCGATCCAGGCGCGGAAGGCCTGCTCGCGAAGCTCGCGTTTGTCGGAGAAGGTCAGGAACGGTTCAATGATCGAACGCGACAGGGTGACGGCATATTTCCCCTTCTGGCCGCGGTCGTCGGCGACCGCCGCCATGGCGTCACGCAGGAAGTCCGGAAGCCCGGCGAGTTGCTCCTCGCTCTCCAGGAACAGAACCCAGCTCTTTTCGTCGGCGAGCACGTTCTGCCCGAACTTGGCGCCGAGACCGGCGAGCTTTTCGTTGATCGCTGCCAGCCGCTCCTGCTCGGGCTTTGCAAGCTTGGCGCCGGACTTGACGAAGCCCTTCCAGTGCCGTTCGAGCACGCGCGTCGCTTCGAGATCGAGGCCGAGGCCTGCGCGCCCTTCCCAGAGCGTGTCGATGCGCTTGAACAGCGCCGCATTCATGCCGATCTTCGAATAGTGCCGCGACATCTTCGGCGCGATATCGCGCTCCAGCGCCTGGATCGCCTCGTTGGTGTCGGCGCCGGCCTTGTTCCAGAAGATCGAGGATACGCGCGAAAGTCCGTCGCCGGCGATCTCCAGCGCAATGATCGTGTTTTCGAAGGTCGGCGCCGCCGGGTTTTCGGCAATCGCGTCGATCTCCGCCTCATGCTCCCGGAAAGCTGCGTCGAACGCTGGGGCAAAATCCTCGTCCTTCACCAGATCGAAACGCGGCAGGCCTTCGTGGCCGGTCCATGCGGTGAGCGCGGGATTGAGCGGGGTGCTGGTGGTCATCAGAAGTCCTTTCGCATGCGGTCCGACGCGGCGCCGGGGAGGGGCGCCCCTGATCTATGACATCGGGGCGCGGAGGCAATGGAGGTGGTCGCGCAGTGGCTTGCCGTCAAGGCCTGCGCAAACCGAGAAGTCCGGGAGCTGCGTGCCAGACCGCCTGAACGGCAAAGCCGATGAACAGGAGACCGGAAAGCCGGACGATCGCGAGTTCGTGGCGCCGGTAGAAGCGCCGCACGACGGACGTTCCGATGATGACGATCAGGATCAGGTCGGCAACGAGAAATCCGATCAGCGAGACGCCGAGCAGCGCCGGCAGCGCATCGAACTCGAGCGCGTTGGCCGAACTGGCAAGCAGCGCCGTGAAGGTTGCGAGCGCCACCGGATAACCCTTGGGATTGGTGAGTCCGAAAATCAGTCCGCGCCTTAGAGGGCGCTCGACTGTCACAAGCGCGCGGTTTTCGCCGGCGGGGCGTGCGCGCAGTGCCGTCCAGCCGATCCAGCCGAGATAGGCGCCACAGAAGAGACCGAGGATATCGAAGATCGTCGTTCCGACGGAGCGGGCGCCGACGATTGCGACCAGCGCCAGGGTCGACCAGAGAACGTCACCGGCAAGATGCCCACCCATGAACAGGGCGCCTGCCTTGCGCCCCTGGCCCGCGCCGATACCGAGCAGCGCCAGAAACGCCGGCCCGGGAATAAGGACATAGGAGAGGGCGGCGAGAAAGGCTCCGATCAGCAGCGTCTCGGACATGGCGGGTTCCCAGTTGTGTTGCCCGCATTCGATCCGGAGGCACCGATTCAGTCAAGAGGAAAGCTAAGCCAGCTATAGGACGAGGCCGGTGAGCGCCGGATGGACGGACGGCCAGCAAAGGTCAGGTTCTTGGTCGTGGCGCGGATATGGGCGGCGACGGCGTGGAGGAAGTTGCGCATGTTTTTTGTCCTTGAGGGATCGATGGCCGGGCAGGCACGCTGTTTCTGAGAAAATCATCGCAGTCCCCCGGCTGATCAGCTGTTCCGTCGGGAACATGTCGCTTGCGGCCGCGCACAAATCTTTCGTTTCGCCGATTTCCCTCGATACGAAGTTGCGCTAGAACGCGGCCGAGTTTTCCCCCCGCGAGAAGGACTATCCATGACTGTGCGCAACCTCTTCCTTCTGCCCGGCGACGGCATCGGCCCGGAAGCCATGGCGGAAGTCCGCAAAATCATCGCCTACATGAATGCCGAGCTTGCTGCCGGCTTCGTGACGGACGAGGGCCTGGTCGGCGGTTCGGCCTATGACGCCCACGGCCAGGCGATCTCGGAAGAGGACATGGCAAAGGCGCTCGCCGCCGACGCGGTGCTGTTTGGCGCCGTCGGCGGTCCGAAGTGGGATGCGGTGCCTTACGAGGTTCGCCCGGAAGCGGGCCTCTTGCGCCTGCGCAAGGATCTCGAACTCTTCGCCAACCTGCGTCCGGCAATCTGCTATCCGGCGCTGGCTGCCGCTTCCTCGCTGAAGCCCGAACTGGTCGAAGGTCTCGACATCCTGATCGTGCGTGAACTCACCGGTGGCGTCTATTTCGGCGAGCCGAAGGAGATCGTCGATCTCGGCAACGGCCAGAAGCGCGGCATCGACACCCAGGTCTACGACACCTACGAGATCGAGCGCATCTCGGGCGTCGCCTTCGAACTGGCCCGCACGCGGCAAAACCGCGTCTGCTCGATGGAAAAGCGCAACGTCATGAAGTCGGGCGTCTTGTGGAACCAGGTGGTGACCGAGACGCACAAGGCGAAGTATTCCGACGTCCAGCTCGAGCACATGCTGGCGGACGCCGGCGGCATGCAGCTGGTGCGCCAGCCCAAGCAGTTCGACGTCATCGTCACCGACAACCTGTTCGGCGACATGCTGTCGGACGTGGCCGCCATGCTCACCGGTTCGCTCGGCATGCTGCCGTCGGCCTCGCTCGGTGCACCGGACGGTGTCAGCGGCAAGCGCAAGGCGCTCTACGAGCCGGTGCATGGCTCGGCGCCCGACATTGCCGGCCAGGGCATTGCCAACCCGATCGCGATGATCGCGTCGTTTGCGATGTGCCTGCGTTATTCCTTCAACCTGGTGAAGGAAGCCGACAATCTGGAAAAGGCGATCGCCAACGTGCTCGACCAGGGCATCCGCACCGGCGACATCATGGCCGAAGGGGCGAAGAAGGTCGGCACCACGGAAATGGGCGACGCCATTCTCGCCGAGTTCAAGGCGCTCTCGGCTTAAGCATAACCGGCACCTCAAGGCGTCGATCTGGCGCCTGCCGAAGCCACGACAAACAAACACCTCCGGAGCGCATCCGGAGGTGTTTTGCGTTTACGGCCTTGAATTTGCCAAAAGAACCGACACATCGGGGAAGACAGCCCGGGCCGCCTGGCGCAGCAAGCGCCCTGCACCAAGCGCCGACAGCAACAGACAATTGCCGCGCGATCTGGCCGGCAGGACGGGAGAACCATGAACCGACCACTTGCGGCCACCGGATGGATCGTGCTGACGACTGCCGTCCTCGTGTTCGCGCTCATCCCGCTCGATCCGTTCCTGTCGCAGCGCGCTCAGGGCCTGCCGGACAGCATTGTCACCTTCAATGAACGGATCACCGATTTCGGTACCTTTGGCTGGATGATCTATCTTTCCGGCGCCCTGCTCGCGGGAGCCTTCGTGCTGCGACGGGCGGCAGGCCAGGGGCCGCTTCAAAACAAGGCGCGCGCCGCCCGCGATCTCGCCGCCTATTTCCTGCTGACGATCGGCACAGCCAGCGCCCTCGTGCACACGCTGAAGGTCCTGATCGGCCGGGCACGACCGGAACTCTTTGCCGAACTCGGCGCCTACAGCCTCTCGCCGTTCGCCACCAGTGATCTCTATGAGAGCTTTCCGTCCGGGCACTCGACCGCGGCCGGTGCGTTTTTCGGCGTCTTCGCCATGCTGCTGCCGAGACTGAGGCCGCTGTTTCTGGTGCTGGCGCTGACGATCGGTGTTTCCCGCGTCATCGTCGGCGCGCACTATCCGAGCGACGTCGCCGCCGGGCTGCTGCTCGGCCTTTGGACATCGGTGATGATGGCATTTGCCTTCGCAAAATACGGCCGCCTGTTTCATCTCGGCCCAGGCGGGTGGCCGCTTGCCGGACGCAGCGAACCGACCCAATAAAAAGCCGGCGCGGAAGACCGCGCCGGAGTCAGGAGAGCCATAATAGCTCGGGGAAGAATTGAGGTGCTCCCGGGATGTGTTCTCTCCGGGAGCGCCGGGCTTAATCCATCGCGTGGATGTCGCGATCCTTCGTTTCCGGCAGGAACAGGAGGCCGATGACCAGCGTGATGCCTGCAAAGACGATCGGGTACCAGAGGCCGTAGTAGATGTCGCCCTGGGCAGCACTCATCGCGAAGGCCGTAGCCGGAAGCAGGCCACCGAACCAGCCGTTGCCGATGTGGTAGGGCAGCGACATGCCGGTGTAGCGGATGCGGGTCGGGAAGAGTTCGACCAGCAGGGCGGCGATCGGGCCGTAGACCATCGTCACGTAGATGACGAGCACGGTGAGCACCGCGATGATCGTCGTCCAGTTGACGCTGGCCGGGTCAGCGACCATCGCGTAGGTGCCGCCGCCAGCGACCGTGTAGACGGCCATTTCGGTGGCAGTGCCTACTTCATCCTTGGTCAGCAGCTTGTCGGCGATGAGCTTTTCGGCCGGAACCATGGTCTTTTCGCCGCCGCGCACTGCGGCTGCATCGAGCGACAGTTCCGGATTGGCGGTGACGAAGCCGTCAAGCTTGGCGTCCGGAACCTTTGCCGCACCACGAACCAGCGGATAGCCGGCATTGTGGAGCGCCATGTTGGTCTGCTTTTCGAAGGCGGCGTTGGCAGCCTTGGCACCATCGCCAGCAGCAACGGCGTCGTAGCTGTTGATCGTCGTGTCGCCGACCTTGACCGTCGCTGCCGTGCCCGCTGCCGCCGTCGTGACGACGTCATAGGGAACGGAGTTCTTGGTGAGGAACGCGGTTGCGATGTCGCACGAGGTCGTGAACTTCGCCGTGCCCGTCGGGTTGAACTGGAATTTGCAGTCGCCGGGAGCCGCGGTCACCGTTGCGCGAACGGTTGCCTGGGCTTGAGCGAGTGCCGGGTTACCGGCCCAGGTCAGCGCCTTGAACAGCGGGAAGTAGGTGAGCATGGCGAGCAGCAGGCCGGCCATGATGATCGGCTTGCGGCCGATCTTGTCGGAGAGCCAGCCGAAGAGCACGAAGAAGCCCGTGCCGAGGATGAGCGAGGCGGCGACCATGATGTTGGCCGACTGCGCGTCCACCTTCAGAACGCCGGTCAGGAAGAACAGCGCGTAGAACTGGCCGGAATACCAGACGACGGCCTGGCCGACGACGGCGCCGAACAGCGCGAGCAGGGCAATCTTGGCATTTTTCCACTGGCCGAAAGCTTCGCGCAGCGGTGCCTTCGAGGTCTTGCCCTCTTCCTTCATCTTCTTGAAGGCAGGCGATTCGTTCATCTTCAGGCGAATCCAGACGGAAATACCGAGCAGCACGCAGGACAGCAGGAACGGAATGCGCCAGCCCCAGGCGGCGAAGGCTTCCTTGCCGAGCGCGAACTGCACGAGCAGGATCACCACCAGCGACAGGAACAAACCGAGCGTTGCCGTGGTCTGGATCCAGGAGGTGAAGTAGCCACGGCGACCGTTCGGCGCGTGTTCGGCCACGTAGGTTGCCGCACCGCCATATTCGCCGCCGAGCGCCAGGCCCTGCAGCATGCGCAGCACGATGAGAAGGATCGGCGCGGCAATGCCGATCGAGGCAGCGCCGGGCAGGATGCCGACCAGGAAGGTCGACAGACCCATGATAAGGATCGTGACGAGGAAGGTGTATTTGCGGCCGACGAGGTCACCGAGGCGACCGAAGACCAGGGCGCCGAACGGGCGAACCAGGAAGCCGGCGGCAAAGGCCAGAAGCGCGAAGATATTACGCGTCGTTTCCGGGTAGGAACTGAAGAAGGTCGCGCCGATGTAAACGGCGAGCGAACCGTAGAGATAGAAATCGTACCATTCGAAGACGGTACCGAGCGACGAGGCGAAGATGACCTTCTTCTCCTCGCCGGTCATCGGACGCGTTTTTGCGTCGTCCGCTGTCGCGACATTTGCCATTTTGTTTATCCTCCACTCCAAAACAGCCTGTTGGAGCGCCCATTGGCAGGTCCGGCATTCCTCCCGAGAATGGCCGGACGTGGTGCGCCTGGTGAAGAGGATGGCAGAAAACAACCGATGCAGGCAGAGATGCTTTCGGCTTATGACTTTCGTCTAATGCGGCGATCAATCGCGGCCGGACCGGAGAGCGTGCTGGCGCGCGGCAACGTCTTGACTCTTCCCCAAAACCGCGTAAGAGCAGCGACGAACGAGGAAATCACCACCATGCGACCGATCGGTCCAGCCATCGCTGCTTTGATCCTGCCGGCTCTTGCCGCGGGGCAGGATGTCGATTTTTCGTTCGCTTGCAAAACAACGGCCAAAACGACGACGAAAACCGTCTGACGTCTCTGGCCCTCCGCTCTCTCCCCGGTTTGGCCGGGGACAGGAACCCTCGCGGCAGGTCGCGCGGTTTCCCCCTCACCCGACGAGGAGAGACAGAAAAGAGAGCTTAGATCATGGGTTTCAAGATTGCAGTCGCAGGCGCCACCGGCAATGTCGGCCGGGAGATGCTGAACATTCTTTCCGAACGCGGCTTTCCCGCAGATGAAGTGGTCGCCCTTGCTTCGGCCCGCTCCCAGGGCACGGAAGTTTCCTTTGGCGACAAGACCCTCAAGGTCAAGAACCTCGAAAACTACGACTTCTCCGACACCGATATCTGCCTGATGTCGGCCGGCGGCGCCGTGTCGCTGAAGTACTCGCCGAAGATCGGCCAGCAGGGCTGCGTCGTCATCGACAACTCCTCGGCCTGGCGCTACGACGCCGAAGTGCCGCTGATCGTGCCGGAAGTGAACCCGGACGCGATCGCGCAGTTCACCAAGAAGAACATCATCGCCAACCCGAATTGCTCGACCGCCCAGCTCGTCGTCGCGCTGAAGCCGCTGCACGACCACGCCAAGATCAAGCGCGTCGTCGTCTCGACCTACCAGTCGGTTTCCGGCGCCGGCAAGGACGGCATGGACGAACTCTTCAACCAGACCCGCGCTGTCTTCGTTGCTGATCCGATCGAATCGAAGAAGTTCACCAAGCGCATCGCCTTCAACGTCATCCCGCACATCGACGTGTTCATGGAAGACGGCTACACGAAGGAAGAGTGGAAGGTTCTGGCCGAAACCAAGAAGATGCTCGACCCGAAGATCAAGGTGACCTGCACCGCCGTGCGCGTGCCCGTCTTCATCGGCCACTCGGAATCGGTCAACATCGAGTTCGAAAACGAGATCACCGCCGACGAAGCGCGCGACATCCTGCGCGAAGCGCCGGGTTGCCTGGTCGTCGACAAGCACGAGAACGGCGGCTACGTCACCCCTTACGAATGCGCCGGCGAAGATGCCACCTACATCTCGCGCATCCGCGAGGACGCGACCGTCGAAAACGGCCTCAACCTGTGGGTCGTCTCCGACAACCTGCGCAAGGGCGCTGCTCTCAACGCCATCCAGATTGCCGAGCTCCTGGTCAACCGCGGCCTGATCAAGCCGCGCAAGCAGGCTGCCTGAAAACGGCACTAGAACCATTCACTCCCGCCAGGCTCTTTCGGGCCTGGCGGGTTTCCTGTTTCACGAGGGGCCGATCCTTCCCGGATTCACGTGAAACCACGATAAAGTTACCTGCCGCTTGCGGGAGGTGACACGGCCGGCGAAGGCTGGCATTTTCAAGAGCAACGAGATTCGGGCTATGACGGGGTATTTCATGCACAGGGCGAAGTGCGCAGCAGTGGGGCTTGTCGCCCTGATTTCGACTGCAGTTTTTCCGGCGGTGGCATCTGCCGCCCAATGCGGCAATGACGGAAGCGGCTTTGAAGCCTGGGTGCAGAACTTCAAGCAACAGGCTTCCGGCAGCGGCATCAGCCCGCAGGTGCTCGACCGTGCACTCTCCGGCGTCTCCTACAACAAGGCGACGATCCGCGCCGACCGCGGCCAGAAGAGCTTCAAGCTGTCGCTGGACCAGTTCATGCAGAAGCGTGGCGGCCAGGTGATCATTTCCCGCGGCAAGAAGATGAAGCAGCAGAACGCTGCTCTCTTTGCCAGCATCGAGCGGCGCTACGGCGTACCGGCCGGCCCGCTGATCGCCATCTGGGGCATGGAAACCGGTTTCGGCGGCTTCATGGGCAAGGAGCACACGCTCTCGGCCGTTTCAACGCTCGCCTATGACTGCCGTCGCTCGGACTACTTCACCAACCAGCTTTATGCGGCCCTGCAGCTCGTGCAGCGCGGCGACCTGAGCCCGGATGCGCGTGGCGCCGCCCACGGCGAAATCGGCCAGACCCAGTTCCTGCCCGCCAACGTCCTGAAATACGGCGTCGATGGCGACGGCAACGGCCATGTCGACATGGTTCGCTCCAAGGCCGACGCGCTGGCGTCCACCGCCAACTTCCTGCGCGGCCATGGCTGGCAGCCGGGCGCCGGCTATCAGCAGGGTCAGGCGAACTTCGCCGCGATCCAGGGCTGGAATGCGGCAACCGTCTACCAGCAGGCGATCGCCATCATCGGCGCCGAGATCGACGGTCTCTAGGATTTGCGTCTTTCGGAACGTTTAGCCGTTCCAACCAGACAAAAGGCCCGGTTCGAAAGAGCCGGGCCTTTTTGCTGAGCGGTCACATTCCCGGGCGGGAGAAGTCGCCGGTGACCGGGTCCATCACCCAGAGTTCGCCGGTCGAGATGTCGAACCAGGCGCCATGCAGGTGGAGCTTGCCCTTGGCCTCGAGGATCTGGACGCAGGGGAACGTGCGCAGATTGGCAAGCGAGTTGCGGATCGAAACCCGCTCGAGCGCGCGCTGGCGCTCCGCCTGGGTCATCACGTCGTTGCTCTGGATCTGCTCGGCCGAGGGCTTCAGAAGATGCATCCAGCGTCCGATGAAATCGCCCGGCGACAGCGGCTCGGCATCCGGATCGAGTGCCGCCTTGATACCACCGCAGCGGCCGTGGCCCATGACGACGATGTCGCTGACGCGCAGCGACTGGACGGCGAACTCCAGCGCCGCCGAAGTCGAGTGGTAGTGCCCATCCGGCTCGTAGGGCGGCATGAGATTGGCGACGTTGCGCACGACAAAGAGTTCGCCCGGGCCGCTGTCGAAGATCGTTTCCGGCGCAGCGCGCGAGTCGCAACAGGCAATGACCATTGTCTTCGGCTTTTGCCCGGTTTCCGCCAGCGCCTTGTAGCGTTTCTGCTGCTCGCTGAAGCGACCGTTCATGAAATTGTGGTAGCCGTTCAGAAGATAGTCCGGAAAACGCTGCTGCTGCTTGTCCATCGATTGCTCCGCTCGTGCTTCAAGGCGGCATGGCCGGCTTTCGCCCACCCGCACCTCCGTCATGAAAATGATCGCGATCTAAAATTCAATCCACGATGCCATAGGGTGGCGGTCCGTGAACAGCTTCTTCACTTGCGCCGCATCTGATTCGGATGAACCAGCCGGCGCATCTGCACCATCGCCATGGGCGTCGAGAGGCTCGACGCGTCCTGCTCGATGGTCAATTCATCTGCGCCGCGCTTGACGCTCCGCGCGATGATCTCAAATACGCTCGCCGTCGCCATCTGCAAGGCGCGTTCCTCTGAAAGTCCTTCAAGGATTCGGGCGAGAAACACCGCCGCCAACAGGTCGCCCGTGCCGTTCGGCGGGTTTTCGACCAGACGATGTTCGGCAAGCAGCGCGTGGTTGCCCGAAAGAAAGAGATTGCCGGTCCCGCCGCTCATCATCGGCACGGCGGACGTCACCAGCACGCGGGCCGGACCAAGGCCGAGCGCCGCGTCGAGGATCGCCGTGTTCGTCTCCAGCGTCGCGCCAGCGAGCCAAGCAAGCTCGTAGCGGTTCGGGGTCGCAAGATTTGCAAGCGGCAGCAGGCGGTCGCGAATGGCAACCGCCGTGGTTTCCGGCACATAGAGACCACCGGCATCGCCGACCACGGGGTCGCAGGCATAGATCAGCTTGGGATTGCGCTCCTTCAGCGCCGTCACCAGCCGCGCCACAGCTTCCGCCTGTCCCGCCGAGCCGAGGTAGCCCGAAAGCACGGCGCGCACCTCTCCGGCCCAGGGTGCTGCAATGAGGTCATCGATCACCGCCCCGAAATCCTGATCGGAAATGGCGATCCGCGTCGAGCGGCCATGGCCCGGATGCCAGGGGAGGATGACGGTCGGCAGGGCCCAGACCGGATGCCCCAGGGTCTCCAGCGCGAAGACCACGGCCCTGTTGCCCACCTTGCCGCGCACGACATGGCTCGAGATGACGATGACGGCGCCGGGCAGGGAAGGCATTTCGGGCATCGACCAGTCCAATCCTACGATCTCGAAACTCTGTTCACCCGACTGTCACCGCCCTGTCAACAGCCGATGGCAGATAGGCTCCGGAGAAGCCTCTGGCGTTTTCGTGCTTTTTCTTCGATTTTCGAGCAATTTTCGCGAAATTACCTTCGATTTAAATGGATTTAAGCTGTTTTCACGTGAAATTCTCCGATTTTGGGCTCGATTTTGCCGAAATCAGCGTAAAAAGCGGTCGCCATTAGCCATGGTTCTGATAGGGTTTGGCCTATCATGAATGGGAGAGACTTCATGGGCGTGAAATACAATCCGAAGCGGGACAGACACATCGACGCAGCGAAGGCGGCCGCCATCAAACTGGGCGTCGAGGCGCTGGCGCCGGAGATCCTCTTCGGTGGGGCCAGCAACGATGACCTCGATCTCTATTCGGCGGACATGCTGGCGCTGACCGCAGCCCATGCGGCTCGTGAACTCGCCCGCTGGGACGGCGGCAAGCCGCAGGTTTCGGTCGAAGCCGTCGCCGGCATCGCGCCGGGTGGTACCGAGGTATCGGTCATCGCCGTAACCGAACGCAACATGCCGTTCCTCTATGACTCGGTCATGGGGGAAATCACCAGCACCCACCGTGACATTCACCTCGCGATCCATCCCATCCTGGTCAAGGAACCGGGCAAGCCGGCAAAGCTCTTCGATCCGGAAGAGGAAAGCGATCCGTCGCACCGCGTCAGCCATATCCAGATCCACCTGACCAAGCTTGCGCCCGTCGAGGCGGAGCAGCTCAGCAACCGCATCCGCGACGTGCTGGAGCAGGTCCACCAGACCGTGCACGACTGGCCGGCGATGACGACCTTGCTCGATCAGGCCATGTCGGAACTCGAAACCTACAACGCGACGCGCAAGAAGAGCGACCGCGACGAGGCGCTCGCCTTCCTTCGCTGGCTGCGAGACAACAACTTCACCTTCCTCGGCATGCGCGAATACACCTATTCGGGCAAGGGCGAGAAGGCAGCCGTCGAACGCGGCAAGGGCAGGGGCCTCGGCATCCTCTCCAACCCGGATGTGCGCGTTCTGCGCCAGGGCAAGGACGCGGTGCTGACCACACCTGAAATTCTCGCCTTCCTCGATGGCCCCGATTTTCTGATCGTCACCAAGGCCAACGTCAAGTCGGTCGTGCATCGCCGCGCCTACATGGACTATATCGGCGTCAAGCGCTTCGACGCCGACGGCAACGTCGCTGGCGAGTTGCGCATCGTCGGCCTGTTCACCTCCTCGGCCTACACCCGCCAGGCAGCTGAAATTCCGCTTCTGCGCCACAAGATCGAAAAGATCGTCGATCACTTCGGCTACGATCCGCAAAGCCATTCCGGCAAGATGCTGGCCAACACGCTGGAATCCTATCCGCGCGACGACCTGTTCCAGATCGATGTCGGCCTGCTGGCCGCCTTCTGCGAACAGATCAACGAACTCGGCGATCGGCCGCGCATCCGCGTGCTGCCGCGCATCGACCATTTCGACCGCTTCGTGTCGGTCATCGTCTTCGTGCCGCGCGAACAGTACGATTCGGATGTTCGCGAGAAGATCGGCGACTATCTGAAAACGGTCTATGACGGCCGCGTCTCCGCCTATTACCCGGCCTTCCCGGAAGGCGGTCTCGCCCGCGTCCACTTCATCATCGGCCGCTCCGCCGGCAAGACGCCGCGCATTCCGCAGGCCAAGCTCGAAGAGGCCGTTCGCGGCATTGTCACCCGCTGGATCGACCGGTTTGACCTGCTTGCCCGCAAGGACGGCATCGAACTCGATGTCGACAATGCCTACCAGTCGTTCTTCACACCGGCTGAAGCCTATGCGGATCTCGCAGATATCGCCGCCTGCAAGGGGCCGGATCCGATCCGGATCGAGTTCTATCACTATCCCCGTACCGTTTCGCGGCCCGATACCGCCGAGCTCAAGATCTTCCACGCCAGCGAACCCGTGTCGCTGTCGCGCCGCGTGCCCTTGCTTGAAAACCTCGGCTTCCGAGTGATCAGCGAACAGACCTACGACATCGGCGTCAACGCCCACGGCGAAGAGAAGCGCAAGGTCGTGTTGCACGATATGGAGCTGATCCATCGCGATGGCCTTGCGCTGAACCTCGAAAAATCCGGTCCGGCGCTCGAAGAAGCGTTCCTGGCCGCCTGGAACGGCACGACCGAGGACGACAACTTCAACCGTCTGGTCCTGCTTGCGGGCCTCAATGCCCGTGAGGTGACGGTCTTGCGCGCCTATGCCCGCTATCTGCGCCAGGCGGGGATCACCTACTCGCAGGGCTATATCGCCGACACGCTGAACAAGTATCCGGCGATCGCCGCCGACATCTTCAAGCTGTTCGTGACCCGCATGGATCCGAAGCTCGAGGAAAAGCCGCGCGCCAAAAAGTGCAACGCGCTGCTGTCGGCGATCGAGGACGCGCTCTCGGCCGTTCCGAGCCTCGACGAGGATCGGATTCTGCGACGCTACGTCAACGCGATCGAAGCAACGCTCCGGACCAACTACTTCCAGCATGACGCCGACGGCAAGCCGCGCGCGGTGCTCGCCTTCAAGCTGGACCCGAAGCAGCTCGACGGCCTGCCGGAACCGCATCCGTTCCGCGAAATCTTCGTCTACGGCACCGAGGTCGAGGGCGTGCACCTGCGCTTCGGCAAGGTCGCCCGCGGCGGCCTTCGCTGGTCGGACCGCGCCCAGGACTACCGCACGGAAGTGCTCGGCCTCGTCAAGGCGCAGCAGGTGAAGAACGCCGTTATCGTGCCCGTCGGCGCCAAGGGCGGCTTCTATCCGAAGCTGCTTCCGGTGGGCGGCACCCGCGACGAGGTCTTCAAGGCCGGTACCGAAGCCTACAAGACCTTCATCCGCACGCTTCTGTCGGTCACCGACAACATCGTCGGCCAGGACGTCGTGCCACCGGCCGACACGCAACGCCATGACGGCGACGATCCCTACTTCGTCGTGGCCGCCGACAAGGGCACCGCGACCTTCTCCGACACGGCCAACGGCCTGGCGCAGGAAGCAGGCTTCTGGCTCGACGACGCCTTCGCATCGGGCGGCTCGGCCGGTTACGACCACAAGAAGATGGGCATCACCGCCCGCGGCGCCTGGGAAACCGTCAAGCGACACTTCCGCGAGATGGACATCGATATCCAGACGACGCCCTTCACCGTTGCCGGCGTCGGCGACATGTCGGGCGACGTCTTCGGCAACGGCATGCTGCTCTCCGAAAAGATCCGCCTGATCGCCGCCTTCGATCACCGCGACATCTTCATCGATCCGTCGCCGGATATCGATGCCTCCTTTGCCGAGCGTAAGCGCATGTTCGACCTGCCGCGTTCGAGCTGGCAGGATTATGACCGCAAGACGCTTTCGGACGGCGCGATGATCATCTCGCGTGCCGAAAAGTCGGTGACGCTGACGCCTGAGGCGATGGCCGCCATCGGCCTCGACAAGCAGAAGGCAACGCCCTTCGAGATCATGAACGCGATCCTGAAGAGCCAGGTCGACCTGCTCTGGTTCGGCGGCATCGGCACCTATGTGCGCGGTAGCAACGAAACGGACGCCGAAGTCGGCGACCGCGCCAACGACGCCATTCGCGTGGCGGCCGAAGAGGTCCGCGCCCGTGTTATCGGCGAGGGCGCCAACCTCGGCGTTACCCAGAAGGGTCGCATCGGCTTCGGCCTCAACGGCGGCCGCTGCAACTCGGATGCCATCGACAACTCGGCGGGCGTCAACTCGTCCGACGTCGAGGTCAACATCAAGATCGCGCTTGCGTCTGCCATGCGCGACGGTCGCCTGACCCGTCCGAAGCGCAACACGCTGCTCGCCTCGATGACCGAGGAAGTGGGCCACCTGGTGCTGCGCAACAACTACGAGCAGTCGCTGGCGATCTCGCTGACCGCCATGCAGGGGCTCGGCAACCGCACGACACTCGGCCGGCTCATGACTCGCCTCGAGGCCGATGGCCATCTCAACCGCAAGGTCGAGACGCTGCCGACCGACCAGGCGATGACCGAGCGTTACCAGGCGGGCAAGCCATTGACCCGCCCGGAAATCGGCGTGCTGCTCTCCTACTCCAAGCTCGTTCTCTTCGATGAGCTGATTGCGAGCGAGCTGCCCGACGATCCGTACTTCACGGCGACGCTCGAGCGTTACTTCCCGGGCAAGATGCGCAAGGCCTATGCCGGCGACATCCACGGCCACCGCCTGCGCCGCGAAATCATCGCGACGATCCTCGCCAACGAGGTGATCAACCGCGGTGGTCCGGCCTTCGTCTCGACCCTGACGGACGCCACCGGCTTCCTCTCGGCCGACGTCGTCAAGGCGGCGGTGCTGGCGCTCGACGGCTTTGACCTGCCGCGGATCTATGACGAGATCGACGCGCTCGACAACAAGATCGGCGGTGGCCTGCAGAACATCCTCTACCAGGAAGTGGGCCGCATCTTCACGCTCGTCACCGAGCGGACGCTGCGCACCCATGCGGCGACCGGTTCGGTGTCCGAGGCCGTATCGCGCCTCGGCGATGGCCTGCAGAAGCTGCGCGCGACCATGCGCACTGCAGTCTCCGGCGAGAGCGCCGAGGAAGCACGGTTGAAGACGGCTGCCTTCGTCGAGGGCGGCGTCCCCGCCAAGCTCGCCGAGGAAATCTCGGAACTGGCGCTGATGACTCTGGTGCCCGAGATCATGCAGATTGCCGCGGAAACCGGCGAGACGCTGAGCCGCACGGCGCAAGGGTACTTCGCCGTGACCGACACGCTTCGCATCAACCGCCTGCTGGCGGCGTCCGATCGCGTTCCGGCAACGGAGCAGTTCGAGGCCATGGCTCTGTCTCGCGCCGTCTCCGATATCGCCGCTGCCCGGCGCGATATCACCGCGGCGGCCCTGCGCGAGCAGAAGAAGGAGCGCAATCCGGTTGCCGCCTGGGAAGAAAGCGAACGCGTTCGCGTCGCCCAGGCGACCGGCCAGTTGCGCCTTCTGACCGAGAAGGGTGAAACGACGCTTGCCAAGATCACCGTTGCTGCGGGTCTCCTCAACGACCTCGCACGCGGCAGGGCGAAGTAACGGACAAAAATGCGGGCAGTTTTTTCGCCCGCATCCGGTTCCAGACCTTTTGGAATCGGTTCAATTGAAGATAGGCTGCGCCGCGCGTTCGAGGGGACGCGCGGCGCAGTCGTTTCGGGAGGGGACTTTGCAGATTTCGGCCGAGCGGACTGAAGACCAGCCACGTACGTCCCGTGCGGGCATCGCCGGCTGGATGCTGTTCGACTGGGCCGCGCAGCCCTTCTTCACCGTCATCACCACCTTCATCTTCGGCCCCTATTTCGTATCGCGGCTGACGGAGGACCATGCGGTCGGCCAGGCGATGTGGGGCTACACGCTCACCGTTTCGGGCATCATCATCGCGGTTCTTTCGCCGGTGCTCGGCTCGATCGCCGACGCCACCGGGCCGCGCAAGCCCTGGATCGCCTTCTTCGCCGTCATCAAGATCGGATCGCTGGCTATGCTCTGGTTCGCGGCCCCCGGCTCGCCGATCCTCTATCCGGCGATCTTCATGATCCTTGCGACGGTCGCAGCCGAGTTCTCGATCGTCTTCAACGATTCGATGATGCCCCGGCTGGTGCCAGAGAAGGACGTGGGGCGCATTTCCAACATCGCCTGGGGGCTCGGCTATCTCGGCGGCATGATCGTGCTGATCGCCGTGGTGGCGCTGCTTGCCGGAAGTCCTGAGACTGGCAAGACGGCCCTTGGCATCGACCCACTGTTCGGCCTCGATCCGGCTGAGGGCGAGGATGCGCGCATCACCGGCCCGATCTCCGCCGTCTGGTACCTCGTCTTTATCCTGCCGATGTTCCTGTTCACGCCCGATGCCACCAAGGCGGCGATGTCGCTCGGCAAGGCAACCGTCACTGGCCTCAGGGAGCTCAAGGGCACGCTCGTCGAGCTTCGCGAAAGGCGCGGGATCCTGCGCTTCCTGATCGCGCGCATGATCTTCCAGGATGGCGTCAATGGTCTGCTGGCGCTCGGCGGCACATTCGCGGCCGCGATGTTCGCGTGGCAGACCCTGGAACTCGGCGTCTACGGCATCATTCTCAACGTCGTCGCGATCGGCGGCTGCCTCTGTGCAAGTTGGCTGGATGCGCACCTTGGCTCCAAGGTGATCGTCACCGCCAGCTTGATCTGCCTGACGATTGCCACCATCGGCATCGTCTCGACGGGCCCCGGTTTCACGCTGTTCGGGCTGCTGCCGCTGTCGATGGACGATACCGGCGGCCTGTTCGGCACCGCCGCCGAAAAGGCCTACATTCTCTACGGCCTGCTCGTCGGCGTCGCCTTCGGCCCCGTTCAGGCCTCGTCGCGCTCCTATCTCGCCCGCAGCGTCAGCCTCGACGAGGCCGGTCGCTACTTCGGCCTCTATGCGCTGTCCGGTCGCGCCACCTCGTTCCTCGCTCCCGCATCCGTTGCCACGATCACGCTTGCCACCGGCTCGGCAAGGATCGGCATGATGGCGCTCATCGCCTTTCTGGTCGTCGGGCTGCTGATCCTTCTGCGCACGCCCTATCCGGCCGATGACGGACGCAAAAAAGCCGCCGCCTCCTGGGGACGCGACGGCTTCTGACTTTCCGGGCATCCGGGAAGAGCGCGTGGCGCTCGTCCCGAACGAACTCAGTGGCGGAAGTGGCGCATGCCGGTGAAGACCATGGCGACGCCATGCTCGTTCGCAGCCGCAATCACCTCTTCGTCACGCATCGAGCCACCGGGCTGGATAACAGCCGTGGCACCCGCCGCAATCGCCGAGAGCAGACCATCGGCAAACGGCAGGAAGGCTTCGGAGGCAACGGCCGAGCCCTTGGTAAGCGGCGTTGCAAGACCCAGTGCCTTGGCGGCTTCTTCGGCCTTGATCGCGGCAATACGGGCGGAATCGACGCGGCTCATCTGGCCGGCGCCGATACCGGCCGTCTGGCCGTCCTTGGCGTAAACGATGGCGTTCGACTTCACGTGCTTGGCGACCTTGAAGGCGAACTTCATGTCTTCAAGCTCCTGCGCCGTCGGCGCGCGCTTGGTGACGACCTTGAGCTCGAGGTCCTCGACCATGCCGTTGTCGCGCGTCTGCACGAGCAGGCCGCCCGAGACGGTCTTGGCCGCAAGGCCCGGGATGCGCGGGTCCGGCAGGCCACCGGTCGCAAGCAGGCGCAGGTTCGGCTTGCGCGCAATCACCGCCTTGGCTGCGTCGCTGACAGCAGGCGCGATGATCACTTCGGTGAAGAGCTTGACGATCTCTTCGGCCGTCTCGGCGTCGAGCTCCTGGTTGAGCGCGATGATGCCGCCGAAGGCCGAGGTGGAGTCGCAGGCAAGAGCCCGGCGATAGGCTTCGGCAAGCGTCGGAGCAGTCGCAACACCGCAAGGGTTGGCGTGCTTGATGATGGCGACAGCCGGTGCCTTCTCGGGCAGGAACTCGGCCACCAGCTCGAAAGCCGCATCCGTGTCGTTGATGTTGTTGTAGGAGAGCTGCTTGCCCTGCAGCAGCGTCGCGGTGGCGACACCCGGGCGGTTCTCGCCGGTCAGGTAGAAGCCCGCCTTCTGGTGCGGATTCTCGCCGTAGCGCATCTCTTCCTTCAAGACGCCGCCGATCACCCGGTGACGCGGCATCGGCGTGTCGAGCGCCTCGGCAAACCAGTTGGAAATGGCGGCGTCGTAAGCCGCGGTGCGGGCATAGGCCTTGGCGGCCATCTTCTGGCGGAAGGCATAGGTCGTCTTGCCGGAAGCAAGCTCTTCGAGCAGCACCGGATAGTCGGCCGGATCGGTGACGATCGTCACATAGGCATGGTTCTTGGCCGAAGCGCGGATCATGGCCGGACCACCGATATCGATGTTTTCGACGGTTGTCGGATAGTCGCCGCCCTTGGCCCGGACTTCCTCGAAGGGATAGAGGTTGATGATCGCAAGATCGATGGCGGTGATGCCGTGGGTCGACATGGCGGCAACGTGATCCGCATCGTCGCGGATCGCCAGGAGGCCACCGTGAACGCCCGGATGCAGCGTCTTCACGCGGCCGTCCATGACCTCAGGGAAACCGGTCAGCTCGGAAACGTCACTCACCGGCAGGCCGGCCTCGGAGAGCGCCTTGTGCGTGCCGCCCGTCGAAACGAGCCGGATGCCCTTCTCGTTAAGAGCGCGCGCGAGCTCGACGACACCCGTCTTGTCGGAGACGGAGAGGAGGGCGGTGCGGACCGTAACCTCGTTCGGGGCGGGGATTTTCTTGGAGGCGACAGCCACAACCATGCTCCTTTGGCGGCGCCGGACGCCCCGGGAGGAAGCTCCGGCGGTTGAGATGGCTGCCCGTTAGCATAGCTTGCCGGGCGAAGGAACCTCGCCGGGCCTGAAGATCGCGATGAATTTGGATCGGATCGATCCAAATTCATCAATGCTACCGCTTCTGAAACGCGAACGGAAAACCTGAGGCGCTTTCTTGGGCGTGCCCGTCGTCAAGACAGAAGGCTCAGTTGGCGCGTGAAAACGTCCACTGGATCTCCGGCTGCTGCGCGATCGCAAAGGTCACCGTCAACTGCTGCGAGGCCCGGATACCCGAGGGATCGGCAAAGAAGATATCCTCCTCGACTGCAAGCTCGCCGTCCTGGCAGGCAAACAGCCAGATCTCGCCGTCGGGCGCCGTCAGGAAGATCTCGCGCGCACTGTTCTGGCGAATGGCGACCGCGGGGTGAATGTGGAATCGTGCTACGGCAACCCCCGTATCGCCTGCCTCAGGGTCGCTGCCGTCTGTGCGCGACAGCCGGTCGCGGCCGCGGATCATGCGGCCGCCGTTCAGGACGCCGATGCCACGCTCGTGAACGAGACCGAAGGCGGAAAGGTAGCCGTCATGGCTCGCCGTCACCGACTCGAGCCCGCCCGCCTCGTCCTTGCGGGCCGCCGTCACCTGCTTGACGCCTGACGTCATGATCGGTCCGAGAAAGCGCGACTGCGAGAAGCGCGACGACGAGGTGTCGTTGACCGTCACCGTCGAATGGGCAGCCGTCATCCGCGCCATCTGGCGGAACCGCTCCCCGGCAAACTTCGGCGCACCGGAATTGACGACGAAACGCGTCTTGCCCGAGGACATCTCGAAGGACAGGCAACCGGCATGGGCGCTGCGCGACAGGTCGACCGAAAGCGGCCGGCCAGTGTCCATGATGACGACGGTGTTTTCCATCGCCATACGTTCGTAGTGGGCGTGCGGCAGCGAACGGAAGGGTTCGCCGGCCGTCTCGTCATAGCGCAGCACCGACGCCAGTTCATGCGCCAGGACCGACGTGGCGCCGTTGAACAGCGCCAACTCACCACCCTGATGCCGGAAGAAGCGCAGGGCCGGGTACATCCGGTCGATGCAGGGAATGAGGCGCGACGGCACGTCATGGCCGAGATTGACGTAGGTCTGGCGGAGCGGCAGCAGGTCCAGCAGCAGTTCGAGGCCAGCGCGCGGGCTGCGCGAGAAGTGGCTGCCGTCCGGCAGGATCTGCCGGTCGAGTTCGAGATCGAGGTGGCGCGATGCCTTGCGGATGGCGCTGGGCGATGCCGGCATGGAAACCGACGCCATGGCAAGCGCAAGCCGCACCCGAAGCCTCTGCTCGCCGTCGCGCACCGTATCGGCGATATGCCTGAGATAGCGCACCTGCAGCGCCAGGCTCTTGAGGAAGCGTCGGTAGAAGCCATGTTCGGCATTGCGCAGCACGACCGGCGAATGAGAAAGCCAGGCGATGATGCGCTGCGCCATGATATCCGCATCCCAGGCAACGCCGCCGAGATCGCGTCCATGGGTGCCGATCCAGTCGTCGACGATCTGCCGCAGCCGGACGAAGCCTGCATCCTCGCGGATCGCCCGCAAGTGCCGCAGCCAGCCGAAGGAATGCAGCCGGGCGGCAAATTCGCGCGACGGCAGATCGATCTCGAACGGCGACTCGCCCTCCGTGTCGAGCACGCGGCCGGCAAGCGGGAAACGCCCGGCAAGAATCTCTTCCGCGACAAAGGGATCGACGGCCCTGAGATCCGTCGGCGCAACAATCAGCCGATTGGGGGTGGAGCCGGTGAAGCGCAGCGTGGAGACGCGCCCGATCGACAGGCGACGCGACACACGGCGCCAGCCTTCACGCACATACAGGTAAGAAAGCCTTCGCCTGCCGGAAAACAACATCAACGCCGCCGGTTACCTCATTTCTGGCACGATCACTCACATCATCGGAGCGCGCCAGGACCTCGCGCCAGCGCCCGCATGGTGCCGCGAAGACCATTAAACTTTTATCAATCCTGCCATCTTTGATAGGCTTCCCGGTCGAAAGCGTCAAATGATGCGGTGAAACAGGGCCTTGAGGCCCAGTTCCAAGCGCTGAAATGCGAGTTTGCGCTGTTATTTGCGGCGAATCACCGCTGCGTAGAAACCATCGAGGCCGCTCGAAAACGGAGCATCGAGCGGCAGCATGGCAGGCGTCGTCCGCATTTCGCCGATCGGCGTGATCGCGTCCTCGAGCCCCGGCCAGTCGGCGGCGGAAATCGGCACCCGCTCGTAGCTTTCGCCAGAACCTACGACCCGGGCAACGACCTCTTCGCCTTCGCGCGGGTCGAGGGAGCAATTGGAGAAGACGACCGTGCCGCCGGGCTTGACCACCGTCAGCGCATGACGAAGCAGCCGCTCCTGCAGGTCTGCGAGCTTTTCGATGTCTTCCGGTCCCTTGGTCCACAGCACGTCAGGGTGACGGCGGGTCGTGCCGGTCGAAGAGCAGGGGGCGTCGAGCAGGGCGGCATCGAACAGTGTCTCCGGCTGGAAGTCCGCCATGTTGACTTCCGTGGTCTCAGCCTCGAGCCCAAGCCGCTTGAGATTGCCCTTCAGCCGGCGCAAGCGGCTACCGGACTGGTCGAGCGCCGTCACTTCGGCGCCGGCGAGGATGAGCTGGGCGGTCTTGCCGCCGGGTGCGGCGCAGAGATCGACGGTTCGCTTGCCCTTGAGGTCTCCGAAGAGCCGCGCCGGGATCGATGCGGCCGCGTCCTGAACCCACCAGGCACCGTCATCGAATCCGGCTAAGGAAGGGATCGAGCCTGAGAATGCGCCAAGCCGTACCGAGCCGGTTGGCAGGACGGTACCGCCAAGCCGCTCGGCCCAAGCCGCAGGCTCGGACTTGACGGAGAGATCGATCGCCGCCGGCGTCAGCTGCGCCTCGGCGATCTTCTCGGCCGCCGCTGCGCCATAGTGGGCAATGAGGCGCTCGAAGAACCATTCCGGCATCGCCGGAATATGGCGCGTGCTTTCGAGAACGGCATCCTTTTCACGCGACAGACGCCGCAGCACGGCGTTCACGAGATTGGCGAAACGACGGTTACGCGGATCGTTCTGTGCCTGTTCGACGGCGAGATCGACAGCGGAATGATCAGGCACGTCCAAATAGAGGATCTGTGCCGCCGCCACGGCAAGCACGTGATCGAGCGCCCGCGCACCCTCCGGCAAGGGCGTCTGCAGCAGCGAGTTGATCGCAGCCTGCACGCGCGGGAGATGGCGAAGGGCGGAATTGAGGATTGCCCGGACCAGGGCGCGGTCGGCTTCATTCAGCTCGCGATAGGCCGGGTTGCCGTGCTCGCTGTCGAGCATGCCGTCGAGCGACGTCTTGCGGTCGATAACGGCCGCCAGGATCTTCGCGGCGGCCTGACGCGCTCTCAGGCCAGGCTTCTCCGGACCACGCGGCGCCGGGGCAGGCTTCTTCGACCTTGCTGCGGCGCCGTTGCGGTGCGATCGTTTCGGACGTGAATCGTTGTTGTTTTCTGCGGACATCAGGACCAGGGACCTTTGGGCGGTTCGGAACCACCGCGACCCCAACCGGTAGAGGGCACAGAGCGCGATTTGCGCACGGGATTATCAGCCCGAACCGGCGGCGTCGAGACCGAAGACATCTCCTGGGCCATCTGCTGCAGGGCAGCGATGCGGTTTTCGGTGTTCGGATGGGTCGAAAACAGGTTGTCCATGCGCTCGCCGGAGAGCGGATTGATGATGAACATATGCGCCGTCGCCGGGTTGCGCTCGGCATCGTCGTTGTGGATCTGATGGGCGGCGCCTGCGATCTTCTGCAGCGCCGAAGCGAGCGCCAGCGGCTTGCCGCAAATCTCGGCGCCACGACGGTCGGCCGAATATTCGCGCGTCCGGCTGATCGCCATCTGCACCAGCATTGCCGCAATCGGCGCCACGATCATCGCCACCAGCGTGCCGATGAAGCCGAGCGGATTGTTGTTTTCACGGTTGCCGCTGAAGAAGAAAGCAAAGTTGCCGAGCATCGAGATCGCGCCGGCAAGGGTGGCCGTCAGCGTCATCGTCAAGGTGTCGCGGTTCTGTACGTGGGCGAGTTCATGCGCCATCACGCCGGCGACCTCGTCATAGTTGAGAGCGTGAAGCAGGCCGGTCGAAGCGGCAACCGCGGCATTCTCCGGGTTGCGGCCGGTGGCAAACGCGTTCGGCTGCGGGCTGTCGATCACGTAGACACGCGGCATCGGCAGGCCGGCATTGCGCGCGAGGTCGCGAACGATGCCGTAGTACTCCGGCGCGCTGCGCTCATCGACCTCCTGCGCGCGGTACATGCGCAGCACCATCTTGTCGGAGTTCCAATAGGAGAAGAAGTTCATACCTGCGGCCATGATGAAGGCGATCATCATGCCGCCGCGTCCGCCGATGGCGAAGCCTACCGCCATGAACAGGGCGGTCATGACTGCAAGCAGCATGGCGGTGCGGACAAGGTTCATCAGAAGGCTCCGGGTCGTCGACGTTTCACGTGAATCAGGGTTCCCGTACGGGGAACGGCATCCTATATGATGGGTGCAAACAGCCAATTCTTCAATATTGATGCTCGAATCCGGATACCGTTCAGATGCAGAACGACAATGACAACGCCGCCGACCGCCCGAAGAAGCCGCTGCCGCCTGCCGCCGTGCGGGCCCTGAAGGAAGCGGAAGAGCGGCGTCAGGCGGAGATCAAGAAAGAGCTGCCGCCGGAGATCGGCGGGCGCGGGGGCGAAGATCCAGCCCGCTACGGTGATTGGGAGATCAAGGGTCGCGCAATCGACTTCTAAGTTCGGGTTAGGTGCCGGCGCCTGCGACCGCTATCTGAATCCGGCTCACGAAATTGTCCGGCTTGCCGAGACAGGTGCCGCATCGGCGATACCGGAGATCTTACATCATCTGCGACGATAGGAGAGCCGCCGCACGCCCGAGAGGTGCGCGGCGGCTTTTCAAGGTCAGGCCTTGTTCTGGCGGTTCGCGATCAGATCGTCGACGACGGCCGGATCGGCGAGCGTCGAGGTATCGCCGAGCGCGCCGAAATCATCCTCGGCGATCTTGCGCAGGATGCGGCGCATGATCTTGCCCGAGCGGGTCTTCGGCAAGCCCGGAGCGAACTGGATCTTGTCCGGTGTGGCGATCGGGCCGATTTCCGAACGGACATGCTTCACCAAGGCGGCGCGCAGTTCGTCGTTGCCGATTTCACCAGCCATCAGCGAGACATAGCAATAGATGCCCTGGCCCTTGATCGGGTGTGGATAGCCAACGACGGCCGCTTCCGAGACGAGGTGGTGCGACACGAGCGCCGATTCCACTTCAGCCGTGCCGAGACGGTGGCCCGACACGTTCAAGACGTCGTCGACGCGGCCGGTGATCCAGTAGTAGCCGTCTTCATCGCGGCGGCAGCCGTCACCGGTGAAATACTTGCCCTTGTAGGTGGCAAAGTAGGTCTGCCCGAAACGCGCGTGGTCGCCATAGATTGTGCGCATCTGGCCCGGCCAGCTGTCGATGATGCAGAGGTTGCCGTCGGCAGCGCCTTCGAGCACGTTGCCTTCATTGTCGACGAGCTGCGGCTGAACGCCGAAGAACGGCCGCGTAGCCGAACCGGGCTTGAGGTCGGTCGCGCCCGGGAGCGGCGTGATCAGGATGCCGCCGGTTTCCGTCTGCCACCAGGTATCGACGATCGGCGACTTCTGCTCGCCAACGACGTTGTAATACCACTCCCAGGCTTCCGGGTTGATCGGCTCGCCGACCGAACCGAGCAGGCGAAGCGAGGAGCGCGAGGCGCGCTTGACGAAGTCGTCGCCGGCGCCCATCAGCGAGCGGATCGCCGTCGGCGCCGTGTAGAAGACGTTGACCTTGTGCTTGTCGACCACTTCCCAGAAACGCCCGGCATCCGGGAAATTCGGCACGCCTTCGAACATCACGGTGGTCGCAGCATTCGCGAGCGGACCATAGACGATATAGGAGTGGCCGGTGACCCAGCCGACGTCGGCCGTGCACCAGTAGACCTCGCCATCGCGATAGTCGAAGACATATTCGTGCGTCATCGATGCATAGACCAGGTAGCCGCCGGTCGTGTGCAACACGCCCTTCGGCTTGCCGGTCGAGCCCGAGGTATAGAGGATGAACAGCGGATCTTCCGCCTTCATCTTCGCCGGCTCGCAATGCGGCTTCACGGTGGCGATTTCCTGGTGGTACCAGAGGTCACGGCCCGGTGCCCAGGCGGTCTTGCCGCCGGTGCGGCGCACGACCAGAACCTTGTTGACGATGACATGCTGTTTGGCCGCGATGTCGATCGCCGTATCGGTGTTTTCCTTGAGCGGGACCGGCTTGCCGCCGCGAACGCCCTCGTCGCAGGTGATGACGAAGGTGGACTCACAGTCGACGATACGGCCGGCAAGCGCATCCGGCGAAAAGCCGCCGAAGACGACCGAATGAATGGCGCCGATGCGGGCGCAGGCAAGCATCGCATAGGATGCTTCCGGGATCATCGGCATGTAGATGGTGACGCGGTCACCCTTCTTGACGCCATGCTTCTTCAGGACGTTGGCAAGGCGGCAGACCTGCTCGTAGAGCTGGTTGTAGGTGATCTTCTTGTCGATATAGGGATTGTCGCCTTCCCAGATGATGGCGGTCTTTTCGCCATGCGTCTTCAGGTGGCGGTCGATACAGTTGTAGGAGACGTTGGTAAGGCCGTCTTCATACCACTTGATCGAGACCTTGCCCTTGAAGGATGTGTTCTTGACCTTGGTATAGGGCTTGAACCAATCGATCCGTTTGCCGTGCTTGCCCCAGAACTTTGCCGGATCAGAAACGCTCTCTTCGTACCACTTCAGGTATGTGGCGTTATCAAGCAGCGTCCGGCTCTTGGCAGACTTCAACACCGGATAGATTTTGGCGGACATATTTTCCTCCCTACGCATTCCTAGTGCGGTTCGCCCCTCCTAGGGCTCCCCCGTTTCGCGCACATTCATAGCAGGTCAAATGCCCGCCGCAATTAGACAAAAGGACATTTGGAACTGAAGAATTGCAATTTCGCGACAACGACGGTATAGAGGCCCACATTTCCCGGAAATCAGTGGTAGACTCCACGGCCCGCGACACCGGCGCGGCGGACAAAAGGACTATATCCATGGCTCAGCAACTGCTTATGCCCAAGGCGACCGCCGTCTGGCTGGTTGACAATACCGCGCTGTCCTTCGACCAGATCGCGCAGTTCTGCAAGCTGCACCCGCTCGAAGTGAAGGCGATCGCCGACGGTGAATCCGCGCAGGGCATCAAGGGCCTCGACCCGATCGCGACCGGTCAGCTTTCGCGCGACGAGATCGCCCGCGCCGAAGGCAACCCCAACCACAAGCTGAAGCTGTCCGAGCCGAAGGTTCGCGTGCCTGATAGCAAGCGCAAGGGCCCGCGCTACACCCCGGTTTCCAAGCGCCAGGATCGCCCGAACGCTATTCTGTGGCTCGTCCGCAACCATCCGGAACTCAAGGATGCGCAGATCTCGCGTCTCGTCGGCACCACCAAGTCGACGATCGAACAGATCCGCGAGCGCACCCACTGGAACTCCGCCAACCTGACGCCGATGGACCCGGTAACCCTCGGCCTCTGCTCGCAGATCGACCTCGACCTCGAAGTCGAACGCGCTTCCAAGGGCCGTCCGCTGCCGACGGCTGCCGAACTCGGCCAGACGCTGGAATCGGCCCAGGAAACCGAAAAGCTGGGCTTTAGCTACGAGCGCGAGGAAGAGAAGGAAATCGACGCCGATGCCGTCTTCGCCAAGCTCAAGTCGCTGAAGTCGGACCGCAAGGACGAGGACGAAGACGATCAGTACTGATCGCCGTCCAGCCCAATGAAAAAAGCCCGGATCGTCGATCCGGGCTTTTTTGTTGGTCGGTGCTCGGCAACGAGTTCAGTAGGCCGAGCCGGATGGGTCGTTGAGATTGTGCCGCTCGGTCCCCTTGAGTGGCGGATTGAAGATGCTGACGAGAACCAGATCCTCGTCCTTGCCGCCGCGCAAGAAATGTTTGTCGTTCTGGTCGAGCACGTAGATATCGCCCTTGTTGATCGGGAAGACCTTGCCCTGCATGTCCTCGACCTCGCCGTGCCCGGCGATGCAATAGCAGGCTTCGAGATGGTTGCGGTACTCGAGCAACGATACCGTTCCGGCACGAACGACCGTGTGGCAGACGGTGAAACCCATGCCATCCCGCTCGGTTAGCAGCCGATGGCTGGTCCCGCTGCCCCATTCGACAAAATGGTCGGTAGCTTCGATCTGCTGCAGGCTGCGCACGAACATAGGTCTCTCCATCTGTAAGGATTTCTAATGTCTACGGACGGGAAACTCTCTCCCAATCCGGTGATAGGCCCAGTATCCATTGACAACGGTGACCAATCAAACGACCTTTCCTCAAGGCATTGATGAGGAAAGCTTACAAATGATGTTGCCACCACTCGGCATGCTGCGTGCCTTCGAAGCCGCGGCGCGTCTGGCGAGCTTCTCCCGCGCCGGCGACGAGTTGCATGTGACGCACGCGGCCATCAGTCACCAGATCCGGCTGTTGGAGGAGTGGTTCGGCCGGCCGCTCTTCGTGCGCGAGAAGCGTGGGGTCAGGCTGGCGCCAGAGGCCGAGAACCTGGCCGCGGTATTGACATCGGCATTGGAGCGCATCGCTGCGGAAACGGAACTGCTACGACTGAACGCCAAGGCGCAGGTGAGCGTTGCCTGCATACCCTCGATCGCCACGCGCTGGCTGATCCCGGCACTCGGCGAATTCCTGCACCGTCACCCGGAGGTGGACGTCAAGGTCGTCTATGCAATGGCAGAGCAGCAATTGCGGGAAACCGGCTGCGACGTCCTCATCACGCTCGGGGCCGACAAGAGCGAAGGAACCCGTTCCAACCGGCTGTTCTCCCGCATCAACCGTCCGGTTGCGAGCCCTCGCTATCTCGAACGAAAAGGCGCGCTGACGTCACCGCAGGCGATCGCGTCAGCCGATCTGTTGCACGACGAAACGACGTCACGCTGGCGCGATTGGCTGGCAAGGGCAGGGCAGGAGGCCACGCAGACGTTGCGTGGCCCCGTGTTTCAGGACTTCAACCTTTTGGCAACGGCAGTCATTGCCGGCCATGGCGTGGCGCTTTGCCCGGTCGAAGTCTTCCGGCGCGAAATCGACAACGGAGACCTGGTGATCCTGTCCGATATCGCCACCCTGGAGGACGAAAGCTACTTCCTGATCACCAAAGTCACACGCTCAAGGGCCGCAGCCAGTTTCAGTGATTGGTTTGCCGCGGTCGTGCACACCTAATGCGGCGTGCACCGCGCAAATTCATGAGCCGGCTTAGCAATCACTAGACGCCGATGCCTCGCCCATGCAGAGCGACGGTGATTTCGTCGAGAATGACAGGATCATCGATCGTCGCCGGCATTTTCCAGGGCTGACGGTCGGCGATCTTCTGGATCGTGGCGCGCAAGATCTTGCCCGACCGCGTCTTCGGCAGCCGCTTGACGCAGATCGCCAGCCGGAAGGCGGCAACCGGTCCGATGCGTTCGCGCACGAGGCTGATGACTTCGCGTTCGATCTCCGACGTTTCACGGGAAACATTGGAGTTGATGACGAGGAAGCCGGCCGGGATCTGGCCTTTCAAATCGTCGGCAATACCGATGACGGCACATTCGGCAACATCGGGGTGGCTGGAGCAGACCTCCTCCATCGCTCCGGTGGAGAGGCGATGGCCAGCCACATTGATGATGTCGTCCGTTCGCGCCATGATGAAGATATAGCCATCCTCATCGAGATAGCCGGCATCGGCAGTCTTGTAGTAGCCGGGAAACTCGTCGAGATAGGCCGCGCGGAACCGGTGGTCTGCATTCCAGAGCGTCGGCAGGCATCCCGGCGGAAGCGGCAGCTTCACGACCACATTGCCCAGCGTACCGGCTGTTACCGGATGTCCGGCATCGTCGAGGATCTGGACGTCGTATCCCGGTAGCGGAACGGCCGGCGAACCGTATTTTACCGGCAGAAGGCCGAGCCCCATGGGATTTCCCGCCACAGGCCATCCGGTTTCCGTCTGCCACCAATGATCGATGACGGGCACGCCGAGCGCCTTCTCGGCCCAGTGGATCGTGTCGGGATCCGCCCGTTCGCCGGCGAGAAACAACGCGCGAAACTTCGACAGGTCGTATCGGCGAACGTGAGAAGCCTCCGGATCCTCCTTGCGAATCGCCCTGAGCGCCGTCGGCGCGGTGAACATCACCACGACGCCGTGCTCGGCTATGATCCGCCAATAGGTTCCGGGGTCCGGCGTGCCGACCGGCTTGCCTTCGAACAGGATCGACGTGCTGCCATTCAGGAGCGGGCCGTAGACGATGTAGGAGTGGCCGACGACCCAGCCGATGTCCGACGCGGCCCAGAAGACTTCGCCCGGCTGCACGCCGAAGAAGTTCTCCATGGACCATTTGAGCGCGACCATGTGGCCGCCATTGTCGCGCACCACCCCCTTGGGCTGGCCGGTCGTGCCCGAGGTGTAGAGCACATAGAGCGGATCGGTCGAGGCGACCGGCACGCATTCGGTTTCTTCCCCTGCCTCTTTCGCCGCGGCGAGCGCCGACGCGAAATCGATGTCGCGTCCCTCGGTCATGGCGGCTTCCGCCATCTCGCGCTGGAAGACAAGGCAATGGGCCGGCTTGTGGGTTGCGATGTCGAGCGCCGCATCGAGCAGCGGCTTGTAGGCGACAGTACGACCGGGTTCGATCCCGCAGCTTGCAGACACGATCAGCTTCGCTTGACAATCGTCGATGCGCACGGCGAGCTCGTTGGCGGCAAAGCCGCCGAAGACCACGGAGTGCACGGCGCCGATGCGCGCAGCCGCGAGCATCGCAACCGCCGCCTGCGGGATCATCGGCATATAGATGATGATCCGGTCGCCCTTGCCGACCCCCAGCTTGCGGTAGACGGCGGCCAGGGCCGCTACGTCGGCGAGCAGAGATGCGTAGGAGATGCGCTCCACACGCCCGGTGACGGGGCTGTCATAGATGAAGGCGATCTGCTCGCCACGGCCAGCGACCACATGGCGATCCAGGCAGTTGTAGCAGGTATTGGTAACGCCATCGGCGAACCAGTGCCCATAGATGCCGGCCTCCGCATCGAACGCCCGTACCGGTCTTTCAAACCAGTCGATCGCATTGGCTGCATTGGACCAGAAACTCTGCGGGTCCGCTTTCCAGCCCGCGTACACGTCGGCATAGCTGCTCGCCATGTCCGTTCCTCCCTGCGCATGTTGCCGGACATGTCCGGCCTCCTCGTGCACAAGGATAGGCTAATGAGAGACGAGGGGAACCCCGACGAAAGCGGTATGTGACGAAGTGACCTCAGCGTGCGCCGAAAATGGCCGAACCGACGCGAACGCCGGTGGCGCCGAACTGGATAGCAGTCTCGAAGTCGCCGGACATGCCCATCGACAGCTTCTCGAGCTTGCAGGCAACGGCCAGCTTGGCGAGCAGAGCAAAATGCGGACCGGGATTTTCCTCGACCGGCGGAATGCACATCAGCCCCTCGATCGAAAGGCCCAGCTCGTTGCGGCAGAGTTCCACGAAGGCGGCGGTCTCGTCCGGCGCAATGCCGGCCTTCTGCGGCTCCAATCCGGTGTTGACCTGCACATAGAGCCTGAGCGTTCGGCCCTGTTTCTGCATTTCGGCAGCAAGCGCGCGGGCGATCTTCTCGCGATCGACCGTCTCGATGACATCGAACAGCGCGACGGCTTCCGCCGCCTTGTTCGACTGCAGCGGACCGATCAGGTGCAGTTCGAGACCGGACGTCTCGGCCTTCAGCTCCGGCCACTTGCCCTGCGCTTCTTGCACGCGGTTCTCGCCGAACACCCGCTGCCCGGCCGCAATCACCGGGCGGATGGCATCAGCGTCGAAGGTCTTGGAAACAGCCACGAGCGTGACGGCGCCTTTGGCGCGACCAGCAGACTTCTCCGCCGCCTGAATCCGGCTCACGACATCCTGCAACCGCTCTTGAACTTCCATGGACCTGCTCTCCGACACGGGATTTCCAAACCACTGACCGAGCGGCTTAGGCAAAGTTGAGCCGATTGCCAAGGCCGCTCCGTCGCGGACCGGCTCAAATCCGCCAAAGTGTCGCGCCAAACCCTTCAAAAACTTGACCGTCAGGCGGTTTCGTGGTGAAGGTCACCCCAACTATCATGAGGCGCAACTATGCGCCGCAGAACTTCCGGAACATCGAAAAGACATGTCTAGCGAACGATACAATCCGCGTGATGCCGAGCCCCGTTGGCAGCAGGAATGGGAAAAGAACGAGGTCTTCCAGACCGAGAACGACGATCCGCGCGAAAAGTACTACGTGCTCGAGATGTTCCCCTATCCCTCGGGCCGCATCCACATGGGCCACGTGCGCAACTACACCATGGGTGACGTGGTAGCGCGCTACAAGCGCGCCCGCGGCTTCAACGTGCTGCACCCGATGGGTTGGGACGCCTTCGGCATGCCGGCCGAGAACGCCGCCATGGAGCGTGGCGTGCACCCGGCCAGCTGGACCTACCAGAACATCGCCTCGATGAAGGCGCAGCTGAAGGTCATGGGCCTGTCGCTCGACTGGAACCGCGAGTTCGCAACCTGCGACCCCGCCTATTACCAGCGCCAGCAGTACCTGTTCCTGGACTTCCTGGAAAAGGGCCTCGTCTACCGCAAGCAGTCCAAGGTCAACTGGGACCCGGTCGATAACACAGTGCTGGCCAACGAGCAGGTGATCGACGGCCGCGGCTGGCGATCGGGCGCTCTGGTCGAACAGCGCGAACTGACGCAATGGTTCTTCCGCATCACCGACTTCAGCCAGGAACTGCTCGACGCGCTCGATACGCTGGATCAGTGGCCCGAGAAGGTGCGCCTGATGCAGAAGAACTGGATCGGCCGCTCCGAGGGCCTGTCGCTGCGTTGGGAAATCGTCGAGGGCACCGCCGGCGACGCAACGGAACTCACCGTCTACACCACCCGTCCGGACACGCTCTTCGGCGCCTCGTTCCTGGCGATCGCTGCCGATCACCCGTTGGCAAGGCAGGTGGCGGCCAGCAATCCCGAGGTCGATGCATTCTGCGAAGAATGCCGCCGCGCCGGTACCTCGCTTGCTGCGCTGGAGACGGCCGAGAAGAAGGGCATCGACACCGGCATCCGTGCCAAGCACCCGCTCGATCCGAGCTGGGAGCTGCCGGTCTATGTCGCGAACTTCGTGCTGATGGACTACGGCACGGGCGCCATCTTCGGCTGCCCCTCCGGCGACCAGCGCGACCTCGACTTCGCCCGCAAATACGATCTGCCTGTCGTTCCAGTCGTCATGCCGAAGGACGGCGACGCCGCAACCTTTGCCATTGGTGACGAGGCCTATATCGGCGACGGCGTGATGATCAATTCGCGCTTCCTCGATGGCCTGTCGACGGAAGACGCCTTCGAGACCGTTGCTTCGAAGCTCGAGAAGGAAATGCTCGACGGCGCGCCACGTGCCGAGCGCAAGGTCAATTTCCGCCTGCGTGACTGGGGCATCTCGCGCCAGCGCTACTGGGGCTGCCCGATCCCGGTCATCCATTGCGAGGACTGCGGCGTCGTGCCGGTTCCGAAAGCCGACCTGCCGGTCGTGCTGCCGCCGGATGTCACCTTCGACAAGCCGGGCAATCCGCTCGACCGTCACGCCACCTGGCGCCACGTCGCCTGCCCGCAATGCGGCAAGGACGCCCGCCGCGAGACGGACACGATGGACACCTTCGTCGATTCGTCCTGGTACTTCACGCGCTTCACAGCACCTTGGGAAGACAATCCGACCGACCCCAAGGTCGCCAACCACTGGCTGCCGGTCGATCAGTACATCGGCGGCATCGAGCACGCGATCCTGCATCTGCTCTATTCGCGCTTCTTCACCCGCGCGATGAAGGCGACCGGCCATGTGGCCGTCGACGAGCCGTTCAAGGGCCTGTTCACGCAAGGCATGGTCGTGCACGAAACCTATAGCCGCGGCGAAGGCGCCCAGCGCGAATGGGTGACGCCGGCCGAAATCCACATCGAGGAGATCGATGGACGCCGCCGTGCGACGCTGATCGAGACAGGTGAGGACATCGCCATCGGCTCGATCGAGAAGATGTCGAAGTCGAAAAAGAACGTCGTCGATCCCGACGACATCATCGCCTCCTACGGCGCCGACACCGCTCGCTTCTTCGTTCTCTCCGATTCACCGCCGGATCGTGACGTGATCTGGTCCGAAGCCGGTGTCGAAGGATCGCATCGCTTCGTGCAGCGCGTCTGGCGCCTGATCAGCGAAGCGGCCGAGAAGCTGCGCGCAATCGAGGCCGCCCCGGCGCTCGAAGGCGAGGGACTGTCGGTTTCGCAAGCCGCGCACAAGACGCTGCGAGCGGTCGAGGCGGACTATGACAAGCTCGCCTTCAACAAGGCCGTGGCGCGCATCTACGAGCTCGTGAACACGCTTGCCGCACCGCTGACACAGGTAGCCGCCGGCAAGGCCGACGCGGCCCTGGCAAGTGCCGTAAAGGATGCCACGACGATCCTGATCGACCTGATCGCACCGATGATGCCGCACCTCGCCGAGGAATGCTGGCGCCAGATCGGCGGCGAAGGGCTGATTGCAGAACGCCGCTGGCCGGCGTTCAACCCAGCCTTGGTGGTCGAGAACGAAATCACCATGCCGGTGCAGATCAATGGCAAGAAGCGCGCTGATTTGACAATCGCCCGCGATGCGGATCAGAGTGCGATCGAAAGCGCCGTCCTGGCGCTCGATGCCGTCAAGTCCGCGCTCAACGGCAGCAGCCCCAAGAAAATCATCGTCGTGCCCCAGAGGATCGTCAATGTCGTTGTCTGATAGAGCTGGTTTCCGTATCCGGTCGATTCCGGTTCTGGCTGGCGTGCTCATGTTGACCGCGCTCGCCGGCTGCCAGGTCCGGCCGCTCTATTCCGACCCGGTCGGCACCTCGACGGCACTGGCGGCGATCGAGATTTCCGAAGCCAACGACCGCGTCGAGCAGGAAGTGCGCAACGCGCTGATCTTCCTGGCCGCAGGTGGCCAGGGCGAGCCCGCGAACCCGCAATATCACCTGGCGCTCACCGTCACCCACCGCTCGATGGGCGTGCTCTACGATCAGGCCAAGGACCGCGCCGGCGCCGGCCGTATCGTCGTCAAGGCGGACTACAATCTGACGAAGATCGGCACGGGCGAGACCATCAAGTCGGGCAACCGCACGGCGGTGGCCCTCGTTGACTTCCCGGTTCAGGAATTTGCCAAGGTGCGCGCCGTTCGTGACGGCGAAAACCGCGCGGCCAAGGAACTGGCCGAGCTGATCCGGGCCGACATCGCCGCGGCTCTCAGCCGCTAAGCGGTGTCGGCATGAGCGAGGTCAAGTCGCACGAGTTCGACTCCTTTCTCCAGAAGTCAGCCGGAGTCTACCGGCTTTTCATCCTCTACGGGCCCGACCGCGGGCTCGTCTCCGAGCGTGCTTCGGCAATCGCCGGCCGCTGCGGCGTGCCGCTCGACGATCCCTTTTCGCTGTTGAAGCTCGACGTCAGCGAACTGACGCAGTCGCCGGGGCGGCTGCTCGATGAGGTAAACTCGATCGGCCTCTTCGGCGGAGAAAAGCTCGTCTGGGTCCGTGGCGCAGCCAACGAAAAGCCGCTGGTCGATGCCTTGCAAATCCTGTCCACCGAACCACCGACCGGAAGCTATGTGATCGTCGAGGCCGGCGACCTGAAGAAGGGGTCGGCACTTCGAAAGGTCGGCGAGAGCGCCCGTTCGGTCGCCTGTATCGCCTGTTACAGCGACGATACGCGCAGCCTGCAGGCGCTGATCGACAAGGAACTCGGCGACGAGAAGCTGGGCATCAGCCCCGCGGCTCGGCAAAGGCTGCTGGAGGCGCTCGGCGGCGACCGCCTGGCCTCGCGCAACGAGTTGCGAAAGCTCGCGCTCTACTGCCGTGGCAAGTCCACGGTGGACGAAGAGGACGTTCTCGATATCGTTGGCGATGCCAGCGCCATCTCCGTCGACGATGCCGTCGATGCGGTGCTGAAGGGCGACCTCGATGGTTTGCTGCACGCCATGCAGAAGATCACGACATCCAAGACGCCGGCCTTTCTGGTGCTGCAGGCGTGCCTGCGCCAGTTCCAGCAACTCGATGTGATGCGCGCCGAGATGGACGCAAGCCGTCAGCAGGCCGGCCAGGTGATCGCCACCCTCGGACGTGGTCTGCACTTTCGCCGCAAGCCGATCGTCGAGGCAGCCTTGAAGCACTGGTCGAGCCCTGCCATCCGTCGCGAACTCAACCGCCTGCAGACGACCGTTTTTCAGAGCCGCAGCCGCGCGAGCCTGGAAGAGAGCCTTGTGCTACAGAACCTGATGGCGATCGCGGTGCAGTCGGCGCGACGCTGAGTTCTCCGCCAGGCCTATTGCCGCTTCCAACGCTGAGTCAGAGCTTCACCGGCGGGCTTTCGGCGGGTCTGCCTGAGATGTTTGGGTGCCTTCATGTCACCAGCCGAATTAAGCTGTATGCCAAAAGATCTCGTTATATCAAACAATTAGGCGCGCCGCTCTTGGAGCGACGCGCCATCAATGCATGAATTCGAGATCTGAAGGAGTGGCTTATCGCCGCTCCAGCAGCCTGCAGATTTCTTCAAGCTGATCCAGCGTCTTGTAGGCGATGCGCAGATGGCCACCGGACGCCTTGTGGTTCACCGTGACTTCAAGCCCGAGGCTATCGGACAGCGTGCGCTCGAGCGCCAGCGTGTCCGCATCCTTCTCGTCGCGACGGGCGGTCTTGCCGTAGTTCGGATCGTTCTGCGCGCGAATATCGTTCTGCGCGATACGCTCGGCGTCACGCACCGAGAGACCCTTGGCAATGATCGCCCGGGCGAGGGTGGCAGGATCCGACGTTGGAATGAGTGCGCGCGCATGTCCGGCCGACAGCGTGCCTTCCGACAACATGTCCCGAACCGGCTCCGGCAACTTCAAGAGACGCAGGCTGTTGGCGACATGGCTTCGGCTCTTGCCGATGATCTCGCCGAGATCGTTCTGCGTATAGCCGTGCTCGGCGATCAGTTGTTCATAGCCAAGCGCTTCGTCCAGCGGATTGAGATCCGAGCGCTGGACGTTTTCAACGATGGCGATTTCGAGCGCCGTGCGATCGTCGACGTCGCGAATGATGACCGGGATTTCGGTGAATCCGGCCAACTGTGCCGCACGCCAACGGCGTTCACCAGCGATGATCTCGTAGCGATCGGCGCCGATCGTCCGGGCGACGACAGGTTGAACGATCCCGTGCTGGCGGATCGAATTGGCAAGATCCTGCAGTTCGGCCTCGTCGAACTGACGACGCGGGTTGCGCGGATTGCGCGATACGAACTCGATCGGCACGCGCCGATCGGGATTGACCGGGGCAGGGGCGGCCGCGCCCGTTTGCAACGGCTGATCCATCTCGCCGATCAACGCGGCCAATCCGCGACCGAGCCGCCTCTTCGAGCTATCGTCGTTCATATCGTCACCCGAGTTAAATTACGCTACCGAAATGATTATGCCGCCTTGCGCTGGCGCTCGCGCTGAATGACTTCGGAGGCCAGCTGCAGATAGGCCTGGCTGCCGGCGCATTTCAGATCATACAGAATGGCCGGTTTGCCGTAGGACGGCGCTTCCGAAACGCGAACATTGCGCGGAATCAGAGTGTGGTAGACCTTGTCGCCCAGATGCGTCCGCACGTCGCTGACGACCTGCTGTGCCAAGTTGTTGCGCGAATCGAACATGGTCAGGACGATACCCTGGATATCCAGGCTCGGATTCACGGTCCGGCGTATCTGATCCACGGTCTCCAGTAGCTGGCTCAGCCCCTCAAGCGCGAAGAATTCGCACTGAAGCGGCACAAGCACCGAATGGGCCGCTGCCATCGCGTTCATCGTCAGTAGGTTGAACGATGGCGGGCAATCGACCAGCACGTAGGAGTACTCCATTGCGGCGGGGCTGACCAAGGCCTTGCGCAAACGGAAGACACGATCCGGTTCCTGCGCGATTTCCATTTCGACGCCGAGAAGGTCCATTGTCGACGGAATGATTGCAAGGTTGGGGACCGCCGTTTCCTGGGCGATCTCGCCGATTCCGTGCGATCCCATCATCAATTCATAGGACGACAGGTTCCGATCGCGGCGCTGGATACCAAGACCGGTACTGGCGTTGCCCTGAGGGTCGAGATCGACGATCAGGACGCGCTCGCCGATAGCCGCCAATGCGGTCGCCAGATTGATGGCCGTCGTGGTTTTGCCCACGCCACCCTTCTGATTTGCGATTGTGATGATCCGGTTTTTGCCACCAAACATGTTTCCGCTCGCGATCACTAAGCCTTGCGTGACAGATTTGCGATCTCGAGCACGACAGAATCCGGCTCGACCACGCTTGGATGTTTTACCAGATCAAACTGATAGCGGCTAATGGCTTTGTCGATTTCGCGCTGGTAATCCCGCCCTTTGTGAAAATAGGCGACTGCTTTTTGGTCCTGTGCCGTCATCCACGGCGCAGAATAGTCAAGCAGCAGGGTCAAATCCGCTAACGCACGCGCAGAAACAGCGTCGGCGCGGGGAATAATCGCGCCCGCATCTTCGATTCGAACCGGGTGAACGGAGCCGCGCGCGCCCGTTTCTGCCAAGGCGACGCGCAAAAAGGCAGCCTTCTTGTTGTTGCTTTCGACGAGATGCACCCAGCCATCAGCAAACTCAGCGAGATAGATCGCCGTAATCACGCCGGGAAAACCGCCACCGCTCCCGAGATCGACCCAGGTCTTCGGATCCGGCGACAGCTGCGCGAGTTGCAGACTATCGACGATATGCCGGCGCCAAAGATCCTCGACCGTCGACGGCGCTACAAGATTGATCGACTTCGCCCACTTCTGAAAAAGTCTGGCAAAATGCTCGAGCCGTTCATTCGTTTCACGTGAAACACGCAGTCCGTTCAACACATCGATTGGACTCGCCTTCATTGTACGCTGACCTTTTCTTCACGTTCTACGGTACGGTTCTGTCGCTTCAGCCATGCCAGGATCAGCGATGCGGCTGCCGGCGTCATGCCGTCGACCTTCATCGCCTGAGCCAGATTGCGGGGCGCCTGCTGCTTGAGCTTCTGCTTCAACTCATTGGAGAGGCCCGAAAGCATATCGAAGTCGAAGCCATCGGGTATGACGAGATTTTCTTCGCGCTGAATGCCGGCAATATCCGCGGCCTGACGATCCATGTAGACGGCGTAGACCGCATCGATCTCAAGCGCCTCAACGACGCGCGGACCAATCGACGACAGCTCGGGCCAGATCGGCTGCAAGCTGGCAATCGACTGATCGGGATAGGACAGGATCTCGAAAGCGGTACGCCGTTGACCATCCTTATTGAGCTTCAAGCCATGACGGTTACCCTCGGCCGGGGTGACCGAGAGGCTCTTCAGCAGCGCGCGCCCCTCATCGAAACGCGCACGCCAATCGACAAAGCGATCGCGGCGCACATCGGAGATGCAGCCAATCTCCATGGCAAGCGGTGTTAGGCGTGCATCGGCATTGTCAGCCCGCAGCGACAGTCGGTACTCCGCGCGGGAGGTGAACATGCGGTAGGGCTCAGTGATGCCACGCGACGTCAGGTCGTCGATCATGACACCAATATAGGACTGCGTCCGGCTGAACACGACTTCGGGACGGTTCGTCGCGACCAGAGCGGCATTCAAGCCGGCGACGAGGCCCTGGGCGCCAGCTTCCTCGTAGCCCGTCGTGCCGTTGATTTGCCCAGCCAGGAAAAGCCCCGGCATCTTGCGCACGGCGAGGGTCGCGTTCAATTCGCGCGGATCGACGTGATCATACTCGATCGCATAACCAGGCTGGAGGATTGCAACATTCTCCAAGCCGGGGATCGTCTTGATAAAGGCTTCCTGAATGTCTGCCGGCAGCGATGTCGAAATACCGTTCGGATAGATCGTGTCGTCGTCGAGACCCTCGGGCTCCAGGAAGATCTGGTGACCATCACGCTCGCCAAACCGTACGATCTTGTCCTCGATGGACGGGCAATAGCGCGGTCCGACACCCTCGATCTGACCAGAATACATCGCCGACTTGCCGATATTGTCGGCAATGATCTTGTGTGTCGCTTCCGTGGTGCGCGTCACGCCGCAATCGATCTGGCGGTTCACAATCGTGTCGGTCATGAATGAGAACGGCACCGGATCCTCGTCCGGGCCCTGGCGGCCAACACTTGCCCAGTCGATGGTGCGTCCATCCAGGCGGGCGGGCGTTCCAGTCTTCAGGCGGCCAAGCCGCAAGCCAAACCGCAACAAGGTGCCGGAGAGCCCGACGGACGGTTCCTCACCAACGCGACCGGCCGGGATCTTTTGATCGCCGATATGAATGAGGCCCTTCAAGAACGTGCCCGTCGTCAGAACGACGGACTTGGCTTGGAAGCTTCGGCCGTCCTTCATGACGACACCTTGGATACGGCCGTGGTCTTCCAACAGGTCGAAGGCATCGCCCTCGATAACCGTCAAATTGTCGATGGCAGCGATCTCCCGCTGCATGGCTTCGCGATAGAGGCGACGATCGGCTTGCGTGCGAGGTCCACGCACGGCCGGTCCCTTGCGGCGATTGAGCAGACGAAACTGAATGCCGCCAGCATCCGCGACGCGCCCCATCAAGCCGTCCATCGCATCGATCTCGCGGACCAGGTGTCCCTTGCCCAGGCCACCGATGGCCGGGTTGCAGGACATAATCCCGATCGTCGATGCCTTGTGCGTGATCAACGCCGTGTTGGCGCCCAGACGCGCGGCTGCAGCCGCGGCCTCGCAGCCGGCATGACCACCGCCAATGACGATTACGTCAAATTGCATCTTTGCCTCTTCTCCGGGGTTGACCCCTGTACGAATCGTTTCACGTGAAACACGATGAAGGACTCGCAAACGTTGTATTGCTCTGCGCTACTGATTATTTCCCGATACAGAATTCGGAAAATATCACATCAAGAAGGTTCTCAACATCCACACGCCCGGTTATCCGTCCAATTGCATCGCCAGCAAGGCGCAAGAGTTCTGCGCGTATGTCCAGTCCCAGATCCTGCCTTGCCAGGCTGTCGTCGATCGAGTGTTGCGCCTGCCGCAGGCTATCGACATGTCGCCGCCGAGACGGCAGTGACAGCGACGTGCGCCCACTGAGATCGGGCAGATGCGCCGAGATCGCGTCCAGCAGTTGTTCCATACCGTCGCCGGTTTTCGTGGAAACCAACACGTCGGCAGAACCATCGCGCCAACTAACACTGCCGCGATCGAGTTTGGTTCCGACGCGCAGCACCGGCGTCATCTCGGGTGCAAGGTCGGATATGACATCAAATCCATCAGGCGCATCGGCCAGCAGCAAGATCAGATCCGCTCTCTCGATAATTTCTCGCGCGCGACGAATGCCTTCTTGTTCTACTTTCTCGTCGGTCTCCCGCAGACCGGCCGTGTCATAAAGTTTCACGGAGAATCCGGCTAAGGAAAGGTCGACAGAAAGAACGTCGCGGGTCGTGCCGGCAATCTCAGTGACGATTGCAATGTCGCGTTGGGCCAGCGCGTTGAGCAAGCTCGACTTGCCGGCGTTTGGCTCACCTGCGATAACGATCTTCAGGCCATCGCGGATGATCTCCGCGATCGGTGCGTCGGCAATATGCGCTGCGATCTCTTGCGACAGTAGAGACATGTCCCGCCAGATGCGCTCGCTGACCGATCCCGGCACGTCGTCTTCATCGGCAAAATCGAGCTCCGCCTCGATCATCGCCCGCGCATGGGTCAAGCGCTTCGCCCAGCCGGCATAGACTTTTGACTGTCCGCCGCCGGAATGCTCGATCGCGAGCCGACGCTGCATTTCCGTCTCGGCGACAATCAGGTCAGCGAGACCCTCCACCTCGACCAGGTCGAGCTTGCCGTTCTGGAAAGCGCGGCGTGAAAACTCACCGGCTTCTGCATGGCGCAAACCCTCGAGCTTCGAGAGTTCCTCAAGCAGCGCGTTGACCGCGGCGCGGCCACCATGGATCTGAAATTCGGCGCAATCTTCTCCGGTAAAGGAGGCAGGTCCGTGAAAGTAGAGAACAAGGCCGCTATCGATAACATCACCGTTACGAGACCGAATCGATCTCAATGCCGCCGACCGCGGCGAGGGAACCCCACCGCATAGTGCCTGCAGCACCGCTTTGGTATGCCTTCCGCTGACACGCACGACGGCGACGCCGGCGGGCAGAGCTCCGCTGGAAAGCGCATAGATCGTTTGCGTCGCTGTCATGGGCTCACCTGAAAAGACCGCGGGCGCATGCAAGTGCGTCGATGGTCGAAACAATGGGGATCGTCGAAGTTCCCGACCGGATCGTCCTGCTTCGCGGAGTGCGCTCACACGGAGCCAAACGGTATCTCAAAGGGTCGGCGTGCTTATGCCGAAAGAATGCCGAAATTTCAAGATGCCGCTGCATCCTCGTGTTTCACGCCCGTACGTGTTTCACGTGAATCAGCAGGTGGGGCGGCGATCCAACGGCGGGCGTAGAGCGGAGATCGTTGCTAAACCGAATCGAACGCAGTGGAGAATCCGGCTAAGGTTTTGAAACGAAAAAACCGGCCGACGCATGGTCGACCGGCTTTCACAATTGGCGATGAACGTCTTAGGTGTTCATCGAGTCGAAGAAATCGCCGTTGTTCTTCGTCTGCTTGAGCTTGTCGATAAGGAACTCGATCGCGTCCGTCGTTCCCATCGGCGCCAGAATACGGCGGAGCACGAAGATCTTCTGCAGATCCTGGCGCGGAACGAGCAGGTCTTCCTTACGCGTACCGGACTTGAGAATGTCCATCGCCGGGAAGATGCGCTTGTCGGCGACCTTGCGGTCAAGCACGATTTCCGAGTTGCCGGTGCCCTTGAACTCTTCGAAGATGACTTCGTCCATGCGGCTGCCGGTATCGATCAGCGCGGTCGCGATGATCGTCAGCGAGCCACCTTCCTCGATGTTACGGGCGGCACCGAAGAAACGCTTCGGGCGCTGCAGGGCGTTGGCGTCGACACCGCCGGTCAGGACCTTGCCCGATGACGGAACAACGGTGTTGTAGGCGCGGCCAAGGCGGGTGATCGAGTCGAGCAGGATGACGACGTCACGACCGTGTTCCACGAGGCGCTTGGCCTTTTCGATCACCATTTCGGCGACCTGAACGTGGCGCGTCGCCGGCTCGTCGAAGGTCGAGGAAACGACTTCGCCCTTCACCGAGCGCTGCATGTCCGTCACTTCTTCCGGACGTTCGTCGATCAGGAGAACGATCAGGTAGCATTCCGGATGGTTGGCGGTGATCGAATGGGCGATGTTCTGCAGGAGAACGGTCTTACCGGTGCGCGGCGGCGCGACGATCAGGCCGCGCTGGCCCTTGCCGAGCGGTGCGACCAGGTCGATGACGCGGGCCGAAAGATCCTTCGAGGTCGGAACATCGAGTTCCATCTTGAAGCGCTCGTTCGGGTAGAGCGGCGTCAGGTTGTCGAAGTGGACCTTGTGACGGATCTTTTCCGGATCGTCGAAGTTGATGGTGTTGACCTTGAGGAGGGCGAAGTATCGCTCGCCTTCCTTCGGTCCGCGGATCGGACCCTCGACCGTGTCGCCGGTCTTCAGCGAGAAGCGGCGGATCTGGGAGGGCGAGATGTAGATGTCGTCCGGGCCGGGGAGGTAGTTTGCATTCGCCGAGCGCAGAAAGCCGAAGCCGTCCTGCAGCACTTCAACGACGCCTTCACCGATAATCTCGATATCCTGAGCCGCGAGCATCTTGAGGATTGCGAACATCAGCTCCTGCTTGCGCATCGTGCTGGCGTTCTCCACCTCGAGCTCCTCGGCGAAAGCGAGCAGATCGGTCGGCGTCTTGTTCTTGAGTTCTTGTAGCTTCATTTCAGCCATGAAGGATCCATGTTTGGTATGGGTAGTGGAGAGATGGCGAGTATTGATTAGGGAGCTGCAGCTGGAAGGGGCAGGCTCTTGTCTTTGTCACAAGCCATGAAGAGGAGATGGCAGAAAATAGCGATTCACGTGAAACCCTGCAAGGGGCTGTCGCAAATTAGAAACGCCTATGACAGGCCGCAAATCGATTAAATTCAAAATGGCTTCACGACGACCATGATGACGATGAGGATCATCAGCAGCGTAGGGGCCTCGTTCATCAACCGCCAATAGCGCGCGTCGTGCCTGTTTTCGTCGCGCTGAAAGGCGCGCACCGCACGGCTGAAACGCATGTGGACAACCGTCAGCAGCACCACGAACAGAAGCTTGGCATGCAGCCAGCCACCCTGGAAGCCATAGACGCTCCAGGCGAGATAAAGCCCGAGCACCCAGGAAATCATCATCGCCGGGTTCATGATGACCTTCAGGAGCCGCAACTCCATCATCTTGAAGGTTTCCGACTGGGCGGAGCCGGGCTCGGCATCCGTGTGGTAGATGAACAGCCTGGGCATGTAGAGCAACGCCGCCATCCAGGACATCACGGCGATAACGTGCAACGCCTTGATCCAGAGATAGAGATCATCCGGGCGCCAGACGAACAGACCGACAAGAAGCGCCGCGAACGCGCCGAGCGCGATCGCTGCCCTGAGCCGCGCCCTGTTGCCGGGCGCCCTATCGGTCTGCTTCTCCGCCATCATCTTGCTCCGCGAACCCGGGCAACCAGCGCCGAGACGTGATCTGGATCTGCCTGCGGCGTTATGCCATGGCCGAGATTGAAGATCAGCGGACCGTGACCGAGTGCGTCGAGAATGCGGTCGATGCCTTCCTCAAGCGCCACGCCGCCGGCGACCACCCGCATCGGATCGAGATTGCCCTGTACCGGCCCTTCCTTCTGCAGGTCCTTGGCGAAGGAAAGCGGAACCGTCCAGTCGAGGCCGATTGCGTCTGCCCCGGTCGCCTGCCGGTAGCCGTTCAAAAGCTGCCCTGCGCCCTTTGCAAAAGCAATGATCTTTGCCTGCGGCCGCTGCGCCCGAACGGAGGCGATGATCCGCTGCACCGGTTTGATGGCGTAGCGGGCGAATTCCTCCTCGCCGAGAACACCTGCCCAGGAATCGAAGATCTGCACCGCATCGGCGCCGGCATCGATCTGCCGCACGAGATAATCCGCCGACACATCCGCCAGAAAGGCGAGCAAATGATCGAAAGCTTCGGGATTGCGATAGGCGAAGAGACGGGCAGGGGCCTGATCCGGCGTACCGTGTCCGGCGATCATATAGGTCGCAACCGTCCAGGGAGCGCCACAGAAGCCGAGCAGCGTCGTTTCTGAGGGAAGTTCTGCGCGCAACCGCGAAACCGTCTCAAAGACCGGCTGGAGGTGCTCAGCGATGCCCTCTGGCTTCAGGAGACGGATACCATCGACATCGATCGGATCCATTCGCGGCCCATGGCCTTCTTCGAAGCGCACGTTGCGTTTCAGTGCATCGGGAATGACCAGGATGTCGGAGAAGAGAATGGCAGCATCGAAAGCGTAGCGCCGGATCGGCTGCAAGGTGACCTCGACGGCGAGATCGGGCGTGTAGCAAAGATCGAGGAAGCTTCCGGCGACAGCACGTGTCGCCCTGTACTCGGGCAGGTATCGTCCCGCTTGGCGCATGAGCCAGATCGGGGGAGGTGACACCGTCTTCCCTGCCAAAACTTCCAGAACCTTTCTGCGCGTTTCGGTCACGGATCGTCTCTCCCAATTTAAAATCAAAGATATTTACAAGGTTTCTATTTCTTAGAGTCGGTGGGTATCAAGGATTAAAACTACCCACCGACTTGTCCACGAGCGGCGATCGTAGCGCCAACTGACGGGACAATGAGAGCGATCTCTGGAAAAACAGCGTGGTCAATCCAGGAAACGCTTTTTGAATCATGTCTTTAAGCCGCGCTCGATTTTTGCCGCGCCTGTGGAAAAGCGGTTGATACGCGTGACACTTTGTCCGCACCGCGAGTCTTGTCCACATCCGCCCCGAAACAATGTCCGCGACAGTGCCAATTGTGAATAACTCGGCTGTTTTCCACTTGCCTGGATCCAGGCCCCGTCGTTAGCTGTGTTTGATCCCGGCTTATCAACAGCACCAGGAGAATTGCGTGGAGAACAAGAAAAACTACTTCCACCTTCACCTGATTTCGGACTCAACGGGCGAGACTCTCATTGCCGCCGGGCGCGCCGCCGCCGCCCAATTTCAAAGCTCGCATGCGCTCGAGCACGTCTATCCGCTGATCCGAAACCGCAAGCAGCTGCTGCAGGTTCTCGACGCCATCGATGGCGCACCGGGCATTGTTCTCTATACGATCGTCGATCGCGAACTCGCCGACATCATCGATCGCCGTTGCCGCGAGATGGGCGTTCCCTGCGTCTCGGTGCTCGATCCGATCATCGACCTTTTCCAGTCCTATCTCGGATCCCCGTCGCGGCGGCGCTCAGGCGCTCAACATGTGATGGATGCGGAATATTTCGCCCGCATCGACGCACTCAACTTCACCATGGACCATGACGACGGTCAGCTGCCGGCCGATTTCGATGATGCGGATGTCGTTCTCGTCGGCATCAGCCGGACGTCGAAGACGCCGACCAGCATCTATCTCGCCAATCGCGGCATCAAGACGGCGAATATCCCGATCGTCCCGGGCGTGCCGCTGCCTGAAAGGTTGATGGAAGCGACGAAGCCTCTCGTCGTCGGGCTGATCGCGACGGCCGACCGTATTTCGCAGGTGCGCCAGCACCGGGTGCTCGGAACGACGCAAGGCTTTCACGGCGATCAGTACACAGACAAGGCCTCGATTACCGAGGAACTGAAATATGCCCGGTCTCTCTGCGCGCGCAACAATTGGCCGGTCATCGACGTCACCCGCCGTTCGATCGAGGAAACCGCGGCGGCGATCGTTGCCCTGCGTCCGCGTCTGCGTTAGAGCGGATTCGAACAATTCGGGAACCTGAATGATGACATCTTCGCTCGTCCTGGCCTCGGCCAGCCCGTTTCGGCGGGCGCTCCTGGAGAATGCCGGCCTGGTCTTTAAAGCGAGGGCAGCCGAGATCGATGAGCGCGTGCTGGAAAAGCCGCTTGAAGATAAAGGTGCAGCACCCGAGACCGTCGCTCTCGAACTGGCGGAAGCAAAGGCGCGGGATGTCGCGCGGCATTTTTCCGGGGCGCTGGTGATCGGTTCCGATCAGACGATGTCCCTGGGCTCGCGGGTCTACCACAAGCCGAAGACCATGGCTGAAGCCGCCGCACACCTGCTGTCGCTTTCCGGCCAGACGCACCGCCTCAACAGTGCGATCGTGCTTCTTCGTGATGACGAGATTGTCTGGCGGCACGTCTCTTCCGCCCACATGACCGTACGACCGCTGACAGCGGAGTTCGTCGAGCGTCATCTGGAGCGTGTCGGCGAGAAGGCGCTTTCGAGCGTCGGCGCCTACCAGCTGGAAGGCGAGGGCATCCAGCTCTTCGAAAGGATCGAGGGCGACTACTTCACCATCCTCGGTCTTCCGATGCTGCCGCTGCTTTCCAAACTTCGCGAACTGGGAACGATCGATGCGTGATTCACGTGAAACATTTGTTAACCACGCCTTCGTCACCGGCTACCCGATCAAGCATTCCCGGTCGCCGTTGATCCATGGTTATTGGCTGAAACAGCTCGGGCTGCCCGGCAGCTACCGCGCCCATGAGGTCAAGCCGGAAGATTTCGCCGCCTTCGTGGCCAGCCTCAAGGATGGGACATCCGGTTTCAGCGGCGGCAATGTCACCATTCCCCATAAGGAAGTGGCCTGTCGGCTGGCGGATCAGCCGGATGAGCTGAGCCAGGAACTCGGAGCTGCCAACACGCTGTGGGTTCAGGACGGAAAGGTGCATGCCACCAACACCGACGGCCGCGGCTTCGTTGCCAACCTCGACGAGCGGGCGGCCGGTTGGGACAAAACGTCGACGGCGGTCATCCTCGGCGCCGGCGGCGCCAGCCGGGCGATCATCCAGGCTGTTCGCGACCGTGGCATAAAAACGATCCATGTCGTCAACCGCACCGTCGAACGGGCGCAGGAACTTGCCGACCGGTTCGGCCCGGCGGTCGAAGCCCACCCGATGGGCGCACTCACGGACGCAATGACCGGCGCAGGTCTGTTCATCAACACCACCTCACTCGGCATGGACGGCAGCGAAGCACCGGCAATCGACTTCGGTGTCATGGCTTCGAGCGCCGTTGTCACGGATATCGTCTATGTTCCCTTGAAGACGCCGATCCTGGCGCAGGCAGAAGCGCAAGGCTTTGCGACCGTAGACGGTCTGGGCATGCTTCTGCATCAGGCGGTGCCCGGCTTCGAACTCTGGTTCGGCTGTCGGCCGACGGTGGACGCCGCTCTTCGACAATTGATTATCGACGACATGGACAGGCACTGATGATTATCCTCGGGCTCACCGGATCGATCGCCATGGGCAAGTCGACGACCGCCCAGATGTTTCGCGATTTCGGGGTGCCGGTGAACGATGCCGACGAGGTCGTGCATCAGCTCTATAGCGGCGAGGCGGTCGCACCGGTGGAAGCGGCCTTTCCCGGAAGCACGAGAGATGGAAAGGTCGATCGCGCCGAACTTTCGCGCCAACTCATGCAGGCGCCGGAACGGCTGCGCGAACTCGAGGCGATCGTCCATCCGCTGGTGCGCGGCAGGGAGCAGGAGTTCCTTGCGGAAAACCGCGCCGCCAATGCGCCCTTTGTGGTCCTCGACATTCCTCTTCTGTTTGAAACGGGCGCGGAAAAGCGGGTCGATCGCGTCGTCGTCGTGACCTGTTCGGCCGAACTGCAACGCCAAAGGGCGCTGAAGCGCCCAGGGATGACCGAGGAAAAACTTGCGATGATCCTTGCGCGGCAGGTGCCGGACAGCGAAAAGCGTAAACGCGCCGACTACATCATCGATACCAGCGACAGTTTCGACGTCACCCGGGCCCAGGTGAAGGCCGTCGTCGACCAACTCGCAGCCAGCAACGGAGACGCGGATGCGTGAGATCATCTTCGATACGGAAACGACAGGCCTCGACAATCGCGAGGACCGGGTGATCGAAATCGGCGGTGTCGAGCTCGAGAACCAGTTTCCGACCGGCCGCACGCTGCACATCTTCGTCAATCCCGGCAGCCGCAAGGTTCACCCGGATGCGCTCGCCATCCATGGCATCACCGACGAGTTCCTGAAGGACAAGCCGCCATTTGCCGATGTGGTCGAGGAGATCCTCGCGTTCTTCGGCGATGCCCGCTGGGTCGCGCACAACGCCACCTTCGACATGGGTTTCATCAACGCCGAGTTCGCAAGGCTGGGAATGCCTCCGATCGCGAACGATCGGGTAACGGATACGCTGGCGCTCGCCCGCCGCAAAAATCCGATGGGACCGAACTCGCTCGACGCACTGTGCCGCCGGTATGGCATCGACAATTCGCATCGCGCCAAGCATGGCGCTCTTCTCGACTCCGAACTGCTGGCTGAAGTCTACATCGAGATGCTCGGTGGCCGTCAGGCCGCACTCGGGCTCGTGTCCAGCAAATCGACCGGCCAGGCGATCGAACACGATGAAGCGCCGATCCTTATCGGCCAGCGGCCGCGCCCCTTGCCGAACCGGCTCTCGGAGGCTGACCTGGCAGCTCATGCGGCGTTGATTGCAAAGATCGGTTCCAAGGCGATCTGGACAAAATACGAACCTCAGGAATGAGGCAGATACGAAAAAGCCCGGCACATTGGCCGGGCTTTTCGTTTCAGCAATCTGAAATTCGATCAGTTTGCGGTTTCGTTCGAAACCTGGGCGCGGACCTTTTCTTCGGCCATGCGCTGGGCGAACATCTGGGCGAAGTCGATCGGGTCGATCATCAGCGGCGGGAAGCCGCCGTTGCGGGTTGCGTCGGCAACGATCTGACGGGCGAACGGGAACAGCAGGCGCGGGCACTCGATAAAGAGCAGCGGCAACATGTGCTCCTGCGGGAAGCCGGCAACGCGGAAGACGCCGCCATAGGCGAGTTCAACGTTGAACAGAACGCGGTCGCCGTCCTTGGCTTCTGCGTTCAGCGAGAGCACGACGTCGAAATCGTTCTCTGCGAGCGGGTTTGCATTGACGTTGACGTTGATATTGATCGCCGGCGCCTTGTCACGGGCCTGCAGCGAACGCGGCGCGCCCGGGTTTTCGAAGGAAAGGTCCTTGATATACTGGGCGAGGATGTTCAGCGTCGGGCTCTGCTGCGCGCTGCCGTTGCCGTTGGATGCGGTATCAGTCGTCATAAGGGTTCCTCGACAAAAATAGGTGAGGCCATCTAGCATTTCGGCCTAGGGCTTACAACCCTGCGGGCCCGGCGCTTTCCAGCGGCCGCGCGGCCTCCCGCTCCAAGCGGAGAGTTGAAAGAATGCTCCGGAATATGGGCGATAGCGTGCCGTTCCTGCATTCTGCCGGCATGGCTTTGGCTAGGGCCGGCGGCGATCGTCGACCTGCGGCGGGTCCTCGTCGTCCGTCCGCGAGAATTCGCCGTCTTCCAGGTCGATGACGCGCGGCGAGGGGCCCGGTTCGCGCGGACGTGTCCAGCCGGCACCGGAGGCAGCGGTCACGATCGTCATTCGCTTGCGCAGAAAACCGGCAACCGCATTGCGCACGAAAGGCAAAAACAGCAGGAGACCGATCACGTCGCTGACGAAGCCCGGCACCACCAGCAAGATCGCCGCGACGAACAACAATGCGCCGCCAAGCACCTCCCGGCCCGGGTCGCTGCCGTTGCGCGTGGCGTCCTGCATCCGACGAATGACGGTAAATCCCTGGACTCTCAGCAGGATAACGCCGACAAATGCACTGGCAAGAACCAGAAGCAACGTCATCAGGAGGCCGATCTCTCGGCCGACGACAACGAAACCGGCGATCTCGGCCAGCGGAAGCCCGAGGATGGCAAGGGGGATAAGAAATGAACGCATCGATGCTGCCCGAAAATGAAACCTGGTGTCACATCCCCGTCTAAGGGTGCGACATCGCCATTTGAATGATCTATTCTTGCGGACTATATGGAATAGCCACGAGAAATTCTAACAGCGGTTCCGGGTGGAAATGGGCTCTTTTGACTTCATCACGTTTTTTTTCCTGATCGCCGCGGTGGTCATTTTCCTGCAACTGCGCAGCGTCTTGGGCCGCCGGACCGGGAACGAGCGGCCGCCGTTCGATCCGTATTCGCCACGCGACATGAGCCAGGGGCCGGATAACGGTGACAAGGGCAAGGTCGTGCAATTGCCGCGCCGCGAGAATGCGGACGAAGAAGCGAACCGCTACGAAGCGATCGACGCCTTTGCCAAGACCGGAACGACGCTGAACACCCAGCTACGGGCGTTGAGCGATGCGGATCAGGCTTTCGATCCCAAGGAATTCGTCAACGGCGCCAAGATGGCCTACGAGATGATCGTCATGGCTTTCGCGGACGGCGACCGCAAGACGCTGAAGAATCTGCTGTCCCGCGAGGTCTATGAAGGCTTCGACGCGGCGATCACCGATCGCGAGCGCAAGGGCGAAGTCGTCAAGTCCACCTTCGTCGGCATCGACAAGGCGGACATCATTCACGCCGAAGTGAAGGACAGCGAAGAGAACATCACCGTTCGCATCGTCAGCCAGCTGATCTCGGCGACCTACGACAAGCAGGGCGGTCTGATCGACGGCGACGCCGAGTCAGTTGCGGAGGTCAACGATCTCTGGACCTTCGCGCGCGACATTCGCTCGCGGGATCCGAACTGGAAGCTGATCGCCACCGAATCCGAAAACTGAGCGGACGCGGTACCGATGTCCTATCGACTTGAGCCAGCCCGTTTCTCCGAGCTTCCGGGCTGGCAGGATGATGATCCGACCACGGTGATCGAGGCGATGCGTCGCTGTCACCAGCATGTCTCGACGGTCAAACCCTATCGCACGGGTTCTCTCGGGATTTCGGTCGACGATCTTTCGCCGGCCTTCTCCGCATCGCAGCAGCAGGTTGACAGCGCAGAGAACGCGCGGGCGTTTTTCGAAGCGCAGTTCGTCCCCTTCCGGATCGTGCCCGAGACGGGTTCCGGTTTTGTCACGGCCTTCTACGAGCCCGAGATTGATGTCCGCGCCGAACCGGACGAGACCTATCGTTATCCGCTCTACCGCCGGCCGGACGATCTGGTCGATGTTAACGATGGCAACAGGCCGGAGGGCATGGATCCCTACTTTGCATTCGGCCGCTCCGAGGGTGGACGGATCAGCGAATATCCGGACAGGCAGGCAATCGAGCAGGGCCATCTGGCCGGCCGCGGCCTGGAGATCGCCTATGCGAAGTCCAAGGTCGAGATCTTCTTCGTTCATGTGCAGGGTGCCGCACGGCTCCGGTTCCCGGATGGTTCGCGTCGTCGCGTCACTTATTCGGCCAAGACCGGGCACTATTTCTCCGCCGTCGGCAAATTGCTGATCGAGCGCGGCAAGATCGATGCCGCCACCGTTTCGATGATGAGCATTCGTGACTGGCTGGAAGCCCATCCCGACGAGGTCGATGAAGTTCTCTGGCACAACCGGTCGTTCATCTTCTTCCGCGAGGCAGAGGTCGAGGACGAGCGGTTGGGGCCGATTGCCGCCGCCAAGGTCTCGCTCGAGCCGAACCGCTCATTGGCCGTCGATCGGTTGATCCACACTTTTGGCGTTCCCTTTTTTATCGCCAGCGGGAGCTTGACGCGGCTCGATGACGGAAAGCCCTTCCAGCACCTGATGCTGGCGCTCGATACCGGCTCGGCGATTGTCGGCCCGGCGCGCGGCGATATCTTCACCGGGTCCGGTTTCGAGGCTGGCGAACGGGCCGGAGCGGTTCGCAACGCGGCCGACTTCTACGTCTTCGTTCCCAAGGCGGCCGCGGCCCGTTACGGCCATGGTTAAGGACAAGAAGCTCTCGGCCGAGGATCGCATTCTCTGGGGCAAGGTTGCCCGTTCGGCGAGACCGATGCCCGGTCGGCTCGTCGATCTCATGGAGATTCTGGCCGAGGCCGAACAGGCAAAGCCTCCGGAAGAGGCGAAGGCCAAGCAGCAGCCGCAACAGCCGGCAACGGCAGCCGAGCAGTCGGGCATAGCGCTGACGAAGAAGCCCGGCGAAAAAGTGCATCATCCTCTGGAGCGGCCGGTCAAGCGCAAGCTGGCCAAGGGGCACCTGGTGCTCGAGGGTCGCATCGACCTGCACGGTATGATCCAGAGCGAAGCGCATGGTCTTCTTCTGCAGTTTCTGCTGAGGGCGCACGAGCGGGGGCTGCGGCATGTGCTCGTCATTACCGGCAAGGGCACTTCGTTCGGCAGTGACGGCGCCTTGAAGCGAGCCGTGCCACTCTGGTTCTCGCTTCCCGAATTCCGGCCGCTGATCTCGTCCTATGAACCTGCCGCCCGAAACCATGGCGGCGACGGCGCGCTCTATGTTCGCCTGGCGCGGGTGAGGGGCAGCGCGCTATGACGCCCTTCGGCCAGGCTCTGCGCGAACTCCGGCGCCGCAAGGGCGTGTCGCAGAAGGAGATGGCGAAGGCGATCGGCGTCTCTGCGGCTTATCTCTCGGCGCTCGAGCACGGAAAGCGCGGTGCACCGAGCTTCGATTTCCTCCAGCGCGTCACCGGCTACTTCAACGTGATCTGGGACGAGGCGGAGGATTTGTTCCGCATCGCCAATGTCTCCTCGCCGAAAACGGTGCTCGACACGTCGGGTCTGACGCCCGAGCACACCGCATTTGCAAACCGTCTGAGCGAGCAAATCCGTGCTTTGTCTCCGGAGACGATCCGCAAGCTGGAAGATGTTTTGGAAAAAGCCACATTTCCTGATAATGACAGGGGATGAATGCTTGTTTCCGGCCGCTGCCTGGCGGTCCGGGATTTGGAACCGTGGACAAATTTCCTATAGTCCGCGAGGCGTCCGAGACGTGATTCGCAACGAATCACCATGTCCGAAGAACCTGGAAAGACCCGTACCGTATGACCGATACTCCTGAAACCGCAGCCGGCGCCAGCGCCGAATATGGTGCCGATTCCATCAAGGTGTTGAAGGGCCTCGACGCCGTACGCAAGCGGCCGGGCATGTATATCGGCGACACGGACGATGGCTCCGGCCTGCATCACATGGTGTACGAAGTCGTCGACAACGCGATCGACGAGGCGCTTGCCGGCCACGCCGACGTGGTCACGGTGACGCTCAATCCGGACGGATCCGTAACCGTGACCGACAACGGTCGCGGCATCCCGACCGGCATCCATAAGGAAGAGGGTATCTCGGCCGCCGAGGTCATCATGACCCAGCTGCACGCCGGCGGTAAGTTCGACCAGAACTCCTACAAGGTTTCGGGCGGCCTGCATGGCGTTGGCGTGTCGGTGGTCAACGCGCTTTCGGTCTCCTTGAAGCTGAAGATCCGCCGCGACGGCAAGATCCACGAGATGAGCTTCACCCACGGCGTCGCCGATGGTCCGCTCGCCGTCACCGGCGATGCGGGTGACGCGACAGGCACCGAGGTGACGTTCCTGCCGAGCGCCGAGACCTTCTCCAAGACCGAGTTCGACTATAGCACGCTCGAACATCGCCTGCGCGAGCTCGCCTTCCTCAATTCCGGCGTCCGCATCATGCTGACCGACAAGCGCCATTCCGACGTCCGGCAGGACGAACTGATGTATGAGGGCGGCCTCGAAGCCTTCGTCGCTTATCTCGACCGCGCGAAGAAGCCGCTGGTGCACAAGCCGGTGGCTATCCGCGGCGAAAAGGACGGCATCACCGTCGAAGTGGCGATGTGGTGGAACGACAGCTACCACGAAAACGTGCTCTGCTTCACCAACAACATCCCGCAGCGCGACGGCGGTACGCATATGGCGGGCTTCCGGGGCGCGCTGACCCGACAAGTCACGTCCTATGCCGATACATCCGGCATCACGAAGCGGGAAAAGGTCACGCTCCAGGGTGAGGACTGCCGCGAAGGCCTGACGGCTGTGCTCTCGGTCAAGGTTCCCGATCCGAAGTTCTCGTCGCAGACCAAGGACAAGCTGGTGTCGTCGGAAGTGCGGCCGGTGGTCGAAAGCCTCGTCAACGAGGCGCTGAGCACCTGGTTCGAGGAACACCCGACCGAAGCCAAGATCCTGGTCGGCAAGGTCGTCGAAGCGGCTGCCGCCCGTGAAGCCGCCCGCAAGGCCCGCGAATTGACCCGCCGCAAGGGCGCGCTCGATATCTCGTCGCTGCCCGGCAAGCTGGCGGACTGCTCCGAACGCGATCCGGCCAAATCCGAAGTCTTCCTGGTGGAAGGTGACTCGGCCGGTGGTTCCGCCAAGCAGGGCCGGTCGCGCGAAAACCAGGCGATCCTGCCGCTGCGCGGCAAGATCCTCAACGTCGAGCGTGCGCGCTTCGACAAGATGCTGTCGAGCCAGGAAATCGGCACGCTGATAACCGCGCTCGGCACCTCGATCGGCAAGGACGAGTTCAACGCCGACAAGCTGCGCTATCACAAGATCATCATCATGACGGACGCCGACGTCGACGGCGCCCACATCCGCACGCTGCTGCTCACCTTCTTCTTCCGGCAGATGCCGGAACTGATCGAGCGCGGCCACATCTACATCGCCCAGCCGCCGCTCTATAAGGTGACGCGCGGCAAGTCGGCGCAGTATCTCAAGAACGAACAGGCGCTCGAAGATTACCTGATCTCGATGGGTCTCGAGGAAGCGACGCTGCAGCTTGAATCGGGTGAAGTCCGCGCCGGGCAGGACCTGCGCGAGGTCATCACCGACGCGCTGCGCCTGCGTAACCTCATGAACGGGCTTCACTCGCGCTACAACCGGGCGATTGTCGAGCAGGCGGCCATTGCCGGCGCGCTGAACGTCGAGCTCAACGGCCAGCGCGACGAATACGAAAAGACCGCCGCTGAAATCGCCCGACGTCTCGACGTGATCGCCGAGGAAACCGAGCGCGGCTGGACCGGTACCGTTACCAGCGAAGGCGGGCTGCGGTTCGAACGCATGGTGCGCGGCGTCAAGGAAGCCGCGGTGCTCGATATGGCGCTGATCGGTTCGTCCGATGCGCGCTACATCGACCAGCTGGCGTCGAAGCTGAAAGAAGTCTACTCGGCGCCGCCGGTATTGCGTCGCCGTGACGGCACGCAGGAGATCAGCGGCCCGCGTGCGCTTCTCGACGCGATCTTCGCCGCCGGCCGCAAGGGCCTGTCGATGCAGCGCTACAAGGGTCTGGGCGAAATGAACGCCGAGCAGCTCTGGGAAACGACGCTCGATCCGAACGTCCGCTCGTTGCTGCAGGTCCGGGTGACCGACGCCACCGACGCGGACGGTCTGTTCTCGCGCCTGATGGGTGACGAGGTCGAGCCGCGTCGCGATTTCATTCAGGAAAATGCGCTGAGCGTCGCCAACCTCGACATCTGATCGAGGCCATTGCAGAGACAAAAAGAAAATCCCGGCCTGAGAGCCGGGATTTTTGTTTGTGCTTCACTCGCCCTTGAACTGGCCCTCGAAGGCGAATTCGCCGACCGGCTTGCGCTGGCTCGGAATTTCGCGTGCGCGCAGATCGTCCGGCAATGTCGAGGGATCGGCGAGCCGGCCGATCGCAACGGCGGCTTCGACCCGGTAGTGTTCGGGGACGTTCAGGGCGTGCATTGCCTTGTCGCGATCGATGCCCGCCATGCCGTGGGTGTGCCAGCCCGCAAGCGAGGCCTGCAAGGCGAGGCTGTACCAGGCCGCCCCGGTATCGAAGGCGTGGGTATAGGCATGCCGCATCTCGCCGTTCTGTGCTGCATTATGCGTTCTTGAAATCACGATCAGCAGTGCTGCCGCATTCTTCGCCCAGCGTTGGTTTCCCTCGTCGAGCGTTTCGAGCAGCACCGGGAAGCGATCCGTGCCGCGACGCGCATAAACGAAACGCCAGGGTTGTCGGTTGCTGGCAGACGGCGCCCAGCGGGCCGCTTCGAAGAAGGAAAGCAGGGTCTTTTCGTCGATTTCCTCGTTGGTGAAGGCGCGGGGCGACCAGCGCTCGATGAACATGGCATCGATCGGATGGTCAGCTTTTCTGTTGTCGGTCGCCGTCATGGACATGCCTCTTCTCGGTGTCGCGTGAACTTGGGAACGCCGCCGGACCGACGGGCGGCCCATGGTTTGATTCGTTTCGAACGCTACATGAGGACGGATGGCGAAGGAACGGGTTGGATGCACGCAAACGTGAGCGCCCGTTCGCCTAGTGCGCCTCAGGAAATTGCAGAAACGGCGACTTGGGGTCATTGCTGTTTCCAAGAAAAAAGTTGTATAAGTTCTGTAGGATTTGAGAGAGGACGGATCATGTCGTTTAAGGACCCATCATTGTTTCGCCAGGCAGCGCTTATCGGCGGCGAGTGGATCGAAGCGGACGCGGCAAACGCGATCGAGGTGAACAACCCGGCGACGGGTGAAATCATCGGTCGCGTGCCGAAGCTCGGCGCCAAGGAAACCAAGGCTGCGATCGAGGCCGCGCGTGTCGCCCAGAAGGGCTGGGCAGCGCGCACGGCCAAGGACCGCGCCGGTGTCCTGCGCAAATGGTTCGAGCTGATGATCGAGAACAAGGAGGATCTCGGCCGCATCCTGACGCTGGAGCAGGGCAAGCCGCTGGCCGAAGCGACCGGCGAAATCGTCTATGGCGCAAGCTTCGTCGAGTGGTTTGCCGAAGAGGCGCGCCGTCTCTATGGCGACCTGATCCCCGGCCACCAGCCCGACAAGCGCATCCTCGTGATGAAGCAGCCGATCGGCGTTGTCGCAGCGATCACGCCCTGGAACTTCCCCAATGCGATGATCACCCGCAAGGCCGGCCCGGCCTTTGCCGCCGGCTGCGCCATGGTGCTGAAGCCGGCCGCCCAGACGCCGTTCTCGGCGATTGCGATCGCCATTCTGGCCGAGCGCGCCGGTCTGCCGAAGGGTCTTTTCAGCGTCATCACCGGCTCAGCTCGCGAGATCGGCGCCGAGATGACCTCGAACCCGGTCGTGCGCAAGCTCACCTTCACCGGCTCGACCGAAGTGGGTGCGGAGCTCTATCGCCAGAGCGCGGCCACCATCAAGAAGCTCGGCCTCGAGCTTGGCGGCAACGCGCCCTTCATCGTCTTTGACGATGCCGATCTCGACGCGGCTGTCGAAGGCGCGCTGATCGCCAAGTTCCGCAACAACGGCCAGACCTGCGTCTGCGCCAACCGCATTTATGTGCAGGACAAGGTCTATGACGCCTTCGCCGACAAGCTCGCCAAGGCGGTCGCCAAGCTGAAGATCGGCAACGGCGTCGACGAGGGCGTGATCCTCGGCCCGCTGATCGACAAGGCGGCGCTGGAGAAGGTGGAGGAACATGTCGCCGACGCCACCTCGAAGGGCGCTCGCGTCATCCAGGGCGGTAAGCGTCACACCCTCGGCGGTAACTTCTACGAGGCGACGGTTCTGGCCGATGTCACCCAGGCGATGGCGGTTGCACGCGAGGAAACCTTCGGGCCGGTCGCACCGCTCTTCCGCTTCACCGACGAGGCTGATGTGGTCGAGCAGGCGAACGACACCGAGTTCGGCCTTGCCTCCTACTTCTACGCCAAGGATCTTGCGCGTGTTTTCCGTGTGGCCGAAGCGCTGGAATACGGCATGGTCGGCGTCAACACCGGGCTGATCTCCACGGCCGAAGCGCCGTTCGGCGGCGTCAAGCTGTCCGGCCTCGGACGCGAGGGCTCACGCTACGGCATCGAGGAGTTCACCGAGATCAAATACGTCTGCCTCGGCGGCGTTGCGTAAGATACGGTACCCAATCTGAAAAACCGGCCGGAAAGTTCTGGCCGGTTTTTTTCTTTGCCGATAGAAATCTCGTAATTGCGGGATCGAGGCATCGCTCGTCCCGTCGCATTGCAGGAGGAGACGACCCATGCCGGCACCGAAGAACCCGTTCAAAGCAGCGCTGCGCGAAAACCGCTTCCAGCTCGGGCTGTGGGTGGCGCTTGCCAGCCCCTATGCAGCCGAGGTGGTGTCCGGCAGCGGTTACGACTGGCTGCTGATCGACGGCGAGCACGCGCCGAACGACATTCCGCTGCTGTCGGCGCAGTTTCGTGCCGTCGCCGCATCGGCGAGCCACCCGATGGTTCGCCTTCCGGTGGGCGATACCGTGCTGATCAAGCAGATCCTCGACACCGGCGTGCAGACGCTCCTGATCCCCATGGTCGAGAGCCTGGCGCAGGCGCAGCAGCTGGTGCGCGCCACCCGCTATCCGCCGCATGGTATTCGCGGCGTCGGCGCCGCCCTCGGGCGCGCCTCTGAGTTCGGCCGCATCGGCGATTATCTCCAGACCGCCGGCGATGAAATCTGCCTGATCCTGCAAATCGAAAGCCGCGCGGGTCTTGCCGCCATCGACGAGATTGCCGCACTCGATGGCGTCGACGGCCTCTTCATCGGTCCCTCCGATCTGGCCGCCGACATGGGCTATCTCGGCAAGCCAGGCCATCCGGAGGTACGCGCGGCGATTGCCGACGCGTTCGAGCGCATCAAGAAGGCCGGCAAGGCACGCGGCATCATGACGCTCGACCTCGAGCAGGCGCGCGACTATCGCGAGATGGGCGCTGATTTCATGGCGATCGGCACGGATGTCACCTCCCTCGTGCGTGCGACGACGACGCTGCGCCAGGAGTTTCTCGGCGAAGCGACGTCGGCTCCGAAGAGGCAGGAATCCGGCTACTGATTGCAGATTGCCTGGAGTTCGGGCATCGCAACGCCCGGGCTCCAGCGCCGCAAATCGACGATCCGCCGCTCGATCTTTTCGCGGTGGTGGTTGGCGATATCGCCTAGGCGGTGATCGAGGAACGGGTTTCTGAAGCGTTCCAGCGTCGCGACAACATAGTCTGCCGCTTCGCTCTCCAGGCCCTTTGCCGCAAAGGCCGGAATCACTTCGGATCGATAGATACGGTCTAGCGGCATGGCGATGTCGGGATCGGTCAAGATTTCCCGCACAGTCTCCTTCGGGTCGCGGCCTTGCCTAAGCCAGAGATCGGCCAGCACCGTGTGGCCGAGATTGAGGATGTGGAGCTTCAGCTTCTCGTAAGGCGTCAGGTCATCCACGAGCTTTACACAGGGGTGGATGCATGGGGGCTGCAAGCCGGGCTGGTTTTCGATTGCCCAGAGCGCATAGGGCTCGGCAATGGCACCGGCCGGCTCGAGCGGCTCGGAGACGATGCGGTCGACCAGCGTGTTGGCCCAGACGACATCCTTGTCCAGCCAGTCGGCAAAGGCTTTGTCTTTCACCCGCTCCGCCGCAAGCCGCAGCATCAGTGCCTTCAGCACGTCGCCGTTGCGCGATACCAGTTCGCAGGGAAGCATCGTCAGGGGACGCCCGCCTGCGTCGAAGCGCGCCTTCAACAGCAGAAGCAGCTTGCCCGGAAAGGAACGGGGAACTTCCGTTATCGGATCGTCCTCGCCGAGCTGGTAGCCCGTGTCGCCAGTGTTGGAGATCAGGATTTCGGCTTCCTCGGCGACAATCGCCCGGATCTCGCTCCAGTTTTGGGCTGTCGAAAGCGCGCGCACGACGCTTGTCACGTGCTGCGTTGCGTCAATCCTCTCGCCTCCCTGGATGCCACGAATGATAACGGGAAAGCCGTCGGGGCGCGAAAGTGCCGCAAGACGTCCGGAGCGTTCGCTGGACCCGGTCGTCTGAACGATCGTGATCGGTCCTGCTGCCTCTCCTCTCTTCAAAGCCTCGCTGATGAAGAGGTCGGCATGCGCCTGAAGGAAACGGCTCGTTCCGAATTGCACGATCGGCGTCGGCATGCGTAGGCTCCGATAGCTGGCTATGGAATGGATTGGAGAAGGGTTTCGCGCGCCGACTGAAGGTGTCGCCGGCAGGCCTGTTCGGCCTTTGCCGGATCGTGCGAGCGCAGCGCTTCGATATAGGCGAGGTGTTCTTCCAGCGCACGGGCGTTGCGCTGGCGGGCATTCGTCTTGTTCCACTGGTAGTGATAGTGGAAGACGATCGCGATGATGTCGTAGAAATCGATGATGAAGCGGTTGCTCGATGCCTTGTGCACCAGCAGGTGAAACTGCTCGTCGAGCTCGGAGAACTCCCGGTAACGGTTGTCGATGTCGGCGAGGATGTCCCGGTGCAGGGCCTCGATTTCCCGAAGCTCATCCCAGGCCGGATGATCGTGGGGCAGGGAGACAAAGCGGGCGGCCGAGCGCAGCTCGAACATCTCGCGCACTTCCGTCAGTTCCAGCGCGAATTCGCGGGTGAAGCCTTTCAGGATCCAGTGGCTGTTCGGCCGCTTCTCGATCAGGCCGAAGCGGCTGAAGCGGATCAGGAACTCGCGCACGCTGGTCGTGCCGGTGCCAATGTCGCGTGCCAGTTCCAGTTCGTTGATCTGCATGCCCGGCTCGGCGCCACCGGCGAGAATCCGGCGCATGAAGCTGCGCTCGATAATCTCGGCGAGTGAATCCGTCTCTTCCGTTGGAAAATAATCGTCGGGCCGGGGTTGGCGCAGCACGCTCTTCTTGCGTTTGTCCCAGGCGATTAGCTGTAGTTCCTCGAAGCGGCTGAGGATCGCCCGCACCGTCGTCCGGCTGACGCCGAGCATCTGCCCGAGCTCCGGCTCGGAGGGCAGCGAGGATGTGTCCGCCAGCAGCTTCAGGCAGCGGTTATAGGCATCCTTGAAGACGGTGTTCTGTTTTGCCATGGGCGACGTCCGGATCGTTCGAAGTTTTCTGCGCTTACGCGGAACGCTCCTCTATCCCGTCGCTCCGGTTTTGTCTGCGTCTGTCATCCATATCTGTTCCTCCCAGCCGCTCCGGGGCGTCTCGGCCGTGCCGTCGATGTTTTCGCTATAATACCCATTGACGGCAATCTGTCTATTGTAGATAAAAGACAGAACGAAAATCGTGAGGGAGAAATCGGGTGTCCGCGCCGTCCACCATCCTGCTCGCACCGGAGGACAATGTTGTCGTGGCGACGCTGGCGATTGCAGCCGGCGACGTTCTGCCAAACGGCGTGCGCGCGGCGGCAAAGGTCGATGCCGGACACAAGATCGCCATCCGCGCCATCCGCTCCGGCGAACCGGTCGTCAAATACGCCCAGGCGATCGGCCGGGCGACCGCTGATATCGCGCCGGGCGACCACGTGCACGCCCATAATCTCGCCTTCGACAAGGACCGCCTGGCGATCAGCCCTCAAGGGGCGCCGGAAGCGGCAAGCGATGCCGACAGGGCGCGCACCTTCATGGGTTATCGAAGAGGGGACGGCCGCGCAGCGACGCGAAACTACATCGGGGTCGTCGCCAGCGTGAACTGTTCCACCACCGTCTGTCGCGCCATCGCCGAGGAGGCGAACAGGCGCATCTTGCCGAGGTACGAAGGCATCGATGGTTTCGTGCCGATCGTGCACGATCAGGGCTGCGGCATGTCCTCGACGGGCGATGGCATGGCCAATCTGCACCGCACGCTCGCCGGCTACGCCCGCCATGTCAATTTCGGCGGCGTGCTGATGGTCGGCCTCGGCTGCGAGGTCAACCAGTTGACGCTCTATGGCCAAAGCGGCACCGGCGCGGAGAAACGCCATTTCAACATCCAGGAAGCCGGCGGCTCGCGCCGTTCCGTCGAAAAGGCGTTGGGTATTCTCGAGGAAATAGCTGTCGAAGTCGGCAAGGAACGTCGGGTCGCTATCCCGGTCAGCGAGATTATCGTCGGTCTGCAATGCGGCGGGTCGGACGGGCTTTCGGGCATCACCGCCAACCCGGCGCTGGGTGCTGCGGTCGACATCCTTGCGGCCGCCGGCGGCACGGCGATCCTCTCCGAAACTTCGGAAATCTATGGCGCCGAGCACCTTTTGCGCAGCCGGGCAGTGAACGACGCGGTCGCGGTGAAACTCGATGGGCTGATTGCCTGGTGGGAGAACTATGTGGCGCTGCATGGCGCTTCGCTCGACAACAATCCTTCGCCGGGCAACAAACGGGGTGGCCTGACCACCATCCTCGAAAAGTCGCTCGGCGCCGTCGCCAAGGGCGGTCGTTCGCCGCTGAATGCGGTCTACCGCTACGCCGAGCGCGTGACCGAGCGCGGGCTCGTCTTCATGGATACCCCCGGCTACGACCCGGTATCGGCCACCGGCCAGGTCGCCGGCGGCGCCAATGTCATTGCCTTTACCACCGGCCGCGGCAGCTGTTTCGGCTGTCGCCCCGCGCCGTCGATCAAGCTCACCAGCAACACGGCGCTCTACCGGGCGATGGAAGAGGACATGGATATCGATTGTGGCGTGATCGCTTCGGGGGAGGCGAGCATTGCCGGGCTCGGCCGCGAGATCTTCGACCTGATCGTCGAGACCGCCTCGGGCCGCAAGACCAAGAGCGAGCTTTTCGGCTACGGCGATAATGAGTTCGTGCCCTGGCATTTGGGCGCAACGCTCTAAATACCTAAGGCATCCTGAGAGGAGGAAACGGGGAATGCAGACGAGACGGATCGGTCGAACCGACCTATCGGTGACCGAGTTTAGCTTCGGCGCTGCCGGTCTTGGCGGCCTCTACCGCGAATGCACCCGCGACTCCGCGATCGTGACCCTGGACGCTGCCTGGCAGTCGGGCATGCGCTACTTCGATGTCGCGCCTTTCTACGGTCTCGGTCTTGCCGAGCGTCGTGTCGGCGACTTCCTGCGCGACAAGCCGCGTGATCAGTTCGTGCTCTCCACCAAGGTTGGCCGTCTCCTGCATCCGGTGCCGGAAGACAAGGTGCCGGACTATTCCTACGTGAACCCGCTCAATTTCGACGTCACCTACGATTACAGCTATGACGGCATCATGCGCTCGGTTGAGTTCAGCTATGCCCGGCTCGGGCTCAATCGCATCGACATCCTCTATGTGCACGATATTGGCGTCTACACCCATGGAGCCGCTCGCAATGCGGTCTACCTCCGGCAATTGCTGGAGGGCGGCTTCAAGGCGTTGGAGGCGCTGAAATCCTCGGGAACGATCGCGGCCTATGGCCTCGGCGTCAACGAGGTGCCGGTCTGTCTCGATGTCCTGCGTGAGGCCGATCTCGACTGCATCCTGCTCGCCGGGCGTTACACGCTGCTCGACCGGTCCGCTGTCGCTGAACTGCTGCCGCTCTGCGAGAAGAAACAGACCTCGCTCGTCGTCGGTGGGGTGTTCAATTCGGGCATCCTGGCGACGGGACCGGTCGAAGGTGCGCATTTCGACTACATGCCGGCGACGGACGATATCCGGCAAAAGGTTGCCGCCATGGACGCGGTTGCGCGCGGCATGAATATGCCGCTTGCCGCACCTGCCATGCAGTTTCCGCTGGCCAGTCAGCAGGTCGCCTCGGTGCTGCTCGGCACCGCCAAGCCGCAGAGCCTGGCGCGCAACATGGCGCTCGCCGAGCACCGGTTTTCCGCAGCGGATTTCGCGGCTTTTGAACCGTTCACACTGGTCGCACCGGAGCTCGGGGACGCGCCGGTTCGGGTCTAGCGGACGGCACTAGAGCGCCGTCTGAAATGCTGTTCCGGCAGCTTGCCAAGCCGGGATTGTCGTATTAGCATTCCAATATGTTTTTTATCGATAAAAGGTCGATAAGCCAGCACCTGCGATCGATCTCCAAGAAGTGGAACACGGTGCACCAAGAGGAGAAACCTGGGATGAGCATTCTGAAAAGCAGCCTTACCCGCCGCGCCTTTACCGCCTTGGCCGGCGCCGCGATGATCGCCGGCATGTCGCCGGTCGCGTCCTTCGCACAGGACGTGACGATCCCGATCATCGTCAAGGATACCACGTCCTTCTATTGGCAGATCGTGCTCGCCGGTGCCCGCGCCGCCGGCAAGGATCTCGGCGTCAACGTGCCGGAACTCGGCGCTCAGGCCGAATCCGACATCAACGGCCAGATCAGCATTCTCGAGAACGCGGTTGCCGGTGCCCCGGCTGCCGTCGTCATCTCGCCGACGGAGTTCAAGGCGCTCGGCAAGCCGATCGACGAAGCGGCCAAGACCGTGCCGATCATCGGTATCGATTCCGCAGCTGATTCCAAGGCCTTCTCGTCGTTCCTCACCACTGACAACGTCCAGGGCGGTCGCATCGCCGCCGATGGTCTTGCCGCAGCGGTCAAGGAAATGACCGGCAAGGAAGAGGGCGAAATCGCCATCATCACCAACCTCCCGGGCGTCGGCTCGCTCGACCAGCGCCGTGAAGGCTTCCTCGATCAGATCAAGACCAAGTATCCGGGCTTCAAAGTCGTTGCGGATAAGTATGCGGACGGCCAGGCAACCACTGGCCTCAACATGATGACCGACCTGATCACAGCCAACCCCAATCTGGTTGGTGTCTTCGCATCCAACTTGATCATGGCGCAGGGCGTTGGCCAGGCGATTGCCGAAAACAAGCTCGGCGACAAGATCAAGGTGATCGGCTTCGACAGCGATGACAAGACGGTGGGCTTCCTCAAGGAAGGCGTTCTGGCCGGCCTCGTCGTTCAGGATCCCTACCGCATGGGCTATGATGGCATAAAGACGGCGCTCGCCGTCTCGAAGAAGGAGAAGGTCGAGGCGAATGTCGATACCGGTGCCAATCTGGTGACCAAGGCCAACATGGCCGAGCCGAAGATCGACGCTCTCTTGAACCCGAAGATCAAGTGACGACGGCTGCGGCGGGCTTGAGCCTGCCGCACCCGCTTGCGGCCGGAACGAGGACCGGCCGCAAGCGATCTCTGCGATGGGAGGAATGCGCAGATGACCGACTTGCAAGAGCCACGCGACATCAGAACAGAAGGACTGCATGTGGCGACGCGTCACCCGGTTCCCAAAGGCGAGCCGATCCTGGAACTGCGCGCCCTGCAGAAGAAGTATGGTGCCGTCGAAGCCTTGAAGCCCGCGTCGCTGACCTTTCTTTCCGGTGAAATTCACGCGATCGTCGGCGAAAACGGTGCCGGTAAGTCGACGCTGATTAAGCTTCTGACCGGCGTTATCAAGCGCACGTCCGGTGAAATCTTCTGGTGCGGAAAACCCGTTCAGCTCGGTACGCCGCAGGAGGCGATCGAGCGCGGTATCAATGCCGTGCACCAAGAGGTCGTACTTTGCGCCCACCTGTCGGTTGCGGCCAATATGTTTCTGGGCGACGAGATCAATCGCAACGGCCTGATGCGCAAGCGCGCGATGACCGATGCGGCACAAAACGTGCTGGATGATCTCGGCTTCAACCTGCCGGCCGGTGCCGTGCTTGGTAGCCTGACGATCGGCCAGCAGCAGCTCGTCGCCACCGCGCGCGCCGCCATGCGCGGCACGCAGTTTCTAATCTTCGATGAGCCGACCGCCTATCTCACCCGTCAGGAATCGGCCCAGCTCTTCCGGCTGATCCGAAGGCTGCAGACCGAAGGGGTGACGATCGTCTATATCAGCCACCGCATGGAGGAAGTCTTCGAACTGGCCGACCGTGTCTCGGTGCTGCGTGACGGCACCCATGTCGGCACCCGCAAGATCGGCGAGACCAACGAGGCAGAACTGATCGCGCTGATGATCAACCGCACCATCGAGCAGATCTATCACAAGGAACATTTTCCGCCGGGCGCTGTCATCGTGGAGACGCGCAACTTGAGCGGCCCCGGCTTTCAGGATGTGTCGCTGACGGTGCGCGCCGGCGAAATCGTCGGCCTCTACGGGCTGATCGGCGCGGGACGCAGCGAGTTTGCGCTCGGCCTTTATGGCCGGCATCCGCCAACGGGTGGAGAGGTCTACTGGCAGGGCCGCAAGGTGGAGATCGCCAGCGAACGTAAGGCCATGGACCTCGGCATTGCGCTTGCGCCCGAAAGCCGGCGTGACCAGGGCCTCTGCCTCAACTTGCCGATCGGCCTCAACATCAATCTGCCGGTTTTCAACCGGCTGACGCGCGGCCTGACGATCAACGGCCAGCAGGAGCGGGAAAATGCCGACCGGCAGATTCGAGACCTGAAGATCAAGACGCCGTCACGCCGGGTGCTGGCGTCGGCCATGTCCGGCGGCAACCAGCAGAAGATTGTGATCGGCAAATGGTTGAGCCACGGCGCCAAGCTTTTCATCTTCGATGAGCCGACGGTCGGGGTCGATGTCGGCACCAAGGCGGAAATCTATCGCCTTTTTGCGCGGCTTCTGGAGAACGGGGCAGGCATCATCCTGATCTCGTCCTATTTGCCGGAGGTCTACGAACTGGCAGACCGGCTGCATGTGTTCCGGCGCGGGCGGCTGGTCGCCAGCCATGATTATCACGCCGCCAGCCATGAGGAAGTGCTGACGCAGGCGATCGGCGTTTGATCACAGAGCGGGATGAGCGTGAGCGGTTTTCCGCCCGCATCCGGCTTCAAGAAGTTTTAGGGGACGCAGGGAGGAAGACGATGAGTGCGGAGACGGCGGAGAGCGGTGCAAGTGCTGCACCAAGGAAAGGTGTGAGCATCCTTTTTGGTCTCACCCTACTCGGTTTGCTTCTGTTGCTCTGGGCGGCGCTGGGCTTCGCGACCAACAGCTTCTGGACGCCCAACAACATCAGCAACCTTTTGCGCCAGGGGGCGATGACGGCGATCCTGGCAGTTGGCCAGACCTTCGTCATCATCACCGCCGGCATCGATCTGTCGGTCGGTGCCGTGGTCGGCTTCACCAGTGTTATCGTCGCCTGGCTGCTGGCCGCCGGCGTTCCGCTCTGGATTGCCATCATCCTGACGCTCGCCTTCGGTGTCCTGATCGGCGCCTTCCATGCCTTCGGCATTGTGCGTATGGGTCTGCCGCCCTTCATCATCACGCTGGCGACCCTGACGTCGCTGCGCGGCATCGGCCTCCTGATCACCAATGGCTCGACCATCTCGATCACCAATGAGGCCTTCACCAATTTCTCTCGCGCGGATTTCCTGGGCGTTCCGAGCCTGTTCTGGATGGTGATCGTGGTGGCGATCCCGGCCTATGTCTTCCTGCATTTGAGCCGTTTCGGCCGCTATCTCTTTGCGGTCGGCTCCAACAGCGAGGCGGCGCGCCTCTCCGGCGTCAACGTGCATCGCACGATCTATCTCGCCTATATCCTGTCATCCACCTGCGCCGCCTTTGTCGGCCTGCTGCTTGCCTCGCGCATCGGTATCGGCAACGCCACCCAGGCCGAAGGCTGGGAGCTTCAGGCGATCGCCTCGTCGGTCATCGGCGGCACCAGCCTGTTCGGGGCGGTCGGCTCGGTACATGGGCCGCTGCTCGGCGCATTCATCCTCGCGACGATCAACAACGGCGCCAACCTCTTGAACGTCAACTCGTTCTGGCAGCGCATCATCACCGGGGTGCTGATCATCGTTATCGTCTATTTCGACCAATTGCGTCGCCGCAGCGCCCGTTAGGCGCTGCCGTATTCGAGAGAATTGCCATGAAAGCCGTGCTCTGCCCGCAACCCGGTCGGCTGGAGGTCGTCGACCGCACGCCAATCGAAACCGTGCCGGACGGTTGGGTCCGCCTCGCCGTCAGCCATGTCGGCATCTGCGGTACGGACTACCATATCTTCGCCGGCAAACATCCGTTCCTCGAATATCCGCGGGTCATGGGCCATGAGATTTCGGCAACGGTGATGGCCGGCGGGAAAGGGACGACGATGGCGCCCGGCACGCCGGTCGTGGTCAACCCCTATCTCGCCTGTGGTGCTTGCGTTGCCTGCCGAAAGGGCAAGCCCAATTGCTGCACGGCCATCAAGGTACTCGGCGTTCACACCGACGGCGCGTTTTGCGAAGAGATCGTCGTGCCGGAGGGCAATCTTTATCCGGCGCAGGGTCTTTCGCCGGAGGCGGCCGCCACTGTCGAGTTCCTGGCGATCGGCGCCCACGCGGTCCGCCGTGCATCGACGGATGCGGGGTCACGGGCGCTGGTTATCGGTGCCGGACCGATCGGTCTCGGCACCGCGATCTTTTCCCGCATCGCCGGCCATGACGTGGTGCTCGCCGACACCAGCGCGGAGCGGCTGGACTTTGCCGCCCGCAAACTCGGCTTTGCCAAGGGCATCGTCGTGGATACCGATACGGCGGCGCGCGTTGTCGCGGCGACGGATGGAGACGGTTTCGATGTCGTCTTCGACGCGACCGGGCATGGCGGCTCGATGCAGGCGGCCTTCGCCCACGTCGCCCACGGTGGCACCCTGGTCTTCGTCAGTGTCGTCAAGGACGATATCCGCTTCTCCGATCCGGAGTTCCACAAGCGCGAGATGACGCTGGTCGGCAGCCGCAACGCGACGCGGCAGGATTTCGACCATGTCGTCGCATCGATCGCGTCCGGCCTGGTGCCGGTAGAGGCGCTGATCACCCACCGCACAACGCTGGACGGCGCGGTTGCCGATCTGCCGCGATGGGCGGAGGAAAAGACGGGCCTGGTGAAGGCTGTCATTCAAGTGGCGGCCGCGTGAACGCTGGCGGGTTTGCTGCATCGCCACAGCGATGCGCACCCCATCTTTGCCGCTGCGAGGCGCCAATTATCCCAGAAAAGGCCAGGTATTGCGGCTCGACGCACGAAAATAGCGGAAAACGGCCAGTTTCGAGCAAGCTCGTTTGCAAATCGTCAGGAATCCGGATTCATTCTGGCTTCAGGCCTTGTATCGAGGCGAGACGGGTATATTTGTTGCACTGCACAAGAAAAGTGGTAGTCTGGCAGCGATTGCGGACACCAAGACAAACAATCGCAAGCTTGCGTCCGACCGGGAGCGGCGTTGTCGTTGATTGAACCAAGGGGTACGCTTCCCATGTTCTACCAGCTCTATGAACTGAACCACGCAATGATGGCGCCGTGGCGCACGGCAGCCGACGCCATGCGGCTCGCGTTCAGCAATCCGATGAACCCCGTCTCGCACACCTATTTCGGTCGCGCCGCCGCAGCCGGTCTTGAAGTGTTCGAGCGCTCCACCCGCCGTTATGGCAAGCCCGAGTTCGGTCTTCCCGAGACGGTCGTCGATGGTCAATCGGCTTCGATTTACGAGCGCATCGTCTGGCGCGCGCCGTTCTGCAACCTCATTCATTTCGAGCGTGCCTTGCCCAAGGGCCGCGCGCCCGATCCGAAGGTGCTCATCGTCGCGCCGATGTCCGGCCACTATGCGACGCTGTTGCGCGGCACGGTGGAAGCCCTGCTGCCGCATTCCGACATCTATATCACCGATTGGATCGATGCCCGCATGGTGCCGCTCAGCGAAGGCACCTTCGATCTCGACGATTACATCGACTACGTCATCCAGATGCTGCATTTCCTCGGGCCTGACACCCATGTGATCGGCGTCTGTCAGCCCGCGGTGCCCGTGCTTGCTGCCGTCGCATTGATGGAAGCTGCCGATGATCCGCTGTCGCCGGCGACGATGACGCTGATGGGCGGACCGATCGACACCCGCATCAACCCGACAGGCGTTAACCAGCTCGCGGAAGAGCGTTCGATCGAATGGTTCCGTGACAATGTCATCATGCCGGTGCCGTGGCCGCAACCGGGTTTCATGCGCATGGTCTATCCGGGCTTCCTGCAGCTCTCCGGCTTCATGTCGATGAACCTCGACCGGCACCTGATCGCCCATAAGGAGTTCTTCGCCCACCTGGTGAAGAACGACGGTGACGCCGCCGAAAAGCACCGCGACTTCTACGACGAATATCTCGCGGTCATGGACCTGACGGCCGAATTCTACCTGCAGACGGTGCAGGTGGTGTTCATGCAGCATGCGCTTCCGAAGGGCGAGATGATGCATCGCGGCAAGCGCGTCGACACGACGGCGATCAAGAAGGTGGCGCTCCTGACGGTCGAAGGCGAGAACGACGATATCTCCGGTGTCGGTCAGACCCAGGCGGCGCAGACGATCTGCACCAACATCCCCGACCACATGCGCCTGCATTACATGCAGCCGGATGTCGGCCACTACGGCGTCTTCAACGGCTCGCGCTTCCGCCGCGAAATCGCGCCGCGCATCGTCGCTTTCCACCGCGAGCACGCGCGCCACGCAAAACCGGTGAAGCAGCTGATCAAGGGCGGCAAGTCGGCCTGATCTCGGCGGCACGGCCGTTTTGACTGCGTAGAGTCAAGGGTTTGTCCGATTCCGGGGGAGGGCGTCTTGCAGAGCCAAGAGCGCCTTCCCACATCGTTTTCATCGGGCCGCATGGGCGGCCCGGATGATTGCGAGGAATCCTGAAGATGAACCAATCTGCAATGATCCGTCCGGATTGGACGCCCGCGACCATCGCCCTGATGGTGCTTGGCTTCGTGGTCTTCTGGCCGCTCGGCCTGGCCATGCTCGCCTACATTCTCTTTGGCGAAAAGCTCAAGACGTTCAAGAAAGACGCAAACGATACGGTGGATGGCATGTGCTCGGCTTTCAAGCGCGGCGGCCGCCGTTCCAACTGGACGCATCGCACCGGTAACGTCGCCTTCGACGACTGGCGCGAAGCCGAACTTACCCGTCTCGACGAGGAACGCCGCAAGCTCGACGAGATGCGCGAAGAATTCGACAGCTATGCGCGCGAGCTTCGCCGCGCCAAGGACCAGGAAGAGTTTGACCGCTTCATGCGCGACCGCAAGAACGGCGGCTCGGGCCCGATTGTCGAAGCCCACTGACCTGACGAAACCGCTTCCGGCGTTTCACATGAAACGCCGGATCACTTTTGGCACGCACCCCAACCTGTGAACTGTAGGCGAAAGCCCCGCGAATCGGTTAGAAAGCCTGCATGTTCCCTTCCTTCAAGCGGCGCATTCAACCTGCACCACCCGCAACGACGCGGCAGATCGAGGTCGCCGGCAAGTCCCTGCCGCTGACGATCAAGCAGAACGCGCGCGCGACGCGCATGACGCTGCGCATCGAGCCGGGCGGCCGGGCCCTGAAGATGACGGTGCCGCAGGGCCTCCCCGAGCGAGAGGTCAACGCCTTCCTGACACGACACCAGGGCTGGCTGATGACCAAGCTCGCCCGCTTCTCCGGCGAGAGCCAGATCGAGGAGGGCGGTTCCATCCTCATCCGCGGCATCGCCCACCGCATCGAGCGCACCGGCAAGATCCGCGGGCTCACGGAAGCGATCGTGATCGATGACGAACCGGTGCTGCGCGTCAGCGGCGGCGAGGAACATCTCAACCGGCGAATCGTCGATTTCCTGAAGAAGGAAGCCCGCCAGGATCTCGACCGGTTGGTGGCGATCTACACCGGCCGTATCGGCCGACGGGCAAAGTCGCTGTCGCTCAAGGACACGCGCAGCCGCTGGGGATCATGCTCGGCCGACGGGGCGTTGAGTTTCTCCTGGCGCATCGTCATGGCGCCGCCGAAGGTCATCGCCTATCTCGCGGCGCATGAAGTGGCGCATCTGCAGGAAATGAACCACGGCCCGAACTTCTGGGCGCTCTGCGGCAGATTGTGCCCCGATACGGAGGACGCCAAGCGCTGGCTCCGCCGCAACGGCACGATGCTTCACGCGATCGACTTCGATTGAATCCTGGAGGGCGATGAGCGGCTCGTTATGCGCGGTGGCGCAACGCTTCGCGGATCTTCTCGTCGGTCTTGTATTGGCTGAGCGCATAGACCGACCAGATCGCCGCCGGTACCCAGCCGATCAGCGTCAGTTGCAGGATCAGGCAAATGAGGCCGGCAAAGGGGCGGCCGATGGTAAAAAACTGCAGCCAGGGCAGGATAAGCGCGAGCAACAGGCGCATCAGCGCGCCTGCCGCGCAAGGGGCCCACACCCGGCGAAGGACGGGTGCAGGGGCGCTGAGTGACCGCTTTTGCGTCGGTTTTTGGCTCGACTCGCGCGGCATTTCATGCAAGGTCGCTTCTCATGAAAACCCAAGTGAAGATATGCGGGCTGAAGACCGCGGAAGCGGCGGAGCGTGCTGTCGCGCTCGGCGCATCCCATGTCGGCTTCATCTTTTTCCCGAAGAGCCCCAGGAACATCGAGCCTGACGATGCCGGCCGCATCGCCGACAGGATTCGCGGCCAGGCAAAGATCGTCGCCGTCACCGTCAATGCCGACAATGACGAGCTCGACGAAATCGTTTCGGCGCTCAACCCGGATATCCTGCAGCTTCATGGCAGCGAGGACGGGGAGCGGCTGCTGACGGTTAAGGCAATGTACGGCCTTCCCGTCATGAAGGCCCTTTCGGTGCGCGAAGCATCGGACCTTGAAAAGATCGATGCCTATATCGGCATCGCCGATCGCTTCCTCTTCGATGCCAAGCCGCCAAAAGGGTCCGAATTGCCCGGTGGCAACGGCGTTTCCTTTGACTGGAAGCTGCTCGATGCGCTTGACGGAAGCGTCGATTACATGCTTTCCGGTGGTCTTAACGCCGACAACATCGGCGAGGCCATGGCGCAGACCAGCGCGCGTGCCATCGATATCTCCTCCGGCGTCGAGAGCGCGCCGGGCGTCAAGGATCTGAAGCTCATGGAATCGTTTTTCAATGCCGTTCGCCAGGCAGAGGCGGGCATGCCACGGTCAGGGAGCAGGACGTGAACCAGGCGCCAAAGTTGAATTCCTTCCGGGGTGGCCCGGACGAGGACGGCCGTTTCGGTATCTTCGGCGGTCGCTTCGTGGCCGAAACTCTGATGCCGCTGATCCTCGATCTCCAGAACGAGTGGGACAACGCGAAGAACGACCCGGCCTTCAAGGCGGAGCTGGAGCATCTCGGCGCGCATTATATCGGCCGCCCGAGCCCGCTCTACTTCGCTGAACGGCTGACGGCGGAGCTTGGCGGCGCCAAGATCTACTTCAAGCGCGAAGAGCTGAACCACACCGGTTCCCACAAGATCAACAATTGCATCGGCCAGATCCTGCTCGCCAAGCGCATGGGCAAGACGCGCATCATCGCTGAGACCGGCGCCGGCCAGCATGGCGTGGCCTCGGCAACCGTCGCCGCCCGCTTCGGCCTGCCCTGCGTCGTCTACATGGGCGCGACCGACGTCGAGCGCCAGGCGCCGAACGTTTTCCGCATGAAGCTCCTGGGCGCCGAGGTAAAGCCGGTAACGGCCGGCAGCGGCACGCTCAAGGATGCCATGAACGAGGCGCTGCGTGACTGGGTCACCAATGTCGACAACACCTACTACCTGATCGGCACGGCTGCCGGCCCGCATCCCTATCCGGAGATGGTCCGCGATTTCCAGGCCGTCATCGGCCAGGAAGCCAAGGAGCAGATGCTCGCTGCCGAAGGCCGGCTGCCGGATCTCGTCATTGCCGCCGTTGGCGGTGGCTCCAACGCGATCGGCATCTTCCACCCGTTCCTCGATGACGAGAGCGTCAAGATCGTCGGCGTCGAAGCCGGCGGCAAGGGCATCGAGGGCGACGAGCATTGCGCCTCGATCACCGCCGGTTCGCCCGGCGTGCTGCACGGCAACCGCACCTATCTGCTGCAGGACGGCGACGGTCAGATCAAGGAAGGCCATTCGATTTCGGCCGGCCTCGATTATCCCGGCATCGGCCCGGAACATGCCTGGCTCAACGATGTCGGCCGCGTTGAATACGTGCCGATCATGGACCACGAAGCGCTCGAAGCCTTCCAGACGCTGACCCGTCTCGAAGGCATCATCCCGGCGCTCGAGCCGTCGCATGCGCTTGCCGAGGTGATCAAGCGCGCGCCGAAGATGGGCAAGGACGAGATCATCCTGATGAACCTCTCCGGCCGTGGCGACAAGGACATCTTCACCGTCGGCAAGTTACTGGGAATGGGGCAGTAAGATCATGACCGCACGCATGGACAAGCGATTTGCCGATGTCGCGGCCGAAGGACGTCCGGTCCTCGTCACCTATTTCATGGGCGGCGATCCGGATTTCGAAACATCGGTTTCGATCATGAAGGCGCTGCCGAAGGCCGGCGCCGACGTCATCGAACTCGGCATGCCGTTCTCTGACCCGATGGCCGACGGCCCGGCGATCCAGTTGGCTGGCCAGCGCTCGCTGAAGGGCGGCCAGACGCTTGAAAAGACGCTCGAAATCGCCCGCCGCTTCCGCGAGGACGACGAGCGCACGCCGATCGTACTGATGGGCTATTACAACCCGATTTATATCTACGGCGTCGATCGCTTCCTGACGGATGCGCTTGTCGCCGGAATCGACGGCCTGATTGTCGTCGACCTGCCGCCGGAAATGGACGACGAGCTTTGCATCCCGGCGTTGGAAAAGGGCATCAACTTCATTCGCCTGGCGACGCCGACCACGGACGACCGTCGCCTGCCGAAGGTGCTCGAAAACACCTCCGGTTTCGTCTACTACGTGTCGATGAACGGCATCACCGGATCGGCTCTGCCCGATCCGTCGTTGATCGGTGGCGCCGTCGGGCGTATCAAGGCACACACCAATCTGCCCGTTTGCGTCGGTTTCGGCGTCAAGACGGCGGAACATGCAAGGGCCATCGGAGCATCTGCCGATGGTGTGGTCGTCGGTACGGCGATCGTCAACCAGATCGCGTCGAGCCTGACCGAAGAGGGCAAGGCGACCGATGCGACGGTTCCGGGTGTCGAAGCGCTGGTGAGAGGGCTCTCGGCAGGCGTGCGGTCCGCACGTCTCGCAGCAGCCGAATAATTGCCTATATTAGCGCGCACAACCCGAAGGAAATCTTCAGGAGTTACTAAGTGAACTGGATCACAAACTACGTTCGGCCGAAGATCAACTCGATGCTGGGCCGCCGGGAAGTTCCGGAAAATCTCTGGATCAAGTGCCCGGAAACCGGCGAGATGGTGTTCCACCGCGATCTCGAGGAAAACAAGTGGGTCATCCCGCAGTCCGGCTTCCACATGAAGATGCCGGCCAAGGCGCGGTTGAAGGACCTGTTCGACGGCGGCATTTTTGAAGCGTTTCCGCAGCCGAAGGTTGCCCAGGATCCGCTGAAGTTCCGCGATTCCAAGAAGTACTCGGACCGTCTGCGCGACAGCCGTGCCAAGACCGAACTGGAAGACACGATCGTTGCCGGTCTCGGCCGCGTCCAGGGCGTCAAGCTCGTTGCCGTCGTGCACGAGTTCAACTTCATCGGCGGCTCGCTCGGCATGGCTGCCGGCGAGGCGATCATCAAGGCCTTCGAGCGGGCAATTTCCGAGAAGTGCCCGCTGGTCATCTTCCCGGCTTCGGGCGGCGCCCGCATGCAGGAAGGCATCCTGTCGCTGATGCAGCTGCCGCGCACCACCGTTGCCGTCAACATGCTCAAGGAAGCCGGCCTTCCCTATATCGTCGTGCTCACCAACCCGACCACCGGTGGCGTTACCGCATCCTACGCGATGCTCGGCGACATTCACATGGCTGAGCCGGGCGCTGAAATCGGGTTTGCCGGCAAGCGCGTGATCGAGCAGACCCTGCGCGAGAAGCTGCCGGAAGGTTTCCAGACGTCGGAATACCTGCTGGAGCACGGCATGGTCGACATGGTCGTCAAGCGCCATGACATTCCCTCGACGCTCGCCCGGGTCCTGAAGATCCTGATGAAGAAGCCGGCCGAAGCCTCCAAGCTCAACGGCGGCACGCAGCCGGCGGCACTGCCGGTCGCTGCCAGCGCCTGAAGCGCCGCGTCGGCTGAACTGTATAGAACAAAATGATGCATCTCCGCGATATCTTGTGTGCGGGGATGCTGCAACTCAGGGCGTTACAGCGATCGGTAGACGGCCTATAGGGCGCGCGCTGTAGCAGCCGAGCGTGTCGGGGCGGGGTTAAGAGATGGCAGCGGTGGAAGCCAGCGAAGCGGGCTATGAGATCGAAAAACTTCTCGCCCTTCACCCCAAGGGCTTCGACCTGTCGCTGGACAGGATCACCCGGCTTCTCGCAGCACTCGGCAATCCGCAGGACCGCCTGCCGCCGGTGATCCATGTCGCCGGCACCAACGGCAAGGGCTCGGCAACCGCGTTTTCTCGGGCGATCCTGGAAGCGGCCGGCCTCAGTGTTCACGTCCATACCTCGCCACATCTCGTCAACTGGCACGAGCGCTATCGCCTGGGCGTCAAGGGCGGCAAGGGGAAGCTCGTCAGCGATCCCGTTCTCGCCGATGCCGTGCGTCGCGTTGCTGAAGCCAATGGCGGCGAGAAGATCACCGTCTTCGAAATCCTGACCGCCGTTACCTTCGTGCTCTTTGCCGAGCATCCAGCCGATGTCGCGATCATCGAGGTCGGCCTTGGCGGCCGTTTCGATGCGACCAACGTCATTGCCCGTCCGGCCGTCTCGGTCGTCATGCCGATCTCGCTCGACCACCAGGCCTATCTCGGCGATCGGGTGGAGCTGATTGCCGCCGAAAAGGCCGGCATCATGAAACGCGGCTGCCCCGTGGTCATCGGCCAGCAGGAGGAAGAGGCCGCTCGTGACGTACTGGTCTCGACGGCGGAGCGCTTGGGTTGCCCGATGTTCGTCTACGGCCAGGATTTCATGGCGCATGAGGAGTTCGGTCGCCTCGTCTATCAGGACGAGGGCGGGCTCGCCGACCTGCCGCTGCCGAAGCTGCCCGGGCGCCACCAGTATGCCAATGCCGCCGCGGCGATCCGCGCGGTACGGGCCGCCGGTTTCGATGTGTCAGAAGCGGCGATCGAGCGTGGTCTTGCGGGTGTCGAATGGCCCGGACGCCTGCAGCGGCTGACCAGCGGCAAACTCACGCATTACGGTCCGGTTGGCGCGGAAATCTGGGTCGATGGCGGCCACAATCCCGGTGCCGGCCAGGTGATCGCCGAGGCGATGGCGACCTTCGAGGAGCGCGAATCGCGACCCTTGTTCCTGATCATCGGCATGATCAACACTAAGGAGCCGATCGGCTACTTCCGCGCTTTCCTCGATCTCGCCGAACAGGTCTTCACCGTTCCGATCCGCGGCTCCGATGCTGGGCTTGATCCGGTGGCGCTTGCCAGCGACGCCGCATCGGTCGGCTTCGAGGCGTCCGCGGTCTCGTCCGTCGCCGAGGCGCTGACGATCATCTCCAATCTGGTCGACGAAGACCCGGCGCCGCCGCGCATCCTGATCGGCGGCTCGCTCTATCTGGTGGGTGACGTGCTTGCTGACAACGGCACGCCGCCGAAGTGATCAAGGTCTGGCTCAGCCAGCCCGCTTCCAGATCGGAGACAAGAAAAAAGCCCGGCATGCCGGGCTTTTAATATTCTCAGCGGTGAATCCGCCTTATGCAACCGCCGTGGAGATCCACGAGGACAGAGCCGTCTTCGGAGCGGCGCCAACCTTGATGTCGGCCACTTCGCCGGCCTTGAACATGGCGAGCGTCGGGATCGAGCGAACGCCGTACTGGGCGGCCAGTTCCGGGTTTTCGTCGATGTTGAGCTTGGCAACCTTGACCTTGCCGGCGAGTTCGTTCGAGATTTCCTCGAGGCTCGGCGCGATCATCTTGCACGGGCCGCACCATTCAGCCCAGAAATCGACAACCACCGGCTCGGCGGAGTTCAGCACTTCCTGCTGAAAATTGGACGTATCGACCTTTACAGTAGCCATAGGCTGCTCCTTGCGTTCGGAATGTCAGTATCCAGATGTTGTGTCTCATGTGAGAAGGCACCGCTGGATTTTCAATATCGGGTATCTCACTTTGTCGCGAGGTCTTCAAGGCTCCTGTCGAGCGCTTGATTGGGAACGACGTGGATTGCCGGCCCCTCGGTGAAGATCAGCACGCATCGAAACGCATGCGCCGGATAAAGCGGCTGCAGGAGGGCGCGGTAGATTGCAAGCTGCGCCGTGTAGGCGAAGGGAATGTCGCCGGGCGATGTCGGCACCTGCCGGTTGGTCTTGAAGTCGGCAATCGTCACGACGCCGTCGCCGACGGCCAGCCGGTCGATCCGGCCGGAAACCGCGTGCTCGCGCTTGCCGAGCGTCAGCGTGCCCATGACCGAAACTTCGGCCCGGCTGCTCGCCGAGAACACTGCGCCGAGATCCGGATGGGCGAGCACCGTTTCGATGCTGGCGATCAGTGCGGCGCGCTGTGCCGGCGGCCAGCTGGGCACGGATCGTTCGAGATAGCGTTCGGCCGCGGCCCGGCGATCGTCTTCCGCCATCGAGGGCAGAACCTGCAGCAGGCGGTGCAGGATGGCGCCCCGCAGCATTGAGAGATTTGCCGGCGCCTTTTCCGAGAAAAGAGCCGAACCGACGAGCGCATCGCCGTCATCCTCGTCGACCGCAATGCCGACGCCGGAAGGGGTGAGCGGGCGCGGCAGCCGCTTTTGCGGCGGCAACGGCGTCGAAAGCGCCTTCGGCAGCGTGGTTACGGTGCGGCCGGAATCGGCCGAGCGCGCATCGCCGGAGGGCAGATCGCGCTCGAGCTGTTTGTCGCGCCAGGCATGGCCGGACCATTCCTCGCCGCCGGCATGGAAGCTGGTCGGGTGGCCGCGACCGCTTTCATCTCCGGCAAGGCTCGCCTGAACCATGGCATGCCATGTATCGGCAACGGCCCGCTGGCCGCGATAACCGCAGACAATCAGGCGGTCGGCGGCGCGGGTCATGCCGACATAGAGCAGGCGACGATATTCCTCCTCGGCCAGCGTCTTCAGCCGCTCGCCGTCGGCAGTGATGAGCGAGTTCGATTCCGCGCCCGGCGCGCGCCACACCGGAAGCGGCAGGACGCTGCCGTCCCTTTGTGCGAGTTCGAGGAAGCGGAGCGAAGGCACATGCTGGTTGCTGAACGCCGCGCCGCCGCCATCGGCAAGGAAGACGACTGGCGCTTCCAGGCCCTTGGCCGCGTGCACCGTCATGATCCGGACTTCGTCGCGTTCCTTGTCCTGCTCGCGCTTGACCGTCGGTGCTTCCATTTCCAGCGTCGAGACGAAGGCTTGCAGGCCGGGCAGGCCGCTCCGCTCCTGGTCGAGTGCGAAGGTGAGGAACTCGTCGAGAATGTCGCTGACCTCGGTGCCGAGGCGCGCGAGAAAGGCGGCGCGGCCGCCATGCACGCCGAGGACGCGGGCGTAAAAATCATGCGGCGCTAGTTGGTTGGCGAGCGCCATGTAGGATTTCAGCGTTCGCGCCGTCTGGTGAAACAGGATGCCGTCATCGGCTTCGTGCTGCAGCCGCTGCCAGAGGCTTTCGCCCTCGCCGCGCCGGGCCGCGAGTTCGAACAGCGCGTCCTCGCCGAGGTTGAACAGCGGGCTTTTCATCAGCGCGGCCAGCGACAGGTCGTCCTGCGGCAAAAGCACGAACCGCCCGAGGGCGAGCAGGTCCTGCACGGCAATATGCTTGGTGAGCACCAACCGGTCGGCGCCGGCGACGGGAATGTTGTTGCGGCGCTTGAGCGCTCTCGTCAGCGCGTTGACAAAGGCGTCGCGTTTGCGAACCAGCACGATGACGTCGCCCGGCCGCATGGGCCGGCGAACACCCTTCTCGACGATCGTCTCCTTGCCGATCCAGCTTTCCAGCGTGGCCGCGATCCGCCGGGCGAGGATATTGACCGGCGCGCTCTCCGGTGTCGCGTCGAAGGCGGCGGTCCATTCCTCGTCCGTATCCACCGGTTCGGCGGCGATCACGTCCCAGATGTCGACGGCGCCGGGATGACCGATGCGGTTCGAAGCATGCACCACCGGCTCGCTGCGGGCGCTGAGGCCTCGCGAATGCGCCGGATTGGCAAAGACGGCGTCGACGGCCGAAAGCACGTCGACGGTCGAGCGGAAGGAGAGCTGCAGGCGGATGGGCTCGAAAGCCTTGCCGCCGTCGCGCACCCTGCGTTCGGTCTCCTGGCTCTCGCGCGAAAACCGCTCCGGACGCGCACCCTGGAACGAGTAGATCGACTGTTTCTCGTCACCGACGGCAAACATCGTGCGGGCCGCACCGCGTGCGCTCTCGCCCGAGAAGAAATCCGAAGCCAGTGCTTGGATGATCGTCCACTGCGCCGGGCTGGTGTCCTGCGCTTCGTCGACGAGGATATGGTCGATGCCCTGATCGAGCTTGTAGTGCACCCAGGCGCTGACATCGCCGCGGGCAAAGAGCGCTGCCGTCCGGTTGATCAGGTCCTCGAAGTCGAGCTGGCTGCGCCGCCGCTTCAGTTCCTCATAGTCGGCATTCAACCGCTCGGCGAGCGTCAACGCCGCCAGCGTCGCCTCGAACATGCGGAGGATGCTGATGTGATCGATGCAGGCGACGACATGGCGGTAGGCCTCGTCCACGAGGTCGATGAGATCGGGGGCTGCCTGCTGCATCGCCTTGTTGAGGAAGGCGGATTGCGCCCGCGGCTTGCCGGTGCCGGTGAAGAACAGATGACGCAGGCCGTCATAGCGTGCGCTGAGGTCCGTCATCTTCGAAACGGTCCGCAGTCCCTCCGCGAAGTCGAGTACCTTCGTGCCGCCGACGCTGGCGGCGAGCGAGAAGTACCGTTCGAGCGCCGCGCCGTTCAGACCCGCCAAGGGCCAGATCGTCGCCATGGCGCTGTCGGCGCTTTCCCCCGGGACTAGCTTCAACGCCCGGCGCAGCTCGGCCTCGGTACCGCCGAGCCCGTCGGCGTGTTCGAGGAAAGCCTGGATCGCAGTTCGGTTTCCGACGATCGCGGCCAGCAGTTTTTCCAGGCCGGTGTCGTCGGCGATGTCGAGCACGGTGGCAAAGGCGTGGGCAAGGGCCGGATCGTCCTTGGCCGCGGTCGCGGTCAGCAGCAGCCGGCGCGCATCGGCCAACAGAACCGCAGCCGCGCGATCGTCGAGTACCGAGAAATGGCCGGCGACATTGGCCTCCAGCGGGAACTGGTGCAGCAGCGCCTCGCAAAAGGCGTGGATCGTCTGGATCTTCAGGCCGCCCGGGGTCTCCAGCGCGCGGGCGAACAGACGCCGCGCCTCCTGCAGCTTCAAACGCCCGGGCCGTTCGCCCTCGATCGCCTCGATCCGCTTTTCCAGCGTCGCGTCGTCGAGCGTTACCCATTCAGCCAGCCGCTCGAAGACGCGGTTCGACATTTCGGACGCCGCCGCCTTGGTATAGGTGAGGCAGAGGATCGCCGAGGGGCGGCAGCCGGCAAGCAGCAGCCGGATCACCCGCTGGGTCAGCACATGGGTCTTGCCGGAGCCGGCATTGGCCGACACCCAGGCGGAGCGGTCCGGGTCCGAGGCCAGCGACTGCCGTCGCGAGGTCCAGTCGAGCCAGCCCTGAGGCGTCGCCTGCTCGGGGCCGAGGCTGTCATCCCTCATCGCCATCCTCCTCTTCGCTGTCGGCCGTCGACCATTCGGCCACGCGCGCCAAATGGTCGTATTCGCCGCCGTAATCGCGCTCCTTTTGAACAATCACGCGCGAGGCAAAGCCATGTTTTCCGGAGAGCAGCGCAGCCAGCAGCTTCCTGAGTTCGGCAAGCGACTCGTCTGCAAGTTGGTCGGCCGACTTCGTCTCCTTCGACTTGCTGCCTTCGTTGTTGACCGCTTCCGATTTGAAGCGCGCACCGGGCTTGAGCCGGACATAGAGCAGCGACTGCGGATGGCTGGGCGGCATGTCCTTGAAGGCGCCGGCCTTGAGCGCGGCCGCTTCCAGCGCCAACTGCGGGTCGAGCAGCACGCGCGCTTCCTTGGTCGATGGGCTGGAGCCGGTCTTGTAGTCGATGATCTCGACGCTGCCGTCGGTCAGCGTATCGAGCCGGTCGGCAATGCCGGTCAGCCGCATGTCGGCGACGCCGAGCTCCATCGATGCCGCGACTTCGGTGCGCGATCGGCGGATGAAGCGTGCGCGTTCGCGCTCCCATTTGATGAAGGCCAAACCGACGGCCGCGAAGCGTGGACGCCAGATCGTGTCGATATGGGTGGGCAGTCGCGCCTCGTTAAAAGCCTCGTTCAGCAGCCGGTGCATGACGTCTTCGGCCGACGGTGACATCAGATCGACGCCGGAGCGCACGAAACGCTCGACGATCTGGTGGTAGAGCGTGCCGCGCTCGGCCGGACCGGGGTCGCTGTTGAATGGCAGCAGCGGGTGCAGCCGAAGAATGCGTCGCGCATAGATCGCATAGGGGTCGCGCCGCAGCCGCGACACTTCGCTGAAGGAGTATTTGCGCGGCTGCAGGTCTGCCGGTGGTTTGGGGGCGGGGCGCTCGGCCAGCGGCTGGCGGCTGCCATCGTCCAGCATGCGGGCCCAGGCGAGATAGTCGGCGCCGTTGGCGTGCAGCACTTGCGTCAGCCGCTCGCCGCCGAGCGCCAGCAGCCGCTGCAGCCAGCGCGAGGCGACGGTCGGTGCAGCGCCCTGGCGCATCGAGCGGGTGAAGATCAGCCGCCTTGTGCCGCAGGCCATCTGGAAGTCGTGCGCAAGCTGGCCGATGCGTCGTTCCGGCGGCTCGAGACCGATGCCGGTCTTCATGGTGCGCGAAAGGAAGGGATCGTTTGCGGTCTGGCCCGGCCAGTTGCCCTCGTTCAGGCCGCCGAGAACCACCAGGTCCATGCTCTGCAGGCGCGATTCCAGCGCGCCGAAGATGAACACCCGCGGATGGCGCATGGAGCGCGGTTTGACCGAGGCGCTTGCCGACAGTGCCTCGACGACATCGCACCATTGCGGCCCGTCCGCAGTCATCTGGCCGTCGGTTTCGATGATGCCGCGAAGGAGGGTTGCGAGCGTATCGGCGGCCTCGCCGGACCAGAGCCCACCGAGGTCGCCGCGCTCATCGGCGCAGGCTGCTTCCAGGGCCTCGCCGGTGCGCATCGCCCAGTCGGCAAAGCTGAACTCGTCCGAGAACACGCGGCTGCCGTCCCGGCTGCGCGTCAGCGCGGAAGCAAGCGGTGCGACCGCGAGACTGATCTTCGCCGCCACGTCGCGGGCGGCCTGAAGCGCGTCATCACCGATGCCGATGCGCCATTCGGGCGGGTGGCGATCGGCCTTGTGCTGGACGATCGCCACGTCGAGCACAGCTTCGAGGGCCAGCAGATCGATTGTCGCGGTGCTGCCGCGCAGTGCCATGCGTTCCAGCGCGTCGGCCCCTTCGCGCATGCTGTCGCGGGAAAGCCCGAAGCGCGCCAGCGGATGCTTGAGCAGCGCGACGAAGGGCACGGGATCGCCGGGGCGCAGGCAGGCTTCCAGCAGCAGCCGCAGCAGGCTGCCCTGTGGCGTCGCGGTAAGAGGCGTGCCGGCGGAATCGTCGGCCTCGATGCCGAAGCGGGCAAGCTCGGCGCCGACCCGCCGTGCGAGGTTGCGGTCGGGCGTGATCAGCGCCGCCTGGCTCTCGTCGCTGCCTTCGAGCGCGAGCCGCAAGGCGACCGCGACCGCGGCCGCTTCCTCGCGCTCGTTGGCGGTTTCGATGAGCGCTGCATCCTCGAAAGCCCTCTGCAGCAACACCGGATCCAGTTCGCTGCGCATCTCGGTCCAGGCATTGGTCGCCTTGGCCGGCAGAAGTGCGTGCGACAGGATCTCGGCGCGGACGTCGAGATCAGCCTCGGCGCTGGCCAAGGTGATTACGTCGGGCCGCAGAACGGCCATGCGCTTCAGCAGCCGGTAGAAGCCGTATTGCGGGTGGCTGCGGCTTGCCGGGTCCGGCCTGCCGTCAAGGGCGGCATCAGCGACGATCATGTCCCATTCGGCCTCGCTCATCGTCTGGTCGAGGCCAGGCAGTACGATCGTGCCATTGGGCAGCTTCTGCACGGCGGCAATAAGCGCTGCCGTTGCGGGAATGGAGCCGGTCGAGCCGGCAATGATGATCGGTCCCTCGATCTTGCCGCCGGCGATGCGCTGCGTCTCGGCCTGCAGGATGGCGTTGCGGTGGCGCGCGGGCGAGGATTGTTTCAACTCCTCGAGCCGCTCCGGCCAGTAGCTACGGGCGATCTTCAGGAATTCGAGCGTCAGCTGCCACCAGAGCGCGTGTTCGCCGGCATCGAGTTTGTCGAGCTTGTCCCAGTTGAGCTCTTCCGTCTCCATCGCATCGATGAGGTCGGCAAGGTTGCGCGCAAGCCAGATCGCATCGGCGGGACTTGCCGGTGCTATCAGCGGGCTCTCCGCATGGATGTCTAGCACCACCTTCGGCAGCCGGTTGCGCCAGGCGAGGATCAGCCGGCCAAGCTCGATCAGGCGTGCGGTGCCGGGAAGGGGCGGAGCCAGATCGAGGATCGCCGGCACCTCGGCATCGAAGAATCCGCTGTCGTCTTCGGTCTCGCCGAGCGCCTTGATGGTGGGCAGGATGGTGGAGCGGCCGCCGAGCAGGTCGACGAACTCGGACCGGAGCACACGGGCCGAGCGCCGCGTCGGCACGAAGATCGTCACGCCCGCGAGCGGCAGGGGATCGGCCGGGTCGTAGCGGAAGTCCGGGGTCAGGCTACCGTCACAAAGCTTTTCGGCGAGCGTCTTCAGGAAGGGGAGACCCGGCGGGATCGTGAAGACGTTGGACCGGCGGCCACGCACGCTCATCCCTCCGGCTGGTGGCGGCGGATCGCCGCCTCCGCTTCGCCGATTGCCTCGGGTGTTCCGACCGTCATCCAGTGACCGTCGAGCAGCAGGCCGTAAAGACGGCCCTCTTCGGCGGCGCGATCGAAATAGATGTTGAGATTGAAGGCGTCGTCGGGCGCGTCGGCAAAGAGCCGGGAATGAAGCGCGATTGCGCCGGCATAGACGACCGGGTTCGGCAGGCCTTCGGCGTAACGCGTGAGCTTGCCGTCGTCACCCAGCGAGAAATCCCGCTTGCCGTTGTGGCCGGTCGTATCCTCGTCGCGCACGCACAGGAGCAGCATATCCATGCGCTCCGCGTCGAAGGCGGCGGCGAGGCGCGTCAGGTTGCTGGGCTTGCCCTTGGGCTCGCCGACCCAGAAGAGATCGGCATTCATCACCAGAACCGGACCTTCCGGCAGCAGTTTCAGCCCCTTGGCGAGACCGCCGCCGGAATTCATCAGTGCCTCGCGCTCGTCCGAGATCACGATCTCCGGGGCACTGCGTCGGCTGAGATGGTCTTCCATCTGGTCGGCGAAATGGTGAACATTGACCGCGGCCGTGCTGACACCGGCCTCCACCAGGAGGTCCAGGACGTAGTCGATCATCGGCTTGCCGGCGATCTCGACGAGCGGCTTCGGCATCGTGTTGGTGATCGGACGAAGACGGGTGCCGAGGCCCGCGGCGAGCACCATCGCATTGCTGATCGACATTGATTCTCTGTCAGTTCGCTGATTCGGAAACGAGGATTCCGGTCTTCATACACCAGTCGTGCAAGGGTTTCAGCGATTCATGTGAAAGCGCCGCCTGAAGATAGGCGAAAGTGCGCGGCATGTGTTTCATGTAGCCGGGCTTGCCGTCGCGCTGCATCAGCCGCACCCAGATGCCGACGAGTTTGCAGTTGCGCTGTGCCGACATCAGGTGCCAGTCGCGCAGGAACGTTGCCTCGTCGAAACTGCCGCTGGCGCGCCGTTCGGCGAGATAGATCTCCATCATCCGGCTTGCGAGCGAAGGCGCGATGGTGACGCGGGCATCCTGCACCAGGGACGCGACATCATAGGCGGTCGGGCCGATCATTGCGTCCTGGAAGTCGATGAGACCGATCCGGTCCAGGCCTTCGCGGTCGCCACGCCAAATGATGTTTGGAGAGTGGAAATCGCGCAGCAGCAGGTTCGTTTCGGATGTCTGCAGGAGGTCGATCAGGCCGTCCCAGATCTCTCCGTATTCGCGCTTCTCGTCGTCGCTTGCCGGCGCGCCACGTTTCCAGGGCAGATACCAGTCGGTCAGGAGCCGTGTCTCGATCTTCATCGCCGTCCGGTCGAAGTCCGGAATGCGGTGGATCACAGTCGGCTCGACGCTGATCTCGGCCTCGGACCGTTCCGCGTGCAGGCGGGCAAGCAGCCGTGCGCTCTCGATGTAGCGTTCGTCGATCGGTTCTCCGTCCGCATCGAGAACGCCGTCCGAGCCGAGGTCTTCGATCAGGAGGATGCCCTGGTCGAGATCGCGGGCGAAGATTTCAGGCGCTGCAAAGCCGCGGGCAATGAGCATCTGATCGACGGCGACGAAGGGAACGACATCCTCGGCGATGTGCGCCAGCTGCTGATAGTACTTTCCGTCCTGAAGGATCGGGCCTGGCTTGTGCCGCGGCGAATCCATCAGAATCCGGCTAACGGAACCGTCCGCCGGGTAAATGCGCTCATAGGCCCGGATCGAGGCGTCGCCGCTCAGGTGCCGGCGCCGCGCTTTCGAATGTCCGTTCGTATCGAGAAACGCGCGGATCGCCAGCGTCCGGGCGATGCGCTGCAGCGTGGCATCAGGTGCCGAAATTTCGACGCGCCGTCCGTCCTTCTCGTGGGTGATAGACAGCGTGATGCGGCTTGAGGGCAGGGCGTCGTCCGCCCGTTCCGGCCACTCGACCAGGCAGATGCCCTGCGAAAGGGCTTCATCGAAGCCGAGTTCGTCGAGTTCGCTGGAATCGGCCAGCCGGTAAAGGTCGAAATGCGCGGCGGGAATGCGCAGGTCGTAGCTCTGCACCAGCGTGAAGGTCGGGCTCGGCACTTCCAGGCTGTCGTCATCGGCGACGGCTCTGAGAAACGCGCGTGCCAAAGTGGATTTGCCGGCGCCGAGATCGCCCGAAAGGGCGACGCAGTCGCCAGGTTTCAGGGCGAGCGCCAGGTCTTCACCAAGCTCGATCGTTGCCGCCTCGTCCGCAAGATGGCGTTCGATCGCCAGCATTATTCGGCCGCGACGGTGGATGGCACGTCGGCCGAGGGAATGCGGCAGGTCACTTCGGTGCCTTCGCCTTCCTTGCTGCGGATCGCGACAGTGCCGTGATGCAGGCTGACGAAGCTCTCGACGATCGAAAGCCCGAGCCCGGCGCCGCCCCGTTGGCCGTGGCTTTCAAAGCGGTTGAAGACGGTGTCGAGCACGTCCTGCGGAATGCCGGGGCCGCTGTCGGAGACCGAGAAGATGAAGTCGCTGCCCTCGCGGCGGCATGCCAGTTCGATGACGCTGCCATCGGGCGCGAAGTTCGCGGCATTGGTGAGCAGCTTGACGAAGATCTGCTTCAGACGCTGCTGATCGGCGACCATCCGGCCGAGATTGTCGGGTGCTGCGATCCGGAGCGTGACGCCACTCTCGATCAGCCGGTCGGCCATCTGATGGGCGATGTCGTCGAGGAAGTCGGTGAGGCTGATGTCGGAGAGGTCGAGCTGGACGATACCTGCATCGACGGTCGCAAGATCGAGGATGTCGTTGACGATCGTCAGAAGCAGCGACGAGGAGGTGGCGATGTGGTCGACATATTCGGCCTGGCGCTCGTTGAGGTCGCCGAAGGCAGGCGTCTTCAAAAGATCGGCGAAACCGATGATGTTGGTCAGCGGCGAGCGCAGCTCATAGGAAACGTGATGGACGAAGTCGTTCTTCAACGCGTCCGCCTTGCGCAGCGCCTCGTTCTTTTCGGTGAGCGCGCGCTCGACCCGGACGCTGTCTGTGATGTTGACGAACGTCAGCATCGTCTGGGCGTTCGGCAGCGGAATGACGGCGTAGTCGAGGATCAGCCCGGTTCGAAGTTCGAGGATGCCGCGGCTGGAGGGGCGTTCGTCGTCGAAACTGGTGATGATGTGGGTGAAGCGCTTCCATCCGTCCGGCCGGTCGTAGGAGAGAAGGCAAGCCTGCTCGATCGCCCGGATGTGGGTGTCAGGCTTGGCTTCCGCTTCGCTGATGCCCCAGATCGCCCGGAACGCCGGGTTGGACAGGCGGATGCGGCCGTCAGGCCCGAACACCGCCACACCTTCGGCGAGATGGTCGATGGTTTCGCCCTGGACCTGGACGAGCGTGTTGTAGCGCGTTTCGAGATCGACCTTCTCGGTCAGGTTCTCGAACGCCCAGGTAACGCCACCCTGCGGACGGGCGGTGGCAAAGACGCGCAGCGTCTGTCCGTTCGGCAGGTGCCAGAGATCGCTCTGCGTATCGAGCGCCTGGTAGACCGACAGCGCGTTCGCCTTCCACTGTTTCCAGTTGAGCTGTTCCGGCAGCTGGCCGCCGGCGCGCAGCCGGTCGAGCACTTCGCCGTTGTCGGGCTTGCGCTCGAGGAAGCCGATATCGAGGTTCCACAGGCGCTGGAAGGCCTGGTTGTAGAACTGCAGACGCTGGTTGCCGTCGAAGATCGCGACGGGCGTTGCCAGATGGTCGAGCGTTTCCGCATGGCTCTTGAGCGTGCGGTTGAGCTCTTCGCGCACGGCCTCGATGCCCGAGATATCGACTGCGATACCGGCCGAACCGGCAGCGCTGCGGGCGTCGACGACATCGAAAAAGGTGCGGTTGCCGCGAACGACGGTCGAGACCTTGTCGTGGAAAGGCGTATCGAAGGTCGAGACCGACCGGATTTTTTCGCGCGCGACGGTCGCAAGCAGCTCGCGCTTTTCGGCGACGGCGGTGGCGACATCGGGCGCCTCGACGGCGTCGGCATAGGCTTCGTTGACCCAGACGAGCGCGCCGTCGGTGCCGCGCTGCCAGACGGGCAGGTCGATCGCGTCGAGGAGCGTATGGAAGGAGCGAAGCGCGGCATTGAGCCGGTCGTGTTCGAGCTTCAGCTCGGCGAGCTCCGCCCGCATGTTGTTGAGCGCGATGAAGCGCACGAAGGCGCGGCCGCCGGAAACGCGTCCCTGGGCCTCCAGCACTTCGTTGCGCTGTGTTTCGATGACGAGATCGAAGCTGCGGGCCTGGGTGCGCAGCGCCTCGATCGATTTTTCCAGCTCGCCGGCGGACTGCGCCTTGACCCAGCGGCCGAAGGCCAGGAAGTCGCGATCGTCGGAAGGCGCGCCGGTTTCCGCCGGCAGCTGGCCGAGCAGTTCGGCGCGTTCAAGCAGTCCGTCCCAGATGACGATCCGGCGGTTCTTGTCGGCGACCAGCGCCTGGTAGCGCGAGAGGCGCTGGTTGGCGTCGGAAAGGTCGGAGCGAAGCTCGCGGTTTTCCGCCTCGATGTTGCCGCGCTGGCGGATCAGCCAGATGGCCGAGATCATCGCTGCGGAAATGACGCCGATCAGCACGGAAAAGGTGACGACCTCCGACGAGCCGAAGATGCCGGCCTTTTGCGGGACAACCTGGGCCAGTGCGTCCGTGGCGGTGAAAAGCGTGGTGCCGGCCAAAAGGCGGCGCAGGAATTTCGGACCCTTGCGGCGGATGGCCGGAAAATCTGTCTGGTCTTTGTTCATGGCGCTGCCATCCCCGTCTGTCCGAAGGGTGCTGCCGGCCTTGCTGCGCCTTGCACAGTTCCACCGGGGCCCTGTTCAAGGGTCCGCGTCAGTTCCGCTTGCATCCCCGGTCTGTCTCCGTCTGTTTGCCGCCTATTCGACAAGACATCCCATCCGCGATGCCCAAGGTCCGCACCGGCATCACGAATCAATGGGTTAGAGCATACTTCCTCGTCGAATCGTCGGGAAGGGAGGCGCTCAAAAAAGCGGCCGCGCTCTCTTGTCAAGAACGCGGCCACAAGATGTTGTGGATTGCCCGGGTAAGGATTAGTACCGGTAGTGCTCAGCCTTGAACGGGCCCTGCGTCTTCACGCCGATGTAGTCTGCCTGCTCTTCGGAAAGTTCCGAAAGCTTGGCGCCGAGCTTCTTCAGGTGCAGGCGAGCGACCTTCTCGTCGAGGGCCTTCGGCAGAACGTAGACTTCGTTCTTGTACTTCTCACCCTTGGTGAAGAGCTCGATCTGGGCCAGGACCTGGTTGGAGAACGAGGCCGACATCACGAAAGACGGGTGACCGGTGGCGTTGCCGAGGTTCAAGAGGCGGCCTTCCGACAGGAGGATCATGCGGTTGCCCTTCGGGAACTCGATCATGTCGACCTGCGGCTTGATGTTCGTCCACTTGAGGTTACGCAGAGCCGAGACCTGGATCTCGTTGTCGAAGTGGCCGATGTTGCCGACGATCGCCATGTCCTTCATCTCGCGCATGTGGTCCATGCGGATGACGTCCTTGTTGCCGGTCGTCGTGATGAAGATGTCGGCCGAGGCGACCACGTCTTCGAGCTGAACGACTTCGAAGCCGTCCATGGCTGCCTGCAGCGCGCAGATCGGGTCGATTTCCGTAACTTTGACGCGGGCGCCGGCGCCCGAGAGCGAGGCAGCCGAACCCTTGCCGACGTCGCCGTAACCGCAGACAACGGCGACCTTGCCGGCCATCATCACGTCGGTACCGCGGCGGATGCCGTCAACCAGCGATTCCTTGCAGCCGTACTTGTTGTCGAACTTCGACTTGGTGACGCTGTCGTTGACGTTGATCGCCGGGAACGGCAGCAGGCCCTTGGCCTGGAGCTGATAGAGGCGGTTGACGCCGGTGGTGGTTTCTTCGGTCACGCCCTTGATGGCGTCGCGCTGCTTGGTGAACCAGCCCGGCGAAGCGGCAAGGCGCTTCTTGATCTGTGCGACGAGGATCTCTTCTTCCTCGGAACCCGGGTTCGAAAGCACGTCCTCGCCGGCTTCGGCGCGGGCGCCGAGCAGGATGTACATGGTGGCGTCGCCACCGTCATCGAGGATCATGTTGGAAACGCCGCCGTCGGCCCACTGGAAGATCTTGTCCGTGTAGGTCCAGTATTCTTCGAGCGTTTCACCCTTGACGGCGAAGACCGGAACGCCGCTGGCGGCGATTGCGGCTGCGGCGTGGTCCTGGGTCGAGAAGATGTTGCAGGACGCCCAGCGGACGTCGGCGCCGAGTGCGACCAGCGTCTCGATCAGAACGGCGGTCTGGATGGTCATGTGCAGCGAGCCGGTGATGCGCGCGCCCTTCAGCGGCTTCGAAGCGCCGAACTCTTCGCGGCAGGCCATCAGGCCCGGCATTTCCGTTTCGGCGATCGCAATTTCCTTGCGTCCGAAATCGGCGAGTCCGATGTCGGCGACAATGTAGTCCTGAGTGGTGGTCATGGAGTTCTCCGGGCTGATCTCTTCAAGCCGCGCGGCCTTGGCCATCTCCGCGGCGCGATTATGCCTCCCACGCCTATACGACGCGGTGAGAGTGCGACCGATCTATCAGGATTCAGGGTGAAGAGCAACCGTGATATAAAGAAGTCTTTATATCTTTATATTGCTGTCAGATTTCTTCGCCGAACTTGTCGGCGACCAGAGCGTCGAGCGCATTCAGCGCCTCTTCGGCCTGCGCGCCGCTGGCGGTCACGCAAACGCTGCAGCCGGTGCTGGCGGCCAGCATCATCAGCCCCATGATCGAGGTTCCGCCAACGGTCATGCCGTCCTTCGAGACGGTGATCTCGGCGTCATAGGCCTCGACCGTCTGCACGAACTTTGCTGACGCCCGCGCATGCAGGCCTCGCTTGTTGATGATCAGCAGTTCGCGCGTCAGCGACATGTCGGGGCGGTGATCCATTATTTGCCACTCAGGACGCGGCTGGCGACGTTGATGTACTTCCGCCCGGCCTCCGAGGCCTCGACCAGTGCCTTGTCCATGTCGCTCTCGCCGCGCACGCCGGCGAGTTTGATCAGCATCGGCAGGTTGACGCCGGCGATCACTTCGACGGTGCCGCTGCGCATCACCGAGATGGCGAGGTTGGAGGGGGTCCCGCCGAACATGTCGGTGAGGATGATGACACCGTTGCCTTCGTCGACATTGGTGACCGCGTCGAGGATATCCTGCCGACGCTGGTCCATGTCGTCCTCGGGGCCGATGCAGACGGTCTCTATAGCTTTTTGCGGACCGACAACATGCTCAAGCGCATGTCGAAATTCCTCAGCCAGCTTGCCATGGGTGACAAGCACAAGTCCGATCATGGGTATCTTCGCTCCAACTGCACACGCAATTCACTGATGGCCAGATATCGCAATGCAGCAATTTCGTCCACCTGTTGGGGAGGGCATCTTGGCAAGGAAAAGGGGAAGTGCAAGCCAAAAATGCCGAAAAACCGGTCGCGCTGACGGTAAATCGGGCTAGAAACCTATTTTTTCAGCGATGAGCGCCTGCAAAATATTGAGAACCTGTGCGCCATCTTCAACGGGAACGCGAACAATCGGCAATGCTCGCCCGAGTGGCAGGGGCAATGTCTCGTCATCAGGCGGCAGGCGCGGGTCGAATGGGGCGCTGACGGGCAGCAAGGCCCAGTCCATCACCGCGCTGGGCACGGTTTCGATCGTGCCGATGCCGGCGCCGCGGATTTCGATAAGGCCGTGTATGGAGGGCGGGCAGCGCGCCACGATCCGGTCGTGTTCGAGCACAAGATCGACCCGGTCATCGGCGACCAGCGCTGCAAAATGTCCGGCCTGTCGGGCGGCCGTGATGCAGGCGAGCGCCAGTCTGGATTTGCCGGAGCCGGACGGCCCGGTGATCAGGAAGCCGCGCGTCCCGAGCACGATTGCAGTGCCGTGGACATTGGCGCGGGCTGTTGTCACGCGTGCGGCTCGGCGGGAAGGGACAGGATGAAGCGGGCGCCGGCGATACGGCCATCCGGTCCGGCGATGTTCTCGGCCTTGAGCGTGCCGCCATGGGCTTCGGCGATCTGCCTGGAGATCGACAGCCCGAGGCCGGAATTCTGGCCAAAGTCCTCGCCTTCCGGACGATCGGTATAGAAGCGCTCGAAAATGCGGTCGATGTCTTCGGCCTGGATGCCGGGACCATTGTCCTCGATATAGACGAGGCAGCGTGAGCGCGAGCGCGTCAGGCGCACGACGATCCGCCCGCCGTCCTCAGGCACGAAGGAACGGGCGTTTTCGATCAGGTTGGTAATGATCTGGCCGATGCGCAGGTCGTAGCCGCTGACGGCAAAGCGCGCCTTCGGGCTGTCCTTTCGGTCGATGACGAAATCGAGCAGCACCGACTTCTTCTTGCTGCGGACCTGGCGCGAGATATCGACGAGGTCGCCGAGAAGTTTTTCCAGATCGATCGTCTTGGCGTCGCTGCGGGCAAGTTCCGCGTCGAGACGCGAGGCGTCGGAGATGTCGCTGATCAGACGGTCGAGGCGCCGGACGTCGTGCTGGATGACATCCATCAGCCGCTTCTTCGATTCGTCGGTCCGCGCCAAAGGCAGCGTCTCGACGGCGCTGCGCAGCGAGGTGAGAGGGTTTTTCAGCTCGTGGCTGACGTCGGCAGCAAAGTTCTCGATCGCGGCGATCCGGTCGTAGAGCGCAGTCGTCATCTCACGCAGCGCGACCGAAAGGTTGCCGATCTCGTCCTGGCGCGAGGAGAAATCAGGAATTTCTTCGCGCTCCTTGGCGCCGCCGCGGCGCACGCGCACGGCGGCTGCAGCCAGGCGCCGCAGCGGATTGGCGATCGTCGACGACAGAAGCAGCGACAGGATGATGTTGACGAGGGCCGCGACGCCGAAGACGCGGATGATGGCGAGACGCTCGGCCTGGACGATCTTGTCGATGTCGCCGGCTTGGGTCGAAAGCAGGAGCACGCCGAGAACGGCGCGGAAGCGCTGAACGGGCACCGCCACGGAAACGATGAGCTCGCCCTTCTCGGTAACGCGTTCGACATAGCCGCGCACGCCCGTCAGCGCATTGGTGACCTCGGGATAGATCGAGCCGTTGCCACCCGGCGGTTCCTTGTAGAGCGGCAGGTTGCCCGGCTGCAAAAGCTTGTTCAGCCAGCTGTTGAGCTTTTCGCCGATGCCCGTCGATTCCGGCTCGATCGGCGGCAGGTCGAAGCGCAGCACCTGGCCGCCGCTATAGAGATGGCGCGAATCGAGCAGCAGGTCGGCGTCCGCGTCGAACAGCCGGGCGCGGGTGCGCGTCGGCGAGATCAGCCGGCGCAGAACGGGCGCGACGCGTTCCTGGATGATCGGGAAGTCGAGATCCTCGTCGCTCGGCAGCGGCGTGATGCTCTGGCCGGCTTGCAGTTCCAGCAGCTTTTCGGGATCGATGGTGATCGAATTGGTATCGACGGAAGCGGAAGCCGAGATCGCGCCGGCGATGATTTCGCCCTGGGTCAAAAGGCTTTCGACGCGCGCATCGATCAGCCCCTCGCGGAACTGGTTGAGGTACATGATGCCGCCGACCAGAACGACGAGCGCTACCAGGTTGAAGAAGACGATACGGCGGGTGAGGCTCGAGAAGACGGCATTGCCGAAGAGACGACGAATGAGCGTGAAGGGGTGCGCCCAGCGGCGCTGGCCCTTCAGTGCCTGGGCACGCCCGTCATTGTCTTCAATGTCGCCCTGCAAGACTTCTACCAAATGTCCCGCTCCCGCGCGGACTGTCCTTCATAATCGTTCGATGGCGGCGGCGCTGCCGGCCGGTTGCGCCGCCTTCCATGATTTTGATCCGAAGACGGCGGAGATCGTGTCGAGCCTCACAGGAGGCCGTCACCATCGCGCCGCTTCAAATGCGCCACTCTGGGCGCAATGGCAAGCCCCTTGGGCTCAGGCACTTTCCCGGAAACGATAGCCGACACCGTAAAGCGTCTCGATCATGTCGAAGTCGTTGTCGACCATCTTGAACTTCTTGCGCAGCCGCTTGATGTGGCTGTCGATGGTGCGGTCGTCGACATAGACCTGTTCGTCATAGGCCGCGTCCATCAGTGCGTCGCGGCTCTTGACCACGCCCGGGCGCTGCGCCAGCGAGTGAAGAATGAGGAATTCCGTCACCGTCAGCGTCACCGGCTCGCTCTTCCAGGTGCAGGTGTGGCGCTCCTGGTCCATCACCAGCTGCCCACGCTCGAGCGAGCGCGACGGCGCATCGGTTGCCTTGACGGTATTGTTCGTGTTGGCCGCCGCGGCTTCGCGGTTGGCGGCGCGGCGCAGGATCGCCTTGACGCGTTCGACCAGCAGGCGCTGCGAGAACGGCTTGGTGATGAAGTCGTCGGCGCCCATCTTCAGGCCGAAGAGTTCGTCGATCTCTTCATCCTTGGAAGTAAGGAAGATTACCGGCAGGTCCGACTTCTGCCTCAAGCGGCGCAGCAATTCCATGCCGTCCATGCGCGGCATCTTGATGTCGAAGATCGCAAGCTGCGGCGGCCGGGCGAGCAGGCCTTCGAGCGCGGAAGCGCCATCGGTATAGGTCTCGACCTTGTAGCCCTCCGCCTCCAGGGCGATGGATACGGACGTCAGAATATTCCGGTCATCATCGACAAGCGCGATGGTCTGCATCGTGTTCAACTCCGTCTTTTGAGGTGCCGGTCCCGTCCCCGAAACTCCGGCATTCGCGAGTCACGGGTGCGTTAGTGAGTATAAAGGTGGAACAAATTGTGGCGAAGCCGAAAAAGCACTTGTCGTAACGATAGGATAGGTCCCGTCAGATCGGTGTTCGGGATGTCGATTTCAACCGATTAAAAAAACGATAATTTTCTTTAAATCGATTAATATACTGAAATCATTATTCTTTTTTTGACGTCGCCTTGTTTTTGAGCGAGCATGCAAGTAAGGTCCGGCGAAATTCAACGCCAATGGCCAAACACGAAGGAAGCTTGACCATGGAGCAACTCGGCACTCGCAATCTCGCGAACGGCTTGGAAAAACTCGGCTTTATCGACCTGGATACGGTTCGGTACAACCTCGAAGCCGCAGAGCTTTATGAGGAAGCTCTTCGCCGCGGCGAGGCCGAACTGACGGCACACGGTGCGCTCGTTGCCCGTACCGGCCAGCACACCGGCCGCTCGCCGAAGGACAAGTTCGTGGTTCGCGATGCGAACACCGACGACCAGATCTGGTGGGACAACAACAAGCCGATGTCGCCCGAGCATTTTGCTCTGCTGCGCAAGGACATGCTCGAGCATGCCAAGGGCATGTCGCTCTACGTGCAGGATCTGGTTGGCGGCGCCGATGCCGACAACGCGCTGCCGACGCGCGTCGTGACCGAGTACGCTTGGCATTCGCTGTTCATCCGCAACCTGCTGATTCGTCCGGCCCGCGAAGCGCTCGGCGCCTTCCTGCCGAAGCTGACGATCATCGATCTGCCGAGCTTCAAGGCTGATCCGGAGCGCTACGGTTGCCGCACCGAGACGGTCATCGCCTGCGATTTCACCAACGGCCTGATCCTTATCGGCGGCACGTCCTATGCCGGCGAGATGAAGAAGTCGGTCTTCACCGTCCTCAACTACCTGCTGCCGAAGAAGGGCGTCATGCCGATGCACTGCTCGGCAAATGTCGGCCCGGCCGGCGACACCGCGATCTTCTTCGGCCTTTCCGGCACCGGCAAGACGACGCTTTCGGCCGATCCGACCCGCACGCTGATCGGCGACGACGAGCACGGCTGGGGCGAGCAGGGCGTCTTCAACTTCGAGGGTGGTTGCTACGCGAAGGCGATCCGCCTGTCGGAAGCGGCTGAGCCGGAAATCTACGCCACGACCCGCCGCTTCGGCACGGTCATGGAAAACGTCGTGCTCGACGAGCGCCGCGTGCCTGATTTCGACGACGGTTCGCTGACGGAAAATACCCGTTGCGCCTATCCGCTCGACTTCATCCCGAACGCCAGCGACACCGGCACCGCACCGCAGCCGCGCACCATCATCATGCTGACGGCCGACGCCTTCGGCGTGATGCCGCCGATCGCCAAGCTGACGCCGGAACAGGCGATGTACCACTTCCTGTCCGGCTACACCGCCAAGGTCGCCGGCACCGAAAAGGGCGTCACCGAGCCGGAAGCCACCTTCTCGACCTGCTTCGGCGCACCGTTCATGCCGCGTCACCCGTCGGAATACGGCAACCTCTTGAAGGATCTGATCGCCAAGAACGGCGTCACCTGCTGGCTCGTCAACACCGGTTGGACCGGCGGCGCCTATGGCACCGGCAGCCGCATGCCGATCAAGGTGACGCGCGCTCTGCTCGCGGCCGCGCTTGACGGCTCGCTGAACGCTGCAGAACTGCGCACCGATGCCAACTTCGGCTTTGCCGTTCCGGTCTCGGTCCCGGGCGTCGACGACGGCATCCTCGACCCGCGCTCGACCTGGGCCGATGGTGCAGCCTATGACGCACAGGCCCGCCGCCTCGTCGACATGTTCATCACGAACTTCGCCAAGTTCGAGAGCCATGTGGACGGCAGCGTTCGCGATGCGGCTCCCGGTACGAAGATCGCCGCCGAATAAACATTGTCGGCTATGATTCACGTGAAACCTGGTCCTTGTGGCCGGGTTTTTCGCGTTTGTGCCTGCTGTCTGTTTCCTCGAAAGCTCTTCGATCAAAGGGGAGCCAAAGTGCTGTGGCGACCTTTGCGCGTCTGATGAGCCGCGCGGCGCCGCAGTGTTTTCAACGGGTTCGCTCTGTGCCATAGATCGGGCCGAGGTGAACCATGGCCAGCGACCCGCTTTACATAAACGACAATATCGTGATTGCCGGCTGGGAGCTGACGGAGCAGTTCGTGCTGGCCGGCGGCCCGGGTGGGCAGAACGTCAACAAGGTGTCGACCGCCGTTCAGCTCTTCTTCAACGTCCAGGCGTCTCCGGCGCTTTCCGACCGTATCAAGGCCAATGCCCTGAAGATCGCCGGCAAGCGCGCCTCGAAAGAGGGCGTGCTGATGATCGAGGCGAGCCGCTTTCGCAGCCAGGAGCGCAACCGGGAGGATGCGCGCGAGCGGCTGAAGGAGCTGATCCTCGAGGCCGCCGAGCCCCCGCCGCCGCCGCGCAAGAAGACCAGGCCGACGCGCGGCTCCGTCGAGCGGCGTCTCAAGGAGAAGTCCGGGCGCGGGGAGATCAAGAAGCTCCGGGGCCGGCCTGGAGGCGATTGATTCTTTTTGCGGCTCCCTTGCCTTTTGGCCGGCAGCGCCCTCTCTTATCGAGCAGTGTTTTCGCAAAAGGAGATATTCATGGGTCTTTTCAGCTTTATCAAGAACGCCGGCAAGAAGCTTGGCATCGGCGGCGACGACGATGCTCCGGATGCCGAAAGCGTTCAGAAGGAACTTGCATCCCACGATCTCGGCACGAAGGACGTGCAGGTCGAAGTGGCCGGTGACAAGGTCGTGCTGAAGGGTGTCGTGAAGGACCAGAGCGTCTTCGAAAAGGCCGTCGTCGCCGTCGGCAACACGCTCGGCGTGTCCGCGGTCGAGGCCTCCGAACTCAAGGTCGCCGATGCTGGCGCAGCACCTGCTCCGGCAAAAGCGCCCGTCTTCTATACGGTCAAGAAGGGCGACAACCTCTGGAAGATCGCCGAGGCGCAGTACGGCAAGGGCAAGGGCGCCAAGCACACGGTGATCTTCGAAGCCAACAAGCCGATGCTGACCCATCCGGACAAGATCTATCCCGGCCAGGTTCTGCGCATTCCGGATCTGGATGCGGCCTGAGCGTGTCCTTCAGGCGGTCGCTTGCAATTGCCGCGCTGGCGAGCCTCTGGCTTGCCGGCGTTTCTCTGGCGCAGCCTTTCCGTGAACCCGCCAAGGGCAGCTCGGAGCGTGCCGCCATCCTCGACGCGATCCGTCCCGCGGTCGAGGCGGAGATGCGCGGTCCGGTCGAATTCGTCGTCACCGCCATGCGTGCCGCACCCAACTGGGCCTTCATGCAGGTCGAGCCGCAGCGTCCCGGCGGCGGATCCATCGACCTGTCGCAAACCGGGTTGCGTGACGAGACCGACATGATGGATGGTCTGACGGTGTTCGCACTCGTCAGTTTCCAGAATGGCCGCTGGAACCTGGTCGATCATGTTGTCGGGCCGACGGATGTCGCCTATGCCGGCTGGCCGCTTCGCTATGGCGTTCCGGCTGCACTTCTCGGCCTGGAGCAATAGGGGCTTTCAAATGCAGGTGCTCCCGAAAGGGATCAGACATATTCCGGGCTATCTCGATCGCGCCCGACAGGAACAACTGGTCGAGGCGATAAGGTCCGTCGTTGCCGAAGCGCCGCTGTTCGTCCCGGAAATGCCGAAGACCGGGAAGCCCATGTCCGTGCGCATGACCAATTGCGGTGCGCTCGGTTGGGTCACGGACCGCGATCGCGGCTATCGTTACCAGGCTCAGCATCCGGTGACCGGCCGTCCCTGGCCAGCGATGCCGGATATCCTGCTCGATGTCTGGAATGCGGTTTCCGCAAGCAGCAAGATGCCGGAGGCCTGCCTGGTAAACTTCTATTCCGAAGAGGCCCGCATGGGGCTGCACCAGGATCGCGACGAGCGCGACCTTGAAACCGCCGTCGTCTCGATCTCGCTCGGCGACAGCTGCCTCTTCCGCGTCGGCGGCAATACGCGCGGCGGCCAGACCATGTCTTTCCGGCTGGAAAGCGGCGATGTCGTGGTGCTGGGTGGGGAAGGGCGGCTCGCCTTCCATGGCGTCGACCGCATCTATCCGAGCACATCGACGCTGCTGAAGAATGGCGGGCGGGTCAACCTGACGCTCCGCCGCGTCAATCCCTAATGATGCGCTGAAAGCTCAGAGCTTCCTGAGCGCCACCTTTTCCGTCAGGTGGTTCGGGCCCTTCTGCAGGATCAGGTCGGCGCGCGGGCGCGTCGGCAGGATGTTCTGGTGCAGGTTCTTCAGGTTGATGTTGTGCCAGAGGCCCTCGGCAATGGCGCGGGCCGCATCCTCACTGATGGTCGCGTAGCGGTGGAAGTAGGATTCCGGGTTCTTGAAGGCGGTCTCACGCAGCCGCATGAAGCGGTTGACGTACCAGCTGTGGATCAGGCTTTCCTCGGCATCGATATAGATCGAGAAGTCGAAGAAATCCGACACCATCGGCACGATCTTGCCGTCGGCCGGCAGGTTGCGCGACTGCAGAACGTTGATGCCTTCGAAGATCAGGATATCCGGCCGGTCGATGACGGTGTACTGGTCGGGCAGCACATCATAGGTCAGGTGCGAGTAGCTCGGCGCCTTGACGTTCGGCTGGCCCGCCTTGATCGCCGACAGGAAGCGTAGAAGCGCTCCGACGTCGTAACTCTCCGGAAAGCCCTTGCGGTCCATCATGTTTTCGCGCTGGAGCACGGCGTTCGGATAGAGGAAGCCGTCTGTCGTCACCAGGTCGACCTTCGGGCTCGACGGCCAGCGCGCCAGAAGCTGTGCCAGAATACGGGCCGTCGTCGACTTGCCGACGGCGACCGATCCGGCAATGCCGATGACGAAGGGAGTCTTCGTCTCGGACATGCTGAGGAAGCGCTTGCGCTGCTCAAAGAGCATCTGCGACGATTCCACATGGGTCGAAAGCAGGCGTGACAGCGACAGGTAGATCTGCCGCACTTCGCCGAGATCGACCGGGTCGTTCAGCGAGCGCAGCCGCTGCACCTCGTCGGCCGTCAGCGTCAACGGCGTATCGGCGCGAAACCGCGACCATTCCTCGGCAGTGAAGAAGTGATAGGGCGAATAGTCCCGCTTCTGCAGATTGTCCGGCAGGTCGGCCGCTTCGATGTCTTTCGCCGCTATCGTCATGGGGTCTGCCGATTTGCCTTTTCCTGCAGGCCGGATTGGTTGGTCCGCCGCTGAAGTTCGTTGAGCACATCCTGCAACGGAACGTCGGCGATCTTCAATACGACCATCAGATGATAGATGAGATCGGCGCTTTCGGCGATGAGATTCGCGCGGTCGTTGCTGATCGCGGCGATCACCGTCTCGACCGCTTCCTCGCCGAGTTTCTTGGCCGCCTTCGGCTGGCCGCCGGCGACCAGCTTTGCCGTCCAGGATTGGTCCGGGGCCGCCTGCGCGCGTGTCGCGACGATGGCCTCGAGGTCGGAAAGTGTGAAATCAGCCATGGAAGATCCTGAAGCTCAGTCGAGGCGCATGGCGATGCCATGCTCGGCCATATAGCGCTTGGTTTCGCCAATGCTATAGGTGCCGAAATGGAAGATGGAGGCGGCGAGCACGGCGGTCGCGTGACCGTCCCTGATGCCGGCGACCATGTGGTCGAGCGTACCGACGCCGCCCGATGCGATGACCGGCGCGCGAACCGCGTCGGCGACCGCGCGCGTCAGCGCGATATCGTAGCCGCTCTTCGTGCCGTCGCGATCCATCGAGGTGAGCAGGATCTCGCCGGCGCCGAGATCGACGACCCGGCGGGCAAAATCGATCGCGTCGATGCCGGTCGGCTGGCGTCCGCCATGGGTGAAGATCTCCCAGCGATCGGCTTCGCCGTCCACCGAGACCTTCTTGGCGTCGATCGCAACGACGATGCATTGGTTACCGAACTTGTCGGCCGCTTCCGCGACGAATTCCGGGTTCTTTACCGCAGCCGTATTGATCGACACCTTGTCAGCGCCGGCCAGGAGCAGCTTGCGGATGTCCGAAACCTGGCGCACGCCGCCGCCGACGGTCAGTGGCATGAAGCACTGTTCGGCGGTGCGGGCGATGACGTCGAAGATCGTCTCGCGATTGTCTGACGAGGCGGTGATGTCGAGGAAGCAGAGCTCGTCGGCGCCGGCAGCGTCATAGGCGCGGGCCGCCTCCACTGGGTCGCCGGCGTCGATCAGGTCGACGAAGTTGACGCCCTTGACGACACGGCCGTCCTTGACGTCGAGGCAGGGGATAACGCGGGCTTTAAGCGTCATGGTTTCAAGCCTTTCTCGCGGCGCGGATCAGATCCAGCGCCTCCTGCGGGTCGATACGGCCGTCGTAGAGCGCGCGGCCGGAGATGGCGCCTTCGAGCTTGCGTGCATCCGGCTCGACCATACGCCTGATATCGTCCATCGAGGCGAGGCCACCCGACGCTATGACAGGAATGGAAACCGCGTCCGCCAGTTCCAGCGTCGAGGCCCAGTTGATGCCCGTCAGAATGCCGTCGCGGTCGATGTCGGTATAGATGATCGCCGAGACGCCAGCGCCCTCGAACTTCTTGGCAAGCTCGATCACGCCGAGTTCGGATGCCTCGGCCCAGCCTTCGACGGCGACCTTGCCGCCCTTGGCGTCGATGCCGACGGCGACCTTGCCCGGGAACTTGGCGCAGGCTTCGATGACGAGCGCCGGATCACGAACAGCGACGGTGCCGAGGATGACGCGGGCAAGCCCGCGCGACAGCCAGTTTTCGATATGGTCAAGTGTGCGGATGCCGCCGCCAAGCTGCACCGGGTTCTTGGTCGCCTTGAGAATGGCGTCGACGGCGGCACCGTTGACCGTCTCGCCGGCAAAGGCGCCGTTCAAGTCGACCACGTGCAGCCATTCAAAGCCCTGGTCTTCGAAGGCAAGGGCCTGGGCCGCCGGGTCGGGGTTGTAAACCGTCGCCTGGTCCATGTCGCCGAGCTTCAGGCGCACGCATTGCCCGTCTTTCAGGTCGATCGCGGGAAAAAGGATCATGGGTCTGTCCAATCAGTCGTGCGAAAGCTCAGGGCTTCCAGCGCAGGAAATTCGAAATGAGGGCGAGGCCGAGCGCCTGGCTCTTTTCCGGGTGGAACTGCGAGCCCGCCTTGTTGCCATTGGCGACGAAGGCCGTGACCGGTCCGCCGTAGTCGGCCTCGGCGACCACGTCGGCCGCGTTCTCGGCGGCCAGGTGGTACGAATGTACAAAATAGGCATGCAGACCGGCTTCGCCAACACGGATACCGTCAAACAGCGGATGCTCGCGCTTGAGCTTCAGCGTGTTCCAGCCGATCTGCGGGATCTTCAGCGTTGTGTCGGCGGGCGTCATTTCGACGACATCGCCGGGGATCCAGCCGAAACCATGGGTGATGGTCTTCTCAAGCCCGCGCGACGACATCAACTGCATGCCGACGCAGATGCCGAGGAACGGCCGGCCAGCCTGTTCGACCGCTTCCGTCAATGCCTGCTCCATGCCATCGACGGCAGCAAGGCCACGGCGGCAATCGGCATAGGCGCCGACGCCTGGAAGCACGATGCGGTCGGCGCTCGCCACCCGCTCCGGCTTGTCGGTAAGGTCGATCTCGGCTGCAATGCCGGCTTCGCGGGCGGCGCGTTCAAAGGCCTTGGTGGCTGAGCGCAGGTTGCCCGAGCCGTAATCGATGATGGCGACGCGCATCAGCGTTCTCCGTAGGAATCAAAAAGGCCGAGACCAGGGCCGCCACTTGAGGGCTTGCGCACGGTCCAGTCGGCCGGGGAAGGGGCGGCGGGCTTGGTCTCGTTCGAAGCCAGGCTCGTGAAATAGATCTCTTCGGCCGCTTCGAGATTGGGCGCCGGCACGATGGAGCGCAGCGTCCAGTCACGGGCAGTCAGGCTGCGCGCCACCAGAACCGGTCCTTCGAGCGCCACCACCAGCCGAAGCGCGAGGTTCGCCAGGAGAGCCGGTAAGAAACCGCTCTCGTGGTTCGACAGGAATATTAACGAGATCTGCAGAACAGCAACTGCGATGCCGATTGCCCATTGGCGCTTGGCCAGAAGCCAGAGCGTCGGGAAAAGGAAGGCCCACCAGGAAAAGCCGTCGGCGACGAAGCGCGCCCGCTCGTCGTTGGCGCGCGCACCCGGCGGGGTGAGGATCATGTAAGAAGCCATGAGTCAAAGCCAGTGACTGGCCGCTTAGGCAAGGGTCCCCTTGGTCGAGGGAACGCGGCCGGCCTGGCGCGGGTCGATTTCGGTTGCGGTGCGCAGCACCCGGGCGACGGACTTGAAGCAGGTCTCGGCGATATGATGGTTGTTGGCGCCGTAGATGTTCTGGATATGCAGCGTGATCCCGGCGTGCTGGGCGAGCGCCTGGAAGAATTCGCGCACGAGTTCCGTGTCGAAGGTGCCGATTTTCGGCGACGTGAAGGTCACGTTCCAGACGAGGAACGGCCGGCCGGAAACGTCCACCGCCGCACGCGTCATCGTCTCGTCCATCGCGAGATCGAGCGAGGCGTAGCGGGTGATGCCGCGCCGGTCGCCGAGCGCCTTGGCAATCGCCTGGCCGATGGCAATGCCGGTGTCTTCGACCGTATGGTGATCGTCGACATGCAGGTCGCCGTCCGTCTTGATCTCCATGTCGATCAGCGAATGTCGGGCGAGCTGGTCCAGCATATGGTCGAAGAAACCGACGCCGGTCGAAATCTTGGAGATTCCGGTGCCGTCGATGTTGACCGATACGGATACCGCGGTTTCGTTGGTCTTTCGCGAAACCTCTGCGGTACGGCTGGACGTGGCTTCTGCCATCGGGCTCTCCTGTATACGCTGACGCGGCTCCTTATCAGGCAAAAGCTGAAATATCCAGAACTTGAACGGTCGATTCGAATCATCCGGTGGCAGCCGCCGAACGAAGATTGCGCCGGCGGCCTGTTGCCATTTGCAAACCTGTCTGCCGTACTTACATAGGCCTCAAGCAACCAGGCTCGTGTCACGAGCCGCAATGCCCCGCGTATCAGGGGCCCACGGGTAATTTCATGAGCGAACACAATCCCTACGGAACGATGCATGCGACGACCATCATCACGGTACGCAAGGATGGCAAGGTGGTGATGGCTGGCGACGGCCAGGTGAGCCTCGGCCAGACCGTGATGAAGAGCAACGCGCGCAAGGTGCGGCGGCTTGCCAAGGGCGACGTGATTGCCGGTTTTGCCGGCGCCACCGCCGATGCCTTCACGTTGCTGGAACGGCTCGAAGCCAAGCTCGAGCAGTATCCCGACCAGCTGATGCGCGCTGCCGTCGAACTCGCCAAGGACTGGCGCACCAACAAGTATCTGCGCAATCTCGAAGCGATGATGCTGGTCGCCGACAAGTCGATCACGCTGGCGATCACCGGCAATGGCGACGTTCTCGAACCCGAGCACGGCACGATCGCCATCGGATCGGGCGGCAACTACGCCTTTGCCGCGGCCCGCGCCCTGATGGACAGCGACAAGTCGGCCGAAGACATCGCCCGCCGGGCGCTGCAGATCGCCGGCGACATCTGCGTCTACACCAACCACAATATCGTCGTGGAGACACTGGATGCCCAATGAGCCCGCGCATGTCAGTTTCGTGCCGGTGGTCAATGACGATCTGCCGATGCTGCATGCCTGGCTGAGTGAACCGCATGTGCGGCAATGGTGGGGCGACCCGGACAAGGAAGTGGCGCTGATCCGCGAAGGCTGTGAGACGGGCGAAGTGGAAGGCTTCATCTTCCACGTGGCCGGCGTGCCGGCGGGCTACATCCAGTCCTGGGTGCCGGCCCAATACCCGGACGACGAGCCCTGGGCGAAGGACATGCCGGCCGATGTGCCCGGCATCGATATCTTCATAGGCCCGGCGGAACTGACGGGCAGGGGCGTCGCCTCGCTCGCGGTCCGGGCCTTTGCCGGGCGGCTCTTTGCCGCCGGCGCCCCCCGCGTCGTGATCGACCCCGACGCCGGCAACCGAAGGGCTGTCAGCGCCTACACCAAGGCCGGCTTCGTGCCTTACGCAGAATGGATTGATACGTCCGGCCGCACCCTCCTGATGGAGCTGACGCGGACCGAGTTTGAGAGGACTACATGAGTACGTTTTCACCCAGGGAAATCGTGTCGGAACTCGACCGTTTCATCATCGGCCAGAACGACGCCAAGCGCGCCGTGGCGATCGCGCTTCGCAACCGCTGGCGCCGCCAGCAGCTCGGCGACGAGCTGCGCGACGAGGTGATGCCGAAGAACATCCTGATGATCGGACCGACCGGTGTCGGCAAGACCGAGATCTCCAGGCGTCTTGCCAAGCTCGCCGGCGCGCCCTTCGTCAAGGTCGAAGCCACCAAGTTCACCGAGGTCGGCTATGTCGGCCGCGACGTCGAGCAGATCATCCGTGATCTCGTCGAAGTCGGCATCGGTCTCGTGCGCGAAAAGCGCCGCGCCGAAGTCAAGGCAAAGGCGCACCAGAATGCCGAGGAGCGTGTGCTCGACGCGTTGGTCGGCGCCACCGCGTCACCGGCAACGCGCGACAGTTTCCGCAAGAAGCTGCGGGCCAACGAACTCGACGACAAGGAAATAGAGATCGACATCGCCGAGACCGGCGCGCCGGGCGGCGGCTTCGAGATCCCGGGCATGCCGGGCGCAAATATCGGCGTGCTCAACCTTTCGGAGATGTTCGGCAAGGCGCTCGGCGGCCGCACCAAGAAGGTCAAGACGACGGTCAAGGCTTCCTATGCCATGCTGATCGACGACGAGTCCGACAAGCTGCTCGACAACGAGCAGATCCAGCGCGAGGCCATGAAGGCCGTCGAAGACGACGGCATCGTCTTCCTCGACGAAATCGACAAGATCGCCTCGCGGGAAGGCGGCATGGGCGCCGGCGTGTCGCGTGAAGGCGTGCAGCGAGACCTGCTGCCGCTCGTCGAAGGCACGACGGTCGCCACCAAGTACGGGCCGGTCAAGACCGACCACATCCTCTTCATCGCGTCCGGCGCCTTCCATGTGGCAAAGCCGTCGGACCTGCTGCCGGAATTGCAGGGCCGCCTGCCGATCCGCGTCGAGCTGCGCGCGCTGACCAAGGAAGACTTCCGCCGTATCCTGACGGAAACCGAGGCGAGCCTCATCCGCCAGTACAAGGCGCTGCTGGACACGGAAGAGGTCAAGCTCGACTTCACGGACGACGCGATCGACGCGCTTGCAGATGTGGCCGTGCAGTTGAACGCCACGGTCGAGAACATCGGCGCCCGCCGGCTGCAGACCGTGATGGAGCGTGTGCTGGACGAGATTTCGTTCAACGCACCCGACCGTGCCGGCCACGAGGTGACGATCGACGCCGAATATGTGCGCAAGCATGTCGGCGACCTCGCCGCCAACACCGACCTGTCGCGCTACATCCTGTGACATTTCGGTCGTAGGGCCATGCAAACGCCCGCAACCCTGAATACGCAGGCCGCCTGTCTCTCGACAGGCGGCCGCATTTTTTCTAACACGGATGCGGTTACCGATCGTGGTCCGGGCATTTTTCCGACATGATCTTGGCGTAGGAGCGCCCCGCCGACCGAGGCAGCCTCCACCAGTCACAGGAAGAAGAGATCGTGCGTTTCACCGCCTGCATGCTCGCTATCGCTACGTTTTGCCTGACCGCAAGCCAGTCATTCGCCGCGACCGACGTTCCGCCGGGCAACCGTAACGTCGAGCAACCGGCGATCCCCGGCGCTTCCGTGCGCCGCACCAAGGCCGGCCGCACGTCCTTCGACGCCAAGTTCGACAAGGTCCGCGATCTCTTGGCGACCGACAAGCAGCTGATCAGCAAGATCAAGTCCGTGTCGCGCGCCTATGGCATCGCGCCGATCCACATGGTCGGCGCCATCGTCGGCGAGCACACCTACAATGTCGACGCCTACGACCGGCTGCAGTCCTATTACGTCAAGGCGGCGGCCTATGCCGGCAACAGCTTCCAGTTCGGCTATGATGGCGAGACGGTCGCCGAATTCGTGGCGCGCCCGCAATTTTCCGAATGCGGCGCCAAGAAGGGCGCCTATGCGCTGTGGAGTTGCCGCGAGCGGGTCTGGGACAACGACTTCCGCGGCAAATCGGTGGGCGGCAAGTCCTACCCGAACAACCGGTTCAGTGCCGTTTTCTTCCAGCCGTTCTTCGCCGGCCAGACCTTTGGCCTCGGTCAGATCAACCCGCTGACCGCGCTGATGCTGACCGATATCGTCGCGAAGACCTCGGGCTACGAGCGCCTGGACGAGAACAACGCCGCCGGCGTCTATGAGGCGATCATGGATCCGGACGTGTCGCTTGCCTATATGGCGGCCTCGATCCGTCACTCGATCGACGCCTACAAGTCGATCGCAGGGGTCGATATTTCGACCAACCCTGGGGTGACGGCGACGCTCTACAATGTCGGCAATCCCGATGGCCGCGCCGCAGCGCTCGCCGCCAAGATCCAGAGTGGTCAGGCGCAATGGCCGGAGGAAAACTATTACGGCTGGCTCGTCAACGACAAGCTGTCGGAGCTCGAAAGCCTGCTGTGATTCACGTGAAGCACTTTCCTTGATTGCGCCGTAAAAACCTGAAATCCTGGGGCAATCGAGAAAGGCAATCACCATGGACATGCGTCCGGAGCCGTTCGAACCGCCGGCTCCCGTTCCCCGTGTCGGCATTCCTTCCTACCTGAAGATCATCAGGACCGTGCTGCGCAATCCGCTCGAACTGTGGGGCGAGCCGTCCTATACGCTGCCCTGGATCGAGACGAAGTTCGTCACCCAGCGCACCCTGATCGTCAACGATCCCGGTCTCATCCGCCATATCCTCGTCGATAATGTCGCCAACTACGAAATGTCGAAGGTGCGGCGGCTCATCCTCAGGCCGATCCTGCGCGACGGTCTGCTGACGGCGGAAGGCGAAGTTTGGAAGCGTTCGCGCAAGGCCATGGCGCCGGTGTTCACGCCGCGCCACGCCAAGGGTTTCGCCGGGCAGATGCTGCACAGTTCGGAAGCGTTCGTCGAGCGCTATGCTGGAGCCAAGAAAGCTCCCTTCACCACCAATGTCGCCAACGACATGACGGAACTCACCTTCGACATCCTGGCCGAAACGCTGTTTTCCGGTGAAGTCGCTGTCGAGAGGGACGGGTTCGTCCAGAGTGTGGAGGAACTGCTGCACCGCATGGGCCGCGTCGATCCGATGGACATTCTGCTGGCGCCCGAATGGGTCCCGCGTCCGACCCGCATCGGCGGCAGGAAAGTGATGAACCGGTTTCGTTCGATCGTCTCGGAGACCATGGCGCTTCGCCGCCGCAAGATGGCGGAGGATCCGAAGGCCACGCCGCAGGATTTCCTGACGCTGCTTTTGGAGATCGAAGGCAGCCAGGGACTTTCGACCGCTGAGATCGAGGACAACATCCTGACCTTCATCGGTGCCGGGCACGAGACCACCGCCCGGGCACTTGCCTGGACGCTCTACTGCGTCGCCAATACGCCCGCCTATCGCGAGATCATGGAAGCCGAGATCGATGCGGCGATGGCCAGCGGCGCCGAACCGGTCGAATGGCTCGGCCTGATGCCGCATGTGCTTGCCGCTTTCGAGGAGGCAATGCGGCTCTATCCACCGGCGCCGTCGATCAACCGCGCGGCGATCGAGGAAGACGCGTGGACCTCGCCGTCAGGCGAGCAGGTGCGCATCCCTAAGGGTATCGCCGTGCTGATCATGCCCTGGACGCTGCATCGCCACGTTCTCTATTGGGAGAAGCCGCGCGCTTTCATGCCAGAGCGTTTCCTCCCGGAAAACCGCGAAAAGCTGCACCGCTACCAGTATCTGCCTTTCGGCGCCGGCCCGCGCGTCTGCATCGGTGCGACCTTCGCGCTGCAGGAGGCGGTGATCGCGCTCGCGGTGATGATGCACCGCTACCGCTTCGATCCGACCGCGGAGACCAATCCCTGGCCGGTGCAGCGGCTCACTACTCAACCGCAGGGCGGGTTGCCGATGAGGGTTTCGGTTCGCTGAAGGTCTTGCCGGGGATCGGTGACTGTACCGAACGCACCGGAGAGTCCGCCGGCTTCGGCTGCTGCAGCATCTTCGACGGTTTCTTGATCGTCTTGATCTGGGCGCAGGTGGCGTCGCCGACATTGTCGCAGGGCTTGTAGACGACGATCTCGCTGCCGGCGCCGTCGTCCCAGACCGCCTGGATCGTCAGCGTCTGCGCCGTTTTGGCGGGTAGCGAGATATAGACATACTCGGCTGTCTCGTCGCCAGGCAGGTTGAAAGGCAGCTGCGGATTGCACTTGGCCAACGGGAAGCGTTGGTCGAGCGCGTCCGAATTGATCGAATAGCGGATTTCCGATAGCCGGCAATGCATCGTCTGCAATGCGGTGAAATAGATCAGTTGCCGGTCGTCATAGTCGCGAAACTGGATCCAGCCGGTCTGCTTGTTGGCATCGAGCATCGCCTTGTAAATTGCGACTTCGGGCAGCTGCGGCTTGTATTCTTCCTCGTCCGTGTCCTGGGCGTGCGCCGTCCCAATCGGAAGCGCAAGGGAGATAGCCGAAAGCAGCCAAGCAAGAGCGAGTGGACGGCGGCGTTGGTGCATGCGCTATGTCTCCGGCCTGCCTTTGTGTCGCTCGACAGATCATCGATGTCTGCGGCACGATGGTTTTCCCTTGAAATATGTCATATCACCGCATCGATCCCCATTGAACCCGGGGCCTCTGCGCCCCGCGCGAATTCCGGACTGCGCGAATTGACCTCCCATTTTCTTCTCGGCATCGACACCGGCGGCACCTACACCGACGCCGCCCTCTTCTCGGAGACGCAAGGGGTGGTCGCCAAGGCCAAGGCGCTGACGACCCGCCACGACCTCACGGTCGGTATTTCCGGTGCGGTCGAAGCGGTGCTCGATCAGGCCAAGGTGCCGGTCTCGGCAATCAGCATGGTCTCGCTGTCGACGACGCTTGCCACCAATGCGCTGGTCGAAGGGCAGGGCGGTCGCGCCGGCCTCGTCATGATCGGTTTCGGTCCCGAGGATCTGAAGCGCGACGGTTTGCAGGAAGCGCTTGGCTCCGACCCGGTGATCTTCCTGCCGGGCGGGCACAATGTGCATGGCGGTGAGACCCCGCTGGACATGAGCGAGCTCGATGCCGTCCTGCCAACGCTTGCTGGTCAGGTCTCCTCCTTCGCTGTTGCCGGCTATTTCGCTGTGCGCAATCCGGATCATGAAAAGCGCGTGCGCGATCGCATTCGCGAGGTCTCGCACTTGCCGGTCACCTGCAGCCACGAACTGTCCTCGAAGCTCGGCGGGCCGCGCCGAGCCCTGACGACGCTGCTCAACGCCCGCCTCGTCTCGATGATCGACCGGCTGATCGGGGCCTGCGAAGGGTTCCTCAAGGCGCGCGGCATCGACGTGCCCATGATGGTGGTGCGCGGTGACGGTGCGCTGATCTCGGCCGAGGAGGCTCGACTGCGCCCGATTGAAACCATTCTTTCCGGCCCGGCGGCGAGCCTCGTCGGCGCAAGGCATCTGACCGGCCTCGACAATGCCGTGGTCTCCGACATCGGCGGCACGACGACCGACGTCGCTGTTCTCGATGGCGGCCGTCCGCGGCTCGACGCCGAAGGGGCCGTCGTCGGCGGCTTTCGCACCATGGTCGAGGCGGTGGCGATGCGGACCTATGGTCTCGGCGGTGATTCGGAAGTGCGCATCAATGATCGCGGCCTCAAGGCGAAGATCGACCTCGGCCCGCGCCGGCTGATGCCGCTCAGCCTTGCCGCAGCGCTCCACGGCGATGCGGTCATCTCCGTTCTTGAAAGACAGATGCGCGCCCAGCACACCGGACGCAATAACGGACGCTTTGCCGTTCGCACCGGCCTACCGGACCATCTTGCAAGCGGCCTGCAGCCACAGGAGCAGGCGCTCTACGAGCGCATCGATAGCGTCCCCGTGTCGCTGGAAACGCTGTTGGTCTCGACGCCGCAAAAGGCGACGCTCGATCGCCTGGTGGCCCGCGGGCTTGTCCATATCTGTGGTCTCACGCCGTCCGACGCCATGCATGTGCTCGGCCGGCAGTCGCAATGGAACCTCGAAGCGGCCGAACTCGGCATTCAGCTTGCCGCCCGCACCCGCGACGGCTCTGGCCAGCCGATTGCTTCTTCTCCGGAGGCGATGGCGCAGATGATCGTCGACCGCCTGACGCGACAATCCTCCGAAGTCATCCTGCAGGCCTGCCTTGGCGAAGATGGCGCCGGTGCGATCGATCCCGCCGTGTCTCAGGCCGTCGATCGTGCGCTGACCCGGACGCCGGGCATCGTGCGGTTCTCGCTCGGTCTTGACCGCCCACTCGTCGGCCTTGGTGCTTCGGCGCCGGTTTATTACCCGGCTATCGCCGATATGCTCGGAACCGAAGCCGCCATTCCCGAGGAGGCCGGCGTCGCCAATGCCGTCGGCGCCGTGGTCGGCCAGGTGAGCGCCACCGTCACTGTTTTCGTGACGATGCCGGAGGAGGGGATCTTCATCGTCAACGGCGCCGGGACCAGCGAACGTTTTCTCGATCAGGAAAAGGCGTTTGATGCCGCACGCCGGCGGGCCGAGACGACGGCACTGGAAACGGCACGCACCAATGGTGCCGATGATCCCGCTGCGTTGCTGCGCGAGGAAATCGATGCGCCGGAGGTCGAGGGCAGCCGTAAGCTTGTCGAGGCCCGGTTCATTGCGTCCGCCAGCGGTCGTCCGCGCATCGCCCACGGCTGATCTTTTCCATTTCGGAAACAATTCTTCGCATCCTTGCAGAATTGACAGGGAATGAATTGATGAGAAACTGCGGCCGTTTCACGCGCGTATTGCGCATGGGCTGGTCCGCGACCCGCTTCAGGCGCAAGATCAACATGTTGGGGCGTTTTCATCGCATCCGGTCGGATCGGTGGCGCTCCTTACGTCTATTTCAAGGAGTTGGCAGATGGACCGCATTGAGACGTATGGATTGAAGATTGATGCGGACCTCCATCGCTTCCTGGTGGAAGAAGCGATGCCGGGAACCGGCGTCGAGGCCGAACATTTCTTCGAGCAGCTTTCCGCCCTCGTGCACGACCTGGCCCCGAAGAACCGGGCTCTGCTCGCCAAGCGCGACGACCTGCAGGCCAAGCTCGACGCCTGGTACAAGCAGAACGGCGCGCCGAGCGACATGGAGACCTATCAGGCCTTCCTGCGCGATATCGGCTACCTGCTGCCCGAGGGTGGCGCGTTCAGCGTTTCGACCGCTGATGTCGATCCGGAAATTGCGACCATCGCCGGCCCGCAGCTCGTCGTTCCCGTCATGAATGCGCGCTATGCGCTCAACGCCGCCAATGCGCGCTGGGGTTCGCTCTATGACGCGCTCTACGGCACGGATGCGATCTCGGACGCCGATGGCGCCGAAAAGGGCCGCGGCTACAATCCGAAGCGCGGCGCCAAGGTCATTGCCTGGGCCCGCGACTTCCTCGACGCCAGCGCGCCGCTGGCAAAGGGCAACTGGGCCGCGGTCACGTCGCTCAAGGTCGCCGACAATGCGCTGACGGTCGGCCTCAAGGACGGTTCGAGCACGACGCTTCGCAACCCTGCCCAGTTCGTCGGCCACAGTGGTTCGGAAGGCGGGCGCTTCGAGATCGTTCTTCGGCACAACAATCTGCATGCGATCGTCGTCCTCGACGCGTCCACGCCGATCGGCAAGGAGGATCCGGCCGGCATCGCCGACGTCATCCTCGAATCGGCGATCACCACGATCATGGACTGCGAGGATTCGGTCGCGGCCGTCGACGCCGAAGACAAGGTCGTCGTCTACCGCAACTGGCTCGGCCTGATGAAGGGCGACCTCGAAGAAGAAGTCGCCAAGGGCGGCAAGACCTTCACCCGCCGCCTCAATCCCGATCGCATCTACACAGCCACCGCCGGCGGCACTTTGTCTCTGCCGGGGCGCTCGCTGATGCTGGTTCGCAATGTCGGCCACCTCATGACGAATCCAGCTATCCTTGATCGGGACGGCAACGAGGTGCCTGAAGGCATCATGGACGCCATGGTCACCGCGCTGATTGCCCTGCACGATGTCGGCGAGGGCGGTCGCCGCATGAACTCCCGTGAGGGGTCCATGTATGTCGTCAAGCCGAAGATGCACGGCCCCGAGGAAGTCGCCTTCGCCAGCGAGATTTTCGGCCGTGTCGAAAAGGCGCTCGGCATGCCCGCCAATACCATGAAGATGGGCATCATGGACGAGGAGCGCCGTACCACGGTCAACCTCAAGGAATGCATCCGCGCTGCCCGCGAGCGCGTCGTCTTCATCAACACCGGCTTCCTCGATCGCACCGGCGACGAAATGCACACCTCGATGGAAGCGGGGCCGATGATCCGCAAGGGCGACATGAAGCAGGCGGCCTGGATCGGCGCCTACGAGAACTGGAACGTCGACATCGGGCTTGAATGCGGCCTGTCCGGTCACGCCCAGATCGGCAAGGGCATGTGGGCGATGCCCGACCTGATGGCAGCGATGCTGGAACAGAAGATCGCCCACCCGAAGGCCGGCGCCAACACCGCCTGGGTTCCGTCGCCGACGGCAGCCACCCTGCATGCCACGCACTACCATCGCGTCAATGTCGCAGAAGTGCAGGCGAGCCTGAAGAGCCGCGCCCGCGCCAAGCTCTCCGATATCCTGTCGGTGCCGGTCGCCGTCCGTCCGAACTGGACGCCGGAGGAAATCCAGCGCGAGCTCGACAACAATGCGCAGGGCATCCTCGGCTACGTCGTTCGCTGGGTCGACCAGGGCGTCGGCTGCTCGAAGGTTCCCGACATCAACGATGTCGGCCTGATGGAAGACCGCGCGACGCTGCGCATTTCCGCCCAGCACATGGCCAACTGGCTGCACCACGGCGTCGTCACCGAGGCCCAGGTCGTCGAGACGATGAAGCGCATGGCGGCCGTCGTCGATGGACAGAATGCCGACGATCCGCTCTATGTCGCCATGGCCGGCAACTTCGACGGTTCGATCGCCTTCCAGGCCGCCGTCGAGCTCGTCCTCAAGGGCCGCGAACAGCCGAACGGCTACACCGAGCCGGTCCTGCACCGTCGCCGCCTGGAGCTGAAGGCGCTGAGCGCCGCCTAAGCAACGTCTGGGAAGGCCGGTCGAACCTGGCTGGCCTGCCGCCCTTGCGTCGATAGACGCAGACACTGAAAAAGAAAAAGGCCGCCGAGATGATCGGCGGCCTTTCGATTTCAGTCGATCAGTCTTGTTTACTGCTGAACGACGACGCGGGCGCTCTTGCCGGGGCGAACGCGCGAATAAAGGTCGATGATGTCCTGGTTGATCAGGCGGATGCAGCCGGACGAAGCGGCAGTCCCGATCGACGACCATTCCGGCGTGCCGTGCAGGCGGAAGAGCGTGTCCTTGCCCTGGTCGTTGAAGAGGTAGAGCGCGCGGGCGCCGAGCGGGTTCTTGAGGCCGGGGCCCATGCCTTCTTCGACATACTTGGCGACTTCAGGCTTGCGCTCCGCCATTTCCTTCGGCGGGTGCCACATCGGCCATTCCTGCTTCCAGGCGATATAGGCTTCGCCTTCCCATGCAAAACCGGCCTTGCCGACGCCGATGCCGTAACGAACGGCCTTGCCGCCGGGCAGCACGTAATAGAGGAAACGATTCGGCGTGTTGACGACGATCGTTCCAGGGCGCTCGCTGGTCGCGTAATCGACGATCTGGCGATGGAAACGGGTATCGACCTTGCTGATCGGAATGGCCGGCAGAGCGTAACCATGATCCTCAACTGCGCCATAATCGCCGTTAAAGATCTGATTCGTAGCAACCTGTACCGTTGCGGGCGCGGGTTCGTTCGCAGCCGTTTCAGGCTTGGACGAGGTCGTCGAGCAGCCGGCAACGGCGAGTGTCGCCGCGAGGCTGCACAAGAGGAAGGCATTGCGGAAGCGCATGGGATTCTCTTAAAAAGAAGCGAAGTAAAAACTGGGTCGCCGCGACCAACAGTGACTACGGTTATTTTCGATTAGTTTGTGCTATGCAAGAGATTGCGCGGCCACATTTTGGCTGAAAAGTGCAAATTCCATGACCCTTGTTTTTTTGCAACAAAATGACCGGCCCAAAGGGACACCGGACGCATGACGATCCTCTCCATCCATGGCGACAACCCCTTGATCGACGGACGCCAGTCGAATCGCGCGATGATGGTGCGTCGCGGCGTGCAGCGGCTGTTCGCCGAGCTGCGCCATTCCGTCCTGCCGGAACTGACCTTGGCGAGCGGGCGGCGTGCCGATCTGATCTCCTTGTCGGTCAAGGGCGAGATCTGGATCGTCGAGATCAAGACATCGATCGAGGACTTTCGCGTCGACCGCAAATGGCCGGACTATCGCCGGCATTGCGACCGGCTGTTCTTCGCCACCCATGCCGGCGTGCCGCTCGATATCTTCCCGGAGGACTGCGGGCTGCTGCTGTCTGATGGTTATGAAGGCCACATCGTTCGCGAGGCGCCCGAACACAAGCTGCCGCCGGCGACGCGCAAGTCGGTGCTGCAGCTTTTTGCCCGTACGGCGGCGCAACGGTTGATGCTCGCGGAATGGGCAGCCGAGCGCAACGGCGAACTCGGTGATTCGATCGGCGACATCCTCTCCGGCGGTCGCGACTGAGCCTGGAAGGAAAACGACCGGAGCAGCGGTTTTGCGTCGGTCGCGGGAGCCGGTTTCTTACTTCGGCGCGCGCTTGGCGAGAATGCGCTGCAGCGTGCGGCGGTGCATGTTGAGCCGGCGTGCCGTTTCCGAGACATTGCGTTCGCACATCTCATAAACGCGCTGAATATGCTCCCAGCGGACGCGATCGGCCGACATCGGGTTTTCCGGCGGCTCGACGCGTTCGCCCTGGCGCTGCACGAGTGCGGCAAAGATGTCGTCGGCGTCGGCAGGCTTGGCGAGATAGTCGACCGCACCGAGCTTCACCGCATTCACGGCAGTGGCGATGTTGCCGTAGCCGGTCAGCATGATCATGCGCGTATCGTCGCGCCGTCCGCGGATCGCCTCGATCACGTCGAGGCCGCTGCCATCGCCGAGCCTGAGGTCGATCACCGCGTATTTCGGCGGGTTGCCCTTGGCCTTGGCGATGCCTTCCGCGACCGATTCGGCGATGTCGACCGAAAAGCCACGGGCTTCCATGGCGCGGGCCAACCGCCTGAGAAAGGGCGCGTCGTCATCGACGAGCAACAGGGTGCGGTCCGGCCCGATCAGTTCGGCGTCCTGTGCGGTGGTGCTGGGCGAAGCTGTCGATTTGTCGGTCATTCTCGCAATCCTTGAGCGAAAACAGAACGCTTTCGCCGAGATTATAGGTTTCTTCTGCTGTCGTTCAATAAACTGCGAAATGTCATTTCGCCAGTTTCGTATCCATCAGGGCGCGCGGCCATTCGACGCTGACCCGGGCGCCAGGCCTGTCCGGCCCGCCGTTCTCGAAGCGCAGGCGCGCGCCCGAGCGTTCGAGCAGCGTCTTGGCGATGAAGAGCCCGAGCCCAAGGCCGCCGGCACTGTCATCCTTCTGCCGGCGCGTCACATAGGGTTCGCCGATCCGCTGCAGGATATCAGGTGCAAAGCCGTCGCCGTCGTCGGCGATCGTGACGCGCACCCGATCCGTCGTGTGCTCGACCGTAACGGTCACCTGCTTCTTGGCATAGTCGACCGCATTTTCGAGTAGGTTGCCGAGACCATAGAGTATGCCGGCGTTGCGGTTGCCGACCGGCTCGGTTGCACGATCGCCCTTTTCGATGAGCTCGATGTGGATGCCGAACTCGCGATGCGGCGCCATCACCTCTTCGATCAGCGACGACAGCGGCAACAGCCGCATGTGCTCCTCGCTCTCGGAGGACAGCGTCGTCAGCCGCTTCAGGATATCGCGGCAGCGTTCGCTCTGGCTGCGCAGCAGATGCACATCCTCGCCGAAGCGCGGATCGTTGCCGAGTTCGCGTTCCATCTCCTTGGCAACCACGCTGATGGTCGCAAGCGGCGTACCGAGCTCATGGGCGGCGGCAGCCGCCAGCCCGTCGAGCTGCGACAGGTGTTTTTCCCGCTGAAGCACCAGTTCGGTCGCCGTCAGCGCCTCCGATAGCTCACTCGCTTCCAGCGACACGCGGTAGGTATAGAAGGCGGCAAAGGCGGTCATCGAGACGATCGCAAACCAGATGCCGGCGGTCAGCACCCGTGGCATCAGGAGAACCGTGCCCGGATACCAGGGCAGGGGGAAGGGCGAGAAGGCGAGCGCGGTGATGGCGATCACCGCAAAACCGGCGAGGATGATGCTGTGCGATTTCGGCTGCGACGCCGAGGAAATGATGACCGGTACGCAGAGCAGCGGTGCGAAGGGATTGGTGAGCCCGCCGGTAATGAACAGCAGCCCGGTGATCTGCGCGAGATCGAGGCCGAGAAGCGCGAAGGCTGCGGGCGGCTGCAGCCGGTGCGTTGGCGGATAGCGCAGCGTCACATAGGTGTTGACAAGCGCCAGGCTGGCGATCAGCACCAGGCAGGAAATCAAGGGCAGCGGAAACTGCAGCCAGAAGGCGGTGATGAGAACGGCGATCGACTGGCCACCGACGGCGAGCCAGCGCAGCCGGACGAGCGTCTGCAGTCGCAGGCTGCGGTTGCTGGTCTGGTCGTTGTTGTGTTCGAGCGCAACAGTGGTCATTCGTGCCTGCATTCCAATTATCGATGCTTTCGTCTCATGTACCACGGGGCTTTGCCCGTGTCGTCGGCGCCGCGTTGGCCGGATCCTCGGGCCAGGGGTGCTTCGGATAGCGCCCGCGCATGTCGGCGCGCACGTCGCGCCAGGAGCCCGCCCAGAATCCGGGCAGGTCGCGCGTCGTCTGGATCGGCCGATGGCCGGGCGAGATCAGTTCGAGCAGCAGCGGCAGCCGCCCGTCGCCGATCGCCGGATGGGTCTTCAGGCCGAAGAGTTCCTGTACCCGGATCGACAGCAGCGGCTCGTCGCCGTCGTAGTGGATCGGGTGCCGCTGCCCGGTCGGCGCTTCGAAATGCGTCGGCGCCAGCCTGCCGAGTTCCCGTTGCCGCTCATGCGGGATGAGGGAGAGCAGACCGTCGGAGAGATTCGATGCCTTGATGTCGGCAATCGCGGTCACGCCGTGCTGGAAAGGCACGAACCAATCGTCGAGACGGTCGAGCAGCGCTTGATCGGAAACATCCGGCCACGGGTCGCCGATCGAACGATTGAGGAAGCCGATGCGGTCGCGCATCTGCATCGCCTCCTTGGAGAAGGGGAGAACGGCAAGCCCGAGCTGGCGCACGCCGTCGGCGAGCGCGCGCGCCGCCGATGAGCCGGTCGGTCGTGCGAGCGGCGCTTCCTCGAAGATGATAGCGCCGAGCCGCGTCACCCGCCGTGCCCGCACCTGTCGGCTGGCCTTGTCGAAAAAGCTCTGATCTTCCCGCGTAATCGCCTCGGGCATATGGTCTTCGACCTCGGCGCGCGTCAGCTCTGCCGCCGCCAGCACCCGCTGGCCACCGGCGCGGCCGGTCAGGTCGGCGATGACCAGCATGGAAGCCGCCGCCAAGCGTTCTGTCTCGGGGATCTCGGCACCCCGCCCGTTTGCCATGACGAACCGGCCGCGGCCACCGCGCTGTAGCGCGATGCGGTCGGGAAAGGCATGCATCAGCAGCGCACCCGGCTGGATCGGTTCGTGCGATTTCGAAGCACCCTTCAACTCGGCCGCCATGCGCCGCGCCAGATTGCGCGAGGCCTCGGCGCGGTCGCCACGTTCCTGCCGGAAGCGGCGCAGCCGATCCTCGAGATCGATGCTGTTGCCGCCGAGGCCCTGTTCGGTGAGCATAACCGCCAGCAGACAGGCCGCTTCCGCCTGGCCCTCTTCGGCGGCAGCAACCGCCATGGCCGCAAGCCGCGGCGGCAGGGCGAGATCGCGGATCTTGCGGCCGGCTGGCGTCAGCGCGCCGGTCTCGTCCAGGGCACCGAGGCTGGCTAGCAGTCTCCTGGCCTCGGCAAGCGTCGTTTCCGGCGGCGGATCGATGAAGGCAAGAGTGGTGGGATCGCTGACACCCCAATGGGCGCAGTCGAGCAGCAGGCCGGAAAGGTCGCTGGCGAGAATCTGCGGTGGCGTGAAGGCAGCGAGCGCAGCGGTCTGGCCGCTGTGCCAGAGGCGGATGGCAATGCCGGGTTCGGTTCGCCCGGCGCGGCCGGCGCGCTGGTCGGCCGACGCACGCGACACGCGCACCGTCTCCAGCCGGGTGATCCCGGTCGCGGCTTCAAAGACCGGAAGGCGCTGCAGGCCGCTGTCGATGACGATGCGCACACCGTCGATGGTGATCGAGGTCTCGGCGATTGAGGTGGCAAGCACGATTTTGCGGGTGCCTGATGGGGCTGGCCGGATCGCCGCATCCTGCTCCTTCTGGGTCAGGTTGCCGTAGAGCGGTACGATCGTCGTATTGTTATCGAAGCGGTTCTGCAATCGCGTGGCGACGCGGGTGATTTCGGCCTGGCCCGGCAAAAAGGCGAGGATCGAGCCGTCTTCCGTGCGATGCGCTTCGGCAATGGCCCGCAGCATCGTCTCCTCGACGCTGTCGCCGCCGCGGTCCTGGTAGCGGATGTCGATCGGAAAGCTGCGCCCCTGGCTCTCGATGACCGGCGCACCGCCGAGCAGGCCCGAGACCCGCTCGACATCGAGCGTTGCCGACATGACGATGATCTTCAGGTCGTCGCGCAGCGCCGCCTGTACGTCGAGCGCCAGCGCCAGCCCGAAATCCGCATCGAGCGAGCGTTCGTGGAATTCGTCGAACAGCACGGCTGCGACGCCCTTGAGTTCCGGGTCGTCGAGGATCATGCGGGCAAACACACCCTCGGTCACAACTTCGATGCGTGTCTTGCCCGAGACGCGGTTGTCGAGACGCATGCGATAGCCGACGGTTTCACCGACTTTCTCTCCGAGCAGCTCGGCCATGCGGCCTGCGGCTGCGCGCGCTGCCAGCCGGCGCGGCTCGAGCAGAATGATCTTTCCGCCCTTTGCCCAGTTCTGATCCAAGAGGAAGAGCGGAACGAGCGTCGTCTTGCCAGCGCCGGGTGGGGCGGAAAGCACCACGGAGGGGCCTGCGGTCAGCGCATGTGCCAGTGCGGGCAGCACCTCGCGAACCGGAAGCGCAGGAAGCTGTGTCGTCACGTCTGGTTCTCCGCCCTATAGAGAGATGATGGCGCTGCCTACGCTCGGCGCATCCGTCGGCTCATGCATCACCATGTTGTCGGTCTGCCCGCCGCATGGATCGTCATGTCGGGCAGGGCGGACAATTCGCAAGTACGGCAATTGTCGGCCCAAGGGCAAGCAGGCGCATCCGTGAGCGCGCTTCGCATGGCGCTTCATTGCTGGGGGCATCTACATCTGACGGCCGAAAGGCCCTTGCTGTCTATATATAGAAGAGGTCGCTCAGAGGGGCGTTTTGACCACACGAAATGGCCGTCAAGTTTTTGACCGTCTGGTCAAAGATTCGCGCTGCAGATTCGCTGGTTTTCCGACGCATTAAATCGACCTAGTTTATCAACAGCTGTAATTATTGTTTATAATCAGTGCTTTGTCGATTTTTGAAGTTTTTTTGAAGGTTGCTGTTGACGTGTTCGGGGATGGGGGTCTATAAGCCCGATCACTGACGAGGGCGGCGGCGCTGCT
>NZ_JBNDJY010000005.1:0-706983 GCF_050435225.1 Ensifer sp. LBL | reverse complement strand
TCGATACGCTCGACACCCACAGCGCCAGCTTCAAGGCGAACGGCAACGGTTATCTCGGCAAGTTCTCGCTCGACCCGGTGAACCAGACGGCCAATACTGTCGCCTGGACCTTCAAGGTCGCCGACGGCGTCATCGACTCGCTGCAGGCCGGGCAAACACTGACGCAGACCTATGACGTCACCGTCGATGACGGTCATGGCGGCACGGCGACGCAGACGGTGACGATCGTGATCACCGGCACCAACGATGCGCCGATCATTACCTCGGGCGTGCAGAACGTGACGGTGACCGAGCGTGCTGACGGCGCGGACGGCGAGAATGCGGTGGTGCATGTTCAGGGCGGCACGGTGGCTTTTGCCGACGTCGATACGCTGGATGAGCATAGCGCCAGCTTCAAGGCGAACGGCGACGGCTATCTCGGCAAGTTCGCGCTCGACCCGGTGAACCAGGCCGGCAATTCGGTCGGTTGGACCTTCAAGGTCGCTGACGGTGTGATCGACTCACTCCAAGCTGGTCAGACGCTCACGCAGACCTATGAGGTGACCATCAACGATGGCCATGGCGGCACGGCAAAACAGACCGTGACGGTGGTGATCACCGGCACGAACGATGCCCCGGTCATTACCTCGGGTATTCAGAGCGGTGCGGTGACAGAGATCGCCGACAAGGCGACGGGTGAGAATACTGTGACGCATACACAGGGCGGCACGATCGGCTTTTCCGACGTCGACACACTGGATCAGCACAGCGCCAGCTTCAAGGCGAACGGCAACGGCTATCTCGGTACCTTCTCGCTCGGTTCGCTGAACCAGACAACCGACAAGGTCGGCTGGAACTTCCAGGTTGCCGACAACGTGCTGGACTCGCTGCAGGCCGGCCAGACGCTGACGCAGACCTATGACGTCACCGTCGACGACGGCAAGGGCGGTACCGCGACGCAGACGGTGACGATCACGATCACCGGTACCAACGATGCCCCGGTCATTACCTCGGGTATTCAGAGCGGTGCGGTGACGGAGATCGCCGACAAGGCGACGGGCGAGAATACGGCCACGCACACGCAGGGCGGCACGATCGGCTTTTCCGACGTCGATACGCTGGATGAGCACAGCGCCAGCTTCAAGGCGAACGGCAACGGTTACCTCGGCACTTTCGCGCTCGACCCGGTCAACCAGGCGGGCGACAAGATCAACTGGAGTTTTAATGTCGCCGACAGCGTGCTCGACTCGCTGCAGGTCGGTCAGACGCTGACGCAGACCTATGACGTCACCGTCGACGACGGCCAGGGCGGCAAGGCGACCCAGACCGTGACGATCACGATCACCGGCACCAACGACGCTCCGGTAATCACCTCGGTCGCACAAGGCGGTGCGGTGACCGAGATCGCCGACGGGGCGACAGGCGAGAATACGGCCACGCACACGCTGGGCGGCGCGGTAACTTTTGCCGATGTCGATACGCTGGACACGCACAACGCCAGCTTCACGGCGCAGGGCAACGGCTATCTAGGCACTTTCTCGCTCGGCTCGCTGAACCAGTCGAACGACTCGGTCGGCTGGAGTTTCAATGTCGCTGACAGCGTGCTGGACTCGCTGAATGCCGGCGAGACGCTGACGCAGAAGTACGATGTGACGATCGCTGACGGCCATGGTGGCACGGCGATACAGACGGTAACGATCACGATCACTGGCACTGATGATGGCGTCAGCGTCAACGGGCTGTCGTCCAGCGCCGAAGAGACGGTTTACGAGAAAAATCTCTCGGATGGCTCTTCGCCGAATGTGGCTGCACTCACGCAGACCGGCAGCTTCTCCGTGACGACGCCCGACGGGCTCGCCGGCCTGAAGATAAATGGAACTGCGGTCGTGACGGGGGGCGCCTACGCCGTGGGCTCTACGGTAGACACGGCACTCGGACTTCTGACGATCACCGGCTACACGCCGACGACGGTCAATGGCACGGTGACGGGCGCAACCTTCACCTATAGCTATCTGCTGCAGGACAACAGCTTGGGACATACTGCGGCTGGAGCCGACAGCGGGGTCTTCGATAACTTCGTCGTCGCGGTGACCGATGAAGATGGCTCGACGAGCAATGCCACGCTCAACATCCGGATCGTCGACGATGTCCCGACCATCCAATCCATCAGCAGTGCCTACATGGGCAACGGTACCGGCGCGCTGGAAGGTGTCATCAATGCGACGCCAGGCGCCGACGGCATCAAAATCTACAAGATCGACAGCGTCGGTGGGCTGCCGGCCGGCTGGACCACGACAGGAACGGGCACCGGACAGGTGCTGGTCAAGGACAGCCTTGGCGCCAGCATCTTCCGCCTGACGACCAATCCCGACGGCACCTATCAGCTGGAGCAATTGAAGGATCGCCCCGGGGAGGAAAAGACCGTCGACGGCAACAGCGAGATTTCCAATAAACCGCAGGAAGAATATGACTTCGGCTTTGCGGAATTCGAGGCACTCGCAAGGTCCGGAGGCTCCGATCCGAAGTTCAATGCCTATTCCGTCAAAGACGGAAACGAGTTTGGCATCGGCAACACCTCATTCACGGCCAACGAGAAATTCAGCATCACTCTGGAAGCCGACGTCACATCGTTTACACTTCAGCTCGGAAAGGTTCAGAGCGCCGGGACCATTGAGATCAAGGTCAGGGACGGCAACGGTGCGCTGATTGCCCTTCCCGATCCCATAACCGTGGCCAAGGGCCAGGAAAGTATAACGATAACCTCAAGCGTGCTTGGCAAGTTCGACTATATCGAGCTCGTCGGCAAGGGTGACATCGATCTCGCCTTCAAGCCGGTGTTCAGCTACGTCGAGTCGGCCACCAAGTCGGATTTGACACTCACCTTTGGAATTACCGGGCAAGACAAGGATGGGGATCTGTCGAACTCCTCAACGCTCACCTTTGTGTCCGATGGCTCTGGCAGCATCACGGGCAGCGCCGGGAACGATGTCATCCATGGCGGTGCCGGCGATGACAAGCTTTACGGCCTGGCGGGCAACGACATCATCTATGCAAGCGCCGGCGACGACGACATCGATGGCGGTGCAGGCACCGACCTGCTCAATTTCTCCGACGCGACGGGACCCGTCACGTTTACCCTGGTGCAAAGCAGTGGAGAGACCGACGCAGATCTGTCCAGTGTCGGTCTGGGCGAAGAAGACTACCGCAACATGGAAGGTGTCATCGGCTCGGACTTCAACGACAGGCTCTACGGAAGCGCCTATGGCGACATTCTGGCCGGCGGCGCGGGGAACGACACGCTTTCGGGCAATGGCGGGAATGACACGCTCTATGGCGATGCCGGCAACGACACGCTGATTGGCGGTTCGGGTGACGATATCCTCTATGGTGGCATGGGCGTCGACAGGCTGACCGGCGGGTCGGGCGACGATACCTTCGTGCTCGATGCAAGAGACCTTCAGCTCGACATCGCCGACGTCATCACAGACTACGACAGCAAGGACGATTTCGTCGATCTGTCCGCGCTGCTCGGCAATCTTCCGGCAAACACACAGCTGGATGGCGACTATGCCCAGGTGGTTCAGGACGGAAAGAACGCCAACCTGCAGGTGGATACCGACGGCAATGGCGGCAGCGACGGCTGGCATACGGTTGCCGTGCTGGAGAACTTCAATGTCTCGACGGACGTGGTGAAGGTCCTGTTCAACGATAACGGGACGAAAACGTCTCAAGACGTCCACTAACGCAAGGTCGATCTCGACAGTTCAGCGGTTCTCGGCAATCATCCGGGAACCGCACATTCAGGGGGAGCTTTCATGAGCAGAAGCATGCTGGCGGGGATAATGCTCGCACTGTTGCCCGTATCCAGTTTCGCGGCGGACCTTATCGGCGACTATGCGCCGGTGGCCCGGCAGTGCACCGAGATCAGCCAGTCCGCGCTGACGGTCGATCAGGACGTGGCGACGCTGACCAGGGAGGTCGTGTCGCGCATGGACGAGGCGATCGCTGTTGCTGACGATCCGCGCTGGATCGCCTCGACGCGACCGGCCTTCGTCTGGGCGTCGGAAACCAAGGTCGCCTGCGGCAAGGCCTACGGCTACCTGCAATCCAGCTGGCGCGACGAGGACTACATTGCCAAGTGCGATTGCTTCTACGCCAAAATGCGGCACTTCATGAATTGAGACAGCCTGTATGATCGACATGCCCCACGTTGTGGTTTCCCCGGCACGGCGCGTGTCGTCGTGCCGGCAATGGCTGGCACTCGGCGTGCTGGTGCTTAGCGTCCTTTCCGGCTGCCAGGGAGCTCCCTCCGCTCCTGAAGTGCTCGACGTCGAATCTCCACAGGCAAGGCATGCCCGGCGCGCGGCCGAGCATGCGGTGAAGCCGCAGGAGAGCTTCGGAAGCGGCGCAACACGCATCGGGCTCATCACGGCACTGATGGCGCCGTCGGGCGAAACGGTGCGCGAACGCGACATTCGCGACGGTGCGTCGCTCGCGGTGGACGAGGTGGGCGGTGGTCAACTTTCGCTGCTGGTCGAAAATACCGACGGCTCGCCGCAGCAAGTCCAGGACGCCGCCAAGCGTCTCGCCGGCCAGAATGCGGCGTTGATTGCGCTAACGGTTGCGGACGTGCCTGTCGGCACCGTCCGCCAGGGGCTTGGCGCTTCGCGCGCGCCGTTGCTGGCGTTGCGCGGCAACGGCGCCGAACGGCCGGCCGGCACCTTCGCCTTCGTTTCCGACCGCATCGACAGTGCTGTCGAGGGCGCGTCCTATGCTTTCGCCTCCGGCCGCAAGCGGCTGGTGGTGCTCTTGCCCGGCGATGTCTCGGCCGCCGAGCGGCAAAGGCTGGACCGCGGCCTGGCGGGCTATGGCATCAAGCCGACGCTCGTCGCCGCAACCGGTACGACCACATTTTCGAATGACGCCGCCGCCAAGGCGAAACTCAAGGACATCGATGCCGTTCTCCTGCTCGGGTCGGAAGGCGGCGAGGTCGCTGCGCTGTCGCAGCTCAAGGCCAACGGCTATCTGAAGCCGAACGCGATGGTCGTCGGAACGTCCGGTTGGACGAATACCGCCTACAAGCGACCCGAATTTGCCGGGAGCCACCTTTGTCTGTTCGGCCCGGAGAACGGCTCGCGGATGACGTCGCGCTTCCTCGATCGCTACGAGCGCGCGGCAAGTGCGGACGCGGCCTATGGGTTCGACGTCATCGCCCTTGCAGCCGGTCTCGTGCGGTCCCAGGGGGAGGGTGCCATCAACCAGGAAAGTATCCGCGCGCCGAACGGCTTTGTCGGTGCGGCCGCCACGTTCCGGTTCACACGCGACGGCTCGGTGCAGCGAACCTGCGCGATATATCAGGTGACCGCCGGCAGCGTGAAGCTTCTGGATCCTGCACCCCGCTCGTTCTGACGGGTCTTGCTCACTGAAAACGAATGCGGCGACGGTCGTGGTTGGCGTGGCGTCCTGGGGTAAGAGGCAGACGGGAGCGTAGCACTTAAGCTTCAGGATATCCGCAAGCTGGCGCCGCGTAGCCGCAGGCCGAGGCGGGCGGCGACGCGTTGCGATGAGACGTTGTCTCGATCGGTGCTGTAAAACAGGGTGCGGGAGCGAAGTGTCGGCAGCTGTGACCAGCCGGCCGTCGCAGCGGCGCCGAAACCCTGTCCCCGAAACGCCTTGGCGGTCACAAGTCCGAGTTCGGCCCCGGTATCGGCGAGCCGTGCCGCAAATGCCAGCGAGGCAACCTCGCCGTCGACGATGGCAGCGCACCAGGGCGTCCAGAAGTCGGCCACCTCGCGGAAGCCAAGGTCGAACCAGGCCTTGGGAATCCCGTCCGTCGCCCAGCTTCGCATCATCCCTGCGCCTTCTTCGGAGTCGCTGCCAGCGAGCCGTGCGTCGCCTCGATAAGGGGTGTCGTGCGGCAGCTCGAAGACAAGGCCGAAACTATGTTCGGCGGGTCCGTCACCACCAAGCAGCGACAGATAGCGCTCAAGGTGCACCGGCGTTTTGGGATGGACGAAGGGCGGTTCGGATGCGGCGAGCCCTTCGAGTTCCGCGACCAGACCGTCCGGCAGGTCCGCGCGTGTTGCGCACAGGTTTGTCTCCGCGCACCCGGCGAGCCAGAAGCGCGGGCCCGGCGTCTGATCCGGATCGTTCTCGCACACGATCCGCCCGTCGGGGCGTGTTCGAAACAATGTGTGGAAGTCTGTTTTCAGCCAATGGCTTGCTGGAATCATGAGGCGATTGTTCAATAGTTTCCCGCATCCGTCGAGCCTGTTCCAGAGAGCCCTGCAGGATGGATGCGCCGATCGGTGACGGCGGACCTTCAGTCCAGGCGGGATATTTCATGTCTTGCCAAAGTCCAAAATCTCATGGTAACGTTCCCACGAGCTTGAGGCCTGTCACATTTGATGATGGCTTCGGGCCCGGGAGGAAACATGAAGAACGGACCCCGGCAGCGGGCCACCATTATCGACGTCGCGGAACGGGCGGGGGTCTCGAAGAGCACGGTTGCGCGGGTTCTGGCCGGTTCTGCCAGCATTTCCGACGAGGCCCGCGATCGCGTGCTGAAGGCCGTTGCGGCCACCGGCTACGAGCGCAATCATCTGGCCGTCGGCATGCGCTCGGGGCGCAGCGGTCTGCTCGGCCTGGTCATTCCCGATATCACCAACCCCTTCTGGGCCGAAGTCGCCCGCGGCGCCCAGGATCGCGCCGCCAAGGACGACATTTCGCTCCTCGTCTTCTCGTCGGATTGGGACGCCGGCAAGGAAGCGACGCATCTGCGCGCCCTGCGTCGCGCCCGCGTCGATGGCGCGATCATCAACCCGGTCGCCGACAATTTCGATGATCTCGATCGCTTCGGCTTGCCCTTCGTCTTCATCGGGTCGAGCGCCGAGCGTTTCCCCGACACCTTGAGCGTCGGTTCGGACATTGCCCAGGCAGTCCGCCTCGGCATGGACATTCTCGTCGAGCGTGGACACTCGGCGCCGGCTCTGATGCTCGGTCCGCGGTCGCGTCTTGCACGCGCGCGGTTTCTGCGCGCCGTGCACGAGCATTGCGTGGCGCGCGACCTCGATCCCGACATCCTGCAGGTCGAAGAATCCGACTACACGGTCGAAGGCGGACGAAAGGCCATGGGGCGCTTGCTTGCCGGGCCGTGGAGAGGCAGCCGCGCCGTCTTCGTCGCCAACGATCTGATGGCGCTCGGCGCCATGATCGCCGTTCGCGAGGCAGGGCTTCGGTGTCCGGAGGATATTTCCATTCTCGGCTTCGATGGCATTCCGGCGGGAGCCTTCTCCTGGCCGGGGCTGACGACGATCGAAAAGCCTGGTCGGCAGATCGGCATTCGCGCGGTCGAATGCCTGCTCGATCAGATTGCCGGTCGCCCGGAGCACGGCCGGATTTTTCTGCCGTGCCGACTGGTCGAGCGCGGTTCGCTTGCCGATGTCTCGGCCTTGGCACCCGTGCGCGCGGCGGCAGGGAGGTAACAATGACCGTAAGCAACGATCTTGTAGCGGATGCAGCCATGCCACAAAGTGGGAACGTTCCCAAAGTCCACCGGCAAAGCTTCACGAAAAGCGTGCGGCAATGGTGGCCCTATTACCTGATGATGGCGCCGGGCCTGATCTTCTTCGTGATCTTCCATTACTTCCCGATCTGGGAAGCCAAGATCGCCTTCGAGCAGCTGCGCATCATTCCGCCGAACATCTGGGTCGGGATCAAGCATTTCCAGACGCTGTTCTCCTCGCCGATCTTCTGGCAGGTGCTGGCGAACACGCTGATCATCTCGACGATGAAGATCGTCTTCTTCTTCCCGATCCCGATCATCGTTGCGCTTTTGCTCAACGAGATTCGGGGCGGCGCTTTTCGCAAGTTCATCCAGTCGGCGATCTACCTGCCGCACTTCCTGTCCTGGGTCGTCATCGCCGGCGTGTTCATTGCCGTGCTCTCGCCAAGCGACGGTGCGGTCAACGATGTCATTGGTTTCTTCGGCCTGCAGCCCGTCTCCTTCATGACCGATACCGGTTCGATCCGCTGGGTCCTGGTCTTCTCGGAGATCTGGCGCTCCGCCGGCTGGGACAGCCTGCTTTATCTCGCCGCCATCATCGCCATCGACCAGGAACTCTATGACGCGGCCGAGATCGACGGTGCCAACCGCTGGCAGAAGATCCGCTACGTCACCATTCCGGGCATCGTGCCGACCATTGCGACACTCTTCATCCTGAATGCCGGCATGTTCCTGAACGCCGACCTCAATCAGGTGATCAACTTCTCCAACGACGTGGTGCGCGCCAAGATCGATATCATCGACACCTATGTCTACCGCATCGGCCTGCAGACCGGCGAATACTCGCTGGCAACGGCCGCGGGTCTCTTCAAGGCCCTGCTCGGCATGCTGATGATCGTCGCCGCCCACCTTCTCTCGAAACGTCTTACTGGCAAGGGGGTATGGTGATGGCCGCCCACAACGTTCGCAGAACGCCGCTCGAGCGGCTCGAATATGCGATCATCGTCTCGACGCTCATGTTCCTTGTCGTCCTGACGGTCCAGCCGCTCTTGAACCTGCTCGCCATCTCCTTTTCGGATCCGGGCAAGGTTGCCGGCATGAGCGGCTTGACGGTCGTCCCGAATGGTTTCTCGACCGAAGTCTGGAACCTGCTGATCAACAACTCCGCGGTCCAGCGTGGTCTCTTCAACTCGATCTTCATCACGCTGGTCAGCACCTTTCTTGGTGTCGTGCTGACGGCGCTGATGGCCTGGGCGCTTTCGCGTCCCGGTCTGCCCGGCCGGCGCATCATCTTCGTCTTCGTGCTCGTCACGATCGTCTTTGAGCCCGGCATCATCCCGGACTACTTCATCAACAAGCGCCTCGGTCTGCTCGACAGCTACTGGTCGCTGATCCTCTTCAAGGTCGTCAACGCCTGGTACCTGATCATTCTTGTACGCTTCTTCGAGGAAGTGCCGAAGGAACTGATCGAGGCGTCCGAACTCGATGGCGCCAATCCCTTCCAGATCTTCTGGTACGTGGCGCTGCCGCTCGCCAAGTCGGCGCTCGCGACCATCGCGCTCTTCTACTTCGTCTTCCATTGGAACGAGTTCTTCCGGGCGATGATCTACCTCAACGACCAGTCGAAGTGGCCGCTGCAGGTGGTGCTGCGCCAGTTCGTGGTCGAGGGCGACAAGCTCGCCATGGTCGGGGTCGTCGACAGCAACAACTACACCGGTGCGAGCCAGATCAATATTCGCGCGCTGAAGGCCGGCATGATCCTGCTGACCATCGCGCCGATCCTCGCGATCTACCCACTCATTCTGAAGTTCTTCACCAAGGGCACCATGAGCGGTGCGCTGAAGGGCTGATGATGCAGAACCCAGAGATAAAAGCCAAAGCATATTGGGAGGAACAAACATGCTTGGAAAACTGATCCTTGGCGCAACCACCGCCATGGCATTGATGGCGAGCGTTGCCATGCCCGCCTTCGCCGATCCGGTGACGATCCGGGTCGTCTCGAAAGACCTGACGACGAGCAATCCGGACGACGTCAAGCTGATGAAGGCTTATGAGGAAGCGCTGAAGGCCAAGGGCACGGACATCCATATCCAGGTCATCGACCTGCCGTCTTCGGGCTATGCCGACAAGCTCAGCGCCATGCTTTTGTCCGGCGATATCCCCGACCTCATCTATTTCCAGGGTGGCGACACCAAGATGGCCGAGCAGGGCGTGCTCGAGGACTGGAACAACTGGCTGCCGAAGACGACCTATCTGAAGGACGCGCTCTTCCCGCACAATGTCGAGCGGCTGAAGAACTACCCCTATCTGCTCTATGTCTACCCGCCGCGCATGCCACAGCCGGTGATCCGCACCGATTGGCTGGAAAAGTCTGGCGTTGCGGCGCCGAAGACGACCGACGACTACGTCTCGCTCTTCAAGGCGATCAAGGACGGTGACTTCGACGGCAATGGCAAGGCCGACAGCTACGGCGTGACCACCGCCGACAATACCCAGGAACTCGATGCCATCTTCAACCAGGCCTTCGGCGTGACCGGCACCTGGATGAAGAACGAGGCCGGCGAGTGGATCCATGCCCGCGTTTCAGCTGCGGAAAAGGCAAAGATCGGCTTCTACGCGTCGCTGCGTGAGCAGGGCCTCTACGATCCGGAATTCATCACCACCAAGTGGGACGTGAAGGAAGACAAGTTCTACTCCGGCCGTGCCGGCGTGATCTTCGGTTCCTCCGCGGAAGTCATCGACATCTATGGCGGCAAGATGCGCCAGGCCCATCCCGGTGTGAACCTGAGCCTGCTTTCGCCACCGAAGGGTCCTGGCGGCCAGGGCCTGATGGCGCTCGACGTCTCCAAGGAAGCGCGCGGTCTCGCGATCGCGACGACCTCCGAACACAAGGAAGAGGTCGTCAAGCTGCTCGACTTCATCGCCAGCCCCGAGGGCCAGGCGATCGAGCGGCTCGGCTTCGAGGGTGAGCAGTACACAAAGGACGGCGAAACCATCAAGCCGACCGACAAGCTCGCCACCTGGTATGCCCGTTTCCTCGTTGCCGCCAACTGGCAGCCACCGGTTCAGTGGCTCAGCGAAGCCGCGCAGCAATCGCTGAAGACGATCTCAGCCGACTTCAAGCCGGACAACGCGTTCGTCTGGCCTGCTGAATACGCCACCGACATCGACGCCACCGAAAACGTCTACCGGGCCTGGGTTTACAAGTTCGTTTCCGGCGAAGCCAAGATGGACCAGTGGGACCAGTTCGTTTCCGAGTGGAACGCCGCCGGCGGCGAGAAAATGACCGAATATGCAAGGACGGTTCTCAATGACAAATGATGCTCAAGGGCTCTCCCTCAAGGGACGGGTTCGGGCGCTTCTCTTTGGCGTCGCTTACGGCGACGCCATCGGGGCGCCGGTCGAAAAACTCTCCGCCGCGGAAATCCGCGAGCGCTATGGCCGGGTGGCGTCACTCGATACCGAGTGGCACCGCATGAAGCAGAGCGAGGCGGCCCGTAACGGCCGTGTGCGTGGCGGTGGCATCGTCACCGACGATACGCTGATGACCCTTTGCGTCATGTCGATCTACGACGACGTCAAGCGCCACCTCGATGCCTGGGACATGGCGTCGGGCATGGTGCGCGAGATCGCCTGGACGCCGCGCTGGGTGCCGGAACTGCAGCGCGAAACGATGCTGATCGAGCGTCTGTTCTACCCGGAGAAGTGGATCTTCCAGCGCCATCAGCTTTCGGGCTGCGACCCGCGCCAGGGCGGCGTCGGCAACATGGTGAACTGTGGTGCTGCGATGTATATCGCGCCGATCGGCGTCGCCAATGCCTGTGATCCGAAGGCGGCCTATGACGAGGCAATCGCCTTTGCCTCCGGCCACCAGCAGAGTTTCGGCCTGGAGGCTGCCGGCGTACTGGCAGCAGCAGTCGCTGCCGCTTTCGTGCCGGGCACCACGCTCGATGCGGTCATCGAAGAAACGCTGGCCGTGGCCAAGGACGGAACGCGTGACGCGATCGCCGATATCGTCGAGGCTGCGCGCTCATTGAAGGGTGCTGATCACGCCACTGTCGTCGCCGAATTCCACCGCATCATCGCGCGCTATTCGCCGATGGGCGACGACGTGCAGCACACGCCACAGAAGGCCGGCATTGCCACCGACGCCTACCAGCCGTCGCGTCTGCACGCGATCGAGGAACTGCCACTGGCGCTCGGCTTTGCCGTCGTCAATGACGGTGACTTCTACAAGTCGATCATCGACGGCATCAACTCCGGCCGCGACACGGACTCGATCGGCGTCATGGCCGGCGCGATCCTCGGCGCCATGTACGGCGAAAGCATTATCGACCGGGCCATGGTCTCCCAGCTCGACCGCGTCAACAAGCTCGATCTCTACCGATCGGCCGATGCCTTTACCGCAACGGTGACCGCAATCCAGGCAGCCGACCACAAACGCGAAACGGCGCGGGCCGCGGCGCGCGCGGACCTCTTTGCCGCTCCCGAGTTCACCCAGGTTTCCAGTCTCTAGAATTCGAAAGTATCCGATGCTCAGCACCACAGAAATCTTCGAGCGTATCTATTCCGGCTTTATCGGCAAGGCGATCGGCGTGCGCTTGGGCGCACCCGTCGAGCCGACGATCTGGAGCTATGAACGCATCCGGGACACCTATGGCGAGGTGACGGAATATCTGCGCGATTTCAAGAATTTCGCTGCCGACGACGACACCAACGGCCCGGTCTATTTCATCCGGGCGCTGCGCGACTACGGCCTCGGCGCCACCGCCGAAGAGGTCGGCAAGACCTGGCTGAACTATGCAGCCGAAGAACACGGCATGTACTGGTGGGGCGGCTTCGGCAACTCGACCGAGCATACCGCCTATCAGAACCTGCGTGCCGGCATCCCGGCGCCGCAATCCGGCTCGATCGCCCAGAACGGCACGACGGTTGCCGAACAGATCGGCGGCCAGATCTTCATCGATAGCTGGGGCTGGGTGCATCCGGCCGACCCGAAGAAGGCGGCCGAAGCCTCGGCGCTTGCGGCAAGTGTCGCCCATGACGGCGAGGGCTTGCATGGCGCCCGCTTCTGCGCCGCAGCCATCGCCCAGGCGTTTGTTGCCAAGAACATCGAGGACGTCATCGACACGGGTCTCGCGACAATCCCGGCCGACTCCCTCTATGCCAAGGTTTCCCGCGCGGTGCTTCGCTTCCACGAAGCCAACCGGAACGACTGGCGCGCCTGCCGTGACATGCTGACGGCGGATTGGGGCTATGACCGCTATCCCGGCGTCTGCCACATCATTCCGAATGCCGGCGTTTTGATCATGAGCCTGATCTACGGCCAGGGCGACCTGCCGCGCACCGTCGAGATCGCGACGATGGCCGGCTGGGACACGGACTGCAACGCCGGCAATGCCGGTGCGATCGTCGGCACTCTGCAGCAGGTGCAACCGGGCTGGGACAAGTACCGCAAGCCGATCAACGACTTCGTCGTCGCTTCGGGCGTGACGGGTACAGTCAACGTCGTCGACATTCCCTCCTTTGCCCGCGAGTTGACTGTGCTGGCGTTGCGCCTGCAGGGGCGGGAAGCTCCAGCACTCTGGGTCGAGGATTTCGAGCGCCGCGGCGTTCGCTTCGATTTCGACGCTCCGGGCGCCACCCATGGTTTCCGCACCGAGCCGTTCAACCAGATCGCCGTCAAGGCATCGGCGGAACGCCATACGGACAATGCCAAGGGATCGCTGGAGATCCTGCTCGACCGCCTCGAGCGCGGGCATGGTGGTCGCATCTTCTGGAAGCCCTTCTATCGCCGTTCCGACTTCGACGATGAACGCTACCGCCCGATGTTCACGCCGCTTGCCGATGACGGCCAGACGGTGTCGTTCAAACTCTGGCTCGACCCGTGGAACGGTGACGGCAACCTGCGCGTGGCCCCCTATGTCCGCCGCGCCATGAGCGGCACCATCCAGGAAACCGGCGCCTGGCACGTGCCGTCGGCGAGCGGCTGGCAGGACTACGCCTTCACCATCCCCGACGGCAATGGCGAGGCGGTCGACGAGGTCGGCATCCTGGTCGAGTATTTCGGCCGACTGAAGTTCCTCGGCCGGCTGTTCCTTGCGGACTTCTCCGTCTCCGGCAAGGGCCGCGCCGTCATCGACCCGGCGAAGGAAGCGCATGAATGGGGCGGCATCACCCGCTTCACCTGGAACCGCGGCCATTGGAGCCTGCAACAGGGTCGCATCCATGCCCATACGGCTACCGACGCGGACGCCTGGACGGGCAACGCCTATCTCCGCGACGTCAGCGTCAAGGCCGAGCTTCAGCCGCACTCAGGCGCTTCGCATCTGGTGGTGGCGCGGGCTCAGGGTACGAGCCGCTTTTATGCCGCCGGTTTTGAGAACGGCGAAGCCGTGATCCTGCTCGAAGACCACGGCACGAAAGTCCTCGCCCACGCCCCGTTCCGTATCGAATACGGCCGGAGCTATGCGATCGATCTCACGGTCGTTGGCGGCAAGCTGACGCTCACCATTGATGGCGAGCGGGTGCTTCAGGCTGATGATGCGACGCTACGCTACGGCATGGCTGGCCTTCGCATGGCGTCTGCTGGGCGCATGTCGATCGGCCGGCTCGAGGTTGCCGAGCGCTAACTGCGGGCGGAAAGAAAGGGAGGAAACATGTCCGAGATAGAGCTTAGAAGTGTCGGCAAGAGCTACGGCAGTGTTGCCGTGCTCAACGACATCTCGCTGGAAATGGGCGACGGTGAATTCGTCGTGCTCGTCGGCCCCTCGGGCTGCGGCAAGTCTACGCTGTTGCGCATGATCGCCGGGCTGGAGGATATTTCAGCCGGCGAGATCACCATCGGCGGCAAGGTCGTCAACGACATGCCGGCCAAGGAGCGCGACATCGCCATGGTCTTCCAGTCCTATGCGCTCTATCCGCACATGAAGGTCGCGGAGAACATGAGCTTCGCCTTGAAGCTCGCCGGCGCGCCGAAGGCGGAGATCGAGAAGCGGGTGACCCAGGCGGCCGAAATCCTCGGTCTGGAAAAGCTGCTCGACCGCCTGCCGCGCGAACTCTCCGGCGGCCAGCGTCAGCGTGTCGCCATGGGTCGCGCCATCGTGCGCGACCCGCGCGCCTTCCTCTTCGACGAACCTCTGTCGAACCTCGATGCCAAGCTGCGCGTGAAGATGCGCAGCGAAATCAAGAAGCTGCATCAGCGGCTGCGCCGCACGATGGTCTATGTCACCCACGACCAGACCGAGGCCATGACCATGGCCGACAAGATCGTGGTCATGAACGGCGGAAAGATCGAGCAGGCGGGCGCCCCGCTCGACCTCTACAACGATCCCGCCAACCTCTTCGTCGCCGGCTTCATCGGCTCGCCGGAGATCAACCTGATCGAGGCGATCTCCGAGGGTAAGACGGCCTTGACCCGGGATGGCGTCTCCTTGCCGCTCGGGCGAAAGGTGGAGGCGGGCAAGCGGGTCGTCTGCGGCATTCGCCCGCAACACATCACGCTTGGAACAACGGGCGTGCCGGGCCGCATCAGCCTGGTCGAGCCGACCGGCGAGGACCAGGAAATCGTCGTCGACATGGGCGGCCAGGATATCACGGTCGTCGTCCACGGCGGCAAGCTGCTTGCAGCCGGTCAGGACGTGACGCTGACGATCGATGCAGACAAGGTTCTGCTCTTCGACAAGGACACCGGGGAGCGCCTTCGATGAGCGGATTTGCGAAGCGACAGTTCGATCCCGATGCCAAGGGACCGCTTGCAGGCACGAGGGTCCTTGATCTTTCCCGGCTCGTTGCCGGCAACATGCTGTCGTTGCAACTGGCCGATGCCGGCGCCGACGTCATCAAGATCGAGCCGCCGGCAGGCGATCCGCTCCGCGACTGGAAGGACGATGGCCACTCGCTCTATTGGAAGACCTATAGCCGCAACAAGCGCTCCGTCGTTCTGAACCTCCGGCAGGAGGCGGCGATGACGGCGCTCTGGGCGCTGATCGATACGGCCGACGTCTTCATCGAGAACTTTCGGCCGGGAACGCTTGAGCGCATGGGGCTTTCGCCGGAAGCGCTGCACGACCGCAATCCCAACCTGATCATCGTGCGCATTTCCGGTTTCGGCCAGACGGGGCCTTACGCGCAGTTTCCGGGCTTTGGAACCATCATCGAAGGCATGAGCGGTTTTGCTTACCGTACCGGCTTTCCCGATCGCGAGCCCGTGCTGCCGCCGCTGGCGCTTGCCGACATGATCGCCGGTGTTTATGGCAGCTCGGCCACCGTGACCGCGCTGCTTGCGCGCGATCGCGGCTACGCAAAAGGGCAGGTTATCGACCTGTCGCTGCTGGAACCGATGTTCTCGGTGCTCGGGCCGGAGGCGGCGATCTATCAGACGACCGGCAAGATCAAGGAGCGCGTCGGAAGCGCCTCCAACACGGCCGCCCCACGCAACGTCTACCGCTGCCGCGACGGAAAGTATGTGGCACTGTCCGGATCGACGCCCCAGGTCGCACGGCGGATCTTCGAGATCATCGGCCGCGCCGACATGAACCAGGACCCGCGCTTTGCCACCAATTCGGAGCGCGTCAAAAACCGCGACCTGGTCGACGAGGCCGTTGGCGGTTGGTTTGCCCGGCATGACCATGACGAGGCGCTGAAGATCATGCGCGACGCCGGTGCGACGGTCGGGCCGATCTACAACATTGCAGACGCCGCGTCCGACCCCCATTTCGCCGAGCGCGAAATCATCGTCGATGTCGAGGACGCCGAGTTCGGCAGCCTGCCAATGCACAACATCGTTCCGCGGCTTTCCGAGACGCCGGGTGTCTGGCGGAGGCCTGCACCAGCGCTTGGGGAGCACACGGCCGAAGTTCTGGCTGAGGCGGGACTGGATAGCGGCGCGATCGCGACGATTGTCCAAGGGGAGGCCGCGTGAGGCTTCGCTCCCTTCTCTACGTCCCGGCCTCGTCCGAGACGTTCATCGCCAAGGCGCACGAGCGCGGCGCGGATGCGATCATCCTCGACCTGGAGGATTCCGTCGCCCTGGAGCAGAAGCAGGCCGCTAGGGATGGGCTGAAGGGCGCCGTGGCGCAGGTGGGACGCGGTGGCGCGACCGTCTTCGTCCGCATCAATTCGGCGCCGGAACTGCGCATGGCGGATGCAGAGGCCGCCTGCCTTGCCGGCGCCTTCGGCCTCTATGTCGCGAAAGCCCGGTCGCCGCAGGAGCTAGAGGATATTGCAGCGCATCTGGAGCCGATTGAGCAGCGGATCGGCCGGCCGCCGGTCGCCTTCGTGCCGCTCCTTGAGGATGCAGGCGCCGTTCTCGATGCGCGCGCGATTGCGCGCGTCAGCCGTGTGATCGGCCTTGCTGCCGGTGGCGAAGACATCGCGACCAGCATGGGCGCAGAACCCCTGCCAGACGTCTTGCGCCTTCCGAAACTGATGGTCCACCTTGCTGCCAAGGCGGAAGGAAAGCTCTCCTTCGGGATGCTTCTGACGGTTGCCGATTACAGGCGGCTGGATGCCTTGAAGGCAGCCGCTCGTGAGGCGAAGGCCCACGGATTTGACGGCGCGAGCTGTGTCCACCCGTCCGTGGTCCCAGTGCTGAACGAGGCCTACGCGCCGAGCCCAGAACGGATCGCCTGGGCAAAGACCGTGATCGACGCAGCGAAGACGGCTCAGGCAGACGGTCGTGGCGCCTTTGCGCTCAACGGCGTCATGGTCGATGCGCCGATCATCGAGCGCGCGCGTCATATTCTGCAACAGGCAGGTGGCTGAGTCCGGCCTGGCGGAAACGCAGCCACGATCGTGTGGTCTGCTGTCTTGCGGTTGCACCTGTCGCCGAATGTGCAATGATCCTGAAATTGTACGACTTTAACCGGCTGAAAACGCGGGACGCCTTTGTCGTCAAGGCCCGTTTTCAGTGGCACTCCGGCATGCAGGGATTTCGAACAGCTTAGACACCCAGGAAGGGAATGTGATCATGCGTAGACTTCTTGCGTACCTGACGATCGCTTCGTTCTTCTCAACTTCAGCCTTTGCAGATCCTGCCATCCTGACTGCAAACGTGAATTTCAGGGTGGGGCCGGGAACCGGATTTGACGCGATGCGCGTGATCCCCCAGGGCGAGGAAGTCGACATCAAGGAATGCGACGCAGAAGCCTCCTGGTGCGCCGTGAGTTATGTCGGGGCAAACGGCTTCGTGGCCGGCAAGTATCTCAACCAGTCCGATGCCACCGCGCCGGCCTGGCCAAGGATGTTCACCACCGAAAAGGGCGCGACGATCACGCTCTTCCAGCCGCAGATCACGTCCTGGAAGGATTTCAAGGAGCTCGAAGCCCTTGTCGCCACCGAGCTCAAACCATCCGCCGACGCCAAGCCGATCTATGGCATCATCGGGCTTTCGGCCAAGACCGTGGCCGACGAGGCAACGGAAAACGTCACGCTGACGGATGTGCGCACCACGCGGCTCGATTTTTCCGCCCTGGACCGGCAACAGCTTGCGGACCTTGCGCTCGACATCGGCAAGCTTGTCCCGACCGATCCGATCGTCGTGTCGCAGCAACGCCTGGCGGCAAGCCTTGCGGACTTCCAGCGCCTCGCCGATATCCCCGATATCAAGGCCGATCCGCCGCCGATCTTTGTCAGTGAAACGCCGGCCATCCTGGTGCAGACGGACGGCAAGCCGGTGATGGCTCCGGTCAAGGGTGTCGAGGGCCTCTCCTTCGTGGTCAACACGAACTGGGATCTCTTCAAGCTGGATCAGTCGGCAGACTACTATCTGCGGAGCGAAAAGAACTGGCTGACGTCGAAGGCCCTGGAGAGCGGTTGGGTTGCGGCGGCATCGGTGCCGGACGTCTTTTCCAAGCTGCCGGAGATCGACAACTGGAAAGGGGTAAAGGCTGCCCTTCCGCCCACGCCCTTCAGCGATAATCAGCTTCCGAAGGTCTTCTATTCGGAGAAGCCGGCGGAGCTTCTGATCTTTGAGGGAAAACCGGCCCTCGAACCGATCGCGGGTACGGGGCTGGATTGGGTATCCAACACGACCAGCTCGGTGTTTTTCCATCGGGCCAGCAAGACGTGGTACACGCTTCTGTCCGGACGGTGGTTTTCATCAACGTCGCTCGAAGGTCCCTGGACCTTTGCCACGCCTGATCTGCCAGATGATTTCGTGAACCTGCCCGACGACGCCTCCTACTCGGCCGTGCGCGCGTCGGTCCCCGGCACGTCCGAAAGCGCAATGGCGCGTCTGCGGGCGAGCATTCCGAAGCTCGCACGGGTTTCGACCGATGGATCGCTGAAGGTGGATGTGCACTACAATGGCGAGCCGAAGTTCGAGCCGATCGAAGGCACGTCGATGTTCTATGCCGTCAACGCCAACGAGCAGGTCATTAAGGTTGCGGACAAGTACTACGTTCTGAAAGACGGTATCTGGTTCGTCGGTGATACGCCGACCGGGCCCTTTGCCGTTGCCCGCGCCGTTGCCGATGAGATCTACACGATCCCATCGTCGTCTCCGGTCTATAACGCGACCTATGTCCGCATCTACGACACGGAGCCGGATGCCATCTGGTACGGCTACACGCTCGGCTATCTCTACACCTACCTTGCCTGGGACACCGTCGTCTGGGGCTCGGGCTGGTATTATCCGCCCTATTGGGACTATTACGACGACGATTGGCCCTATTATCCGCCGCCGATCAGCTACGGGTTCGGCGCCTCATACAACCCGGCCTACGGTACGTTCGGGCGCTATGGCTACGCCTATGGCCCGGAAAGGGGCCTGGTCTTCGGCGCCGCCTATAACCCAGTCACGGGCACACGGTTCCGCGGCGGTGCGGTGGCGGGTCCCGGCGGCGAGCGCGGTTTCATTTCTGCCTACAATCCACGCACGGGCAACGCGATGGTCGCGCGGGGCGGGCAGAATGTCTACGGCTCGTGGGGCAGTGTAGCCGTCAAGCACGGTGGTGAGTTCGCGCGCATCAGCGGCGGATCGACCGGCAGTGCCGGCGGCCTGCGCTGGCGAAATTCGGAAGGCGACAAGGGCTTCATCGTCGGCAGCAAGGGCGGTGACGTCTATGCCGGCCGAGATGGCAGCGTCTATCGCCGTCAGGACGGCCAATGGCAGAAGCACACGCCGGATGGCTGGCAACCGGTTCAGCGGCCGAACGGGGAAAACCTGCGCAATGCCGCCCAAGGCGCGATATCCAACCGGCCCCAAGCCGCACAGCGTATCCAGAACCGGGCCGAGACGAGAACGACACCGCGCCGCAGCCCGCAGGTTCGCCAACGGGCGCCGGATCATCTGTCCTTCGATCGTGCCGGACGGCAATTCGGCAACCAGAACGAACTCAGCCGCAATTATGGGCGGCTCTATCAGGAGTCCGGCCGGAACTTCCAGAGCTTTGACCGTGGTGGCGGTTACAGCGGCGGCGGTTTCCAGGGTGGCAACCGCGGCAGCTTCCACGGAGGAGGCGGGCGCGGCGGTGGAGCTGCCTTCCGCGGCGGCGGTGGCGGACGTGGCGGCGGCGGTCGCGGTCGCTGAGGAAACACGGCCGTTCCGACACGTTTTCCCGAGCGGCCGCGTTAGGCGCGGCAATGGCGGGTGCGGGGTCGCGCCTGCTCAGGCGAAGAACAGCGGCGTGATCATCGGATCGGCTGCCGGTGTGGCGCAGGCTTGGTGGTACGGCGGACCCGACCATCGAGCCTTGAGCGCTGACGATCGGTCCGGTATCAGCCGTCCGACCAGAAGCGCTCCTTGTTGAAGCTCTTGTCTTCCTTGCCGGCCGGGGACGTGCGCTTCGGAACGCGCGGCGTATCGTCGGCGCTTGCCACCGAAAGCTCCAGGTTTGCCGGAAGGGCCAGTCGCTCAAGCTCCTTGGCCGGTGCCAGTGCCCATTTGAAGAGCGCGGCGTCGCGAATTGTCCATTCGGCTTTTGCAGACGCCGGGCCGGTGAGGCTGCTTTCGCCTGCAGCCGGATGGCGCATCATGCCCACGCCAAGCGCGACCTTGAACGACGAGGAGGGAACGAAAGCCGAGACGTTCGTGGGAAGCGCGCGCTCAGGCGTGGGGGTGGGCGTAACGGTCGCGGCGGTCGCCGTGGCGCGCAGCGTCGGCAGCGGGACGCTGATCGCCGCAAGGTCGAAGAATGGCGACTTTTCGGCAGCTTCCTTCCGCATCGTCTGAAGCTCGAGGGCTTCTTCTCCGCGGCTCTTGCGGGTTGGAAGCATCGCGGTCAGTAGTGTGTTGTCGGAGGTTTCTCTGCCTTTGACTTTTGCCGGACCGGCGCTGTTTGCAGCGACGATCGAGGTTGCCTTGACCCGTCGCTTGTAGTCGGCCATCGCCTGGTCATAACCTGGCAAAGCCCCGCCGCTGGCGGGAAGATGGAGGGTTTTTCCGTTCGGGAAGACGCGGGCGAGTTCCTGGCGCGACATCCGCGGCCACGCGCGCACGTTTCCGACGTCGAGATGCACGAAGGGTGATCCTGACGTGGGGTAGTAGCCCACGCCGCCGACCTGCATCTGCATGGCGATTTCCCGCAGCCGGGTAAGCTTCACGCCCGGGATATAGAAATCCATCGCCTTACCCAGCATGTGCTGGCTGTTCTTGGCGACCCCGGTGCTGCGCGAGCGGCCGCGCAGCATGCTGTTGGTGGCCGGGGAACGGTAGGCCGAGACGACGTTGATGTAGTCCTTGCCGCCGGCGCGCTGATAGACCTCCCAGACGAGATCGAGGAGACGCGGGTCCATGCGGGCAGGCTCGTTCCTGCGCCAGTCGCGCAGGAAACGGTTGATCTGCGCCAGCCCCTTCTGGTCGTATTTGCCGTCCCGTTTGAAGGTGATCGTCGCGCGCTCGCCGGTGTGCGTGAAGAATAGCTTAAGCGACCGGACTTCTGCCGACGCCGCCGTGCTGGTGAACGCCATGGCGGACGCTGCAAGGGAGGTGACTGCGGCCGCTCGTGCGGCCCACCGGGCGATACGCTTGACGCCTCTGACGACGGCAGGCGAGGCAGGCTCTGGATACGCAGTTACAGGATACTCAGACACAGCGGCTTCCGATTCAAACGAGGTACAATCCACCGGCGGTCACGACCGGCGGCTCGGCTCTTCAACGGAGATTATGGTCAACAAAGGATTAAGAAGCGGTTGATGCGATTGGACGTGTTTCCCGGTGACGCATTTTTGGGATGCGACCGGATTTCAGGGCCTCGGCTTGCCCATGCCAGAACGGTCGCGTGAGGGTGTTGGGCCTTGTTTTCCGCAATCTATACATTAGTTACTATGAATGGATGAGTTGGTTGCACCGCGGTACTTGCATCGCCAAGGTGTCTCATGAAAAGCACGAAAGACGTCATTGCCGAACTGACCCGCGCCGCGCGCGATGTTCACATGCTGACGGAGGGCGAAAAGCTCCGTCTTGTCTCCCGGGCCTATGTCACGATCAAGGAAGGTTGGGAGCTGCTGGGGCAGCCCAATCGCATCGTGGAGTCAGCCGAAACGATGGACGTCATCCGCGCCGGGGGCATGCCGGTGCATCTCTACGACGACGAGATGCGGGCAATCCTCCAGGAGGCCGTCAAGGTCATCAAGCAGATCGAAGCGGCGATGGAAGCCAAGAATGCTCCGGCACCCGCGTCCGGCGAAGATACCAGCCAAGAGTCGTGAACGAGCCCGAAGCAATTCGTGCGGCGACGTTCTAATTGGCGAGTTCGGTCAAATGGCCGTCGGGGATCTGATCCGTGGCGCGCTACATCGCAATTCGATCGGACGTGAGGATCAGAATAATCGCCGGGCCCGCCAGGAAGGCGGCGAGAAAAAGGGCCGACAGGAACGAGCGCAGGAGGAAGCGCAGCAGGGGTCTGCGGGTCATCGGGCGGCCCGATACGCATTCCGCCGATTGACCGTTTGCAATTCCGTTGCGGAAGCGCACTCCGCTTTTGACGCCGTCATGCTTCCTGTTCCTTTCCGGTTCGTTGAAGGCCGCCCCTCTCGTGCAGATCTCGCGAGGGCGGCTCGACGCGTTTGCTAGGTCCCAACAATTGCAACAATGTTACGCTCGGCCGCCCCGTGGTTTCCGTAATGCTGCTGTAATTCTTGCGGCAGATTCGGAAGGCCGAAGCCATGGGGTGCCGATGCGGATATTGCTGATCGAAGACGAGAGGGAACTGGCGGCGGCGCTGGCTGTGGCGCTCAGCAAATATGGCATCGTCATCGACCATACGACCCATCTCGCCGACGCAGCCGAGCTTGCCCGTCAGAACGACTACGGCGCTATTCTTCTCGACCGCCGCTTGCCCGACGGCGAAGGGCTCAGCTTCATCCCGCAATTGCGGCGCATTGGCCAGGACGCGCCGATCATCGTCTTGACGGCGCGCAACGAGCCGATGGAGCGGGTTGAAGGCCTCGACATCGGGGCGGACGACTATCTCGGCAAGCCCTTTCTCGTCGAGGAACTGATGGCACGCCTGCGCGCCGTGTTGCGCCGTCCCGCGGCACTCGCTGAACTTGAGATCAAGGTCGGGCGCATGGCGCTCGATCCGCTGAACCTCACCGTGACCGTCGATGACGTGAAGCTCGACGTCCCGAGGCGCGAACTCTTCGTGCTCCAGGCGCTTGCCAGGCGCCGCGACAAGACCGTTCTTCGCTCGACGCTCGAAGCTGCCGTCTACAACTACGAAGAAGAGATCCAGTCGAACGCGATCGACGCCCACATTTCAAGGCTGCGCAAGCGGCTGGCCGATGCTGGCGCCGGCGTCTCGATCCACAACATCCGTGGGGTCGGCTACCTCCTGAAGGAAGAGTGATGATGGGCCAGGCGGCAAGACGCAATCCATCGCTCTGGTGGCGGCTCAGCTGGCAATTGAGCCTCGTGATCATCGCCGTCGTCGCCTCGGTGATCATTGGGCTCTGTATCTGGGCAACCACGGCCATGTCGCCGAACACGGCGATGGAAGGGACGGTCGTCTCGGTCGTGTCCGGTGCCGTAGGCCGGGGCAGCGATGGTGCAATGCAGCTTTCCGAAACCGAAGACCTGGCGGCGCTCAAGGCACAAAACGGTGCCTTGTGGTTCGTGGTCGCGACCACCAGCGGTGCCTTCGCCTCCCATGGGTCTATTCCGCCCGCCTATGCCGCACTGCCACAGGTAATCCACCTGTTCGACGAAGCCGATATCAGGGGAGCCGCAACCACCCGCGAGATTGCGACGATCGAAAACGCGAAGACGCCGGCTGGCGAAGTGCGGATCCTGTTTGGCGGCGTAGCGGACAAGGGCTGGGGCGCCCTGGCTCTCTTGGCCAAGGCCTACCCGATCTACCTGTCTTTGATCGCCAGTGCTCTCCCGGCGATTTTTCTTGCCGTTCCTCATATCGTCGGGCGTGCTCTCGCGACGGTGAGCGAGGTTGCCGACGAAGCATCGCGGATCGATCCTCGCCGCCACGGAACGCGCCTTCCGCTCGCGGGCATCCCGAACGAGGTCGCCCCGGTTCTGATCGCATTCAACGGCGCGCTTGAGCGCCTTGAGGACGAGTCCAAAAAGCGGCGGCGCTTCCTGATCGATGCGGCCCACGAACTGCGAACCCCCATTGCGATCATGCAGACGCGCATCGATGGCATGCCTGAGGGCCGGGAGAGAACACGCCTGATGGATGATGTCGCCCGGCTCGCCGAAACGGCAGAGCAGCTTCTGGACTTCGAGCGCAACGACCAGGCGCTCGTTCTGGACGAGCCGATGGATCTGGTCGATATCGCGCGATCGGCCGTCGCCGATCTCGCCCCGCTGGCGATCGCGGGAGGTTATCAGGTGTCATTCCACAGTGACGTGGAGACGCTTGCGCGAAAGGGCAACCCACCTGCCGTCTTGCGCGCGGTCAACAACCTCGTCCGAAACGCCATCGATCACGGCGGCAATGCCGGCCTGATTGCCGTCTCCGTCTCAAGCGATGGGCGCGTCGAGGTTTCCGACGAAGGACCTGGCATACCTGCCGAGCATCAGGAACTCGTTTTCGAGCCGTTTTACAGGGTTTCTCCCAAAGAAACGGGCGCGGGTCTTGGTTTGAGCCTCGTGAAGCAGGTGGTTTCCAACCACGGGGGCCGCGTCAGCCTCACGAGTACAGCGAACGGAACCAAGGTTGCCGTCCACCTCTGATCGGCGACAGGCTTCCACACTGCGTCAGCGTCACCCTTGCGCCCGGGCCCTCGCCACGACAGCTTTTCCCGGTGACAGCTCGAACCAGCTTGTAATTCTGTAGCAATTGTCCATCCCCAAGGTCGCCGTTGCATGCCAACGGAGATCATGGAAAGTGCTAAAAGTTTTTTTAATTCAATCGCTTAATAGGGTTTTCTCATCACTCGTCCCGGCCCGCGCGGTGGGCCTGGCAGGACTACTCTCGGTGGCCCTGGCCGGATGCCAATCGGTTCCGCTGAAGGAGGCGGGGACGCTGACCTCCTATAGCAAGCTCGGCCCGTCGAAAGGCATGGTGGCGAAGAAACGCCTCTACGTCGAGGGACAACGCCTGGCCGGCGTAAGAACCATCCGCATCGCGCCGACGATGTTTTCCCTTGCCGCCGCCTCCAAGATCAAGTCCGGTGCCGATCGCGACCTGGTCTCGAACGCTCTCGACCGCGCGCTCTGCGTCGCGCTCAGCGACAGATATCAGATGGTTTCCGCCGATCAGCCTGCTGATCTGACGGTTCGCTCCGTGGTCGCCGATATTGTTCCGACAGACAAGGCGCTCGCAGGGGTTTCGACGGCCGTGACCGTCGGCACCGGGTTCGTGCTCCCCGTCAGCGTGCCGCGATTGCCTGTAGGCCTCGGGGGCCTGGCCGTCGAGGCCGAAGCTGTCGATGCCGGTGGCGCGCAAATCGCTGCGATGCTTTGGGCGAGGGGCGCGAATTCGATCCTCGACAAGCCCCGTGTTTCCGAAGTCGGCGACGCCTATAGCTTTGCGACGAAATTCGCCAACGAATTTTCGCAGGTGCTGATTTCCGGCAAGGAACCGAAGGCCTTGGATATCTCGCTGCCAACCCGGCAGCGCGTGCAGTCCTGGTTGGGCGGCAAACCCAAATATGCCGCATGCGATGCCTTCGGGCGGGCGCCGGGTCTGGTCGGCGCGATCGCAGCCAAATACGGCGCACCGCCTCAATGGACCGACAAGAAGCCGAAAGCCGGGGCCGAGCAGGCGCTCAACCCTCCCATTGCCCGGTAGCTTGCCGCCGGCGCTCCCTACTTCACGCCGCCATGGGCAAGCCCGCTCACGAGGTAGCGTTGCATGAACAGCGCGACCAGATAAACCGGCGCGATGCCCGCCAGGGAAGCGGCTGCCATCTGGCCGAAATTCACCAGCCGGTCGCCCTGGAAGAGCGAGATGCCGACCGGCAAGGTCCGCGTGGCGTCGGAGAAGGTGAAGGCGGAAGCAAACAGGAACTCGTTGTAGGACAAGACCGTGACGATGATGAAGGTTGCGACGATCCCCGGCGCGATGATCGGCACGACGATCTGTAGCAGCGTGCGCAACGGACCGGCGCCGTCCATCGCCGCTGCCTGCTCGATTTCGATCGGCATGCGACGCAGGAACGGCATCAGCAACCAGAAGGCGACGGGCACGTTGGCGAAACCGTAGATGAGAACAAGCCCGGCGCGCGTATCGAGCAGTCCGGTTGTCTTCAGCAGGAAAAACAGCGGGATCAACGCCACGATCGGCGGGGCCATGTAGCTCGAGAGCGTAACGTCCGACAGCCACTTCCCACCGATCTTCAGCCGGAGGACGGCATAGGCCGACGGCAGCGCCAGTGCGATGGTGACCAGGCCCGAGACCAGCGACACGATCACGGAATTCAGAATGAACCGGAGGATGTTGGCCGCTTCGAAGGCCGCCGGCCAGTTCGTGAGCGTCGGCGCCGTCGGCCAGAAGCGGCCGTTGAGCACGTCGTCCTTCGTCTTCAAGGAAACCGCGATGAGATAGAGGAAGGGCAGGGCAAAGAAGCTGACGACCGGCGCTGCCGCAAGCCCGAGCCATAGATGTCGCGCGGCGGGTTTCATAGTTCGCGCCTTTCGAAGTGCTGGTGCAGTCGCACGACGGGCAAGGTCACAAGTCCGATGATCAACGCGTAGATCATCGTCTCGGCTGCGGCGCGGCCGACGTCGAACTGTTCGATCGCCCGCCGATAGATGGCAAAGCCGGCCGATGTCGTCGCAAAGCCGGGCCCGCCGAAGGTCAGGATGTAGACGAGGTCGAAGAGCTTGAACGACAAAATAAGTTTCAGCAGATAGATCGACGAAAGCGGTGCGGCGACCAGCGGCAGGGTGATGTGCCAGAAACGCTGCCAGCCATTGGCCCCGTCCACCATCGCCGCCTCGTGAACGCTCTCAGGCACCGTGGAAAGGGCCGCAAAACAGAGAATGACGATGAAGGGCGTCCATTGCCAGAGATCCGCTACGCCGATTGCCAGCCAGGCGAGCGTCGGGTGGCCGAGAAAGGAAATCGGCTCGGAGATCACGCCGTAGGTAATCAGGGTGCCGTTCAAGAGCCCGCCTGCCGGCGCGAAGATCAGCTTCCAGGCGATGCCGACCATGACGGGCGGGGTCATCAGCGGCAACAGCACGAGGCTCATCAGGAAGCGGCCGGCCTTCAACAGGGACGTGAAAAGCAGCGCGATCAGGAAGCCAAGCGCAAGCTGCACCAGCGAGGTCGCAAGCGCATAGGCGACGCTTCTGCCGATGGCTGCAAGGAAGATCGGATCCTGAAGCGCCGTTGCAAAGTGCTTGATTCCGACGAAGCCGCGGAACGGCTTTCCGAGCGTGCTCTTGCTGAAGGCGAGCGCCAGCAGAAAGACGGTCGGGTAAAGCGTCGTGACGACCAGCGCGACGAGGACCGGCGCGATCCAGGCGAGCCGACCGAGACGCGCCCGAAGGGCGTGGCTGCGCGCGGCGACACCGGCCGCACCGGCGGGTCCCAGCACCTCGACGGCAAAGGCGGTCATGCGGCCTCGGCCAGATCCGGGCGCGTCGGCCCGCTGCCGGCCCGGGTGGCAAGCAACATGTCCTCGATATCGTCGAGGTCGCGGGGGGTGAGCTCAAGGGTTGCCGCATCGATCCAGCCATCGATCTGCAGCGGTTCGCGCGCGCCGATGATGGCTCCGGTAACGCCGGGCCAGGAAATCGCCCAGGCGGCGGCGACCGCAGCGACCGTCGTTTCGTGCCGCGCGGCAATCGGCCTCAAGCCTTCGGTAAAAGCGAGGTTCCGGTGAAGCGCTTCGCCTGAAAATTCCTCGTCGCGCGATCGCCAGTCGTCCTGCGGAAGGGCTCGGGCGCGCGCCGGCGTAAAGGCGCCGGTGAGCAGGCCCGATTGCAGCGGGCTGTAGGCGATGACGCCGCTGCCATGCGCCTGCACCCAGGGCAGCTCTGCTCTGGCGAACTGGCGCTTGATCGCCGAAAAGGGCGGTTGCACGACATCGACGGGCGCGACCGTTGCCGCGCGCTCGAGAAGCGCCCGATCGTGGTTCGAAAGCCCGATGGCCCTAACCTTGCCCTCTTTCTTCAATTCGGCAAACGTCGCCCAATAGTCCTCGACCGGCGTGCCGTCATTGGCAGGCCAGTGCACCTGGTAGAGGTCGATGACGTCAACGCCGAGCCGCTTCAGGGAAGCCTCCAACTCGCGGCGAATGGACTGGGCATTGCCGATGCGGGCTGGAAGAGCGTTGCGGTTGTCCGGGTCCCAGATCAGCCCGGCCTTGGTGAAGATCAACGGACGTTCGGATCGCGGGATGGTCGAGAGCGCCTCGCGCACGATCTGTTCGGAATGGCCGAGGCCATAGACGGGTGCCGTGTCGATCCAGTTGATGCCGCGCTCGACCGCATGGCGGATGGCGGCGATCGACCGGGTATCGTCCTGGCTTCCCCATCCCCATCCCCAATCGGGGCCACCGATGGCCCAGGCGCCAAAGCCAACGGGCGTGATGTCGAAATCGGTTCGGCCGAGCCTGCGCTTCGGCAAGGATCTTGCACTCATGGTCTTTTGCCTCGTTGAAAGAAAGTGGCGGGGCGGCGCCGGGAGGAAGCGCCACCCCGCAAGCAATCAGCCGTTGGTCTCGATGATTTCGGTCCAGGCCTGGTGGGCGTCGGCGATCGCCTGTTCCGCGCTTTTGGTGCCGGCGAGCACCAGGGCCAGTTCGTCGGTCAATGCATTTTCGAGTTTCGGCGCGTAGACGGCGGTTGGCCAGGCCAGGCTGTTTTCCAATGCGCCATCATCGAGTAGCGGTTGCACCAGCGGCTGGAAGTCCTTGAACTTCTGCGATTTCAGCCCCGATTGGCGGTCCGGGTCGATGCCCGATCCGGTGAGCGCCAGAAGCTCCTGGTGGTAGTCCTTGCCGGTCGCAAACTTGATCAGATCCCAGGCGACATCCTTGTTCTTCGATCCGCTGGTGATCGCAAAGCCAAAGCCGGCATTGAAGGCGAGGCGGGGTGTCTTGTTGCTGCCGCCGACGGGAATGCGCGCCACGCCCCACTTGTCCACGATCTTCGAGCCCTTGGGATCCTGCGCATAGCCGCCGAGATCGGTCCAGAAGTCGATCTGCGCCGCCTTGCCGTTGAGAAAGGCTGGCAGCCCCTCTTCGAAGCGGGTTTCGAGTGGGGTCGGCAGCGCGTGGGGTGCCGACGCAAGAAGCGACTTCAGAGCCTCGACCGCCTCCGTGCTGTCGAGCGCCGAGGTGCCGTCCGCTTTCAGGAAGTTGCCGCCGAAGCCGGTGAGCCGGTTGGCGTAGGTGGACAGAATGATGACCGGGATCTTCGCGCCCAGAACCGCCGCACCATAGATCCCGTTCTTCGATTCCGCCTCGGTAATCACCCGAGCGTTCTCGTTGTATTCGTCCCAGGTGGCCGGCGCCTTCAGGCCGTAGCGGTCAAACAGCTCGCGGTTATAGAAAAGCAGATGGCTGTCACCGTCATAGGGCAAGCCATAACGGCGGCCGTCATGCAGCGTGTACTGGTCGTAGATGGTCGGGATGAAGTCTTCCGGCTGGATCTCGGCCTTGTCGCGCTCGATGAGATCGGTGACGTCCTCGATCACGCCATCGTCGGCCAGCTGCCCCTTGTAGGTATAGAAATAGTCGATGACGTCGAACTGGTTGGCGCCCGACTGCACGTCCAGCGTTGCCTTGACGCTGACCTGGTCGTAGGGCACCGCCGTGACGTTGACCTTGGCTCCGGTCAGTTTTTCGAAATCCTCGGCGATCTTCTTGCCCGTCACGACGTGCGGCTGGATGATCAGGAGATTGACCGTGCGGCCGGCATATTTGGTTCCGGATGCAAGCGCCGTCGAGGAGGCAAGCGGCGCGACGAAGGGCAGGGCGCCGGCAGCGGTGAGCGTTTTCAGCACACTGCGGCGGCGATACGCCTGGCTGAAAATGGAACTGTGCATGGGATCCTCCGTCGAAATCTGGGCTTAGCCAGCGTTGTCATCCTCGCGGGCGGAGCGGGTCCGGCTCACGTGTTGCCAGCATCATGGGCGAGAAGTCCCGATCATTACACATATAGTCTATGTGTTTTATGTATTATTGTGGAATGATTTTGCTGCTCTCTCCCCGTAGCTGGAGTAGGAATTTCTTCGAGAGATTGTCCGGCCCGCTGGAGCCGGGACGACAGCCGTCCCGGTCCACGCCGGCGGAAAGAATGCGATCCGCTCGCCAAGCCTCCGATGGTCCATCAGCCTTGGCCAGTGGCTGGACGTTTCGCTTTCAACACGAGCAGAATCCCGAGGGACGGCAGTATGCCCGCCAGGAGCAGGTTGGTGCCGAGATCGAACTGATCGACAATGCGCCCACCGGCAAAGGATCCGACGGCAATGGCGATGTTGAAGATCGCGACGAACAGCGCCGTTGCGACTTCGACGTCGGAGGGTGCCGACTTCATCATCCAGGTTTGCAAGGCGACCGAGACGCCGCCATAGGCGATGCCCCACAAGATGAGGACGATGATACCGCCAAGAGGCGAGTGTCCGAAAAGGGCAAAACCGACGAGGACGGCGGCAAGAGCTGTGGCAATGCATAGCAAGGTCGCGCCGGTGCGCCTGGCGGCGACGGGGCCGGCAACAAAGTTTCCGCCGATCCCGGCTGCTCCATAGGCAAACAGCATGAGCCCGACCCATTCTGTGCCGATGCCGGAAACAACTTCCAGAAGCGGACGTATGAAGGTGTAGGCCATGAAATGCCCTGCAACGAACAGGAACGTGATGGCCAGACCAAGCTGGATCCGGCGGTTCGAGAGCTGATTGCCGAACTGGCCGAGCCGGATGGCCTGATGGACAGGCAGAGCAGGCAAGGCGCAGAGATTGACCACGAGCACGATCCCGCAAAAGACCGCCATTGCGGCAAACGCGAAGCGCCAGCCCGCCGCATCACCTATCATGGCCCCGACCGGGACGCCAAGAACCGAAGCTGCCGCAACGCCGCCGAAAATGATCGCTGTCGCAACCCCAATCGATCGGCCCGACACCAGCCGTGGCGCAAGGCCTCCGGCAACGGCCCAGATGCCGCCCATGCAAAAGCCGACAAGGATGCGCGCTGCCAGAAGCAAGCCGATGGTGTTGGCGAGCGCCGAAACGATGTTCGCAACAGCTAGCAGCAGCAGAAGCGTGGTCAGGATGCGCCTTCTGTCGATCCTGCCGGCCACGAGCACGACGGTGGGCGCAAAGAGTGCGGCAAGCAGTGCCGGCAGCGAGAGCATCAGGCCGGCGGTCCCCATCGACGTTTGAAGGTCGTCTGCGATCGGCGTCATCAATCCGACGGGCAGCATCTCGGTCGTCACGACGCAGAAGGTCGCCAGGCCGGCGTTATAGACCGGCAGCCAATTTTCCCTCTTTGTGCCTCCCTTTGATTGCAGACCGTCGGTTTCTTCCTGGAGTTTCATTCGCTTGCCTCGTTCATTCGGGCGCGGGCCGCGATGTGGCGCCGCGCCCATCCCATGTCCCGTTGCCGGGACGTTGCGAGGCATTGTTTACTGTTTCCGAAAGTTGGATAAACTGTCGTGTCATGGAAACAAAAGGGACGATTCGTCCCCAATAGGATCTTGCGATGCTGGACCATCTCGGCGATGTGCGCGCCTTTGTTCGTGTCGCCGACGACCAGAGCTTCACCTTGGCGGCCGAGCGGCTCGGTCTTTCCCGTTCGGCGGTCGGCAAATGCGTCGCGCGTCTTGAAGACAATATGGCGACGCGGCTCATTCATAGGACGACCCGCAGCGTCAGCCTCACCGAAGAGGGCCGACTCTTCTACGAACATGCGATCAGGATCCTGTCGGAAGTGGACGACGCGGAGTCCGCCCTGGCACAGCGGCACCAGGCGCCAACAGGGCGCCTTCGCATCGACGTGCCGATCGCCCTCGGCAGGCTGCATATCCTGCCCGTTCTCCAGCGCTTCCTGAACAGCTGGCCCGAGGTGGACGCGGAGGTCTCGTTTTCGGATGAGTATCGCGACATCGTCGGCGACGGCATCGACGTTGCCGTTCGTATCGGCGGGCCGACCGACAGTCGCCTCGTGCGGCGGGTCCTGGCGTCGCACCGGCTCATAACCTGCGCTGCGCCTGACTATTTGCAGCAACGCGGAACGCCGCGCACGATCGACGAGCTGACGCGCCACGACAGGATCGGCTTCAAGCACGCAAGCGGACCAGTGCCGTGGCACTACAAGGTGGGCGGCGAAGACCGGGACGTCGGCGTTCAGGGAAACTTGCGTCTCGGAAACACCGAAGCCATTCGCGATGCTTGCCTCGCCGGAATGGGTGTTGCGCAACTGGGCGCATTCCTGGTGGGCCGCGACATCAGGGAAGGAAGGCTTGTGCCCTTACTCGAAGAATTCGAGCGCGACGAGCCGCCGGTTTGCGTCGTCTATCCGACGCGAAAGCATGTTTCTCCAAAAGTCCGCCTTTTCATCGAGGCCATTCGGGCGGAATGGGCGGCCGGTGCGCCCTGGGCATAACTCCGGACGCCGTCCTGCCTTCGGCTTTGCGGCTCGCAACTTGTGAGCCGCAATCGCGCGCACTACCTGTGAGGCGTGAAATGCGGCCGCCGCAACGGCATGTCCTTGAGGTGATGATGAAACTGCCCCCGCAAGCCGGCGCTCCGTCTGCAAGCAATCCCGACGTGTTCGACGCCTCCTGCTCGGCCCGGCACGCGCTCGAACTGATATCGACGAAATGGGCGATCCTCATCATGTCTGCGCTTGCGGCGGGTCCGATGCGCAATGGTGCGTTGCTGCGCAAGGTCGAAGGCATTTCGCAGAAGATGCTGACCCAGACGCTGAAGGACCTCGAGCGCAACGGGTTGGTGCAGCGTCACGATCAGCAGACGAACCCGCCGCATGTGGAATACAGCCTGAGCGCAGTCGGCCTGTCTCTCAGCGAAACGCTGATCAGCCTCGACCTATGGGCGGAGCGGAATTTTCCGGAGCTGGACCGCTTCCGGGAAAAATACGATACGGCCGCGAGCGAGGCAAAGGCAGCCAGGCGGCGCAAGATGCGCTTGCCGTAGCGAAAGGATATTGCGCGCCGCGCAAGGCGGCTCACGCCCAGACGCGGCCTGATCGCGGCGTGTCGATCTGGTAGTCGGAGGTGTGAGCGCTGAAGAAGGTCCGGCCGAAGTGGCGCGCTCGCGCGACCGGGTCGCTCGGATCGCGGTGTATGTCGCTGCGTGCGTTGCCATGGCCGTGCACCACGCCAACGAAGGTCGAGCGCGTGTAGCGGCTGAATTCCTGGAACTGATGCTGCGGACTGGACGAAACGGTGGGGTAGGTCTCTTCCGAGCTGAGGACGAGACCGATCCGTTTTCCGGTCATCTGCGCGACCACGGACGCCGATTGCGGATGCGACGCAGCGACGTAGCAGAACATTCGATCGAAGAAAGCCTTCAGTTGCGCAGAGACGCCATACCAGTAGATCGGGCTTGCGGCGATGAAGCCGTCAGCGGGTAGGTAGCAACCGAAGAACGCGCGCCGGAAACCGTCGTCGATCCCGCACTCGCCGTCGGGCATGCGACACTGGCGACAGTCTCGAAGCAGCCCCGACAGGATGTCGTCGGCCCGCACCGTCTCGACTTCGTGGCCCGCCTCGCGCAGGCCTTCGGCGACGGCATTCGCCATTGTCGCCGAGTTTCCGTCGCGTCGTGGGCTGGAGCAGAGAACCATTGCCTTCATCGATATCATCCTCAAACAGCGGGTAACCTGGAAAGTGAAACTCCAGGGCTTTGCTGCAGGCGTATCGGGCGCAGGGGCCGCCTTACAAGTACGCACCTTAGGGTGCCTATGTCGCGGGCACTCCCGCTCTTCCGCTATTCGGTTCGTGCCGATGCTAGGCCCGGCCTCCGCGTGAAAGCGGGGCAAAGGCGGTCGCCTTGATTTCCACCAAGCCGCCCTCCGGGTTCAATTCCGCGACGGCCAGCTCGACACATGCCGGGTAGGGCGCCGGGAAAAATTCGTCCCGGACCTCGGCGATCGTGGCGAGCTGCCCGCCCTTGTCGAGCGCCAGCCGATCGCTGCCGAACACATGGAACATCTGCAATTCCACAACATCGCCAAGACCCGCCTGAGACGCTTCCAACAGTTGCTCCATGAGCGTGAACACATGGCGCAGTTCGGTGCGGAATTGCTCGGCATCCATCGGCGTCGGCTGCCGGTTGCAGGCGACAATGCCCGACAGAAAAACAAAATCTCCGGCGCGCCGCGCCGGGGCGTAGTGGAATTGATCGACATCGTCCTTGAGCACGGCAGGCACGATGACCTGGCCTGTTGTTGTCGCATGGGTGTGAACGGTGACGATGTTTTGATCCTTCATGGTTTTCTCTTTCAGGATTGTTTGTGGCGTGCGCGCCTTACGGTCGTCCGTTATGAGAGCGCGACCATCGATGGGGCGATGAGGGCCTGCAATTCGTCCCTTGTGGCGCCGTCGCGCGCCTGCATCGAGAGGCCCTGCATGATCGTGGCGTAGTACCTGGCCAAAGCCTGGACGTCGGCCGATGGCGGTAGATCACCCTCGGCGACGCCGCGCCGCAGCCGGACAAGAATATGGTTTTCGGTCTCCTTGCGAATCTGTCTGAGAAGGTCGCGCAGCGGCAGGGAGTCGGTCTGGCAATTGACCACGCCGAGGATCAGCAGGCAGCCCGCCGATTGTGGCGCGCCGAGAGCCGCGTCGATGCTGGCCGATAGCATCGCAACGATCGCCTCGCGGGCCGTCTTACCAGCATCGAGTGCGCGCCGGGTGCCCGAACCGACGGTTTCGACATAAAGATCGACCGCCTCGCGAAAGGCTGCGTCCTTTGAGCCGAACGCGGCATAGAAGCTCGGAGGCGTAATCCCGAGCGCGGCAGTCAGGTCGTTGAGCTGGGTCGCCTCATAGCCCTTCGACCAGAACACTTCCATGATCAGGCGAAGCGCGTGATCGCGGTCAAAACTTCGCGGTCGTCCGCGGCTCGCCATGATGTCCGTCCGTCGTGATTTATGTAGTGATATTTATATAAATAGCGCTGCGCGGAAACAAGCGGACGCACGGATTTTATGTAGTCAGGATTATAGAATTTAGGCTCGAGCAAATGGCACGAAGGGGCCGCGGATGCGAGCGGGGTCGCCGCGTTCGCCCCATGGGGCTCAATTCAGGCCCAGGATCTCGCGCAGGTTCACATTCTCGCCATCGGACTGGGTGTCCAGCGAGGCTTTCAGTTGGCCTATCCGCTCGCGGACAAGGACAAGTGCGCCTGCCGCATCTCCATCCGTCAGGCGCGCGAGGATCTGCCGGGAGTAATCCGACTGCCTGCCTGCCGGTTGCACGCTCTGGTGAAGCGAAAGTGCGAGCGCGAGGCAGGAGGCGTTTCGTTCCCATTCTCGGGCAAGCGTCCCGTTGCCATGAACCAGGCAAAGCAGGCTTCCAAACTCGATGTCGAACCGGCGCAGAAGCCGGAAATCATGGGCTGCCTCGGCCTTTTCTTCCGCCTTGGCGTGTTGCGCGATCCGGTCGAACTGGGAGGCGGCGATGGATGCGTGGTTCGTCGCGATTTTCTGGACGACGAATGTCTGCAGCGCCTCGCTCATTTCAAGCATCTCGAAAGCCGATTGCAGCGATGGGGATGCGACGTAGGCGCCCTTGTTGGGCGGCAGGAACACCAGCCCGTCCTGTTCCATGATCATGAGAACCTTGCGCATGACCGTGCGGCTGATCCCGTAGATGTCACACATCACGAGCTCTTCCAGCTTGACCCCAGGCTTCAGCTTGCGGTCGATGATGGCGTTCCAAAGGTCAACGTGGATCTTCGCCTCGATGCCACTCAAGGATGCACTTTGCATCAATGCGGCATCTTCGCTCTGCAAGGCGGGAGAGAGGTAGTTGAACTTTGGCATCCGGGACCCGATTTCCGTAAGGCGTTCGATAAGCTTTACATGGTTCAGCAGCAGCAAATCAATCGCTGTCGGATGTATTGCGCCAAACTGTATCGATGGATTCCGATTGCGAGATGGGAGGAAGACTATCCCGGTGGCGTGGTTTCGGATCGAGAGAACGGGCCAAACACAGGAAGCCTTGCTGAAAGGTCCACGAAAATATGCCCGCAACCGATACAGATTGCGGGCATATTGTCGTCAGTTAATCTCTTCCGTTAGAAGCTACGCTGCAGGCGGACGAAGCCCGACACGTAGTCGTCGTTCTTGGACTTGCTGCCCTTGAAGGTGTCGTTGTAGTCGACCTTGACGTAATTTACGGTTGTACGGATATCAAGACCTTCGGTGATCTTGTAGTCTGCCGTGACGCCGACCTTCCAGGCATTGCCGTTGCCAAAGCTTTCGTTGGGCGATGCAGCGCCTCTCCAGGCCGCGTTGAAGAGAACGTTCCGGCGCAGATCGCCGAAATACTGAGCGCCGGGTGTGATCGCCAGCCTGTCGGTGACGTTGAGGCGATAGGAGGCCGCAACGCTCCACTTGGACGTGGACCAGTAGGAGTTCGGGTCCGACGACCAGACGGCAAAGCCCTGGAGCACGCCCGGGCCGAGATCCGCCGACACCAGGCCGCGGATGGCGCCCTGCTTCACCTCGGTGTCGTAACCGCCGAGCAGGTCGAAGGATGCGCCGCCGAGCGAGACCGAAACGATGCCTTCGACGCCAACCCCGTTGTTCTTCGAGGTTAGGCCTTCGAGCTCGTCGATGGCGATACCTGCCTGGAACGCGCCGGCGTCATAGGTGTAGGAGATCGAGTTGAAGACGGTCGTGTCGTTGCCGCTGATGTCGGTTTCGCCGTTCAGACCCTTGTCCCACCAGCTGGCGAAGTGGCCAGCACGCAAGCCCGCGAGCTGGATGTAGGCTTCGTCGAGCTTGAAGTTGTTGTGGGCGTCGTTGTCGGTATCGGCCTGAATGGCGATGTAGCTGGTGAGCGCGCCGTATTCCGTATCGTTCTTCGCCTCGAGGATCAGCTGCGCGCGGGCAAAAGCATCCCAGTCTGAAGTCGACTGCTTGCCTTCCCAGCGACCAGCGCTTTCGCGCGGACCGAAGTTCGTCTGGAAGCGTACATAACCGCCGATGCGCAGGCAGGTTTCGGTTCCGGGAATGTAGAAGAAGCCGGTGCCGAATGCGTCGCAGACACGGACATATTCCGTCGGCTCCGGTTCGGCCGCGATGATTGCGTCTGCCGCCTGGACGCTGGACGTCGCCGCGATCGCGGCAGCCGATCCCAAAAGTATGCTTTTCATCGTCATGGGAAAATCCCTCTCATTGTTCGATCAGGCAAGATGGCCGCATCACCCGATGTGGATCCGCGACCTACTTGCTTCGCGCTGTGGTTGTTGGCGCCACCCGATCTTCGGCTGGCCAGCGCATGCAATCGGGTATCACGATTTTACCAAAAGTGAATTCGTAAAGTTTATAATCTCAATTCAAAATTACAGCATGATCGATCCATATTGCAAAATTGCTACATATTAGCATTTCACCAGGCTGAATTCCGTTGGCGAGACGTTTGCTTTCATGATGGCTATGATCTCAATTGAGATTAATATTTTTATGTATTGACTTTGAATCGTGCGGTGTTAGAAAAACGCTGCCTTGAGAAGAAGGCGATCTCCAAGTGGTCAACGCCGCCAGTCCATCCCTGCGACTGGCGGCGTTCGCTTTTGGCTCCGCGGCAACGCGAATCGTCTCGCCTCGGCACGTTGCTGGAGCGGCGCAAGCGGGCGGCAGGGGACGGGCTCTGGCCATCGCCCGACGCTGCAGATCGACGAGGGCAGGCAGCAAGCGCTGCCGGAAAGATGGCGTCCGGTTTCCGCAACGGTTGTGCCGGTTCTAATCGGAGAGCTTCGGGATCGGGCAGGCGTTGTGCTGGTGGAGCGCGAACGCGCGGACACGACTGCAACCGCAGCCGTGTGGGCGGAAGCCGCCTTTTTCAGCCCAGGCGGGCTACGGCCATTCGGGCATGCTCATAAGGACTGTAGCACTCGGATCCCTGCAGGCGCGCGACGATGGCTATGGGATCCCAGATCGGCTTCGTTTGCGCCGTGAAAAGATCGGCAGACAGATGATGATCCTGTGCCTTGAAGTGGCCGTCGCGGACGCCGTTCTCGATGATACCTCCGACGATGCCCTGAAGCCGTCGGAGATGTTTGCGGGGGACCGGTCGATCGATGGCGAGAAGCAGGGCTTCGCGGCGAGGCGATGCGGCCGTCAACACGTGCAGGCTCAGGAAGTGCAGGCTGAGGCGGTGCTGGTCGAGAAGGTGGTCGACGAGCTTGTCCGGCGCTTCGACCGGTCGGCGCGCGTTCGCCGTTGCAACGGCAATCCGTTCTTTCAGCACCCTGAGAATGACGGCATCAAGGTGGTGTCCGGCGGTCAAGGTGTTGATGGAGAGCACGCTCGAGATCCCGAATGGTGGCTCGTGACGAGCCGCTGCTGCACATGTCCGGGATCGCAGGGATCCCGACCGTCTGCATGCCATGACCCTACGGCGATGGAGAGATGCCGTGCCGATTGCCAATACTTGGCGAAGCGTCTTGCGGATCGAGTTGCAGTCCGCAACGCAGCTGAAGCTGGAGGTTCATCCTTGACCAATGCATAGCTGGATGGCTATGTGTCGTGCATAGCCATTCGGGTATGGACTCCGTGACCGTGTCGGAGGATCCGACCCGCGACGAACTGACGGAAAAGTCGAGGTCCGCGCATGTCTGAGAAGAAAATCGGAAAGAACGCATCGAAAGCTGCTTCCGCTGCGCCAAGGGCAACGAGCGGACGCAAGACTCCGCCGACAAAGTCGGCCGATGGCGTAGTCCTCCTGACCGGCGGCAACCCGCAGATCGCCAAGGGCTATGGAGACGCCCCGATACAGCAATACATCGCTGCGATGCCGGGATGGAAAAGCGATCTGGGCAAACGTCTTGACCGGCTGATCGTTGAGGCCGTTCCCGGTGTCGAAAAGGCGGTCAAATGGAACTCTCCCTTTTATGGCATGGAAAAGGATGTCTGGTTCCTCGGCTTTCACTGCATGACGAAATACGTGAAGGTCGCTTTCTTCCGCGGCGCGCAGTTCAGCCCCATGCCGCCCGGCACGTCGAAACAGCCGGATGTGCGCTATCTCGACATCTATGAGGCCGACGAACTCGACGAGGCGCAGTTCCTGGACTGGGTCAAACAAGCCAGCGAGCTGCCGGGCGAAAACATGTAAAGCGTCGCCGCAGCGCGAATCCGCCGCCGCCCGGAATGGCCGGGCCCGGCTTGCTTCCCCACAAGCGGCACCTTAATCGGCGTTGCCCACCATGAGGACCTGCATGACTGTGGCCATTGCAGGGTCGGTGCCGGTGGCATAGTCGGCAAAGCTCGTCGAGCGCGGGATGTCCGGCTGAAGCGGGCCTGCCGGAACGTCATAGGCGTAATTCAGGAGGAAACAGGTCCTGATCTCCGACAGGCTGCATCCATGCTCCCAGTCGTGATAGGCCGTCGAATAGCGGATGGTGATCTTCGAGTTCGGCAAAACCGTGCGGCCGCCTTCACCCCAGAACTGCAGCCGGTCTCCCATCGGCTCGCCGACAAGAACTGTGCGCGTCCCGCCGAAATGCCTCAGGCGCGCCGCCGTGCTGATCGCCGCCGAAAAGGTGTTTGCGCTGGTCAGCACAAACAGCCGTCCGTCAGGCGGCAGGATGGCCGGGAGCCTTTGCGAGAAATCGGCGGTCAATTCGTAGTTACCGCCATTGTTGAACCGCAGATCGACGACTGCATTGCGTATGGGCTTTTTCTCCGCTTCATCCAGCATCTTGGCGAGCCCCTGCGACAGGCCTTCCGGCGCTCCATCCCTGATGCGGTTGATCTGGACATAGAGCAGATCGGGCAAGGGATAGTGGTGCCAATAATTGGCGTCGGGGCGCGTGAGATAGGCCGGCAGCGTGACGTCGTCGAGCACGTGCTGCCACCCGGCGTCGCGACCGGTCTGCGACAGGGGACTGAAATCGCGTCGAGGCCAGACATGGGCGTTCAACGGTTCCGGCGCGCCGGGCGTGGCAAGAAGAGGGATCTGCGCGACGTTTCCATCCTTTAGGCGGATGAGATAGGCGCTTTCCCGCGGGCTTTCGGCAAGGCCGGCTGCATGGAGCAATTCCGGCGAAATCGCGACATTCGGGACGAATTCCCTGGCGAGATTGGCGGGTCCGCCGAAATGGGGCCGCAGCGCATCGACAAAAGCCTCCGTCGCCCGTCCATTCACTTCAAGGATCTCTCCGCCCAGAAGGTGCGATTGGTCGCCTGTCGCTGCGATCACGAACAGGCCTTCGGCAAACCAGCCGAGCCGGATCGGAACCGCATTGAAACTGTGGCCACCGACGAGGCCGACGACGCTGGTGTGCCCATTGTCTGCGATGGCGACCGCCTTTGCTGCCGCCATCGCCAGGCCGGCGCGGTCGAGATCGTCGGCCCGTTGTTCGATCGCATCAAGGGAGCCCGTAAACGCTGCCTGGGCGGCTGGCGAGAAGCTTCGGTCAACCTCGATCAGGCGCCGCAGATGGGCAAGGTCCTGCCTGTTGCGTTCCAGTTGCGAGGCTGCGGCCGGAAAGTCGCTCCGGGGATAGGTCTTCAGCGTTGGGTAGAGAATGACGGCAAGCGGCGCGACCACCAGGAGAAGCAGGGCGGCCAACATGATCGATGCAATCCGAACGCGTCGCCGCCAAAACCTCTTGCCGCTCGGTGCCGGACCGTCCTTGCGGTTTTGCGTCGCGTTTCCCATCGATTGCCGCCCCCATCGGCGCGCCTCTTAGAAGCGCGATCCATCCCCACGTTCGGCGCTCCGTGCCGGGCCGGTGGCATCCCTTCACCATTGCCGCGATCCCTGTTCGGGTTCGCGGCAATGACGCAGGTCTGGCGATCGGCCAGACAAGACGTAGGAGCGGTGGCTCGACAATTCCATGTTCGCCGCCGCGGAAAATCAGAAGGCCGGTTCGGTCCCGTATTCGTCGTGCCGCCGGTTCCAGACATAGGGTTCTGTCTGCGGCCATCCCGCAGGAGAGGCTTCCCATGTTTCCTGTCGACCGTAGGGCGTCAGATCCAGATAGGTCCACATGCTGCCGAGATACTCCACGCCACGCGCACCGTTGAAATAGGTGCGGTAGATATGATCGCCGTCCCTGAGGAAGACGCTGACGCCATGGCGCTCGCTGGTCCTTGTCGGGTCATCCGGATCGGCGACCGTGGCTCCCATGTCGTGGTTGAAGTCGCTCGCCATGGAAGAGTACCAGACCGGGTGCTGCCACTGCATCCGGGCCTGGTATTTCTGCAGCGTCTCCAGCGGCGCGCGCGAAATCAGCACGATGGACGTATCGCGTGCGTTGAGATGCGCCGGATGGGTCATCGCGTCCACGACCCAGGAGCAGCCGTCGCAGCCCGCCTTCCATCCGGGCGCGAACATGAAGTGATAGACGATCAGTTGCCGCCGTCCGTCGAAGAGGTCGGCGAGGCTTACCGTGCCTTCGGGCCCCTCGAACGAATAGTCCTTGTCGATCCTGACCATCGGCAAGCGCCGGCGCTCGGCACTCACTTCATCGCGTGCGCGGGTGAGTGCCTTCTCCCTGGCAATCTGTTTTTCGAGTGCGGCTTGCCACTCGTCCATTGAAGCGATTTTAGGCAGCATTCTCAATCATCTCCCTTTGGGGCGGTTTGCTTGGAGGTGTCGGCGCAAGGCTGAACTCCGACCGACGGAGTCCAGCCATCAGGCTCGGTTGGAGTGCTCGCGAAAGCTCGCAAACCCGTCTCATCGGCGCCGTCTCCGTTGCGTCCGCTTTCAATATGTTGTAAAAACATAACGTGTCAAGCAAGCAGGACGAAGATCTGGTTTTCAAGGCATTGGCTCACCCGCGCAGGCGGGCGATGCTTGATCGTCTCAAGGGCGAGGCGCAGACCACGGGCATGCTCTGCGCGGCCTTTTCAGACATGGATCGCTGCACCGTGATGCAGCATCTGAACGTGCTGGAGGACGCCGACTTGATCATCGTCAGGCGGGCAGGACGCGAGCGCTGGAACTATCTCAATGCGCTGCCGATCAAGCACATTCACGACCGCTGGATCAGCGACTATGCCGCCCATGCCGTGGCCATTCTCGACAGGCTGAAGACTGGCCTCGAAGGGTAAGTCTGAAGATGGTGTGAATTACGGATCACTTAAACAGTATTCATTTGCGTATAGTTTTCGACAATCGGCAATGTTCTCCCTATTTGCGGGGAGTGATATTTAGTGAAATTACGAGACGCGAAAGAATTTCTACCTTTCTTGGCAAGTGGTTTCGAAAGCGCCGCTTTCATGCTTGCGCTCCACTCGTTCGTTGAGTAGTGAATTCTCGTCGGTTTCCGAAAGGAAATAACAGGGAATTCGCCGCGGCTCGCCGCGAAACGAAACTGCCCCCGCAACTGTAGGCGGCCAGTCCTCTCTCGAAAATGCCACTGGACGATGGTCCGGGAAGGCCGAGAGGGAGCCAAGACCCGTCAGTCAGGAGACCTACCGACACCTGTAACTGAACAAGCCGGGCGGGGTGTCCGGGGAGGTTGTCGATGTCGTTGGTCGCGCCACAAGTGCCGGCTGTCGATGTTCTCTTGAACATCGGTTCGATCATTGCGTCCTGGCTCGTCCCCTCCGATCCGCGCGATCAAAAGATCGGAGACAATGTGCCATGACCGCTTCGCGTTTCCTGCTTGCCGCCTCTGGCTTCGCCTTCTTCGCCACCGCCGCTGCTGCCGAACCCACCGCCTATCCGCTGACCCTGGACAATTGCGGCGAGGCGATCACCTTCGACAAGGCGCCGGCGACTTCGGCGACCGTCGGGCAGGCGGCAACCGAGGTTCTCTACTCGCTCGGCCTCGGCGACAAGGTTACGGGCACGTCGGTCTGGTTCAATGACGTGCTGCCGGAATTTGCCGAGGTCAATGCCAAGGTTCCGCGCCTGGCGGACAACGACCCGAGCTTTGAAAGCGTCGTCGCCAAGAAACCGGGGCTCGTCGCCGTGCAGTTCGTCTGGCACGTCGGCCCCGAAGGGATCGTTGCGACCCGAACCCAGTTCCACGAAGTGGGAATTCCGACCTATGTCCTTCCGGCCGACTGCGTCGCCAAGGACAACTCGGTGGGTGTGGACGGCACGCGCAGCGCGCTCTTCTCGACTGCCAGCATCCATCAGGGCGTGCGTGAACTCGCGCAGATCTTCGATGTTCAGGACAAAGGCGAGGCATTCGTCGCGGAACTCGCCAAGCGTGAGGCCAACGCCATCGAGCAGGCCAAGGCGCTCAATTTGAAGGATGTGTCCGCGGCCTTCTGGTTCTCCAGCGCGGAGATGGACATCGATCCCTATGTGGCCGGCCGGAAGGGAGCGCCTGCCTACATGATGGACAAGCTCGGCATCCGCAACGTGGTCGGCTCCGACGAGGAATGGCCGGTCGTCGGTTGGGAAACGATCGCCAAGGCCAACCCCACCATGATCGTCATCGCCAAGATGGATCGCCGGCGCTTTCCGGCCGACGACTACCTGAAGAAGATCGAGTTCCTGAAGACCGATCCGGTTGCCAGCCAGATGGACGCGGTGAAGAACAACCGCATCGTCGTCATGGATGCGCACGCGATGGACGCCACGATCAGAACGGTCGCCGGCATCGAAGTTCTCTCCGCTGCGCTTAAGGATTTCGGGTTGGCGAAGTGAAGACCGGCCTCTCGCGGCGCGCCCCTGCTTCCCGGCTTGGCCGGGCAGCCACGGGGACATTGGCTCTGTTTGCCGCCGTTCTTTCCGGAACCTGCATCGGCGAAACGCCGATACCCGTCTTGACGGTTCTCCAGACCTTGGCGAACAAGATTTTCGGCGCGACCTATGGGCTCGATCCCATCGATGTCGGGATCATCTGGAACTACCGCCTGCCGCGGGCGATCGTTGCCGCCTGCTGTGGGGCGGGCCTCGCGGTTTCGGGCATGGTGCTCCAGTCCCTCCTGCGCAACGCCCTGGCGGATCCCTATCTTCTCGGCATCTCCGCCGGCGCCTCGACCGGCGCAGTGGCCGTCACTGTCGCAGGCCTCGGCGCCGGCGCGGTCTCCATGTCGCTCGGCGCCTTTGTCGGTGCCGTGACAGCTTTCCTGATGGTGGCGATCCTCGCTCGTGCCGCCGGTGGCGGGGTCACCCTGCGCGGAACAGGGCAGATCGTGCTTGCCGGCATCGCCGGATCGCAACTCTTCAACGCGCTGACCTCTTTCATCATCACCAAGTCGGCCAATGCGGAGCAGGCGCGGGGCATCATGTTTTGGCTGCTCGGCAACCTCAGCGGTGCGCGGTGGCCGGACGTCTGGCTGGCCGTGCCCGTGGCCCTTGTCGGGCTCGGCGCCTGCATCTGGTATGCCCGTGCGCTCGACGCCTTTTCCTTCGGGGCGGAATCCGCCGCCTCGCTCGGCGTGCCCGTGCGGGTCGTCCAGGTGGTGCTGATCGGCCTTACCGCGCTGGTGACGGCCGTGATGGTCAGCATTGTCGGCTCCATCGGCTTCGTCGGGCTCGTGATACCGCATGCGGCCCGTTTCCTGGTTGGTGTGCGTCATGGCCGGCTCGGCCCGGCAACCGCCCTCATGGGGGCGGTCTTTCTGATCGCGGCGGATATCCTGTCGCGGACGATCGTTCCTGGCCAGGTGCTGCCGATCGGCGTGATCACCGCCCTGGTTGGGGCACCGGCCTTTGCCCTGATCCTTATCCGCGGGAGGCGCCGATCATGATCCTGGAAGCACGCGATCTCGGCTGGTCCGTCCGCGGCAAGGCGATCGTTTCCCATGTAGATCTCGCCGTGCGGCAGGGAGAGACACTCGGCCTTGTCGGCCCCAACGGCTCCGGCAAATCGACCTTGATGCGGCTGCTGGCCGGCATCGTCCGGTCGACGTCGGGCGAGGTGCGGATCAACGGGCAGATGCTGCACGCCATGCCACGCCGCCAGGCTGCCCAGTTGATCGCCTTCCTCGAGCAGCAAGCCGAGACGACGGAAGCGATCTCGGTTCGCGATGCGGTCGAACTTGGCCGCACGCCCTGGCTCACGCCGCTGCAGCCCTGGTCGGCCGAAGACGACCGGATTGTCAGGCAAGCGCTCGACGATACCGATATGGCGGGCTTCGAAAACCGTTCGTGGGCAACACTTTCCGGCGGGGAACGCCAGCGGGTTCACCTGGCGCGGGCCTTGGCGCAACAGCCGCAGGTCCTGTTGCTCGACGAGCCGACAAATCACCTGGATATCCAGCACCAGCTTTCGATCCTGAAGCTGGTGGCTGACCTGCCGATAACCTCCGTGGTCGCCTTGCACGATCTCAACCAGGCCTTTGGCTGCGACCGCGTCGGCATGATGTCCGCCGGCCGGCTGGTGGCGCTGGGGCCGCCGCGTGAAGTCCTGACCGTCGAACGGATCGCCGCCGTCTTCGGTGTTCGTGCGAGCATCGTCGTCGACCCCGAGGACGGAACCTCCATCTTCCGCTTTCATTCAGCCTAGCAAGGATTTACATGCGCGCGCTTCTCCTCGGATTGTCCCTGTTTCTCACCGCTTTCCAGTTCGCCCAAGCCGAAATGCACGAGGTGAAGATGCTCAACCGTAACGTTTCGGGACCGATGGTCTATGAGCCGGACTTCCTCCAGATCGCCCCCGGCGACACGGTGAAATTCATCGCTGCCACCAGCGGCCACAACGCGGCGACGGTCGACGGCATGGTTCCCGAAGGTACCGCTGGTTTCAAGGGCGGGATCAACGAGGAGATCGAGGTCACGCTCGACGCGGAGGGGTTCTACGGGATCAAGTGCTCGCCCCATTTTGCGATGGGAATGGTGATGGTGATCCGTGTCGGCGACGCGAAGGTCGACACAGGCTTTGCGGCGGCCAAGGTTCCGGCGCGGGCGCGCAAGCGGTTTGACGAAATCCTTGCCAGAAACGGTTTCGGAAAGTGACGAACGACACCGAAGAAGGGGCAGGGCGCGCGAATTTTCATCTGAAGGAAGCGATCCGCAGCTACTGGTCGGAGCGCGCGAGGACCTTCGATCTCGCTTTCGGCCACGGCATCCTGTCTGAAGCCGAGTTTTCCGCCTGGCAGGAACCGATCCGCGCCACCCTTGGCGTGAAGCCGCTGCGCGTGCTTGAACTTGCCTGCGGCACGGGCGAGGTCACAAGGCTCATCCACGATCTCGGTCACGAGGTTACGGCGCTGGACTTCTCCGAAGCGATGCTTTCCGTCGCCAGGGCGAAACACGCCGGGAAACCGCGGCTGCGTTTCATCCTTGCCGATGCCGAAAACACCATGGAGCCGGACGCGGCCTATGACGCGATCGTTTGTCGCCACCTCGTCTGGACGCTTACCGAGCCCGAGGCGACCTTCCGCGAGTGGCACCGGTTGCTGCGACCGGGTGGGAAGCTGGTGATCTATGACGGGGACTGGGCGAAGCCTTCTCCAATCGGGCGTCTCGCCGAACGCCTGGTGGCCTTGATCGACAGGTTTTCCGGGCCCGATCCCTATTACGACGGGTCGTTGAGCCAACGCCATGCCGAGATCATGCGTGCCCTGCCTTTCGGTCGCGGACTGCGGTTCGAGCAGCTTTCCGGTCTGTTGGAGGAGGCGGGCTTCAAAGGGATCGAGAAAATGTCCCATGCGCCGGTCGCCCGTGCCCAGCGCAAGTCGGCCAACCTGCGAAACTGCCTCCGCACCTTCGTCTACAGGCGCTTCATCCTGACCGCACATTCGTCGGCTGCGCGCCAGACCCCAGTGCCCTGAACCGCGAGGCGCCGGTTCAATCGGTGACGCCGCACCAACCCGGCAGGAAGCTGGCGGACTTGCCGTGGGCAAGATCGAGCGCGTCGTGCACGGCCTTATCGATGTCATTGGCGATGCGTTTTGCATCGATGCGCGAGCGCAGGAAGTTTGCCCACATGAACTCGCTGTAGGGCGTTGCGTCCTTGGCGTAACCGCCGGCGCGGCGGAGCGCGCCGGCAAGCGACCGGTAGGGATCGTCGACGAGGCCGGCGATCGTGCGCGGCAGGTCCTGGTGCGATCGCCGCAGGCCCTGTGCGTCGAACGGATACATCCAGTGACGGTGGTCCATGACCGACCAGAACTCGTCCTTGGACAGGTGGCTGAGATCGAACACGATGCTGGTCAGCACATGCGCGACGCCTTCCTCGTGCAGGGCGCGCACGAGATGATGATGGTCGACCAGATACGGTCGCTCCTTCGGGCCGAGCACGACCGGTACCATATGATGTCCCAGGAATTCCGCGCCATGCCGCTTGGCAGTCTTGCGCCATTCCCGTCGTTTTTCAGTGACTTCGAGGAAGCCGACGGTGATCTGGGTCGGGCGAAGTTCGGCGATGTCGATCGGTTGCAGTTGCGGCTCATAGTTTGGGGTCATCGAACGGCTCCGGGCAGGGACGCGGTCGTTTCGGGTTGGGAGGCGGCAGCTACGGCATCATCGACGCTGTAGCTGAGATAAGTGAGAAGCGGGGGAGCGGCCAGGGCGATCATGTCGCGGACCCGGTCATGCACCCGTGCATAATAGAGGTGCTTGCCCTGGGCGCGCACAAGCGTGTCGAATTCGATCAGCGCATCGAGCGCGGTGCTGTCGAGGTCGAAGCTTTCCTCGAGGCTGAGGATGACGGCGCGTGCTGTCTGGTCGTGGCCGATCCGTGCGGCCGTCTCGGTCAGGATGGCATCCGCATTGGCAAAGAACAGAGGTTGCGCCGGACGCCAGATGGCGATGCCCGGCATCGTTTGCGCGTCGGCGTGGCGGGCGATGTCGACGAAGTCATGGCCTTGTCCCAGGCGACCAAGGGAGGCGACATAGGGCGTGGCCAGCCTGTGCAGCAAGACGGCGAGCGAAAGCGCGACAGCAATGGTGATGCCGTTGACGACGCCGAAGGCGATGACCCCGACTGCCGCTGCCAGGGCGATGACAACGTCGTGTTTCAGTTTCCACAGCCGCAAAAGCGGCCGAGGATCGAGCGCATGCGCCAGGGCGGCAATGACGACGGCAGAAAGGACCGGCTCGGGAAGGCTCTGAAGCAGATCGGCGCCAAGGACGACGAGCAGCGCAAGGCCGACTGCGGCGACGAGCGCCGTCATTCGGGTTTGCGCACCAGCAGCCTCGGCCGCGGAGCCCGCCGAAAAACCGGCGCCGACGGGCATGCCCTGCGCGATGGCACAGGCGGCATTGGCAGCGCCGAGCGCCAGCAGTTCTCGATTGGCCGTCACGCTTTCGCCGTGACGCAATGAAAGCGACCGGATCGTGCCCCAGGATTCGGCAAAGAGGATGAGAACGAGCGGCAAGGTGTAGGGAACAAGCTGCCGGATCTGGCTCCATTCGACGAGCGAGAGCGACGGCAAGGTCATCGAGATCGACAACGGCCCGACCACCGCCACGCCGTGGCCCGCAAGGTCCAGCAGCCTGGAAGCCAGGATGCCGGCGCAAAGCACCAGAAAAGCGCCGGGAAGAAACGGAGCGCGCCGCAGCACGAGGAGGGCGGCAAGGGCCGCGACGCCGACGGCGATGCTCACCATGTTCCACCGGGGCAGCGCCGCAAAAAGCCCAGCGATCTGATGGACGATGTCGGTTACCGGCACCTCGATGCCGGTAACGGTAGGCAATTGCCTGACGATGATGGTGACCGCCAGCCCGAAGGCGAAGCCACGAAGAACGGGGCGGGAGATGAAGCTTGCGAGGTTTCCAAGCCGCAGCAGGGAGGCCGCGACGAAGAGCAGACCCGTCAGCGCCACCATCACCGTTACCAGTGCCATCTTGTCCGCCGTCGAACCGGGCAGCGCCGCGATCGTCGCCGCAAGAATGGCGGCCGACGACGATGTCGGGGACACGATGGCAAAACGGCTGCGGCCGAGGATGGAATAGGTCAGGCAACCGACGATAGCCGCGACGACGGCGTGCTGCGGTGGCAGGCCGGCGATACCGGCATAGGCAACAGCTTCGGGCAGCATCAATCCGGCGACGGACAGACCCGCGATCCAGTCCCTGTTGCCCACGCTCGTCGCAACCTTTCTCCTGCTGCCCGCCAGAGAATCTAGCGGATTGCCAGGCGAAATCCATAGCGCGCCCGGGGACGCCGCCCAGCGTCAAAACTGCCGGGAGGCCCTGGCGCGTCCGCCCACGGATTTCTCCCCGTCTTCGCCGACGTTGAGGAGCAGGCCGAGATCGAGCAGCCATAAATCGGCGGTTGCCAGCGAGATCCCCGCCGTCAGATTGCCGAACAGGCCGGAGCCGTCGAGCCCGGAATAGCCGGCCGTCGCGCCGAGCTTCGGCGTCAGCGTAGATCCGTTTTCGAGCAGGAAAGACCGTTCGATCTCGGCGCCGAGGCTTACCCGGAACTGCTCTTGGTCGAAGCCGTCGATGGTGATCCTGTCGCCGGCGCTGTTGTGCGCGGTGTAGTCGTCGACCGTTTCGGAGAAGTAGACGGCGCGCAGCTTCGGCGTCAGCACGGTTGATGGATCGAGATCCCACTGACCCTCGATCGCCGTGTCGATCATCCATCGCGTCGTGTCGAACGTGCCGTCCCAGAAGGCGGTGTCGATGTCGTTGGCCGAGCCGCCGTAGAGCAGGCTCGTATCCCAGAACACGCCTTTGCCGAGTTCCAGCGATGCATAGGGGCCGGCGAGCCAGCCGTTTCCCGTCAGTTCTGCATCGGCGTCGGTCGGGTCCGTCATCCGGTCGTAGTGGAAGGACAGGCCGACCAGCGCCTTTTCCGACAGCAGGTAGTCGGCGCCGACGTTGAGCATTGCGAAGCTGCCCCACTTGCCGTCGTTCTCGTCGCGGCTATGCGCCAGGAAAGCGAGATCGACCCAGGCATTGAAGGCCCTTGGCTGGGCGTCGGAGATGCCGTCGGCGGCATCCCGCGCGGCGTCGAGCTGCGCCAGGCTGGTGCTGAGGTTCGCGGTCATGCCGTCTTCGGACGGCGACATTCGCGCCGTGATCGTATCGGTCGCCCGCTCCATCTGGCGCCGTTCCAGGAGACCGGGAACAAAGATGCCTGTCGCAATGAGGTCTTGCCGGGTGGCGACAAAGCCCCGCACGAGGGCGTCGATATCTTCCGCCACCTGCTGTGCACCGAAGGAAAGATTGTAGGTGATGGTGCCGGTGTTCGAGACGCCGAGCGCACTGGTCAGGCGGTAACCCACCCTTGCCTTGCCGGAAAAGGCAGGGTTCGGCGTGAACTGCAGATACCATCCGACTGGTGTGCCGACCGGCCCGGCCTGCGCGAGCTGGCCACGAATGATCGCCGCCGTACCGGCGCTCGCCGGCTCGACGAAGCTTAGCTGCGCTTCGGTGAAAGGCCCGCCGGTTGCGCCGCGATTGAGGTAGACGTCGGCTGGCGTCGCGCCGGCTGGAACGTCGATCACCTTGTCGCCAACGGTGATCTCAGGCGGTGTGACCGTCAGTCTGTATGTCTCGGTTCCGGTCGCGCCGTTGCCGTCCTCCGCCCGGATCGAGAAGGCGTATTCGCCTTCGCTCCTGGGGCCAAGCGGTCCGGTCAGTTCACCGGTCGAGACGTTGAGGACCATGCCGTCAGGCAGTGCGCCCGACGCGATCCTGTAGAGCATCGGTGCCCGTCCACCCACGGCGGTGATCTGCTGGCGGTAATCTTCGCCGGCCATGGCATTGGCAAGACTTCCGCCAGCTGGCGTAAAGGTGAAGGCCGGCGCGCTCACGGTGATCGTCACCGTCGCCGCGGTGGATGTGCCGGCGGCGTTGCTTGCGGTGTAGGTGAAGCTGTCCGAACCGGAATAGTCGGCAGCCGGCGTGTAGCTGATCGTCGTTCCCGTGCCGCTTGCGGTGCCATGGGACGGTTGCGAAGCAACCGCAACGCTGTCGGCCGGATCGCCGGTGATGTTGAGCGGGATCGCATTGCCCGAGGATTTGGCTGCAACCGTTACGGAAACGGCATGGACGATCGGTGCACTGAGGGCCGGGACAATGGTCAGCGAATAGGCGGCTCCATCCGTTGCGCCATAGGCGTCAGTCGCGGCGATCGTAAACGCGTTGCTTCCGACCGCCGTCGGCGTGCCGGCCAACACGCCGGTTGCCCGATCGAGCGTCAGGCCGGCGGGAAGCGATCCTCCCGCAAGCGTGTAGCTATAGGGCGCCGACCCGCCGGAGGCGGTGATGGCCTGACTGTAGGCGACGTCGGTGGTGCCTCCGGGCAGCGCACCGGCGGCAGGGGTGAGAGCAACAACCGGAGAAGCTGCGGTCAGCGAATAGCTCGCCGTCGTCGATGCGCCGTAGGCGTCTGTCGCAGCGATTGTAAACGCGTTGCTTCCGGCCGCCGTCGGCGTGCCGGCCAACATGCCGGTTGCCCGATCGAGCGTCAGGCCGACGGGAAGGGATCCTCCCGCAAGCGTGTAGCTATAGGGAGCCGACCCGCCGGAGGCGGTGATGGCCTGGCTGTAGGCGACGCCGGTGGTACCCCCGGGCAGCGCACCGGCGGCAGGGGTGACAACGACAGTCGGAAACGTTGCGGTCAGCGAATAGCTCGCCGTCGTCGATGCGGCGTAGGCATCTGTCGCGGTCACCGTGAAGTTGGAGGTCCCGGTGGTCGTCGGGGTGCCGCTGAGCGCGCCGGTTGGACCGTCCAGCGTCAGGCCTGCCGGCAAATGTCCCGCCGAGACGACATAGCTATAGGGAGCCGACCCGCCCGAGGCGGATACGGTCTGGCTGTAGGCAGCGCCGATGGTGGCGCCCGGCAAGGCGCCGGCTGAGGGGCTGAGATCGATGGTCGGAAACGCGACGGCTATCGTATAGGCTGCAGACGCCGAGGCGGAGTAGGCATCCGTTACAGTGACGGTGAAACTGGTGCTCTCCGATGCGGATGGCGTGCCGCTGATGACGCCGGTTAACGGCTCGAGTGTCAGGCCTGCCGGCAGTCTTCCAGCCGTAATGGCGTAGTTATAGGGGCCCGATCCACCGGATGCGGATAGGCTAAGGCTGTAGGCGATCCCGGTCGTGGCGTCGGGCAGGGCGCTTGCTGCCGGCGAAACGACGATCGTCGGATAGGACACGTTCAGTGCGTAGGCCGCGCTGGTCGATGCGCTATAGGCATCGGTCGCGGTAAGGGTGAAACTCGAGTTGCCGATGGTTGTCGGTGTGCCGCTGAGCGTGGCTGTCGCCGCATCGAAGGTGACGCCCGTCGGAAGTGTCCCCGCCGTCAGCGCGTAGGTATAGGGCGCCGACCCACCGGAGGTGGAGATGATCTGGCTGTAGGCAACGCCGGTCTTTCCGCCTGGAAGGGTGCCGGCTGCGGGCGCCATGGCGATCGTCGGATGCGCGACCTCGACGGCGTAGGTTGCATTGTGAGGGCAACCATAGACATCAGTCATGTCGACGGTGAAATCGTATGTGCCTGCTCGTGTCGGTGTCCCGGTGAGAGTGTTGGTTGCATGGTCGAATGTCAGCCCTGGCGGCCAGGAGCTCGAGCTGATGGTGAATGCTCCAATCCCCGATCCCGAAGCGGAAATGTTTTGGCTGTAGGGAACGCCCGTGAGCGCGCCTGACAGAAGGCTCCCCCTTGAGGGGGTGAAGGAGACCGTCTGACAGACGATGGTCAGAGAATAGTTGGCTTCTCCGGTTGCGCCGTAGGCGTCGGTGGCCGTGATCCTGCTGTTGAAGGTGCCTGTTGCCGTCGCAACGCCGCTGAGCGTGCCGGTTGCCGGATCCAGCGAGATGCCGGGTGGCGGAGCGCCCGCGGTTATCTGGAACGTGTTAGGGGCCGTTCCGTTCGAGGCTGAAAAGCTCTGGCTGTAGGGCCGCCCGGCCACGCCGCCAGGAATGGGGCCCGGAGAGGGTGTCAGCTCAAGGGTCGGCCGTGTCACGGTGATAGAGACAGTCGCAGCCACCGAGGTTCCCGACAGGTTGGTGGCGGTGTAGGTGAAGCTGTCGCTTCCGGAATAACCCGCTGTCGGGGTATAGGCAATCGTGGCGCCCGAAACGCTTGTCGTTCCATGACTTGGGCTGGCGCCGATCGCCACGCTGTCGGGAACACCTCCGGTGATGTTCAGTGTGATCATGTTGGCCGACGAGTTCGCGGCGACGGTTGCCGAAACGGCGTTGGCGGTTGCCGGCGCAATATAGGTGTACTGATCCGCCGCCAGGGTCGCGCTTGTGCCGCTGGGGGTGGAGACCGTAACATCGTATGTACCGGCGGCATTGACGGGCGCTGTCGCGGTAATCGAGGTCGGGCTGGTCACCGTGAAGCTCGCTGCCGATGCTCCGAATCGGACTGCGGTTGCGCCGGTGAAGTCGGTGCCGGTCACGGTAACACGTGTGCCGCCGGCCGTCGGACCGCTTGCGGGGCTGACACCCGTCACTGTCGGCGGCGGCACGACAGTCAACGCGGCGTTGTTTGAGGCTGCAGTCGGCGTGCAGGCGCCAACGGCGATGACGCGATACATGTAGCCGCTCATGCCGCTCGTTGCGCCAGAAATGGTCAACGTGGCCGTAGTCGCGCCGGAATAGAGAGCGTTGTTGGAGATGCTGTTGAAGCCGGCCCCCTGGTCCACCTGCCATTGATAGCCCGTGGCACTGCTCGCCGTCGCACTGAAGGTGGTGTTGCCTCCGACCGGGATCGTCGACGCCGACGGCTGCCCGGTGATCCGCGGGCCACTGCGAACCGTGAGCGCTGCGGGATCGGATGTGGCGTCTGGCGAGGCAGAACCGGTTACGATCGCGCGATAGAGATAACCGTTCAAACCAGCCGTCGCAGCGGTGATCGTGAGGGTCGATGTCGTTGCGCCCGCATACTGCCCGCTGTTGCTGATATTCGCGAATCCGGCCCCCTGGTCCACCTGCCACTGAAAGCCGGTGGCGTTGGACGCGCCGACGCTGAAGATGGTGTTGGCGCCGGCACAGATCGTCGAAGCGGTCGGCTGTGCCGTAATCGAGGGGGGCGCCGCCGCTCGGGCGCGATCGGGAAGTGTGACGACCGACGAGACGGCCAGAAGAATGATCGTGGTCGCCGGCAAGAAGCGTCTTAACGCTGCTCTCAATTGGACGGATGCCTTTTTGGCGTGAACGCAAGGTGCCGCAAAAAGTCTGGACGCCCTGGCGCGCAGAAAACCTGCGGCGCATGACGATGCGCCGCTTGCCATGAAATGCATGCCGACCCCACTCACTCCCTCGCGGGAGTCCCCTCATTGGACGCCTCGTCCGCGTATCCGCGCATCGAGCCGCCCCGTTGCAAAAAAATCGGTCCGGGCGAGTCCCTCATCGCCCTTCGCCTGTCCGCCGCAGGCCGGAGCCTAGCAAAGGACCGCCCCGCAATACCGCGTGCCGCATCGCCGCGCTTCTCATTGAGCGCAGAGGCGAAACTTTGAGGCCACCCACGACGACAGGTGCGATTCCAGCCGCAATCGGTGGAAATCAAGGGGTGCAAGCCCGGGCAACGGCCGGTGATAGCCGGTCAACGCGGTATCAGCCCGAAAATGGTGCATTCGCACTTGGCTGGCGAGCGGGGGCTTGCGGCCCCCAAAGGCCTGTGGGGCATACCCCGGAGGTGATTTCGGGCGGCATCCTGCCGGCGCGGCGGGTCTCTTGATCTGGTTGCCGGCATCACGATAACAGTAGGGCCGCAGCCGGCCTGACTGGCGCTATCGGGGTGTGCGCCAGATCAACATGATTCGTTTCTCAACCGACGATATCGGCCCGGAAGACCGGTTCGATCAGTGGCGCGAAGTGCGCGGCAAGAGCCTTTTCGGCGTGACGATCGAGCTTGCTGCCGAGAAGCGTCGTGCCTTCAAGGGATCCTTCCAAGCGCATCGTGTCGGCAGCGCCATGACGTCGGAAATGCGCGCCTCGGCCTACCATGTCAGCCGGACCGAGGCAGACATCGCCCGCATCGCCGGCGACAGCCTCTGCATCGCCTTTCAGGTGAAGGGCGGGGGTCTTCTCGATACGGGAGGCGACCGCGTCCAGTCCTTCAAGGACGGTGACATGGCGATCAGCTATTCCGATCTGCCCTACCGCGCGACGCCGGGCGGTCATGACGAATTCCACTTCCGGGTGATCACGGTGCCGTTCGACAATGAGCTGATGCTCGGCGGGCAGACGCGCGACCTGCTTGCCACCCGGTTCACCGAGACCGCATACGCGCGGCCGTTTCGGGCGCTTTTCAACGCAATCAGCGAAAGGCATGCCCATTTGGCCAATCCTGACGCGGAGGTGGCCCATATCGCCAGGCTGGCGATCATGGCGCGCGGTCGGCTGGCGCCCGGCATGCCCGAAGTGCGCGCAGCCCTTCGTTCGGGCCTGCGCTATGCCGCCGAGGAGATCATGGCACGGGACAAGCACCAGCAGAAACTGACGCCGGCCAAGGTCGCGCTCGAGCTCGGTATTTCCGTGCGCCAGCTGCATGTCGTGTTCGAACACGCGGAATTGACCTTTGCCCGCACGCTGGCATCGATGCGGATTTCAGAGGCCCGGCGGCTTCTCGTCGAGCGGCCCGCCTTGTCTGTCACCGAGGTCGCCTATGCCTGCGGATTCGATAGTCTTGCAACGTTTTATCGACTTTTCGCGGGCGCTTACGGGATGGCGCCGGGCGAGTTCCGGGCGTCTGGCTCGCTCCATTAGGTCCGGTTAGAAGCTTGCCTTGCCGGGAGGCCGGCGCCGACACCGGATCAATCCGGTTGCCAAAAAGCCATAATTGCTTCACCTAGATCCTCTTTCGACACGCGGCATTAAGAACGGATCAACGCTGAATGCGCATTTCATACGTCTTCCTTGGTGCATTTCTTGCAATCGCGCCGGCCGCCTATGCCGACGTTGCCTCGCCTCCTGTTCTGGAGCCGCTGAAGCAGCAGGCACAGGCCGCGCAGTTGAGCGCAAAATTTCTGACGCGTTACAGCTACAAACCGGTTCCGCTCGACGACGCCCTGTCGGCCAAGATCATGGACAGCTTCATCGATTCTCTCGATCCGGATCGCGGGCTCTTCCTGCAGGCCGACATCGACAGTTTCAAGCCTGACCGCAACGAGATCGACGATGCCATCAAGCACAAGGACCTGAAGATCCCGTTTGCGATCTTCAACGTCTACGGCAAGCGTGTTGTCGACCGCATGAATTACGCGCGCGAGCTGCTGAAGCAGGACTTCGATTTCACGAAGCAGGAGGATTACTCCGTGCTGCGGGACAAGGCGCCTTGGCCGCAGTCGGAAGCTGAGAGCAACGAACTGTGGCGCAAGCGCGTGAAGAGCGACTGGCTTCGGTTGAAGCTCAGCGGCAAGACCGATGCCGCCATCCGCGAAACGCTCGACAAGCGCTATGCGAACGCGCTCGAGCGCGCTTACAAGTACAAGAGCGACGACGTCTTCCAGTCGTTCATGAACGCCTACACGACCGCGGTCGACCCGCACACGGACTATTTCGGCGCCAGCGCCTCGGCCGATTTCGATATTGCGATGAAGCTTTCGCTGGTCGGCATCGGCGCGGTGCTACAGGAGCGCGACGACTACACGACGATCCGCGAACTCGTGCCCGGCGGGCCGGCGCAGCTGTCCGGCAAGCTTGCGGTCGGAGACCGCATCACCGGCGTTGGGCAGGGCCACGATGGCCCGATAAAGGAAGTGGTCGGCACGCGCATCGATGAAGTCGTGCAACTGATCCGGGGTAAAAAGGGATCGGTCGTGCGTCTGGACGTGCTGCCGGCGGATGCCGGAGCAGATGCCTCCCATCGCATCATCACCCTGGTGCGCGACAAGATCAGCCTCGAAAAGCAGGCGGCGCAGAAGACCGTCCTGTCCGTGAAGGCGGGCGATGCCACGCGCAAGATCGGGGTGATCACCCTGCCGGCCTTCTACGAGGATTTCGAGGCCCGACGCAAGCGAGAGAAAGACTATCGCAGCGCAAGCCGCGACGTCGCAAAGCTTCTCGAAGAGTTGAAGCAGGAACAGGTCGACAGCGTGCTGATCGACGTGCGCAACAATGGCGGCGGTTCGCTGGACGAGGCGATTGCCCTGACCGGCCTGTTCATCGGCTCTGGTCCGGTCGTTCAGCAGCGTAGCAGCGACGGCAAGGTCGTGGTCTCAAGCTCGGAGTTTCCCGCGCCGATCTGGACGGGCCCCGTCGGGGTCCTGATCAACCGCGGCTCGGCGTCTGCCTCCGAAATCTTTGCCGCGGCGATCCAGGATTACGGTCGCGGTGTCGTCATCGGCGAACCCAGCTTCGGCAAGGGCACGGTTCAGACCGTCGTCGATCTCGACCAGATGGTTCGCAACAGCAAACCCGCATTCGGCGAACTCAAGGTGACGATCGCCCAGTTCTTCCGGGTCAATGGCGGCACCACGCAGCTGCACGGCGTAACGCCGGATATCAGCTTGCCTGGACTTTCCGACCCGACGCGCTTCGGCGAGACGAGCTACGACAATGCCCTGCCGTGGTCGGAGATCAAGCCGGCAGACTATGCGCCCGCCAACACCGTCACGGCGCTGCTGCCTACGCTGCAAGGTCGTCATGATGCCCGTGTCGCAAGCGACCCGGAATTCCAGCGCCTGCTGGAAGACATCGCCGACATCAAGGCGCAGCGTGAAAAGGGCACTGTCTCCCTCAACGAAGCCGAACGTCGCAAGGAGATGAAGGATCGCGAAGCGCGGCTCAAGTCTCGGCAGGGAAGCGACGCGGACGATGCCGGTGACGACGATGGCCTGAACGCCGACGAGCGCAGCTTGAGTGCCGATATCGCCATGGAGAAAGCCCGCAAGAACGTAAAGGATGTCCTGCTGACGGAGGCGACGGCCATTCTTGCCGATGAGGCGGATCTGCAGGAAGGCGAACTGAAGGCGGTCACGCAGCCACCGGCAAGCGCGACCGGAAAGTAATCTGCCCGGCCGATGGCCGCGGCGATGCGCAGGCACAAAAGGAAAGGCCGACAAAACATTCGTTTTGTCGGCCTTTTTGTTTCCTGCTTTGTCATGCGTTCAGCCGTTGCTGTTCCCTGGCATGAGCGCGTCAGTCTCTCTGCTGGATGGGCCGACCTGGGAGGCGCTCGAGTGTCTGGGCGAGGGAGGCTTCACCTCTATTGATTTGTACGACCGTCCTGTCTCTAAGTGAGGACATAGCCGCTCAACTCTCAGTATCGTTAGCCGTGTTTCATTTCCGCAGGATTTGCCTGCCCGTGCCGTGCAAGACTTTCTATGATTTCAAGCATGACAAGGGGCCCTTATGCGCAATCAGGAAAGTTACAACAAACGCCTCAACCGGGTCGTCGATTACGTCTATGCCCACCTTGAGGATGATCTTTCCTTCGATCGGCTGGCGGAAGTCGCTTGCCTTTCGCCCTATCACTGGAGCCGCATCTATTCGGCCATGCGCGGAGAAACCATTGTCGCGACGATCCGCAGGTTGAGGCTCCAGCGCGCTGCCGATCGGCTGGCCAATTCCGACCTCGAAATCGAAGCGGTCAGAGCGCGTGCCGGTTATAGCTCGACCGACACATTCGGGCGGGCTTTCAAGGGTGCCTTCGGCGTGAGCCCGGCCGCCTACCGTGAGGCAGGCTCGCACGCTGCCTTTAGGGCCGCACATGCTACCAGCGAGACAGATGCCTTCCCTGTCGTGATCGAGAGCTTGCCGGAACGCCGCTGCGCCGGAATCGATCACATCGGTTCCTACATGGAAATCGACCACGCCATGGGTCGGCTCTTTGCCGAGCTTGTCGACCGCCATTCCCTGCCGGCAGAGCCCGCCATGCTCGGAGTGTTCTTCGACGATCCCGATCTTGGACCCGAGGCGGAGTTGCATTCGTGCGCCTGCCTGCCTGTGGCAACCTCTGTCACGATCGATGCGCCACTGGTGGAGACGGTTCTGCGCGGCGGGCCATATGCGAAGTTGCGTTACAAGGGACCCTATGCCGATATGCGCGGCGCCTATCGGTGGCTTCTGGGCGTATGGCTGCCTGCATCTGGTTATGAGCCGGACGATGCGCCGATCTTCGAAGCCTATCTCAACGATCCGCGCGAAGTGCCGCAAAACGAACTGCGCACCGATATTCACCTGCCCCTCAAGGCCGTGTCATGAAGGTGCCACCTGTCCCTGGAGCCGTTGCCGAAGCGCTATCGCGCTACCCCGAACCGGTGCGAACGCGTCTGTTGGAGATCCGTGAGATTGTATTTTCGGTAGCCGCAGAAACGAAAGATATCGGCGCGCTCACCGAAACGCTCAAATGGGGCGAGCCGGCCTACCTCACCGAGGCAAGCAAGAGCGGGAGCACCATCAGGCTGGGCACCGCCAAATCGGCACCGGACAAATGCGCGGTGCTTTTCAACTGCAAAACAACGCTTGTTGAGACGTTCCGGGCCCATTTTGCCGATGACTTCGCATTCGAGGGCAATCGCGCCCTCATCGTGCCCGCGACGGGCGCTTTCTCGCGCGAGCCACTGATGCTCTGCTTGCGCGCGGCCTTGACCTATCATCGGTCGAAGGCCGGGTTTCTGTAAGAGGTAGTGTCGGTGGCTTCCTGCTGCCGACATGGATTCTCGCCGTCCGAGACATCCGACGCCCAGGATGGCGGGACGGTCATCAGTCCTGCCAGATGGGATCTGCTTGTGGTTTTGCGTTCGTGCCGCTGAGTTCCAAGTAAATCGAGCATGCACTCAGAAATAAGATGCTGAATACGATCAGCGTGCTAAAAAACATGAAGAGGTACATGAATATACTCCGGCTAAAAATCACTGTGCATCTTTGTCTTATTGCTCTCTTGCAGGAACATTACGCTGTCCGAGGGCTGATTTTCTGAATACTGGATATCGAATTCAGGTGGACGTCAGTTCGCTCGATCTGAATTCGTAATGTTTTCACAAGGTGCAAGGCCCCAATCGGCGCTCGTTTTCGACAACGAGGGTTTCGGGCAAATGACGTGTGGTGAGACGAAGAACAGCGGCAAGCTGGCTAGAAAAAGGGCCCATGCGGCGGGCGGTCGGGGGGTCGCAATACTGGTGCCGATCATGCTCGTGCTTGGGGGATGTACGACCGTTCCCCTGACGGAAGCAGGGACGCTGACTTCCTACAGCAACCTCAGCGCGCCCAAGGGGAAATTCGAAAAGAAAAGGGTCTACTTCAGCAAGGACGGCCTGAAGGACGTCAAGACCGTGAGCATCGCGCCGACGGCTTTGACCCCGGCTGCGCAAAAGCGTGTCGAGAAGCAGAAGGATCGCCTGCTTTTAACGAACGCGATCGACCGCGCGATTTGCATCACCATGAGCGAGAAGTATGAGATCGTCCCGTTCGGCACGCCCGCGGATCTGACGGTTCGAACGGCCGTTACGGACATCGTCCCGACCGAGCCGTCGGTCGCCGGCGCCGCCAAGGCGATTTCCATCGGCAGTTCGCTGGCTCTGCCGGTCGGCATACCGCGACTGCCCTTCGGGCTTGGTGGGCTCGCGGTCGAAGCGGAGGCCGTGGATCGAGACGGCAAGCAAAGGGCGGCGATCGTTTGGTCGAAGGGCGCCAACTCGTTTACAAGCGAAGCGCGCGTTTCGCCGGTTGGCGACGCCTACGACCTGGCCGGCGCGTTCGGCAAAGATTTCTCAAGAATGGTCGTCGCCGGCAAAGAACCCGGAAATTTCGATCTGCGCCTGCCGTCCGGCTACGACATTCGCACGTCGTTTGGCGGGAAACCGGGTTCTGCGATCTGCGAGAACTTCGGCCGTGCGCCGGGTGTCGTCGGCATGATCGGCGCCTCGATCGGCGCACCTCCGTCCTGGACGGACAAGGGAGGCAAGCTCCCCGTGACTGCGACAAATGTAGCTGTTTCTGCCGAAAAAACAAAGCCTTCCATTGGCAGCCGTTGAGGCGGACTGCACTTGCATCTCGTAACATTGTCACAAGGTGGCAGTGGGATCTAGGCACCCACAAGATGAGAAATAACCGAGGTCACTTTATGCGTCTTTTTATTGCAACAGGCCTGCTGATCGTGCTGGCGGGATGCGAAACCGTAGAATACAAAAACCGCTGTGCGGAGTACGGATTCGTGCCGGGAACCGATGCTTACGCCAATTGCGTGCAACGTCTTGATATGTCCGATGAACGCCGCAGAGGACGCGATTACGATCCTCCGGTGTATTCTTACGATTAATCCGCAGGGACGCCAGCTGTTTTAGAGAAAACTGTTTCAATTGGGCGACTGCGACATGACCTATGGCACGTTGTTTAGAGCTCTCTTTTGTTTCCTTCAAAAAAGCTTTGCGCCTTCAGAACTCAATTCTAGTCGATATTGGTAGGCAACATGCGAATTCTGATCGTAGAAGATGACCGTGAACTGGCGTCTTCGCTCAAGGCCATGCTGGAAGCCGCGATCGGGGTTGCGGACGTGTTTGAGACGCTTGCGGATGCCGAGGCGGCATTGCTTGCCTTCAAGTTCGATCTCATCGTCATCGACCGCAACCTTCCTGATGGTGACGGCCTTTCGCTGTTGCCGACGCTGCGGCAACTCCGCCCAAGGCCGGCGACGCTCGTTCTGACCGCATTGGACGATCCCATCGATATCGTGTCTGCGCTCGACAAGGGCGCAGACGAATATGTCGGCAAACCCTTCGAGCCGATGGAGCTGATTGCGCGGGCGCGCGCCGTGCTTCGCCGCTACAGCCTGGATGAGACCGGCTCCACGCAGTTCGGCAATCTGTCGTTCGATCTCGTCAACCGCTCCGCCATGATCGGTGAGAACGCACTGTGCGTGCCAAGGCGCGAACTCGCCGTTTTGGAAGCCCTGATCCGGCGAGCAGGCCGCGTCGTGCAGCGCGATAACCTGGAAGCTGCCGTCTACAACATCGATGAGGAGATCGAGTCCAACGTGCTCGATTCCCATGTCTCGCGGCTCCGCAAGCGGCTGCGTGAGGGCAACTGCAACGCAACGATCCGGACCATTCGCGGGATCGGCTACATGCTGGTGCAGGAATGATGAAACGTCAAAATTCGATCGCTTTTCCGGTGGCGACCGTGCTCGTTTTGGGCATGGTGCTGGTGATGGTGATCAGCACTGCACTCACCATCACGGTGTCCATGCTGATGGATGCGCAGAGCAGGAAACAGTTCGCACTCGACATCGTCGTCAAACTTCTGCAGGACGGAGTGAATTACGACCATACGGGGAAATTTGTTCTTGAGGTGGATGGGGTCATCGTCGAGAAGCTCCTCGAGCTCTCCAAAGAGCAACCCGAGTTCTGGTATTTTCTCAGTGACGGAAAGCAAACGATCGTACATGGCACCGTGCCGGAGACGGCGCGAAACATCATCGAAACCACCTCTCCTCAGGTCTTTTCCTCTCAGTTTTATTATAAGAAGGGCGATGAGCAGTTTCTGGGTCTGCGAAAACTGAGCGCAGAAGATCCCCCCAAACTGGCTGTTATCGGCGGAGTGACATTTTCGAACGCTGAAACGCTGCTCCTGATCCTGCGCGAAATTTGGCCGCAGGGGCTCTATCACCTTCTGGGTATTGTTCTCGTCGCCACGACCACGATTGCTGTCTTCGCGGTCAAGCGCACCATCGCAATCCCGGTAAAAAGGGTTGTCGATTCAGCCGAGCAGATCGATGGTCTGCCCGGTGGTCGCCGGATATCGGACCGCGACACGCCCGTAGAACTGAAGCCGATGGTGGCCGCGTTCAACAACGCGCTCAGTTGCATCGACAACGCGTTCGAAGCGCAGCGACACTTTCTTGCCAATGCATCCCACGAGCTGCGGACGCCGCTGACCAAGCTGCGATTGAAGCTCGACCTGGTGCAGGACCCGGAGGTGAGGGAGGTCCTCGTTCGCGACACGGCGCGCCTTGGGTCGATCGTCACGACATCCTTGCAGCTGGCGCGTCTGTCCGGCCAGGCATTGACTTTCACCATGATAGATCTCGCAGCCATTGCGCGCGCGGTCATTGCTGAACATGTGCCCTTGGCGATGAAGCAAGGCATGGAGATCGAGCTCAAGGCGGGCGGGCGGGTCATGGTCTCCGGTTCCGAGCCGGCTATCCGCGTGGCCCTCGATAATTTGATCGTCAATGCAATGCGACACGCACGCGGGACGGAGGTGCTCATGGTCGAGGTTCTCCAAGCCCGCATCGTGCGCGTCACCGACGAAGGACCGGGGATCCCGGCCGCGGAGCGCGAGAAAATGCTGAAACCGTTTGTGCGCGGGAACACCAACGCCGAGGGAACCGGCATGGGGCTGGCCATTGTTGCCCAGATCATGATGGCGCACGGCGGCTCCGTCGAACTCGCAGAAGCAGCGGCCGGCGGCCTGGTGGTAGATCTGGCGTTTCCGAAAATCGCGAAGGAGACCGTGGCAGCGTGACGTGCCTGGCTTTCCGGAGCTGACCACGCAGCAATCTTCCTGAGTGGTTAGCCCGCCAAATATTCTCGCAGAAGCAGGCGTGCGCGGTGCAGCCGCGCCTTCACCGCCTGTCGCGAAAGATGAAGCGTCGTGGCGATCTCGTCGATCGTCATCTCCTGGAGGTCGCGCATCAGAGCGACGTCTCGATACTGCTGGGGCAGAGCCTCGAACGCCGCTGCAAGATCGAGACGCAACACGTGTTCCGGCCGCTGCACCAGGCTTGTTTCAAGCGCGTCTTCATCGATGTCGGCGACCAAACCGCTGCGTCTGGCGAGCCTCAGGCACTCCCGCCGGACCACGCTGAACAACCAGTTCGACAGGGTCGCGAGTGCCCGGATTGCGCCGACATGGCGCGACAGAAGCCAGAGCGCCTCCTGCGTCGCATCGTCGACATCGGCAGTACGGCAAGTTGCCCGGGCGTAGCGGCGAATGTCAGGCTGGGTCCGCTCGAGCAGCCGGACGATCGCATTGCGATCGCCGTGGCGGGCGGCTTCGAACGTTTCGGTCGTCACCGCCTTGGTGTTCATGGCTTGCTCCGATCGTGGAGCCCGGCAACGGCGCAGGCCGGGCAGTAGCCGATGAGGCCGGTGAGGACGAAGGTGAGGGCCGATACGCCCACCAGGAGGGCGATCCAACCACTCAGGAAACTGTATGCCAGCACAGCGGCACCGATCCCAAGGCCAATCCGCACTGTCTGCTGCGCTCTACCGATATTCTTGCGAAAAAATGCCATGCAACACCTCCGATGCAAAACCGAGATCCGTCGTCTCAGTCATAAGAGGCGTCGAACCCGAAAAAGGATTCGCGGCGGCACGATATTTTTTCGCGAGGGGTCCGGCGGCGACAAATTCAAGCGGTGCCATCCCTGCCGATCCCGTCGGCCAAACGCCACTCGGTTGCTGGCCATCCCTTGACGCCGCCCGACGAGCGTCTGCGTGCCCTCGATCCGGATTGTCTCGCCTGCTGGCGGGCGATCCGGCGTCCCAACGGAGATTCCTGTTCGATGAAACGAATACTGGTGGCCCTGGTTGCAATGATTGCGCCGATTGCCATGGCTGAGGCTCATGCCGAGCCGCTTTCAAGTGCCCTGGCGAAGGCTTACCGCAACAACCCGACGCTCAATGCAGCGCGCGCCGGAGCACGGGCGAGCGCGTACGACATCGACATCGCCCGGTCGGCGATGCATCCGAAAATCACCTGGCGCAGTGGGATCGGCTACGATTCGAGCGCGGCCACCAATCGCGGCACGTTTGGCATCGTGCTCGACCAGACCCTCTTCGACGGACTGCAGACGACCAACAATGTCGAGGTCAACAAGGCGCGGCAGCGCGCCGCCGAGGAGAACACGCGCAACACAGAGCAAAACATCCTGTTCGAGGCGACCGAGGCCTATATGGACGTGGTGCTGGCGCGCCGCATCGTTGTGCTGCGCAAGCAGGACCTCGATTTCCTCAAGGAACTCAAGCGATCCGAGATCGCCCGCCACCAGGCCGGCGAACGCACCCGAACGAACATCGCGCAGGCCGAGGCGCGCCGCGCCGCGGCCGAGGCGGAACTGAGCCTCGCCCATGCCGAAGCCAAGCGCGTCCAGGCGACCTACAGGCAGATCATCGGCGACGAACCGGGCAAGCTCACGGGCGGAAAGGTCCCCGTGAAAATGCTGCCCGCCAACCTCGATAAGGCGCTGGCGATCGCCGCCAAGCAGCATCCCGCCCTTCTGGCGAAACGGCACCTCGCCGAAGGCGCCGTGTTCAATGTCGCCGTCAGCGAGGGAAAGCTCCTGCCGACCGTGAAGGGTTCGATCGGGATCGGCAGAGGCGAACGCAACAGCGCGATCGACGCAATGGCGTTCGACGGATCGGCGACCGAGCAAAAGGCGGGCATCGAACTCAAGGTACCCATCTATCAGAGAGGGAAGGTGGAGGCCGAGATACGGCGCTCGAAGGAAGACCTTGGCAAATCGAACATCACCGTCGACGTTCAGCACGCCGAAGTTCAGGCGAAGGCGGCCTCTGCCTGGGCGCAATACCAGGCAGCGCTTGCGACCGCGTCCGCCAACCGGGCATCCGTCAAGGCGGCAACAATGGCCAAGGACGGCATGATGGCAGAACAAGCAATCGGCCAGCGTACCCTCCTCGACGTGCTCCAAGCCCAAGCTGAATTGATCAAGGTCCAGGTAAAACTCGCCAATGCCGAGCGCGATACGGTGGTCGGAGGTTACCGAATCCTCTCCGCCATCGGCAAACTCGGCGCCAAGGACTTAGGGCTTGTGGCCCGACGGGCGGATACCGAGACGCGCTGAACGGCGCGCCGATGTTACGCCGCGGCCCTGGCCGCGGCGGACGGGCTGGACGCTTCTTTCTTAACCGGCCGCCTATCCAAATGTCTCGATACCCTCTGTCAGATCATACCAGCTGTGCCGGCGCGAGGCCCAGAAGATGGCGGCCGGTGGCGGGAAGTCCGGATCGGCAAAGCAGCCCGCGGAGATCACCACCGCGTCCGCCAGTGCCTCCGCCTCCATGTACACGAGCGTTCCGCATGTCGGGCAGAAGGTCTGGTCCACCCAGCGGCCGGCGTCGCTGCCGCGTCGCCACACCCGGCGTTCCCCTTCGATGGCGATGGACGCCCTGGAATACCGGGCGCGGTAGGCGAAGCCCGATCCCGTCGCGCGCTGGCATTCCAGGCACGCGCAGGCGTAGACGCGGGCAGGGGCGCCGCTCACGGTCACCTTCAGGCCACCGCAGGCACAGCTTGCCGTTCTCTTGCCAGCGCGTTCCGTCTCCTGCGGCCGTCCATTGTCTTGCAGGCGATCGCTTGTGGTCATGGGGCATACCTGGCCGAGGCCGGGAGTTCATCCAGCGGATAACTTGCTGCAAATATCCGGGCGCGCGCGGGGCCAGTGCGTCCATCGCCTGCAACACCTATATTGATCATGAACGACAACTCCGATTGAAAGCTGCCGTCTAATAGGAGCGGTTTTCGGAGCCTGTAAATTACGCACTTTAAAGTAAGCGGTAAGCCGGAAGTGGAGCATGACGCGTGAAACGGTTGCAGCAGGATGAATGTGGCTTTGCATCGGCGTTGAATGCCATCGGCGGCAAATGGAAGACGCTCATATTGTGGGAGGTCAACATCGAGCCGCGCCGGTTCGGCGAATTGCGACGGCTCCTCCCGGGGATCAGTGAAAAGGTGCTGACGCAGCAACTTCGCGAAATGGAAGCTGATTGCCTGGTTCGCCGCGAGGTTTTCCCGGGCGCCGTCCAAAGGGTCGAGTATTCGGTGACGGAGTTTGGCAAGAGCCTCAACGACGCGGTCACGGTCCTGTCGACGTGGGGCAAGGAACATGAGGCAAGGCTTGCCGCGAAGGGCGAAGGACGCGGCGACGTCGGTTCGCGGATCCTCGCCGACGATGAGACTGTTATCGTTGCGTAATGAGGAGGGTCGGTTCCCGCGGAGACCGCGCTGCGGGATGGAGTGTCCTGCCGTATGCGGCGGCCGGGGATGCATTTGACCGCCGCCACACTCTCTGTGCAACTCCACAGGCTGGAAAGCTCAGGTCTCCCTGCCAGGCCTCCGTGTAAGAACCACGCTACGAGTCGTAATGCTCGGGCATTTCCTTGAGTTGGTCCTTGGTCCACGTCGTCACGGCGTGGACGTCGCCGTCTTCGTCACGCATGAAATCGAGATCGGCAAGCGGCACGGCAACGGGTTTTGCGCCGATGCCCAGGAAGCCGCCGACGTCGATGATGACGGTGCTCGCCGTGCCGACGCCGTGGATGTGGTCGACCGTGCCGACCTTATCGTCGTCCGCTCCGTAAACGGTCGCCCCTTCCAAAATCGCCGGCGTCAGTTCGGTGGCTGCGAGGCGTACGTGACCTGTGTGATCCATCTTCGTTGCTCCTTTGACTTCACACGGGGAGAACCGATTTGAGCGCAAACGGTTCCATCGCGACGTCACAGGCGCGGGGGCAGTGGATCATCGTCGGAAGCCCGGGCAGCCGTTTTCAGAACGGATGGGAATGTCGCGTCATCGCCGTGCCGGCGGCGGGCCGACGGAGTTGCGGATCACCAGGTCGGGTCGCAGCAGGATTTCGGTTTCGGAGGCTGCGCGGTCCGAGAGCAACTCCAGAAGCAGCGCCATCGCGTGCTTGCCGATGGCGGTGCGGGGCTGGCGTATGGTCGTCAGCGAAGGCGTCATGAAACTCGCTTGCGGGACATCATCAAAGCCGGTGACGGAAAAGTCGTCGGGGATATCGTAGCCGCGGGCGCGCAGGCCAAGCGTCACGCCAAGCGCGGTCTGGTCGTTGACGCACATGAAGGCGGTCGGCAGGTCGTCGCGCATGAACAGCTGCTCGAGCGCCAGCCTGCCGCTTTCCACGGTCCCGTCGCCTTCCATGATCAGACGCCGATTGATGGCGATATCGGCTGCCGCAAGCCCGGCTTCATATCCCTGCCGCCGCCGACCATAGGCGAGGCGAGTGTTGGAATCGCCGATGAAGGCGATCCGCCGATGCCCTTCGGAGATGAGCAGGTCGACGACCTTACGCGCGCCCTCGACGTCATCGACCCCGACATAGGGGATGCCACCGTTGAAGACCGGCTCGAAGACGCCGACCGTCGGCGGCAGGCGGGCCGTCAGCGTCTGATGGCCAAAGGGAAGGATACCCGTAAACAGGATCATGCCCGCGGCCTGGTTGGAATTGAAGAACTTCAGATATTCGAGGCCACGCTGGGCGTCGTTCTGCGTATGGCCGATCAGCACGCCGTAACCATGGGCGCGCGCTTCGTTTTCGAGACCCACCAGAATGCTGGAGAAGTTCGGGTCGCCGATATCGGGCGCGACCACGAGGATCATGTTCGAGCGGCCGAGCCGTAGGCTGCGCGCCATCGCATTGGGCGTGTAGCCGGTGATCGCGATCGCCTGGTTGACCTTGAGGCGCGTCGATTTGGCAACCTTTTCCGGCATGTGGATGGCCCGCGATACGGTCGCGATCGACACCTCGGCGATGCGTGCGACGTCTTCAATGGTTGCGGGCTGGGAATTGGACACGCTTGGCCTCGGATTTGCTGCGTGGACGTTACACAGGTTCGCCCGACGGTCAAACGAAGAAGCCAAAAAAATTGTCGAGCAAGCACGATGTAAACCTTTACATCGGCGAGTGTAAAGGTTTACATCATTGAAATAGCGGTGGAGGCCGCAGGGAGGGGATAATGAGCACGGAGCATGTCGACGGGGCTCCCGTCGTGCTGTCGGCGCGCCGCATCAGCAAGTCGTTCAGCGGCGTGCAGGTGCTTTTCAGCGTCGATTTCGAGCTTCGCCAGGGCGAGATTCATGCGCTCATGGGCGAGAACGGCGCTGGCAAATCCACGCTGGTGAAGATCCTGTCGGGCTTCGAGCAGCCGACATCGGGAGAGATCCTTCTCGACGGCAAGTCGACGAAGCTGCCGGCCAATGGCGCGGCCGAAGCACTCGGCATCGTCATCATCCACCAGGAATTCAATCTCGCCGAACATCTGACCGTCACCGAGAGCCTGTTTCTCGGCCGCGAGGTAACCCGTTTCGGCGTGCTCGATCGCAAGTTCATGCGCGTCGAGACCCGTCGTGTGCTCGATCTCCTCGGTTCGCATGTCGATGAGAGCGCGATGATCGGGTCGCTGTCGATCGCCGAAAAGCAGATGGTCGAGATCGCCAAGGCCATCAGCCGCGATGCGCGCGTCGTGTTCATGGACGAGCCGACGGCTGTGTTGTCGCGCGAGGAGACGAACTTCCTGTTCCGATTGGTGCGCAAGTTGCGCGACAAGGGAACGAGCTTCGTCTTCGTGTCGCACAAGCTCGACGAGGTGATGGAACTGACCGATCGCGTGACGGTGCTGCGCGACGGCCAGTGGATCAAGACGTCGCCCACATCCATTCTCGACGGCGAGGCGATCGCCCAGCTGATGGTCGGGCGCGAACTATCGAGCCTCTATCCCGCCAAGAATGAGCCCGATGTCGACGAAGAGGTGGTTCTGCGGGTCGATGCCATTTCGACTGGCTATGTTCGCGACGCAAGCTTCGATGTCCGTCGCGGCGAAGTCCTTGGTTTTTCCGGCATGATCGGCTCGGGCCGGACGGAGCTGATGGAGGCGATTGTCGGGTTGCGTGCGCGCACGGCCGGCGAGGTGATGGTTCGCGGTGAGCCTGTGCCATCCGGCGACGTCCATGCGGCCAACAAGGCCGGTCTTGCCTATATGACGAAGGACCGCAAGGCCAAGGGTCTGCTGCTCAATGCCGGCATGATGGCGAACCTGACGCTGCAATCGCTTGGCCGTCATAGCCGTCTTGGCTATCTCGACCCCGGCAGCGAAGAGGCGGCCCTGGTCAAGGCGCGCCGTCGTTTCGACATTCGCGTGCGGGACGACAGGATCGTCGCCGGGCGCATGTCCGGCGGCAACCAGCAGAAGCTGCTTCTCGCCAAGGTCATGGAAACCGACCCGAGCATCATCATCATCGATGAGCCGACGCGGGGCATCGACGTCGGCACGAAACAGCAGATCTATCATTTCATTTCCGCGCTCGCCCGGGACGGTCGCTCGATCATCGTCGTCTCCTCGGAAATGCCGGAGATCATCGGTCTTTGCAGTCGCGTTGCGGTCATGCGGGAAGGCCATATCGCCGGCATTCTCGAAGGCGACGAGATCTCCGAACAGGAGATCATGCGTTACGCCGCAGGTTTGAAGAAAAAGACGGCGGCTTGAGCCGCGCCAACGGCGCGGCCGCCGGCAACGACAACAACAAGAATCCCGACAGATGGGGGAGGTTCGATTGGACATGAGCGTGAACCAGGAAGGCAGCCAGGAAGCCATCCGCCGCCGCAGCTGGCGTGACATCGATCTGAGGGCCGTGGCGCCGTTCGTTGCGCTGGCGTTGCTTCTCCTGGTCGGCGCGCTGGTCAATCCCAACTTCATCAGCATTACCAACCTTGCCAATGTCGCGACCCGAAGCGCCTTCATTGCCATTATCGCGGTCGGCGCGACCTTCGTGATTTCATCCGGGGATCTCGACCTTTCCGTTGGCGCTATGGTCGCCTTCATCGCCAGCCTGATGATCCTGTTCATGAACTCCGGCGTCATCGCCGATCCGGTGCTCATGCTCCTGGCGGCAATCCTCTTTGCCATCGTCGCCGGTGCACTCTGTGGCCTCACCAACGGTCTGATCACGACCGTCGGCAAGATCGAGCCCTTCATCGCCACACTCGGCACCATGGGCATCTATCGCGGGCTGACGACCTGGCTCTCGCAGGGCGGGGCGATCACGCTCAAGGAACCTGAGCTTCAGGAAATGTATCGGCCGGCCTATTTCGGCACGATCGCCGGTGTGCCGGTTCCGATCGTCGTCATCCTTGCGGTGACTGCTGTTGCCGCCTTTATCCTCTACCGTACGCGCTACGGCCGCCACGTCGTTGCCGTCGGCTCCAACCGCGACGTTGCCCGCTATTCGGGCATCTCCGTCAATCGCGTGCGCACCATCGCCTTCGTCATTCAAGGGCTCTGTGTGGCGGTCGCCGTTCTCCTCTACGTGCCGCGCCTCGGCTCGACTTCGGCGACGACAGGCATTCTGTGGGAGCTGCAGGCGATCACCGCCGTCGTTGTCGGCGGCACGGCGCTCAAAGGCGGTGCGGGCCGCGTCTGGGGCACGATCTGCGGCGCGTTCATCCTCGAGTTGGTCGGCAACATCATGCTGCTCTCCAACTTCATCAGCGAATACCTGATCGGTGCCATCCAGGGCGCGATCATCATCATTGCGATGCTCGTCCAGCGCTCGCTGGTGCGGAAGTCGTGAGACGGCCGGGTCTACAGGTCTCCCGGCCTTGAACAGGCTGACCTGAAATTTGGGAGGAACTTAATGAACAAGAAGCTATTCGGCCTGACCCTTGCGGCGATGACCGCCTTTGCCGGCGTGTCGCACGCGCAGGAGGAAAAGAAGGTAACCATCGGCGTGTCGATCCCGGCTGCCGACCATGGCTGGACGGCCGGTGTGGTGTTCCATGCCGAACGGGTTGCCAAGATCCTGATGGAGCGCAATCCCGGCCTGAACGTCATCGTCAAGACCTCGCCGGATCCTGCAAGCCAGGCCAACGCCGTGCAGGATCTGGAGACGCAGGGGATCGACGCGCTCGTCATCCTGCCGACCGATCCGGATCCGCTGGTCAACGCCATCAAGGAAGTGAAGGGCAAGGGGACCTTCGTCGCTCTCGTCGACCGTGCGCCGAGCGTCAACGACAACTCGGTGCGTGACCTCTACGTTGCCGGCAACAACCCGGCGCTTGGCCAGGTCGCCGGCGAATACATCAAGGCTACGACGCCGGAAGCTGAAGTCGTCGTCATCCGCGGCCTGCCGATCCCGATCGACCAGCAGCGCCAGGACGGCTTCGACAAGGGCATCGAAGGCTCCAAGGTCAAGGTTCTCGACCGCCAGTACGGCAACTGGAACCGCGACGACGCCTTCAAGGTCATGCAGGATTACCTGACCAAGTACCCGAAGATCGATGTTGTCTGGTGCCAGGACGACGACATGGCGGTCGGCGTGCTGCAGGCGATCGAGCAGGCCAAGCGCACCGACATCCAGTATGTCGTTGCCGGCGCCGGCTCGAAGGAAATGATCAAGAAGGTCATGGACGGCGACAAGATGATCCCGGTCGACGTGCTCTATCCGCCGGCAATGGTCGGCACGGCGCTCGAAATGACCGTCGCCAACTTCTACGGCCAGGTTCCGGTTCGCGGCGTCTACACGATCGATGCAACGCTCGTGACCAAGGACAATGCGAAGGACTTCTACTTCCCGGATTCGCCGTTCTGATTAAGCTTCGATGCGAAGGCGGCCCGCGATTTGCGGGCCGTCATCAGCTTCGCAAAGCCTGAAAATGTTGCCTCGCGGACTGCTGTCTTTCCGGCCGTTTAATTGCATTAGCGTCCTGTTGAATTTCACCCTCACTCGTCATAAAACTGTCACATAGCCGCCTGACCCTCACTTGGCCTCCAGTCAGTTCAATATGTGAACGATGATGCAAACATCCGCTGTGTCACGTCTGTCATCGGACGCGATTACCGTTTCCGACTCAGAGCCGGACGTCGTCGACCAGGCCGGTGCGATCTGCTTTCGCAAGGAAGCGGATGGGGACCGGTTTGAAGTGCTGCTCATTTGCGGCCGCACCACCGGGCTCTGGGGCATTCCCAAAGGGCACCTGGAATATGGCGAAGACACCCTTGGCGCTGCCGTCCGGGAGGCGTTCGAAGAGGCTGGCGTCATCGGAACGGCGTTGAACGACGAAATCGGCGGCTACACCTACAGCAAGGTTGGCAAGGCGGCCGTCTATCACGTCCAGGTTCACCTGATCGCCGTCGCGTCGATGGCGCCCGACTTTCCGGAAAAAGGTGCGCGCACGATGCGGTGGGTGCCGGCATCCCTGGCGGCGTCGCTTGTCGGGCAGCCCGGCCTTAGAACGCTCCTCGCCGAACGGCTGGGCGAGCTTGGAGACGACAACCTCGCGCGTTGCGCCGGCTAGTCACGTCCGGTCCCGCCTGCGGCGCAGTTCGGCGGCGATCATGGCCTCGTCGCGCCGAAGACTGAGGTGCTGCGCGGCCGCCATGCCGTCCTTCCACACGGACATCGCGCCCGTCTCCTTGCCCTCCAGCCAGAGTGATACGCCCGACCAAAGCGCAAGCTGCGGCGCGCCGATCGGGAAAGCTCGGGCATAACGTTTGAGCTCGCGCAGCGCCTGGCCCTCCCAGCGCGGCCATTCCTCGTAAGCATGGGCGAGCCCGGCTTCCCGGCCGCGCAAGAAAACCTCGGCGGCGCCGGAGATGCCGACCAAGGTGCTGTGGGACGAGGGCCGGCGCATCAATTTTACCAGTTGCAAGGTTTCGGCGGCCGCCTGGACACTCTCCGCATGCCGCCCCGTGCGCGCGAGCGCCAGCGCCAGCGCGCCCTTTGCCGATATCTGTGCCGCCAGATCGACCGAGCCGAGCATCGCCGAGGTGATCAGCCGGAGAATGTCGACGGCCTCGCGCGGCTGATCCGTGTGCAGCACGCACAACGCCTTGCAGCGCAACGCCCAGATTTCCTGCTGGATGTTGCCGGCATTCTGCGCGCGCGAGAGGAGGGCGGTCGTCGTCGGTTCGAGCGCGGCCTGCTCGCCGCGATAATAGAGCGACCAGAAGCGCATGCCCTGGGCATTGCACCACCGCAATTGATCGCCGGCCCGAAGGCAGAACTGCTGGCCCTGCTCCAGCCTTGCGTCCACCCCCGCCCATTCGCCGCGCCCGAGCTGCCAGAGCGCGTCGAGATTGCAGACATGCGCATGGATGGCGGTGTCTGCCAGTTCAGTGGCGATCCGCTCGGCCCTTTCCATGAAATAGCGGCACCCCGAGCGCCAGCCCATCATCCCGAAGCCGCAGCCGAGCTGCGAGGCGGCAACCGCCATTTCGATCGTCCGTCCGGTCCGTTCCGCGCGCGCCACCGCGCCGACGAGATTGCACATCCCGCGGGTGAAGCGCAGCTCGAAGTAATCCACCAGCGCTGCCTGGTTCAGGCAACGCGCCATTTCCCTCTCCCAGGACAACCGGTCCTCGCGGTGGGCAAGCTTCGCCGTTTCGGGCAGCATCTGCTGCACCGCAAGCCGCAGGCTGCGGGCGGCAAGCCGCATCAGGGTCGCGGACGAAGAGACAGGGACCGGTTGGCCGGCCGCCTTCAGCGCGTTCCTGACGGCAATGCCCTGTGCGTGAATGTCGCCGCGGCTGTAGTGTGCCTCGGCCAGTTTGCGCCGCCAGCGAACCGCCTGCAGCCGCTGTTCCGGTGTCCAGTCCTGCGGCTTCGGCTCGTGCGCCATGCAGATGCCGAGAAAGGACTCGACCTCCCGGAAGGCGCCGACCTGCAGGGCCCTGGCCGCCGCCAGATCCGCATATTTTACGACCTTCTCCTTGTTGTCCGCCGCCTCGAAATGCTGGACGAGAACGGCCAGGTCCCCACCCATCGCCTCGATGCGGCTGCGCTCCAGCCAGTGGGCGAGCGATGCGTGGAGACGGCTGCGCAGGTCGCCCGGCATCGATCCGTAGACCACGTCGCGCGTCTGGTCGTGGCGGAACTCGTAGCTTCCGGCTTGACCGAGCCGGCGCACCAGATGGGCATCGACCAGCCTTTCGACGGCGGAGCCGAGCCCCTCTGCGTTCAATTCGTCCTTCAGCAACGCCTCCAGCTCAGCGAAAGTGAACGAGCGCCCAATGACGGCCGCCGCCTTGATCACGTCCTGCGATATCGAGTCGAGACGATCGACCCGCTCCCGGATGACGCGCTCGACGCCCTCGAAATATTGCAGGTCCTCGAGCGGGCGGATCGAACGCCAGAGGCCGTCGCGCACGGCGATCAGGCCCTCGCTCTTCAGCGTCAGCGCGATTTCCTCGGCAAAGAAGGGGTTACCTCCGGCAAGGGCGGCGACCCTGCGCGCGAGTTCCTGTTGCGGCGGCACCTCGCCAAGCGTGCGCGATACGAGTTCGCAAACAGTGCTATCGTCGAGTTCTTCAAGTTCGAGGATGCGGTAGCGCCGGGCCGGCTCCTCGGCCTCGGTCCCGGTCTCGCCTGCCGCCTCGACCCGTCGGCGCAATTGCTTCAGATCCTCGGGCACCTCTTCGGAGCGCACGCAAAGCACCAGCAGCAGCGACGGCACGGAGCCGAGAACCCATTCGACCAGTCGCCAGGAGGCGGAATCCAGCCACTGGCTGTCTTCGAGTACGAGGGCGAACGGGCGAGGCGCCAGGACGCCGAGGATATCACCGAGCAGGCGCATGGTCGCATCGGCGCGGTGGGCGCCTTCCAGGTGGCGCGTTCCCTCGTTCTGCTCGATCTCCATCGCCAGCAGGTCGTTGAGGAGGGGCAGGCGGTCGGCGATCCATGGCGCCGTGCGGATGCGGGCAGTGATGCTTTCGAGCAGGACGAGGCCATCGCTTTCGGCGGGCAATCCCAAAAGCGTCTCAAGGACGCGCCGCCAGGCCAGAAGCGAGCTTCGCCGGTCGTCCCGTTCGGCAAGCGTCACGGCGATCGCAACGCCGGTTGCGTGAAGATTGTCGGTAAAGGTGGCCGCCAGCCTGCTCTTGCCGATGCCCGGTTCGCCCAGGATGACGACAAGGCGGCTCGAACCGCTGCGCGTCTCCTCGAAAGCATGCTGCAGGAAGGCAAGTTCCCGCTCGCGGCCGATCAGCGTTGTTGCGGGCAGGGCCCGCGACCGCGGTTCGAGGGGACGAAAGACTGGCGCCACGTCGCCCAGCCCCGCCAATTGGACGGTTCCGCGTTGCTCGAAATCGAAGGACGTCCGGCTTGCCCTTTCGGTCGGCGCATCGCACAGCACATCATTGGAGACGGTCGTGACGAGGCGCGCGGCGCGATTGACCGGCGTGCCGAGAACCATCAGCTGCCGACGGCGCGCGCTGCCGACGACGCGAAACAGGGCCTCGCCCGTCGCCACGCCGACCGAGACGGCAAGCCCCATCTCCGCGATGTGGCGACCGATGGCGCGGGCGGCATCCACGGCGCGGGCGGGGTCGTCGCGGTGAAACGTCCCGCGTGTCCCGAAAACACAGAGATAGACGAGCCCCTTGTCGTCGAAGAGCAGCTCGCCCGGCGGGCCGCCGCAGCGGTGCGAAATCGCCTGAAGCGTGGCGCAGAGGTTCTGGTGCCGGACGAGTGCCTGGGCATCCTGGTGCTGGAGACCGATGATCCGCACGAAAACGACGGACACCGGCCTGATCTCCGCAAGCGTGTCGAGCCGCGCATCGCGATGGAGATTGCCTTCGGCCGATGTTCTGAGGGAGGGGGGTTCTATTGCCGGCTTCGTCGGCGAGGGGCCAAGCAATTCCTGAAGCTGCATCGGAAGGAACGCGACGAGCCATTCGTGCGCGATTAGCGCGTGCGCTGGTGCGACGACGGGCGCATGCGTTTCGTCACCATCGGTCAGCGTCCTTGCCGCCTCTGGCGACAGAACGACTTCCCAGCGGTGGGCGAGTGTCTGTGCGCTTGCAGCCTGGACGACGGCATCGCCCCCAGCGACAAGGTTCCACACCGGCTGGCCGCCGATGGCAGCCGCCCAGAGTTGCCCGGCGCCGATGCCGATATGCAGCGTTGGCCCGATTTCGCCTGCGCCCGGGTCTCGCCGCTCGCGGCTCTCCTTGCAGATAGCCTCGGCGCACTCGGCCGCATTTTTGACCGCGCGCGCCAGACCCGTTTCGTCGGCGGGCCAATAGCCCAGCAGCGAGTCGCCCGCAAAGAGAAGGACTTCACCGCCGCGGTCGCAGATATGGTCGGCACAGCGCGCATAGGAAAGGCCGAGCAGCTTCGGGATCTGCACCAGCCCTTCCTTGCCGCGTCGCGCCAGTTGCTCGACGAGGGCCGTATAGCGCGACACGTCGACAAAGATCACGGCGGCCGGAAACTCGACCGCCGCCGGCCGCTCTCCGTCAGAGCCGTAAAGTCGGCCAAGCAGGTTCAGCGGCAAAAACCCTTCGAGCGATTTTGCGACCGTCTCCATGTTTCCTTCGCGCGGTGATTGATCACGAAATGCGCGAAACAGGGGCTCTCTTCGCGCAGAAGTGCATTTATCCCTCGCCGATTTGCTGACTCTCGCATATTATTTAGCAATCGCTAAGAGGGCTAGCCGACTTCGATAGATCGGCATTGGCGCAAACCGCACACGCTTCGGATTTTTGCATTCTTCCCGGATGTCGACGCCTCCTATTGGGGGCATCGAAAGACATGAGCCATCGCGGCTCGCACACCGAGTTCAGGCGTCAGACGCATCTTATGGAGAGCGTTATGTCCGATTGGAACTACGGATACCCGCCTCGTGCCCGAGACCAACGTCCGGGAGGCGACCATGGCCGGCGCTGATTTCGACAACACCTCGCACACAGCCTGGATTTCCCAGGGTTTCGAAAGGCTGGTCGACCGGGTTCGAAAGGCGCCGGCCGCACTCCACTTCGACGTCCTCATCGTCGGCAGTGGCTATGGCGGCGCGATCGCTGCCGCCACCATGGCCGGCCGCACGAAGGGGGGCGCCCCGGTCAAGGTCGGGGTGCTCGAGCGTGGCAAGGAGTATCTGCCGGGCTCGTTTCCGACGGGCCTTGCCGAGCTGCCCCGCCATATCCGTCGCGATCGTAACAAGGAGGGGCTGGTCGACGTACGGATCGGCCCGGAGGTCGTCACGGTGGTCGCAAACGGCGTCGGTGGCGGTTCGCTGATCAATGCCGGCGTCATGGAAGTTCCCGACGAGAACGTGTTTCACACGCGCTGGCCCGATGACCTCAAGGACCTGACGACCTGGCGGCAGTATTATGATCGTGCAAGCGAGCTTCTGGGTGGCACCGCAAACGGCGTCCCGAACTCCATCTCGAAACATCCCGACGGCATACCCCAGAAACACAAATCCTTCCGCAACATCGCAACGACGGGTTTTCGCGAGGCGGCGATTACGGTCGCGATGACCGACACGGTGAGCTCAGGAAATGTCAGGCTCAATAAATGCGTGCGCTGCGGCGACTGCGCGACGGGCTGCAATTTCGGCGCTAAGAACTCGCTCGACGTCAATCTGCTCGTCACGGCGCTAAGCAACGAGGCGGAGATCTTCAGCAGCGCGACCGTGCTCAGCGTCAAGCCGGACGGCGGCAACTGGATCGTCGATTGCGTCTATACCGACGCGGCCCTTCGCGGACGCGACCGCGAGGTGCTGCAGGTGCGCGCAGGCAAGGTGGTGCTGGCGGCGGGTACGCTCGGCTCGTTCGAAATCCTGAAGCGCTCACAGGCCAAGGGCCTCAGCCTCTCCGTGCATTTCGGCAATCACTGCTCGACCAATGGCGACATGCTGGTGACCGATTATGCCACATCAAATCCGGTCAATACCGTCTCGGACGAGGCCGTGCAGCCCTCCAAGCGTGCGATCGGTCCCACGATCACCGGCGTGCTCGATCTTCGAAAAACGGCCGGTGTTCTGATCGAGGAGCTCTCTGTTCCAGCGGGCCTGCGCCTCGCCTTTACCGAGATCTTTGCGACGCTCAACACGCTTCACGGCCTCGATCGGATCGACTGGTCGACGCATACGCGGGGCTTCCCGGACGATGATGCCTATGTGGCGCCGACCGGCAGGATAGAACATTCCGCCGTCTATGCCGTCATGGCCGATGACGGCGCCGCCGGGCGTATGGAACTGGATGCTTCGGCTTCCGACGACAACGACGGCACCGCGCGGATGCGCTGGGACGACCTGCCGTCCCTGCCGGTCTTCGACACCGAGATCGAGGCGCTGGCGCGGCTGGCGAAGAATACGGGCGGTCGCATCATCGCCAATCCCGTCTGGAAGCTTCTTCCAGCCAGCCTGAACTGGCTGCTGCAGAACAAGCGCGGTCCGCTCACGACCGTGCACCCGCTCGGCGGCTGCGTAATGGGCAACACCGGTGCGACGGGCGTCGTCGACCATCTGGGGCGCGTCTTCAAATCGGAATTGCCGAACGACTTCCACAATGGTCTTGTGGTTCTCGACGGCTCGATCATTCCGACGGCGCTTGGCACCAATCCGGCGCTCACCATCGCGGCAGTGGCCCTGCGCGCCTCGGAGACGCTCGCAGCAGCCTGGGGTTATGTCGCCCCGGCTCCTGCTGTGCCCGGCCTTGCCTTGGCTCGCCCGGTGTTTCGTGAAACCGATGCCGCCGCATCGGCCCCTGATGCCGATGCCGAGATCATCGAGCGCCTTGCCGGCCGGGTCAGGTTTTCGGCGGCCGGTGCAGCCGCTGAAACGAGAGTTGTCGAGCTCACGCTGCGTTTCAAACCGAAAGCATTGGCCGATCTGGCGCCAAGCAATGGCGGCGATGGAACTCTTGAAGTCGCGACCGATGCCACTGCGCCGCTGGCGCGGAGCATGATCCGCATCTTTCCTGCGGATCAGTGGGACAATCTCCATCAGACATGGGCGCCTGCCGGCCTGAAGGAGCAGAAGCTTGAGGCGATCGCCACCTTTACCGCGCCCCTGACCGGCAGCCTGCGGGTCCTTGAACGCCAGTCGACGTGGGTCGGCGGCAGGATCTGGCGTGCCGGCAAGGCCTGGGTGCTCAATCGCGGCCTGCGCGACAGCTATCAGGCGATCGTCGATGGCGACGGTGGGCCCGGCTTCCTTGAGCGCGTCCGCTCGGGTCTTGCCATCGCCAGCCGGTCCGGCGAAATCCGCGCCTTCGTCTATGATCTGAAGATCGGCACGCCGGACCCGATCACCGGCGGCATCTCCCTTTTGGGCGACCGGATCGTCGGCACCAAGCGCTTCACCTATGATCGGCGCTCCAATCCCTGGCGTCAGCTCATGGAGGTCGCGCTGGAGCAATTTCCGGGGTTGGAGACAGCGTCCGGCGGCCGCGTGCTGACACTCGACCTCGACTATCTCGCCCGTATCGGCGTGCCGCTCGTGCGCATCACGGAACAGCGCGACGGCGTCGCCGCGATCGGAGCGCTTCTGACTTTCCTCGGGTATTTTCTCCGGCTGCTGTTGGGCATGCATATCTGGAGTTTCCGTGCACCCGACAAGGACAAGGACCCGGCTAACGACGTGGTGGATTTCCGCCCGCCGGCGCAGTTGAAGATCAAGGGAGGCGGTACGGTCGCAGCGCAGCGACAGACGCTCGTCGTCGGAACGACCAAGCCTCAACTCGGCGGCCCGCCGGTTCTCGGGAAAGTCCTGCTGACCCGCTATCCCCATCCCGGCACGACGAAGCGGCCGCTGGTGATGATCCACGGATACAGCGCCGGCGGGACAACCTTTGCCCACCACGCCGTCAATCCCAACTTCGCCAGCCATTTCTGGAAGACGGGGCGTGAGGTCTGGATCGCCGACCTCAGAACCAGCCCGGCGCACCCGACCGCAAGTGCTGCCTGGAGCTTCGACGAAATTGGCAAGGAAGACGTGCCCTTGGTCTTGCGGACGATCACCACACAGACCGGCGCGCCGAAGCTCGACGTCATCGCCCATTGCATGGGCACGATGGTTTTCAGCATCGCCACGCTGGAGGGCAAGATTACCGATCTCGTCGATCGGGTGGCCTTCACACAGGTCGGTCCGCTGGTGGTCTTCACGCCCGCCAACATCTTCCGCGCCTATGCGGTGCGCTACCTTCTCGGCTTCCTGCCTGACAGCTACAGCTTCAATCCGGATAAACCGACGCTCGCCGACGACCTCTGGGACCGCGTGCTGTCGACGCTTCCTTACCCGGTCGAGGAATTCGACGTTGAAAACCCGGTTTGGCCCTGGAAGCGGACGCCGTGGACGAGGACCCGGCACCGGATGGACGCGCTCTATGGACGCGACTTCAACGTCGCCAACATGGAGCCGGAGATGCTGCGCTTCATCAACGAGCATTTCGGCGCGCTCAGCCTCAATACGGTTTCCACGACGGTGCATTTCGTGCGCAACGCCATGCTCACCGACTACAGGGGGCAAAACCGGCTGGTGTCGCGGGAACTCCTGCGGGATAATTGGAAATTCCCCACCTTCAGCGTCCACGGATCGGGCAACGGTCTGACGGATCCCGCGACCGTCGACCGCATGCGCCGCGTCTTCGACGATGCGGGGCGTGTCTACCTGGAACCCTATCTCAACCCGGGTGCCGGCCACCAGGACGCTCTTGTCGGAACGACGCGATACGCGACCTTGCAGAAGATCGAAGCATTTCTTGACAAGAACATAACGCAGCAGCCGGTCGCCGCGGCCACCACGATGACGGCCTACCCGCCCTGGATCGGGCCGATCATCACGGAGGAACTCGGCGACCTTGTCATTCGCCTCGGTTCGCTGCCAGCGCTCCGCCAGACCGAGGGCGTGATCATGTTGCGTGTCCAGCTAAGTGGGGACGATATTCTTCGCCCCGATGGCCTGCCCTGGGATCTGCCCTATGTCACCAGCCACATGATGGTCTACTGGTCGCCGGAGTTGCGTGACAATCGCTGGGACGCATTCAAGGCGCCGCTTCCAACGTCAATGCCGGGGTATGATCCGAACTATCCGGGAAACGCGTTGCTCGTCCTGCTCGCCTACGCGGAGGAAGATACTCTGGCGCCTCCCGGGGCGGTAAAAGCCCAATACTATGCACTAGCCAAGGACGGTGTCGTCTACCGAGCAGACCTTCGGCATTCGAACGCGAACCCGGAAGAGAGGCTGCAAGATTTGCGCTACGAGCGCTTCGAACAGATATCGAGCGCAATATCGGATGCGATGAAGGCGCCATTGCCCGACATCAATCCGGGCAAGGTGACAAAATTCTCGCCGAACCGCCTTGTCTACAAGGGCATGACACCGACGACGAATTTGACGGTTGACGCGGTTCCGCAGTCAACGGCGTCTGCCAGTACGTCGATGACGCTCAACTTCCTGATGGGCGATGCGGCGCTGGAAAACCTCATCGAGCAGGATCGGGGGCTGATGGACGGCGTGATCCCTTATGATTCTCCGCTCGTTCCTGCGGCGCTCCCTTCGCTCGCCGGTACCAGCTTCGTTCTGGGCTCGTGCCAGTACCCGGCCGGTTTCATCGACGGCAAGGTTGCCTATCGCTCCTACGGTCGCGTTGCCGACAGGATCGGGGCAGGGGCGGGGATCCAGCCGAAGTTCGCTCTCTTCGTCGGCGATCAGGTCTATGTCGATCCGACCGCCGGGCTCTATGATCCGGCGACAAACGACGACCGGTATCGCCTACCTTACGAGGCGTGGCTGCGCGAACGCAACGTGCGCGAGGTGTTGCGCCGCATCCCGTCGTTCATGCTTCTGGACGACCACGAGATTGACGACAATTGGGAGCCGCTGGCGTCTCCGAAAGACATTGATTCGAATGCAAAGCTGAAGAAGGATGGTTTTGCGGCTTTCGAGAAGTACCAGCGTGGACAGGACACCAAGCTGAACGTTCAGCACAACACCTTCGACTACGACGGCTTTCACTTTTTCCTGCTCGACACCCGGACAGAAAGAACGCACCGCAAGGTCGGCGCCGGGCTTGCCAACGCGACCCTGTTCGATCCGGGGCTGGCCGCCGGCCAGACGATGGGCAAGCTTGTGGCGTGGCTTGCGGGCGCAGGCCCGAAATTCATCGCGTCGCCATCGATGTTCCTGCCGCGTCATCGCCGGGCGATCCAGCGCGATGCCAGCCTCAGTCCGGACAATCTGAGTGCGCTGCGTTCCGATGGCTGGGACGGCTATCCGAACAGTCTGCGCGATGTGCTCGGCGTCATCGCCGCCGGAAAGATCAAGCATGTCGTGCTCCTCTCCGGTGACGAACACCGGGGCTGCATCGCAACGGCCCGACTGACGGAAATGGACGGCACGCCGATCACGACCGTGCATTCGATCCATACGGCCGCGATGTACGCGCCCTATCCTTTCGCAAACGGAATAGACCAGGATATCGTCGAGCAGGAGACGTTCGAGTTCGACTACAAGGCCAAGCGCTATCGCTGCATCGTCGATGCGACCCGGCCGGCTGCCGGTGACGGCGCGACCTTCCTCCAAGTCCGCCAGGTTGGCGCCGATTGGGAGCTCGACTGCGAATATGCGGGGACCGTGCAGACGCTCACGCTCTGATATCATCTCCAGGCGCAAGGGCTCGCGATCGACACCTTCACGCGCCTTTTCGCGGGCCCCGTGTGCTTGCGCGCTTCAGGCTTGAATCCTTAAACGAAAGCTCGATCCGGCACGTTCACGAGGACGTGTCCCGGCGGTCACGTGGCGCGGCCTTGTTGCCCGATGTCGTCGCTTGACAGTCGGTTCAAAATAAACTTAACATGTTAATGGATTGAGGCTTTCCGATGAGGAGCAAAGGGAAGTTTCAAGCGACCGGGGAGATCTGCCCGCCGGATAACCTTCATGTGACGTGAAGGATCAGGCGCAGGCATGCGATGTTCGCCGCGCGTGAATATGGGGTCGACAGGGAGGAACCTATGAAACTGAACAGACGGAATTTGATGAAGTCCGGCGGCGCTATGCTTGCCGCGCCCTTCGTTCTGAAACTGGGTGTGGCGCGCGCCCAGGAAACTATCACGCTGAAACTGCACCATTTCCTGCCGCCGGCATCCAACGTTCATCAGCGGCTGTTGACGCCGTGGGCGAAATCGCTGGCAGACCAAAGCGGTGGCGCGCTGAAGGTTGACATCTTCCCGGCCATGCAGCTCGGCGGAAAGCCGCCGCAGCTCTACGATCAGGCGTCGAACGGCGTCGTCGACATCGTCTGGACCTTGCCCGGCAACACGCCTGGACGCTTCCCATCCACCGAAGTGTTCGAACTGCCGTTCGTCGCCGCCAAGGAGGCGACCGTCAACGCACAGGCCTGCCAGGAATATGGCCAGACGCATGTGCTGAAGGAAACCGGCGACACCCAGCTCCTGTGCTTCTGGGCGCACGACCAGGGCCTGATCCACACCAACAAGGAAGTGAAGTCCAGTGCGGACCTCGCCGGGCTCAAGCTTCGCAATCCCACACGCCTTGCCGGTGAGGCACTGGCGGCACTGGGTGCGACGCCGGTCGGCATGCCCATTCCGCAGGTGCCGGAAGCACTGGCCCAACGGTCGATCGACGGCTGCGTACTCCCGTGGGAAGTGGTTCCCTCGATCAAGGTGAACGAGCTCACCAAGTTCCACACCGAGATCCCGGGCTCGCCGACGCTCTATACCGCGACCTTCTTCCTGGCGATGAACAAGAGCAAGTACGAGGCATTGCCGGCCGACCTCAGGGCCGTGCTGGACGCCAACAGTGGCATGGCCTTCGCCAAGAAGGCCGGCGAGATGTGGGACAGTGTCGGCGCAGAAGTGCGCGCCGCGATCGAGGCATCCGGAGAAGGCACAATCAGCACGATCAGCGAGGACGAAAAAGCGAAGTGGGTGGAGGCGACCAGGCCCGTCCACGACAAGTGGATCGAGGACATGAAGGCTAAGGACCTCGACGGCAAGGCGCTGATCGCCGCAGCACAGGCGCTTGTCCAGAAATATTCGGGCGCCTGAGCGCACTGCCGGCCGCACTCGCCTGAACGTGGCGCCTGAACGCGCCTCTGCAAGAACCAACAGCTCGAGGCCCCAACAATGGAAGACGTAGGATACGAGGACGCGGCGAGGGTGCCGCGCCGCAGGGAAGTCGAACGCCTTGCGGCCGGTTTGGCACTCATCGGCGGCACGCTTCTTTGCCTTGCGGCGGGACTAGTCACTGTCAGCGTGCTGGGCCGCTGGCTGTTCAATCGGCCGGTGCCGGCCGATTACGAACTGGTGGAGGTGGCGGTCGGTGTCGCCGCCTTCTCCTTTCTCGCATACACGCAGGCCCGCAATGGCCACATTGCCGTCGATACCTTCACGCTGGCTCTTCCTGCACGCGTCACCCGGGTCATCGACGGCCTGTGGGACCTGCTTTTGGCCGGCTGCCTGGCGTTTTTTGCCTGGGGGCTGTTTACCGGTGGCCTGGAGGCGAGGGGATACGGGACGACCCTCATCCAGCTGCCCTGGCCGATCTGGCCGGTCTATCTGACCTGTGCCGCGCTGGCGGCGCTCGCGGCCGTCATCGGACTTTCCGTTTCCCTCTTGAAAATTGGAGGCGGCCGATGAGCGGTTTTGCCATTGCCTTCGTCGGCTTTGCGGCCATGCTGCTCTTGATCGCCATCCGGATGCCGATCGCTCTTGCCATGCTTGCGGTCGGTGCTGCCGGCTATGCCTATCTCTCCGGCCCGCATGCGCTGGTCTACTATCTGCAGACCAACACCTATAGCCAGTTTGCCAGCTACACGCTTTCGGTCATCCCGCTCTTCATCCTGATGGGCGCGCTCGCCGAGCAGTCGGGCATTGCCGCAACGCTGTTTCGCGTCGCCGAGCGGGGCTTCGGACGCTTCAAGGGCGGAATGCCGATGGCGGTCATCGCCGCCTGCACCGGGTTCGGCGCGATCTGCGGCTCGTCGGTCGCGACCACGGCGACCTTCGGACGCGCGGCGCTCCCGGAATTGCGCCGAGCCCGGGTCGATGTCGGGCTTGGCACCGGGACGATTGCCGCCGGAGGCACCCTCGGCATCCTCATTCCGCCATCCGTCATCCTGGTGGTCTATGCGATCACCGCCGAGCAGAACATCGCCAAGCTGTTTCAGGCAGCCCTGGTGCCGGGGCTATTGGCGGCCGCCTTCTACCTGATCGCGATTGCGATCGTCGTTCGGCGCAGGCCCGATCTCGCGCCGCCGGTGACGGCGACCGAGACGGTTCGAACGCCTCGTCCGTTTTGGGCGAGGCCGCTGGGGCTGGTCATTCTGGCCGGTGGCGTCATCGGTTGGCTGGTCGGCTTGCTCGGGACGGTCGGCGGGATCTTGCTGGCGATATTCGGCCTGCTGCTGCTGGCTGCGGACTTTGCGATCGTGCCGGCGGCGGCCGTCGCCGTCACGGTGGTCGGCGGCATCTATGGCGAGGTGTTCACGCCGACGGAAGGTGCCGCGGTGGGGGCTGCCGTAACACTGCTGGTCGGCCTGCTGCAAAGGACCTTGAGCCTCGGCGCCCTGAAAAACGCCCTGCTGCAAACGGCCGAAACCAGCGGAATGATCTTCCTGATCCTGCTCGGCGCGGAAGTCTTCGGCGCGTTTCTGGCGCTGACGCAGATGCCGGCGACGCTTGCCGCAATGGTCGGACAGTCGGGCCTGCCGCCCTATGTCGTCATTTGCGGAATGCTCGTCACCTACCTCGTGCTTGGCGCCGTCATGGATGAATTGGCGATGATCCTGCTGACGCTGCCGGTCTTCATTCCGATCATCCTGACGCTGGATCTGGGCATGCCGACCGAGGATGTCGCCATCTGGTTCGGCATTCTCGTCCTCATCGTCGTCGGCATCGGCCTTTCCGCTCCGCCGATCGGCCTCAACGTCTTCATCATCAACAAGCTGGCGACGGATGTCCCGATCGTGCAGACTTACCGCGGCGTCATGCCCTTCGTCATTGCCGACCTCATCCGATTGGCGATCATCACGCTGTCGCCCGGCGTCGCTTTGGCACTGGTCCGGCTTTTGAATTGAGAGGAAGCAGACGGGGGCGCACCCTCCGCCTTGGGCGGTGCGCTTACAGATCCTTCCAGCTGTGGAACATGGCGGCCTGGCCGGCATGTTCGCCGTTGGCGCGCACCAACTGCCAGACGATGGCGTTCTCGATCCAGAAGCGGCGTCCGGATTTCGCGATCCGAAGGCCGCGATAGTTATTGATGAAGCCCTTGGTGGAGACGCTGTCTAAAAGACGCTGCCGTTCCTCGCGGTTCGGCGCCTCGGCCGAGAGGCGCGACGGCATGCCGATGAACTCCTGCCAGGTGTAGCCGAAGCAGGCCTGGGCGGTTTTGTTGGCGTAGAAGAAGCGCGGGTCCTCCGACCGGTCGTGCGCCAAAAGCGCGAAGGGTGCGCTCTCGTAGAGCCAGCGGCCGTCGAACGGATGGTCGACCAGCGCCTTGCCGGTCACCTGGCGAAAGCTTGCAACGATCAGGGCGAAGGCGTCATCGGCATCATAGTCGGTTGTCATCGCCCTTCGTCTCCATGCCCGGGGGTGGGCGTCAGGCATTCAGGGACGGAATGAACTTCCCGTCATAACGCACCCGGAAATTCCGGCGTTGCGCATCTTCCTGGAAACAGACGAACACCAGTTCGAGGTCATTCGCGCTGCTACGCCTTCCAAGCAGGCTGAGGGTGATCACGACCACGCCGCCATAGGTGCGGGTCAGCGCGATCGCTGCCCTTCGAATTTCGTTGGTGCCAGCGTCGTCCCGCTCTTCGCGGCGCTCATAGACCTGCCAGAAGGGCGAAGCTTCCCAGGCCGCGCGCAGCGCTTCGGTGATCTGGTCCTTGAACTCCTCGACAGATCTGCCCTTGCTCCACGAGACGGTCTTTTCGGTGTAGTCGGCAAAAATGTCGAGATAGCCGTCATAATCGTTCGCATCGGAGAAACACCGCTCGATCATCCCGAGCGCCGTTTCATCGGAAATTCCTGCCTTGAAGTATATCGTCATCGAATCGCCAACCCTGCCGTGAACGCCTATCTAGTCAAAGCGCCAGGGATGTATCTAGTCCCCAGAATGCCAGATCGGTGGCGCCGGAATGACTTTCCGTCGCGAGCGCGAGCTTGAGATGGACCACAAAGCCGTCATCCTTGCCAAATTTTGCCATGGTCGCTAATCTTCCCCCATGAGCACGATGAACATATCCCTTCCGCAGCATCTGAAAAGCTTCGTCGATGAGCAGGTCGCCGGGCGAGGCTATGGGACGAGCAGCGAGTATATCCGGGAGTTGATCCGCCGGGATCAGGATCGGCTCAATCTGCGCCGGCTGTTGCTCGACGGCGCCGCCTCCGCGCAGGCCGAGCCTGCCGACGCCGACTATTTTGCCGGCTTGCGTGACCGGGTTGGCGGCCGACGGCCGAAGTGAGCGGCAAGCCGATCATTCCACGCGAATTGGCCCGCAACGATGTCGACGCGGCCATCGATTTTTACGCAACCGAGGCGGGGCCGGACGTCGCTCTCGGATTTATCGACGCGCTTCAGGCCGCGTACGACCTGATCGGCACCCATCCGGAGGCCGGATCGTTGCGATATGCCTACGAATTGACACTCCCCGATCTGCGCAGCATCGGGTTGAGGACATATCCCTACATCGTCTTTTACCGTCCGCAGGCCGACCATATCGACGTGTGGCGCGTGCTGCATGCCAAGCGGGACATCCCGCAATGGATGCAAGGGGCGGACGAGACCTGACGCTTCGGTCCCTGGCTGTAAGCTGTTGGTTGCCTTGAGAAAGCTGAGGCAAAAACTCCGCGATACAGGGTGGAAACGAGACGAAATTTCTAACGCTTGGCACAACCAGGGTTCGCGTTCCCTCGCGTCGCCGCACGCCCGCCGATAGGTTCTCAGGCAGCATCAACACCGGAGAATTGCATGAAACGCCTCCTCATTCTCGGCGCCACCCTTGTCGCGCATTTTGTGACCCCTGCGCTGGCACAGGAGCCGACGAAGCTTCTCAACGCCTCCTACGACGTTTCGCGCGAACTCTTCGTGGCCGAGAACGAGGCCTTCATCAAGCAGCATCCGGGCGTGACGATCGACCAGTCGCATGCCGGTACGTCGAAGCAGGCCCGCTCGATCCTTGAAGGCCTGGAAGCCGACGTCGTCACCTTCAACCAGACCACCGATATCGAGTTCCTGGCCAAGAACGGCTTTGTCTCCAAGGACTGGGCGAAGGCGTTCCCGAACAATGCCTCGCCGTTCTATTCCTTCCCGTCCTTCCTGGTGCGCAAGGGCAACCCGAAGAACATCAAGGACTGGTCCGACCTTGCCCGTGACGACGTTCACGCCGTCTTCCCCAATCCGAAGACCTCGGGCAATGCGCGCTACACCTATCTGGCGGCCTATGCCTGGGCCAAGGAGGCCTATGAGGGCGACGAGGCGAAGATCGAGGCCTACATCACCAAGATCTTCGACAACGTTCCGGTGTTCGACACCGGCGGCCGCGCCTCGACCACGACCTTCGTCGAGCGCGAAACCGGCGACGTCCTGATCACCTTCGAGGCCGAGACCCGCAGCATCGCGAAGCAGTATGGTGCCGACAAGGTTGAAGCCGTGATCCCGTCGGTCAGCCTGCTTGCTGAATTCCCGGTCGCAGTCGTCGACAAGGTTGCCGAGAAACACGGCACGCAAGCGCTCGCCAAGACCTATCTCGACTTCCTCTATACCGAGGAAGGCCAGCGCATCGCTGCTGAATTCGGCCATCGCGTTCGCAACGAGAAGGTTGCCGGCGAATTCAAGGCGCAGTTCCCGGACATTCGCCTCGTCAATGTCGACGACGTCTTTGGCGGATGGAGCAAGATCCAGTCCGAGCACTTCGCGTCCGACGGCATCCTGGACAAGCTCTACGGCAGCCGCTGATCGTTTTTTGACCTCGCAATCAATCAGCCCGGCAGACGAACCGTCTGCCGGGTTTCACCATGACATGACAAGGAAATGAACGCTTGAGACGCAATGTCCTGCCCGGGTTACGCCTGTCGCTGGGGGTGACGCTGCTCTATGTGAGCCTGATCGTCGTTCTGCCGCTGGCAGCCCTCGTGTTCAAGGCGGCGAGCCTCGGCCCTCTCGATTACTGGCAGATCGTCTCGTCGCCGCGGGCGCTCGCAAGCTATCGCGTCACCGTGACGGCCGCGCTTGGCGCGACGCTCTTCAATCTCTTCTTCGGCTTGGCGCTCGCCTGGGTCCTGGTGCGCTACCGCTTCCCGGGGCGCCGCATCGTCGATGCCATGGTCGACTTGCCGTTCGCTTTGCCGACGGCCGTTGCCGGTATTTCGCTGACCGCACTGTTCACGACCAACGGCGTGTTCGGCTCGATCCTCGAGGACTACGGCATCAAGGTCGCCTATACCCCTATCGGCATCATGATCGCCATGTGCTTCACCTCGCTGCCCTTCATCGTGCGCACTGTGCAGCCGGTGCTGGAGGATCTCGATCCGGCGCTGGAGGAGGCGGCCCAGTCGCTTGGCGGCTCGGATATCGCGATCTTCCGCAAGGTCATTCTGCCGCTCTTGACGCCGGCGCTTCTCGCCGGCGTCTCCCTGTCCTTCGCCCGCTCGCTCGGCGAGTTCGGTGCGATCATCTTCATCGCCGGCAATCAGCCGATGTCGACCGAGATCACCGCGCTGCTGATCTTCATTCGGTTGGAGGAATACGATTATCAGGCGGCGGCGGCGATCGCGTCCGTGCTGCTGCTGACGGCCTTCCTCATGCTCGCCGTGACCAACTGGCTGCAGGCGCGGGCGCTGCGCTACACGCGGAGGTCCTGACCATGCGTTTCAAAAAGACCGCACGCACGCTGCCGCGGGTCGGCGACGGCCCCTTGTTCCGCCGCGCCCTGATCGGCATCGTGCTGATCATCGGCGCGTTCCTGATCCTCGCGCCTCTGCTGATCATCGGCGTCGAGGCCTTTGCCAAGGGCTGGCTGGTCTATCGCGACACGATCCTGCATCCCGACACGCGCCATGCGATCATGCTGACCGTGCTTGCGGCGCTGATCGCCGTACCGGTCAACACCGCCTTCGGCGTGGCCGCCGCCTGGGCGATCACCAAGTTCGATTTCCGCGGCAAGGGTTTCCTGCTGGTGGTGATCGAGATCCCGTTCTCGGTTTCGCCGATCGTCGCGGGCGTTGCCTATCTCTTCGTCTACGGGCTGCAGGGCCTGTTTGGCCCGACGCTCGATGCCTATGGCATCAAGATCCTGTTTGCCATTCCCGGCATTGTGCTCGCCTCGATGTTCGTCACCGCGCCGTTTGTCGCCCGCGAACTCATTCCGCTGATGCAGGCGCAGGGGAGGGACCTCGAAGAGGCGGCCGTTTCCCTCGGCGCTTCCGGCTTTCGCACCTTCTTCTCGGTGACGTTGCCCAACATCAAATGGGCGCTGCTCTACGGCGTCGTCCTTTGCAATGCGCGCGTGATGGGCGAGTTCGGCGCGGTTTCGGTCGTGTCGGGCAACATTCGTGGCCAGACCAACACCCTGCCGCTCCATATCGAGCTGCTCTATCACGATTATCAGGCGGCGGGCGCTTTTGCGTCGGCGTCCATTCTGGCGCTCATTGCCGTCTTCACCATCATCGCCAAGGTCGCTCTGGAGCGCCAAGGGGCGGGCCGCGTCCGCCCAGTTGCCAATTCCGCGGAGAATGCATCATGAAGATCCGCCTTGACCACGTCGTCAAGACTTTCCAAACCTTCCGTGCCGTCAAGGACGTGTCGCTCGAGATCGAAAGCGGCGAGCTCGTCGCGCTGCTCGGGCCCTCCGGTTCCGGCAAGACGACGATATTGCGCATGGTTGCCGGCCTCGAATTCGCCGATGGCGGCCACATCTATTTCGGCGACCAGGATGCGACCGACATCCCGGTGCGCGATCGCGGCGTCGGCTTCGTGTTCCAGCACTACGCGCTTTTCCCGCATATGACCGTGGCCCAGAACATCGCCTTCGGCATGGAGGTGTCGAAGGTCAAGCGCGACAAGGCGGCGATCCAGGCGCGGGTCGCTGAACTGTTGCGGCTGGTTCGTCTCGAAGGGCTCGGCGAACGGTTTCCGGCGCAGATCTCCGGCGGACAGCGCCAGCGCGTCGCACTGGCCCGTGCGCTTGCCGTCGATCCCAAGGTGCTCTTGCTCGACGAGCCCTTCGGCGCGCTTGATGCCAATGTCCGGCGCGAGCTGCGGCGCTGGCTGCGCGAAATCCATACCCAGCTCGGCATCACCACGCTCTTCGTCACACACGACCAGGAAGAGGCGCTCGATCTCGCCGACCGGGTGGTGATCCTGAAGGACGGCCACATCGTCCAGCAGGGGACGCCGGAGGAGGTCTGCCGCGAGCCAAAGTCGGCCTTCGTCATGAAGTTCCTCGGCGATGCCAATATGCTGCCCGCCGAAGTGCGTGACGGTCGGGCCTATGCCGATGGCGCGGTCATCGACGCTGCAGGGATCGCCGACGGCAAGGCCGAGCTTTACGCCCGGCCGGTCGATCTCGATTGGGCGATCGGAGGCCCCGGCATCGCTGCCAACATCAGCCGGGTGATGGATCGCCCGGGCGGCCGCCGGGTGGTCGCGACGACCGAGCGTGGCGTGCCGTTGGAGTTGGACCTGGAGCCGGAGCGGGTCGTGAAGGCCGGCGACACCGGCTACGTGACGCTGCGTCGCGCAACGGTGTTTGCGATATAGAGCGTGGAAGCCGACGAGGGCGTCCGCAGCTTCTGACGCGGGCGGCGGCCAGGATTCACAGGCACGAAGGCCGCGTCCAGCCTCTTGCCGCCGTCAGGCGAAGCGAAGGGCGTTCCGCGCGCGCGCCTTGGCGGCTTCTTCCTCGCGGTTGCGTGGGGGCTGTGACGTCTCGAGTGCGTCGAGCAGTTCCTGTGCGCATGCGGCAATCGAATTGACGGCATGCTCGAACGCGGCTTCGTTCCGCTTGGACGGCTTGTTGGTTCCGCTCAGCTTGCGCACGAACTGCAGCGCAGCGTCATGCACCTCGGCGTTCGTCGCCGGCGGCTCGAAATTGAACAGGGGTTTGATGTTTCGGCACATGGCGGGCTCCCGGTCCTCTTCGTTCTCGCTCCTGTCGAGGCCCGGATCTTAGTGCCCGTTCCTCGTCAGCGAAAGACCTTTACCGCCGGCTGCCCGCAATCCGACCGTTGGCCGGCTCCGCTCAGGAGTTCCGGCCGTTCTGTGCCAGGCGCATGCCGGCCGCGCGTCCGCCGCTCGGCACCACGACGATCTGCTTGACCTTGCCCTGCTTGAAGGCGGTGAGGAACCGCGGATAGTCGGCGAAGGCGACGCAGCCATGGGATTCCGCGCGCTTGCCGCGCAGCAGGTAGCTATGCGTCAGGAAGCCGTCGCGGCCGTGCTTGTTCCTTCCGTCGACCGGCAGCATGCGGATCGCCTCGACCCCGTGGAAACGGGTTTCGCGCATCCTGAGATTATAGGTGTGCGGCGGGGTCGGTCCGGTCATCTTGACGTCGACGTAGCGCGGGTTGTCAGCCATCTTGCCGATACCGGAATGGGCCTCGAGCACGCTGCCGTCAGGCATATAGACCTTGGCAGCGGTGATGTCGTAGACGGCGACGCCGTTGCCGGCTTTCGCTCCGCCGCCAAACATGTTGCGCAGCGCCTGGCCGAAGCCGGTGCCGGCACTGTTTTCGGTCGGATCTTCCGGCCGCGCATAGGCAAGCTTCTGCTTCTTCGGCGCTTCGTCCTCGTCTGCCTTGGCGGTCTCTTCTTCCTTTTTCACCGCCGCGGCTTCCGCCTGCTTGGTCGCAGGCTTTTCGTCTTCGACAGGCGGCTTTTCCGCCTGCGCGGTGCGGGGGCGGAATTGCGGCATGGGACCAACCGAGGGCGTGTCCTCATGGCTCGGCAGGGCGGCCGTGTCTTCAGTCTCGTCCTGGTCCTGGTCCGGCTGTTCGGCGAGATCGTCCTCGGACGGCGCCGTCAACAAAGCGGAAAAGGCGCTGCCTTCCACGTGGCTCTGGGAGGGGGTGGCGTAGGCGAGTTGGACCGGGTTCTTGGCCGCGGCAACGCTGGCGATCGGCGCGAAGCGTTCCGGCGCCGGGAGGCTTACCGTGGCGATCTGACGGTGAGGCTGGGTCGCGGGAACGGGGTTGCTCGCGACTTTCTCGGACGAGAGAACAGCCTTTTTCACCGCAGCTGCGATCCGGGCACTTTTGCCGATCGTTTCCGCGTCCATCGGGAACAGGGGATCGGACGCGAACCTCGCCTCGCTGGGAGCGAGGCTTGCGACCATGATCGGCTGCGCCGCGGCGGCGGCCACGAGCCGCGTCGCCTGGTTGGTTCTGGCGTGCTTGTCCCAGACGCGCTCCTTGGTCTTCTCAGCCAAATGCAGCTGCGGCTTCGGCAGCAGGCGGCCGGAACCATGCGCGTAGGAATTGCCGATCGCGGCCATGCCGACAAGCGACCACGCAGCCGCGCCGACGAGGGCGGTGCCGCAGCAAGTGATCAGCAATGGGCGCAACAGACGGTGCAAAGACTGTGGGCGAATGATCTTACTCAACAACGCAAATCAAGCCAGAAAATCTCACAAAGGCTCTCACCCCGGCGAGCGAACGCCGCTGCGCGATTTCTGGATTGTCCCCTTCTTGACGACTGATGGACAAAAGATGGAGAAGTATGGTTAAATTTTGCTTTCCAACCGCCGAAATAGACCCCAGATCGATTTTCTTTCGTCGAAAAGGCCGATTTTGGCCGCTTTCCGGTCTGTTTTTGCGCGCACGACGTTCAAGCCCATCAGTTGAAATACCGTGGATTGCAGCTCAGATGCGCGCGCCTTGGAAGGCCAGCCGGAAGCAGGCGCCTCCGCTCGGGGCGGTCAGGATGCTCACACGGCCATTATGTCGCTCCGTGATCTGCAGAACGAGATTGAGGCCAAGACCAGCCCCGCGTTCCCGTGGCTTGAGGCGATAGAAAGCCTCAAAGACGCGCTCGCGTTCCGCCTCCGGAATGCCGGGCCCGTCGTCGCTGACTTCGATCACGCCGTCCGGCTCGACCCGCACGACGATCACGCCCTGGTTTCCCGCATGCTCGATCGCGTTCTGGACGAGATTGGTAACCGCGCGCTCGAGCGAGACCGCGTCACCCTGTATCATCGACTGCTCCGTGTTCTGCTCGAACGACAGATCGTAGCCCTCGTCGATGGCGAGCGGAGCGAGGTCCGCGGCGACGTTGCGGCAAAGCGCGACGAGGTCGACGGACGTGAACGGCCTGGCATTGGCTTCCAGCCGCTGCAGGTCAAGCAGCTGTTCGGCGAGCGCCGATATCCTCTCGCAGTCGGAGATCAGCCGGTCGCGCTCCGGCCCGGAGGCGAGCAGGTCGAGGCGGGCCTGAAGAATGGCCACAGGTGTTCGCAACTCATGGGCGGCGTCGAGGATGAAGCGCTGGTGTTGGCCGTAGGATTGATCGAGCCGGTGGAGCGCGCTGTTGATGCTGCGCACAAGCGGACGGACCTCGCTCGGAACCGCCGTTTCGGCCAGCCGGTGGCTGCGGTGCGCAATGTTGATCTCATCCGTTTCGCGGGCGAGATCGGAGATGCCCCGGATCGCCCGGTTGACGATGCGCGGCACCGCAAAGATCGTGACGAGCGCGAGCATCACCAGCATCGGCGCAACGAACAGGCGTGAGAAGGAAAGGATGAGTGAAGGTTGGCTCAGAAGCGTTCCCTGTCCGAATACGGTGAAGCTGCCTTCCTCGTTTGTCATGCGCCGGATGACGGCAAGATAATCCGATGGCGGGCCGTCGTCGCGGATGTCCGAATAGGTCATCCGGTCGAGCGCCACCGTCATGCCGCGGTAGATCTCCGGCACGTCGCCGGACTGGACGATTTCACCCCTATCGCTGCGCGCGATGAACCAGAAATGCGGTTGTTCGCGATGAACGCGCGCGAGGTCCGCGGTGTCAGCAAGTTCGAGCTTGCCGCCAACGCCCCGCTTGATCGCGCGGAATGCCGTCTCGACCGGGGTAGGACTGACGAGCGCGCCACCTTCGTCAGCGACCACGAGCAGCGTGACGAAGGACAGGCCGAACGCGAGAAGCACCGCCAACTGCAGGACCAGCAGGTGCGCGATGAGACGTTGCTTGAGAGACCGTGGCCAGAGCTTCCACACCATCCGCACCATGTTTGTTGGACCGGCTACGCCGTTCGGCTGACGCTTGTTTTGACGCGGCAAAAACCGATGCCAGTAAAACCGTGCGGAGACGATTGTAAACAGGAGGTTGCACGGACATTACGCGGACAGCTTGGGCGACCTCTACCTCAGCGCGTTGACCTGTCCCGGACCCTGGCGAAATCGACGAATGCCCTGAGTGCTGCCGGCATTTGCCGCCGGTTCGGATAATAGAGATAGAAACCGCTATAGTAGGGGCACCAGTCTTCAAGAACGCGAACCAGCTTGCCCTCGTCGATCAGCGCGCGCACCTGGTCCTCGAAGGCAAAGCCTATCCCCGCGCCGAGAAGGGCAGCGTCGACCATCATGTCCTGGTCGTCGACGATCAGGGAACCGGTCACCTCGACCTGAACTTCGACACCGCCGCGCTCGAACTCCCAGGCGTAGAGGCGTCCGCTGCCAAAGCGCAACCCGATGCAAGGCAGCGCCTTCAGATGCTCGGGCGTGGTCGGCCTTGCGTGGCGCTCAAAGAAGGACGGTGTTGCCACGATCGCGGTACGCTGGCGCGGACCGATCGGCACGGCGATCATGTCCTGCGCGACGATCTCGCCGAAGCGAACGCCGGCGTCGAAACCCTCCGACACCATGTCGACCAGATCGTTGTCGACCACGATCTCGATGTTGACCTTCGGATGACTTTCGAGAAATCGCGCGACGAGGGGCAGTAGCACCATTTTTGCCGAAGCGCGTGCCGTGTTGAACCTCAGCCGCCCGATCGGCGCCCCCCGAAAATTGTTGAGGTCGTCAAGCGCGTCCTCGATGTCGCGGAAGGCGGGCGCGACACGGGCGAGCAGAAGTTCCCCCGCTTCGGTCAGTGCGACGCTGCGGGTGGTCCGGTTGAAGAGCCGAACGTCCAGGCGCTCCTCCAGTGCTTTCAAGGCATGGCTGAGCGCGGACGGCGTGCAGCCGATCTCGTCTGCCGCACGGCGGAAGCTCTGGTGACGGGCAAGCGAAAGGAAAGGTGACAGGTCGGACGGCGATATGGTTCGCATTGATGAAAAGCTCTCATCAGCTCAACGAGAATCCAGTCGATTATCTCAGTAGATGTCTCGCAGTACAACCTCTTCAGCCGCCGATGATGGAGCGGCGAAACAAACCGGAGGTTCACATGCATACGTGGTTCATCACTGGCGCATCCCGTGGATTTGGTGCTCTTATCGTTGAAAAGGCCCTGGCCAATGGCGATCAGGTGGTCGCGACGGCGCGCAATCCGAAGGCAATTGCGGACCGCTTCGGGGACCATCCCAATCTCCTGGCCGTTGCGCTGGACGTCACCGACGAGGATCAGGCGCATCAAGCTGTCGGCCAGGCGATCGCACGCTTCGGGCGCATCGATGTCCTGGTCAACAATGCCGGCTACGGTCTGCTGGGCGCAGTCGAGGAAGCAACCGGCTCCGAGATCGAAGCGCTCTACAAGACGAACGTCTTCGGACTTCTGGCGGTCACCCGCGCGGTCCTGCCGCATATGCGCCGCCAGCGCGATGGGCGGATCCTCAACTTCTCATCCGTCGGCGGCTACCGCAGCGGCCCTGGTTTCGGCGTCTACTGCTCGACGAAGTTTGCCGTCGAGGGACTGACCGAGGCCCTGGCGGCGGAACTCGCGCCGCTCGGGATTTATGCGACGGCGATCGAGCCCGGCTACTTCCGCACGGATTTTCTCGACTCGACGTCGCTGAGCGTCAGCCCGATCGAGATCAGCGATTATGCGGAAACTGCAGGTGCCGTTCGCAGCAAGGCGAAGGAGATCAGCCATAACCAGCCGGGCAATCCCGACAGGCTTGCCGACGTGCTGATCTCGTTCGTCGATGCGGAGCAGCCGCCGGTCCGGCTTCCGCTTGGCAGCGACACGGTGGCTGCGATCGAGGCCAAGCACGCTTCGGATCGCGACCTTCTTGCCCGGTGGCGCACGGTTTCCGTTTCGACGGATTTCGAACAGGCGGTTTGAACGAAGAGCGGACACCGAGCTCCTTCGCAATGTCGATGTCCGCAATCGGGACACCCGGGCGCAGTTCCGGGCTTACCATCCGAGGTCGACCTCCCCGGGGCATGCAGGAAACGCCTCGACCAACACGACCACTACCGCCAGGCCAGCCGCCGCACCGTTTGAGGAAAACGGCGCGGCGGCTGGCCGTTCCGCATGGTCCGTGCTGGGCAGGGTGACCGGCTCTGCCGAGGTGCCAAGAGACGATCTGACCCAAGCTGGGCCAGCGCTTAGAAATCCGCGTCGATCCGACTTTAGAATGCATTAGCGCTGTCGAACGGAAGCCGCTCTTCTCCTCTTCGCGAACTAGAGTAAAAGTCGCATCTCTTTCACGTCATACAACCAAAGGGAGCGGAGTGAGCGAGACAACCACAGAGTTGCCGCGCCAGACGGGTAGACCAGACCCGTACCCCAGTTTCCGTTTTGCAACCTCCGGCAGGGATGCTCCCTTCGAAGCCTGGCGATCCGTTCTCGACATCCTGTTCGAAAGCGCGCCAGCGAAACATCTGCCACCGGCAGCATTTCGGGCGAACCTCGTCGTTCATCATTTCGGGACCTTTCTGCTTTGCCGCAGCAATGCTGACGGTGGGCGATATCGGCGCACCGATTTGCGTCTCGCCCGCGATGATCTCGACCACATCGTCATTTCGTGCGTGATCGGCGGGCGCATTGGATTGACCGCGCCACGGCTGAGGCGCCTTCGACCGGGCGATGTGGCCGTCTCCGATCTGTCAACGCCCGTGGCCTTTTCCATGCGGGCGGCCGAAGCCGTTCACCTGATCGTGCCGCGGGCACTGCTGCCGGCCGCTGTCGCGCCCCCACAGCCGATCTCTGGGCGCATTCTGTCCCATGGCAGCGCGATCGCCGTCTTCGTTTCAGGCGTTGTCCAGGCCTTGGCCGACGCGGCACTCCGCTTCGGTGCCAACGAACTCACGTCGCTCGGGTCGATCATCCCGGATCTTCTGGCGTCCTGCCTTGGTCCCGCAGATGGCGGCAAGCCGGGCGGCCGCACCGGTGATCTTGGTCGCCGCCTGCGCCGCCACATCGAAGACAACCTGCATCATCGCGACCTGACCACCGCCCGGCTCGCGCGCGAGCTCGGCGTTTCCCGCAGCCAGTTGTTCCGGCAATTCGAGATGACCGGCGGCGTTGAAACCTACATCCGCAGGCGCCGGCTGCGCCGATCCCTGTTTGCATTGTGCGATCCCCGCCACGCCGATCGTCGCATCGGCGACATCGCCTTCGACATGGGGTTTGCCGACGAGGCGCATTTCAGCCGCCTGTTCCGGCAGGCCTTCGGCCTTTCTCCACGCGCGGCCCGTGACCAAGCGCGGAATAGAGAAGGTGCAACTCTAGGGGGCATTCTGCTGCCGTTTACGCTCGGAACCTCTTTCTCCGAATGGATAACGGAACTGAGGAGCATATGAGCCCGCTGGGACGGTCGTCCAAGTTTTTGGGATGCTCACCCAAAGACAACCAATGGGGATGTTGCTATTTTTTCTGCACCCATAGAGAGTGAATTGCAGAGCCGGATGGCTCGTGAAAAGGGATCTCTGGCATGTCGAAGCAGATCGCAGATCAAGCCTCCACCGCGCCGGGTGATACCCCGCCTCCAGCAACTCCGACCACGTTCACGCTGAGCGCAACGAATGGATCGAGCGTCGCGGGCGTTTCATATTTCAGCGTCTTTCCGCCGCCGCTCAAGAGCCCCGCAGTCAGCGTGCAGGTGCTGACTGCCCTAATCTCCAACGTGACGAGGTCAGGTCAAGAGGAGACGACGCTCACCTGGAACGGCGGGAGCGGCGCCTTGGCCCTCCTGGCGATTGCCGGCAACGGCAAAGGCGACCCCGCAACGGCTGAAAAGACCCCGGTGACACTCGGAGGCAAGGCCACCGTCACCTTTGCGAATGGCACCTATGCCATAGCAGTTTCTACTGGAGGGCCGGCGAATTCGGTCGAGGTCGATTTCGATCTCAGCGTCCCGCCGGCCAGCCTGGTCGGCCTTGTCGTCGGTCCCGCTGCAATCCTACTTGCACCGCCGGCCGGGATGGGCCCGTTGATCCTCGAGCCGGACCTGGCGCGGACGGTCACCGTGGTCTTCGGCACGGCCTGCACCTATCCGCCACCTGCAATTTCCGATGTCGATCAGGGATCGACGGTCATGTTCGCATCAAGTGGCGCCAGCGCCGCCAGCGCGCAGATCAAAGTCGGACCGGACAACCTAATCGTCCAGACGGGCTGACGTTTCCACGAACTTGCCCGGCGATACCTGCCTCGTCGGGCAATCCCCCTCGCTGCCGTTTTGTCCCTTCCCCTTGAGCGGGCAGCGAGGGGCTGGTCGGCGCCGCTTCAGCCCCGGAGGCGGTGCCGGCCACCATGTGATCCCGGGCGCTAATCCAGAAACGAAAGGTAACACCGATGACGTCATACTCTTTGACATGCGTGAACAACTCGCAGCTGACCGGTAGCTTCGCCGTCTTTCAGAAAGCGCCGCCGACGACGACCCCCGGCAACGTGTTCTCACTCGCCTGGTTCGCTCGTCCGACCGCGCCGGGAAGCCGCGTGACCTTTACCTGGGGTCTCGACTACAGCTTCGTCTGGTCGGAGACCGGCGTGCTGCAGCCGGGCATCAATTTCTCCGCGACGCAGGTGCGCTCGGCAGATCCCAACGGCCAGAACCTGATCCAACTGACCCAGGACTCGGCCGGTGCGACGACCTTCGTCAATCCGAGCGTCAACGGCGCTCTCGGCTCGCTGACGATCCAGCAACTTTCGAACGTCGCGCCCAACCGCACCTCCGTCGGTATCGGCATGGCCGGTTCCGGCACCTTCGCGGTCCAGGCGGCGCCGAACATGACCGCGGTCTTCTCCCCGCATCCCAACTACTGGGTGATCTTCGGCAATTACGAGACCGGCGATGTCATCGACATCGAAGACGTCACCGGCGCGGTCGAAGTCACCTATGGCGGTGCACTGACGTCGCGCACGGCGCTGCTCGGTCTCGACAACCTGATCTCGGTTTCGTGACGCCGCGGGCGGCGGCTGAAACCAGCCGCCGCCTCTTCCTCTCACCGCTCAGGGAGACCCGATATGTCCGAGTATAGGCTTACCTGCGTCAACAATTCGAGTTTGCATGGCAGCTTCGCGCTCTACCAGGTTCCGCCGTCAGCCCCCGGTCCGACGGGGCCGGCATGTCTGGCGTGGCTTGCGCGTCCAGCGGCACCCGGCACCCAGGTGCGCTTCTCCTGGTCGACCGAAGTCGGCTTCATCTGGGGCGAACGCGGCACCTTTGGCGGACGCACGACCTTTACCGCCTACCAGTATGTCGCTGCAGACCCCGAGCGCGAAAACCTCATCGACTTCGGGTCCGACAGTTTTGGTGCCCCGACCTTCCAGAACCTGAGAACGGGGGGTGCGCAGGGCGCACTCACGATCCGTCAACTCAATGCGACCTTCGACTTTCCGATCCACCTCGGCATCGCGCTTGGAAAGTCGCCCATCTACACCGTGGATTTCAACGTCAATGTTCTCGGTGCCTTCATCCCTCACCGAAACCGCTGCTGGGTGGTGTTCGGCAGCTATACCGCCGGCGAGGCGATCGATGCCGAGGCGCAGACCAATGTTCAGGTCGTCGACTTCAACCCGTCTTCGCCGGCGCAACGCGTCGAGTTGAGCCCGGAAAACATCCTGCGATGCACGTCTGCGCCAAGCGCCGATGCGCCTTTCGGCTAACCGCACGCTCAAGCCTCGCATGCCTGTTCCCCTTCCTGACGAAAGGAAGCCAGCATGGAAACGACCAGACCAACCATGGGCCGCCGCGCCCGCATGCTTGCCGCATGCCGAGGGCGCCCACCGCCGCAAACGTCGTGAGCCGTCTGTGAATGCTCTGCTCGACCCAGCGGTTGCGGAGTTTTCCGCCCTTGTCAGGTCGAGGCCGCATCTTCATCGCCAATGTTTTCTAGAAGGAGTTCGAAATGACCACAGTTCTCCATCCGCCGCCACTCGTCCCGCAAGGTTCGGCTGCATGGTGCTTTGCCGCTGCGGAGGCGATGGTTCGCAGTTTTCGCAACCTGCCCGCCGTGTCACAATATGACATTGCCCGGCGGAGCACCTTCGCGCTGGCTTCGCTCGACCCCGCGGTCCAGGAACGCCTGCAAATCGCCCAGGCGCTCGACCTCTCCACCGACCAACTGGAAAATGACGGAGCCAATCGGAATAGCCAGGTCGTGCAATTGGTCAGGACCCAATGGAACGCTTTTGACAACGCGACGACCGGCGGTCATTTCCTCAATGTGCCCTTGACCGCTCAGGCCGTCAAAACCGAGATCGATAACAACCGCATCTTCGTGATCGGCAACGCCTACCACTATTATGTCGTCTACGGCTACGAGAACGACGGCAACACACTGCTGCTGCGCGATCCCTGGCCAGAAGGGGTGGGCGGATTGACACCGCAAATGTCGCTCGCAAACTTCCTGCAACTCCCCGGACGTGTCGCGATCCTGTTCGGATAAGCGCTTGAGCGCCGGCGTCGGATTGCCCGGTTCCTCCGGGCATCCGGTGCCGGCGATCATGAAGGCGACCGTGCTCCCTATTCGCGGACGGTCCGGGTTCGGGCCGTGCCTTGAGCCGGCTTGATCTGCAAAATCTGCAGCCATTTTACCCAAGGCGCTTGCTGGGCGACTAAACATGAGTATAAGAGACAAGTATTAGCCTGCGGCATCAATCAAGCCGCAGGATCCCCCGCGAAGTTTGCGCCATGCCCGTCGAAATCCACTCCCAAGACCGCCGCGTCGCGCTTCGCTAGGAAGGGCAGCATGGTGGCAAGTTCTCTCAATCACTGGCTCGCCCTGCTCTTCAGGCGCCATCACAAGGAGGTGGTACGCTACGCCTCGCGCCTGATCGGCAATCGGGACGACGGTGAGGAAGTGGTTCAGAACGCCTATCTGCGCATGGTGAGGGTCGACCGCCGCAGTGTCGAGCATCCGCGTTCCTACCTGTTCAAGGCAGCCCGAAATGCGGCGATCGACTTTCGCATCAAGCTGGAGCGGGAGTGGTCGCGCCGGGTCGAACTGGACCAGGCAGACCGCCTGTCGTCGTCGGACGACTTTGCGCTGCGGCTGGAATTTCGCGACAAGGTCGCAGCCCTATCCGTTCTCTTGAACGAACTGCCGATCGCCTGCCGGACGGCTTTTATCATGAACAAGGTCGAGGGCCATTCGCACCGGGAAATAGCCGAAACACTTGGCATCTCGGTCAGCATGGTCGAAAAGCACATGCTGCGTGCGCTGTGCCATTGCCGCGACGTGCGGCGCGAGATGGACCATGTCTGAAAGGGCGATGAAACCCGCATCGGCGGCAAGGCATTGTCCTGCGAAAGACATCTCCGACGCGGCGCTCGGCTGGGTCGTCCGGCTCCATTCCGGTGAGGCGACCGTAGACGACCAGCGCGCCTATGAGGCGTGGCGTGGACAAAGCGCAGAGCACGAGGCGGCAGCGGTGGAAGCGGAAGCCTTGTGGGACGATGCGGCACATCTGCGCCGCGATCGCCGGACCGGCCTCATCTATCCCGGCCGCGACACCGCGCTCCTTTCACGTCGCCGCCTTCTGACCGGCGCGGTCGGCATCGCTGTCCTGGGAAGCGGGCTTGCCGCTTCGCGCCCCTGGCTGCGCATCCTCGGCTCCGATTACGCGACAGCCACGGCAGAGACCCGTTCGATCGGCCTGCCTGACGGGTCACGGGTGATCCTCAACGCGCGCACGGCCATGGATGTGGATTTCGACGAGCAGGCCCGCCGGGTGGTTCTGAAGGAAGGCCAGGCATTTTTCGACGTGGCGACGGACGCGCGGCCGTTTCAGGTTGCCTCAGGCGGAACCATCGTCACGGCCCTTGGAACCGCTTTCGACGTGGACGCCAATGCCGCCGATGGTTCGCTCGGCATTGCCGTCACCCGTCATTCCGTTCGCGTATCGCCGATGGCCGGCGACCTCATGGGCGTTACGCTCGCCGAAGGGGAGCGTGTGTCTGTCGGTGGTGATGGCGCCATCGGCAGCCCTGTCGTGCAGGATCCGGCCATCGCGCTTGCATGGCAGTCCGGCATGTATGTCGCCGAAAACCGTAGGCTCGGCGACGTCGTCGCGGCCCTCAGCCGCTATCACGGCGGCTGGATCGTCTTCAGTCACGACCGCTTGAAATCGACGCTGGTCAGCGCCGTTTTGGATTTGAGAACGCCGGACGCCGCGCTTGCAGCGCTTGCGTCCGGCCTGCCGATCCGGGTCACACGCATGACCCGCTTCGTGACACTGATCTCGGCGGTCTAGCCGGTTTCATTTTTTTCGAACGCCGTTGCGGATTTTTGGGTGCCGCCTCGTCTCGGCTTTTGAGGGATGTGTCCTGCCAGCAGGAATACCGGTCCCTCGCTCAAAGCATGGGAATAGGGATCAGATGTCCAGACAAACGGGGCGAAACAAACTTCTTGGCGCGGTCGTGGTCGCAACCACGGCGGTCGGTTCACTTCAAACGGCAGTGCCGGCTCTGGCACAACAGGAGCGGTCGGCCCGTTCCGGTGCCATCACTTTCGACATTCCGGCGCAATCCCTGACCGCGGCGCTTACGGCATTTGCGCGGCAGTCGGGGCTGAGACTTGCCTATTCGGCATCGCTGACCCAGGGGAAATCCGCGCCTGCCGTGAGCGGGTCGATCCCCCCGGCAGAGGCGCTGTCGCAGCTTTTGTCCGGCACCGGCCTCTCCTATAGCCTGAACGGCGGGACCGTCACGATTACCGAGCGCGTTTCCGGTGCGCACGCGGTCGGTGCGGCCGACGGAGAGACGATGCTTGCGCCGATCGTCGCCGGCGGCGGCATCATCAATCCGGTGGATGCGCCCTATGAAACGGCTGCGCCGACCGCCTACATCTCGGAAGAAAACATCGACCGCTTCCGCGGTTCGAGCCCGGCCGACATTTTCCGCGGCACGCCGGGCGTGCTCTCCGGCGAAGCGCGCAACGGCGCGGGCGCCGTCGACGTCAACATCCGCGGCATGCAGGGCATGGGGCGTGTCGCCGTCACCGTCGACGGCGCCAGCAATTCGGCCACGGTCTACCAGGGCTATCAGGGCATCTCCAACCGGACTTTCGTCGATCCGGATTTTCTGGGCGGCGTCGATATCACCAAGGGCTCGGACGTTGCATCGAGCGGCATCGCCGGCACGGTGGCGATGCGCACGCTGGATGCCGGCGACATCGTGAAGGAGGGGCGGACATTCGGTCTCCGGGTCAAGGGCGGCTTCGGCACCAACACCTCCACCCCACCGCCGGCCGGCACCACCGCCGGCTATGCCTGGCCGGGGGGCACCTGGGCGCCGCCGGTCGCAACGGCAAAGAGCGACGGAATGGACCGCCCCTCGTTCTTCGATCCGACCAGCGGCTCGGGCAGCATCGTCGGCGCGATGCAGGAGGAAAACGTCGACCTCGTTGCCGGCTACGCCTATCGCCGCCAGGGCAACTATCATGCCGGCAGCAACGGACCTTCGGCAGTACCCGTGAGCATGGGGCCGCGGCCGTTCTGCTATGAAAGCGGCGTATGCCTGCCGCCGGCCCGGGGCTGGAAGGACTACATCGAGAACATCGGCATCGCCAACTACCGCGCCGGCGAGGAGGTGTTGAATACCCAGCTCCAGACAAAGTCCTATCTCGCCAAGGGCACTGTCCGTTTCGAGGACGGTCACAGCCTGCAGTTCGGCTACAACGGGTTTCGCAGCGAGGCCGGCGACCTCCTGGCGTCGCGCCTGACCTCGGATCGGGGCCAGGCGATACAGCAGGGCCAGACCGCGGGAACGAAGGTCGATGCCGGCACGCTTCGCTACGGCTGGAAGCCTGACGACAATGACCTCATCGATCTCAAGGCCAATCTCTGGGCCACGCGGCTGGAACTGCGCAATCCCCGGCGGAGCGGCGTGCTCTATCCGCAGCCCGGAGATTTCGGCCTGCCTGCCGATTTCCGCACCGGCTCCGACACCTTCATGTGGGGCGCCGATGTCGCAAACACCTCGGCCTTGACGACCGACTACGGCCCGCTCGACCTGACCTACGGCCTGTCGTTCCTGAGCGAGGATACGCGACCGAGCAAGTTCACGCCGGAACTCGAGACATGGCTCGACCTTCGCGACGGCACGCGGCAGGAGGCGGCCGCCTTCGCCAAGGCCGCCTGGAAAGCCACGGATTGGCTGACGATCAATGGTGGCCTGCGCTACCAGCACTACTGGACAGAGGATCGAAACGCCCCCGAACAGGTCCGCCCCGGCTACACCTACGACACGGCGCTCAGCGACGGCGGCTTCAGCCCGTCGGTGGGCGTGACGCTGGAGCCCTTCGACGGCACACAGTTTTATGTGAACTACTCGAACGCGCTGCGCTCGCCGAGCATCTTCGAGGGTGTTTCGGCCTTCACCATGAACGTCAATTCCAACCTGCGCCCGGAACGGTCGAGCAACTGGGAGGTGGGCACCAATCTCAGGCGCGACGGCGTGTTTTCGGCCGACGACCAGGCGATGATGAAGCTCGGCTTCTTCGACTGGAATGTCGACAACTACATCTCGCGCGAATGGTATACCGATCCGCGCGGTATCTCCGGCATGCGCATCCACAACATCGCCGGCGCGCATTTCCAGGGCATCGAGCTGTCCGGTCGCTATGAACGCGGCGGCTTTACCGCCGAGCTTGCCGCCAACTACTACACCGATGTCGAGTTTTGCCGGACGGCGACCACCTGCGGAAACAAGTCGCTCTATGCCGACTACGCCACCAACCAGGTGCCGCCGGAATACACGGTCGCGTTGACGCTGTCGCAGACGTTCCTCGACGATGCCCTGACAGTCGGCGGGCGGATTTCGCGCACCGGATCGCGCGCGATCGGCCATGGCGACGTGACCGCCCAGGGCGCTTCGCAGTTCATCTCGCTGATTAACTGGAAGCCCTATACCTTGGTGGACGCGTTCGCAGAGTACCGGATCAACGAGAGCCTGACGGCGAGCTTCCGCATCGAGAACCTGACCGACGCCTATTATGTCGATCCATTGAGCCTGGTGCAGCAGCCCGGCCCGGGACGTACCTTCTACGCGTCGCTGAAGGCGGAGTTCTAAGCCCGCAATCCGATTGATGGTCGCGCCGGGACAGGCGCGGCCATCAGCGGTGCTGCTACTCGACCGCAGCGGCCACCGCGGTCTCGTCGCGACCGCGCAACGGCTTTTCCGGCATGAGATGAAAAAGCGCGAGCGCTGCCGCCATCGCTGCAGCGCTCGCAATGAAGATATCGGTGAAGGGCACGGCCGAGGTAACCGTCGCGCCGAGCGCTTCCACCCCTTCGCCGGCGAGCGGCAGGCCGTTGCCAAGGGCGATCGCGCCGAAGGCCGCAACGCCAAGGGCGCCGCCGAGCGATCGCAGGAAGGTCAGGACCCCGGTCGCGACGCCAAGATGCGTCTGGTCGACGGAATTTTGAACCGAAATCGTCGCCACCGGGAAAGTCATGCCCGAGCCGAAACCTGCGGCGAATGTCAGGAGTTCAAGGACGATGAGCGAGGTCCGGCCGGCGAGAGCAGCAAGGGCCGCCAGGCAAAGGAATGCAAGCGCGCCGCCGATCAGAGCCATCCTCTTATAGTGGACGATGCGCGGTATCGTCCGCCCGCTGGTTGTCGCTCCGCAGACCGTTCCAAGCAGCAGGCCGAGCATCACCACACCCGAACTGCTGGCCGACAGGCCGTGGAACGTCTGCGCGTAGACGGGGATATAGACCGAGAGCCCGACATTGGCGCCCTGCGCCAGGAACATGGCGAGCGTTCCGTAGCGGACGATGGGATTGGCAAGCACTTCCAGCGAGATTAGCGGTTCGCTTGCCTTGCGCAACCGCAGCGCAAACGTGATCCACAGCACGACGGAAGCGCCGAGCAGGCCGAGTATGACGGCGGAGAACCATGGATAGCGGCTGCCGCCCCAGTTGAGCGCAAGCAGCAAAAGCGACGTTGCAGCGACGAGCAGTAGGGCTCCGGCCCCGTCGATCCGGTGCGCGCGGGCGACGGTCGGAAGCTTCCTCAGCGGCTTGTTGATGATCGCCATCGCCACCAGCCCCAGCGGAATGTTGATCCAGAAGATCAGCGACCAGTGCAGATGCTCGGCGAAGGTGCCGCCCAGGAGTGGGCCGGCGATGCTCGCGACCGCCCAGGTTCCCGATATCCAGGCGGCGTAACGCGCCCGTTCGCGGGGCGGTACGAGGTCGCCGATGACGGTCTGCGCCAGTGCGAACAGGCCGCCGCCACCCAGGCCCTGAACGGCGCGGCCAACGATCAGCGTCAGCATGTTGGGCGCCAGCGCGCTTATCAGCGATCCCGCAAGGAAAATGATGATGGCCGCAAAGATCGTCGGCCGCCGTCCGTAGATATCGGAGATCTTGCCGTAAAGCGGGGCCATGGCTGTCGCGGTCAGCAGGTAGCCGGTCACCACCCATGGCAGGTAGTCGGCGTGTCCCAGCGCCTTGCCGATGGTCGGCATCGCCGGCGCCACGATCGTCTGGTCGAGTGCCGCCAGAAGCATGGAGAGAAGAACGCCGCCGATGATGATGTTCTTTTCCGGTTCGGAAAGGGCGGGGGCCGTCGCGGCCATTCCATTTCGTTGAGACGTCTCGGTCATTCACGCAAGTCCGATGCAATCAGTCGTTTAATGTGTCGTGACGGCATTCAGAGAGGTTGCCACCTCGATAGTCAACCGTGGTGACGATCGGAGTAGGCCCTGAGAACCGCGTTCGGCGGGTGGTATCGCGGTGTCGGAGGAGCTTCGCGTGGCGTCGCGAAGGGCGGGCTCCAGATTTGACAAACTTTGCCAAATTGTGTCATTCTTTCAGCAGCAATGGAGGCAGACGTGGCGACGATGAACGTATCCTTGCCTGATCCGATGAAGGACTGGGTGGAAGCGCAGGCACGCACGGGCCGTTATGCCAATGCCAGCGACTATGTGCGCGACCTCATCCGCAGGGACCAGGAACGCAACGACAAGGTTGCGGCAATGCAGCGCTTTGTCGACGACGGCCTTAACAGCGGCGTCGGATCGCGCTCCAAGGACGCGCTTTTTTCTGCGGCGCTGGCGCGCGCTGAAGCGCCGCGCGATCGCAAGTAATGGCATTTCGGCTTTCCGTCGCGGCGGAAGAAGACATCATCGCAATCGCCGCGGATGGCGTGCGCCTTTTTGGCTCCGCCCAGGCGAGGCGGTATCACGATGAGCTATTCGACCTCTTCGCTCTCATCGCGGCCAATCCGCGCATGGCGCGCGAGCGCACGGAACTGTCGCCGCCGATGCGCATCCACCCGTTCAAGGCGCATCTGGTCGTCTACAGGATCGATGCGGATGGTGACATTCTCGTCGTTCGCGTCCGTCACGGGCATGAAGACTGGATGAGCAACGCGTTGTAGCCTAGGCATGATAAGACAAGGGACGGCGCGTCGGCGCCGTCCCTTGTTGCTTTCTCGGGCGAGTGGATCTTTCGCCGACCGCGGCGTCAGACGCTCTTTCGCGTGACGAAGCGTGTTTCGAGATAGGCCTCGATCGCCTCCGAGCCGCCCTCTGTGCCGTAGCCGGAATCCTTGATGCCGCCGAAGGGGACTTCGGGGAGCGCCAGGCCCAGATGGTTGATCGAGATCATTCCGCTTTCGACCTCGCTTGCCAGACGATGGGCGCTGCGCTCCGATCCGGTGAAGGCATAGGCGGCAAGACCGAAGGGCAGGCGATTGGCCTCGTTGATCGCCTCATCGAGATCATGGAAGCGATTGATGATCGAGACCGGGCCGAACGGCTCGTCGTTCATGATCCGGGCGGAAAGCGGCACGTCGGCGAGAACCGTCGGCTCGAAGAAGTAGCCACGGTTGCCGATGCGATGCCCGCCGGTTGCCAGCCGGGCGCCATGCTCGACGGCGTCGGCGACCAGGCTTTCGATCGCCGGGATGCGCCGCTCGTTGGCAAGCGGTCCCATATCGATACCGTCTTCGAGACCGTTGCCGACCTTGATCTTTTTCGAGGCGGCGACGAAGCCGTCGAGGAACTGATCCGCCACGCGCTCCTGCACGAGGAAGCGGGTCGGCGACACGCAGACCTGGCCGGCATTGCGGTACTTGCTGCCGGACATGATGGCGACGGCGCGCTCGACATCGGCGTCATCGGTGACGATGACAGGCGCATGCCCGCCAAGTTCCATCGTCGCGCGCTTCATGTGCTGGCCGGCAAGGGCCGCCAGCATCTTGCCGACCGGCGTCGAGCCGGTAAACGACATCTTGCGGATCACCGGATGGGAGATCAGGTATTCCGAGATGACCGAGGGCACACCGTAGACGAGGTTGACGACACCTGCGGGGAGCCCGGCATCGACGAAGCAGCGGATGAGTTCGGCAGGCGACGCCGGTGTTTCCTCGGGCGCCTTGACGATGATCGAGCAGCCGGTGGTCAGCGCCGCCGATAGCTTGCGCACCACCTGGTTGATCGGGAAGTTCCAGGGCGTGAAGGCGGCAACCGGACCGACCGGCAGCTTGACGGTCATCTGGGTGACATCGGGCGCGCGCGGCGGAATGATCTGGCCGTAGGCGCGTTTTCCTTCCTCGGCGAACCACTCGATGATGTCGGCGGCGCCAAGGATCTCGCCCTTCGACTGGGCAAGCGGCTTACCTTGCTCGCGGGTCATCAGCCAGGCGATGTCACCGGCCCGTTGGCGCAGGAGGGCGGCTGCCGACCGCATCACCTGGGCGCGGTCGAAGGCGGACGTAGCCCGCCATGTCTTGAAGCCCTTCTCGGCGGCCGCAAGCGCCTCATCCAGGTCTTCCACTTCGGCCCAGGCCACCTGGCCGATCGCTTCCTCGCTGGCCGGGTCGATGACGGGAATGGTCTTGCCGGATCGGGCCGGCCGCCAAGTGCCGTCGATATGAAGCAGGATGTCTGGATAGTGAGCCATGGGAAACCCTTTACTGAATGAAGTTCGTCGCTTTGCGCGCGACGCTATAAGATCAGGTCGATGGGGAACAAGCCGCCCGGCCAGGCGACCATGAGATCTGGAGATGGGGACGTGGCTGCCCCGTTGCAAGGCGGCAGCCCTGTTCGGGGGGAACTGAAGACGCTCCACTCGCAGACGTCAACCCCCTGGATGCCTTCTCGCTCTCGCCGGAGTATTGCTGTCCCGATCAGGGGAGCGCCGATGTGGCCTGCCGCTGACCGCGAAAGTGCGCAAGCATGAGCCCGCACAGGCTTTCCATTGCGGGGCCGCAGACCCGATCGATCCGGCGGATCGTGTAGAAGGGGAGGAGCGGACCGGGCAGACCGTTGCGGGCCGCAAGCGGCACCTCCCAGAGCCGCCCTTCGCCAAGATCAGCCGCGATCAGCCACAGGGGCAAATGACCCCACCCGGCACCGGCAAGAATGAGGGCGTGTTTGGTCGCAAGGTCGCTGACCCTCAACGTTTGCTGCGAGAACACCGCGTAGTTCACCGCCTGCCTATCGGCTGCGGGATCGGCAACGACGATCTGCAGGTGGTCGGCAAGGTCGACCGCCGTCAGGCCGGCGGATCCGTCGCGGGGGCCGGAGAGGGGATGACCGCCAGCGCAGACCGGCACCATGCCGGGAAAGGCGGCGACCGCCTCGCTGGCGATATGTGCGTCCGTTTCCTGCGCAGCCGTCAGGCCAAGGTCGCAGTCGCCGTCAAGCACCAGGCTCAACGCCATGGTCATCGGCGCTGTTACGAGCTCCACCCGCACGCCGGGATGGGCGCGGGTAAAATCGCTGATCACCCGGGCGATATCCGGCAGGGGAAGCAGCGGGTCGAGCGCCACGCGCAGGGCCGATTCCATGCCCTGGTGGAAACCGTTCGCCTTGGCCCGCAGCGCGTCGGCCTTGATCAGCAAGGTCCGGGCCTCTGCAAGCAGCGTCGCTCCGGCCTTCGTCAATTCCGGACGATGCTGGGAACGGTCGAACAGCGGCAGGCGCAGTTCCGTTTCGAGGTTGAGGATGGCGCTGCTGAGGCCGGACTGGGCACGCCCGAGCGCGCGCGCCGCCGCCCGGAACGAGCCGTGGTCGACGACGGCGACGAATATGCGCAATTGGTCGAGAGTCAGCGCATCCAGCATGATCGGCCATCCTGATCAAAGTGATCGATATTCGAGCAATTACATCGATCATCTAAATCGGGCAATGCTCCGCCCACGGGTCAAGGGAGCAGGGAATGAAACGGCCGATCGTCAATCACACCTCCGGCACGCAGGAGGCGCACGACTGTGATTGCATCACCGTCCGTTCCGACACTCCTTCCGTCCCGTGCAACGTCGATGAAGCCTCTATCGCCGGCCGGCCGCCGGACGAGGTTTTCCTGCTGCTAGGGCCTGGCGCGGATCCGGTATTTCGCACCCACGTTTCCGGATCTGTCGCCCAGGCCCTAGCGGTCGGGAACCGCACCTTCGGGAGTACGCCGTGATGGCGCGCATGCGACCCATTCCTGTGATCGAGCAAGCCGGCGGCGTGTTGCCTCCCGATGCCCGCGATGTCAGTGCCGTTCTCGCACTTGTTGCCCGGGTCGAAGAGACCCAATGGCTCCGGGACGTCGACGGTTTTACCTCGTTGCTGGCGCCGGAGGCCGTGTGGACGACCGCGTTCGGACGCCGGATCGTCGGCGCACCGGCAATCCACGCCTTCACCGCCGCCGTACTCCCGAGCCTGTTTCGCGATTTTCAGGCGCTCTACGACGTCGAGCGCATTACCTTCCTGCATGCGGATCTCGCCGCGGTGAACGTGCGGCAAATTCCGGTCAATGCCGACGGCAACCGCCGGGCGGGCGAGGACGAGGGACGGCCGCTCTACATTCTTCGACGCCAGGATGGCGCCTGGAGGATCATCGTCGCGCAGAACACCACGTATCAGGGCGAAAAGATTGCCGCCCAGCAGCGGGCGGGGGATGAAGCAACCAGCAGCGAGACCCCAAGCGCATGAATGAAAGATCCGTCCGCCACGCCACCTTCGTCATTCGCCGCAGCTACGCCGCGACCCCGGCGACCGTTTTCCATGCCTTTGCGGATCCCGCCACAAAACGACGCTGGTTCGTCGAAGGGGAGGGGTGGACGGTCGAAGAATTCTCCGCGTCTTTCGAGGTCGGCGGCCGCGAGCACAGCCACTTCCGTTTCGGAAACGGCCCGGTCATGCGCAACGACACGATCTATCTCGAGATCGTTGCGAATGAGCGCATCGTCTTTTCCTACACGATGACCGTTGCGGGACGGCGGATTTCGGCGTCTCTCGGCACTCTCGAGTTTGCCGCTGAAGGCGAGGGAACACGCCTCAACTACACCGAGCAGGCCGCCTTCCTCGATCGTCTCGACGAGCCGGGCGAACGCGAGGCCGGGTTTCGCGAATTGTTTCAGGCGCTTGCCGCCGCAGTTGAGCGCGCGCCGCTCGACGCTTGAGGGAAGAAGCAAGCATCACCGCTGAAGCCTTGGTCGCCAAGCGAGGTGAAAGGCATCCGAAGATGAACAATTTTTAATTGTTTTTCAGGGTGTTGCGCCATTGAAGCGGCCACATTTGGGCCCAGCTTCCGATGGTCGGCACCACCTATTGCCGCGTGCCGACAGCAAGGTCTGCGGAGGCGCGCTGATGGTCAGCCGATCAAGTCTCACCTGTCGTATTGCCGTCGTTCTTCTCTCGATCGCCGCGATCGGGTTCGTGGTGGCGCGCAAGCCCGTGCCGACTGAGGCGAAACTGCCGGCCAATGCGGCCGCCAGCGCCAGGCGCGGCGGCGCCGTATCCGTTCAGACGGCGACGGTGACGCTCAAGGACGTTCCGGTTGTCGTCCATGCCCTGGGCAACGTACAGGCGCCCGACACCGTGGAAGTGGGCGCGCGCATTGCGAGCCAGATCACGGCCATCCACGTCAAGGACGGGCAGATGGTCAAGGCGGGCGATCTGCTGTTCACGCTCGACGACCGAACGATAAAGGCCGGGCTCGCCCGCGATCAGGCGATCGTCGCCAAGGATACGGCACAGCTTGCCGACGCCAACACGGAACTCGAGCGCGCCAAGACCTTGCGTGACGACAAGACCGGCACGCAGCAAAGCTATGACACCGCTCTCTCGCTGCAACAGGCGGCGCAGGGGAACCTGGACGCTGACCGCGCGACCGTCGATGCCGATCAGGTCGCGCTGAGCCTGACCGAGATCACCGCGCCGATCGGTGGACGCCTGGGTGCCGTGCAGGTCGCGCTTGGCGATCTTGTCGGCCAGTCGGGCGCGACATCGAACAATCTCGTGACGATTACGGCGATCGACCCGATCGACGTTACGTTCCGCCTGCCGGAAGAGCGCCTGCAGACGTTCAAGGATCTGATTGATCGCGGCACGCCCCCGCCTGTTCGCGCGCGGTCAAGCGGCACGCAAATGGTCATCGGCCAAGGCATGCTCGATTTCATCGATTCCGCCGTCGATACCGCTTCCGGCACCATCGCCATGCGCGCGACCTTCCCCAATGCCGCGCAGAAGCTCTGGCCGGGCCAGTTCGTGGATGTCGATATCGACCAGGCACAACTGCATCAGGCGGCTGTTGTCCCGAGCGTTGCGGTCCAGCCGGGACAGGATGGCCCGTTCGTCTTTCAGGTGAAGGACGACAACACGGTCGAAACCCGCGGCGTGTCCGTTCTGGCCGACGACGGCAAGGAGGCTGCGATCGGCACCGGCCTCGCCGCCGGTGACCGGGTCGTCGTCGAAGGGCAGGCGCGGCTGAAGCCGGGGGATCTCGTTGTCGCTGCCAACGCGGCCGCTCAGGCCGCGACGGATTAGGTTTTGTCCATCATTCGGGAGTGCGTGAAATGCCGCTGTCCGAGTTCAGTATCCGCCGACCGATCGCCACGGTCTTGCTGTCGGTCGCGCTCATCCTTGCCGGCGTTTTCAGCTATCTGGTCCTGCCGATCGCCGCGCTCCCGCGAACGGATTTCCCTGTTATCAACGTTTCTGCCTCGTTGCCCGGCGCCTCGCCTGAGACCATGTTGACGTCGGTCGCTATCCCCCTGATCAAGCAGTTCGCCACCATCGCCGGGATCGACACGATCTCGACGACGAATGCACTCGGCTCGACCTCGATTTCGATCGAGTTCGTGCTCGGGCGCAACATCGATGCCGCCGCCGCCGACGTGCAGGCCGCCATCACCCGGACGCTCAGGCTGCTGCCACAGGACATGCCGGCACCGCCAAGCTACCGGAAGGTCAATCCGGCGGACGCGCCGGTTCTGCTCCTAGCGCTGAAGAGCAGCACCGTGCCGCTCACCGACCTTGACGCCATTGCACAGCAGGTGATTTCGCCAACCCTTTCGGTGCTCGACGGGGTGGCGGAAGTTTCCATCTTCGGCAGCCAGCAATATGCCGTACGCATTCAGATGCATCCTGATGCGCTTGCCGCGCGCGGCATTTCCGTCGACCAGCTGAAGACGGCGGTTGCGGCGGCAAACGACAATTCGCCCCTCGGCACCGCGCAGACCAGCGACCGTCAGGCGGCGATCGTTGCCGACACGCAGCGCATGAATGCCGCCAGTTTCGCGGATGTCATCGTCAAGAGCGTCGATGGCAAGCCTGTGCGGCTCGGCGATGTCGCGACGGTGGTCGATTCCGTTGCCAACAACCAGACGGCAAGCTGGCACGACGGTTCGCGGGCGATCATCCTGGCGATCCAGCGACAGCCGGATGCAAACACCGTTGAGGTCGTCGACCGGGTGCAGGCGCTGCTGCCGTCGCTCCGCCAGTCGCTTCCGGCCTCCGCCTCGATCGAGACGCTCAGCGACCGGTCCATGTCGATCCGCGGGGCGGTGCACGACGTCCAGTTCACCCTGATCCTCACCGTCGGCCTGGTCATCCTCGTCATCTTCGCTTTCGTTCGCCGCCTCTGGGCCACGCTTATTCCGGCGCTCGCCGTTCCGATCTCGATCATCGCCACCTTCGCGGCGATGTATCCGCTCGGCTTTTCGATCGACAACATCTCGCTGATGGCGCTCACGCTCTCCGTCGGGCTGGTGGTGGACGACGCCATCGTCATGCTGGAAAACATCGTGCGGCACATGGAGGAGGACGGCATCGATGCCTTCTCGGCGGCGCTCATCGGTTCGCGCGAGATCGGCTTTACGATCATCGCGATCTCGCTGTCGCTCGTCGCAGTGTTCATTCCCGTGCTGCTCATGGGCGGCGTGATCGGCCGTATTCTCAACGAATTCGCGATCGTCGTCACCGTTGCCATCCTCGCCTCCGCCTTCGTCTCGCTCACGCTGACGCCGATGCTGGCGGCCCGGCTTCCGGCGAGGACGGATGGACAGGAGAAGGCGCGCTGGCTGCGGCGCCTGGACCTCGCCTTCGAGCGAGGCTTCGAGCGGCTGCTGCGCGCCTATGAGCGGCTGCTATCGCTTTGCATCAACGCGCGCCCGCTGGTGCTTCTGCTCTTCCTGTTGACCGTCGTGATCACTGGCTACCAGATCGCCACGATCCCGAAGGGGTTCTTCCCGCAGGAAGACATCGGCCAGTTGCAGGTCACGACCCAGGCGCGCCAGGACATTTCCTTCGCCGCCATGTCGAAGCTCCAGTCCAATGTGGAGGCGGTCTTTGCCAGTTCGCCCTACGTGGCCCATGTCGCAAGCACGATCGGCTCGGGTGGAGCGTCGAGCGCGCTCAATTCAGGCCGGCTTTTCGTCGAGCTGAAGCCGAAGAGCGAGCGTCCGCCGCTTGAAACCGTGCTTGCGGATCTGCGCCGCAAGTTGGCGGCGATCCCCGGCATCCAGGCCTTCATGTCGCCGGTCCAGAACCTCTCGGTTGGATCGCGCGCGTCGGCCAGCCAGTACCAGCTGGTGCTCCAGAGCCTCGATCAGCCGCTGATGAACGAATGGGCACAGAAGCTCCATGACGCCATGAGCGCGGATCGGGCCTTCTTCACCGACGTCAACAGCGACCTCCAGATCAACGCGCCACAAACGCGCCTGGTGGTCGACCTCGACAAGGCGGCAACGCTGGGGGTCGACGCGAGCGAGCTGCGCACCACGCTCTATGGCAGTTTCGGTACCGAGCAGATCTCGACGATATATACGGCGGGCGATAGCTACGAGGTGATCCTCGAGCTCGATCCCTCGATGCAATGGTCGGTTGACAAGTTTGGCGAACTGCGTGTCGGTAGTGCCAATGGCGGCCTTGTTCCGCTCGGGGCCTTCGCCCGTGTCGAGACCGTGTCCGGGCCACTCACCATCAACCAGCTGGGCCAGCTGCCGGCGGTCACGCTTTCCTTCAACCTGCCGGCCAAGGTCGCCCTCGGTGACGCCCTTGCGGAGGTCGATCGGCTCAAGGCAGAAATCGGCATGCCGTCCGAGGTGACAACCCGCAATTACGGCACCACCCAGCTGTTTAAAGATGCTGCCGCCAACCAGGGTCTTCTGGTGCTGGCGGCGATCGTCACCATCTACCTCGTACTCGGCATTCTCTATGAAAGCCTGATCCATCCGCTGACCGTGCTTTCGGGTTTGCCATCAGCCATATCCGGGGCGCTGCTGGCGATCTATTTCGGCGGCTTCGACCTTTCGATCATCGCCATCGTCGGCGTGCTGATGCTGATCGGCATCGTCAAAAAGAACGCCATCATGATGATCGATGTGGCGCTGACGCTGCAGCGCGCCGGTTCGCCGGCCATTGACGCCATCCATAGGGCCTGCCTCATGCGCTTCCGCCCGATCATGATGACCTCGGTTGCTGCGATCATGAGTACGCTGCCGATTGCGATCGGCAGCGGTGCCAGCGCGGAGCTGCGCCAGCCGCTTGGCGTCGCCGTCGTCGGCGGCTTGCTGGTGTCGCAGCTTGTGACCCTCTTCGTGACGCCGGTCATCTATCTGTACATGGACGATTTCATGCGGGTCGTTTCCCGCCTGGTTCGCCAGGGGCTGCAGATCACCCGGGGCGAACGACCGGCTGCAGTCGACAATCAGCCGCGGCACGGTTAGCCGCCCGTTCCGGGATCACGTTACCCTCAGGCGGATGAGCCGGATGTGAAGACTGCAAGCTGCGCATCGAAGGCGCGCTTGTAGGCCGGCCGCGCCTTGCCGCGCGCGACGTAGGCGGAAAGGTTGGGATACTCGTCGAGCAAGCCTGAACTTTCCAACCTGCGGAGCACTGTCACCATCAGGAGGTCGCCGGCACTGAAGGCGCCGTCGAGCCAGTCGGCCTCCGCGAGCCGCCTGGACAATTGGGCGAGCCGGACGCGGATGCGATCTTCGAGCATCAGCAGGCGCTCCTGATACCAGTCCTTGTCGCGCTCCACGTAGGTGGTCGCTTCGCGCTCGAGGATCGGCGGCTCCACGGTGTTGAGCGCTGCGAACATCCAGGTGATTGCCCGCGCGCGGGCATCGGCGTCATTCGGAAGCAGGCCGGTATGGCGCTCCGCGACATGGAACACGATGGCACCGGTCTCGAACAGGGAAAGGTCGCCTTCCTGATAGGTGGGGATTTGCCCGAACGGCTGAAGCGCGATGTGGGCCGGCTCCTTCATGGTCTTGAAGGTAACGAGGCGAACCTCATAGGGCTGCTCCACTTCTTCGAGCGCCCAGCGAACGCGCATGTCGCGCGCGAGACCTCGGCCGCGATCCGGTGATTTTTCAAAGGCGGTAATGGTGATCGTCATCTTGTCCTCCACAATTTGCCTGTCCTGAAGACGATTGGCCAACGGGGATACCGACATGCGCTGCCGCCTTTCAACGATGGAAGGCGGAATTCGCGGCGACAGTGGCAGATAAAGGATCTCCTCTGCGGGTGCGAAACACGTGGCTCCCCGCAAGAAGGCGTACGTCTCGTTGAGATTAGCCCGAATGGACAGCTTGTTTCGGCGATCGCGGCGAAGTATAAATATTTCATAAACGTAATTGTCGAGCGCATTTCAATTTGATGCTGGCAATGACGTATCGCTTTCGACTTTTGACCATGGATGTACTGGCAGAAGCCTTGAGAGCGAAAAAGAAAAGAAGGCCGGGGCCAGTGCGCTCCGGCCTTTTTTACTGTCTGCCAATCGCTGCGATACGCAGGCCGATTGGTGCGCGTATGCGGCCGTTACGGTCACGCATTGTTCCTGCTCCACGAGGGCTAATCCGGGGTAGGTCTCCCCGTTTCGTCCTGTGGATGTTCGCGCCCCGTTCGCGACGTTCAGTTTAAGTGCTGCGATGCCGTGCCATCAGCTTTGCCTGAAGCACGACGACGACAAGCAGGAAGGCGCCGCGGATGACGGACTGCCAATAGGCCGAAAGCGAGATCCAGCCGAGGCCGTTTTCGAAGTTCAGGATGTTGAAGACCATGGCAAGCAGCAGCGCGCCGGCAAGCGTCGCGCCGACCGAGCCGGAGCCGCCGGTCAACAGCGTACCGCCGACGACGACTGAGGCGATGGCGAAAAGTTCCCAGCCGACGCCCTCGGTCGGCTGGCCGGCGCCGAACTGCGAGGCGAGGATGACGCCGGCAAGCCCGGCAAGGGTGCCCGAGGCGAGATAGACGCCGGCAAGCGCACGCTCGACCTTCAGGCCCATCAGTCCGGCCGTCGCCTCGCCGTCACCGATCGCCAGGATATGCCGTCCGACGGGGAGCTTTTGCAGCACGAGCCAGCCGAGCACATAGGCTGCAAGGGCGATCCAGGCGGGAATGGGGAAGCCCAGGAAATCGTCCTGCCCGATCACCGTGAAACCGGTGTCATAGGAGACGGAGACAGACTGGTTGTCGGCCAGCAAAAGGCCGGTGCCGTAGGCTGCGAGCATTGTCGCGAGCGTGGCGATGAAGGGCTGGATGCGCTTCTTCGTGATGATGAAGCCGTTGAGCGCGCCGACGGCAAGGCCGGCCGCCATGCCACCAAAGAGCCCGGCCGCCCAATGATAGGGGGAGAACAGAGCCGCCACGACGCTTGCCATGGCCGCCGTGCCGCCGACAGACAGGTCGATGCCGCCCGTCATGATGACGAAGGCCATGCCGAGCGCAATCAGCGCGAACATCGAGTTGTAGCGCAGGAAACTCAGGATGTTGTAGGGCGACAGGAAGTTGTCGTAGCGCAGTGCCCCGAAAAGGATGAGGCCGGCCAGCGCCAGGATGACGCCGAGGCGGGCAAGGTCGCCGGAGTTCTTGACCAGGAAGAGGCGGAGGATCGATTGCATCGGGGTTGCCTCTAATGTTTGCTGGCGCGCTGCTGGATGAAGACCGCGGTGACGATCAGCCCGGCCTTGACGATGAGCGCCGCCGCATCCGGAACGCCATTGGCGAGCAGCGTGTAGCGCACCAGCTGGATGACGAATGCGCCGAGCACCGTGCCGATGATGTTGGCCCGCCCGCCGGTCAGAAGCGTGCCGCCGACGGCGACCGCAGCGATCGCATCGAGTTCCATGCCGAGGCCGACGAGGTTTGCGTCGCTCGCCGAGTTGCGGGCAACGACGATGAGACCGGCGACCCCGGCAAGCGCGCCGCTTATCATGTAGACGAAGAGCTTGACCCGTTTGACCGGGATGCCGGTCAGGCGCGCGGCCTTTTCGTTGCCGCCGACGGCGATGATCTGCCGGCCGATGACGGTGTAGCGGATCATCGCGAACGCGGCCGCGACGATGATCATCATTAGCACCACCTGGGCCGGAATGCCCGCGATGCGGCCGAGTGCGATGAACTGGAAACCCTCGTTCTTGAAAACCTGCAGATTGCCGTTGGTCATCACCTGGGCGATGCCGCGCCCGGCGATGAAAAGCACCAGTGTCGCGATGATCGGCTGGATCGAAAAGCGGGTGACGAGGAACCCGTTGAACAGACCGAACAGGGCCGCGACGGCGATCGGCAGGAGAAAGGCCAGCGTGACCGCGAGCGCCATGTTGTCCACCGGCCAGAACTGCCCCATGAAGATCATCGGCGCCAGTGCGCCGGCGATCGCCATTAGCGACCCCACCGAGAGATCGATGCCGCCGGTGGCAATCACAAGCGTCATTCCGGTCGCGACGATGACGATTGTCGCAACCTGGGTGAGGTTCACGTTCAGCGTCTGCAAGGACAGGAAATTCGGCGTGACGGCAACGTTGAACAGGATCAGCGCCAGGAAGGCGACGAAGGTGCCGTAGCGGCTGGCGAGCGTCAAAAGCCTGTTGCCGGACGAAAGCGTTCCCGACGGCTGCGGGGCGGGGGTCTCGATCGTCGTCATGTCATTCTTCCTGCTGGGCTTCCTGGTGGGCCATGGCGGCAAGCAGCGCGGTCTCGCTCAAATCCTTCCGCGACAGCGTCGCGACGGAAGTGCCGTCGCTCAAGACCGTCACGCGGTCGGCGGCGGCAAGCAGTTCTTCGAGTTCCGACGAGATCATCAGCACGCTCAAGCCCTCGTCGGCGAGACTGCGCAGGAGTTTGAGGATTTCCGATTTGGCGCCGATGTCGATGCCGCGCGTCGGCTCGTCGACGATCAGCACCCGCGGGTCCGTGGCAAGCCATCGGGCGAGCAGCACCTTTTGCTGGTTGCCGCCGGAAAGCTCCTTGATCGGCTGATCGGGGGAGGCGCATTTGACGCCAAGCGCGCGGATGTAGCGGCTGACGATCTCATCCTGGCGTGCGCGGTCGACGATGCCGGCCTTCTTCAGCTTCGGCAGCAAGGCGAGCGTCATGTTCTCGCGGATGCTCATGTCGGGCACGATGCCGTCGATCTTTCGGTCTTCGGACACGAGGCCGATGCCGTCGGCGATCGCGTCGGCCGGTTCGCGGTAGCTGCGGTCTTGTCCCTGCATGCGGATCGTGCCGCGTTCCATCCTGTCGGCGCCGAAGATCAGACGCGCCGTCTCGGTGCGGCCGGAGCCGAGCAGGCCAGCAAGGCCGGAGATTTCGCCCTCCCGCACGGCAAGGCTGACGTCGCGCACCCGCACACCCGCGCCGGCCTTGTCGACTTCGAGGCGAACGGGCCGCACTGGCGCGTCCTTCTCCGGTGCCATGGCCTGAAAGGCGGCAAGTTCCTTGCCGAGCATATGGCGCACTAGTGCCATTTTCGGCATATCCGCCATCGGGCTTTTGGCGACCGTCTGGCCGTCGCGCATGATCGTCACACGGTCGCAGATCTCGTAGAGTTCGTCGAGCCGGTGGCCGATGAAGATGACGGCGACGCCGGAGCGTTTCAGCGTGCGGATCGTTTCGAAGAGGATGGCGACCTCGCGCTCGTCGAGCGAGGAGGTCGGCTCGTCCATGATGACGAGGCGGGCGCTCTGCGTCACCGCGCGGGCGATCGCCACCATCTGCCGCGTCGCCGCATCGAAATGCGCAACAGGACGGTCGACGTCGATCGTCAGGTTGAAGGTTTTGAGCACCGCTTCGGCACCGCGCCGCATGGCGGAATGGTCGATCATGCCGAATCGTTTCGGCTCGCGGGAGAGATAGATGTTCTCCGCCACGGAGCGCTGCGGGGCGAGATTGATTTCCTGGTAGATCGTCGCGATCCCGGCGGCCTGCGCCTCGGCCGGCATCGAGAAATCGACATCCCGACCGTCGAAGGCGATGCTGCCTTCGTCCCGCCTGTAGACGCCGGTCAGGATCTTGATGAGCGTCGATTTGCCGGCGCCGTTCTGGCCGACAAGCGCCATGACCTCCGCCGGCTCGACCTCGAGCGAGGCGGATTTCAGGGCCGGCACGCCGGCAAACGCTTTGGAAATGCCCTGCATGGACAGAAGCATGGGTCTCCTCCCTATCTTCGCCATCCGCCGCCCCATCTGGGGGTGGGCGTCATCAGCCTACACTTGAACGGGCCGAAGGTCATGCTGCCGTCAAAAAGACGGCCGAGACGGTTGCGCCGTCCCGGCCGTGGAGGCTCGGGAGATTGGATCAATAGGCGTTGGCGAGTTCTGCAGCCGCGTTGGAGGCGTCGTAGAACTTGTCGTCGTTGATGATCATCGCATCGATTTTCTCGCCCTTGGCGTAGCGCATCATCGTCTCGAAGGCCTTCGGCCCGAAGCGTGGATTGCACTCGACGACTGCTGCGATCTTGCCGTCGACGACCGCCTGCACGGCTTCCTTGCCACCATCGATCGACAGCACCAGCACGTCCTTGCCCGGCACCTTTCCGGCCGCTTCGAGTGCGGCGATCGCACCGATCGCCATTTCGTCGTTGTGGGCGTAGATCACGTCGGCATCCGGATGGGCCTGGAGCAGGGCTTCTGCCACCTGACGGCCCTTGTCACGGGCGAAATCACCGGTCTGCGAGGCGACGATCTCGAAGCCGCCGGCCGCCTTGATCGCCTCGTCAAAACCCTTCTTGCGGTCGTTGGCGGGCGACGACCCGGTCGTGCCTTCGAGTTCGATGATCTTCGACTTGCCGTTGGCGTTCTTTGCCAGCCACTCGGCAACACGCTTGCCCTCTTCGACGAAGTTCGAACCGATGAAGGTCAGATAGTCTTCGCCGGCCTTGGCCAGCGACGGATCGACCGAGCGGTCGAGCAGGATCACCGGAATGCCGGCCTTCTTCGCGGCCATGACTGCGGGGATCAGCGGCTTTTCTTCGCGCGGTGCGAGAAAGATCACGTCGACGCCTTGAGCGATCATCGAATTGACGTCGGCGACCTGCTTGGCGGCGGAACCGGCGGCATCCGTATAGACGAGTTGGAAGCCGAGCTTTTCAGCTTCGGCCTTCATGCTGTTCGTCTGGGCGATACGCCAGGGATTGTTGGATTCGGTCTGCGCGAAGCCGACCTTGTATTTGTCCTTCTGCTCAAGCTTCGGCACTTCGGCGATCGCGACACCCGCAAGGGCGAGCGCGCCGACGGCCGTTGCCGCAAGCATGAAGGTGCGACGGGAAATCATGGTCATAATCGGGTTCTCCTCCCAGATTGGCCGGTGCTCCTCTACCGGACGTGAGCGTTTTTGCGCTTCACATCTCCAAATCTTGCGCTAATAATATTAGCAGTCAAGGCCAAAAATTATGAGCACTTGCAAAAGCCTGCGTGCAGTGCAATGCACGCGGGAGGGTAGGGAGCACGCATGGCCAAGGGAAACGGGCGGAATCTGGAGAAAAAGGGCGAAGGGCGCCCGACAATGACGGATGTCGCCAGGATCGCTGGCGTCTCCCAGTCGAGCGTCTCCCTGGTGCTGAACGAGATGTCCGGCTCGCGCATCTCGCCCGAAACGCAGCAGAAAGTGCGCGAGGCTGCTCATAAAATCGGTTATAGACTGCCGGCGACCCGGGGCCCGGTTGCAGCCGCCCCGGCGGTCGAGAAGGACACGATTGCCTTCATCGTCGACGAGATCTCGACCAGCCCGCACCCGGTGGTCAGCCTCGACGGCATCCGCGACTACGCCTTCGAGCAGGGCATGCTGGTCTCGGCGCACGTCACCCGCTCCAATCCGGAACTTGAAGCCGCAGTGCTGCGATCGGTCCTGCGCGACCCCTCCATCGCCGGCGTCATCTACGCGACGATCTTTACCCGCAAGGTTGCGGTTCCCGAGGCGCTGGCGCCGCTGCCGACCGTGCTTCTCAATTGCTACTGCGAGCCGCGCCAGCACGTGGCGATCGTGCCGGGCGAGGTCGCCGGCGGTTTTTCTGCCACGGCGCATCTGACGGCGCTCGGCCACAAGCGCATTGGTTTCATCAACGGCGAAAGCTGGATGGATGCCGCCGCCGACCGTCTCAAAGGCTACAAGCAGGCGCTTGCCTCCGCCGACATCGCCTTCGACGCGACGCTGGTGCGCGACGGCGACTGGCTGCCGCTTCGCGGCTACGAGGCCGGGCTCGACCTGCTCTCCATGCCCAACCCACCGACCGCCATTTTCTGCGGCAACGACCTGATGGCGATTGGTGTGATGGAGGCAGCCCAGGAGAAGGGTCTGCGAGTGCCCTCCGATCTCTCGGTCATGGGCTATGACGACCAGGAACTGGCGCGCTACACCCACCCGCCGCTCTCGACCCTGGTGCTGCCGAACTATGAAATGGGCCAGAAGGCGGCTGAACTCCTGATCGACATGGCGATCCACGGAAAGCACATGCGGCCGATGACGATCAAGGTCGACGGACCGCTGGTGGTGAGGGATACAACCGCCCTCCTGTCCGCAGCCAGACCTTCCAGGAATGCTGGATAGGGCTTCGCCAGTGCCATGCTGAGGTGCGCTGGTCTAGACTGGCCGTGAGGCCGTACCAAGAAACCGCGTCATCTGTTTCTGGCAGAAGTCGAGATAGGCGCGCACGATGCTCGACGGATGCCTGTGCGCCGGATAGAGCAGGCTGACGTGCTGCTGGGGCATGGGGTGGTCGACAAACACCTCCACCAGGCGGCCATCCCTGATCGGTTCGGCCGCCAAAAAAGGTGGTAACTCGGTAACAAACTCGGCCGCCAGAGCCCGCGCCCTCAAATGCAGGTAGTCGTTCGTCGTCAGCATTGCTTGCGGCTCGAATACGTTCTCGCCGAGGCGCCACGAGGCATGGCTGTTTGCATCCCGTATCCAGGCGGCCAGGGGGAAGTGGTGCAGGTTCTCGTACGTCGTCGGCTTTCCGACACGTTTCAGGAGATCCGGTGCGGCAACCAGGACATGCCGATAGGTCAGCAATCGTTTCGCCACCATCGCTTCATGAACGATCGCGCCCACGCGCAACGCGACATCGATGCCGTCTTGGACCAGATCCACACGACGGTCGGTCGTGTACACGTTGACCTGGATATCCGGGTATTGGCGCTGGAAAGCGCCCAACAGCTCCCACCACGGCTCAAAACCCGTCGGCAGTGAAAGGCGCAGGCGTCCTCTCAAACGCGTCTGGTCGCTGCGAACCGCCTCTTCAGCTTCTGCAAGCGCCTCGATCCCGCGCGAGGCATGCTCGAAGAGCCGCGTGCCCGCATCCGTGAGCCTGGTCCCGCGTGCCGACCGCTCGAGGAGCTGTATCTTCAGTTCCCGCTCGAGTTCGCGGATGCGCCGGCTGAGTGTCGGCAGAGGTATGCCCAGACGGGTCGCGGCGGCTGAGAGGCTACCAGCCTGCGCGACGGCGACAAACATTTGCGCTGCGTTCAAGTCCAACTGCAAAGCCTCTCATAATTGAGAGGCATCTTACCATCTGTCGATCTACTACACCATGGTTGAGCGGATTAGCTTGGTCTCATCCTCATCTGAGGCCAGTCGCAAACGCTCAAGGAACTTTAGCCATGACAATCGAAACCGCCATAAAAGCCTACGAGGCAGCGCTCAACGGCAACGACATCGACGCCATTCTCGACCTCTACGGAAGCAACCCGGTCTTCATGCCTCAGCATGCCCCGGCGCTGATCGGCCGTGATGCCGTTCGAGAAGGCTACAGGCAGGTATTTGCCGCCATCAAGCTCGATATTCGCTTCACCATTCATGAAATCGAGATCGCCGAGGATTGGGCCTGGGTGCGCACCAGTTCTTCGGGAACGACACACGTTCTCGCCGCAGATGTCACGATCGAGGAGGGCAACAACGAACTCTTCGTGTTCCGCGCAGAACAGGGCCACTGGAAGATCCACCGCTACCTGTTCTCCACCAACCGTCCACGCGCATAACGCCAAGGAGGCCAACATGAAAGCCTATGTCATCGAACGCGCCGGAGGCCCCGAGGTGCTCGAGTTGCGAGACATTCCCCCGGCCGGTGTGAATGCCGACGAGGTGAGGATCCGCGTGCACGCATTCGGCCTCAATCGCGCCGAAGCCTATCTGCGTGCCGGCAAGATGGGCGAGATAAGCGCTCCGTGGGTGCCCGGGATCGAGGCCGTCGGCGAGATCATGCACGATCCGTCCGGAACCTATCGGACAGGTCAGCGTGTCGCCACGGCCATGGGCGGGATGCAGTTCAACCGCGCCGGCAGCTATGCCGAGGAGGTTGTGGTCCTGCGGAGCAACGTGGTCGATCTCGACGGGGTCAGCCTGCCGTGGGAGGAACTCGCGACTTTACCTGAAGCCTATCTGACGGTCTGGGGTGCGCTCACGAAAACGCTAGCGATCGAGAAGGGGCAGACCCTCCTTGTCCGCGGAGCAACTGCCTCGGTCGGGTTGGCGGCGATCGTCTACGCCAAGGCGCTTGGGCTTACCGTGATCGCCACGACACGTTCCAGCCAAAACACTGAACGATTGCGCGATATGGGCGCCGATCACGTCGTCATCGACACCGGCGAGATTGCCGAGCAGGTTCGCGCCCTTGTCCCGGCGGGCATCGACGCGGCGCTGGAAATCGTCGGGGCGGCCACCGTTCGCGACACGATCAACGCGCTCAAGCCATTTGGCTCCGTATGCGTGATCGGCCTCCTGGGTGGACCACCCGTACTTGAGAACGTCCACCTGATACAGGACCTTCCCGGCGCAGTGCAGCTTAGCTTCTTTCCGAGCGGGCTTTTCGGCACGGCCTCCCTGCCTTTGTCCGACACACCGCTGCCGTGGCTGGCGAAGGGCATCGCCGAGGGCCGCATTCCATCGTTGCTGGCTCGGACCTTCGACTTCGACAGCATTGCCGAGGCTCATCGCCTGATGGAAAGCGACCGAGCGCTCGGGAAGCTTGTTGTGAAGCTCTGATCGGTTGAACTCTCAAGGAGAAAGTCATGTCCTCGTTTCCTCGCAGAAAAATTGCGCGGTTCGCGCTCGCGATGCTGCCGGTTCTGGTTGCCGCGGGTTCGGCGAAGTCCGACGAAGGCGCTAGGGCCGCCATTACCCGACAACTGCAGAGCTACCAAAACGCCCTGAACGCCTCGGATGTCGACGCCGTCATGAAGCTCTACGCCGATGACGCCGTGTTCATGCCGCAACACAGCCTGCCGGCCGTCGGTCGCGTTGCCGTCGAGAGGGCCTATGAACAGGTTTTCGGAGCGATCAAACTCGATATCCGGTTTGAGATCGACGAGATCCGCGCGCTTTCGGCGGACTGGGCCTACGCCCGGACCCGTTCGAAAGGCACCGTGAAAATCCTCGCGAATGGGGCCGCCCCATCGTCCGAGGCCAACCAGGAACTGTTCCTGCTTCACCGCGAGAAGGATGGGGCATGGCGCTTTGCCCGCTACATCTTTTCGACCACAAACGCAGCCCCGCAGCAATAGCGGAGAGGCGAACCGAGATGACATCGCAACAGCAAACCTATGCCATCGCTGCCGCGCGAACCGTAATGGTCGTGATCTTCTTCCTGTCCGGCCTGTCCAAGATCGGATCCGCCGAAAGCATGCGCGGCTACATGGAAAGCATGGGCGTACCGGGAACATTGCTATGGCCTACGATCCTCTTTGAGGTAGGCGCGGCTCTGCTGATCGTGGCCGGCTACAAAACCCGCGTTGTCGCGCTTTTTCTGGCCGCCTTCTCAATCGTGACGGCAATGGTGTTTCACAGCAACTTCGCCGACCAGATCCAAATGGTCATGTTCCTCAAGAACCTCTCGATGGCAGGTGGCTTCTTCCTTCTCGCCTGTGTGGGGGCCGGGGATTTTAGCCTCGATGCCCGCTTCGAGAAAGCCGAGCGCAGTCTGCGTATCGCTGCCTGAAGTCCCGTCGACCTTCATCTGCCCGGGCGCTGCAGCGGCCGGGCAGGTTCTCCACCGGCGCATGGCCCAAGCAATCGAACCGGCGCTGAGCACTGACGCGTTCCAGGGTCGCCTGCCGGCTTCACCCAACCTGCGGAAGGACCGCTCGGATATGGTCGGCGAGTGCCGTGACCACGGAGGAGGGGCGTGGCTCCGCAAGTTCGAGCGCAATGCCGATCGTCGGGAGTTCTGGTAGAAGGCCGGCCGAGATGACATGAAGATCGGCAGGGACGGCGGTTTCGGTCAACACGCTGATGGCATGTCCTGAACGCGCGATCGCGATGAGACCCGCCAGACTGTTGCTGGCGAATGCGACGCGGTACCGACGACTGATACCCTCCATGGCGCTGCAGGCGGCTCGGAAGTCGAGCGTCGTCGGGGCGGACAGTGCCAAGGGAAGGGCGGTGCGGCTCAGGATCTCAGGTTCCGAGCCCTTGCCGACCCAGACGAATTTTTCGCTCCGAATGACCTCGCCACTCGCCGCGTCGGGAACCGAAACGAGTGCGATGTCGATTTGCCTTCGCTGGAGGAGCGGTCGCAGTTCGGTGGTCGGCGCACAGACCATGCGCAATTCGACATCCGGATGACGCTCAAAGAAGCCCTCAAGCACCGCGGGCAGGAAGGCGATGGAGTAATCCTCCGGGCAGCCAAGCGTGACCGAGCCCTTAAGCCCCGAGCCACCCATGTCGGCGAGGATCTCATCGTGGCCGGCGAGCAGGTGCTCGGCATGCACCAGCAGCTTTTCACCGGCCGCCGTCAGGCGCACGCCCGATCCGGTGCGGTGGAAAAGGGCCAGCTCGAGAAAATCTTCGAGCCGCTGCATCTGCATGCTCAGCGTCGACTGGGTCCGTCCCACCTGGAAGGATGCAACGCTGATCGAACCCGCACGGGCAATGACGGTGAAGTTGCGCAGCAGGGAAAGGTCGAGATTTCGCATGATATCGAAATGTCCAATATCTGATCGGAATACTATCAATTTGCATGAAGTTGCGGCCGGCGCTAGCCATTGAAGATCGTCAAAAGAGGAGCCACCCGATGTCGCTCAATTCCGATCCTCAATTCTGGGCGTCTGCCAACAAGCACCTGACGCGTTATGGCCCCGACTTCGAAACCATCATCGTGGAGCGAGCCGAGGGAAGTTTCGTTTATGATGCGGATGGTCGGGCGATCCTGGATTTCACCTCGGGGCAGATGAGCGGCGTTCTAGGCCACACGCACCCTGATATTGTCGCCACCGTCGACCGGCAGATGCGGACGGTTGCTCATCTCTTCAGTGGCATGCTGTCTCGGCCGGTCGTCGATCTCGCGTCCCGTCTTGCCGCACTGGCGCCTGGGCTGGACCGGGTTCAGCTTCTGACGACGGGGGCTGAATCGAACGAAGCAGCCATTCGCATGGCAAAGCTGGTGACCGGTGGGCACGAGGTCGTCGCCTTCGCGCAGAGCTGGCACGGTATGACGGGTGCTGCGGCCTCGGCGACCTACAGCGCCGGCCGGAGGGGTTATGGCCCGGCCGCTGCCGGTTCGTTCGTGATACCGGCCCCGAACGCCTATCGCCCGCGTTTCACGCACAAGGACGGCAGCAACGACTGGCAGACGGAGCTCGACGACGCTTTCTCGCTGGTCGACCGGCAGTCGACGGGCGGGCTTGCCGCCTTCATCGCCGAGCCGATCCTATCGAGCGGCGGTATCCTCGAACTACCGCCCGGCTATCTCGCAGCACTCAAGTGCAAATGCGCGGAACGGGGCATGCTCCTCATCCTCGACGAGGCGCAGACGGGCATCGGCCGCACCGGACATATGTTCGCCTTCCAGCGCGACGGCGTAACGCCCGACATTCTCACCCTGTCGAAGACGCTCGGTGCCGGCCTGCCGCTTGCAGCGGTCATGACGACCGAAGAGATCGAGCGGAAAGCCCATGAACGGGGCTTCCTCTTCTACACCACCCATGTCTCGGATCCTCTGCCCGCTGCGGTTGGCGTCACCGTGCTCGATGTGGTCGAACGCAAAGGGCTCGTCAACCAGGCGGTTGCCCGCGGCGAACGGCTACGAAGCGGTCTTCTCGGGCTTCAGCAGAGGTTCGAATGTGTCGGCGACGTTCGTGGACGCGGGCTTCTACTCGGGCTCGAGGTTGTCGTCGATCGGCAATCGAAGGCGCCCGGATTCGAGCTCGGCGCCAGGATCATGGAGGAGGCAATGCGGCGCGGCCTCAGCATGAACATCGTCAAGCTTCCCGGCATGGGGGGCGTGTTCCGCATCGCGCCGCCGCTGACGGTGTCGGAAGAGGAGATCGACCGAGGGCTGGAAATCCTGTCGGACTCGATCAGCGCGGCAACCGGCGCGCGCTGAGCGTGAAAGCCTGGCGCTTGCGCTCGTGACCGCCGTCAGCACTCTGGCAGGAAGTTGGACGCGGCCATCACGTTCCTCGCGCCGGAGGAGGGGTGAGATAACCCCAGATTTGGAGATTTGGGGCCTGAAGACAACTACAGGGGAGCCTGCTAATTATTCTGCACTCTTGAGGAGCAAAACGAGGAGCCGGGGGCAGATCCTATGACGTCATATTCTCTGACATGCGTAAACAACTCACAGCTAGCGGGCAGCTTCGCCGTTTTCCAGAGGGCGCCAGAGACGACGCCGGAAGGCGTGCTTTCGCTCGCCTGGTTTACCCGTCCGACGGCACCAGGAAGCAGTGTGACCTTTCACTGGCGTCCGGACCTCAACTTCGTCTGGTCCGAGACAGGCGCCCTGGATTCGGGCATCACTTTCAGGGCAACGCAAGTGGAGCCGGCAGATCCCAACGGCCAGAACCTGATCCAGCTCACCGAGGATGCGAACGGCGCGACGACATTCGTCAACCCGAGCAACAGCGGTGCGCTCGGTTCACTGACGATCGAGCAATTGTCGAATGTCGTTCCCAATCGCACGTCGGTCGGGATTGGCATGGCGGGTGCGGCAACCTTTCTGGTCCAGGCTGCCCCCAACATGACTGCGGTCTTTACTCCCCACCCCAACTACTGGGTGGTCTTCGGCGACTACAGCAGCGGCGACATCATCAACTTCGAGGAGATCACCGGCGCTGTCGAGGTCGCCTATGGTGGGGCCTTGACGGAAAGGACCGCGTCGCTCGGCCTCGACAATCTCATTTCCGTGACGTGAGCATCGCGGGCGGGACAGATCGAGTGCCGCGTGCGTGAATTGGGTGGTGGCGGATCGCGTAGGTCCGCCACCGGTTCCACGGGAGCAGTTGTCGCACTTGGATATAGAATCCGCCTCCCTTGACTCTGAAATCGCATAATCTGAATTATGGAACTAGAGATAAAGGATCGATCACACCTTCTAACGTATTGATCTAAATTGCGTTCACCGCGATCGCTCATTCAAACAACAATTTCCATCCGCGTGAAAGCCAACACTCCTCGCCGACATACGGACATGGGATGGTGGAATCGCCAGTTCCTCGTCGATGAACAATGCGATCCGGATGTGGTCGAACGCGTTTTGGGAGACGAGACGAAACGCGGCCTATAATCTCGGCCTCTCCACCAAGCGAAAATGCCTTCGCCGGACGCGCACCGCTGATTCACACTGTCACTCATAGGATTCTCCGCATGAATCATGCAGAAAATCTCCGATCAGCGGGCCAAATGATACGTGGCGGTCTCTACGCGCCTACGATGCTAATGCGGTACTTGGAGCAAGAACGCGCACCACTTTAAGGGTTCACTATGGCTAGTGACTCAACTAGAAGGAGATATTCTTGTCTTGTCAAACGAATGGACAAAAGAGCAAGGAATTCACGCGCACTGATGTGCCATGGCTCTATCGTTTAGTGGCGATGGTGGAGGCCGGTTGACCGTCCAGAAGAATGCTCTTGTAAACTCGATCGGCTATCAAGGCAGCGGCGTCCATAGACGGATGGTTGCTGTCAAATAGTAGCGGACGCCCGTTCTTACTAAACTTGCACAGTTGCAGGTCGCAGAACACTGAGGAGACATTAACAACTTCCGCGCCACTAATCTTCGAAATTGGATCAAGAACCGGTGATATCGACGTCACCTGTTTGTCCCAATCTGCCCTCTCGATAGCGGGGCCCCGATCAATCCCTCGCCATGCCATGCGGGCTAAAACCAGGGGGACTGAGTCTGAGAATTCGGGAATGGGACCTACTACAAGAACTCGCTTTCCGCCGGATACGAGTCGCAAGACGGTCTTGGTCAAGCCCGACCCATATTGGTCTCCTGCACGGCGGTAATGAAAGAAGTGATAGGAAGCGAGGACTACGGTATGAACCGAGGGCAGTTCATGCAGAATATGGTCTATGATGCGCTCATTGCCTTCAGCGCACCCGGATCGGTCACCTAATGAATACCCAACGACCGGAGGGCACGCGCTTATCGTTAGAGTTATTAACGAGCGCTTATCGCCCTTGAACCTGTCCGCCAAAGCATCTGATAATTCCACGCCATGGCTGTCGCCCCAAACGATCGTGTCAGGGACGGTTGCCGGATACCCTAGTATGCAGTTCTCGTTGCGCGGCAACTCGGTTAGTCGCCGAAGATGACAAGTCTCTCTGATTGGGCTTCGAAGTTGATACATGTCGAGTACGACGTCGCTTGGGAGACGACCCGCGAAGCCTCCCGCAGCTATCACGGAGATCGCAGCAATGCCAACTGCGCAAATCGCCGGCGCGCTGATCAACACGAGGCGTCGCCAGGAGACTTTCAGCCTGTCCCGAGCAGTCCGCTCTACAAGTAACCAAGTTAGGAAGGAGAAAAGAGATGTTGCTCCGATCAATACGAGCGACATTCCCAAGTCGGGATAGTTACCATAATTTTCGTGACGATATAGAACCAGCAAAGGCCAGTGCCATAGATATATCGAGTACGACAACCTGCCGACCCATACCATAGGCGCGCTTGATAGCAGGCGAGCAGTAGATGACCCCTCTAAACGCGGCCATACGATCAGAGCGGCACCAACACACGGCAATAGCGCAAGCGCTCCCGGGAAGAGGTTGTCACTCGTGATTAGTAATGCCGTGGTCACGATGACCACTAACCCGACCAGTGGCGCAACCTCGCTTAGCAAGCGGCCGCGAATGGGAGAGACAAAAACCAACAGGCCTCCTATGGCGAGTTCCCACGCCCTAAATATCGGAACGTAGAAGGCCGTTGTCGGGGAACTGACCACTTTGACGATCGACCACATTAGACTTGTGACGATGATCGTGGAGACCGTGATTTTGATCGCGCGAATAGATGTCGAGTTGCCGGCGCGCCACGCCGCCATCAGAATCAGCGGCCAAGCCAGGTAAAACTGTTCTTCGACCGACAGTGACCAAGTATGCAGAAGCGGACTAAGATTGGAGGTTCGAGCAAAATAGTCTGCTTCTGACCAGAAATAAAAATTAGAAACCCCGAACAAAGCGCTGAGTGATTGCTTGCTCAGGGAGACATAGTCAGATGGCAACAGGATGAACCATGCGGCCAGAAGCGTCGCGGCGACTACGAGGATCAGCGGCGGAAAGATACGTCGCGCTCGACGTTCGCAAAAGCGGGCGATGGAAAAATCGCCCTCAGAGATTTCTCGCCACAACACATTTGTGATGAGATAACCACTTATCACGAAGAATACGTCTACACCGATATATCCTCCCACCACTGGGCCAAGATGGAAGTGATAAAGAACCACTAACGATACCGCAATCGCTCGCAGTCCGTCCACATCTGCTCGATACTTCATCGGTGTAGGTACAACCCCTCTGATCCGAACGGCATTAGCATTCAGCGACGCATTTGACTAGTTTCAAACCGCCGCGAGAAGATGGAGTGGATGAAATGGAAGCGCGTAGGCCTGCCGATCATTTGTAATTCTCCTGCACGAACATCCAGAGGTGGTCCATGGCATCGCAGACGATCCCGTCAGGCTCATCTCCGACTGTCCTGGAGGCTGCCATGGTGATCGAAACTCGACTTGGGGAAGCCGCAGGCGCCGATCTCGACCTCTGGCTCTACAAGGCAGAATTCGAAATCGTCCCAGTTACAGCCGAACATGCGGATCGCGCGCGGCGCGCCTGGCGGCGCTATGGCAAAGGCCGTCATCCGGCCAGCCTCAATTACGGCGACTGCTTTTCCTATGCTCTTGCCGCGCTTTCCGGAGAACCGCTCCTCTACAAGGGCAACGATTTTTCGCAAACCGATATCGAGGCGGCGTGAAAAGGCCTGCCCAAATGAGCGAAGCATCCGCGCTCAAGCGCGCCGAAGAGCTCATGCGCTCGACGCCATCTTGCCCTTCGATCGCCGAGACCAGCTTGCCGTCCTGCTGACGGACGACGACGTCGCGACGCTCAAGCACCTTGCCAGTGAAGGCATGGGCGACAACGCGCTTAGGGCTCTGGCGTCAGATCTCGGCTATCTTGAGGCCTGGTGCCAGCTCGCCACGGCCCCCCCCTGCCCTAGCAGGAGCCAGAGAGCCTGCTCTTAAAGTTCGTCGCGCACCATCTCTGGGACACGGCTAAGCGGGCCGAGGATCCATTCCACGGAATGCCGGCAGAGGTTGAAGCTGGCCTGCGCTCGGAGCGCCTCCTGCGCGCCGATGGGCCGCATGCTCCGGAAACTGTGCGGCGCCGGCTACAAGCTGGTAGATCCTGACCCGCTGGCCGCTGCGGCTTGCCGTGCGCGCCAGTGCCCGGCCGCGGCAACGAAAGAAAAGGCGGTGACCGGCGATGTCCTGACCAAGCTGCTGCAGGTCTGCGCCGGCGAGCGCTCGGTCGACCTGCGCGATCGGGCGCTGCTTCTGACGGCTTTCGCTTCCGGTGGCCGCCGCCGCGCGGAAGTCGCTGCGCTGGGTGTCTAAGACCTGGTTGACGAAGAGCCAGTGCGAGCGGATCCGATCGATGCCGCCTCCCCTCCCCGGCCTGTCGATCCGTCTCGGCTGCACCAAGACGACGACCAGTAATGATGACAAGCGAGTGGTCCTCATCGGTCGGACGGTCGTGGCGCTGAAAGGGTGGCTCGAACACGCGGGCATCTCTGAAGGTCCGGTCTTCCGTCGCATTGACCAATGGGGGAGCATCGATCGCCGCGCGTTGACGCCGCAGTCGGTCAACCTAATCCTGAAAGGCCGCTGCAAGCAGGCGGGGCTCGAACCGGCACTGTTTTCGGCGCATGGACTGCGATCAGGCTACCTGATCGAGGCGGCGAGGCGCTCACCGAGATCGGATCCGACGGAGACTTGATCAATCAAGTCCTGGAAATCACGGCAGAAGATGACGACACCATCCACTTGCGCAGCCACTTTCTGCCAGCGGACATATGAACGTCCGGGGGCCAGAATCCCTCGGCCGATCACTCGACTGCACGGGCCGCCGCTATCGCTCCTTCCCGGCGCTACCGCTCGGTGTAGCGCCCTCCGAGTGGCTCTAAAATTTCCTCGCAGAGCCCATTGTGAGGACCGCTGAGCCACTTCGAGAAGTTGTTCGGCGCCGCATGCGGCTTGAGGAGATGCGACCGGTAGCCGCCTGTTCAAGCGTCGCGAGGCAGGACGGAGAGCACGCGCGCGATGAAGGCTGCAAACTCTTCCATGTAGCTACGGAGAAACTGCTCGGTCGATTGCACCGCCACTTCTCCGTCGTCTGAAATCAGCCCCGGAGTGAATTGAATGTATGCTTCTGGGGCGTTCATCTGCGGTGAATTGCAAAAGCTAAGAACACTGCGCAGTCCTTGTTGCGCTACCGCGGTTCCGATCGAGCCCGGCGATGTCCCGATGACAGCAGAAGGCTTGCGTGTGAACGAGTTCTTTCCGTAGGGGCGGCTCGCCCAATCGATGGCGTTTTTTAGGCCACCCGGGATTGAACGGTTGTATTCCGGGGTTACAAAGAGAATGGCGTCGACCCCAGCCAACTCTTCTTTGAAAGCTCTGGCGACCGGCGGAAAATCGGCATCATAGTCATAGCTATAGAGCGGGAGTTCTCTGAACGATATCTCTGTCATTTCCAAGTGTGCAGGAGCCAGCCTCACCAGTGCACGGGCGAGCTTGCGATTTATGGAGTCTTTGGCGAGACTACCAATCAAGTATCCGACCTTATGCGTTTGCATAGTAATCCTCCCGATACCCCTGACCTATGGCGTGGACGGCACCGATAATGTAGCGCGTCGCGCCTTCACTGTCATGTTTCCAAGTCGCTGCAAACCCGATCTCAGAACCCTCTTAACGCGCCAGTAGCCGGCACACCTGCTGCTTTCACCCAGAGTTGGTCGGCGCCGCGATCGGCATCTTAACCGGCGGCTGTGGAAGGAAGAATGGCTACCTTTGAAAGAAGAACATCGTGCAAACTATAGCAACTGAACGACTGATATTGCGCCGATGGCGCGAGGGCGATTTCGAGGGCTTCGCTCGATTCTGGGGGGACCCCGTCACCACCGCCTTCGTCGGGGGGCCGATCCAGCGTGAGGATGCCTGGCGAAGGATGTTGTCGTTCATCGGTCATTGGCACTTGCGCGACTTTGGCTTTTTCGTTGTCGAGGATAGTAAAACAGGTGAAATGGCAGGCTACTGCGGAGCGCAGCTTCCCTTGGACAAGCTTGAACCTGAATTGGGATGGGGCATTTACCCCGAGTTCCAGGGGCGAGGCTATGCTACCGAGGCGATGCATGCCGTACTCGACTTCGCAGGCAGCAAACTTGGCTGGCGAACGGCAATAAGCCTGATCACTGATGACAATTCGGCTTCCCAGGCGGTCGCGAGAAAACTTGGCGGGGCGCTTGAACGACACGTGGATATCAGTGGGATGCGCTATGGCGTATACCGGCACGTCCTTGGAGATTCGCCGATTTAGCCGTTCAAGGGAGTGCTCATCTCGTTCGGATAGCTGTCCGCGGTCTGGGACCCGTCGACTTGCAGTCGTCTCTCAATGAGCTTTGTGATTGACACTGACTATAGCATGGATGCGCCGGCGGCCTCGCGTGTGGGCTCCGGCATCGCCGGAAGAAGGAGCAGGAGGACCACCGATAGAAGGTGGATGGCCGTGGCGACGAACGCGAGGGCCGCGAGTCCGGCTGCGATAATGGGTGCGGCGATGACGGTTCCGAGCGTCGTGACCATGAAGATGAAAAAGACGATCAGCGCCGATCCGCGCGCATTGTTGGCGCCCGAGGCAAGGATGCCGCGATAGAAGCCGATGGGGCCGCGAAGGCCCAAGCCGATCGCCATGGGCGTAAACAATAGCGGCAACATCAGCGTGTTGGTGCCGCCCGTGAGCCCATAGGCGAGCAGCGCAAGGGCACTCAAGGCTGCCATGACGGTGCCGGTCAGGATGACGCTTTCAGCGCCAAAACGTTCGGCGATCCGGGCGGTGAGATTGGCGACGATGATGAACCCGGAAATGTTGATCACCTGCATGACGATGAAGTCGTTGAGCGAGCCGCCCATCGACGCGACGATGACCGTCGGCGCGCCGAAGACGAAGGTGAGAAGCCCGCCGAGCGTCAGGGCCTGGCTGAGCGCGTAGCGCATGAAGATGCGATCGGTGAGCAGTTGCCCATAGCTGCCGCGTACACCGGAGGTCTTTTCCTCCTGGGGCAGCCCGAGCACGAGGATGAGCCCCGCGGCGAGCAGTGTCAAAACACCCAACAGCTCGAACGACGATTGCCATCCGAAATGCGTGAGCAGTAGCACGCCGAAGATGGGCGCAAGCGCCGGCACCAGCGATTCCACGCTGCCAAGGAACCCGATTGCGCGCACCGCCGCCTTGTCGGTGAACAGCTGGCGGATCAGTCCCGGGCCAAAGACCGGAGCTGCCGCAGACGCGACGCCCTGAATGAACCTCAGCGCGATCAGTGCCGTGATGTCTGGCGAGAAGGCACAGGCGAGCGAGGCGGCCGCAAATGCGCCAAGCGAAGACAAGAGCAGCGCCTTGCGCGAAAAATGATCCGCCAGGCGTCCATAAAGAAGCAGGCCGAGACCGCCGCCGCCGACATAGGCGGCAAGCACCAGCTGCGCAGTCGCCCTGTCGGTGCCGAAGATTTCAGGCAATTGCGGAACAGCCGGCAAGATGAGGTCCGTCCCTGCCAGCGACAGCGTTGCGCAGAGGATGAGAAGGGAAAACGTGATGGCGCGACGCGAATTTGTCATTGTCCGGGGTGCTCTTGGCCATCTGATCGTGACCGATGGGTGTGGAGTGCAGGTGCCCTGCCCGCCGGGTTTTGCGGGACGGTGATTCAGGGCAACTCGGTGTCACGTCAGGCTAACAAGGGCTGCACAGCTTGGACAACGAATGAAATATTCGCGTCTCAGACAGGGTCGACGCTGGTTACGAGGCGACCGACGCGTCCGTCGGAAATCCCTACTCGTTCCCATCGGATGATGCTTGGGGGGATCGGCATGTCGGGGTCGTCGCTGCCATCGGTCGTGAACTGGATGGCGCCCGACCAGACGTCTTCAAACCAGCCGAGTTCCTGCAGTTGAAGCTCTCTCTCGATGATTTCCGCCGTCGCGTATCGCCAGAGCGAGACGCCGAAGAAAGACGCGGCGGAGATGCGCCACTGCGCTTGTCTCGCCGGTGACGCGCTCAAAAGCGCGTGGGTGTCGTCGCAGACAAGATGGATCGGAAACGGCGCTGTTTCGATGAGCCGCCGCAAGGTCAGGTCTATCCCGACGCTCTCGTGCCGCTCCAGCAGCTTTTCGACCCGAGCCCGGGCCTTTGCCGAAGGCTCATGCCGGCCCGCTTCCCACCGCGACAGCAGACCCTGCGACACGCCAAGATCCGCCGCCAGAGTTTCCTGTTTGATCTGCCTCAGCCTGCGGAAGCGTCGAAGCCGGCATCCGAGCGGCAAGGCGCAAACCTTCAGATCGAGCTCCATATTTTCCTCGCGACGATGGTCCCCTCGCCTCTCGAATAGCAAGGACGCTTGGTCGGATGTCAACAGCGACCGGAGGCTCTGAAGGACGGAGCGCTGACTTAACGGAAAGGACGGCGTGCCAACGGGGTCTCCAGCGGGTGTTAAGCTGGATCTCGATCGATTTTCTTGGCGGCCCGGAGATGTTCGGCGCCACTACGGCTGAAGATCAGGCGATGCTTCATGCTAGGCAAATCGCCTGATCGGCCGTCATCTGCTGTCAAAGGTCAGACAGCTACCGTCAGCGCTGCTTCAGCGCGGTGCAACCGCGCCCGCATAAAAGCCGCCGTCGCCACCGTAGTAATCCTGTCTGACACTGCTCGCACCGCCGCCGGTCTGGGAGCATCCGGCAAGCGCGGAGAGTACGAGCAAGACTGTGGCGATACGCATTGGGTTTGATCCTTTCTTGGTTGTCACACACATAGTCACAGGCAAACGCCCGGACAACCCGGCGACGACACGACTTTCAACCAAACCCTGTATCCGAACGATCACGATACTGAGAAGAGGCGCACATTCTGGCTCTCGGCGCACCCTACTTCTTGACTAGCAACATTTACGAGAGAAGCGGCCGCAGCCGGCACGACGAAGACCGAAGTGCTCGCTAAATTGGATCGGCTGGCACGTAAGACGCTGGTTGCCCCGGACGCCGAGGGGCGCACCAAGGCGCTGGCCAAGCGGCTGCAATCGTCGCGCGCCGGATCAGACGCGCAACCGAATACGACTTAAGAAGACAGACAGTTGGCCGCCCGCTTCGTCGCGCTCAGGCCGCTTCGAGAGCGTCGTTAGCTGACCCTTTGTTCTGGATAAGCGTGCGCGCGACGATGTCGTGGTTGAGCCACAGAACAGGAGCCGATGGCGCCGAGCTCTCACCAAAGATGAGCTGCCCAACAGCTTCGACGACCAGACGGCTCAAGAGATCGGAGATCAGCGTCTTGCCATCCCTGTGCATCGCCGTGATCTCGCTCGACGTCCCGATCGTCAGGTCCGACTGACCCGGGTTGTTGGGCATCGGCCAGGACGAAAAGTCGTAGAACGGCCGCATCACGTCGCTCGTCTGCATATCGGAAATCTTCTGCAAGACGTCCTCGACGGTGAAGCCATCTGCCAGGAGATCCTGGCAGGCCTGCCATTGCTTGGCGACCCATTCGCCCCCGCCCTCTTTTTTCAGCGCGAGCAGAAGCGGAATGAGGGGCAGCTCGATCCCGGCAAACACGTCGGACGAATTGGTGCGGATTTCAGGGCAATTGTAGACCGTCGCCTTGATGCCGTTGTTCCAGGCTTCTTCTGCGATGCGCTCAAGGCGCATCTTGGCGTAGCCTTGGGTGTAGTTGGTATAGGTCTGCCAGCGATATTCGTTGGCGACCAGAATGCCCGTGCCGTGATAGCCAAAGGCCGAGTAGCGAACCTGGCCGCCGGAGGCCTCGATGCGTGCCCGGATAGCTGCACTCAGGTCGATCAGGTGTCGGAATGTGTTGGCCGAGACTTCGTCGAAATTCTGCAGGATGAGCTTGCCCAAATCGCTGTCGAGCAGCGTTTGCGACGACATGTGCCGCGCGCCACGTCCCTTGTAGACGCGATTCGCGATGACCATGAACACCTTGGCCTTCGGGATGCCGCCGGCCATGGTATGTGCGAAGAAGACATTCTTGCCATCAGCGATCATGCCGTCGAGGACACTCATGACCTCAGAAAGGGCGTTCTTGAAGCGCTCGACGCCGGCGTCACGGCATTTCTCGATGTGCGACCAGTCGAGCTTCTCGTCTTCCCAGGTCTCGAGCGTCATCTTCGCGAGAAGGTCGGTTGGAGTGGGCTCGCCTTCAGGCGCGTCAAGATCGAAGCCGGCCATGATCGGCACGTTGATGATCTTGCCGCCGAGCCGCGCTTCAGCCGCCGCAAGTTCCTCGGCGTTCAGGGGCCGCAGGACATTGGCTTCGTCTCGTCTGCCAACCGTGATGCCGACAATTTCCATGCCGGCCTTCTTGGCTTGGTCGACCAGATGCGTGGCATAGCCCCGATCGAACAGCTCACCAAACAGGACGAAAACATCGCCTGGACGGAAAATGTTCGTCCGCGGGAAGTGCGTCAGAGGGGTCGGTTTTTTCATATTGCCGGTTCTCACAAGGCTGGGTCGCGGAGCAACCAAACAAACTACGTGATGAACCACTGCACTGATTGGCGGCAAGTGGGAAGTGACATTAAGTGTCGTTACAATTCAAACCGTGAGCGGAGCGGAACGGCAGCGGCTTCCATTCCAGCCCCTGAGCAGCCTGGAACGGACGATCCGTCCGCTTGGCTTTTCAGCGTTTTGACGCGATTTCTGCAGGTTGTTGGAGCAGCTTTCTTGCCTCAAAAACGAGGCAAGCGGACCGGGTATTCCACCTCGCTTGGCCGAGGCGGCAGGGGCTCAGAGCCGCTAGCACCACAGATCGTTTTGCCGAACCCCGACCTTGCGGCCGGAGTGATTCTCATCGTGCCGACACCCTCGACCCGATCTTGCCCTTGCGCCACCGTGACCAGCTTGTTGTCGCCGTTGACAGTACGATGGCATTTACGTTCAAGCCGAGATGGAAGGCGGAAGGCCGCCGAAGCGAAGCCGCAACCGGTGAGCAGGTGGTCACACACAGGTGCGACTCTCACTTTCGCCTGACGTCGAGACCCAATGCTTCGGCGATGACGATCGTCTGGTCGATCGTGATGATGGCGTCCTTGAGGAGGACGTTTTCGGGATCGAAGGCGGTGAGGTCGCTGCCCCTGAGGTCACATGTGGTGAAATCGGCCCCATGCAGCCAGGCGCCGGAGAGATCGACGTCCCTGAGCGAGCCGCCTTTGCAGGAGGCGCCGGTCAGGTCCGCTTCCCGCAGGCGCGTTTCCTTGAAGGACGCCCGGCCGAGAGCAGCACCTGGCAGGCCTGTAAAGGACCAGTCGCCGCCCGTCACTTGCATATGGTCGAATTCGCAGGCGTCGAACATGCTGCCGACGAACTTGCACTCCTTAAAGCGGCTGTCGAAGAACTTGCAGGAGACGAACGTGCAATTCACGAAGGCGCTCGCCTGATGTGATGAGGCATTGAACCGGGCGCGCCGGAAGGTGCATTCGTGAAACACCACGCCGACGGTATTCGCCTCGGTCAGGTCGAGATCGACGAACAGCGTGTTGTCGTACCGCTCCCGCTCGATCTGGCGACCATACCAGTCGGCGCTCGCGATCGTGCTGTCGGTCTTGGGCGGCGCTTCGCCATATCGTCGTTCAGCCATATCCATCCATCTGCGGCCCTGCACGAAGCGAGCCGCCTTTCGTTGCGTCGCCGCGGAGCATTTCGATCTTCGCCATGTTTGGCAATGCGAAAGAAGCGGGGATGAGGAGCGATCAGAAATCTCACTGCTATCGTTTAAGTGCGATAGAAGCTGATTTGCTACTCGCCTAGATGGAGTTCTACAGAAGCCTGAGGAAGGCAGACGCTACCTTTGCGTTTAGCAGTGACATCGTCTTTTCGAAGCGTGTCTACTCCTCGCGCATCGCTCTGGTGATCTGGTCTGCCAGGGGCTTGATGAAGTAGGAGAGCGCTGTGCGCTCACCGGTTTGGATGAACGCCTCGACCGGCATGCCGGCGTGAAGGGCCAATCCTCCGAGCCGTTCGAACTCGGGTTTGGGGAACTTGATCCGTGCGCTGTACCAAGCTTCGCCGGTCTGTGGGTTGTTGCTGAGGCTTGCCGCGATCGTCGTGATGTTGCCGTTGATTTCCGGTGTCGTGCGTTGGTTGAACGCCGAAAAGCGCAAGACCACGCCCTGGCCGATATGCAACTGGTCGATATCCGCTGGCTGCACCTTGGCGTCGATAACAAGGCTTTCATGGATAGGAACAATCTGCATGATCGTCTCGCCGGGAGAGATCACGCCGCCGACAGTGTGCACGGCCAGTTCGTGAACAATTCCGTCCTGCGGCGCCAACAGTTCCACGCGCCTCAACTGGTCTTTCGCGGTTACCTGTTGTTCTGTGAGCCCGGTTAGTTTGTTTTCGACGTCGCGCAGTTCTGTCAAAACCTCGGAACGGCGGTCCTGGTCGAGCTGCAGGATCTGCAGTTCCGTTTCGGTGCGGCGTGTTGCAGCGCGAGCGATCTCGGCCGTAAGCTGTCCGCGTTCACCCGACAATTGTGCCTGTATGCGCTGGAGTTCGGCCAGACGCGAAAACGGCATCAATCCCTTTTCGTGGAGGACGGAGACGCCGGAGAGCTCCTGCTGAATCAAGCGCAATTCATCGTCCTTGGCCAACCGGCGCGCTGTCACCCCGTCGGCCTCCTGCTGCAACTGGCTGATGCGCTGCTGCAGTTGTGCCTTCTGACCTTGGATGGTTTCCCTTCGGGCGACAAACAGCGCGCGCTCCGACTGGACATAGTCGGCGATCTCAGGATGATCGAGACGCGCTTTAAGTTCTTCGGGAATGGTGACAAACGGGGCATTGTCGCGCTCGGCCGTCAATCGCATGGCTCGCGCTGTAAGCTGGTCGATCTGTTTGCTGACCATCGCGAGGTTGGCTCGGGTGAGCGTATCGTCGAGACGAAGCAGAAGCTCGCCCGCCTTCACCTGGCTGCCGTCACGAACCCGGATTTCTCCGACTATGCCACCTTCCCGGTGCTGAATGCGTTTGACATTCCCCTCGATGGCTACGGTTCCCATGCCGACGACGGCACCTGAAAGCTTGCTCGTCGCCGCCCAGCCACCGACGCCGACTAGAAGCGCCGCCGTCGATGCACCTGCGATCAGCATATAGCGGCGGATCGCACGCGAAGCCTTGCTGGTCGGACCGCTCATCATGCACTCTCCGGAACTGCTCGCACGGTTGTCTTGCGCAAGACTTCATCACGCGGTCCGAAGGCGACCATGCTGCCCTTCGCCATGACCAGAACCTGATCGACCGCAGCAAGCGCATTCGGGCGATGGGCAATGACGACTACGATCGATCCGGCTCGTCGAGCTGCGACAATCGCGTTGGTCAGCCCCACTTCGCCCTCGGCATCGAGACTGGCGTTTGGCTCATCTAGCACGATTAGAAACGGCTTGCCGTAAAGAGCGCGCGCAAGGCCGATGCGCTGGCGCTGTCCGGCCGAGAGGGCGGCTCCTGCCGCGCCGATGCGGGTGTCGTAGCCATCAGGCATCGAGAGCACGAGCTCATGCACGCCCGCCTGCGTGGCCGCCTCGATGATGGCCGCAGGATCGGCGTCGGCTCTCAAGCGGCCGATGTTCTCGGCAATCGTGCCATCGAACAGTTCGACGCCCTGCGGCAGGTAGCCGATGGAAGTGCCGAGAACCTCAGGGTCCCAATTGTCGAGTTCGGCACCATCAAGCCGAATTGCGCCGCGCGCAGCTGGCCAGATGCCGACCAAGGCGCGTGCAAGCGTCGACTTGCCCGATCCGCTCGGACCGATGACGCCTAGTCCCTGCCCCGCTGTAAGCGCAAAGTTGACTTCGCGCACGAGCGGCGTGGTTGTCCCGGGAGCAAGAACGGCGAGATCGGCAACGTTGATCGAGCGTTTCGGGCTTGGTAGCGGCATTGGTTTGCGGTCCGCGGCAAGCCCACCGAGTATGTTTTCGAGCCGGCGACGGGCCTGGCGCGCATTCACGAACCCACGCCATTGGCCAATGGCCTGCTCGATCGGTGCGAGGGCCCGTGAAGTGAGGATTGATGCGGCAATCATCGCCCCGGGCGAGGCCAACTGATAGATCGCCAACCAGGCGCCGAGCGCCAGCACCGCCGACTGCAAAGCCAAGCGGAAGATTTTAGACGTCGTCGCAAAGCTGTTCGTCGAATCGTTCGTGCGGCGCTGCTCCTCCACATAGTCGTTGTTGGCAGCGTGCCATTTGGCCGAATATGCCCCCGTCATGCCCATTGCGCGGAGCGCTTCTGCATTGCGGCGGCCAGCCTCGATAAGCTCAACGCGAGACGAGGTTAGCTGAGCAAGACGTTGCAACGGCGCGCGTAGGACAAACTCGCTGGCAAGTGTCAGCACGATCAAAGCGACGGCGCCGGCAACGGCTAGCCAGCCCAGATAGGAGTGGAACAGGAAAAGGATCGCGAGGTAGACCGGCAGCCACGGCATGTCACAAATGGCAATTGGGCCCTGCCCGCTCATGAACTGGCGGATCTGATCCAAATCGCGCAGAGGCTGAGAAACCAATTCCTTCCGTGACAAACGAAGCGGGAGTTTGAGCACGGCATCGAAGCTAGGAGCACCCAGCTGTTCTTCGAGCTTCTGGCCAATCTGCGTCAGGATCCGCGCGCGAAGCACCTCCAGCAATCCCAGGAAAAGGTAAAGGCCGACGGCGAGCACCGACAATGCCACCAGCGTCGGTACACTTCGGCTTACCAGAACCCGGTCATAGACCTGCATCATGAAAAGTGGGCCGGTTAGCATCAGCAGGTTCGTAACGGCGCTTAAGGCCGCCACGCCGACGAAGGTGCGTCGGGTAGAGCGCAAGGCGGCCGAAACAAGGGACTGCCGCCGATCAGCTGTAATGAGTGCCACGCGTCATACCTACGCCACGAGCTTAAAAACTAGGCACATTCGCGCCTTCATATCTGTCAAGGGCTGTTCATATCTCCTCACCACGGAGAGCGCAACGGACGTCGAAATTGCTTTCGTGTAAGTTGCAGTCGATCCTGATTTCCGTGGAGATCGGTCCTGGACAATATCATTCCACCAGCCGCACGCCGCCTCCTCTGCCGAAGCCGTTCGGAACGAAATCCTTGCCATCTTCCGCCGGCTTCTTGAAGAAGGCTGTTCCTGACACGTAGAGGTTCAGAACCCTGGTAATCAGTGCGGTGAATTTCGATTCCGAATTGAGGCTGCCGCTGACGTTCCAGTCGATCACCGCATGGGGCAAGTAGATCGCCCCGTTGTAGAAGCTTCCGGCAGACGTGTTGATGCGGAACTGGATGTTGCTGTCCTTCGCCTGCCGGCCCTGGAACATCAGGATGCCGGCATGCGTGCCGCTGGTCGGTGCCGATACTTGCAGGATCGCCGCGCCGTTCAGAAAGAACGGCGATTGCGCGTCTTCGAAGTAGAGAAGCACGTCCTTGCCGATGACCTTGGCCGATGTGTTCAAGGTCAGGGCGCCGCGGCGGAACGTGTAGATGCCGGGCTTCAGCGTTAACTCGTCCGTGGAGTTCACGGTCAACCCACCGCAATAGACGCCAGGTTCGAGCGACGACTTGCCCTGGCTGTTGATCGTCTTCAGGCTTTGGGAGGTACAGGGGGCGTTCGGCGACACCGGTTCGGGCATGCCGGCCAGGGGGTCCGGCACGACGGGAGATCCGTCGACAGGCGGCGGCGAAATCAACCGGCCGGAGAGTTTCGACTGGCCGGTGACGGCGATCAGCGGTGCTGCGAATTTACCCTGGTTTTCGGCGTAGAATGCACGTTGCGAATGGGACGAATTCACCTGGAAGCCGCACTCGCTGGTGACCGAGTTCGAATTGATGATCTTGAGCGCATCGGCCCTGCTCGGATCGAGGATCAGGATGCAGGCCGAGCTGCCGGACCCCCGGGCAGCTTTTGCGACGACCGAGATCGGAACGGTCCGGAAGCCGAACATATGCATGATGGCGGTTTCGTAGTCCTCATTGACGGCCACCGCCACCGTGTCACGCTCGACGGTGACCTGATGGTCCCAGCTGGCGGGCTCCTTCAGATCCTGCTTTTCGTTGCTGCTTAGATGGGCGCCGAGAAACCCTGCGGCGATCTCCTGTTCCGAACCGACGCTTGCTGCTGCTCCCGCCAATGCCGCGGCATCGGCAGCGCTTTGCATCGCGGCCCTGCGGTTAACTGCCGCTGCGAAATCGATCGCAACGCCAAGGGCGGCAATGAGGGGAATGGCGACAAGCGCTGCCAAGAGGCCGAAGTTCCCGGACCGACATTTCAGCAGGGCCGAGGCGCAACGCCTGATCAGTGGCAGGTTCAGTATGTTCATGGCAGTTTCTTTGCAATTAGATGGAGAGTACCTGCCTCATCGTGCAGGGAGCCTTGCCAATCCTTTAATTTCGAGCCGAGTTAACGGTATGCAGCCTCTCAGGCACTCGTCAGGGCGCTGATACAGGTACGAGGCGAGGGTTTTCGACGAGATTTTGCACTTTGCGCGTCGTGCGCCGGCAAAACCGGCCATCTGCCGCGATCGTCGGTTCAGAGCGACTTGCGTGGGATTGACGGGCAGCGCGCTCGCCATCTTCACTCACAGGTTGTCGATCTTTTGATATGGGCGCTCAGCACTAACCCCTTTTGCGCATCTGCCTAATCCTTGACTGGACCGTGCGCTGTGCGACGCTTGCGGCTTCATGGTTGTACTGCGTAAGGGGCGGACGATGAAATTCTCAAAAGCAAAGAGGAAACATCCCGGTAAAGCATTCAAAATGGGCGGGGCCGACAGAAGCGCTTATGACGGCTTCGTCGGGGCGGCGCGCGCAGCACCCGGCTTTTCGTATCGGGGACGATGGACCAGCGAAGGATGCCCCGGCACCTTCGAAACGTGGCTCGCAAACAAGGGTGTGATGCCCAAGCAATAGAGCCTTTCATTCCACGCAGTCACGATCTGCCGGCGTCGGCGATGGCGCCGGCTGCACGCGTCACGGCGCCCGATGACGCAGCTTTGGCTTCGCTTGGGCTTCGATCGCGTCAGCTCGCGCAAGAGTCGATTGGCCGCAACCAGGCACCGCCGAGAATGCAGCGGCGGCCGGTTTGCGTCGACAGGTTGACATCCTTGTCGGCTGTGAGCACCGGTTTCCGTTGGCCTATGTTGTGGATGGTCTCCGAACTGCCTTCCCGGCTCAGGCCTTCCCGCTGTCAATCACACGTGCCCATTCTGCGGCTCGCTCGGCCGAGGCCGCGAGGACCGGCTTCGGCGCCTTGTACCACTCGTCATTGGGGATCTCGCGTTTCTCGCGGACGAACACGATGGCGCGCTCCAATGTCGGGAACTGGTCAGGCAGCGTCAAATGCAGAAACAGCGACACAACGACGACGGAGCGCGAGCGGCCGCCGCGGCAGTTGACGAGCACACCGCCACGCTCGCGCCTGGGATAGGAGGGCTTTTCGGGCAGGATCTGCTCCAGGGCCGCTCGCAGGATGTAGTGCGCGGCCAGCATTTGCGTGTCCGGGTTCCCGTCGCCGTCGATCAGTCCGATCTTGTAGTAGCGGATTTCCCCCGGTCCGTGGATGCTGTTGCGGTGATCCGAGACGAGCTTCGGTTGGTCGACGAAATTGAAGTCCAGATTGACCGCGCAATTGACGACCGTCGTGATCCCACTCTTGCGCAGGAGATCGAGGTCGCTCGCACCTTCCTTCCCGGAAATGAAGATGTCGACACCATAGGTCGGATGCTTCGGATAGACGAGACTGAGCCTTGGCAACTCGCTGCTGGTCTGGCCGGTAGCGGGGGCGTCTGTGAGATTGTCGAGCATGGTTTCCTCGTGTGCTTTCATGGCGACGGCGCTTTCGCGCTGCGCCCGGCAGAGATCGCGGCGGCGACGCGGTTCAAGGTCGGATAATCGCCGCCGCGGCCATAGGCGACATAGCCCGGGCAAAGGTAGTCGGCGGATCCTTCCGGAACTTTGCCAAGCGACAGCGGCGCATAACGCCCGCCTGCGTTCTTCAGGATTAAGGTCGCTGCTGCCACATCCCAGGCGTTGACACCGAAACCGGCGGCGGCATCAACGAAACCGGCCGCCACATGGGCTATGCTCAAAGCGGCACTTCCGGGGCGACGCACGGTCGAGAAGGTCTCGACCAGATCGCCGAGGCGGGCAAGTGCCTCGTGGCGGCCATCGAGGCGAAAGTCGCGCGAAACCGGGTAGCCGGTGATCAGTGTTGCTCGGCTTTCGTCACCGATGGCTTTCGAGGCAATCACCTTTCCATTGAGATAGGCGCGCTCAAGGTCGCTCGAAAACAGCAGATCGGCCACCGGGTCGTAGACGACCCCAGCCACGACCGATGCGCCTTCGACCGCCGCGATCGATATGCACCAGAAGGCAAGTCCTCGGGCGAAGTTGGCGGTCCCGTCGATCGGATCGACATACCATTGGATCTCGCCCTCGCCGACCTGGCCGCCCTCTTCGCCAAGCATGGCCGAGTTCGGCTCTTGTGCGAAGATGTAGTCGCGGATGCATGCCTCGGCTTGCCTGTCGTAGATCGTCACGACGTCGTGGAGATCGCGCTTGTAGTCGACGGCTATTTCCGAGCGAAAGGCGGCAAGCAAGGGGCCGGCGGCCGAACGGGCCGCCCCTTCGGCGATCGTCATCAGTCGCCGCGAGTGCTTGCGCATGGCGTCTCTATCGGAATGGCTACGGCTCGTGGCGGGATTGGCGTCGGTCATGCTTTCTTCCTGTTCATAGCGAAACGGCCGGCGCGACCTGTCCCTCGTGAGGTCGCGCCGGCCGGGCTTTTACTTGCTGTAGTTCACACGCCAGAAATCCTGCCACTCCTCGCGCCGGTCGAAATCGTCAAGCCCGGTGGCGGCGTCATAGGGAAAGAGGCGGTCCGCTACCTCCATGATCCCCGACGGCTCGTCTTCAGGCATCTTGATGTCGACATTGGTCGGCAGCTTGCCGTCCTTCATCTGCGGTGCGATGCCCTCTTCCGTCAGCACGTAATGGATGAAGAGCTTCGCGGCATTCGGGCTCGCCGATTTCGAGGCGATCAGGCCGAGCTTGGTGTAGGTCCAGCCGACCCAAGGGGTAAGCTCCGTGCAGAGCCCGAGCTTGTAGCCCTTGCCTTCGTTGTCGCGGAACTTGGCGGAGCTCAGGAGCCCGAAGAAGGGCTCCTTCTGGCCGGCCGCGCCGACCGCTTCGGCAACCGGATCGTCGCCGTCCGTCACAAGCGGGCCGTTTTGCGCCAGGGCCTTGATCCAGGCGGCCGCCGCACTTTTTTCAGTGGTTTCGAGATCCTTGCCGAAGTGGACCTTGTAAGCCTCCTTCACCGCGCTGTCGGCATGCTTTTCCAGCTGGTTGAACCAGTCGGTGTAGGTGCTCTTGGTCAGGGGATCGACGAGCGCGATCTTGCCTTTCCACTTTGCGTCGGTCAGCTCCCAGATGTTGCGGACCGGGCATTTGTCATAGGCCTCGGTGTTGTAGGCCCAGACGTTGGCATTGGTCGAAATCGCCAGCGGGTTCTGGAAGGCCGCCGGTATCTTCTCTTTCATATCGCCGGGCAGATAGCTTTCGACGAAACCCTGCGGCAGAAGCTGGGCGAGTGCTGCCGGCGCGTCGGTGATCAGGGCGACATCGCCCTGGACGTTGCCTGCCTGGGCTTCGCGGATGATCATCTCCAGCTGGCTGTTGGCCGAGACTTTGACACCGGTCGCCTTCACGCCGTATTTGGCGGTGAAGGCCTCGGCCATCTCGACGATCTTGCCGGTGCTGTCATAGACATTGATCGGCTTTTCTTTCTTGGCCGCCTCCACCAGCGTATTGAGATCGAACGCCTCTTCGGCGCTGGCCTCGACCGTGAATGCGGCCGCAAGGGCGGCAAACGCCGCCCCCATGATCATAACCTTGTTCTTAACGTTGCTCATGGTTTCCCCTCCCAAGGAGACCGTTTCACATCTTCAGGCGATTACTTCTGGTAGCTCAGCCGCCAGAGGTCCTGCCAGGTCTCGCGTGCGTCCCAGTCGTCGAGGCTCGTTGCCATCTGGTAGGGCATGACCTGATCGAGAACGGCGCCGATGCCCGACGGCTCGTCGGCGGGCAGCGAAACGTCCTTGTTCGTCGACATTTTTCCGTCTTCTGCCTGCGGCGCGATGCCTTCGGCGGTCATCACATAGTGGATGAAGAGCTTCGAGGCGTTCGGGCTGTTGGTGCCCTTGGTGATCAGTCCGACGCCCGGATACATCCAGCCGAGCCAGGGTTTCAGGTCCTTGCAAAGACCGAGCTTCATACCTTTTTCGGCATTGTCGCGGAACTTCGCCGAACTCATCAATCCCATGAAGGGTTGCGACTGGCCCGGCGCGCCAACGGCATCGGCGGCTGCCGCATCGGCGTCCGTCAGCAAGGGAGCGTTGGCGGCGAGCGCCTTGACCCAGGCGGCCGTCGCGCTGCCGTCGTCGGTCTCAAGGTCCTTGCCGTAGAGCTCTTTGTAGGCGGCGGCTACCTGGGCGTCTCCGTGCTTGGCCATCTGGTTGAACCAGTCGACATAGGACGGCTTGCCAAGCGGATCCTGCATTGCGACCTTGCCCTTCCACTCAGGGCCCGTCAGCTGCCAGATGTTGTTGACGGGGCACTTGTCGAAGAGCTCGGTGTTGTAGGCCCACACGTTGGCGCTGGTAACGACGGTCAGCGGGTCCTGATACTCGGTGGGGATGTTGGCTGCGAGATCCGGTGGCAGCCAGCTTTCGGCAAAGCCCTGCGGGATCAGCTGCGCCATCGCGGCCGGCGCGTCGCTGATGATCGAGACATCGCCCTGGATGTTGTTGGCGCGGGCCTCGCGAATGATCATCTCGAGCTGGGCCGTCGCCTTGACCTTGGAGCCCTCGGCGCCGACGCCATATTTCTCCGCGAAGGCCTTGGCCATTTCGACGATCTTGCCGGTGCTGTCATAGACGGTGATCGGCGGTTCCTTGCGCGCAGCCTCGATCAGCGCGTTCAGGTCGAACGCATCTTGCGCCAGCGCCGGCCCAGCGAAAGCGACGATAGTCGTTGCCAGCAGCGCGCGCCTGATTGCCCGGTGCGTCCTTTCACTCCTTAGAAATTCCATCGTCTGTTCCTCCCTCAGATTATGTTTCGGTTTGTCGTGTCGCACTAAAGCGCCTCAGTTCAGCGTGTTCTTGCGCAGCAGCGCGTCCGCTTCGGCGATCCGCTGGCCGTCCTTGTTAAAGACGTGCAGCGCCTCAGGCGGCGCAAAGAACGAAACCCTCGCGCCGGTCTCGACGCGCGGCAGGGCGTTGGTCGTCAAGAACAGCGTGTCGCTCTCGTTCCTGAGCTCCAGGATCCAGCTGCCGCCGGTCGGCAGGACGCCTGTCACCGTCATTTCGCCGGAGAAGCTGCCGGCGGGCACGTCGCCCGCCTTGACCGAATAGCCGATCGCTTCCGGCCGGATGCCGATCGAGCCAATGGCGCGCAGCGACGGGTGGCGCGTGCCAAGATAGGCTTCGGCTGCGCGCGACAGGTCGGAGGCCGTGGCCGATCCGAAGGTCAGGATGTTGATCGGCGGGCTGCCGACGAATTCCGCGACGAAGCGATTGGCCGGGCGATCGTAGATATCGTTGGGCGTGCCCATCTGCTGCAGCGTGCCCTCGTTCATGACGGCGATCGTCGTTGCCAGCGTCATTGCTTCCCACTGGTCGTGGGTGACGAAGACGATGGTCGTCTTGAACTCATTGTGGATACGCTTGAGCTCTGCGCGCATTTCAAGCCGCAGCCGGGCGTCGAGGTTCGACAGTGGTTCGTCGAGCAGAAGCACGCCCGGATTGACCGCCAGCATGCGGGCGAGCGCCACGCGCTGCTGCTGGCCGCCCGAGAGCTGCGACGGGTAACGGTCGCGGTACTTGGCGATGTCGAGCGCCTGCATCACCTTCTCGACGCGCTTTTCGCGCTCTTCCTTCGGCAGTTTGCGCAGCCGGAGGCCGAAGTCGGTGTTGCGCTCGATCGTCAGGTGCGGCCAGAGCGCGTAGCTCTGGAACACCAGCCCCATCTCGCGCTTTTCCGGTGGGATGAACACGCCTGCCCTGACCGAGTCGACCACCCGCTCCCCGATCCGGATCTCGCCGTCCGAGAGGTTTTCGAGGCCGGCAATCATGCGCAGCGTGGTGGTCTTGCCGCAGCCGGAGGGTCCGAGAAGGCACATGAACTCGCCGTCGCGGATTTCGAGATCGAGGTTGGAGACGGCATTGGCGGAATTGACGCCGTAGTTCTTCTGGGCACCGCTGAGATTGATGGTGGGCATCAGCTTCCGAGTCCTTCTGCGAGATTGGTCTTGGTCAGCTTCTGGGCTGCCAGGGTTCCGAGATAGGCGATCGCCGCGATGATCAGCACGACCGCGTTTGCCGCCTGGGTGTAGTGGTAGTCGACGAGCCGAAGCGAATAGGTGGTCAGAACATCGGTGCTCGGCACGGCGAGGATGACAAAGAGGCTCAGGCCCTTGATGCCCGAGATGAAGGGCAGCAGCACGCCTGTCACCAGCGAACCCTTCTGGATCGGAATGACGATCAGCATCATCCGGCGGAACCAGCCGGCGCCGGCGATCTGGGCTGCCTCTTCCGGATCCTTGCCCAGCTGCGTCATGGCCGAGATGCCGGCGCGCGAGGCATAGGGCATCTGGTCGGCGATGAGCGCCAGTACGAGGATGGTGACGGTGCCATAGAGGGCCGGCATCGGTCCGCGCGGCACGGCGAAGAGCGACAGATAGGCGGCGGCAAAGGCGATACCCGGCACCAGATAGGGGAGGAAGGTGACCTGACGAAGATAGACCGACAGGGCCTTCACCGGCGTCCGGATAACCACATAGCCGACGAGCAGTCCGAGAATGCCCGAGGTCAAGGACGCAAGGCCGACGATCATCAAGGTGTTTTTCGCAGCCGCCCAGAGATCGGGGCTCAAAAGCACCCCGGTCTGCAGCGCCACCGTGTGGAGGTCACGGCCGATCCAGTAGTCGAGCGTGAAGTTGTCGAGCGTGAACTGCGCCGGCAGCTTCATGATGGTGGAGAGAAACAGGGTCAGCAGCGGCAGGCCGACGCTCAAGAGAAAGATGAGCGCTGCAAAACCCGTCGCCGGCAGACGGTACTTTCCGAGCCGGCTTAGGCGGTTCATCGAACCCTTGGAGCCGACGGTGACAAAGCGCCGGGCTTCGCGCACTAGCCGCGCATCGATCATCAGGGTGATGATACCGATCAGCATGATCGACGCCGCGACGACACCGGCTACGCCGGTCTGGCGCGACGCGATGCTGCGGAAGAGCGAGGTGGACAATACCTCGAATTTGACCGGCAGGCCGAGCACATAGGGTACGCCGAACTCGCCGAGGCACTTGGCGAAGATCAGCACCATCGAGGACAGAAGTGCAGGACGCATCAGCGGCAGGATGATCTGCATCGCCACCTGGTAGCGCTTGGCCCCAAGGATGCGGGCGGAGTCTTCGAGCTGACTGTCGAAGCGGCGGAGCGCCGAGCCGAACAGCAGGATGACGAAGGGCGTATAGTGCAACGCCAGGATGATGATGATCGGGAAACGCCCATAGGCGACCCAGTCGGGCGGCGTCAGCCCCATGGCCTCGAACCAGCCCGGCTGGCCGCCGACTGTGCGGTTCTTGAAGAGCGTCGTCCAGGCCAGTGCAAAGGTCCAGGCCGGTAGCATGTAGGGCACGATCAACGCCGTTGCGAACCAGCGCCGTCCGAACATGTCTGTCCGGCTGATCAACCAAGCGAGCACAGTGCCGATCACCAGCGACAGGCTGATTGCCCCGAGCGCGACCGATAGCGTGTTGAAGAGCGGCCGCCAGAAGAGGTCGACCGAGACCGGCGACAGGAATGCACGATCGAGGTAATAGAGCGTAAGCTCGCCGAAGTCCTTGCCGAGCCGCCGCTCGTGGCCGAATTGGACGCGCACGGAATCAAGCACGATCGAGATGATCGGCACGACGATGAGATAGGTAAAGAGAAGCGCCGTCAGGACGCCAATCAGCGTCGTCGGCTCCCGGGAGGCGACCTTCATCCGATAACGCCAGCGTTGCCATGCCGTGGGCGCCATCGCGCTGTCGGGCAATGTTGCCGCCTTGGTTGTTTCACTCAATAAGGCCATGCTCTTCCCCTTGGAACTAAACATGCGCTGCCTGCCCCGGCATCGATGCCGGCCGGACCTTTCAAACTGCCAACGGGGAACAGAAATCAGCCACCAGGGCATGGCGCTGACATACGCATGAAGCCGCTCGATGACGCGAAAGACAGCGGCTTTCGGGTACTCACTCCTCCCCGTTCGCAGGGCAGGCGCAGGCGCCTGCCAGACGTCAGCGCAAGCTCCTCAACCGCGCCGCCATCACCACGAACATAGACAGAACAAATATTCCAATTCGGCTCCGTCTATGGAATGTATGATCCAATGACGGAGCGCTGTTGTCAACAAAAAAATGCACACGTGAGCAATAGCATAACATGTTGTTTTTGATGTATATTTTGTGACGATAATGCACTATTTTGCGAACGCGTGATCATTGGGGTCGGGCGAATGGTTCCGGCAGGGCTAAAGAGCCGACATGTAGGAGCCAAAGCGCCCGTTCGCAGACCTCGTCGATTGGTTCACTGAGCGTGTAAGCTCGAACTTTTTCGTTGGAATGGGCCTGCTTTTGTGGCCCTGATGGAAAGCATCTGATTCTGCAGGAGAAAGGCATGGCAAGGGGCTTTGTGACGGCCGAAGAGGTTGCAAAACGCGCGGGCGTCTCACGCTCGGCGGTCTCGCGAACCTTTACGCCTGGAGCCAGCGTTTCCCAGGCTGTGCGCCGCAAGGTACTCAAGGCCGCCCGGGAACTCGGCTACCGGGTCAACCGGCTGGCACAGGGGCTGAACAACGATCGCTCCAATCTTATTGGCGTTGTCGGCGCCAACCTCAGTGCGCCCTTTCACGCAAAACAGCTCGATCTCTTGAGCATCGGCCTGTTGCGTCGCGGTCTGCAGTGCCTGTTGTTGAATGCCGCGGATGCGCGAAAGGATATCGCGCCGCTGATCGAGCTGCTGTTCGAGTTCCGGGCTCAGGCGATCATCGTCCTTTCCGGAGAGCCCCCGGAATCGATCGTCGACCAGTGCATTGCCAACGGCGTGCGCCTGATCCTGATCAACCAGAAAATTGATCGCACCGACACCAGCATGGTGTTGAGCGACGATTCCCGCGGTGCGGATCTTGCCGCGCTGCGCCTGATCGAGGCGCGCTGCAAGAAGGTCGCGGTGATTTCGAGTGGCAGCCAAACCCCGGCCCAGGTTCGTCGCACCACTGCCTTCCGAAAGAAGATGGCGACCGCCGGCGTCGAGGTGGTCGCCTGGTCGGGCGGTACGACGAGTTATGAAAGCGGCTACCAGGCTGGTTGCGAAGTGCTCGTCGACGAGGCGATCGACGGCGCGTTTTGCGTTACCGATCTCCTGGCTCTCGGCTTTCTCGACGCGGCCCGCACCGAAATGCACCGTCGCGTGCCGGCCGACCTTTCCGTCGTCGGCTTCGACGATATTCCGCAGGCCGGGTGGAAGAGTTACGAGCTCACCACGGTTGCGCAGTCCTTTTCCGCCCTGACGGAGCATGTTCTCGAAGCGCTGGAAGCAGACGAGTTGGAAACGCGACTTCAGGTCGTTCCCGTCACGATGGTGGAGCGCAAGACCGCCCGACGCTAGGCCGGAACGCTTAGGAGGCCGCCTGCCGGATGCGGCTGTCGATCAACAGCCCGCTCCGATCAAGAATCGGGTGCGCGACGGTTGCGATGTGCGCGTTGATACGCTTGAGGTCGCGCAGCATGTCGAGATGAAGCGAACTGGTTTCGATGCTTTCAGCGCGGCCATCGCGCAGGCGCTGCAGGTGCCGCTCAGCCGACTGCCGCTCCAACCTGCGGACATCTTCCTTGGCTTCCACCAGGCGCCGCGCCATCGCGTTGTCGCCTGTGGCAAACACGGCCTGGGCCATGCGCAGATTGTCAATCGTGACGGCGAAGAGGCGCGACAGCTCCTCGTGCCCATCGGAGGAGAACGTCAGGCCGCGGGCGATCTTCTTTGCAAGTTCGGCAAGAAGCCCCTTCTCGATGATGTCGCCGATATGCTCGAGGTTGATGGCATAGTCGACGATATCCATGGCGCGGCGGCGCTGTTCCTCGGCGATTTCGCACTGGCCGACACGCGAAACATAGACCTTGATCTCGTGTTGCACGCGATCCACGCGTCCTTCGAGCGTGCTGATCGCAGCAAGCCTGGAAGGGTCCGTCTGCTGCAGAGCGTCGTTCGCTTCGACCAGCATGCGCTCGACCAGGTCGCCGACGCCAAGTACTTCGCGGCTTGCGCCGGCAAGCGCTGCGACCGGCGTGCAGAGATCGTTCTGCTCCAGGAAAAGCGGGCCGTCCGTTGCCTTTGGCTCGTCCGGCAGCAGGCGCATGGTCAGCCGGGACAGAGGCCGAGCGAGGGGGGCCGCCAGAAGTGCCAGTGCGAGATTGAAGGCGAGATGCACATCGACCGGCAGATTGCCGCGTGAGACAGGCAACCGGTCGATAAGTGGGGCGACGTATCCGGCGAGCGCCAGAGCAGCCAGGCAGCCGACGGCTCGCACGATCAGGTTGCCGAGCGCAACCCGCCTGGCGCTCGCCGCAGCCTTGAAGGTGGCCAGAACCGGAGGCGCAGCACCGCCGAGATTGGCGCCGAGAACGAGCGCGATGAGCAAGCCTGTCGAAAGGCTGGCAGAGGTCGCAAGCGACAGGATCAGCACAACGACTGCCAGGCTCGATGACGCAAGGGCTGCGAGGCCTGCCGCAATGATCAACGCCACCGGCCAGGCATTGTCGAGCATCCCGAAAAAGGCAGAAAGGGCGGCGGAGGTTCGCAACGGCTCGGTCGCGCCGCCAATCAGATGCAGAGACAGCAACATCAGCCCGATGCCGACGAGGGCGGCGCCTGCTCCCTTGCGCGCGTTTGAGCTGCCGCGCCCGACAACGAAGCCGCAAAGCAGCAAGAGCGGCGAAAGCCAGCCGAGCCCCAGAGCCACGATCCAGGCCGTCATCGCCGTGCCGACGTTCGCGCCGAGAAGCACGATCTGCGCCATGCGCGGCACGACGAGATCACGCTCGACGAAGGACGCGACCATGAGAGCGGTAGCGGTGGAGCTCTGGAGAGCGATGGTTGCAATGAGGCCACTTGAAAACGAACGAAGTCCGTCACGCGTCCCGGCCGCCAGTCCGGCCTTCAGACGCGTGCCAAACGCGCGTTGCATGCCGTCGCGAACCTGGCCAAGGCCGAACAGGAGGAGCGCCACGGCGCCGAAGAGGTTGATGCTGACGATTGCAGTGCCCACGGCCCCCTCCCCAATGCTGATTACTGCCGGCCGCGCAGCAACTCCGCTCGAAAGAGCTGCTGAAAGGAAGCATAGGTGTCAAAGCCGAGGTCGCTGACGAGCCGCATGACCGTCGTCGTCGAAACGCCACTGCGCACCGCCACTTCCCGTGCGCTTGAAAAAGCGACGTCGTACGGATGGGCAAGCACGAATTTGGCCACTTCCAGACGGCCACCCTTCAGGTGGCGCCGGCCCAGGCGGCAAGATTCCCGCAACTCGATGAAGGTCGCTGGCGGCGCGGAGGAAGTGGCCGTGGAGAGCGACTGGTCCATGGTCAGGCAGCCTCTTCCGTGTCGGAATTGTTTTCGGTGCGGATGCGCAGGCTTCCCGCTTCGGCACGATCGAGGAAGGCGTCGAAGGCCCCGAAGAAGACGGCGAGGAAGCCTGATGTCGATCCGTCCCAGCCGGTCGCGGGCGGGCGACCGAAGTGTCTGGCGAGCAGACGATAAAGCGCGCGGCGCGGCTGAGCGATCTTGTCGAGTGCCAGCACGCCGGCCTGGCGCAGGCAGTACCAATCGGCGATCACCTCGATCATGTCGAGGCGGCCGGCGTCCTCAGGGATAGCGATCAATTCTTGCACGGAGGCGTTCGTCGTTTCGCTGGCGTCGAGCATCAACTTGCAGACGGCAGCGACCGAAAGCCCGGATATTTCTTGGACGACCTTGGCGGGCCATTCCTTCGGAAAATAGCGATGCTGGACCAGGGCGCGCTTGTGTGCCTTCAGGAAGGAGCCGTAGTCCGCTGCGGCAAAGGCTGGATCCGCATCATCGCCGGCGCGCGCCGCCTCGCGACGATAGGCGCGCAGCACGCGTTGGTCGACGGTCATGTCTGACAGTTCAACGGTCTCGATGGACGACGCCGATCGAGACGGTTCGACGATCTTGAAGGCTGGTGGAAAGGCCACGAGCGACGGAACGGCGACATTGATGAGCGAGCGGCTGCCGCGCGCGCGACGCGTTACGCCTTCGACATGCAGGTGCCCGCTAAAATGCAGCGTCATGCCGGCGGTGATCAGTGCATCTGCGACCGCCTGCTGCGGCGTCCGGCGGGCGATGTTGGTCTCGCCGAAAAGAACGCTTTCGGCTCCGGTTGCGCCGTCGAAGGGGTCGAGCACCGGATAATGCGAGAACGCGAGCAACGTCTTTCCGAGTTTCGCTGCGCGCGCGGACACGTCGGCAATCCAGTCGATGATGAATGGCTTCAGCCTGATAAGCGCGTTCCAGCCCGCGCCGGTGCTGTCGACGAAAGCGGTTTCATCGCCTTCTTCAAAGTGGCCGTCGCGCGGTTCGAAGATGTTGGCGTCGATCATCAGCAGCCAGAGACCTGGCTCCGGCTCAACGAGATAGGAGGCATCCATCAGCCGGTAGCAATTGCGATCGTCCGGAGACGAGACCGGATAGAGCCGATCCTCGGCGCGATCTGAAGCGCCGAACGGGGTTTCCCAATGGAGATAGTCCGGCCGTCGGAAGTAGCCATGACCAGCCATGGGGGCGAGGCCCGCCGGGTATCCCTCGCAATACATCCGCGGCGTCGCGTAGCTGCCGGGGCCTGCCTTTCCTGCGTCGCTGGTGACGAAGACCCTGGCGTCGTTCCGGTCGAGAAATTGCTTGGTGTGGTGCCGCCCCTTGGGTCCGAAGATGTCGTGGTTGCCCGGAAGCGCATAAAAGCGCGTGCCATAGGTGCTCTCGTGCCCATCGAGAATGGTGCGCAGGCGCGCCGTTGTCTGCCTTTGCCCATCATCGGTGTAGTCGCCCAAAAGGACGACATGACGGATGCCGCGGCGCGCGACCTCCGCAAGCGCCTTGTCCAGGGCCTTGGCGCTTTCGTTGAAGACGCGGGTGGATTCGCGCGTGTCGGTCCAGCTTCTGACGGTCAGTTTCTCGCTGTTGATCTCCATCCGCGGGAATTCGAAGTCGGCCTCAAGATCATGGAAATGGGCGTCGGCGATGACCGCGATCCGCGGCAAATCAGACATTGGCCTTCCCCTCCAGGCGGGAGGCTTCGATGAGGTCGATCCAGGCCGAAGCGCGGCGCGCTGCTTCATAGAGCATCGGCTTCGGCGTCTCGAACCATTCATCCGGCCGCAGTTCTCGATGCTCGCGGATATGGGCGACTGCTGCGTCGAGTGTCGGAAACCGATGCGGCTGCTGCTTGTGCAGGAACAGCGCCACCAGCGATACGGAGCGGCTGCGCCCGCCGCGGCAATTGACGAGGATGTTTCCGCCATCGGCAAAGGGATAGGTTGCGCGCTTCGGCATCGTCTGGCGCAGCGCACCGTCGAGAATGTAGTAGGCGCCGAGCATCATCGTGTCGGGGCTGCCGTCACCATCGATCATGCCGAGCTTGTAATAGCGGATGGCCGCATAGCCGCTTGCGCAAAGGTCATCATTGATGCTGACCTCTTCTTCGCGCACGAGGTTGATGTCCAGGTTGATCGCGCAATTGACGACAATGGAGATCCCGTGACGCTTGAGCAGGTCGAGGTCACGCGCGCCATCACTGCCGCCGATGTAGAGATCGGCGCTGTGCGGTCCAAGCTCGCTGGCGATGAGACTGATAGCGGGCCGGGTATAGACCGGTGCGTCCATTGGATTTCCTCTTTCCTATGCGAACGGGTGGTAGGCGTCGTCAGGCTACCGCGGTTTCAGGCCAGCTGGAGCTCGGCGGCTTGTTCGCTTGCCTGCACCGGGATGCCTGAAGCCACACTCACGCCGCCGGCGATCGCCGGCGTCGATGCAAGCACCGGCCCGCCTTCGAGCAGGCTGCCGATCTCCATGAAGGGACAGACCGTGCCGCCCGCCTCGGCAACGAGCAACAGTCCGGCAAGGCAATCCCACGAGTTCATGTGCAGTTCGACATAGGCATCCGAGCGACCATCGGCGACATAGGCGAGCGCCAGAGCTCCCGAAGCGCCGCGCCGCACATTGGCGCCCTTCTCCAGCATCTGCCGCATCGTCTCCAGATAGGTCTCGTCCGGTACCCGCCGCGACCAGCCCATTTCGACCGAAGCGGCATCGAAGGTCGCCGTCGACGAGACCGTGATCGCTTTATCGTTGAGGGTTGCACCTTCTCCCCGGCGGCAGAAGTAGAGTTCGTCGTGGGCCGGATTGTAGATTGCACCGATCTCCGCCTGCCCGTGCTCGACATAGGTTATGGAGATGCAGAAGTGCGGGATCCCGCGCGCAAAATTCGCCGTTCCGTCGACGGGATCGACGACCCAGACGCGATCGGCGATGATGCCGCCACCCTCCTCGCCGAGGAAGGCATCGGCCGGAAAATGAGTGGCAATCGCGTCGCGAATATGGGCCTCGGAGGCCGCATCGGTTTCCGTCAGGAAATCCTGTGGGCCTTTCAGGGAATAACCACGCTCGGCGCTTGCCTTGAAACCCTCGAGCACCAGGGCGCCGGCAGAGCGGATGACATCCCGACACAACAGGGCCCGTCCGGAAAGGTCGTTCGAATAGCGCGGCTTGTGATCGTTCATCGGCGAAGCTCCATTGCACACGCGTGCATATTTGCACGCGTGTGCATGCCGTGCAAGTCGAAAATGCCGGTCCGTGCCAGGCGCCCGTAAGATTGATCGGTCGTCGCGGCCGCACTCAGGTGGGCATCTGCGGCATTTCTGCAATATCCAAGCAGACGCGGCCGACGTAGTGTCCACGCGTCGAATCTCAAGGCAGGGTCGAATGACGACGATCACGATACAGGAAGCGCTCGACCGGGCGGGCGCGGGCCCCTATCAGCGGCGCCTGATGGGCATATTCGGCCTGGTCTGGACGGCCGATGCCATGCAGGTACTCGCCGTCGGGTTCACCGCCGCCTCCATTGCCGCGACATTCGGCCTGACGGTTCCCCAGGCGCTGCAGACGGGCACGCTGTTTTTCCTGGGCATGCTGATCGGCGCCGTCGGCTTCGGCAAGCTTGCCGACCGGATCGGTCGCCGGCGGGTCCTGATCGTAACCGTTGCCTGCGACGCGGTCTTCGGCATTCTGTCGATCTTTGCTCCGAATTTCGCAGTCCTGCTTGTCCTGCGATTCCTCACTGGCGCTGCTGTCGGCGGCACACTTCCCGTCGATTATGCGATGATGTCGGAGTTCCTGCCCGCGCGCAGCCGCGGGCGATGGCTGGTGATGCTCGAGGGCTTCTGGGCTGTCGGCACGCTGATCGTCGCTTTGGCGGCATGGCTTATCGCTCTTGCCGGCCTTGCGGACGGATGGCGCTATATCTTCGCCGTCACGGCCGTTCCGGCAGTCATTGGCGTGGGGCTTCGCTTCCTCGTGCCGGAATCGCCGCTTTACCTGTTGCGCTCGGGCAAGGCGGAGGCGGCCAGGGCGACCGTCGATCGCATGCTGGCGGTCAACGGTCGGCCCCAACTCGAGCCGACCGTTTCGATCGCCTTGCCCGCGGCGACCGCCGATATCGGCATCTTTTCGAAGGACTTGCGTCGGCGCAGCCTCCTGATCCTTTCGGTCTGGTTCCTCGTCTCGGTCTCCTACTATGGGGTCTTTACCTGGATGCCGCCGCGGCTTGCCGGCGAAGGCTTCGGCTTCGTGCGCGGCTACGGCTTCCTCGTACTCATCGCTCTGGCGCAGATCCCGGGCTATGCCCTTGCCGCCTACGGCGTCGAGACGTGGGGACGGCGCCCGACGCTGGTCGGTTTTTGCTTGCTGTCTGCCCTCAGTTGCCTGTTGTTTGTCGTGGCGGATGCGGCCTTCGTCGTTGCCGCTGCGCTCCTGATCATGAGCTTTGCGCTGCTCGGCACCTGGGGCGCACTCTATGCCTATACGCCGGAACTCTATCCGACCGCCTCGCGCGCGACCGGCATGGGGGCAGCCGGCGGCATGGCCCGGCTCGGCGGCCTGCTTGCGCCATCGCTCATCGGCTTGCTGGTGGCGAAGGGCTTCGGCCTGGCGATCGGCACCTTTGCGGGCTTGCTGCTTGTGGCGGCGATCGCCGCTTCGATGATCGATGCGGAAACCCGCGAGGTGTCGCTGTCCTGATGCGGTGCATTTTTTTCAGGGGCAGTTAGTCACTGTTGGGAAAACGGAACTGCGTTTCAAGGCGTTAGCCCCTCCCTTGCCTGTGAACAACCTGTGGACCGGCTGCGGACAACGCTCGAAGTGCTGCCGTCCGCTGTTCGATCGTAAAAGCGGTCGTAGAATAGCTGTGCGGTCAAGCTCACGACCGTTAGTGTAGCAACTATCTCATCGGGGCCGGCACGTGCCGGTCCCGATTGTCTGCCAGGACGGATGTTCTTGGCGGCGTCCCCTCCCCCCCACACACAGAACGCCTTTTTTGGCGCCGTTTGGCAGTTCAGACTGACGACCGCGCTGCACGTCTTCCGTTTATGCATAGCTGCATTGCACAATAAATGTTTTCCAGCTGGTCAAAAATCAGGCATAAAGCACACAGCTGATGCACATGGCGGGTCTCCTCCCAGTCCGCCGCAGCAGCTGTTCCCCTCTGGAGGTTTTTTGACCTTCACACCTTTATGGGCCGCGGTCTTCCGCTGGCCCTTTTTTCTTGCCCGAACGACGCTGCGCGGCCAGGCACTCCGCGCCCCAAATCTGCTGACGCTTCGTGCGCCATCCGACGCAGCAATTGCGTTTCGGCAAAAAACTGCTCTGTAATAAAGCCGACCGTCATATCGCTGGAGGCTACGGCTGGTGGAACCGACACATTTGTTCGAGTTGGTGATCGGCATGTTCGTGGCGATCATCGCGCTGCATTATGTCGCCGACCGCTTGGCGCTGCCGCCCTCGGTGGCACTTTTGACCGGAGGAGCTCTGCTTGCCTTTGTCCCCGGCCTGCCGACGATCGAGGTCGACCCCGAGCTCGTGCTCGTCATCTTCCTGCCGCCCCTGCTCATGGACGGCGCCTGGACGATCGCTCTCGGTCGCCTGCGGCGCCATTCGATCGGCATCGCTTCGCTTGCGGTTGGGGCCGTGTTTTTCACCTGCGCCATCGTGGCAATGACGACGCATCTGCTCTTCCCAGCGCTGCCGCTTGCGGCCTGCGCCGCACTCGGTGCGATCGTCGCGCCACCGGATGCCGTATCGGCCCGTGCCGTCCTTCAACGCGTGCGGCTGCCGCGGCGGCTACAAATCCTGCTTGAAGGCGAAAGCTTGCTCAACGACGCAAGCGGCCTCGTGCTTTTTCGCTTCGCCGTCGCCGCCGGTGTCACCGGGGCGTTCAGTGCGGGCGAGGCCGTGGGTAACTTCTTCCTGCTGGCGATCGGCGGCGCCCTTGTCGGCATCGTGATCGGTACGGGCTGGGTCCAGCTTGCGCGTCGGCTTGGCGACGAATACCTGATCATCGCCGCGACGGTGCTGCTTTCCTGGACCTCCTATCTCGTCGGGGAGTTCCTGCACGTCTCCGGGGTCATCGCGACCGTAACCACGGGCCTCATCGCAAGCTGGCATCAGCACACGGTGCTGTCCGCCGCGACCCGCATGCGGGGAACATCGTTCTGGGAGGTGATTGTCTTTCTGATGGAAGCCGCCGTCTTCATCCTGATCGGTCTGTCGCTTCGCGGCGTCGTCGAGCGCGGCGGCGGCTTCGAGACGGTCGCGGCAACCCTAGCGTGGCCCATCGTCGTCATCCTCGTCGCGCTCACCCTTGCACGTTTCGTCTGGGTGTTCGGCTCAGATCTCGTGATCCGGCTCGGAAATGCGCTCGGGGTCAAGCGTTACAGGCCGGTGGGCGCGCGTGGCGCGACCGTGCTTTCCTGGGCCGGCGTTCGCGGCGTGGTGACGCTCGCGCTTGCGCTGAGCGTGCCCGAGGGTTTCCCCGGCCGGGACTTCATCCTGGTGACCTCCTTTGCCGTGATCCTTGGAACAGTGTTGATCCAGGGAACGACGCTCGGGCGCGTGATTGCCTGGGCGAGGCTCGTCGAGCCTTCGTCTGAAAAGGCGCCCCTCACCTTGAGCCAGGCCGAGGCGGCGATGGCCCAGGCGCAGCTCGTCACCATTCAAAGCCGCGCCTATGACACGGCGGGCAATCTCATCCATCCGCAATTGCTCGACCGCTATCAGCGCCGCGCGGTTTCGATCGTCGACTATGCCGCACGCACCGAGCATTACACGCCGATCCTCCACGCCCATTTCGATGTCGTGCTTGAAGCGGTCGCGACCGGGCGGCGCGAACTCATCCGGCTTCATCGCGCCGGCGAAATCGACGATGAGACGCTGCACGAACTGGAGCGGGATCTCGACCTTGAGGAGTTGAGCGCAATATCTGCCAAGGCGTGAGCCTCCGGACGACCATTTCTTTCCATTTTCTCCTTTGACCTGCGGGGCGGATGTCCTAGATGTCCGCCAATTGGCGCCAAGTATCGAGGAGCTTGAGAGCGATCAAAAAGTCAAAGGCGCCGAAATCACCGAAACCGAAGACGCTGTTGCAGAAGCTGGCTGCCTCGCCCGAGAAACTGTTCTCGGGTTCGTTTCGCCAGCAATGCGCAGCGCTTTGCTATCGCTTCGCGCCTGACGGCGCGATCGAGATCCTTCTGGTGACGTCGCGCGACAGCGGTCGTTGGCTTATTCCAAAGGGTTGGCCGATGAAACAGAAGGAAGCGCACGAGGCCGCAGCGATCGAAGCTCTGCAGGAGGCCGGTGTTCGCGGGAAAGTGCGCAAGAAGCCGATCGGCAGCTACACCTATTTGAAGATGCTCGACGACGGCGACGTGGTGCCCTGTATCGTCGATATCTTCCAGATCGAAGTGACCAAGCTGGCGGAGAAATACAAGGAGAAAGGCGAGCGTTTGCTCGCCTGGGTGAGCCCCGATGAAGCGGCACGGCGCGTCCGCGAAATCGAGCTCAAATCGCTTCTGGTCGACTTCAAGCCGCGGTGAGGTCGTCCTCGGGCCTGATCATGTCCGCGGACGATAGCCGCGCTGCCGTTTGCTGCGCGTCAGATCGAGGAAGAGTTTGACCGCCTCCTCCTCCCGCGCGAAATGGTGCACCATCATCTGTCCGTGACTTCCGATCCGTCCCCAGCGCCGCGTCAGGCAGGCCTCGCCCAGAAGGGACATGGAGATCTGCATGGAGTAGTAGCGCGCCATGTTTCTGGCCGCATCCCTTCGCTCGACATAGATCTGATAGGGTTGAACGATCGTCATGCGCGAAGATTCGGCGATCGGCGCGCAGAGGTCCAACGAGAGTTTTGAATCGATCAGGGGTGACCGATTCATTTTGGTGATCTGTCACGATCCTCGACGCGATGGGCAAGCGGCTGACGGGCGCGCCGCTAAAGGCCACCCAGACAAGCAAAGGCCGGAGCGGCAGGTACCGTTCCGGCCTTCGAAAATCTGAAGCCTTGGTTAGCCGGCGAACGTGTAGTCCGCGATCGACTGCGGTTTCATCTCGATCGAGAAACCCGGCCGCTGTGGCGGCATATACGCGGCGTTCTCGATGACGCAGGGATCGAGGAAGTGTTCGTGCAGATGGTCGACATATTCGATGACGCGACCATCCTTCGTGCCGGAAACCGCCAGATAGTCGATCATCGACAGATGCTGGACATATTCGCACAAGCCCACGCCACCGGCATGCGGCCAGACCGGCAGTTCGTATTTCGCCGCAACGAGCAGCACCGCCAAAACCTCGTTGAGGCCGCCCATGCGGCACGAGTCGATCTGGACGATGTCGATCGCGCCCTCCGCAATGAACTGCTTGAACATGATGCGGTTCTGGCACATCTCGCCGGTCGCGACCTTCACCGGCCTGATCGCTTCGCGGATCTTGCGGTGACCGGCGACATCGTCGGGGCTGGTCGGCTCTTCGATGAAGAAGGGCTTGGCAAAAGCGAGCTGCTTGACCCAGTCGATCGCCTCGCCGACCTCCCAGACCTGGTTGGCGTCGATCATCAGGTAGCGGTCCGGGCCGATCACCTCGCGCGCGATCGTCAGTCGCCGGATGTCGTCGGCAAGATCGCGGCCGACCTTCATCTTGATATGGTTGAAGCCTTCGTCGATCGCCTCTTGGGCGAGTCGTCGGAGCTTGTCGTCGTCATAACCGAGCCAGCCGGCCGACGTCGTGTAGCAGGCGTAGCCCTCCTTCTCGAGCGTCGCAATGCGCGCGGCCTTGCCGGGTTCGGCCTTCTTGAGGATCGCGACCGCTTCGTCACGGGTCAAAACATCCGTCATGTAGCGGTAGTCGACGATGTCGGCGATCTCTTCCGGCGACATCTCGGCGACAAGCCGCCAGACGGGTTTTCCCGCTTCCTTGGCAAGCAGGTCCCAAACGGCGTTGACGACGGCGCCGGTCGCCAGGTGCATCGCGCCCTTTTCCGGACCGATCCAGCGCAGCTGGCTGTCGCTGGTCAGGTGCCGCCAGAAACGACCGGGATGGGCGAGGATGTCTGCCGTATCCTGGCCAACGATCAGGTGCCGCATGGCCTTGATCGCCATGCAGCAGATGTCGTTGCCGCGGCCGATGGTAAAGGTGAGACCATGGCCAGCAACGCCCTCCCTGTCGGTATCGAGGATGACATAGGCCGCGGAATAGTCCGGGTCCGGGTTCATCGCATCGGAACCGTCGAGGCTCTGCGAAGTGGGAAAGCGCAGGTCGAAGACGCGCAGGTCAGTGATGCGGGTCATGGTCACTCCAGTCTGTGTATCAATCGTCCGCGCGAACGGACTGCTTCTGGCTGCCGAGGCCCTCGATGCCGAGTTCGACGACGTCGCCGGCTTTCAGATAACGCGGCGGTTTCATGCCCATGCCGACGCCGGGCGGGGTGCCGGTGGAGATGATGTCGCCCGGCTGCAACGACATGAACTGCGACAGGTACGAAACGAGGTAGGCGACGCCATAGACCATGGTCTTCGACGAGCCGTTCTGCATGGTCTCGCCATTGACCTTCAGCCACATCGGCAGGTTCTGCGGATCCGGGACCTCGTCCTTGGTCACGAGCCAGGGGCCTGTCGGGCCGAAGGTGTCGCAGGACTTGCCCTTGGTCCACTGGCCCTGGCGCTCGATCTGGAAGGCGCGTTCGGAGACGTCGTGCACGGTGCAATAACCGGCGACGTAGTCGAGGGCTTCGGCCTCGGTGACGTACTTCGCCTTGCGGCCGATGACGACGCCGAGTTCCACTTCCCAGTCGGTCTTCTCCGAGCCACGCGGGATGACCAGATCGTCGTTCGGACCGACGATCGCCGACGTTGCCTTCATGAAGATGATCGGCTCGGAGGGAACCGTGGCGCCGGTCTCGGCGGCATGGTCGGAATAGTTGAGACCGATGCAAATGAACTTGCCGGTGCCGGCGACGCAGGGGCCGAGGCGCTGGTTGCCGTCGACAACAGGCAGGCCGGCGAGATCGAGCGCCTTCAGTTCGGCGAGCTTGTCGGGGTCGAGTGCGGCGCCGGAGAAATCGGCGACGTGGCCCGAGAGGTCGCGCAAGGTGCCGCTCGCATCGAGGATGCCCGGCTTTTCCTGACCCGGGAGGCCGTAACGAAGAAGTTTCATTGGTCTGCTTCCTGCTTCTGTGTGTTGTCAGATGGTCCAGCCGCCATCGATGGCATAGGCTTGGCCGGTCGTATAGGTGGCGCCCGCGAGGTGGACGGCAAGGTCGGCGATCTCTTCCGGCGTGCCGAGGCGGCCCATCGGCTGGCGGGCGATGAAGGCGGCCCGCGCCGTTTCATAGTCGCCCTGGGCGCGCATGCGGTCCTGCAGGGACGGGCTTTCGACTGTACCGGGGCAGATGGCGTTGCAACGGATGCCCTGAGATACGTAATCGGCAGCGACGGCCTTCGTGAGACCGATGACGGCCGCCTTGGTGACGCCATAGGCGAAGCGGTTCGGCACACCCTTGATGCTGGAAGCGACCGAGGCCATGTTGATGATCGCGCCATCCTTGCGCGCAAGCATGCCCGGCAGCACCGCACGGATGGTGCGGATCATCGCCTTGACGTTGAGGTCGAGGGCGAATTCCAGATCGCTGTCCTTCATCTCCAGGATCGAGCCGGCATGGACGAACCCGGCGCAGTTGAAGAGGACATCGACGGCGCCGATCTTGGCGACCAGTGCTTCGACGGCTTGCGTGTCCAGCACGTCCAGCCGGTGCGTCTCGACATCGGCTTCCTTGGCGAGCGCGGCAAGCGCATCCGCATTGATATCCGTCGCATGTACTTTCGCGCCGGCCTTTGCGAAGGCCAAGGCCGAAGCGCGGCCGATGCCTTGGGCAGCAGCCGTAATCAGGACGACCTTGCCTTTAAGATCCGCTGTCATTTTCGATCCCTCATGCTTTGCGTTCGACGACCAGGATATGGTCGGCGGCGAGAACGACCTCGCCACGCTGGTTGATAACTTCACACCGTTCCACGACGCGCCCCGCCTTCGGCCGCTTCGGATCGTCCTCCTTGGCGGAAATCGTGACGCGGGTCCGGATCGTATCGCCGATATGAACCGGACGCACGAAGCGCAGACGATCATAGCCGTAGGAAAAGGCAACCGGATTGATCAGCGATGCCGTGAGCCCGACGCCAATTGAAAAGATCATGGTGCCGTGGGCGATGCGCTGGCCGCCCGGAAGGGTCTTGGCGAACTCGGCGTCCATATGGTGCGGAAAGAAATCACCGGTATGGCCTGCATGGACGACAAAGTCGGTCTCGGTGATCGTCCGGCCCGTCGTCAGCCGCTCATGGCCGAGTTCATAGTCTTCGAAATGGATGATCTGCTCTGACATCTCAGCGTCCCGGGAGCGGTGCGATCGCCGTTGCCGGCGTGGCACTCGATTGATAGGCGGCCTCGACCAGGGCCATCGTCTGCCAGGCGTCCTCGACCGAGCCGATCAATTCCTGGTCCTCGCCTGTCGCAAAGCGCTGCAGGTTGGCCATGCGGTTGACGAAGGCGTCGGGGAACCAGGCGCCTTCGAGCGGAACGGAAACCCACTCGCTGCCATCGGCGGGCCTGATCCAAAGCTCGTCCGGCTCGCCCTTGGGATAGTCGAGATTGACGCCGAGCTTCACATAGGCAGCACCCGACGTACCCGAGATGCGGAACTCGCAGGCCTGGAACTTGCGGCCGAAATCATGGTCGTGATTGACCGAAAGCACGCAGCGCACGCGATCACCATAATCGAGGATCGCAGCCGTGCGGGTCTGGGCGACCTCGTGGTTCGGATGGCCGATCGTCTTGGCATGAACGCCTTGAGGATTGCCGAGCAGGCCGCGCACGAGATCCAGGTAGTGGATCGAGTGCATGGCGATCTCGATGCGCGGCAGGCCCTTCAAGAAAGGCCACAGGCCCCACGGGGTCGCAAGTGCCAACCAGGCGTCGAAATCGACGACCTCGCCGAGGTAGCCCTTGGCGATGGCATCCTTCAGCGCCAGCATCATCGGCGCGAAGCGAAGCTGGAAATTGACGGCAGCCTTGAGCTTGCGCGTGCGGCAGATTTCGAGGATGGCAGTCGCAGCTTTGAGATCCGAGCCCATCGGCTTCTGGATGAGGGCAGCGCCGCCGACCGGAAGCTTCGCAAGAATGCTGGCATGGGCCGCTGGCGGGGTCGCCAGATCGAAGATCGCATCGGCGACGGCAAGCGCATCCTCTTCCCGTTCGAAAGCGGGAATGCCCCAGGCGTCGGCAAGCTTTGCGGCCTTCTCCCGGTCGGGGTCATAGAGGCCCGCAACCGGGAAACCGGCCTGGCGATAGGCCGGCAGATGGGCGTCGCCGACGATGCTGCCGGCGCCGAAGATCACGATTGGCCGGGGCTTTTCCGGTTTCGGCCACCACTGCCTGAGCGTGGCCGGATCGAAGTTGTCAGCCATTGCTGTTGACCTTGCCGTCGTGATGGAAGACTTCTTCCATCATCGCCCACCACTCGCCTTCTTTCCTCGTTTCAAGCGGCTTCTGGCAGGGCATGCAGACCGACCACCATTCCTGGTTCTTCGGGTGTGCCGCCATCTTCGCCATGTCCGCCTTAAAATCCGAACCGACATACTCCCAGTACCCGAAGAGCAGGTTTTCCGGCTCCTTGAGGAAGATCGAATAGTTGGTGACGTTGCACTCGGAAATCAGCGCGAGGATCTCCGGCCAGACGGCGGCGTGCAGGGCCTTGTATTCTGCGATCTTCGAGGCCTCGAGGCCGATCACCATTCCCATCCGTTGCATCTCGAATGCCTCCTAGCCACGAAACTCGCGAGTAAACTCGTCGATCGAGCGGGCGCGCACGGCATCCCAGTCCCAGGAAATCCCGATGCCTGGCTCGGACGGCGCTAGCGCGCGGCCGTCGCGGATCTCCATGCCCTTGGTCGTCAGGTCGTCGAGCTGCGGAATGTACTCGACATATTTGCCGTTGGGCACGGCGCAGACGAGGCTGACATGCAGTTCCATCAGGAAGTGCGGGCAGACCGGAATGTCGAAGGCCTCGGCCGCATGCGCCACCTTCAGCCACGGCGTGATGCCGCCGATGCGGGCAACATCGACCTGCACGATCGAGCAGGCGCCCTTCTGCATGTATTCGCGGAAGTGGCGGATCGAATACATGGATTCACCGACGGCGATCGGCGTCGGCGTCGAGCGCGTCAGCCGGATATGGCCGTCGAGATCGTCGGCCGGAAGCGGCTCCTCGATCCAGGCGAGGTCGAGCTCCTTCAGCCGCGACGCCCGGCGGATCGCTTCGTCGACGGTGAAACCCTGATTGCAATCGGTCATGATCTCGAAGCCGTCGCCGAGCGCCTTTCGCATCGCCGACAGACGCTCGTAATCCTCCGAACCGTGCGGCTTGCCGATCTTCACCTTCGAGCCGGAAAAGCCGTTGGCCTTGGCTTGGAGCGCGTCTTCGACCAGCGCTTCCTTTTCGATGTGTAGCCAGCCGCCCTCGGTGGTGTAGAGGGGGCAGCTTTCCTTGGCGCCGCCGGCGAGCTTCCAGAGCGGCAGCTTCTGCTTTTTGGCCCGCAGGTCCCAGAGCGCCGTATCGACGGCGGCAAGCGCCAGCGCCGTAATCGCACCGATGGTCGTTGCGTGGGTGGCAAACTCCATCTTGTGCCAGATCGCCTCGATGCAATCGGCATCTTCGCCGATCAGGATCGGAACGAGGTGATCGGACAATAGCCGCATCACCGACGAGCCGCCGGTGCCGATCGTGTAGCTGTAACCGGTGCCCGTCGCGCCGTCGCTGTCGGTGATGGTGACGATCGGCGTTTCCTGGCTGACGAAGCTCTGGATCGCATCGGTCCGCTTCACCTTCGGCGGCAGGTCGACCATGCGCAGTTCGATTTTCTCAATTCTTGCCATGTCAGCCTTCCAGAGCCTTGCCGGTATCGATGTCGAAGAGATGGGCGCGGGAGAGATCGAAGCTCATGCGCACCTTTTCACCTGATGTGAGCGGGCGCGGATTGAGCATGCGCGAGACCCAGTCGCGGCCGTTGAACTGGATGAAGACCAGCGTCTCGTTGCCGAGCGGTTCGGTGATCGACACCGGCAACTCGATCTCGTGCACGGCTGACGGATCGCCGGCATGCAGGCCATGGCCGCTCGGATAGATGTCGTCGGGCCTCAAGCCGAACGTGACCTTCTGGCCCGGGCGCAGTGTCTTGGCAAAGCGCGACGGGATCGGCAGCCGCGCGCCGCTCGCAAAGGTGAGCGCGCCATTGTCGACGATCGCCTCGTCCATGTTCATCGGCGGCGAGCCGATGAAGCCGGCGACGAACTTGGTGGCAGGACGCTGGAACACCTCTTCGGGTGAGCCGACCTGTTCGATATAGCCGTCGCGCATGATGACGATGCGGTCCGACAAGGTCATCGCCTCGACCTGGTCGTGGGTGACGTAGATCATCGTCGCCTGCATGCGGGCGTGCAGCTTCTTGATCTCGGTGCGCACCTGCGTCCTGAGCTTGGCGTCGAGATTGGACAGCGGCTCGTCGAACAGGAAGACATCCGGCTGGCGCACGATGGCGCGGCCCATGGCAACACGCTGGCGCTGGCCGCCGGAAAGCTGCGACGGGCGGCGTTCGAGCAGATGGCTGAGATCGAGGATGGCTGCCGCTTCGTCGACACGCGTCTTGATCTCATCGGCCGAGCGCCCGGCGATCTTCAGGGAAAAGCCCATGTTTTCAGCGACCGTCATATGCGGATAGAGCGCATAGGACTGGAAGACCATAGAGATATTGCGCGCCCGCGGCGGCAGGTCGTTGACCTTCTTTCCGCCGATTTCGATCGCGCCGTCGCTGACGTCTTCGAGGCCGGCGATCATGCGCAGCGTCGTCGACTTGCCGCAGCCGGACGGGCCGACGAGCGCGATGAACTCGCGGTCCTTCACTTCGAGGTCGATGCCGTGGACGACCTCGAGCGCGCCGTAGCGCTTGACCAGTTTCCTGAGTGTGACAGGAGCCATGAACGATTATCCTTTCACCGCGCCGAAGGTGAGGCCCGAAACGAGGTGCTTCTGAATGATGAAGGTAAGGGTCAGCGCCGGGATGATCATCACGACGGCGAGCGCACACATGCCGCGCCAGTCGATGGTGAATTCGGCAGTGTAGTCGAGCAGCCCGACCGGGAGGGTCTTGGAATTGACTGAGCGGGTGATCTGCGAGGCAAGCGCATATTCGTTCCAGGACGTCAGGAACGCGAAGATGCCGGCGGATGCGATGCCGGGACCGGCGAGCGGAAACTCCACCTGCCAGAAGGCCTGCCAGGGCGTGCAGCCGTCGATCTGGGCGGCCTCGGCGAGATCCTTCGGCACCTGGCGGAAGAAGCCGTCGATCAGCCAGATGGTGAAGGGCACGTTGAGCGCCACGTAAGTCAGGATCAGCGAGAAGTGGGTGTCGATGATCCCGGTGCGGGCGTAGAGCATGAAGAGCGGGAGCGAGAGCGCGATACCGGGCACCGCGCGCGTGAGCATGAAGCCGAGGAAGATCGCCGACTTCGCCTTGAAGCGATAGCGTGCAAAGGCATAGCCGCCGGCCATGCCGATCGCGAGCGCAATGACCGTCGAGGTCACCGAGATGATCAGCGAGTTGCGGAAATAGTCCCAGACGGGCACGCCACCCTGCCCCGCGCCTGAAAACATGGCGCGATAGGCATCGAGCGAAATGCTCTCGGGGATCCAGACCGGCGGTTTCGCCATGATCTCGACGGTCGGGCGTAGCGACGACAGCACGATCCAGAGGCCGGGGAGGCAGATCACGGCCATTGCGAGGAACAGGCCGATCAGGTGCACCGTCTTCAACAGGCGGCGGCGCAGGCGGTGCGAAGCGTTGATATCCATTACCACTCGGCTCCGATCTGCTGGCGCGCCGCGGCGAGCTTGCGGAAGAAATAGACGGTGAAGACGATCGACAGGAGGATCGCGACATAGGCCATGGCGTTGGCGAGCCCCATGCGAGCATCGGCGTAGGCCGTGCGGCCGACGAGCGTCCAGAGCAACTCCGTGCGCTTGGCCGGGCCGCCATCGGTCATGATCTTGACGATGTCATAGGCGCGGGCGACGTCGAGCGAGCGGATCGTCATGGCGATGAAGGCAAATGGCATGAGATAGGGCCAGGTGACATAGCGGAAGGTCTGCCACGGCGTACAGCCGTCGACATGGGCCGCCTCCACCGGATCCTTCGGCATGGCAAGCAGGCCGGCGAGGATCAGGATGGCAAAGACCGCGGTCGAGGACCAGACTTCGGCGATGATGATCGAAAGCAGCGCCAGATTGCCGTCGATCAACCATGGGATTGCCTGATCCGTCAGTCCCAGCGACTGCAGCGCATTGTTGACGAAGCCGATATTGTCGTTGAACAGGAACTTGAACTGGAAGCCGACGAGCACCGGCGAAAACATCATCGGAAACATCATCATGGTGCGTAGCAGGCGCTGACCATGGGTTGCCTTGTTGACGAGCAGCGCCAGGCCTAGACCGAGCAGCATTTCGGCGTTGAGTGCCACGGTCAGCAACAGCACGGTGCGACCGAACGCGACCCAGAACTCGGCGTTGCCAAGCACGGTTGCGTAATTGCGCAGGCCGACAAAGACCCACAGCGTCTCCGGTTTGGTCAAGCGGAACGGCGTGAAGCTCGAATAGAAGGAAAAGAGGAGCGGCAACACGATCACCGCCGCGAGCACGACAAAGGCCGGAAGCAGAAGCAGGGCCGGTGCTGACAATTTCTTGAGCTTCATCGGGCAGTCCTGAGGATTGCATGAAATGGCTGAGGCGGCGCCGGCGCCTTCAAGGCATCGGCGCCGCCTCGTTGTTATCGATCAGAGCTTGCCCGCGTCTTCGAGGATGCCGGTCGCCTTCTGGGCGGCGGCATCAAGCGCTTCCTTCGACGTCTTGTCGCCGAGGATGGCGGCCTGGAGTTCCGGGTAGACGGCGTTGGAGATTTCGATCCATTCGGCCGTCTTCGGAACCGGGAAGGCATGCTTTGCGGCTTCCTGGAAAGCCTGCAGCACTTCGGTCTTGTAGGCGTCGCCCTCGGCCTGCTTGATATTGTATTCCCAGACGGCAGTCCGGGTCGGCAGCGGGCCGGCAGCCGATTCCAGCTTCTGGCTATCCTCGTTGGTCAGCCACCAGACGAGCGAAGCAGCCGCTTCCTTGTTGGCGCAATCCTCGGTGACCGAGAAGCCATGGTGGCCCGACCAGCCGGTGCGCTTGCCGGAAGAGCCGGCCGGCTGCACCTTCACGCCGACATTGCCGGCAACCTTGGAGGACTTCGGGTCGCTGAAGAAGCTCGCCCAGCCAGGCCAGTCGAGGTTGAGGGCGATCGAGCCCGAGGCAAAGCCCTGGCCGAGGTCGTCCCAGAGATAGTTGGTCGTTCCCGGCGGTACGGCCTTGTCCTTGTATAGCTTGACGAACCAGTCGAGCGCACGGACACCGGCTTCTGAGTTGAAGGCCGGGCGGCCGTCCTTGTCGAGATATTCGCCACCTTCGGCGACCAGCATTTCATAGAAGCGACCGTTGATCGCCTCTTCCTTGCCGGCAAACTGCGTACCGTAGAAATTCGGCGGGGCGGCGAAGAACTCAGCCTGGTCGCTGACCTGGGCCCAGGTATCCGGTGGCGCCAGATCATAGCCGTACTTGGCCTTGAAGGCGGTCTTCTTGGCTTCGTCCTGGTAGAGGCTCTTCTGGTAGTAGAGAGCCGAGACGTCGAACTGGGCGCGCGGCAGCATCACCAGCTTGCCGTCGAGCGTCGAAGCGTCGATCAGCGCCGGCACGAACTTGGCGATCTCCTCCGGCGGCAAAAGCTGCAGCAGGTCGGTGTAGATGTCGGGGTATTGCGGCGCGAAGGAGGAATGGTTGGAGCCGACGCACCAGCTGACGCCGCCGGTCGCGATATCCGACTTGATCTCCTTGTCGAGCTCGAAGTGGTTCTTCTTCGACAGGATGTTGACCTTGGCGCCGGTCGCCTTCTCCCATTCGCCGATCCGCTCATAGAGCTTTTCGTATTGCTGTCCGCCGATCAGCTTGGCGTCGATCGTGACGCCCTCGAACTTGCCGGGCAGATCGGCGGCATTAGCCGCTCCTCCTGCACAGGCAAGCATAACGACGCCGGCGGAGACGCCGGCAAGCAGCCTTTTCATGTCCACTCCTCCCGTGTTCACGCCCTCTTCCTGACGTGACGTTCTCATTCGTGAGAAACTAATTCATATACAAACAACATTTTTATGAGGCGTCAAGGGAGAACTTTCCTTTGTGGGCGCCTTCGTCTGCGTATATGGATATGAGTATTCACCAAGGAGGCTTCATGGACACCGAAGAGTCAGACCGCTACCGCGCACCGGCCCTTGATAAGGGGCTCGACATCCTCGAGCTGCTCGCCAGCGTCGACGGCGGACTGACACAGGCGGAGATTTCCAAGCGCCTGAACCGGAGCCCGAACGAGTTCTACCGCATGCTCGATCGGCTGGTGCGGCGCGGCTATGTCACGCGCATCGACGGAGATCGCTTTTCGCTGACATTGAAGCTCTTTGGGCTCTCGCAGCTGCATGCACCGGTCCGCAGGCTTGCCTCCTACGCCACGCCGTTGATGCGGGATCTGGCCCAGCGCTCGAAGCAGGCAAACCACCTCGCCGTCTTCGATCGCGGCTCCGCCGTCGTCATCGCCCAGCAGGAAGCGCCTGATTATTGGGGCATTTCGATCCGGGTCGGATCGCATATCAGCCTCTTCGACACGGGATCCGGCCATATCCTGCTCGCCTTCCGCTCGACTGAGGAGCGCGAGATGATGATCGCGGAACATGGCAGGAGCAAAGACGAGGTCCCGCGCGGGCCGGAGTTCTATGCGCGCCTCGATCAGATCCGCGAGCGCGGCTATGAAATGATGGCAAGCGCGCAGACAGCCGGCGTCTATAACCTCTCGGCGCCGATCCTGGGGCCTGATGGTCGCGGCATCGCGGCGCTGACCGTGCCCTATATCGCGCTCGTCAACGCGCCCTCGGCGCCTGATATCACCGAAAGCATCGCCCTTTTGCTCAAAACCGCCGAGCAGCTGTCGACATTGGCCGGTTCGGACGTGGCCTCGACAACAGATTGACGCCACTTGAGAACGATCGTACTTCTTATCTGAATAGATCATTCTTATGTGAGAAGCCGTTCGGAGGAGGCGCGCCTTGATCATCGACACCCATCTTCACCTCATCGACAGGTCGAGGCTCGCCTATCCCTGGCTCGCCGGTGTGCCTGCCCTCGACCAGGACTTTCTTTACGCCACCTACGAGCGCGAAGCGCGGCGGCTCGGCATTACCGCCAGCCTGCACATGGAGGTCGATGTCGATCCTTCGGAGATGGAGAAGGAGACATCCGAGGTCGCGTGGCTCGCAGGCCAGGCGGACAGTCTGCTGAAGGGCGCGATTGCCGCCTGCCGGCCCGAAGAGGACGGCTTTGCGGCCTATCTGGAACGCCAGGAAGCAAACGGCCTGGTCAAGGGCTTCCGCCGCGTGCTGCATGTGATGCCGGACGATCTTTCCGAAGGGGCGACGTTCCGCGACAATATCCGCCGGCTCGGCGGCCGCCGCTTCACCTTCGACCTCTGCGTCCTGCCGCACCAGATCGAAAAGGCGATTGCGCTTGCCGATCTCGCGCCCGATGTTCAGTTCATTCTCGACCATTGCGGCGTGCCTGACATTCGCGCCGGCGCCGAGCACCCCTGGCGCGGGCACATGAGCGAGATAGCCCGCCGGCCAAATGTCACGGCAAAAATCTCCGGCGTCGTCGCCTATGCGGACGAAGCCTGGCAGGTCGAGACGCTGCGCCCCTATGTCGAGCACACGATCGGCGTCTTCGGGTGGGACCGGGTGGTTTGGGGAAGCGACTGGCCGGTCTGCACGCTCGGCGGCAATCTTTCGACCTGGGTCGGCGCCACCCACGCGCTTCTCGAAGGCTGCAGCGCAGAGGAAAAGCGCAAGTTGCTCGCCGACAACGCGCGCCGGATCTGGAAACTCGCCTGACCGGACCTTTCTATAATCTGGTCCGGGACGCCTGGGCGTCCCGGAACTCAGAAGTCAGGCTGCAACAAAACTCGCCGCAAACACTCGATTGAGGTCGTCGACGACCTTTCGCGCTGGCTCCTTGCGCAGGAGGCCGTCATTGATGCGATCGGACGCCGCCTGCTGGAAGGCCATGTAGCCATCGTGCCTCGGACGAACCCAGGCGCTCTCCAGTGTCTTGCGCGTCGCACGATAGAAGTCCGAGGTCGCGGCATTGACGACGTCGTCATCCCAGGCGGCCGCATGGCCGGGCTGCCCGCCACCGGCGGCATAAATGCCGCGCTGGACATCGCCGCTCGCAACGAAATAGGCAAAATCGATCGCCGCTTCGCGTGCGTTCGAGAAGGCCGAGACCGCAATGCCGGTCCCACCGAGCGCCGAGCCGACAGGGCCATTGGTTCCGGCAACCGGAATATCGCCGAACGTCACGAGCGACGGCCGGAAGCCCGCAATCGCGTAGCTGACATAGCCGTAAATCAGTGGCGCACAGACAACTTTCGAGGCGGGATCGCTCATGGCCTCCAGCACGGCGATCGGGTCCATCGAGAAACAGCCGGGATCGATCAGATCCGTGAGCTCGCGCAGGCGCTCGAAGGCATCGACGCCGGCGTCGGTTTCGATCAGCGGCCCGGTACCGTCACTTCGGCAGGGAGAGCCGAGGTTGCCGGCAAGCGTGTAGAAGCTCATCAGGGAATGCGGTGGACGCATCGGCAGCGCCACCTTCCCCTGTCGCGCGAGCGCCAGCATGTCGCTCCAGCCTTCCGTGCGTTCCGTCCGGTCCGGGCGCCAGGCCTGGACTTGCGTCGCTGCATCGATCGGGAAGGCCCATTGCCGGCCCTGCCAGGTATAGCTCGGATAGGAGCGCCCGACGCTCGCATCCTCAAGCGCCGCCCTCTCCTCTTGATGGCCTTCCACATCAAGCGGCGCCAGGCACTTTTCCTTGGTGATCTGGCCGACATGGGGATGATCGATGACGATCAGGTCATAGGCCCGCGCCAGCTCTTCGACGGGATAGGTCTCGAAATCCTGCAGCGAGCGCTTGTCCCATTCCACCGTTATGCCGGTGCGTTCCTGCCAAAGCCGGGAACAGGCGATCATCGGATCATAGCCGCGCGGGTGGCTCCAGGTCATGCCCTTCAATTTGGTGCTCACAGGCCGAACTCCTTGCGGATCGAGGTGCTGTGTTCTCCGATGCGTGGTGCTGCGCGGTCCACCTGGGCGCGCTTGCCGTTGACCCTGAGCGGTGACCGTGTCGTCATGATCGAAACGTCATCCTCGCGCTCAACGGTCTGCAACATGTCGAGCACCTGGAAACCTTCGCTTTCGAGCAGTTCGTTCCAGTTGAGGACCCGGGCGCACCAGATGTCAGCGGGCTCAAGGACGCCAAGCCAATGGTCGATGGTGTTTTCAGCGATCCGCTTGGCGATCAGCGCTTTGATTTTGTCCCGTTCGGAGAACCAGGTGGCCGGATCGTCGCGATAGGCGTCGAGTTTGGGCATCTGCAGCAGATCGGCAAGCTTCGGGATCGGCGTCATGGCGATGGCGAGATAGCCATCCTTGGCCGGGTAGACCCCGTAAGGCGCCGACAGATAGGCATGGGCGCTGCGGAAGCCGGACCGGGTCGGCAGCCGCCGGCCGTCATTCAGATGCGTCGTCAGCACTTCGAACTGGAAGTCGACGAGTGCTTCCAGCAGGCTCGTCTCGATCAGGCTGCCCTTGCCGGAAATGCCGCGGCGGACGAGCGCTGCGAGAATGCCTTGCGCTGCCGCTGCACCCGCAAGCATGTCGCCGATCGCAAGGCCAAAGGGCACCGGCCCCTGGCCCTCATCACCGTTCAGCCACATGACGCCAGAGCGCGATTGCGCGAGCAGATCCTGCCCCGGCCGTTTCACCCAGGGGCCCTCCTCCCCATAGCCGCTGATCGAGGCATAAACGATCTTCGGATTGATCGCCTTGACCGCTTCGTAGTCGAGGCCGAGGCGCTGGATGACGCCGGGGCGGAAGTTTTGGATCAGCACGTCAGCCTTGGTCAGCAGCGTCTTGAGGGCCGCAAGGTCGCCCTCGTTCTTGAGGTCGATCGCGAGGCTTTCCTTGGCGCGGTTGATCGCATGGAAGATCGTCGAATCGCCTCCGATCTCGGTGTCGCTCAGATAGAGCCGGCGCGACAGGTCGCCGCCGTCGGGACGCTCGATCTTGATGACCCGCGCGCCGAGATCCATCAGGCGAAGCGAGCAATAGGGTCCGGAGAGAAACTGGCTCATGTCGACGACGACAAGGCCAGAGAGCGGCAATTCGTTGGTTTCGGTCATCGGTATCTTACTTCTCGGTCTTGCCGACGAAGTCGGCGGGGTTCTTGTATTTCACGGTCTGCAGGTGCTCGCAGTAGAGCACCAGCTCCCCTTCGCCCTTGAAGACCTGGTAGCTGGCTCGGATAAGCCCGAGCTCCTTGTAACGGGGCGTTTTGTCCATGTTGGTGCGGATCGTGTAGATCGTGTCGCCGATGAAGACCGGCTTGATGAAGCGCAGCTTGTCGTAGCCGTAGGAAAAGGCGTTGACGCAGTTGGTGGCGACCAGCCCGAGGCCAGCGGAAAAGACGAAAGCGCCGGCAACGAGACGCCTGCCGAAGATGCCCTCGCGCTCGGCAAACATCTGATCCTGCACGTAAGGATGGATGTCGACGACCAGCGTATTGAAGAGGTGGCTGTCACCTTCGGCGATCGTGCGCCGCAAGGACCTTATACGCTGGCCGACCGGCCAATCCTCGTAAAACCAGTTTTCCGCGTTCCACACGGGAAGTGCTGCGTGCTCTTGCGGCATGTCCGCGGGATGGGTCGAGGACACCCCGACGGTGGGCATGAAGTCATCCATTGGTCAGTCCCTGATGCAATCGGTCGGCAATAGCGGGTCCGTTGGCTGGCTTCCGAGCGCAATGTCGCTCGATCTCCATTCAGACCCTTATATGAATAGTATGTTCACATATGGATTCCGTTTGCAACCGGCTGCTGGCGGTAGCCGCGTTCGCGGCTCCGCGTGGCACATTCAGGATCATCATTCAGAAGAGAGATGCAGCCGCTGTCGCGTCAACGGGACACGACAATCGTCAATGACGTTGACTTTTGTCAGTATAGATGAAATATGTCAGATCCATCTTGCGAAGGTTCCGCCAATGCCCATCCGAGCCACAGACCAGATCATTCACAAGGCCGCCTGGCTCTATTATACGCACGGCCTGCGCCAGGACGAAGTGGCGCAGCGGCTGGAGATATCCCGTGCCTCGATCGCCACGTATCTGCGCAAGGCCCGCGAGATGGGCATCGTCACGATCACCACCTCGACAGAGCTGTTTTCGCAGGACGTGCTTGCCCGCGAGCTCGAAGACGCCACCGGGCTGACGACCGCGTGGCTCGTGCCGGAAGACCGGCAGGCCATGGACCCGGCCGCCGAAATGCCCGTCGTCGCGGCGTCCGTCTTTCTCGAACTGATCAACAAGGGCGACCGGATCGGCGTTGCCTGGGGCCGCACCGTCTATCATATCGCCGACGTCATGCCCGTTGCGGACCTGCGCGGCGTTACGGTCGTGCAGCTCTGCGGCAATCTCGGCGCGCCCTATTCCTACCGCCCGGATCAATGCACGACGGAAATCGCCCGCCGTCTGAATGCCGAAGGCATCAATTTCTATGCGCCGCTCGTGCTTTCCTCCGAGCGGCTTGCTGAAGAGCTGCGCGGCGAACCCGTCATCAAGGAGCAGCTCGCAACCATCTCCGACTGCGGTCTGGCGCTCTATTCGGTCGGCGGCATCGAGGATGACAGCCACCTTGTCAAGTGCGGGGCGCTCTCGGCTGCAGACATGCATGCCATGGGTGAAAAGGGCGCGGCCGGCGTCATTGCCGGACAGCTCATCGACCGCGATGGCCAATGGATGGATTGCGAGCACAATCGCCGCTGCATTTCGGCCGATCTTGGATCCATCCGCACGATCAAGAAGCGCATGCTGGTCGTCCAGGAGGACAGCAAGTTCGAGCCGCTGATGGCGGCCTTGAAGGGCGGCTTCGCCTCGCATCTCGTCATCACCGAGTCGATGGCACGCAAGGTCCTGGATCGCTGGAACCGCGAAGGGCTTGGCAAGAGCGGCTCAGGCGCCCCCTGAGCCCCAAATTTGGGTCCGCCGATACCGGCCGGGCCGGTTTATCGGGAGGCTGAACTTATGGAAAATCTCTGGCGCGACGACGAGGCGGAGAAGGTCGTTGCGGGCTATCAGGCGGAGGGCATCGGCCGCGATCTGGCGCTGCGGACCTATACGACGCGGCTGCTTGGCGGCGAGCCGCGGCTCGTGCTGCATGGCGGCGGCAATACTTCAGTGAAAACCGAAATCACCGACCTTGTCGGCGACACGCATGCCGTGCTCTGCGTCAAGGGCAGTGGTTGGGACATGGGCACGATCGAGCCTGCCGGCCTGCCCGCCGTCAAGATCGCGCCGCTGCTGAAGAGCCGCATGCTCGAACGGCTGTCGGACGAGGACATGGTGACTTTGCTGCGCGCCAACCTCATCGATCCGGGCTCGCCGAACCCGTCGGTGGAGGCGCTGCTGCATGCCTTCCTGCCGCACAAGTTCGTCGACCATACTCATTCGACCGCCATTCTTGCCATCGCCGACCAGGCCAAGAGCCGGGAGATGTGCGCCGAACTCTTCGGCAGGAAAATGGGTTTCGTGCCCTACATCATGCCGGGCTTCGCGCTGGCGAAGGCTGCGGCGGACGTGTTCGACCAGGATCCGACGGTCGAGGGGCTGATCCTCGACAAGCACGGGATCTTCACCTTCGCCGACACAGCCAAGGAAGCTTATGCGCGGATGATCCACTATGTCACGCTCGCCGAAGAGTATGTGAAGGCCAACGGGCGCAATCCATTGACGCCGGCCGCCCTGCCCACAGAGCTTGCAAGCCCAGCCGATATCGCGCCGATGCTGCGCGGTGCCGTTGCCGTCGACAAGGGCGAGGGCCATTTTGACCGCATGGTCAGCGTGTTCCGCACCTCGCCCGCTATCCTCGACTTCGTCAACGCGCAACAGGTTGAGGAGATGGCCGCCAGGGGCGTTTCGACGCCCGATCTTTCCATCCGCATCAAGACCGGGCCGATGGTGCTTCCGGCGCCGGCTCACGATGATCTCTCGGGCTACCGGGCCGTGATCGACGCGCGTGTCGCCACCTTTGCTGCAGACTACACCGGGTACTTCCACACCAACGACGCACGCGACGACGTCAAGCGCATCATGCTCGATCCCATGCCGCGCCTGACGCTGGTGCCGGGGCTCGGTATGTTCGGCCACGGCCGCACGTACAAGGACGCGACGATCGCCGTCGATGTCGGCGAGATGTGGATCGAGGCTGCGCGCGACGCCGAATCCGTCGGCCGTTTCGAGCCGGTCAGCCGGCCGGATCTCTTCGACCTCGAATACTGGTCGCTGGAACAGGCGAAGCTCGCCGGCGCCAAGCCGAAGCCGTTTACCGGTCAGGTCGCGCTCGTCACCGGCGGCGCCGGCGCTATCGGTGCGGCGATCGTCAAGGCCTTCGTCGCCGAGGGCGCCCATGCCGTCGTGCTCGATCTCGACGGCGACAAGGCGGCAGCCGTGGCCAAGGCGGTGGGCAACAACGCGATCGGCATCGCCTGCGACATCACCGACCCGGCATCCGTTCGCGCCGCTTTCGACCAGGTGGTCGCGACCTTCGGCGGCGTCGATATCGTCGTTTCCAATGCGGGGGCCGCCTGGGAAAGTCCGATTGCGACCATGGACGACGCCCTGCTGCGCCGCAGCTTCGAACTCAACTTCTTCGCCCATCAGACGGTAGCGCAGAATGCCGTGCGCATCATGAAGGAGCAGAAGACCGGCGGCGTGCTGCTGTTCAACGCCTCCAAGCAGGCTGTCAATCCGGGCGCCAAGTTCGGCGCTTACGGATTGCCGAAGGCAGCGACCTTGTTCCTGTCGCGTCAGTATGCGCTCGAACACGGGGCTGATCATATCCGCGTCAATGCCGTCAACGCCGACCGCATCCGCTCGGGCCTGCTCAACGACGAGATGATCGCCAATCGCGCAGCCGCGCGCGGCCTTTCGGTCAAGGACTATATGGGCGGAAACCTGCTCGGTCTCGAAGTGACGGCCGAGGACGTGGCGCGCGCCTTCGTGCACCACGCGCTTGCTGAACGCACAACCGCTGATGTCACGACCGTCGACGGCGGCAATATCGCAGCGGCGATGCGCTGACCCCTTCCACCCAAGGGTGAAAGCGTGCCACCATGTCGTCTCCCGCTAGAGTTGTTCGGATGGAGACGAAATGGTCGATCCCTGGCCTGCAGATGCCGCTTTTCAAATGGGTGATTATGCCGCCAAGAAAGGCCGCGCCTCCTGGCGCGGCAAGATCGTCGGCTGGTATCGGACAGACCTGACCAGCCTCGGCTACGCGATCGAGAGCTATTTCGAACCCGGCTCCGTGCAGATCTATCCGGAGACGGCGATCGAGGCGTGGGCGCCGCCGGCGTCAAACGCCGACTGAAGCAAAGCCGGAAACAAAAAGGGGCGGCCCGATGGACCGCCCCTTTTCCGAATTTATGGGTCAGGAGATCAGGGCTTCGGCATCCATGCCGGCATGGCGACATCCGCATGGGCGAACTGCGGCAGCTTCACGCCGAGCTCTTCCATGTTCTTGATGTCCTGGTCGTTCAGGTCCTTCTGGGTGATCAGCGTCGGCGGTACGACGACCTGGCGGCCCGGGTCTTCGCCGGCAAGCAGCATGGCGAGCGAGCGGACCGAGACCTGGCCGACGACGGCCGGGTTGGTGGCGGCCGTTGCCGTCCAGGCCGAGCCTGATTCGCGCATGGCGGCGATGTCGGACGTCGAGATGTCCGCCGAGTAGATCTTGACGCTGGACGAAAGGCCGGCCTCGTCGACTGCGATCTTCACGCCCTTGGCGAATTCGTCGTAAGGCGCGAACATCACGGTAATATCGGGTTTGGCCGAAATCACCGCGCGGGCCTGGTTGGCGACCGAGTTGGCGATCGGGTTGTCCATGGTTCCGAACTGGGCGGCTTCCTCGATCCCGGAATACTTGGCCTTGAATTCCTTCCAGGTCTCGTCGCGGCGGTCGAGCGGCGCGATGCCGGCGACATAGACGTAGCCAGCCTTGAAGCTTTCACCATTGTCCTTGACCGCCTGCTCGAGCGCGAGGCGCGCGAGGTCGCGGTCGGACTGCTCGATCTGCGGGATCTTCTCGTTTTCGACGTTGACGTCGAAGGCCACGACCTTGATGCCGGCGTCGACCGCGCGTTGGGCGGCTTCCTTCATCGATTCCGTCAGGCCGTGCTGGATGATGATGCCCTGCACGCCAAGTGCGATCGCCTGGTCGACCATGTCGGCCTGGAGCGCTGCATCCTGGCGGCTATCGAAGACCTGAAGCTGCACGCCGAGCGCCTTGGACTGCGCCTCGACGCCGGCGAGATAGGACTGGAAGAAGTCGCCGGTCGAAAGGTAGCGCACGAGCGCGATCTTGACGTCGCCGGCCTTGTCGAACGGCTTCGGCATGTCGGCGGCAAAGGACGGCACGCCGAAGGCGGCTGCCCCCATCAACCCGAGCGTCAAGCGGCCCAGGCTTCTGCGAGTCATGTTCATGTCAGTCTCCTCCACTGGTGAACTTTTTGTTTTCCGCTGAAGGGAGCCCCGTCAGCGTTTGCCTCTTTTCGAGAGCGCAAAGGTGAAGATCAGGGCAGCGACGAGCACGGCGCCCTTGATGAAATCCTGGGTGTAATAGGGTGCGTTCATCATCGTCAGGCCCTGCAGCAGGATGCCGACGAAGAGCGCGCCGATCGCCGTGCCGAACGCGTTCGGTTTGGCGGCGCCGAGCACGGCAAAGCCGATCAGCGCGGCGGCAACCGCATCGAGCAGCAGGTTGTTGCCCGAAGCGATGTCGCCGCGGCCAAGGCGGGCGGCAAGCAGGATGCCACCGATCGAAGCGAAGACGCCGGAGATGATGTAGGCAGAAATCTTGTAGGCATTGACCGGCGCACCGGCGAGGCCGGCTGCCCGTTCGTTGGAGCCAACGGCATACATCATGCGGCCGAAGCGGGTGTATTCGAGGAAGAACCAGATCAGGATCGCAAGCACGATCAGCACCACCACCGAAACCGGCACGAGATTGGGCAGGATGAAATCGAAGCGGTGGCGGCCAAGTGCGAGGAAGGCCGGGCTGAAGGTGCCTTCGGCTACCGAACCGTCGGGAAGCGTCATGCCTGTCGCAATCGACCGGCCCTCTGTCGGGATGCGCTGGAGGCCGAGCAAGAGGAACATCATGCCGAGCGTCGCCAGCAGATCCGGCACGCGCATATAGACGATGATGACGCCGTTGACGAAACCGACCAGCACGCCGATGGCAAGGCAGACGAGCGTTGCCGTCAGTGCGTCGCCGCCCATCACCACCATCACATAGGACGAGGCCATCATCGCCGTCGTCGCGACCGAGCCGATCGAAAGATCGAAGCCGCCGACGACCAGCGTGGCCGTCACGCCCAGCGCAAGGATGCCGGTAATCGACACCGATTGCAGGATGAAGACGGCGCTCTGCGGCGAGGCGAAGCCGCCGGTCACGAGCGAGAAGTAAAGGACCATCCCGGCGAGGAGCACGAGGAAGCCGTATTTGATCGCCGCCTCGCGAATTCCCGATGCGCTCGAAGGGACCGCGACCGGTGCTGCGGAATTGCTCTGTTCACTGCTCATGACGCATGGACCTGTTGATAGAATTGACCGGCGATTTCCGACAGAAGCCGCTCGACATCGACGTCGGCATTGCGGTGCTCGCCGACGATGGTCTGTTCCGACATCACAAGGATGCGGTCGGCGACTTCGAAGGCTTCGTCGAGTTCGGTCAGGAAGAGGATCGTGGCGCGGCCCGCGGCCGAGGCGCGCAGCTTCTCGCCGATGTCGCGGCGTGCGGCGATGTCGACGCCCTGGAAGGGTTCGTCGAGGATGAGCAGGCGCGACGGCTCGGAAAGCCAGCGCCCGACCATCACCTTCTGCTGGTTCCCGCCCGAAAGTGTCTGCAACTCGTCGCGCTCGCTGCGGCAGACGACGCCAAGCGCCGCGATCTGCTGGCGTGCCTTGGTCTTTTCCGCCCGCCGGCTCGATATGCCGAAGCGCGAGAGCCGGCTAAGGAACGGTAGGCTGATGTTTTCGTAGATGTTGAAGTCGGGAACGATGCCGCTTTCGGCGCGGTCCTTGGCGACAAGAAAGACGCCGCCGGCGATCGCCCGGCCCGTGCTTCCCGGCGCATAGCGCGCGCCGTCGAGCATCATCTCACCGGCGAACGGCGCGCGTGCGCCAAACAGGGTCTCGGCGAGCGCCGTCTTGCCGACGCCCACAAGCCCGGTGACGGCGACGATTTCTCCGTCGCGGAGGGTGAAATCGAAAGGGCGCGCCTGTTCCGAGAGCTTCAGGCCGCGGACGGCAAAGACCGGAGCGCCGCCGTCGCGAAGATCGACGGCCCCTGCCGAGACCTTGCGACCGAGCATGGCGTTGACGGCGCCCTCATAGTTCAGTTCCGGCCCTTCGAAGCGGCCGCTGATGCGGCCATCGCGAAGCGCCACGATGCTGTCGGCCAGCCGCCGGATGTCTGACATGCGGTGGGATATATAGAGAATGGCGACACCGCGCGCCTTCAGCCGGTCGACGAGATCGAAAAGCCGGTCTGCCTCCGCGCTCGACAGCGACGATGTCGGCTCGTCGAGGATTAGCACCTTCGGCTCGTGCGCCATGGCACGGGCGATCGCCACCATCTGCCGGTCGGCAAGCGTCAGGTCATTGATATTGGCGGCAAGATCGATCGCAAGCCCCATGCGCGACGCGACCGCGGCAGCCTCGCGCCGCACCCGGCGCGGGTTGAAGAACAGCCGCGCACCGCGTCCGTTCAAGCGATCGAGCGTCAGATTGGTGGCGACGTCGAGATCGGCAACCACCCCGTCATTGATGTTTTGATGCACGGTGACGACACCGGCGCGGATCGCTTCGGCCGGGGTCGTCGGCTCAAAGGCCATTCCGGCGAGCGTGATCGTGCCGGCGTCGCGCGTGTAGACGCCGCTCAAGATCCGCACGAGCGTGGATTTGCCGGCGCCATTGGCGCCCATCAGAACGGTAACCGCCCCAGCTTTGAGATCGAGATCCACCCCTCGAAGAACCGGTACCGGCCCAAAGGATTTGCGCACGCCCTCAATGCGAAACACTGCCTGTTCGCTCATTCTCTCCTCCCGATGAAGGCAGGTTAGGATAGCCGTCCGTCAAATGTCAAGGCCATTGACATTTGCTAGAATGCCGCCTTAGTTGTGACCACACACGGCATGGCTGCGAGCGGTGGAGGCCCGCGCCATGCGTTGGAGGAGAACGATATGGACAAGCAGGTCTTCGAGGCGCTGAGCGCTGCGACGTTACCGGAAAAACTCGGTGGCAACGCCGTCCTGAGAGAAAAGATCGGGCCGGACTTTTCGCGCTGGAGCGTCAAGGAAGTCGGCGACGGCAACCTGAACCTGGTCTTCATCGTCACCGGTGACAGGGGTTCTGCCATCGTCAAGCAGGCGCTGCCCTATGTGCGCCTTGTCGGCGAAAGCTGGCCGCTGCCACTGAAGCGCTCCTATTTCGAATATCATGCCCTCAAGCGCCAGGCAGCGCGCGATCCCGGGCTCGTGCCCGAAATCTATTTCTTCGACGAATCCCAGGCGCTCATCGTCATGGAGTTCCTGACGCCGCACGTGATTTTGAGGCGCGCGCTGATCGACGGGCGGCAGCTCCCGAAAATCGGGCGTGACCTTGGCCTCTTCGTCGCGCGTACGCTCTTTCGCGGCTCCGACCTCTCCATGGCCACGCGCGAGAAGAAGGCGGACCTTGCGCTTTTCGCCGACAATATCGAGCTTTGCGACATCACCGAAAACCTGGTGTTCTCCGATCCCTATTTCGAGGCAGAGCTCAACCGGCACACCACGCCGCAGCTCGATCCTATTGTGGCCGAGCTTCGCGCCGACCGCGACCTCAAGGTCGAAGCGCAACGGCTGAAGCATCTTTTCTCCGCCAAGGCGGAGACGCTTTGCCATGGCGACCTGCATACCGGGTCAGTGATGGTGACGGACGACGAGACCCGTGTCATCGACCCGGAGTTCGCGTTCTACGGACCGATCAGCTTCGATGTCGGCATGCTGCTTGCCAATTTCTGGATGAGCTATTTTTCGCAGAGCGGCCACGAAAACGCGCCCGGCGCCCGCGACGACATGCGTAGCTATCTGCTCGATACGGTCGAAGTCATCTGGGAAACCTTCCGCACCGAATTCGCCCATCTCTGGCGCACCGAGCGTAACGGCATTCTCTACCAGGCAAGCCTCTTTGAGGCGCGCAACGACCCGTTCGGTGCCGAGCAGGCGCTCGACATCGTCATCGACGAGATCTGGCGCGAGATGCTGGGCTTTGCCGGCGTCGAGATGCACCGCCGTATCCTGGGGCTCGCCCACAACGCCGACTTCGAAACCATCGTCGACCCCGATCGCCGTGCTGCCTGCGAAACCAGGGCGCTGAAGCTCGGGCGTCACCTTGCCGTCAACCGGCATCATATCCACAGCCTCAAGGATATCCGCGCACTCGCGGAGCGCCTTCAGAAGGAGACATCAGCGTGAAAGTCGGAGAACGCCACTACCATACGATCTGGCTCAACGAGGACGGCCGCTCCGTCGACATCATCGACCAGCGCTGGCTGCCGCATGAGTTCCGCGTCGTGACGCTGAAGACGGTCGCCGATGTGGCCGTCGCCATCCGCGACATGTGGGTGCGCGGCGCACCGCTGATCGGCGTCACCGCCGCCTACGGTGTCGCCATTGCGATGGCCAAGGATCCGTCGAACGCCCATCTCGACGCCGTCTGGGAGGAGCTCAACGAAACACGGCCGACCGCCATCAACCTGCGCTGGGCGCTGAACGCCATGCGCGACCATCTGCGCCCCTTGCCGGAAGGCGAGCGTGCCAAGGCGGCCTATGATCGCGCCGCCGAGATCGCGGCCGAAGATGTCGAACTCAATCGCGCCATCGGCGCAAACGGCCTCAAGGTCATCCGCGAAATTGCGGCGAAGAAGGCGCCGGGCGAACCCGTGCGCATCCTCACCCATTGCAACGCCGGCTGGCTTGCGACCGTCGACTACGGCACGGCGACGGCCCCCATCTATATGGCTGTCGAGGAAGGCATTCCGGTGCATGTCTATGTCGACGAGACGCGCCCGCGCAATCAAGGCGCCTATCTCACCGCCTGGGAAATGAACGGCCATGGCGTGCCGCACACGCTGATCGTCGACAATGCCGGCGGGCACCTGATGCAACACGGAGATGTCGATATGGTCATCGTCGGCACGGACCGGACGACGGCCAATGGCGATGTCTGCAACAAGATCGGCACCTATCTGAAAGCGCTTGCTGCGCGCGACAACGGCGTCCCCTTCTATGTCGCCCTCCCCTCGCCGACGATCGACTGGACGGTCCGCGACGGGATCAAGGAAATCCCGATCGAGGAGCGCACCGCCGACGAGGTTAGCTTCGTCCAGGGGCGCGCCAGCGACGGCTCGATTGCCAGCGTGCGCATCTCGCCGGAGGGCAGCCCCGCCGCCAACCCGGCCTTCGACGTCACGCCCGCCCGCCTCATCACCGGCCTGATCACCGAGCGCGGCATCGCAACGCCGTCGCCCGAAGGCCTCAAGGCGCTTTTCCCAGAACGGAGCTGAGACGATGACACTCACGAACCGGGTTTCAACGGAAGAGATCGCGCTCGGCATCCGCCGGCGCGTGTTCTTCCACACGATGAAGAACAATGGCGGTTACCTCAGCCAAGCCTGCTCGGCTGCAGAAAGCCTTGCGCTGCTCTATAACGAGCTCCTGACGCTCGGCCAGCCGACCTTGCCGAAGGTGCCACTGCCGTTTCGTGGCGTCCCTTCGGCGCACAATCCGGACGCCTTTACCGGCGCCGGGTATCACGGACCGGTCGGGCCGGCATTCGACCGCTTTTTCATCTCGCCTGCCCACTATGCGCTCGTCATCTATTCGGCGCTGATCGAGATGGGGCGCATGGACGAGCACGCGCTCGATCATTTCAACAAGGATGGTGGTTCGGTCGAGATGATCGGCGCCGAGCACAGCCCCGGCATGGAAGTGACCACGGGCTCGCTGGCGCAGGGTCTCTCCATGGCCTCCGGCGTCGCCTGGGCGCGGTTGCAGAAGAAGGAGCCGGGCAAGGTCTGGGTCTACATGTCGGATGGCGAGTTCCAGGAAGGCCAGACCTGGGAGTGCCTTGCGGCGATGAGCTACCACGGCATCGACAACATCCGCGTCGTCGTCGACGTGAACCGCCAGCAATGCGACGGTGCCATGTCGTCGGTGCTCGACCTTGGCGATCTTGCAGCCCGCGTCAGCGCCTTCGGCGTCACCTGCCGGTCGGTGGACGGTCATGATCTCGACGCGCTCAGGGCTGCGGCCGGAAGCGCGGAACCCGGCAAGCCGCTGGTGATCCTCGCCAACACCTCGCCCTACCAGGGCATGGACTTCCTCAAGAAACGTTTCCCGCGGCTTCACTACGTGCGCTTCAAGAGCGCGGAGGAGCGGCTTGAAATGCAGGCGGCACTTGCGGCCGAACTCGGCGTCGACGCCGACGCAATGAAAGGGGCCTGAACATGGTCGAGATCGTCAATCGTCCCTACGCCAAGGCATTCGAAACCTTCGCCACGGCGCGACCCGAAGTCCTCTGCCTTTCCGCCGACCTGACCTCGTCCTGCGAGGTCGACGGTTTCCGTGACCGGCATCCGCAGCAATTCCTCTCGCTCGGCATGGCCGAGCAGAACATGCTGTCCTTTGCCGGCGGGCTGGCGATGGAAGGCTACCGGCCGTTCATTCACACCTTCTCGGTCTTCCTCTATCGCCGCCCCTATGATCAGTTGATCAACTCCATCGCCTATTCCAATCGCAAGGTGCGACTGATGGGCTTCCTGCCCGGTATCACCACGCCCGGCGGCATCACCCACCAGGCGATCGAGGACATTGCCGTACTGCGCGCTGTACCGAACATGACGATCCTCGAGACCGGTGATGCGACCGAGGTGGAGACCGTGCTCGAAGTGGCCGACAGCATCGATGGGCCCGTCTATGTGCGCGTGCTTCGCGGCGAGGTCCCGCGTCTCTTCTCGACGCCTTTCGCGTTCAACAAGCTGCGGGTCCTGTCCGAAGGCGACGACATTCTCGTCGTTTCCTCAGGCGTCTGCACCGAGGAAGCACTGCGCGCCACCCAACCGCTTCAGGCACGCGGCATCGGCATCACGCACCTGCACGCCTCGACCCTGAAACCCTTCGATCGCGAAGGCCTTTTGAAGGCCGCGCGTGGCAAGAAGGGTGTCGTCACGCTGGAAAACCACACCATCGTCGGTGGCCTCGGCTCGCTCGTTGCGGAAATCCTGGTGGAAGAGGGGCTCGGCGTCCGCCTGAAGCGGCTCGGCCTTAACGACACCTTTGCCCATGGCGCGTCCAAGCCCTACCTCATGAAGAAGTATGGCCTGGACGCCGGCGCGCTCGTTGGCGCCATCGGAGATCTCGTCGGTAAGCCGCTCGAGATTGGCGAGGACGAATTGACGGAGGTCCGCATCGACCACGTTCATTCGGCCCAGAAGGCGGAGGCGCTCTAGTGGCTCCGCGTTTCACCGTCACCTACTACGTGCAGGCCGCTGACGCCGAGGAGGCTAAGGCGCGCGCGCTCGACATCGCTCTGGAGCAGACCGTCGAAATTCCGCGCAGCGCTGTTCCCAAAGGCTATGTCGAGGATGAGATCCTCGGCAAGCTGGAGGACCTGAAGCCGGATCCGGCCGACCGGCCGGGCTTTCTCGCCACGATCTCCTATTCCGACGACGATGTCGGCGGCGACTTTCTGCAGCTCTTGAACGTCATCTTCGGCAACAGCTCCATCAAGCCCGGCCTGAAGGTCGAGGATATCGGTCTTTCGCCGGGTATCCTCGCGCTTTGCGCAGGACCGAAGCACGGTATTGGCGGGCTTCGGTCCCGCGCAGGCGTAGGCGAAAGCCCTCTTTTGATGTCGGCGATCAAGCCCGTCGGGCTTTCGACATCCGAACTTGCGCGCCGCGCCCATGATTTCGCGCTTGGCGGCATGCACTTCGTCAAGGACGACCACGGTCTCGTCGATCAGGTGACGTCGCCTTTTGCCGAACGCCTAAAGGCCTGCATCGCGGCCGTTGGCGAGGCCAATGCCAAAACCGGTGGCAACACGAGCTTCGTGCCGAATGTCACCGGGCCGGCTTCAGCCGTGCTTGACCGGGCGAAGGAAGCGCAGGCAGCCGGTGCCGGTGCGGTGATGCTGGCCCCGGCTTTGACCGGTTATGATGTCGTCCGCACGCTTGCAGCCGACCCCGATTTCACCTTGCCGATCGTTTCGCACCCGGCCTTCTCGGGCGCAAATGTGGTCTCTTCCGATTGCGGCTTCTCGCACCGGTCCTTCTTCGGCACGCTGCATCGGCTGATGGGGGCAGACGCGGTGATCTATCCGAACTTCGGAGGCCGCTTCGGTTTCACGCGAGAGGAATGCCTGTCGATCGCCCGGGCCTGCGCGGTCGACATGGGCGGGCCGAGGGCTATCGTTGCCGCGCCCGGTGGCGGCATGACCTTCGAGCGGGTTCCCGAGATGCGCGAAGCCTACGGCAACGACGTCATGTACCTGATCGGCGGCGCCCTGCTTCAAGAGCCGAACCTCGTGGACGCTTGCCGCCGCCTGGTCGCCGCGGTCCATAGCTAGGCGAACGCGGCATAGATCGAGCCCGAGAGGTCGCGCGGGGACGGCGCGGCCCAAGATCGCTCACAGCCGAAAGGACCGCCCTCTCTGTTGGGCCACAAGTGGTTAGCGCATGGCCGTGGCCAGGAGCCAGACATCCACCCAGCCTCCATCCGGTGTCTCATAGCTATCGGTATGCGCTTAGTCGCCGAGTGCTGGCGTTTCACGGCCGTATCTCGGTCGAAGTAAGGGATCGCGTGATCTCCTTTGTGATGGATGCGGCGCGGGTGCCACAGGTGGGCGCTGCCGAGCCGCAATTTACCTCGTTGCGCCCGAGTGGCTTTCTCGGTCTGGCCAGCCCGCTGCAGCGGTAGCCCCTGCCCTCTCAATACATGCGCAGCCATCGCAAAGGGTGTTCGGAGGCTGTGGCTCAGACCATCAGGCGATGCGAGGCGCCTATCGGACGGCTGAATGTGATCGGCCTTTTCAGGCGTCGTTCCCTTACGAATCCGTAAGTTCTGCGTAAAGCCACCGTGAGAATCGGTCCTCAATATCCGGCGCGGCAGGCCATCCGCCCGCTTCGGCTCGAGAACCGCGGGGCCCGAGGGTTCAGTCGCATCCAACCCAGATGCGAAGTCCTCGGCGTCCCGGCGATCACTTCTCTCGCCGATCACCTCACTTCGAGACGGTCAACCATTTTTCCCGATAGGAAGCATCATGGTTTCAAAATCCGCATCTGAGCTTTCCGGCAAGACGCCCACGGCCGCGCCACTTACCAAGGTCGCCGCAGTGACGCTGGCCTTTTGGATCATGAAGATCCTCGCCACCACCCTTGGAGAGACCGCAGGCGACTTCATCTCCATGACACTCAATCTCGGCTATTATGTCGGGTTCGGCATCACATTTGCAGCGTTGCTGGTCATCCTCGTCGCGCAGATCTCCGCGCGGAAATTCTATTCGCCGCTGTTCTGGCTGGCGATCGTCGCGACGACCACGGCCGGAACGGAAATATCCGATATGATGGATCGGTCCTTCGGCCTCGGCTACCTCTCGGGGTCGATCATCCTGACGCTCGGGCTCGCAATATCGCTCGGTGTTTGGTATTTGCGGGACGCCAAGCTTGATGTCGTGCACGTCAACCGCCGGGATACCGAGACCCTATTCTGGATTGCGGTCGTCTTCTCAAACAGCCTTGGAACGGCCTTCGGTGATTTTCTCACCGACAACATGGACCTGAGCTATGTTCAAGGTGCGATCGTTACGGCCGGGATCATCGGTCTCGTTGTCGCGCTCCACTACATGACCAAGATCAGCGATGTCTTGCTGTTCTGGATCGCCTTCGTCTTCACGCGGCCCTTCGGAGCGACATTCGGCGATTTTCTGACCAAGCCCATCGAAAAGGGCGGATTGAACCTGCCGCGGGACAACGCTTCGCTGGTCACGCTTGGCCTCCTGGTCATTGTCCTGATGCTGTCCATGTGGAAGCAGCGATCAAAGATGGTCGCCCAGCCGGCGTAGTGCCTCGACAATCCAACGGATGTCGGCTGCGCAGGCGCATTTCGCCTGCGCAGTTTCGTCTTGGCTGAAGGCGACCGTTCACGCAGCAGGGGGAAATGCCGGGCCAACCAAGGATGATGAGACACTGACTGGGCGGACTGTCGGCATCTGCGCGTAAACCGGGCGTCTGCAGATGATTCGCGGCGGGCGGGTCGGTGGCGGTTCACGAGTCTAGGCCCAATGCTCGCGCAATCGCCTTTCGGTTGTGGGTCTGCGCGAACAAAGGTGTGCGCAAACTCATCGCCTGGCAGCCCATCTCGTCCAGGAAAGCCCAGCGATTCCAATAGGGTGACGGGATTCCGTCGGGCAAGCTTCACAATCAGCCTTGAGGCTTTGTTAACCCTATTGTTCTGGACGGTCCGGGAGAATCGTGTTTTATCTTTGGCGGGCAATGGCCGGTAAACCGACTTTCGGCCGCCAAGAGGGAAAAATGGCGATAGCTAGACCTGCAGAAACTGACGTTCAACTCAAGGAAGACGCTGCCGCCAAGATATTGCGGCACGCCGGTCTTTTGTCGAGCCAGTTGCAGCAACTGCGAACGCGCATGTATCCGCCGAAGTCCGAGAAGACCTTGAGGTCGTTTCTGACGAACGAAGTTTCGAAGCTGACATCCATACCGGATTCGACGCTGAAGCTGATGTCGTCCGAGGGGCGCGGGCCCAAGCCGAGCCGCCTAGAGAACAATCACCGGGTCTACACGCTCGCGCAGATCAACGAGCTGCGGGAGCTGTTTGCAAAGCAGAAGCCTTCCGAGGCGCTCCGCTTCCTGCCTCGCCGCCGCCCGGGCGAACATCTTCAGGTCCTTGCGATCGCCAACTTCAAGGGCGGTAGTGCCAAGACGACCACATGTGTCCATCTTGCGCATTATCTGGCGCTCAATGGTTATCGTGTACTCGCGCTCGATCTCGATCCGCAGGCATCGCTCTCGGCACTGTTTGGCGCGCAGCCGGAACTCGATGTCGGCGCCAACGAAACGATTTACGCGGCACTTCGCTACGACGATGCCGAGCGCCGGCCGATCCGCGACATCATCCGCAAGACCTACTTCGAAGGCGTCGATCTCGTACCGGGGAACCTCGAAGTCATGGAATACGAGCACGAGACGCCGCGTGTGCTCGCAAGCAAATCAAGCTCCGGCGCCATCTTCTTCGAGCGCTTGAAACTCGCACTTTCCGAGGTGGAAGACGACTACGACGTCGTCCTTCTGGATACGCCTCCTTCCCTCGGCTTCCTGACGCTGAGCGCGATCTACGCCGCCACGAGCATGATCATCACCGTTCACCCGGCGATGCTCGACGTTGCATCGATGAGCCAGTTCCTCTTGATGATGGGCGACCTGATCGGCGTGTTGAACGACAACGGCGCTCAGCTCGACCAGGATTTCATTCGTTACCTCGTGACGCGGCACGATCCGAACGACGCACCTCAGTCGCAGGTCGTGGCAATGTTGCGCCATCTCTTCGGTTCGGACGTGCTCCTGCCGACCGCGATCGAAAGCACGGCAGTCGAGGCGGCGGGCCTGGCGAAACGGTCAATCTATGAGCTCGAAATGGGCCAGATCGGCCGCGACACGCACAAGCGGGCCCGTGAGGCTGTCGATGGCGTGAACGAGGCCATCATTCGTTTGATCAACTCGAGCTGGGGACGTGAATGAGCAAGAACGCCCGCAAATCGATCGTCGCCAGCTTCGGCCTGCTTTCGGCCGAACTTGAAAGCAACCTTGCTGCGAAAGAGCAATCGACGACGCCCGCTCCTCCTGCCGCTCCCAATCGGGTCGGCGCCGGTGTGGTCGGTGCCGCGCATCGAGCGATCGACGACATACGGGCCGAGCGCGATCGGCTGAAGGCACTGGTCGAGTCGGGTGGCGGCGCGATCCGAGAGCTTGATCCTTCACTGGTCGACCCCTCTCCCTATCCGGACAGGCTGCCGGACGATGACGGGGCGGACTTCGAAGCCTTCAAGCGCTCGATCGATGCAGAAGGACAGAAGGTTCCGGTCCAGGTTCGCAAACACCCCTCGTCGGCGGGACGCTACCAGATCATTTACGGCCACCGGCGGTGGCTTGCCGCAAAACAACTTGGCAAGCCCGTTCGCGCGATCGAAGTCGAAATATCGGATCTGGACCTGGTCGTTGCTCAGGGCGTTGAGAATGCAAGCCGGCAAGATCTCACCTGGATCGAACGCGCCTTGTTCGCATCGCGCATGGACGACGCCGGTATCAAGCCGCGCGACATAAAGGCGGCACTGTCGATCGACGACCCGGAGCTCGCCAAGATGCGCAGCGTTTACCGCGTGGTCCCGACCGACGTGATCGAGGCCATTGGTCGCGCGCCAAAGATTGGCCGGCCGCGCTGGCTCGAATTCGCCAAGACGATCGCTGACCATCCGGAATCCGTTGCGGCCGCTCGACAGATCTTGTCTGAGGCGCGCGACGCTTCGCCGTTGTCCGATCAACGCTTCCAGCGTGCGTTCGAAACCATAAAACCCGCGAACGCGGTACGCCAAGACGGCACGGACTTGTCCGATGCGTCCGGCAACAAGCTGGGTTCCTGGAAGCTTTCGGCCAAGGAGGTGCGGATATCAGCCGACGGGCCTCTCGGCGTGGAATTCGTCAAATTCGTCGGGGAGGAACTGCCAGCGCTCGTTGCGCGGTTCTCTCGCGACCGCAAGGATCAAGGCCTCTGACAACGGTCGGAGATGCAATCGGATACGTGAACACGAAAGGACTGCTGCAAAAGAAAAAGGCCCCCAAACGTTGCCGTCGTGGAAGCCTCTCTCATATCTGGACAATCTGAGAATCGCATTTCCACGAATCCCCGTCAAGAGACTTTGGCACCTAATTTGGTGAGCGGATTTCTTTTGCCTTCTGAAGGGTGAGGGAAAATGCAGAGTGGAAATGTGACGACGCCCTTTGGGCGGCGGCCGATGACGCTTGCGCTGGTGAGGCGACAAGTAGCATCCGTCGAGATCACGCCGAACAAGTCGGCGGATAAGTGGAAGGTCTTTCGCGACGCCTGTGAGGCGCGGCCGCTTCTCGGCCTGCAGGACAGGGCACTGGCCGTCCTTGATGCGCTGTTGAGCTTCTATCCCGAGACCGACCTTCGCCAGGGTAAATCCCTGATCGTCTTTCCGTCGAATACTCAGCTTTCAATTCGGGCGCATGGCATCGCCGGCGCAACTTTGCGTCGCCACCTGGCAGCACTCGTCGATGCCGGGCTTATCGTTCGCAAGGATAGCGCGAATGGCAAGCGTTACGTTCGCAAGGACAGGTCCGGGGAAGTCGAAGACGCGTTCGGTTTTGATCTCGCGCCTCTGCTCGCGCGATCGGAGGAACTTGCTCAAATGGCCCAACAGGTCGCAGCGGAACGGACGCTCTTTCGCCGCACCAAGGAGGCCCTCACGATCAGGCGCCGAGACGCACGTAAGCTCATTTCTGCCGCTATAGAGGAGGGGGCGAGCGGCGATTGGGGGAAGATCGAGGCCGTTTACCTGGCCCTCGTTGCGCGTATGCCGCGCTCTCCATCCATCCATGACCTCAAGGCGCTGCTCGAAGAAATGGAACTGCTGTGCGCTGAGATCGTCAATCAATTGGAAGATCAGCAAAATTCTCAAAATATGAGCAGCAATGATGCTTGTTTTGAGCGTCATATACAGAATTCAAATCCCGAATCCCCTAATGAATTTGAACCAAGCTCTCGAAAGGAGCTGGGGGCGAAGCCTGAGCCAGAAAAGCGGCCGACAGCAGAGCCGCTTAAGGCGTTCCCATTGGCGATGGTTTTGCGGGCCTGCCCTGAGATCGGGCTTTACGGGCAGAGCGGCGAGATATCGAACTGGCGCGACTTCATGGCGGCCGCCGTGGTCGTTCGCTCGATGCTGGGCATCAGCCCGAGTGCCTATCAGGATGCCTGTGATGTGATGGGGCCCGAAAATGCAGCGGTGGCGCTCGCCTGCATGCTGGAAAGAGCTGGGCACATCAATTCTGCGGGCGGTTATCTCCGCGATCTGACCTCGAAGGCGCGGCGCGGTGAGTTCTCGCTCGGTCCGATGTTGATGGCGCTCTTGCGCGGGGCCGGCGGGATGCGGAATGCAGGGTAGAGTTCCAACGCGCGGTCGCCGCCTTGCGACGAAAGCGATTTTGCAAGCATCGGGTGGATGACATCAATGGGCGACCAGGCGGAAAAGCTGTCAAAGCGGTAACGCATCTGAAGCGGCGATGATCCGCTGCAGTATAACGGTTTCGCGATGGGTGCTGGGAGGAGCATCGCCAAACCCGCGGGACGATGCCGGCTCTACTTGAGCAGGAAGCCGGCGCTCGCCGAAACCACCCAGGGGTCTTGTCGTTCACATACAGGTTTCATTTTCGGATGCTGTCTTGCTGGCGCGTTGCCGACGGATCCAAGTCCCCTCCCCTCTTGTCGAGGCGGCACTGAACTACATTCCAACTTAAGCCAGCACCGCAGCCAGCCTTGGTCATGCCGGCGTCCGGTCTACAGTTCTCCAGCCGTACGGAATTTTCCGTCATCTGCGTTTCGTGGCAGATTGAGCAAGATCGCCTGGGGGAAGCAGTTAAGCTTCCATCCGACTTTCGGTAGAATGCCGCTAACCTGACGCCAGAACCTGGCGTCGTCGAACCTAGATGGCGCGATCACATCTGTAGCCGCCATGGCGATCAGGTCACATTCGGCTCCTGAGGGAATGTGGCCGTCTAACTTAGATGTCGGGCAAAGATGGTTGGCGGCAGGCACAGCGGGTTGATCCTCGAACGCGCAGCTCCGGATGTCGTTTCGACAGGGAGGCAATTGTCGTCATGTCGCGCGAAAGCGGGGGAAGCCTTCGCTGGTGGGAGTTTTCAAGGGCGGCCGGAACGCGGCTTGTCTGTTCTCGGCTTTTGATAGACAGAAACTGCGGTGTATCGTCTGTCATGGCTACTCGACAGACGAGCGCAAAACGGACAGGTCGGGCGTTCACCATTCAGTTCAACAGGTACCCATGACAGAGAGCCTTTCACAATCCGAAATCCCGATACATTCGGATGAAGAAAAGGCCTGGCTTTGCGCGGCCAACAATGCCGATCTCTATCAGATGGTGTTTCGAGCACATGGACGGCCTGATCGCCGAACCGGCACGTTTTGGTCCAGCGATGCGATCGCCCCTCCATACTATTCGAACATGACGACACTCGACCCGAACGGTGTTGCGGACCAGTTCGTCGAGATCGACCGGCTGACGGATAGGTTGGGACGGCGGCCCAGTCTTAAAGACGGATTTTCGACGCTGGATCTGACCGGCGAGGGATTCCGGCTGTTGTTTACGGCGTCATGGGTTTGGGCCGAACCTTGCGGAACGCCCGCTTGCTCGACCCACGGCTGGGAACGAGTGCGCGACGCGACGGCATTGAACTGCTGGGAACGCGCCTGGAAAGAGGCCGGCAACCCCTCCGACGCCAAGGTCTTTCCACCCTCTCTGCTCTCCGAGCCCGACCTGCATATCTATGGCCGATCGACGGGGAATGGCTTCGATGCCGGCTGCATCGTAAACCGGTCCTCTCAAACGGTAGGGATCTCGAACATCTTTAGTCTGTTTGATACCCCGCCCGCGTTTCGGGATGCTGTTTTGCTCGCCGGTAACGCCTTTTCCCCGGATCTGCCACTTGTTGGATACGATCACGGCCTTGCATTGGAGGAGCTTTTGAAGCTTGGCTTCAAACCGGTCGGTCAGTTGCGAGTCTGGCTGCCTGAAGCGGATACCTAGGAGGTATCCCAGATCGTTCTCAGACAGCGCTGGTAAACTGCGGGTCCAACGCAACGCTTATCAAGATGGTTGAGCTCGGGAAGTCCGACCACGTCCTAGCTCGCGGCATCGGTTTTGGATGAATGGCATCGGCGACCGCGATCGGCGCCGATCGCGGGTATCGTTCTCGTCGTGCCCTCCCCCTGGCGGAAAGTGTGATTGGCTCACCGCCTTCGCCTACCCGACAGAGGACCGCGGAAACGTGACACTGTCCGGCCGCTGCAACATGGGCGACCGCTCCTACCGCGAACTTGTCTTGGCAATTCAACAAGCGAAGTTGGAAACGGATGACGAGCGGACTTCGGTGAAGCCTGCAATTGCACGGGCTGACGAGATATCAAGTGCTCGGTCGCTTGCCGGCTGGCGGAAACCCCACTTGTAACGCAGCCACCATTCAGACATCACCCGGTGCCTTGCACCCAATGCTCAATCGCTCGAACCGGAGCACTGTCCCGTACTCTGCAACCTGGTGACAATTGACGTCAGTGGGGCGCCATATCGAAGCGTATTGGACCGAACAGCGCTCGCCAATTGGGCTGAAATTTGTATGGTCGGAAATCCAGCATTCTCGCTCTTCTAGCGCCGCGAGTGAATTCTCCCGCACGCCTGAGATCGTTACACGAAAGAGACGGTGGCAAGCGATGCAGTTTCGACGTGCGGCGTGGTCGACGGAACCGCCGCTCTCCTGGTTCGGATTGAACGCACGGAATCTCGGTAAGTGCTCGTCGGCGCAAGGGGCGCGCGTTTGGCGCGTTTCAAGCGATAGTTCCGGGCATTTGCGGCTTTTGTGATGCCGACGGATGAGCAGGGAAGCGGCCCGCGCGGCACCAGAACAAGCAACCGGTTTGAAGCGAGCGGAATCAGGAGCGCAATTACCACTCAGGTTCGGATCTCGGTGCGCTCGAAAGTTATGCACTTGTTAAATATATGATATAATGGCAATTATTGCAGAAGCGGAAGCTAACTCCCGGAAGACTTCTGCCATCGAACCCTGCACTCTGTAGCACCATTGACGATCTCTATCGGCTGAGCAATGCGATTTGATCGCCAAAGAGCCGGTCGAACCCGATCTGGGCGTCTCACGTCTTGTGGTTCTGAAAACTGAAGGCTGGAGAACTGAGAGATCCGACCTCTTTGACGTCGGACAGTTTGCATCTGCTACATTCCTGCGTATATCGCGCGAGCGCCCTCCCCTTCTCCGACCGTCATCTCTTCCGGCGATGACCTGGCTAATCATGAGACTGGACTGGCTGCGTTCAATAGCAAAGTGGGTCGCCTTCGGCAGAAGCTTCATGAACTCCGCTTCTCCCTTAGCGTTTCGCAAGCGGTCAACCAGGCGCAGAGGACTACCCCCTGCCCTTTTGTCTGCATCACTGTTCGACAAGTCAGACTGGAGGCTCCAATTTCTCGGCTCAGGGCTCCGCATCCCTCGCTCGGAAGTTGGCGACGACAACGACTTGTCGCCAGAGCGATCAGAAGTCGAACCCCGCAATCTGATCGCACTGATCTTTCAGCGCTGGTATTCGGCAACGTAACCATTGGGTTGGGCGGCGTTGGCGCGGGCTCGATCGTGTCGGCTTGCGTCTCTACGTTCCTGCGAAAGAGGTCGCGACGGCGTACAAGTTGATCTGATTGATCTGTTGTTTATCTCGCGCAGGCCAACACGGGCTTCTCGCCGAAGATCTCGAACCAAATTGCTTACGGAGGCCACGCCGCGAGACCTATCGCGAAATGCCGTCAAAGATCGCGCGGCGAAAGCGACGGCCAGCAAGCCAAGCGATCGTTGGCACGCATAAGATTGGTCGAGGTCATCGAAAGAGGTTGAATCCGGGACGTAAGGTTTGGGTTTCGCGTCGAGGGCATTTTCCAAACAAGGCGCTGGATAGACGAGGGAGTGGGCCTTGCGTGCGTTGGATGCAGCGAAGGGATAGCAACGGCGGGACATGAGGATCGTAGCACTCGAAGACCATCCACCCGCAGGTGTCGGGTCACGCGGGCTGGCCGCAACAACAGACGTCAGGATTGAACCGGGTGACGCGGCAGTGCACGAAGGCCTTGGCAACTTAGGTACCGAAAGTCGTAAGTGGCAGCTGCGGGATTGAATCTGGCTATTACCAATGCGCGCCGATTGCCGGACCAATTTCTTGGGAGTCTCTGACGGGACTTTGGTTTTGCCGGTGCTGTCGGGATCTTGCAAGCGTTAGGCGGCTCCCCGCCCCTGCATCCCGATGGATGCTGTCGCGATCTGTGCGCATGAGCAGCGACGGGGCGGGCTTTTGCCGTGATGTCGGGATTGCGGGGGCTTTGAGATCAAGACATCTCTTCGGACCTTTCGCGCGCTGGTTCCGGTGCTGCCAACCTCGGAGATGCGATAAGCAACCAAAGGTAGCATCTTTGAGTGAACTACCGTCAACCAACTGCGCTCGTAGACGAGGTGCGTATGTGGCTTCGGTGGCCTTAGTGCGGTGTACGAAGACCTTGTCAGCTGACAAGGCTTCTATGTTGCTTTTGTCGAACCGTGGTTGAGGGTATCCGGCGCAGTCGCGACAGATGATCCAATGCGAACAGACCTTGTCAGCTGACAAGGTCCGAACCCGTGCCGCTAAACATGAGCTTGTAAGCCAATCTCTAGCCACGCAAGCCGCGCCTTCCGATATCAGGGCCTTCAATTGGAAGCTAGAAACCATCTTGCGGCTTCAGGATATTCCAGAGACGGCTGGCGACGAGCGCGGGTGCGGGCCACTTTCCGAGGCTATCGGGTAAGGATAACAAAGGGCGAAAGCTAGGTCCGAAATTGATCGACCGGTGGCGACCTCTAATGCGGAGGCCTGTCAGGAAAGGCTGCCCCGGGGCCATCATTCCCAAATGCGACGTCTGCTTGGGCTAGACGAAGCAACGGCAGCCGCTCACGCCGTACCCTTCGTGGGTGTTTGAAGTTTGTCTGAAGGTGCTTGGGCGCCGGCGCTCGTCTCAAATTGATTTCGCGTCGATCGTGGCTCAACCCTGGCTCCGACTATCTCTTGCTGGATTACGGATGGCATCACTGTCGAAAGTCGCTTCAGAAAGCAAAGGAGATGTTGGATGCTTGGCGCGACTGCCTGCAAACTTCCAAACAAAATCGCCGCCGCGAGGGTTGCTTCTCTAGCGTTCGTCGCCGATCTGCTGGTATGGGTAGTACAGGTCTGTGACGAGTCCGGCGTAGCGACCGCGCACTCGAGATGCAATCCTTGTTGGGGACTTCTTGGGTTGTTAGCCGGGTTTGTAAGCGCCCGGAGGCCCGGTGTGATGAAATCGGCTTTTGCTGCACTTTGATATGTGGCCCCTAAATTGATCTCCCAAGCGGACGAAATTGCGAGCGCGGGAGTGGTGCAGCTCCGCCGGATTGCGGCGCCCTGGGTCAAGGGCGCGCGGGCTCCCTCTGTCTTCGCTGGTGCCGCTTCGAACTCACTTCTGTGACATTCGATAGGTCCTGGTCCAACGTTCGACGGGGATTGGAAGTGCGCTTGCAAACAAATTCGCGGATCCCCGGTAGCGCACGAAAAAAAGCCTGCCCCGAGGCATTCAGCGTCTATACGCGCCATAAGGGAGGGAGCCGATAAGGTTCTTAGATCCGCGGCGCTTTGATTAGATTCGGGCCTTCCGAGGTTCGTGTTAAAATCACTTTGTTTCGCGGGCGCGCCGTCAGGCGCATCGTGTTTCGGGATCTCAGAGTGCCGGTTGATGTTCGACTGTCGGCGTCAGGACCGCGTGCCAGCCGTCTTTTGAGCTGTTCGTCCGCAAGTGCGTCCTCCACTCCGTCGTTCCAGGTAACGATTTCATGGTTGGTTCGACGCCGTGAATGGAGGTACCGCCTTGGGAAAGATCCGACCAGCCGGCATCGAATCCCTGTAAGCGTCGACGCTCGGTCATTTCACCGACAAGAGCCAAGGGCTCGCTGGACGCGGGCCTTTCAGCGGCGCCAGTATTGAGGTGATATCGCCTCTCCATGTGAAAACCCGGGGCGATGCGGCCATCGCATGGACACGGGATAGATTTCGGCAATACAGGGGTTGTGCCCGGCTGGTTTGCGGCAGCTCATTGCGGTCACGTAGAGCGACTGCGGCGCGGGCGCGCCTATCGCCATCACTCGTGGATTGACACGATGGAGCAAGGGCACTTCCTTGATCTGAACCTCATCGGGCCGGCCGTTCTGCGCCGAAATCGGTCGGCGGATCGGGATGACGGGTTCGTCGTGGTCGCTTCTCTTGGTCGGGGCAGATCGAAAGACTGGGAAGAGGGGGCCTGTCGCTCGGCCTGGCGTGAACCGGTTCTCCTCAATTCCCGATCCGCAATGCTGCCACGTCCGATTGCCGGGGTCGCTGACAACTCGCCGTTTGGCGGTCGTGCCCCTGCTGCCGACCGTTCTCATGTACGGTGGCCGGCGGCTTGCCAGTTTTGCCGAAACTTGAGCCATGGCGGCCATCTTGCGTTTCGGGATGTCTCGGTCGCGTTCCGGCACGCAGCGCCGGTGGCGATGGGGATCTAAACTGCCTGCCGCCGAAAGTATTGGTTGGCCGGCTGAGCGCGTGAAGGTCGACTATCCGCGAGAGATAGGGGACGACGATATCGAGAAGCAGACCTTCTAACTCGGGATAGGGGAGGAGACCGCGAGGCCGCGGGCTCGCGCCATAATTGGACGTGGTGATTAGGCCATTTGCGTCGCGTCTTGGTCGTCCCCCAATGGCAGTTCGAGCCCAGCGGCGACGACGCCGCTGTCGAGATGTGATCGATTTCAGCTCAGGTGGCGGAAGTAGATAGACAAATAGCTTCTGCTAGGAGGTTTAGTATAGAGAAATTAGATAGTTAGATCCCGGCGAATTTGGCCGGCATCGCGGGGATTCGGGGTAGATCGAATGTTCGTGTCCGCGGAGGGCGTATGAAGCTGGGCAAAGGGCGTCGGCGTGGCCGGACAATTGTCTCCGACGTGGCTCTTCGCCAGATCAGCGCTGGATAGCAAATCTCTTTTGGTGAGCAGACAGAGGATCGTTGGCTCTGCCTGACCTTCATGGTGTTCGATCTGATCATTGGGCGGCGCTCTTCTTGCCAGATGCGAAGGAGGTTGCCGCTCTGAGATGAGTTGTCTCTTCCGTCGAGCGTGGAAGCGGTGAAATTCCCTCGGCCCTTGAGGCGGAGGCTTCGAAGACGTCGGCGCTGAGCTGCCGCGTGATTATGGCGCCCTTGGCACTGAGCCGAATGGTAGTCCGGCTTTCCTTTGGTCTTCGACGTGAACCGTCGGCGGCGCCCGACGACAGTTCATTGTCGCGCGGTTGGATGGAGACAGGGCTGCCTGTTTCACAGGCGACCCTCCGATCGCCTAGCGCTTGCGAACAAACTCGGTGCGCAAAACGAGACCTTTGATCGTCTCATGGCGGCAATCGATTTCTTCAGGGTTATCAGTCAGCCGGATAGACCTGATGACCGTTCCCTGCTTCAGCGTTTGCCCGGCACCCTTGACCTTGAGATCCTTGATCAGAACGACCGAGTCACCATCTGCAAGGACGGTGCCTGACGCATCGCGTACCTCGGCGGCTCTTGCTTTTTCGGCAGCGAGTTCGGAGGCTGGCCGCCACTCACCCGTTACATCGTCGTACACGTAGTCGTCGTTCTGGTCGCTCATGGTCTGCCTTGCATGTTTTTTCGGATTTGCGGCGGTCGCGTTGGCGGCCGCTGCCATTGGGGTGCACCCCTACCTTTTCTGCGGTTTTGACGCAAATGTAACGGCTCCCCCATCGGGGCTGGACGGAGGCGGCTCGGTTGCCGCATCCCTATAGGGGGCATCAGGTAAGGTACCGTCTCGGCTCGTCGCTCGGTTTTGCTGCGGCTTAGACCAGCAGTCGTCCGCTCCACGGCCAGTGGATTGGCAAAATACTGTCGTTTCAGTGCCCCGTTCGCGCCAAAAGCAAGTTCACGCTTCAGATCCTGGAAAACTCCGCCCGAGTTCGTGCAGCACAGTGAGTGCTCTAGTCGGCGAAGGCCTGTTCTCTCGCAAAGATTTCCTGATCCGTCGCTGCCTTGAGGGCACTCCGCGTTCGATTTCGGCCCGCACTCTTTGCTTCGTAGAGCAGTTTGTCGGCCCGTTCATAGAGTTTCTCGAAATCTTCATCGCCGAGGGCATCCGCCACTCCCATGCTGGCGGTTACGGGCCGCTTGAGACCGGGAACGACATTGGCGACAATTGCCGGAATCGCCTGCCGCCGGCGTTCGGCCAAGGTGGCGGCGCCATTGCCGCGCGTGAGTAGCACAAACTCTTCACCACCAAGACGGTATGCCCTCACGTCCGGCCCAGGCTGGAAGGCACTGGCGACAGCCTTGAGTACGGCATCACCAACGACATGGCCGCTTACGTCGTTGATTGACTTGAAATGATCAAGGTCAATGACCGCCAATGTTGCAAAGCCTTCAGCTCGAAGCTGCCCAAATTGTCCCTCAATAGCCCGCCGATTGAGCAAGCCCGTCAACGGGTCTGTTTCGGAAAGCCGCTCAAGCAGATCAGCTTCGATGCGTGCGCGATCTCGCTCTCGCTTCATGGTCACGAAGCGATCAGCTACGCCGAGCGTGGTGAAGAGGGCTTCGAATAGACAGCCAGTATAAAATGCGAGCGTGGCATCGATGCTCTCGAACCAGGGGACGACGCCCGTCACAAGACGGGTCAACCCGACCGCGACCATTGGCGTGTATCCGACTGCCTGAAATTTTGCCGCGCGGCTCCCGCGGCGCAATGCGTCGATCATCGACAGTATGAAAATGATGAGGATCGGTGCAAACGAAGCCGTGTACGCCGTCGATTGTATTGGCCGAGCAACGAACGGGAATGCCGCGTGAAACGCACTCAGGAACAATGCCGATGCCGCGCAATAGGGTAGCAGACGCCGTAGTGCAGGATGCATCAGTCCAGGTTCGATGAAGCTGTACGTGAACATCGCTCCTGATGCGACGGTCATCCCGAAGAGCAAGGTGGTCATCCAGCTCAACGTCATGGCGGGAGGGTCGAAGAAGACGACTGACAAACTTGATGAGGTCACAATGGTCATCAGCAACGAGAGCGTCAGAGCCGAGTGCCAGAGAATAAAAGGTTCGCGCAGGATCCGATAGAACGCCCCATTGAAGATCAGAAGCATGGCGAGCATGCCCGCAAGGCCTGCAACGATCATAAGGGGTTGCATATCCTCGATGCTGTTGCCTGCGACATCCTCTGGTGCCAGGTATGCTCGCTCCAGTGTCATCCGGTGGCTAGGCAAGTCGATGGCGACGACGATTTGCCGCGTCGCATCGGTCACGCCAGGCAGGGGAGCCTTGAAATACCCACCGGCGGCCATTGAGCTGGGCAACGCTGCTGCGGAAGCGGAGGCTTGCCGCACCGTCCCGTTCTGGTCGATTGCAAGCAGATGCACCGCCTTAAGTGCGCTCCGCCTTGAGAGAAAATATCGAGGAAGGCTATCGCCCGGCCTGAGATCGAAGCGAAGCAGCACTCGCTCGGAATCAATCGAGAATTTCCGGTCATCACAGAGCCACCGCTCCGCGGCCAAAGCTATGTTGATGACGTTCTCCGAGATGCGGCCGGATGCCCAGCAGGAATTGCGAATGTTGCTGGAATCAGCAGCGTGGGTCGATCCAACGCCCAGGTGCGTCAGCATCAACAGAAGCAGAAATACTGCCAATACAAGACTTCGAAACCCACCCCCAAGCATGAGGCTTTGGTATAATCAGACGCTTTCGATACCATTAAGCTTCGCAAAAAAAGCGCCTGTTATCGGCTCGGCGAGGCTCGTTGAAATGCCCCGATCCAGCAATAGCGCCTGAACGCGAACAGCGACCCTTCCATTCTGGCGCGCGGCCGCGCTTCGTAATGGGCTGCAGCCGGACACGACAGATGTTTGAAATGGCCCTTGAGGTTTTGCGCCGATCGCGGCGCTAAGGTCGGTCGCCGCTTTCGATGGCGGCCGGTGCCTCTACTGGGTTCTCGGATGCCACGTGCTCCTCGGCAACGCTCAAATCCAGTTTCCCCCAGATCGATAGTTTTTCGCCGTTGGGTTTCAGCTTTCGGGAATGCTTGATCTCAACGATAAACGGTTTTGTCTGCTGACGCATTTTTCCTCCAGGCGACGAATCGCAATGCAACTCTTTCGCAACGCATTGGTCTCGCTAGCGAACCTTGCCCGAAGGTCGTGCGAGAAACGTGCGAGTATTCGTTGTGGCTGTGGCAGTGTGCTGCAGCGCGCTGCTTCTATTCGAGTAGGGGCATGATTGCGCGCGTTGCCACTGTCAGATCCCTTTCCCCTCCGCCGCGGCTCCATGGGCGGGCTCGTGAGGCAGGTCTGATGGTAGAACGGCTGCGCCTCGCTCTTGTTCCCGCAACGGACTTTAGAAAGTTTCATCGCCTGGCTGAGACCGCCCGCTTTGACACATCAGAGTGGGGATCCCTGATCCACGCCGATGGGAACGCTTCGAAACAACTGGCGACGGAACGATTGTGCTGTGAGCGAGAGACCCATCGTCCGGCGTCGGCCTTAGCCGTTGCCAGATAGCAGAAATCGAAGCTGGTGACGCGAACGCGACGTTGGAGACACTCGAAAAAGTGGGCCGGCTCTTCGGCTTCGCAATGGGCTTCGTTCCGAAGTGTCAGCGCCGGAGCCTTGATCTGCTGTTTTCAGAAAACACCGTTTGCGTCTTCCCTCCGCTTCCCAACTTTCATTGGCCACACCCTCGGGCAATGCCACTTCACCACGCGTATCATCCCCTCAATATTCAAGAATGTAGCTTTCTTACATTTTCTTTGACAGATGTAGATTTCCTCGCTATACCAACACTCATGCACGGCGAGTGAGACCTGAGAGCCCGGGAAGGCTTTCACAAAAGGGGGCCGTCGCTTTCATTTGGAGGAAATCAACATGTCACGCCGTTTCGCGCTGGCTTCAGCGCTCGCAGTCCTGTGCTCACACGTCTTTTCCGCCGGCAGCGCCAGTGCCGCGGCCATGACCGTCTATTGCCCGATGTCGGAAGACGACTGCGGTGCTGTGCTGAAAGCCTTCAAGGACGACACCGGGATCGAAGCGCAGTTCGTGCGCATCGGCGCCGGCGAGATCCTCGCGCGTATCCGGGCGGAGAAGAACAATCCGCAGGCGGGCCTTTGGCTTGCAGGAGCGGCCGACAACTTCATCCAGGCAGCCAGCGAAGGGTTGCTCGCCGCCCACAAGGCGACCGGTATCGAGAAGGTCGACCAGCGCTACACCGACAAGGAAGGCCGCTGGACACCGATCTCGCTGTCGCCGATCGTCTTTGCCTACAGCCAACAGGTTCTCGACGAAACCGGCGCCAAGCCGCCGACAAGCTGGAAGTCGTTTGCAGACGCAACCTTCCATGAGAGTGTGGCGCTTGCTCACCCGGCATCTTCAGGCACTGCCTATGTCGCTCTTGCTTCGATGGTTCAGCTATTCGGCGAGGAGCCGGCTTTCTCCTTGATGAAGGACATCGACAAGAACGTGGTGCAATACACCCGCTCGGGTGTGGCGCCATCGCGCATGGTCGCCAACAACGAGATTGCGCTTGCCATGGCCTACACCCAGGACATCGAGGCGGCGATCGCTCAAGGGTATCCGGTCGGCTACTCTTTCCCGGAAGAGGGTACGGGCTTCGAGGTGAATGCTGCGGCCGCGATCGCCAACGCGTCGGACGAGCAGGCGAAGAGCGCCGCGGCGTTTCTGGACTGGGTTCTGACGGACAAGGGTCAGGCGGCTATAGGTGCAACGTTCCGTGGCCCGATCGTGCCCGGCTACAAGAACCCGGAGGCGAAGATCGATCTCTCCAACGTGAAGATGATCGACTACGACTTTACCTGGGCCGGTGAGAACCGCGCGCGGCTCCTGCAGCGCTACGAAAGCGACGTGCGCCACAAGGCCGACGCCAAGTAAGGCCGGCAAGGAGCCCCGACATGACCCTCGTCTCGCAAGCGACCCCGTCCGGCCGGACGGGGGCATCGCCGGCCTTCCTGCGAAGGATCACCATCGACCCATGGCTGTTCGGCCTCTTCGCCCTCGTCACGCTTTCGGTGCTGGTCTTCGCCGTCCTGCCCATCTTTACCGTCATGAAGCAGGCGGTCGTCACCGACCATGGCTTCGATTTCGCTGCGCTCGCCGATACGCTTTCCCAATCCTTCGTCTGGGAATCGCTGGTTAACACGCTGCTGCTCGGCGCCACCTCGGCGGTCATCGCCACCGCAGCCGGTTTCCTTCTCGCCTTTTCGGCGACGCGAACGACCATGCCCGGCAAGACCTTCATTCATGGCGTGGCGCTGCTTCCGATTATCTCGCCGCCGTTCGTGATGGCGTTGGCGGTCGTCATTCTTTTCGGCCGCTCGGGCCTCATCACCCGCGAACTGCTCGGCATCCGCAATGCCAATGTCTATGGCTTCCATAGCCTGGTGCTGATCCAGTCGCTTGCCTTCACGCCGATCGCCTATCTCAACATTCGCGGCATGCTGCAGTCGATCGACAGCGCATTGGAGGACGCCTCCGCATCTCTGGGGGCCTCACGCTGGACGACCTTTTCGCGGGTGACGCTTCCGCTCGTCACGCCGGCGATCCTCAGTTCAACCCTGCTCGTCTTCGTCAAGTCGGTTGAAGACTTCGGCAATCCGATGCTGATCGGCGGCAACTTCAACACGCTTGCCGTCGAGGCCTATTCGCAAATGGTGGGCTATTTCAATCTGCAGGCGGGTGCGCTGCTTGCGAGCCTCATGCTGGTCCCGTCCATGACGGCCTTCCTCATCCATCGCTACTGGGTGAGCAAGCGCAGCTATGTGACTGTCACCGGCAAGCCGACGGCCCAAACGATCCGGATCTCCGGCGCCGTCGTGATCCCGTTGACGATCCTGTGCTACGTGGTCGCCTTCACCATTCTCGCCTTCTATGTGACGGTGATCTACGTCTCGTTCACGAAACTGCCCGGCGTCGACAATACGCTGACGCTCGCCCACTACAAGACCGTCTTCACGGCGGGCTTCGAGACGCTCAGCAACTCGCTGCTGCTTGCGGGTGTTGCGACGCCGGTGACCGCGATTGCCGGCATGCTGATCGCCTATCTGCTCGTCCGCAAGGCTTTCCCGTGCAGCTTCCTGCTGCGTTGGGGGACGCTGTTGTCGTTCGCAGCACCGGGTACCATTCTCGGCATCGGCTATGTCAGCACCTTCAACGCGCCGCCTCTGCTCCTGACCGGAACCGCCCTCATCGTCGTTGCGGCGATGGTGGTGAAGAACCTGCAGGTCGGGATCGAGGCCGGCTCCAACCAGCTCCGCCAGATCGACAAGTCGATCGAGGAGGCGTCCACCGTCCTCGGTGCGTCCAACACACGGACCTTCTTCGAGATCACGCTACCGCTCCTGAAACCGGCGCTGTTCACGTCTCTGTCCTACGCCTTCACCCGCTCGCTGACGACGCTGTCCGCAGTGATCTTCCTCGTCTCCGCCAACTGGACGCTGATCACGGTCACCATTCTGTCGCAGGTTGAGACGCTGAAGCTCGGTGTCGCCGCCGCCTATTGCAGCATCCTTGTCTTCGTCGTGCTCGCCATTCTTGCGGTCATGCAGTTCCTCCTCACGTCGACCTCGAAGAGGTAAGCCCATGTCGAAAGTCATCTTCTCCAACATCAGCAAGCGCTTCCCGGGTGTCACCGGAGCGACCGCCGTCGACCGGCTGAACCTCACGATCGAGGAAGGCACGCTCGTCACGCTGCTCGGCCCGTCCGGCTGCGGCAAGACGACGACGCTCAGAATGCTTGCCGGCTTCGAGACTCCCAGCGACGGCACGATCACCATCGGCGGACGTGACGTCACCAACGTTCCCGTCAATGCGCGTAATGTCGGCATGGTGTTCCAGAGCTACGCGCTCTTCCCGCACATGAGCGTGCGCGAAAACGTTGAATACGGCGTGCGTCTGCTCAACCTGCCGCGCGCGGAGATGAAGGACCGCGTCGATTCCATGCTCGATACCATGGCGCTTGCCCAATACGCCGATCGCTCGCCCTCGCGGCTTTCCGGCGGCCAGCAGCAGCGTGTGGCGCTTGCCCGCGCCGTCGTCACGCAGCCGAAGGTGTTGCTGTTCGACGAACCGCTCTCCAACCTCGATGCACAGTTGCGCGAGCGCATGCGCGATGAACTGCGCGCCATTCAGTTGCGCCTCGGCATTGCGAGCCTTTATGTCACCCATGATCAGAGCGAGGCGATGGCCATCTCCGACCGCGTGGTGGTGATGCGCAACGGCGTTATCGAGCAGGGCGACACGCCGCTCAACGTCTACTCCCGCCCCGGAACCGGCTTTGTCGCCGAGTTCATGGGCAAGGCAAATCTTCTGCGCGGCAAGGTCGAGACTGCAGACGCTGCGGTCGTTCGCGTGCGGATCACATCCACCATGGCCTTTGATCTTTCGAACGAAGGTCGCGTCTTCAGACCGGGCCAGGAGGTGCGCTGCGTGGTGCGGCCGGAGCACATCCGGGTCGAACCCGAGGGCACGATGGAGGCAAAGGTGCGCCGCGTCGTCTTCCAGGGCGCCTATGTCGAATATCTGACCGACCTCGAAGGCCAGGAATGCATCTTCCTCGATACCGAATACTATCGGACGGGCGTTGCCGAAGTCGGCCAGACGCTGCGCCTTTCCGTCGATAGCAGGCCTGTCTGGATCCTGCCGGAAAATGAAGCCGACGCCATGGGAAAAGCCGCATGACCCTTAACCAAGCCATCCGCCATGATCTGCACCGGGTAATCGTGGACGTCGCTCACGAAGCCGCGCTTGCTGCCGGCGCCGTTGCCCGCAAGGGCTTCCTCGAGGCTAGTCCGGAGACGCTGCAAACCCAGCAGAAGGCCGGGTTCTTCGACATCGTTACCGCCGCAGACAAGGCGGCGGAAGCTGCGGCCTGCGAGATCATCCGGTCGCGGCTACCGGCATCACGGATCCTCGGAGAAGAAGGTGGCCTGCAAGGCGAAGGCGATACGACGTGGATCATCGACCCGATCGACGGCACCAGCAATTTCGCCTCCGGCCTGCCCTTCTTCTGCGTCTCGATCGCGGCGTACCATGTCGGCGAACCGATCTGCGGCATCGTCTATGATCCGATCCGCGAGGAGCTCTTCCTGGCGACCGGCGGGCAGCTGTCATTGAACGGGAGTGAGGTGAAGCCTTTCCTGCGTGGGCGCATCGACCGCGAAGTCGAACTTTTGAGCAATGCTCCCTATGAGGGAGAGCGCCCGTCGCGCGCGGCACAGGAGGCACATGCCGATCTTGTCAATTCCTTCCGTGCCGTGCGCCGTCTCGGCTCATGCGCGCTGCATCTCGCCTATGTCGCTTGCGGCCGCGCGGCGGTCGCCTACGAATCGAAATTCAGCGCCTGGGATATCGCGGCCGGCATCCAGCTCGTCGAGGCGGCCGGAGGTCTCGTCGTGGTCCAAGATGGTGGGGGTCGGTCGCTTCACCCGCGCGAAGAGACACTCGGATCGGTGAAGAGGCTCGTTGTGGCGCAGGCCGGTTTTGACTATCAATCGTCCTGCCTGTCGAAGCTCATGGCTGATGGGACATTGTGATCCTCATGTTCAACAATCCCTCTATGCCGGAACGAAGGGTTCCATGCTCGATCTGATCAGGCAGTCTCTCTCGCAGTTCACCCCCGCCGAGCGCAGGATCGCCGAGGCGATCCTCGACACTCCGAGCACGGCGATCACCTGGTCGATCACCGACGCGGCGCGCATCGCCAATGTCAGCGAGCCCTCGATCATCCGATTTTGCCGGCGACTCGATTGCGATGGCTTTCCGGATTTCCGCCTGAAGCTCGCCCAACAGCTCGCCGTGCGCCAGGCGCCGCCAAGCCCGGTGGAGGGCGGCGGCGACCCGTTTACGAGCCTCGTCGATGACGTTTTCAACCGCGCCGCAGAATCCTTGCGCGAGGCCCGTCATGATCTTGACCTCGAGACACTTCGTCGTGCCGTCGAACTGCTCGCCAGGGCCCGCCGCATCGACGTCTACGGTTATGGCGGCTCCGGCTTCCTCGCTGGCGAAACGCAACACCGCCTTGCCTCGCTGGGCGTCGCAAGCGTTGCCTATTCCGATCCGACGTTGCAGATGGTTTCGGCACCCCGCTTGACGGGAGAAGATGTGCTCTTCGTCCTCTCCTTCTCCGGCCGCACGAGCTACCTTATTTCGAACATGGAGATTGCGAAGAAGGCTGGCGCACGTATAGTCTCCATCTCTCCCGGCGGCTCCGTCGTCGCCTCCCTTGCCGATGAAAACATCAATCTCAACGCTTACCGCGCCTCAACCCATCCCCTCATCGTGCCGACCGGCCGCGCTCCGATGTATGTGATGCTGGACGTGCTCTTTGCCCTGCTTGCGCGTAGATGCGAGGAAGGCGCTTAATAAACCGGACCGAGGAAAAATTGACATGGAAGCGACTTTTTCTCCAGTGCTGACCGTTTGCGGGATCGACGAACTGCCGGGCCAAAGCAGTCGGAACGTGACCCACGTCCTGTCGATTGTCGATCCTGAACTCCCGGAACTGGAGGCCTTCGGCACTTATGGCGAGCATCATCGCACGACCTTGCGCTTCCACGACATCATTGCTGCAGCACCGGACCGGGTGATGCCGCGCCCGGACCATGTCGAGGCGATCCTGCGCTTTGGTGCCGACTTCCTCGCACGCGAGAACAAGCAGGCGTCGAGCCATGTTCTGGTGCATTGCCATATGGGCGTGTCGCGCTCGACCGCCGCGATGCTGACTTTGATGGCGCAGGCAAACCCGGATGCGTCAGGCGAGAGCCTCTTTGCCCGTCTTGCGGCCATCCGTCCGCAGGCCTGGCCGAACTCTCAGATGATCGGCTTTGCCGATGAACAACTCGGCCGCGGAAGCGAACTCACCACCGCGCTTCGCCGCCACTACGGTCGCCAGATCAAGAGCCGACCGGAGTTTGCCGAATGGATGACCTCGCTCGGCCGCCAGGCGGAGTTGAAGATGGCCATGCTTGGCTGACGTGGACGGCGGGCTAGTCGGCCTTTCGCAGGATCTTGCGCGCCCATTCGATGATCGGAGTATCCGGCGAAGCCGTCGCGGCTTGCTTCCTGTGACGCCAGTTTGAGGGCTTTGCGATCCTGATACGCGGCAATGGTCGTCAGGGTGCCAAAAGACAACTTTCTTTCCGCTTGGGCCGCCAGATGGACCGACACGTCTGGAAACGCATCAGCGCCCATGCTGGTGGGCTTCACACCGACACAGCGACGGACCGAGCGCAATCAAGCGGGACAAGGATGTTAGACAGGCAGCGATTCTATTCGAGGTTCTCCATCAAACGCGACGAGCGGGCGACCTTACGCTTGTCTACAACGAGGCACTGTTCGGGGCGCTCAGTGGTAGAACAGCATCCGCACGGGAGCGGGAATGCTCACAGAAGATGAGCGGGGCCGACTCACGGACTGTCTCAGAGCAGGAGCAAGGGAGATCGGCCAAGACCTGACAATGCCGTTCTAGGACAGCAGAAAAGGGGACCGCATGATAGCAGTACGGCTCACGCAGGGGAGGGGAGCTGGTATCCGCCGGATCGACCATTCGTGGGTCAGGTTTTCCAGTCGGTTGGGAGGGCCGGAAAGCCTAGGCCATCCTTCTTGCCAACCTTTGGCTCAAAAGCATGGAAAACGCGGTATCTTGAGATTTGTTCGCGGTATCAGTGTGTTGATATTAGCCTGTCCGGCCGCTTAAATCTTCATGGCCCCCAAGCCACATCGATCTTCCGGAAATCGGAGCAACATTTATGAGCCGCCAACTTTCTCTCCCACGCGACCGAATTTCCGTGCTTCTACTGGAAGGTATCAGCCAGACCGCCGTGGACTACTTTTCGTCGTCCGGCTACACCAACCTCATTCATTTGCCGAAGGCGCTGGACGACAAGGATCTTAAGCGCCACATCGCCGACGCTCATATCATCGGCATTCGTTCCCGCACGCAGTTGACGGACGAGATTTTCGAATCCGCCAGGAAATTGATCGCCGTTGGCTGTTTTTCCGTCGGTACGAACCAAGTCGATCTGGATGCGGCGCGGCGGCGCGGCATTCCGGTGTTCAATGCACCCTATTCAAATACGCGATCCGTGGCCGAGCTTGTGATCGGCGAGATTATCATGCTGACACGGCAGATTTTTCCGCGCTCGGCTTCCGCGCATCAAGGTGGGTGGGAGAAAACCGCTGTCGGCAGCCGGGAGGTCCGCGGCAAAACGCTGGGCATTGTCGGCTATGGAAATATCGGATCGCAGCTCAGCGCGCTTGCCGAAAGCATGGGCATGGTCGTGCGCTACTTCGATCTTTCCGATCGGCTGCGCCGGGGCAATTCGGAATCTATGGCCTCCCTCGGCGAACTTCTTGAGATCTCTGACTATGTGACAATGCATGTTCCCGAGACATCGTCGACGCATAATATGATCACCGAAGCCGAATTGCGCCGCATGAAGAAGGGCGCCATCTTCATCAACAATTCCCGTGGCACCGTTGTCGATCTCGACGCGCTTGCGAAAGTCCTGAAGGACGGGCATCTGGCGGGTGCCGCGGTCGACGTGTTCCCCAAGGAGCCGGCATCGAACAACGAGCGTTTTGAGACGCCGTTGCAAGGCTTGAGCAATGTCATCCTGACGCCGCATATCGGCGGCTCAACTGAGGAAGCCCAAGAGCGCATCGGCGGGGAGGTTTCAAGGAAGCTGGTCGAGTATTCCGACATCGGCTCAACGATGGGCGCGGTTAACTTTCCGCAGGTACAGCTGCCCGAGCGCCCGAACGGCACGCGTTTTATTCACGTGCATGAAAACCGCCCTGGAATGCTTATTCAGCTCAACGAGATCTTCTCGTCGCGCGGGCTGAACATCGTCGCTGAGTTCCTTCAGACGCTTGGCGACACGGGCTATGTCGTGGTCGAGGCCGATGGAATTTCCACAAATGCCGACGAGATTCTTCAGGCTCTGCGCGGAATTCCCGGAACGATACGAACGCGACTGGTCTACTGAGCACCGTTCGGGCCGTCAGACCCAAATTCCTCCTCGACGATCAGTCGAGCCGCTCGTCCGTTCTTGCGTTCGGCGTTGTTGTAGTAGCTCGCCGCCTGGGTGACGGACTTGTGCAGCGACTGCTGCATCGCTTCAGACAGCGGTATGCCGCGATTGGCCGCCTCGGTCAGCCCGTCCTGTGTAACGAACTGGTTGTCCGCTTCGGACCACCGCATCCTGCCCGTAGCCAAAGTGCACAGTGCTTGAAGCGAGCCGCTGTTCACAAGGCGGCGGATGGCTTGTTGCTAGGATGTTCACGTTCTGGGCCAAAATGATCGCATAATGTATCGTCAGGAACGGGTCATCGACTGGCACTGCATGGATTGTGCGGTATCGCGGGGGCAGTGCTGTGTTTGCTGGAGATGTTCGACGCAGGCGCAAAGGCGGACCAGGCCCTTGAACGCAAGAGACAAAACCATGTAGAAGGCCGCTTCTGATACTGAAGGAGATTTAATATCAAGAAGTTGGTTCAAGTCGTTATCGTCATTTCCGTTGCGGTCATGGTGATGTTTGGTGGGCGCTGGTACATGTATGTTGCGTTTGGCGAAAGCCCTTACGACGAGGTAGGGATCGCGCTGAATGGGTACATGCCGCTCCCTTTGCGGAACTGGGGTTGCCAAAAGATGCAATCGAGGTTCGAAGGCAATCTTCCGCCTTACGGGTGCAGTGGTCCTGACGGACGCAGCTGGCTCTGATTCCGAGCTCACTCGGCGGCTCGCACTGCCGCCCGTCGTCGTCGTCCCTCCCCATCGCCACAAGTGAAGGTGGCAGCATTGGCTGGCTCGGTCTTGTTGTTCCGTAGCTGGTGATCCGGTCCGTCTGTCCGTTCATCGACCGATTCACGGTCTTACCGGCAACGTCAACGAAAGTCGTGCCGACACTTCCCTGGTTTCGGGGAGTGCGACATCGGATTCCGGATCGACTCGATCCAGCCGTTCTTAGTGGCGCGTCCACTCGGCTCCTCGCTGGTTTCAGAAAGCCTCGGCATAGGCTTTGCCCGGGAATGGACAACCGTTGGCTCGACCGGACGGTGAGGGTGATCCTCAATCACCGTGCCGACGGTGTGCGTCCCAGTATGTAAACTGCAAGGGGCCGTATTCAGGACAAGGGATGCTAATCGATAAAGCCGGGGTACTGCACTTCCTCGCGATTTACGCCTTCGGAATCCAACCGGACCGGAGTGAGCTGTGCCACGTCGGACATGTACCGATGCGCGACAAGCCAGTCGTGCAATATAGCTTCGATCGCGCTGGCTCGACCTGGAGGTGCTGGTGAAAGTTCCGGGTCAGTCATGTAGGCGGCGAGACCATTTTCAATTTCATCTGTCAGGCGAGGGAAATCCGTCGAATCCGACATTGTTGGCTCCTCTCCAAGGCGCTCGATGCCTTGCGGTCACTGCTCGCCGTGGGGCAGAGCGAACTGGTCGGCACGGTACGACTGGCCTCTGTGGTCAGTGCTTCGACGGCCATGGTTGGATCTGACCAATTGGCGACATCGGTGTGAGCGATCATGAACGCTGCGCTGTCCCTATTCCGGTTTTCACTGTTGGTCGGTCCATGCCGGCCCCTCGGCCCGCGTGCCCGGGCCGCAGCTTTCGCTATCGGCGCCGTGCTTTTTTGGGCGACGTGGCCAACCCTGGCTATGTTGGCCCATCCGGCTCCGCCGTTTCTTGTTTTTGGGCTTGCCGCCTCCGTGGGTTTCGCAATGTCATTGTCGCTCGCCTTGATGAGAGGGCGGGCGGCCTCCTTCTTGGCAACGCCCCCTCGAACAATTCTCCTGGTCAGTGTTGCTCTTCTCACCAACAACGTCCTTTATCTTTTCGCTATGCGGAGGATCGGTCCGGCGGAGGCGAACGTCATTGCCTATCTCTGGCCGGTTCTTCTGGTTCTCATCCTGGCGCGATGGCAGCATGAACGGCTCGGACCGCTGCGCCTGAGCGGCATTGCGCTCGGTTTTGTCGGGGCGGGGTTGGCGATCGGTCCCACGTTTGCGCTGGGCTTCGATCCCTACGGTGTCATTCTGGCGTTCCTGAGCGGCCTGACCTTTGCGATCTATGCCGCGATCCGATCGCGCGGCCGTGAACCCGGCGATGTCATCGGACCATCCATGGGGTTGTTGGCCGTACTTGCGATAGGCCTGCACTTTGTCTTCGAGGTGCGCACCAGCCTTTCCTTGTCTCAACTGTCGGCGATCGCCGTGATTGGCGTCGTTCCGCTGACACTTTCGAATGTGCTTTGGGATCGCGCGAGCAGGATGGGCCACACCGTGCTCATTTCAAGCATCGCATATGCAACGCCACTGGCCGCGCTGGCGCTGCTTGCAATTTTTGGCGTCGTCGCCGTCTCCTTTGCAGCGGTGGCCGGAGCTCTGCTTGTTGTCATCGGCGCCTTGGCAGCCTCGGGCCTTGGCGGGCGCCGTCCGTGAATTCTTCACCACTGGCAGGCAGCGGCTTCGAGGACGGCGCCCATACTCCGGCAAGGCTAGGATGGTGGTCAGTCGTCGCGGTTAATATCTGTTGCGATTTCGAGGGAGGGGTTTTCTCTGGTCGCAAAACCATTTTGGGATTGCCAGCCTTCTTGTGCCGCGCGTCCCAACCGTCGGTGGGTTGTCGTTATTCAGCATGCCCTCGGAAGGGCTCAAGCTCTCCCATGCAAGTTTTCATCAGAATTCGATAGTTTTGTTCTGTAGATTCCTTTCCCGAGTTTGGCATACCGTCCCGTCACAGTGACTTTGCATTTTCTTGGTTGGAGTCGAGCCCTTCGCGCGCATTTGCGTATGCGCCGGAGCCGACCTCGCTTGCTCCATTTTTTTTAGGGGGCTCGTCGCATGAAGTATGCCGAACGCACGGGGACAGTCTTGCAAGCATTTCGGCGTCGGTCGCGCGCCGCTTCGTCCCTGGTCCCGCAACAATCGCCATTCCTTCAAACTTCCCTTCCTCGAGTTTCTCTCGCGGATGCCGGCGTCCAGCGTGGATTAACCACCCGCGCGCCCAGCAATAATGGTTACCCGGTCAACGGTCATGGCGTTCACGTGCCGCACATTTTGATCGTGTTGGCGCTTGGCATGGGTGGAGCGGGCATTGCAGGCGACGCCTATGCAGGCTGCAGTGGCGATCCCAACCAGACAATTGGCCAGGGTAACTACGGATACACCTGGTCGGCCTGTTGGGGCGACAGCGGTGTCGATCACGACGATGAAAAGGACGGAGAAGCCGGAGCCAACATAACGATCAATACGAGTGCGACGTATACCGCCGGCGAAGGCCTTCCTTATGTCATGCCGACGGACTCCGCCGGCGGCGTCATCATGACCTACACGATGGGTGGCGCCGGTGTCGACGAGGGACGCGCTGGTGTCGGCGGGACCGTGACGATCACCAATTACGGCCCCATAACCCTGTCTCAATCCGCAGATCCGGGGTCCATCGGCAGTTTGATTTCGGCAACGAGTTTCGGCGGCTCGGGAGACGGAGACAATGACAATTACAAATCGAACGGTGGCGCTGGCGGCGCCGGAGGCGCGATAACGATCACCAACTATGGGATGCTGGCCGTGGAATCGCTCAAGTCGACCACGGCCAGAGGCATGGCTGGGATCTTCGCCGTGAGCAAGGGAGGCAGCGGTGGCGAACAAAACAGCGGCGCGACCGGCGACCAGGTGGGGGGCAGCGGGGGCAACGGCGGCACCATCGGCATCGTCAACACCGGGCAGATTACTCTCGGCAGCCCGACGAGTTCGCTGAACGGCCTCAACTATGCGTGGGGTCTTGCTGCCGAATCCATCGGCCAGCAGGGCGGCCACGACAACGGCGCGGGCGGTGCGGGTGGCTTCATCGATATCGCGAACGGTTCTTCCGGCAATACAACCGTCGGCGCGATCAGCATCTACGCCAACGATACCGACAGCGTGCGCGGCATCCATGCGCAGAGCCAGGGTAGCGACGGTACGGCTTCGCGCGACAGCTCCGATGAAGGCGGCGTGGGCGGAGGCGGCTCGGTCGTAAATGTCGACACCTACGCAGACATGACGATCGTCGCCACCGGCGAAGTGGGCGAGCTTTCGGGCGGCGTCGTCGCCGTCACTCGGGGTGGAGATGGTGGCGACGGCTGGAGTTCGAATGTCGCCGGTGCCGGCGGCGAGGGCGGCAGGCCCGGCAGTGGGATCGCCGCAACGACCGTGACGGTCCATTCGGGCACCATTTCGACGAAAGGCGATTATCTTGGCGGCGTAATCGCGTTGAGCCAGGGCGGACGCGGCGGCAATGGCCAGGACGGCGAGAAGAACAGTTCCGGCGGGCGAGGGGGGAACGGGGGGCAGATCCAGTTGAACCTGTCCGGTGGCAGCGTTCAGACGGATGGCCGCTACGCTTACGGTCTGTTGGGCCAGAGCATTGGCGGCCAGGGAGGCAATGGCGGCGACGACACTGCCATTGTCGGCACGAGTGGCGGGGGCGGCTATGGAGGGGACGCCGGTAGCGTGGGCGCCTTTACAAGCGCCGCCTCCAGGATTTCGACAACCGGGGACTACTCCGCCGCCGTCACCCTGCATTCCATCGGCGGCGGTGGCGGCACCGGCGGCGACTTCACCGACGTGCTCGGTGGCGGAGCGGGCAATGGCGGCAATGGCGGCACTGGCAACACGGCTATCATCAACAACAACGCAGCGATCGCGACCGCGGGCGCGCATTCCTACGGTATCCTGGTCCAGTCGATCGGCGGCAGCGGCGGCACGGGCGGCATTGCCGCCGGGCTCACGCTCGAGTTGGGCGGCGATGGCGGCAGTGGTGGGGCGGCTGACACGGCAAGCGTCCTCAATGCCGGCATGATCACCACCTCCGGCTATTCGGCGCACGGCATTATCGCCCAGTCGATCAGCGGCGGCGGCGGCGCGGCGGGCATGGCTGGCGGAATTCTGTCGATCGGTGGCTCCGGCGGCTCCGGTAACTATGGCGGCAATGCGCAGGTTCAGAATTCTGGCGTCATCAGTACCGGCGGGGATGCCGCCATCGGCATCCTGGCGCAATCGATTGGCGGCGGCGGCGGTTCGGGTGGAGGGGCGGCGGGCATCGCCACCGTCGGAGGATCGGGCAGCGCCGGCGGCAACGGCAGCGAGGCTGGCATATTTTTGACCGGCGGCTCGGTCACCACACGGGGCGAGATGGCGCATGCAATCATGGCACAGTCGATCGGCGGCGGTGGCGGCAACGGCGGCAATGCGATCGACCTGTCGGTCGGGATCCCGGCACTGGGGGTCGGTGGCAGCGCCTCGGGCGGCGGCAACGGCGGGAAAGTTTGCGTCACCAATGAAAATACCGGCGACGAATGTTCCACGGGCTCCGGTGCCTCGCAGGTGATTTCCATCGCCACTGCAGGGTCAGGTGCAGTCGGCGTACTGGCGCAGTCGATCGGTGGTGGTGGGGGCAATGGCGGCAATGCCACGGGTGGCGATGCCGGACTCGGCAGCTTTCAGATTGGTGGCGGCGGCGGTGGCGGCGGCTACGCGAACACCGCGAATGTCGGCTTCCAGGGGCTGACGCTGACAACCCAGGGCTCGCACGCCGCGGGGATCGTGGCTCAGTCGATAGGTGGCGGCGGCGGCACCGGCGGTTCGGCAAGCTCCTATTCCGCAGGTCTCGGATTCACGGCGTCGGTGGCTGTCGGTGGCACCGGCGGTTCCGGAGGTGCCGGCGGCGCGGTCGCCGTGGGCCTGACCGACAGCATTGTGCGCACCGGCCAGGACGGCGGAGATGTGACCGACGCCATCGGCGTGCTTGCACAGTCGATCAGTGGCGGCGGCGGCTCCGGCGGCTCCTCGATTGCCGAAGCGCTCACGGTGGCGGTGCCAACCGGCGAAGACGTCTCCCTGGCTATGAGCGTCTCCACGGCCGTCGGCGGCAGCGGCGGCTCGACCCATTCCGCCGGTGACGTGTCGTTGATCCTGGACGGCAGCACCGCGGTTTCGACGAAAGGCGCTTCCTCGCATGGTCTCGTGGCACAATCGATCGGCGGCGGCGGCGGCAATGGCGGAAGCGCGTCGTCGATGGCTACGACCGCCGGCACAGTGGATACCGCCAGCGCCGATATCGGTGTCTCGGTCGGGGGGGCGGGCGGCGGCGGCGGCAATGGTGGTTCTGCCACGGTCACGCTTGAAGACAGCGCCTCGGTGACGACGGCCAACGACTATGCCAACGCGATCGTAGTGCAGTCGATCGGTGGCGGCGGCGGCAATGGCGGTGTCGGAAGCGTCAACAGCAAGCAGATCGGCAGTGGCTTCAACCTGACGGCAAATGTCGGGGTCGGCGGCTCGGGCAGCGGGGGTGCCAGCGGCGGGGCGGCGACAGTCGATCTTGACGCAGGCACGGCCCTAAAGACCAGCGGGACGGGTGCGCGCGGCTTGCTCGTCCAGTCGATCGGCGGAGGCGGCGGCACTTCGCAGGGCGTCAGCGTCGGGCTGTCGGCTAGCGCCAGCCTGCCCGAAGGCGAGGAAACCAAAGGGAGTAGTGGCGATTTTTCCGCTTCGGTCGGCGTTTCCGTTGGCCGGACCGGCGGCAGTGGTGGTTCGGCCGGAACGGTAAACGTCACCACTTCAGGCAATATTGCTACCTCCGGCGCAGATGCGGACGGCGTGCTTGCGCAGTCGATCGGTGGCGGTGGCGGGCTGGGCGGCTCGGTGGGGCAGGCGAGCTCCGGCGATACGGAGCCGCTCGATGACCAAGGCGGCAGTGATTGCCTGAGCGACGACGGCGACGGTAAATCCGGCTACTGCTTCGACGTCAATGTCGGTGCCGCGATCGACGACGGCGGGACCGGTGGCACGGCCGCAAACGGCAACACGGTCACGTTGACGCATGCCGGCGGTATAAACACGACAGGCGATTGGGCCGACGGCATCGTTGCCCAATCGATCGGTGGCGGTGGCGGCGCCGGCGGTAGCTCCACCGCGTCTGGCAGCCAGGCAACAGCCAACATAACCGTCGGCGTCGGCGGTCGCGGCGGTGCGGGGGGAAATGGCGGCAAGGTCGACATCACCTTCGACGACAACCACGGCAACAGTATCAACACTTCCGGATACAGCGCCTATGGGGTGTTGCTGCAGTCGATCGGCGGCGGCGGCGGCCAGGGCGGCGACGGTTCGGATCAGGCGGCGGGCAAGATCACCGTCGGCGGCGGTTTCGGCGGTTCGGGCGGCTCAGGCGGTTCGGGTGGCCAGGTTCAGGCGCAGGGCTGGATCAATCTATCGACCAGCGGCGACGACGCGCATGGTATCGCCGCACAGTCTATCGGGGGTGGCGGTGGCGTCGGCGGTGCCGGAAGCAGCAAGGCTGCCAAGGACGAAGACAGCCACGTGATCGACCTCATTGTCGGCGGTAGCGGAGGGGTAGGCGGTCGTGGCGGCGAGGTCGATCTGACGATCGGCACCGCGCTCAGCACCTCTGGCGACCGCGCGTTCGGCCTCGTCGCACAATCAATCGGCGGCGGCGGCGGAATAGGCGGTGCCGGTGAAGCCGACAGCATAACCTCGATCGTGGTCGGGGGATCGGGCGGCAGCGACACGAACGGCGGCGCCGTCACGGTTGATCTGACGAGCGAAAGCACGGTCCACACGCGCGGCATCGGCGCACACGGCATCGTTGCCCAATCGATTGGCGGCGGCGGCGGCATTGGCGGCAGCGCTTCGGGCGCGCCGCTCTCCTTCAAAGGCAACAGTCCCGGCAGCTATGGTGACGGCGACGATGTCTCCGTCATCATAGACGGTGGCATTTTCACCGATGGCGACTATTCCTTCGGCGTGCTGGCACAATCCATCGGCGGCGGCGGCGGTTTCGGCGGCAACGCGAACAGTGCCTTCATCGGCTCGAACGGCAATCTCTCTTCGGCCGGAAAAAGCGGGGACGTAACGATCAAGCTTGATGCCGGCAATGAAATCCGAACAACCGGCAAGGACTCGATCGGCATATTTGCGCAAAGCGACGCGGGCACGGCAAACAACGGCACGGTCAGCGTGACGGTGGATGGTTCGGTGACTGGCGGTTCGGGCGACAATGGCGCCGGGGTCTGGATCTCGGGCGGGCAGAACAATGGAGTGACCGTCAATTCTGGAGGTACGATCTCGGCAGCTTCGGGCGTAGCCGTGCAATACACCGGCGGAATAAACACGTCCCCAGACGGCACGCTGATGGTGGTGAACAACGCCGGTGTCATCAACGGCAGTGTCAAAGGGGCAAGCACCGTCGACGCCAAAATATCGAAGACAGCCCGCGTCGGAAGCGACCCGGTGGTCTCCGTTGTCAACAAGGCGGGCGGGTTGCTGACGGGTGCGGAGGTCTACGAGGCTGATGTGTTCAATCATGGCCGGCTGGCGGTCGGGAATTCGGGGGCCGTCGACGCCACGAGCATAGCAGGCAACTTCGCGCAGAGCGTGGACGGCGTGCTGGCGATCAACGCCGATTTCGCCGGGTTGCGCATCGATCGACTGACGGTCGACGGAGACGCCACGCTTGCCGGAGAGTTCATGGTGAGTGCCGAAAGCGTTTTGCCGGATATCACATTGTCGTTCCTCACTGCGGGCGGCACCCTGGATCACTCGCTGAGCGCGCGATCTGCGATCTTCGACTTCGTGCTCACCCAAACCGGAAACGAGCTGTCGGTCGCGACGGGGGCAGCCCACTTTGCCGAGCCGGGATTTGCACTGAACGAAGACCAGGACAAAGTCGCCGACCACCTGCAGGAGATCTGGGATGCCGGCGGCGGTCCCTTCGGCACGCTGTTTGGCACACTCGGCTCGCTTGCCGACGGCAATGCTGGTGACTACGGGTCGGCCCTGTCCGATCTGTCGCCTGGTGTCGCGGGAGCGGCCGCTGCCGGCAGCATCGCCACGACGCGGCAACATCTCGATCTGCTGCTGAGCTGCCCGATGTTTGCCGCGGGCACCTCGTTCCTGACGGAGACGGAGTGCGTGTGGAGCCAGGCAGGTGCACAGAGGCTTGACCAGAAGACCAGCGGCGGCGTCTCGGGTTTCGACACCACGACCTATGCACTGCAGGCGGGCGCTCAGGTCGAACTGTCACCCGACTGGTTCGTCGGTTTTGCCGGGGGCTACGACCGCAACGCCATTCGTGGTGACGACGGTCGCGTCAACGCCGAAGGCGACGTCCTTTATGCCGGCGTCTCGCTGAAGCACGAGACCGGTCCGTGGCTTCTGTCGGGCGCTGTTTCCGGCAGCTATGGCTGGTACGACAGCGAGCGCACAATCCGGATTCTGGGCTTTGCCGGCCAGGCGGAGGGCGATCCGGAGGTCTACAATGTCAGCGCCCGATTGCGCGCCGCTTACACCTTCGCACAGGACGCCTACTATGTGCGGCCGCTAGTGGACCTTGATTTGATCTATTCGCACGCCAGTGGCTATCGCGAGTCGGGCGCCGGTCCGCTAGACCTCCTGATTGACGATACCCGCCAATGGAGCGTCACCACCACCCCGGCGATCGAGATTGGCACGCGCGTGGATCTGAACGAAACGACGGTCATGCGGGCCTATGCTGCCGCCGGGGTGAGCTTCAGCAGTGCTGACAGCTGGGATACGTCAGCGCGGCTGGCCAATGCACCAGTCGGCGTCGGCGCTTTCGACAGCACGGTGCCGCTAGCCGATGTGGCGGGCCGACTAAGCGCGGGCGTCGACATCGCCAACGCCGACGGCTTCAGTTTACGCGTCGGCTACCAGGGTTCATTTTCCGACACCTATTCCAGCCATGGCGGCACACTGCGGATTGGCTACAAGTTCTGAGGAAGAGGTTCGTGGTGGCCTGTCATCATAGGTCCGACTGTGGCAGCCATGACTTCTATTCGAAATTTCCGCTCAGGGGAGAACTTTGTCGCACCCCGACGTCAACGATCTATTCTCTGCAGCAATACGCGCGGGTGGTGCGCAAAACGTGGCCGCTCGCATCGACGATGGCGTTCCAGGCGTGAATCAACCGAATGACCGATACGAACATCCGGCGCCACCGTCTTGAAGATACTCATTCAACGATTGCCGTCGCTGTGAAGGTATATCCAACGCCGTAGACGACCTTGATCGGAGCCGTGAGGTTGGTGCTTTCCTCGATTTTTCGACGCAGTCGGCTGACAATGGCATCGAGATGGCCGTTGCCGAAATTCGACCTGGGACGGGCGAGGATCTCCAGCAGGTCTTCGCGCTGGCAGGTGCCGCCGCGGCTGCACAGTGCACGCATGAAGGCGAACTCGGTCGCCGTCAACTTGAGCGAACGGTGGTTGGGGGCGGTCAAAAGCCAGTTGGTGCCATCCAGCACCCATCGATCGCCGTCGCCGTTCGTGGAAGCGGACAGGGGACCGTTGCGTCGTAGCAGGCTGCGGGTCGCAGCCTCGATCTCGCGCAGCGTGCTGTGCTTGACGAGATAAATATCGGCGCCGCTCTCGAAGCCTCGGATGCGGTCGTCGCTGTCACTGAGCGCTGTCAGCATGATGATGCCGCAGCGATGGGTTTTGCGAAGCTGGCTTGCGAGCTCGAAGCCGTTTCCATCCGGCAGTCCCACATCGAGGATGACGACATCAGGCGCACGTCCCTCTTGCAAGGCCTGCTGCAGCTCATGGGCTGTCGCAACTCCGCTGGCCGAAAATCCGCATAGTCCGAGGAAATCGACCAGATCCTTGCGCAACCTGATTTCGTCCTCCACGATCAGAATGTGCGTCACGCTCTCATCTCCTCTCGTAGATCGGTGCGCACCTCGTGCGACGATGGCACGCGCACGATGGCTGTTGTTCCGGCTTGGCCGTTCGTGACGAGCTGCAACGTCCCGCCGTGATAGGCGAGAAACTTGCGAGCCGCGTAGAGCCCGAGGCCGGTACCCGTGCTCGCCTTGGCGTTGGAGGCCCGAAAGAAGCGGCGCCCGATCTTGCTGATTTCGGCGCTGGGAATTCCGATGCCCCGATCGCGGACCTGGACTATGACGAAATCCGCTTCTTCCCAGGCTTCTATGCGGATTGAAGGGTCGTCCGGCGCGTATTTCAGGGCGTTGTCGATCAGATTGATGATCACTGTTCCAAGCATGTCCGGGTCGCCGTGGAGTGAGATTGTTTCGTCGATCGGACTGAAATGCAGACGATCGCCGCGTTCCGTCATCTCAAAATGCAGTCGTGCATCCCCGATTAGGGAGCCGAGCTGCAATGGCTCGGGTTGGAAGCCATTTTCCCGGTCATCCGCCATGAACCTGTCGATGAGGGAGAAGAGTCTATTGAGCGCCTCTTCGATGCCGGCGAGCCGTTCTCGGGTTGCAGCGGGTGATGTTTCTCCGACAAGGCCGATCATGTCGGCAGCGTTGCGAATAATCGCCAAGGGCGTACGAAACTCGTGACTGACCACGCGCATGAAATCCGCCTGCTCGTCACGCAAGGCACGCTCGGTCTCGAGGCTGGCATTCAGTTTACCCTCGAGTTTCCGCCGCTCTTCGACTTCCCGCAACAGGGCATCGTGCTTCCCGCGCAGATCGGCGGAGAGCCTCGCACTCACCATGAAGAGGAGGCAAGCGAAAAAAGCGATCAGGAAGAGTGTGCCTTGCAGCAGGTACCAGGCGTTGCGATCGGCCAGGATCGGGCCGCCGTCGAAATCAGCGGACAGGCGATATTCGGCGACGCTCTGCACGATACTTGCCACCATATACTCGGCGAGAAGGCCGATGGTGATCCAGCGCAGGAGCGACGGCTGCGTCCTGTCTCGCAGGAGACCCAGGCACATCACCGACATCATGATGACCGTGAAGACGGTCGAGCTGTGAATGCGGATCGCGATGTTGTCGGTATCGACCGCTACAGCCGCGCTCCAGATCACGATCTGGCAGAAAAGAAGCGACACGCCGATCCAGGTGTAACGGGGCTGCCCCAGGAAGCGGGCAAGCCCTTCGGCAAGCAGGACGAGACCCAGCTTGATGACTATATTGTGCACCACGATCGCCAGGGCCGAAGGTTCCGGGCCGCGCACAATCATCAGGAGGAGGCCAAGGGCGATAGCCCCAAACCCTGCGGCGAGGAACTTGAGCTCGTAGAGATGACGCCACGCCCGCCATATGAAGATCCAGGCGACCGCTTGGAGGCTTGCGGTCGCCAGCGAGACAACCAGAACCGTCTTCAGATCAAGCATTTCGGCGTAATTTCCCGAATCGTCTTCCGGCTGATGTTCGAGCATACATATAAACTGATGCTCTATTGCAGCGAATATCCCTCCGCCAAGATTCTGATATTTTTGGATTTTGTCAGAATTGATCTAAATTCGCTGGTAGAAACTCACTTCAGGCTCGTTTTGTTCGAGCAGAAATACTTTTGTCTTTTTTAGCGCGGGTAGGGCTCATCGACCGCGGCGGCTGTCCTCGCGACGCCATGACATCACTTGATGTCTCATCGATTCAACGATCGTCGAAACGTGACAGCCAGATCGACGCCGTTTTCTGACGGCGCGTACGGAGCTTTCGACCAATCTGTGCAATTTGGGTCGAAGCTAAAAGCGGGTCTCGCCGACGCCTGATCACCTTCGAGCGTAATCGTTGCAGCGTGCTGGCATCCTTTGCGAGCCGACCCGTCAGCCTGTGGATTTATCCCGAGCGGCTGGTCTTTGCAGCCGAGGGCAACATCCTCTGCGAACATCCGCGGATCATAGAACGCAGTCACGACAAAACACCGCGAACGATTTACGACTGGCGGCATTACCTTGCGGTTATCCAACGTAAGCCTGGTGCTCTCCGCAATGACGCGCGCTTCCTGGAGTTGCCGTTGGCGTTTCGGCGTCTACAGTGGGTCACGGTCTTCGGTGACGCCAAGATGACGACCGCTCTGCTCGACCGCTTGACCCACCGTTGCCATATCTTGGAAACAGGAAACGACAGCTTCCGCTTCAAGACCAGCTCAGCCGCCGTTCAAGCAAGCGACCTTTAGAGCGCACGGGACCGCCACCAACAGCCACGCCTACCGCGTCCTGTCGCTCGCCAGATCGTCCGGCTTAAGCTCATAGACGGCCCCGACTGCAGAGCGGGGGCTGGCAGTCACCCACACACGGGATCGCTCGCGACGACGGCCTTGCGCCCGCCTCCTGCCTCGGTACCGATCTTCCCCGTCCGCGGACTTTCAACCGAGAAGAAAGGTATCGTCTGTTGGGCAGAGTGGAAGCGGCAACTTTTCTTGTTTCGCGCAGCGAAAGAGAACGTCATTCCTATAATCTATAAAAAATATGTATTTAATAATTTTCTATCGTAAATGGCGATGAAAGCTCCGAACCATGTCCTATCTGCTTAGCCTTCTCGACAAGAGCCCCGTCGATCCGGGGAGGACGCCAACGGAGGCCCTTCACGCGACCGCCCAGCTCGCCGCGAAGGCGGAGGAATGGCGCTATCATCGCTTCTGGGTCGCAGAACACCACAACATTCAGGGGCTAGCGAGTTCGGCGCCGGAAATCTTGATCGCCTATCTGCTGGCGAAAACGTCGAAGATCCGCATCGGATCCGGCGGCGTCATGCTGCAGCACTACAGCGCCTACAAGGTGGCCGAGAGCTTCAATCTTCTCGCCAGCCTTGCGCCATCGCGCGTCGACCTCGGCGTCGGCAAGGCGCCGGGCGGATTTCCGCTTTCGACCAGGGCGCTGCAGGCGGGGATAGATCCCGCGCTCCGACCGAATTTCGCCGAGCAGCTGGCGGATCTCAATCGTTATCTGTTGCCGCAGGAGGCACAACACTCCGACCTGCTCGCCACACCGCTGCCGCCTGTCGCGCCGGAACGCTTCCTGCTTGGAGCAAGCGTCGACAGCGCCGTCCTTGCCGCCGAAAAGGGCTGGAAGCTGGTTTTCGCCGGCCATCTCAACGGCGATCCCGACAATCTGCAAAAGACGTTCGATGCCTATGAGCGGGCGACCGGCGGTGAGCGACCGCTGCTCGCGCTCGCGGCCTTCGCCGCCGACAGCGAGGAACGGGCGCGCCAGCGCGTCGCCGAGCTGAAGATTTTCAAGGTGTTCTTCGGCAATGGCCAGAGCGTCAATGTCGGCAGCGAGGAGCAGGCCGCCGACTATGCCCGCCAGGCCGGCTTTAGCGATTACCGCATCGAGGAAAAGACACCGAGCGTGCTCACCGGCACGCCGCGGCAGGTGCGCCAGGAACTCGACGCCCTGCACCGCCGCTACGGGGTCGAGGAATTCGTCATTGAAACGCCCGCGGTCGGCGCCGCCGAGCGCCTCGCTTCGGTCGAACTCATCGCACGCGAGCGGCTGTCGCTCGCCGCCTGATCACTCCGGGAAGGATCTGTCATGACCAAGAAGAACGTCACTTTCGGTATCATGCTGCAGGGGCCGGGCGGACACATGAACGCCTGGAAACATCCAAGCGGGCCGGCCGATGCGAGCGTCAACTTTTCGTTCTTCGTGGACACCGCGCGCAAGGCGGAGGCCGCCGGCATCGCCTTCGCCTTCGTCGCCGATGGCCTCTACATCAACGAACAGTCGATCCCGCATTTCCTCAACCGCTTCGAGCCGCTGACGATCCTGTCGGCGCTTGCCGCCTCGACCTCGAAGATCGGCCTCGTTGGCACGGTCTCGACCTCCTACAGTGACCCGTTCACGGTCGCCCGCCAGTTCGCCTCGCTCGATCTGATCAGCGGCGGCCGCGCTGGCTGGAACGCGGTAACCTCGCCGCTCGAAGGGTCTGGCCGCAACTACGGGCGCGAGCATCCGGAACACGAACTGCGCTACGAAATCGCCGACGAATATCTCGATGCGATCAAGGGGCTCTGGGACAGCTGGGACGACGACGCCTTCGTGCGCGACCGGGCAACCGGCGTCTATGCCGACAAGACGAAGCTGCGCCGGCTCAACCACAAGGGACGGTTCTTCCGGATCGAAGGGCCGCTCAACATCGAGCGTTCGCGGCAGGGGCAACCGGTCGTCTTCCAGGCGGGCGCCTCCGATTCCGGCGTCCGGCTTGCCGGCAAGCACGCCGACGCGGTGTTCACCAATGGCGGGCCGATCGAAGACGCCAAGGTCTTCTACAAGCAGGTCAAACAGAGTGCGGTGGCGCAGGGGCGCCGTTCCGCCGAGATCGGCATCTTTCCCGGCATCGGCCCGATCGTCGGGGCGACGGCAGAGGAGGCCGAGGCGAAGTACAGGGCCATCCGCGATCTGGTGACGATCGAGGAAGCGCTGCTCTATCTTGGCCGCTTCTTCGACCACCACGATTTCAGCGCCTATCCGCTAGATGCGCCGTTCCCCGACATCGGCGATATCGGCAAGAACAGTTTTCGCGCGACAACCGACCGCATCAAGAAGACGGCGCGCGAGACCGCCGCCAGCCTGCGCGAGATCGCGCTCGACGTTGCAACGCCGAAAACCGCCTTCATCGGCACGGCCGAACATATCGCCGACGAGATCATCCGCTGGATCGAGGAGGATGCCGCCGACGGATTCATCCTCGGCTTCCCGGTGATTGCCGAAGGGCTCGCCGATTTCGCCGCGCATGTGCTGCCGATCCTCGAAGGCAAGGGCTACTTCAAGCGCGACCTTGAAGGAGAGACGCTGCGCGATCACCTGGGGCTCCCCTACCGCGAGAGCCGCTATGCGACGCCGGCGGTGGAAAGCAAGCGGGGAAGGGCCGTCGGGGCCTGATTGGCTTTGGCGGAGGTACCCCCATGAACCTCATCCTCACCGACACACAAAGATCCGCCACGGTCGAGCGTGGCCTCGCCACCTTCCTCGACGAGATCGTCTCCGTCAGGCGCGACCTGCACCAGCATCCCGAGCTTGCCTTTCAGGAGAAGCGCACGAGCGGACTGATTGCCGATCTGCTGGTCTCCTGGGGTTACGAAGTCAGCCGCGGCATCGCCGGCACCGGCATCGTCGCCACGTTGCAGCGCGGCAGCGGCAACAGGGCCATCGGCCTTCGCGCCGACATGGACGCCTTGCCGATCGAGGAAGCGACCGGGCTTGCCTATGCCAGCCGCCATAAGGACGTGATGCATGCCTGCGGCCATGACGGCCATACGGCGATCCTGCTCGCCGCCGCCAGGTTTCTGGCTTCGGAGGGGCGTCTCGACGGCACGCTGCGACTGATCTTCCAGCCGGCCGAAGAGATTGGCGCCGGGGCGCGCAAGATGCTGTCGGAGGGGCTGTTCGAGCGCTTCCCAGTCGATGCGATCTTTGGCCTGCACAACTGGCCGGGTGTGCCCGCCGGCCGTTTCGGCTTCGTCGAGGGCCCGGCCATGGCGTCCGTCGACCAGGCCAATATCACGGTCGTCGGCAAGGGCGGCCATGGCGCCGAGCCGCACCTGACCGTCGACCCAGTGCTGGCGACAGCATCGCTGATTACCGCGCTTCAGAGCCTCGTTTCGCGCAATGTCGACCCGCAGCATATGGCCGTCGTCACCGTCGGCTCCATCCATGGCGGCCAGGCGTCGAACGTCATCCCCGAAAGCGTCTCGTTGAAACTGACCCTGCGGGCCTTCAATGACGACGTCCGCCGCCTGCTTGGCGAGCGTGTCCAGGCGCTGGCGCGGGCGCAGGCCGAGAGTTTTGGCGCAAGGGCCGAGGTCGACTATCGGCTCGGCTTTCCGGCGCTGGTCAACCACGCCGCCGAAACGGACTTTGCCCGCGATGTCGCGCTCAAGGCCTTAGGCCCCGACGCGATCATTGCAGATTTCAAGCCGCGCACGGCCAGTGAAGACTTCGCGTTTTTCCTGGAGGAGAAGGCCGGCAACTACGCCTTCGTCGGCAACGGCGACAGCGCGGCGCTCCACAGCGCCCAATACGACTTCAACGACGCGATCATCGCACCGGCCGCCCGCTACTGGGTCCGGCTGGTGGAAACTTATCTCGCATGACGACCAAGGGATGGCGAAAGACATGAGCGACACGTTTCTCTACACCACGCCCCTCGATCCCCGTGCCAAGCCGCTGATCGACGAGCTGATCGTCGAATATGACAGCCGCTACGGCAATTATTTCAGCGAGGAGGGGGCGGCTGCCGAAATGAACCGCTACCCGGCGGAAGCCTTCGCCCCGCCGCATGGCGGCAACTTCGTGCTTCTGATCCGCAACGGCGAAGCCGTCGGCGGCGGCGCCTTCAAGCACTATGACGAGCACACCGCCGAGTTCAAGCGCATCTGGACCCGCTCCGATCTCCGCCGACAGGGGCTGGCGCGCAAGGTGCTCTTCGAACTCGAGGCGCAGGCGGCACGACAGGGCTATTCGCGTGTCTATTTGACCACCGGCTTTCGCCAGCCGGAGGCGGTCGGGCTCTATCTCGCCAACGGATACACAGCACTCTTCGATGTCGAGACCGATCCGGAGATCTACAAGACGCTTCCGTTCGAGAAAAACATCTCCCATCTCGTCACGACTCTGGCGTTCCTGGCCGAAGTGCCGCCGCCTCAGGCCGCAAGCCACGTCTGACACCGACCGATCGCGCCGTCTGCTGCGCCGGCCGCCAACCGATTTCTGAGAGAGGATCCACCATGGCAGTTCTGAGCGATCTTGCCGGCGCGCCCGGTGTCAGCCGGACGAGCGAGCCGAACCCCGGCTATGCCCATTACCGCATCGTGCCGGCGCGCCATCCCGGCCGCGCGCTCGGCACGCTGTTTGCAGCCCTTGTCATTGCCGGGGTCCTCTATTCGGTGTTGACCAATCCGCGCTGGGGCTGGCCCGTCTTCGCCGAATGGTTCTTCGCCGAGCCGGTGCTCGCAGGCCTTGGCCGCACCCTGCTTCTGACGGCACTTGCGACTGTCTCCGGCTCGCTGCTCGGGACCGCACTTGCGCTTGCCCGCGTGTCGAAATCGCCGCTGCTTGCGAGCCTCTCCTTCGGCTACATCTGGCTGCTGCGTTCGATCCCGCTGATCGTGCTTTTGCTGGTCCTCAACAATCTCGGCTACCTCTATGAGACCATCCAGATCGGCGTGCCCTTTACCGGTACGGTCTGGCTGACCTACCCGACGACGCAGCTCCTGACGCCTTTCGCGGCCGCCTTCCTCGGGCTCACGCTCAATCAGTCGGCCTTCTTCGCCGAAATCGTGCGCGGTGGCATCCTTGCCGTCGATCAGGGCCAGCACGAGGCGGCCGCGGCCCTCGGCCTGCCGCGTCGGCGCCAGGCGTTCCGTATCGTGCTGCCGCAGGCCATGCGCTCGATCCTGCCGACCGGTTTCAACGAGATCATCGGTCTCGCCAAGGGCACCTCGATGGTCTACGTGCTGGCGCTGCCTGAGCTGTTCTACACGGTGCAGGTCATCTATCGCCGCAATCTCGAGGTCATTCCGCTGCTGATGGTGGCGACCGTCTGGTACCTGGTGATCATGACAGGGCTCTCGATCGCCCAGCATTACATCGAACGCTATTATTCGCGCGGGGCGGTGCGCAATCCGGCGCCGCTGCCTTTCCAGGCGCTCGTCGCGCGCTTTCGGCGGCCGCTGCCGGAGGTGGTCCGCCCGGCCGCCGCAACCGCAAAGGTCGGCTTCGGCGATGCCCGGGATCTTCGCGCCGGCGGCGCGGTGCATGTGCACGGGATCTCGAAGAGCTTCGGCGCGCTGCAAGTCCTCGACCGGGTCGAGCTGAATCTGCCGGCGGGCAGCGTCACGGCGATCCTCGGACCGTCCGGCTCAGGCAAATCCACGTTGCTCAGGGCCATCAATCATCTGGAGCGCGTCGATGACGGCTTCATCGCGATCGACGGCGAACTCGTCGGCTACAGCCGGAAGGGCGACACGCTCTATGAACTCAAGGAAAAAGACATCCTGAAACGGCGCGCCGATATCGGCATGGTGTTCCAGAACTTCAACCTCTTCCCCCATCTGACCGTGCTCGAAAACCTGATCGAGGCGCCCATTCACGCGCGCGGCCTTGAGCGCGAGGAGGCGGTGCGCCTTGCCCAGGAACTGCTCGCCCGCATCGGCCTCAGCGACAAGATCGACGCCTATCCGCGCCAGCTCTCGGGCGGCCAGCAGCAGCGCGTCGCGATTGCCCGTGCGCTGGCGCTGCGTCCGAAGGTGCTGCTCTTCGACGAGCCGACCTCGGCGCTCGATCCGGAACTCGTCGGCGAAGTGCTCGACGTGATCAAGGAACTCGCGCGCACCGGCACGACGCTCGTCATCGTCACCCATGAAACCGGCTTTGCCCGCGAGGTCGCCGACACCGTCGTCTTCATGGAGGCGGGTCGCGTGTTGGAGGCAGGCCCTCCGGTCCAGGTCTTTTCCGATGCCAAACATCCGCGCACCCGCGAATTCCTCGCGCGCGTTCTCTGACACCAACTGCCGTGCATGTCCCGACGGCGAAGCTTCGCCATCATCCGCAACCAATGATTGAAAGGAGAGAGTTATGCCGATACTCAACACTGTAAAATTGCTTCTGGCTGGCGCCGTTACGGCGCTGACCCTCGGACTTGGCCCCGTCCATGCCGAGGAGAAATTCGACCTCAGCCCCGACACGTCGAACCGCGTGCGCGCGGAAAAGAACGACGCGGCGATCAAGGCGATCGCTGGCGACTTCAAGTTCGTCAATCCGGGCAAGTTTACCGTCGCCATCAATCCCTGGGATCCGCCGATTGCGACCTACGCCTCGGATTCGAAGACCGTGGTCGGCGCCGATCCGGATATCGCTTCGTTGCTCGCCGACAGCTTCGCGCTCGAGCTTGAACTGGTTCCTGTCGCCTGGGCCGATTGGCCGCTCGGCGTTGCCTCCGGCAAATATGACGCGGTCATCAGCAACGTCACGGTCACCGAGGAGCGCAAGGAGAAGTTCGATTTCTCCACCTACCGCAAGGACGTGCTCGGCTTCTTCGTCAAGTCCGACAGCAAGATCGAGGCGATCAAGGAGCCGAAGGACATTGCCGGGCTGAAGGTGATCACCGGGGCCGGCACCAACCAGGAAAAGATCATTCTCGAATGGGACCGGCAGAATGTCGCCGCCGGGCTGAAGCCGATCGAGGTGCAATACTACGACGACCGCGCCGCCGGCGATCTCGCCTTGCAGTCGGGCCGCGCCGATGTCGAGTTCAATCCCAATGCCACCCGCGCCTATGCAGCCTCGATCAAGAACAACACCAAGGTGGTCGGCATCGTCAGCGGCGGCTGGCCGCTAACCGCCGAGATCGCCGTCACTAGCCGCAAGGGCGGTGGCCTGGCCGATGCCGTCACCATCGCACTCAACGACCTGATCAAGAACGGCAAATACGGTGAAGTGCTGAAGCGTTGGAGCCTCGGCGCGGAAGCCGTCGATGCTGCCCAGACCAACCCGCCAGGCCTCCCGAAGAGCGGTTCCTGATCCTAGCCCAACGGATCGGCGGTGCCGCCGCCGGTCCGGTTTCTGCATTCATCCGGAGACCAAAAGCATGATTGGCAAGTCCGCCTTTCGCATCCTTGTCGCCGCAGCAGCGGCAACCCTTCTACAGGTCGCTTCGGCGACGGCCGATGCCGGCTTCGATCTCAGCCCGGAACAGCCGGGGCGCATCCAGGCTGTTCGCAACGAGGCGGCTGTCGCTGCAATCCCCGTCGATTTCAAGTTCGTGACGCCGGGCAAGTTCACCGTCGGGGTCAGCCCCGGTGGGCCGCCACTTGCCACTTACGCCACCGATGCGCGTACGGTCATCGGCGCCGATCCGGAATATGCCGGCGCCATCGCCAACAGCCTGGGATTGGAACTCGAGCTCGTGCCGACCGCCTGGATCGACTGGCCACTTGGGTTGACGTCGGGCAAGTACGACGCGGTCATCTCCAATGTCGGCGTCACGGAACAGCGCAAGGAGAAGTTCGATTTCTCGACCTATCGCCAGGGGCTGCACGGCTTCTTCGTCAGGGCGGACAGCGGGATTGCGGCGATCAAGGAACCGAAGGACGCGGCGGGCCTCAGGATCATCGTCGGCGCCGGCACCAATCAGGAGCGCATCCTGCTCAAATGGAGCGAGGAGAATGTCGCTGCGGGTCTGAAACCGCTGGAGTTGCAATATTACGACGACGAGGCGACGAGCCTGGTGGCGCTCTCATCCGGTCGCGCCGACGTCATCGTTCAGCCGCATGCGCAGCTCGTCTTCATCGCCGCACGTGACAAGAACATCAAGCGGGTCGGGACCTTGAGCGCCGGCTGGCCGGAGCGCTCCGACGTGGCGATCACCACCCGCAAGGGCAGCGGGCTCGCCAATGCGCTGACCATCGCCACCAACGGCCTGATCGAAAACGGGACCTACGGCAAGGTGCTCGCGCGCTGGCACCTGCAGGAAGAGGCATTGCCGAAATCGGAGACCAATCCGCCCGGCCTTCCGAAGTTCTAAGGAGCAATGGCGTGACGCGGAACAAGATATCGATCAGCCATATCGGCTTCCTCAGCCCCGGCAACTACCCCGCGGACGATCCGTTGGATGGACTCGAAAAGACCTTGGCACTCCTGGAATATGGCGAGGCGCTCGGGTTTGCCAGCGCCTGGGTCCGCCAGCGGCATCTGGAACCTGGCATCTCCTCGGCCGCCGCCTTCCTCGCGGCCGCCACCCAGAGGACAAGTCGCATCGAGCTCGGTACAGCGGTCATTCCGATCGGTTACGAAAACCCCTATCGACTGGCGGAAGACCTTTCGACTGTCGACGTGCTGTCGCGCGGTCGCCTGAATGTCGGCCTGAGCGCCGGCAAGCCGCCGCATCTCGATCTTATCGGGCCTCTCGCCTTTGACGGCGACTGGTCGGCTTACGACTTTTCGCACCAGCGGGTACTGCGTTTTCAGGAAAACCTGCGTAGCGGCTCGCTGGGCGACGACGACACGCTGATCAAGACGCCCTTTGGCGCGAAACGCCCGCGGCTGCAGCCGCATGCCAAGGGGCTCGCCGATCGGCTGTGGTATGGCGGCGGGTCGCTGCGTTCGGCCGCCTGGGCCGGAAGCCACGGCTTCAATCTGTTGATCGGCAACGTCACGACCGGCGAGGAGACGGACGCGTTTTTCGTGGCGCAGGCCCGCCAGCTTGCGCTCTATCGATCCTCGGGCGGCGAGGGCAGGCGCGTGGCGCTTGGCCGGGTCATCGTTCCCCTTGATAGTGCGGATCCAAGAACGCGCAAGCGCTATCTCGACTACGCGATCGGACGTACAGAGCGAACTCTGGCGCCGCAGGGGGAACGACGAACGCTCTATGCCCGCGACCTCGTCGGCACCTCGCACGAGATCCTGGAACGGTTGCATGCAGACCCGATTTTGCCGCATGTCCACGAACTGAGGCTCGAGCTTCCGTACGAATTCGAGGATGAGGATTACCGCCAGATTGTCCGTGACTTTGTAACACATATCGCTCCCGAGCTCGGGTGGTCGCCTGCCGACCAAAGGGCGGCCTAGAGAACAATGGCACCGAGCGCATCAAGCCTTGCAAGCAGGACAATCAAAGTGACAAAGACAATCGATTACTTCTTCTCGATCGGCTCGCCGTGGTCCCATATTGGTTTCGATGGCCTGGTCGACCTTGCGACCCGTCATGGTGCTGAGATCAGGCCCTATTTGACCACTGTTGTCGAAGAAAACGGGGGCATCTTCTCGCGAAATCGGCCGGATGCACGCCGTGCCTATGGCGCACGAGACCTCAAACGTTGGGCCGGTGTGCGAGGGAAATCACTGCTTCTGGAAAACCGGCCGGCGCTCGGTGATCCGACGCCAGCATCACTGATCGTGATCGCCGCTTTTCTCGATGGCAAGGACTGGACCGGCCTCACGAGCGCCTTGCAGCATGCGTTTTGGGCCGAGGCCAAGGATATTGGCAATCCAAATGTCCGTGGCGCGATTGCGCACGAAACGGGGCTCGACGGTGCGGCGCTGGTTCGGCGCGAAGCGGATGATGACGTCAAGGCGAAATGGGGGAAAGATCGCGAACATGCCTTAGCAAGCGGCGTTTTTGGTTTCCCGACCTATCGCTATGACGGTGAACTCTATTGGGGACAGGACAATTTGCCGTTCCTGGAGCGCCATCTGGCCGGTGATCGGCCATAGTTCGTAAGCGATCCTCTGTCCTCAAATGAGAATGCGACCATGAATTACAAAGCAAACCTCACCGTCGAACCGGGTCCGCAAACACAGCTGATCAAGGCGGGATATGATCCCGACAGCCAGCGCGGCTTTATCAGTCCCCCTGTCGTTCACGGATCGACAGTGCTCTTTCCCGACGCACGGACGATGGAAACGCACGGGCAGAAATATACCTACGGGACGCGCGGGACGCCGACCACGGATGCACTTTGCGACGCAATCAATGAACTGGAGGGCGCAGCCGGCACGATCCTTGTGCCCTCCGGACTTGCGGCGGTCACAGTGCCATTGCTTGCCTATCTCGCTCCCGGTGACCACGCGCTGATCGTCGATTCCGTCTATGGCAATGTCCGCCAGTTCTGCGACATCATGTTGGCGCGCCTTGGCATCGAAGTGGACTATTATGCTCCCTCGCTCGGGGCCGAAATCGAGACCCTCTTCAAGCCGAATACGCGGCTCGTGCACACCGAGGTACCCGGTTCCAACACGTTCGAGATCCAGGATATTCCCGCGATCGTCGCGGTTGCCCACAGTCGTGGTGCAATCGTGATGATGGACAACACCTGGGCGACGCCGCTCTATTTCAGGCCACTGGACTTCGGCGTTGATATTTCCATCCAGGCGTCCACCAAATATCCGGCCGGTCACGCGGATATCCTGTTCGGAACAGTTTCTGCGAACGTTGAGCATTGGCCGTGGTTGAAGGAAGTGAACGGGTTGCTGGGCCTTTGCGCTGCACCTGATGATGCCTACCAGGTACTTCGCGGCCTGCGGACACTTGGAATCCGGCTTGAGCGCCATCAGAAAAGCGCGCTTGAGATCGCCACGTGGCTTGAAGGTCGCGACGACGTCGAACGTGTGCTGCACCCCGCGCTGCCGACTTTCCCGGGGCATGACATCTGGAAGCGCGATTTCAAGGGGGCCACCGGTGTCTTCTCGTTTGTCCTTCGTGTCGAGCGTGAGGATCAGTTCAAGACGAAAGCGCAGGCCTTTTTGGACGCGTTATCCATATTCGGCCTGGGCTATTCCTGGGGCGGATTTGCCTCGCTCGCGCTTCATGTCAATCTTGACGAACGCAAGGTGACGCCCGTGCCTAGCGAAGGGCCGGTCCTGCGCCTGCAAGTCGGATTGGAAGATGTAGACGACCTCAAGGCGGATTTGGAGCGAGCGTTTTCTGCCGCTCGCGTAGCCTAGGTCTCGTTTCCAAGTAGGTTGTTCAGTCCTTGGAATGGGCTTGTTCCTGCAATGCCTGCATGGGGTCGCATAAGGTTATAGTGAGTGGTCCAGTCTGCTGCGGCCTGTGATCGGTGCAACCGGGAATGATATGGGTTGGCATAGGCCCGAGGGCGGACTGGACGAAGCGTTCGGCCTTGCCATTTGTGCGAGGAGTACAGGGTCGGGTTCGAATATGTCGGCCACCGGCCTGCCGTAAGGCTGTGGCAAGCAGCTGAGCGATAGGCCGAGCCATTGTCGGTCATCATTTGCTCGGTTTTCACGTCAAGCCGGCTGAACCAGCTCAAGGCTCGATTGAGAAAGTCGGTCGAGTCTGCCTGGCCTTCGGACGGCAGGATCTCGGTATAGGCCAGACGGGAGGCGTCATCGATGGCGACGTGCAGGAAGTCCCAGCCGTGGCCTTTGTTGGTGTGCATACCGGGCCTCCTGCGCAGGAACCGATGACCGATACCGTTGATCTTACCTAGCTCCTTGATGTCCAGATGGATCATCTCACCTGGCCCGTGCCGTTCGCAAGGGACCACCGGCAGCTTGGGTTGGAGCAAGGCCAGACGATTAAGCCCGAGCCGCCGCAAGACCAGCCCGACCGTTGAGCGGGCCATGCCGAGCTCCTGCGCGATGACCGGCCCGGTCTCCCGCTGTCACGAAGCCGTTCAATAGCAGCGACCTGCGCGTCCGCCAGAAGATGAGGATAATGTTGCGGCGCCGAACTGCGGTCGTCGAGCGGCCTCTTCGCAACGGGCGTGGAGCGCACCGAGCTTCTTTTCATTCAACTTCTTGATGCCCACACAAGCTCATTCTCGGCATCTGTGAACGCAGGGTGGCTATATTCTTATCAGGCATATTCTAAAAATATGTCATACATGTTTGACAGGTTGACTGATATCTGTCTAATCTAACGTTAGACAAGTTGGTGTGGCCAGGCCGCGCCTTTCACATGCCGGAGGACCAATGATCATCACCGACGTCGAAGTGCGGGTTTTCCGCACGACCACGCGCCGCCATTCGGACAGCGCCGGTCACGCGCATCCCGGCCCGCCGCACCAGGTAGAGCAAGCGATGTTGACTGTTCGCACGGAGGACGGTCATGCGGGGCATTCATTCACGGCGCCGGAAATCGTGCGGTCGCATGTCATCGACAAATTCGTCAAGAAAGTCCTGATTGGTCAGGACCACCGAGATCGCGAGCGGCTTTGGCAGGATCTTGCCCATTGGCAACGCGGATCAGCAGCCCAGCTCACGGATCGCACGCTGGCCGTCGTTGATTGCGCCCTCTGGGATCTCGCCGGGCGGACTCTGAAACAACCTGTATACAAGTTGGTCGGCGGTTATCGCGACAAGGTGTTAGCCTACGGTTCCATCATGTGCGGCGATGAACTGGAAGGCGGGCTCGCAACACCCGAAGACTACGGTCGCTTTGCCGAAGCCCTCGTCAAGCGCGGCTATAAAGGCATCAAGTTGCACACCTGGATGCCGCCTGTCAGTTGGGCGCCGGACGTGAAAATGGACATCAAGGCCTGTGCGGCCGTGCGCGAAGCCGTCGGGCCGAACATCCGCCTGATGATCGACGCCTTTCATTGGTACTCGCGCACCGATGCGCTCGAGTTGGGGCGGGGACTGGAAAAGCTCGGCTTCGATTGGATCGAAGAGCCGATGGATGAGCAGTCGCTGTCTTCCTACAAGTGGCTGGCCGACAATCTCGATATCCCCGTCGTTGGTCCGGAAAGCGCCGGCGGCAAACATTGGCACCGTGCCGAATGGATCAAGGCGGGCGCCTGCGACATCTTGCGAACCGGGGTGAATGACGTTGGCGGCATCACGCCCGCACTAAAAACGATGCATCTCGCCGAGGCCTTCGGCATGGAGTGCGAGGTACACGGCAACACGGCGATGAACTTGCATGTCGTCGCGGCGACGAAGAATTGCCGCTGGTACGAACGCGGGCTGCTTCACCCGTTCCTCGAATACGACGACGGACACGACTACCTGAAATCGCTGTCCGATCCGATGGATCGCCAGGGTTATGTGCATGTCCCGGATCGGCCGGGGCTGGGCGAGGACATCAACTTCGAGTTCATCGAAAACAACCGGGTGCGGTAAGAAGCAAGGCATCTTTCATGAAGACCATTCTCGCTTTTGGAGACAGTCTGACGTGGGGAGCGGATCCGCAGACCGGTCTGCGCCATGCGCCTGAAGGTCGTTGGCCCGAGGTGCTCTCGCGTGAACTCAACGGTACGGCAAAGGTCATTCCCGAAGGGCTTGGCGGCCGCACGACCTGCTACGACGACCACGGTGGACCGGCATGCCGCAATGGTGCCAAAGCGCTGCAAGTGGCGCTCGCAAGCCACATGCCGCTCGATCTCGTCATCGTGATGCTCGGTACCAATGACATCAAGCCCGTGCATGGCGGACGGGCGGAGGGAGCGGTTTCCGGCGTGCGCCGGCTGGCGCAGATCATCGACACTTTTCCTTACAAGCCAAGTGGTGCGAAGCCGAAAATGCTGATCGTTGCCCCTCCACCCTGTTGCGCCGGTCCGGGCGGGGTGCCAGCGGCTGGACGCAACGTTGCTGAATCCGAGCGACTTTCTCCGCTCTACCGCAAGCTCGCAGATGAACTTGGACACGCCTTCTTTGATGCCGGCTCCGTCGCGCGCGCCTCGCAGGCCGATGGGGTCCATCTCGAAGCCGCTGCCACGGCGGCGATCGGCCGGGCGCTTGCAGCACCCGTTGCCGAAATTCTTGGGTGATCTGTCCTTGTGCCTGTGGAGGAACGGGCGGGGCAGAACGTGTAACCGGAAGGCCGAACTCCCTGATGGGCGGCCGCAATAGGAGGAAACATGAAACGCTTTCTAGCAACGGTCGCGTTCGGCGCGCTTCTCATCGCGTCAACGCCATACGGCGTCTACGCCGAAACGCCGGAAGATCAACTCGTCGTCGCAACGACGATGAGCAACATCCTGACGCTTGATCCCGCTGCCATCACTGGCCGCGAGACCGTTCAGGTCCTCAACAACATCTACGACACGCTGGTCATTCTTTCGCCGAAGGACCGCAGTGTCCAACCACGCCTTGCCGAGCGCTGGGAGGTTTCCGACGATCGCAATTCAATCCGCTTTCACCTGCGCAGCGATGCGAAATTTGCGTCGGGCAACCCGGTCACGGCTCAGGATGTTGCCTGGAGCCTGAAGCGCCTGCTTGCGCGTAATCTCGCGCAGTCGTCTTTCCTGAAGACACGAGGCTTTACGCTCGAAGAGGCCGACAAGGCCTTTGTCGCCGAAGACGACCACACCTTCGTTATCAATCTGCCGAAACCCGACGACCCGAACCTGCTGCTGATGATCCTTGCCCAGAACGGCCCCGGCTCCATCTTCGACAGCAAGACGGTTCTCGAAAACGAGAAGGACGGCGATCTTGGCGCCGCCTGGCTGACCCTGAATTCCGCCGGTTCCGGTCCCTTCACGCTCACACAGTGGAAGTCGAACGAGTACATCATCCTTACGCGCAACGACGACTACTGGGGTGAAAAGGCCGCAATGAAGCGGGTGCTGATGCGCCATCTGCCGGAATCCCAGTCGCAGCGGCTGCTTCTGGAAAAAGGCGACATCGATGTTGCCTATTCCCTGCAGGCGCCGGACCTGAAGTCGCTCGAAGCCGACGAGGCGATTGCGATCGCATCGACACCGGGCTCGGGTTTTTACTATCTCAGCGTCTCGATGAAGGACGAGCGGTTTGCCAACAAGAAGGTGCGTGAAGCACTGCGTTATCTGATCGACTATGACGGTCTCGACAAGGCCGTGATGCCCTACTACGGCAAGCTGCATCAGCGGCCGTTGTCGACGGGCGTTCTCGGTGCGCTGCCGGACGAGGGGTACAAGCTGGATGTGGCCAAGGCAAAGGCACTGCTTGCCGAGGCAGGCTATCCGGAGGGTTTCAAGACGACGCTGCGGGTCCTGTCCGAAGATCCGTTCATGAAGGCGGCGACAGCCATCCAGAACACGCTTGCCCAGGCCGGCATTCAGGCGGAGCTCATCAGCGGTTCGGGCGATCAGATCTACGGCGCGATGCGCGAGCGGAACTTCGAGCTGCTCCTCGGCCGTGGCGGCGGCGGCCAGCAGCCGCATCCCGACAACAACTTGCGCTCCATCGCCTACAATCCCGACAATTCGGACGACGCCAAGCTCACCAATTATCAGAGCTGGCGCACCAGCTTCCATGACGAGAAGCTGAACAAGATGATCGAGGAGGCCCTGGTCGAGCGCGACCCGGCCAAGCAGGCCAAGCTCTACGAGGGCGTGCAGCAGTACATGGACGAGATCGTCATGTCGATCCAGCCCTTCTCGGAAGTGATCGACACGGCAGCGTACCGAAGCGATGTGAAGGGGATGATCGTCAGCCCCTGGCTCTCGCGCTTCGAGGGCGTGACCAAGGAGCGGTAATCGCTTCAAGACACTGAAGAAAATGAAGCGAAGAGGGCGCATGTGATCCATGCGCCCTCTTTTTTACGACTGTGAAAAGTGTCATGGGCCCGGGCGCCGACGCGTCGCCGAACGAAATCGGTAACGTTCCCTGTGGCTGCCACTGCTCGGGTTCTCTCGCTCGAGGCCGAAGTATTCCTCATCTTTGCCGGTTTGCGTGGTTCCCCGCCCGTCGCCCCTCGCCTCGCGACGACATTCATCACCAGCGCCTTGCGCGTGCGACCTGGCTGCGGCCCGCTTGCCAATTGCTGCTCCTGGTGTTGCAGCCCTGTTGCTGGAGCGGGCGAACCACCACCGAGATCCAATGCCGCTTCCGGTGCCACTGCTGCCGGTGAAACCGACGTGTCGACAGTCTGCGGCTGGTCTGATGCTGGCTTCTGCGCATTGCCATTTCCCTTCTTTGATCCAGGGCGGTGTCGTTCTCGCGCATCACGCAACCCCACCTTGCGAAACTGCGCGGCGGCGCGATAGCGTCGTGCCTAAAGGAGCAACGAAATGGACAATCGGGACAAAGATTTTGGCTACTACACCGGCTGGGGCGTCGCCTACGCATTGGTCGCAGGCATCTTCATCTACATTCTGTGGCAGGGCGGCGCCGAAAACTGGTGCGCGCCAGAGGACAACGGTAGCTGCTTTCGCGAGTGGGTTGGCGTCCTCAGCGGATGGGCCGCTGCCGCTGTAGCCGTTCCCTCTATCTTTTTTCTTTCCCGTCAGATTCGCACTAGTGATCGCCAGCATCAAACGGCGTTGTTGATGGCCATGCGGCCGCTTCATGCGGCCGCATGGCGTGTCCGTGAATTGGCACGCATCGCTCGCAATGAGGCTAGCGACGTAGCGGAACGTTGGGCCGACATGGAAAAAATTCAGAACGGTAAGCTTGGGGTCGTCGAGCAGTTTCGCGTCGATATCGCTAATCTGAGGGCGCGCATCGACACCGAGGACTTCCGCTTCTTCGAACGGTCGGTTTTGATTTCGCCGTCGATGTCGTCTGCGGGGGTCATCAGTGTGTTTGATCGCTTTGGACGATTTGAAGGGATCGTCGAAAACCGTATCAACGCCGCCCAGTTGCCGGGAGTTTGCGCCATGATGCTCATGAGCGTCGAACAGGTGTACATTTTTGCCGACGCCTGCCTACAGGCGTGCGACCGCATCGAGCAAGAGGTCGCAATGATTGCAGCCGCACGTTGACGCTCCTACTTCCGGCTTGGTCAATGGCGATTGGCCGCCCATCTCGTGCGCCCGGCCTTGCAGACTCAGCCACCCGCAGCCTAGCGTTGCTCTGCAACGAGCTTGGGGCCGATTTACATGAATTTTCGCAAACATTGGGACCGCTGGGTGTGGCTGGTCCCTGCTGTCGTCATCCTCATAGGCGCTGCGCGCCTTTTCTTTGGGCGCGAACCCTTTTGTGCCGTCTCCAAAGAGGAGCATTGCCTGAGAGAGTGGGTATCTGCCTTCGGCGGCTGGGCCGCCGTCGCAGCTGCAGTTCCGACTGTCTTGTTTCTCGCTAAACAGGTTGCGGACGCTGAAAAATTTGCGCGCGCAACCGTTAGGATGAACTCGGTCCCCGCGATTGAGCACGCCAGGCACATCGCTGACCTTGCGCAACGCTTGAAAAACCACGTATCCAGCGGCAGGACCGCACTTGGGGCACTGCCCACTGGCAACGGAGAACAGGACCTGCGGGAGCTCACGGTTCGCGCGAAAGTCGCGCAAAACACTCTCGCGCGTAAGGAACTCCAAGACGCCAGCAGGGAGTTTCAAACATCTCACACATCGTCGTTGCTTGTGGAACTCCTTGATATGGACGTCACGCCATTGACACAGCTCGCTGAAGAGATGGTGCCCGAAAAAGAGCATATCGCAGTCTGCCGGGACTCCGTTCTGAAAACCTACGAAATGATCGAATCGTTTAGTAAAGAGTTGTCGGAGAGAGCAGTCGAACGTCGGCGCATGTTTGAGAAGATTCTCGACCCTTGATCCTGTGATCACACAAAAGTCCCCTCGACTGCTCGGATAATGGCTTCGATCGCGGCATCACTCTGTCGATCGTCCTCGACCTGCTTCGTGGTGACGGAAAGTTCGCCAATACTCTCGCTGAGACGCATCTGCGCCCGGCCTTGCAGACTCAGTCGCTCACAGCCTAGCGTTGCCGATGAACTGTGTGGGGAGGCGACATGGACATACGCAAGCACTGGGACCGTTGGATCTGGCTGATTCCGGCGGCTGTAATAGTAATCGTCTGGTTGCGCTTGCTTTTTGCGGAACGGCCATTCTGTTCGGCAGATCCGAACGAAAATTGCTTTCGAGAGTGGATTTCGGCGCTCGGTGGCTGGGTTGCCATTTTCGTCGCGGTACCGACGATCGCCTATCTGGCGAAGCAGGTAGGCGACGCGGAAAGGTTCTCCAGAGCGAATGTCCGCCTGCAAACGCTCCCAGCCCTCGAGCATGCGAAACACGTCAAGAGCCTTGCGACAAAACTCAAGCGCGCACTTGAGGAGTCTATCGACCGCCTGCCGACAATTCCTTCCTCCGACATTGTTCGGGATGTGAAAAGCGTAGCCAGTAGAATAACAGTTATCAGAACAATTCTTGACCGAGAGGAGTTCAAAAAAGCAAACCTTGACTTTCAGACTTCCTTCAACGCATCGATGTTTATCGATGACTTCAATTCTATGATCACCGATGCTGAAGGAAAAATTAAGTCTGGCTTCAGTGAAACATATCTCACAGCACTGACCGATACCGTAAAAGGCCACTATGAAACAGCGATATTGTTTTGCGATGCGATCATAGATCAGAGCACTCTTCGAATTTCTCTTACCGAGGCGATAATTTCGGCCACTTGAATACTTCATGCCTCAAAAGCCCCCTCGACTGCTCGGATGATGGTCTCGATCTCGGCATCGACCTGCCGATCATCTTCCACTTGCCTCATGGAAATCGAAACGTTGGCCTTGCTCATGCTGGCAACGCGGGCGAGATCCGCCTGCTCGACATTTAGATATTGGTTGGCAATGTAGAGGGCGATGCGGCGCAGCCGGGCGGCGCGCAGCCACAGCGGATCCGCCGTCGCGCGCCGGGCCGGGTCTGCTTCCAGGATGAAGGCCGGTTTCACCGTCGCGGCCTGGGCCACAAAGGCGATCGCCATGCGGTATTGCGCCGTCGAGCGGCTTTGCCATGGCCTCTTACCGTTGGTCGCCTTCTCGCGTGTTTCCATGCGGCGCTGGCTCTTTAGCTCAGAGATCGCGAGCTGCACCCGTGAGGCAGTTTTCCCAGTGAGTGGCTTCTGCCCGACGCGGATCCGGTAGAGATAGCGCGGGCAAAGGCCGGCGGCCTGCAGCACGTCCAACTCCCGAAGGCCGGCGGCGGCGATCGCGTCATCGATGGCGGCAATGGTATTGAACATAATCAGCCTGGACATGAGGCCGAACGCGGGACAAATCGGCAGATTGAGAAAGCTCATGGCTGCGGCAGGAGCTGCCGCGCCGAGCCGCCACCGACGGCGGGTACGATTAGAGAGGCGCCATTGCTACGCACTGCATTAGCGACATCGCACTGAACTGAGGAGCGCTCCCGAGGAAGGGGCCGCACTGAATTGGGGAGCGCTCCAAACTGCGACGCCTGCACTGAATTGAGGAACGTTTCCGACACCGCGCCCTTCAAGACTGCGCCTCCCCGCTCTCGACGAACTGGATGCCGCGTTCCGCGGCGATGAGGGTCTGGGCTGCACGCGCCGAAAGGTTCGGGAGGCGTGCTGCCAGGGTCATTGGAAAGCTCAAACGCCGATGGTCAAACGGGGGTGATCAGGCAAACAAAAGCCCGGCGTTGAGCCGGGCGAGTTGGGGAGAAGGAGGTTTTTTTGGGAGGAGATGCGGCTGGCTCAGTGCGAGCCTTCGTACTCCAGCGAGGCGCCGATCAGCTCACGCGCGTAGGCGTGGGTTGCCTGGTTGCCCGGGATCGCCGCGCGGGGCAAAATTTCGGTAATCTCTCCGTGCAGCATGACCGCAAAGCGGTCGCACATGTGGTCGACCACCGCCAGATCGTGCGTCACCATGATGTAGGTGAAGCCACGCTCCTCACGCAGGCGCTGGAGCAGGTTGAGGATTTCCGCCTGCACCGAAACATCGAGCGCCGACGTCGGCTCGTCGAGGAGCAGCAAGGAAGGCTCGAGAATCAGTGCCCGTGCGATCGCAACGCGCTGCCGCTGGCCGCCCGAGAGCTGATGCGGAAAGCGATCGAGGAAGGAAATCGGCAAGCCCACATCCGTGATTGCCTTGCGCATGCGCTCCTCTCGATCACCGAGCTTATGGATGACAAGAGGCTCGTTCAGCACCGTGCGAACCGATTGGCGCGGATGCAGCGAGCCGTAGGGATCCTGGAAGACCATCTGCAGCGTACGGCAACGCTCGATCAACGGCATGTCACGCACCGACCGTCCGTTGATCAACACGTCGCCGGTCCAAATGTCCGTTAGCATCGAGATGCAGCGCAGCACCGTGGACTTGCCCGATCCGCTTTCGCCGACGAGGCCGAAACATTCGCCTGGTGCCACGGAGAAGGTGACGCGTGGCAACACCTTGACTGCGGTGGGACCGCTACCAAAGGTGATGGAGACGTCGCGAGCTTCGACAGAGACGGACATCAGGCTTTCTCCTCCAGCCATTCGGGACGGCGATCAAGCACGCTGAGCGGTGCCCGTGGGCCGCCGATCCGGGGCTGAGCGGCCAGCAGGCCACGCGTGTAGGGATGTTGGGCCTTGTCGAGATCCCGCGCAGCCAGCGTTTCAACGATGCGGCCGGCATACATGATGAGCACCCGATCGCAGAAATTGCGCACCAGGTTCAAATCGTGACTGATCATGATGAGCCCAATGCCGCGATCTCGCACCAGCCCATCGAGAATGTTCAACACCTGAAGTCGCACCGTGACGTCGAGGGCCGAGGTCGGTTCGTCGGCAATGACGAGCTCCGGATCGGCAAGCAGCATCATCGCGATCATGACGCGTTGCCCCATGCCGCCAGATATCTCGTGCGGATACTGATCATAAACGCGTTCCGGATCGCGGATCTTCACCGCCGACAGCATGGCGAGCGCCTTCTGACGGGCTTCCGCCTTAGTGCACCTGAAGTGCCGCAGATAGGTTTCCGCCACCTGGTCACCAACCCGGCGAATTGGGTTCAAAGAGAATTTCGGATCCTGAAGGATCATGGACATACGCCGGCCGCGAACTTTGAGCAGTTCCCTTTCCGAAAGCGCCGTCAGATCGAGCTCGGCAAAGCGCAGCGTGTCGGCGGTGATCGTGGCACCCGGCAGAAGTCGCAGCAGGGCGCGTCCGACCGTCGATTTGCCGGAGCCGGATTCGCCGACGATGCCAAGGCGTTCGCGGCCGAGGGTGAAGGACACGCTGCGCACGGCATCGGTCGCTGCGCCGCCATAGCGGATGCGGAGGTTTTCGACCTGGAGAATATCTTTGCTCATCGGTCTACCTCCGGTTCATCTGCTTCGGATCGAGCGCATCGCGCAGCCCGTCGCCGAGAAGGTTGAAAGCGAGACTGACCGAAAGAATGGCGACACCCGGGAAAGTGACGAGCCACCAGCTGTCCAGCATGTACTTGCGACCTGTCGCGATCATCGCGCCCCATTCCGGCAGCGGCGGCTGGGCGCCGAGCCCCAGGAAACCGAGACCGGCAGCCGTCAGGATAACCGTCGCCATGTTCAGTGTGAGGCGAATGAGCACCGAGGGCAGGCACATGGGCATGATCGACTTGACGATGATGCGTGTGGCCGATGCACCCTGGAGCCTGGCTGCGGAGATGTAGTCCGCCTTGCGAAAGGTCATTGCCTCTGCGCGCGCGAGGCGTGCGATCGGCGGCCACGACGTCAGCGCAATCGCAATGATGGCGTTGTTCAGGCTCGGGCCGAGCGCCGCAACGAAAGCGAGCGAGAGAATGAGGCTCGGGAAAGACAGGAAGATGTCCGTGATGCGCATCATCACGGTATCGACCTTGCCGCCGAGATAGCCGGCAGTCGTGCCGATGACGAGCCCGATTGGGCCAACGACTATCGAGACGAGGAAGATGATCGTAAGCGTGATACGCGAGCCCCAGACCAGGCGGCTGAAGATGTCGCGACCAAGCTCATCCGTGCCGAACAGATGTCCATTTCCGGGCGCCTGCAGCGTGTTTGCGAGGTTCTGGGCATAGGGATCATGGGTGGCAATCAGCGGCGCGAAGGTCGCGACAAGGACGAGCAGGACCAGGACCGCAAGACCGAAGGTCGAGGTCGGACTTTTCAAAAGGAAGCGCACGATGTTCTTGAGTGCGGCAAGCGGAGCCGGCAAGCGGAACGCAGTTTCAGCTTGGGTGGTCATCAGCGTGTCCTCGGGTCGAAGATGCGGTAAAGAACGTCGGACAGAAGATTGAGGGCGATAAAGATGATCCCGACGATCAGGACGCAGGTCATGACGGCGTTCATGTCGCCGGTGATGAGGTTATTGGTGAGATATTGGCCAAAGCCCGGCCACGCGAAGACCGTCTCAATCAGCACGGCGCCTTCGAGCAGCGAGCCATAGGCAAGTGCAATGATGGTGACCAGTTGCACCCGAATATTGATGAAGGCGTGCTGCCAGATCGTCTGGCTGCGAGAAAGGCCTTTGACACGCGCCGTTGTGACATATTCCTGACCGAGCTGATCCAGCATGAAGCTGCGGGTCATGCGCGTAATATAGGCGGACGAGGAGTAGCCAAGCAGCGACGCCGGCAGGATGATGTGGTTGACGGCTGACCAAAACACATCCATTTCGCCGGCGATCAGGCTATCGATCAGCAGGAATCCGGTGCGCTCCTCGACAAGGCCAATGTAGAACTGGTCCATGCGTCCGCTGCCGCCGACGAGGCCGAGATAAGCATAAAACACGATCAGCGCGATCATGCCGGTCCAGAAGATCGGCATGGAGTGCCCGAACAGGCTGAAGACGCGCACGACATGGTCGGGCCAGCGATCCTTGTTGACGGCAGCAAGCACCCCAAGCGGTACGCCGAGGCCGGCTCCGATGAGGATTGCGAAGGTCGCAAGCTCGATCGTTGCCGGCATCACATGCAGGATGTCCTGGATGACCGGCTGGCCGGTGCGGATGGAGGTTCCGAAGTTGCCGGTGAAAACGTCGCCGAGGTAGTAGGCGAATTGTTCCCAAAGTGGTCGATCAAGCCCGAGCGAACGATAGACCTGCTCGTAGGTCTCACGCGTCGCGTCCTCCCCAACGATGGCGCGGACTGGATCGGCAGGCATGAGGCGGCCGATGAAGAACGTCAGGAGCAGAAGGCCGAGCAACGTGACCGCAATGGTCCCGACCTGCCCGGCCACGCCGTGGAATCGTAGGCGACGAATTGACATGGTTCCTCCGTTTGTCAGTCGCCTTCGGTGAGGCGTTACAGGCTCCAATCCTGTATGACAACTTTCATTGAACCTGTCACAGGTTATATCGAGTGTCAAGCAGAGCCGACGGAGAGGAAGTCATCTCTGCGGGGCGTGAAGCAGTCGATAAGCTCTCCTGCCTCCAGGCATTCGCAGCCATGTTCCGTGTTTCCGGGGATTACGAGGCTGTCGCCAGCTTTCAGTTCGTAAGCCTGGCCGTTGCGAAAGAAGCGAAATTTACCGCGCGCCACATAGGTGGATTGCACGTGCGGGTGGCGGTGGAGCTTGCCTTTCGCACCGTTTTCGAACCGGAAGGAGACAACCATCAGCTCGGGCGATTGCGAAAGGACCTGGCGGGTAACGCCGGCGTCGGTCGAAACAGTGGGAAAAGTGGGAAGAGACATGCGGACCTCATTGGCGATGTATGACAACATCACCATACATGTCTTATCCTGTATGACAACTATTCGCGTTTGTTAAATTGCGTCGGGGGTCATGGTGCGGGAACGCAAAAGCGCGTTGTACCGATCAAGGCTTCCTCGCAAGTGGGCGCGCATGCGTTCGCGCGCCGCTTCAGCATTGCCTTCGATGATTGCCTCAACGATCTGGCCGTGCTCCTCCTGAAGGTGGAGGTTATAGTCCTTCGGGCGCGACCCCGGCGCGGATCCCTGCAACTCTCCGCGTGGAATGATTCCAGTCCGGATCAGTTGGAGAAATTCCGGAAAGCGCCGGTTTTGCGTGGCTTCCGCAATCGCCAGGTGAAGCTCAAAATCCGCATCGCGCGTCGGGTTGCCAGTTGCAAGGCACTCGCCTACCCGATGATGGGCCTCCAGGATGGTCTCGATCTGGGCGGGTGAACGGCGCGCGGCCGCCAGGCCTGCCGATTCCACCTCGAAAACCGTGCGAAGTTCGAGAAGCTCGATGACCGAGGAAATCCGCTCGGTCTTCAAATCCTTGAAGGGCTGGTTTTTTTCCGGCTGTGTCTCAAGGGCAAATATGCCGGCGCCCTTGCGCGCTTCGACCAGCCCGTCGGCGCGAAGGATGGCAATCGCTTCACGCACGACTGTACGGCTGACGGAATATTCGCGCGTCAGAGCGCTTTCGCTCGGAAGCCGGTCGCCAGGGCGAAACACGCCTTCCGCCAGATCGCGACGCAGCGCGGCGCTGATTTTTGCCGCAAGCGACGTGCCACGCTCGATAGTGTTTACGGCTTCCATTTTCGTCCCAACATGCCTAAACCTGTCTGGCATGTTAGTCGTTATCTGTTCGAATGCAAGTGCGACCCTCTCAACCAGTGCTAGCGCAAGGTGCGCAGCATGGAGCGATATCGCGTCTGGCTGTTCTTTAGGTGATCGCGCATGGCCGCGCGAGCCTGTTCCTCATCTCCGCTTTGGATCGCGTCGAGTATCGCCTCGTGTTCATCGAAGAGCCGCCGCATCTCGACGGAGGGAAGGGCGGCTTCTCGCTTCATCTCTGGATACGCCAAAGTTGGCGGACGAGGCAATTGCTCCTCAATCCGGTCGCAAATCGGCAGGCAAAAGCCCGTCTGGTACATTCTGATAGGATACCGGCCTAAGAAACCTGCGGATCGACATTGTCCCGACGGAGGTGGCGCCGAAATTCGTGGAGGCCGGATAAGGCCCGCCATGAACCATGGCGTCGCAGACCTCGACGCCTGTCGGAAAGCCGTTGACAAGAAGACGGCCGGCCTTGCGTTCCAGGATCGGCATAAGTTGGCGCGCAAGATCCGTGTCCCCGTCGTTGAGATGAAGGGTTGCGGTCAACTGGCCATCGAAACGCCTGGCGACGGCGATCAGTTCTTCAATGCTTTCGACCGTGACGATGAGGCCGAGCGGGCCGAACACTTCTTCTGAAAGCGTGTGATTGGCGAGCCAGTCCCGTGCCGAAACGAGGAAGAGATTGGGCGTGGCGTTGCGCCGATCGCAGCTGGACGTGAAGACGTCGCGAACACCATTGCCTGAGGCGATACGATCGCGCCCATTGCGATACGCGTTGGCAATTCCATCCGACAGCATTACTTGCGCGCCGATCTGTGAAAGCGCCGCACGCGCGCTTTCCGCAAACGCTGGCGCTTCCCTTGCTGCGATCACGGCAATGCCCGGATTGGTGCAGAATTGTCCGGCGCCCATTGCCAGCGAGCTTGCCCAGCCCCTGGCGATTTCCTCACAGCGGGCCGTGCCGGCCTCGGGCAGGATGAACATCGGGTTGACCGAACCCAGTTCGCCAAAGAAGGGGACCGGTTCCGGGCGCTGGGCACACAGGTCGAAAAGCGCGCGGCCACCCGCAAGGGAGCCGGTGAAGCCGACGGCCTTGATCAGGGGATGTGTAACGAGGCCGGTGCCGACGTCCCGGCGGCCGCCCTGGATGAGGGAGAATATGCCGGGGTGAAGCCCTTGCGTCCTGATCGCTGCATCGGCAGCCTCTGCAACCACCTCGCTCGTCCCTGGATGGGCGGAATGGCCCTTCACGACGACCGGGCATCCGGCCGCAAGGGCCGACGCGGTATCGCCGCCCATCGTCGAGAAGGCCAAGGGAAAATTGGAGGCGCCGAACACCGCAACGGGACCGACTGGTCGCTGAACCAGTTGGATGTCGGGGCGCGGCAGGGGCCTTCTTTCTGGAAGCGCCTCATCGTGGCGCCTATCGAGATAGTCGCCCTGTCGGACATGGGCTGCAAATAGCCGGAGCTGGCCGGTGGTGCGTGCACGTTCTCCTTCCAGCCGGGCGGCCGGCAGACCGGTTTCTGCGCTGCCGATCTCGGTAATCGCCGCCCCGCGGCTTTCGATCTCATCGGCAATGGCTTCGAGAAAGGCTGCGCGCTCTTTCCGGCTGGAATAGCCATAGGACCAGAAGGCCTCCTCGGCCGCTTTCGCAGCCCTGTCGACCAGATCCGGCGTGCCGACGGAAAACTCGAACGCGGCGCCATGGGCCGGTTCGCTTCTGAAGGTCTGCTCGGTCGCGATCCACTCGCCCGCAACCAGGTGTTTGCCGTGAGGGGTGAAGGTCATTGTCACTCCTTGAAGATGGGATTGTCGGTAAAGGCACCGCCTTGAAAGCGCGCCATTGATTTATCGGGGGTTGGTTTCGCCACGTTCGTTTCGATTTTCTTGCGCCAGGTCTCGGCGTTGTCTTTCGCCCTCCAGCCGAGCCAAGCCAGATGCGAATTGTCCCACCAGCAGGCATCGTTTGCCGACACGCCCCAAATGACCGGGCAGCCAAGCACTGGTGCGCGGAAGGCGGCTTCGATCAGCGATGCGAAGTCGCCATGGGAAAACCAGGTCGACAGCATCCGGTGGTCCATCGGTTCAGCTGTACAGGAACCAATGCGCACGAGTGCGGTCTCCTGTCCGAACTTGTCGAAGTACAGGCGGGCGAGCGATTCACCGAAGCATTTGGAGACACCATAGAGCCCGTCGGGCCGATAAGGGGCATCGGGCCCAAGTCGATCCGTCTGCGGATAGTAGCCGACCGTGTGGTTTGAGCTTGCAAAGACGATGCGGGGCAAGCCATGGGCGCGAGCGGCCTCGTAGAGATTGTAGAGGCCGACAATATTGCCGGTGACTATCTCGTCGAACGGGCGTTCGACGGAGATCCCGCCGAGGTGCACGATACCGTCGCAGCCCGCGACCATCGCATCGACCGCCCCCGGTTCTGCGAGATCGCAGTGCATCCATTCCTCATTGGGGCCGGTGGCCTGCGCTGGCGCGATGTCGGCAAGGCGGATCGTTTCGGCAAGCGACGCCAGTCGCGTTCGCAAGGCGCGACCAAGCGCGCCAGCCGCACCCGTGATCAGGAGGCGTTTCATTCGGGTCTTGACCTTGAACAAGTTATCATACAATACGGACTAACATGTATTATCTCTTGTCTGCAATACCCCAAAGGAGGGCCGAATGCTGACCGTCGAAACCAGGCAGGCCGTTAATCCGGACTACGCGCGAGCACTCGACACGGAGGGCCTGCGTAAGCATTTCCTGGCGCAGGATATGTTCCGTCCCGGTGAGATCCGGCTGATCTACACGCATTACGATCGCTTCGTTATGGGAGGTGCCGTTCCAGACGGCGCCACGTTGACGCTCGATCGGGTTGAGGAAACGAAGACGACGTCCTTCCTCGACCGGCGCGAAATGGGCATCGTGAACATCGGTGAGGCCGGTACGGTGACGGCCGGTGATGAGATATACGCACTCAACCGCGGCGACGTGCTCTATCTCGGAGCCGGTTCCGGTGCGGTGACGTTTGCCGGGCGCGGGCGTTTCTACATCGTCTCCTGCCCGGCGCACCGCACCCTGCCGGCGCGGCTTGTGACGCTCGGTGAAAGCAAGGAGGTCAAGCTTGGCGCGACGGAAACCTCCAACAAGCGGACCATCAATCAGTTCATCCACCCGCTCGTGATGGAAAGCTGCCAGCTCGTGCTCGGCTACACAACGCTCGAAGACGGCTCCGTTTGGAACACGATCCCTTCCCACGTGCATGACCGCCGCATGGAGGCCTATCTCTATTTCGGCATGGACGAAAAATCCCGCGTGCTCCATTTGATGGGTGAGCCGCAGCAGACGAGGCATCTGTTTATCGCCAACGAGGAAGGTGCGATCTCGCCGCCATGGTCGATCCACTCGGGCGCGGGCATCGGCTCTTATACCTTCATCTGGGCGATGGCCGGCGATAATGTCGATTACACGGACATGGATTTCATTCAACCGGCGGATCTGCGATGAAAAATCTCTTTTCTCTTGAAGGACATAAGGCTCTCGTCACGGGGGCGAACACCGGTCTTGGTCAAGCGATTGCTGTTGGCCTGGCTCAGGCGGGCGCTGAGGTCGTCTGTGCCGCGCGCAGGGCGCCCGACGAGACCCTGGCACTCATCGACAGGGCCGGGGGAAAGGCGACTGCCCTTGCGCTTGATTTCGCCAATCCGATGGCAGCAGCCGGAATCTTTGCCGGTGCGGGATTCGACATTCTCGTCAACAACGCCGGCATCATCCGTCGCGCGGACGCGGTCGACTTTACCGAAGCCGATTGGGATGCAGTTATGGATGTGAACCTCAAGGCACTGTTCTTCACGACGCAGGCTTTTGCCAGGGAGCTGCTCGCGAAGGGCATGCCCGGCAAGGTGGTCAACATCGCTTCGCTGCTTTCCTTCCAGGGCGGAATTCGCGTGCCGTCCTACACCGCCGCCAAGCATGGTGTCGTGGGCGTCACGAAGCTCCTCGCCAACGAATGGGCGTCAAAAGGCATCAACGTCAATGCGGTTGCGCCCGGCTACATCGAGACGAACAACACCGAGGCCTTGAGGGCAGACCCCGACCGCAACAAGGCAATACTCGAACGGATTCCGGCAGGCCGCTGGGGCCGCGCCGAAGACATTGCCGGCGCGACGGTGTTCCTGTCGTCGGCGGCTGCAAACTACGTCCATGGTGCGGTTTTGAATGTTGATGGCGGCTGGCTGGCACGTTAGCCGTCAACTTGTATGATGACTTGTATGATGACTGTTGACATTAGTGTGATGAGCCGGCTATTTGGAGTCATCAACCAAAGAGGAAACCAACGTTATGACCCCTGAGCAAATCAAGGCCGCACTTGGATCGGGCCTGCTTTCGTTCCCGGTGACGCATTTCGATGCGGAGGGTCGTTTTGCGCCCGACAGCTACCGGGCGCATGTCGAGTGGCTGGCCGGCTACAAGGCGCCGGTGCTGTTTGCCGCCGGCGGCACCGGCGAGTTCTTCTCGCTGAAGCCGGAGGAAATCCCCGGCATCGTCCGGGCGGCCAAGGATGTTGCCGGCGACACGGCGATCGTATCGGGCTGCGGCTATGGCACCGAGATGGCGATCGACATCGCCCGCTCGGTCGAGCGCGTGGGCGCCGACGGCATCCTGCTTCTGCCGCACTATCTGATCGATGCGCCGCAGGAAGGGCTTTATGCCCATGTGAAGACGATCTGCCAGTCGGTCGGCATCGGCGTCATGGTCTATAACCGCGACAACGCGGTGTTGCAGGCCGACACGCTGGCGCGGCTCTGCGACGAATGCCCGAACCTGATCGGCTTCAAGGATGGCACCGGCGATATCGGGTTGGTGCGCCAGGTCACCGCCAAGATGGGCGACCGGCTGATGTATCTCGGCGGCATGCCGACGGCGGAACTGTTTGCCGAGGCCTATCTCGGGGCCGGCTTCACCACCTATTCCTCGGCCGTCTTCAACTTCGTGCCGGGCCTTGCCAATGAATTCTATGCCGCCCTTCGCGCCGGCGAGCGCGCCACCTGCGAGCGCATCCTCAACGCGTTCTTTTATCCGTTCATGGCGATCCGCAACCGCGCCAAGGGCTATGCCGTCTCGGCGATCAAGGCCGGCGTGCGGCTGCAGGGTTTTGATGCCGGTCCGGTGCGTGCGCCGCTGAAAGACTTGACCGAGGAGGAGGTCGCCATGCTCGACGCACTGATCGGTGCGAACAAGCGTCGGAAATGAGCGTATTGCGAGGATAGCCCATGAAGATCGTCGCCGTCCGCACCCATCTTCTCGAACATCGGCTGGCCGTGCCGTTCGAAAGCGCCTCCATGCGTTTTGACCGTCGCGCCCATGTGCTGGTCGAGATCGAATGCGACGACGGCACGATCGGCTGGGGCGAGTGCCTCGGCCCGGCGCGGCCCAATGCGGCGGTGGTTGCCGCCTATACGCCCTGGCTGATCGGCCAGGATCCGCGCCAGACCGAAAAGCTCTGGGCGATCCTCTACAATGCGCTGCGCGATCAAGGCCAGCGCGGACTTGCGATCACCGCGCTTTCCGGCATCGACATCGCGCTCTGGGACATCAAGGGCAAACACTACGGCGCCTCCGTCTCCATGCTGCTCGGCGGCCGCTGGCGCGACAGCGTCCGTGCCTATGCCACCGGCAGCTTCAAGCGCGATGGCGTCGACCGCGTTTCCGACAATGCGCTGGAGATGGCGGAACGCCGGGCGCAAGGCTTCCACGCCTGCAAGATCAAGATCGGCTTCGGCATCGAGGAAGACCTGCGGGTCATCCGGGCGGTGCGCGAGGCGATCGGCGACGACATGCGGCTGATGATCGACGCCAACCACGGCTATACCGTCACCGAGGCGATCCGGCTTGGCAAGGGGGCGGCCGACTACGACATCGACTGGTTCGAGGAACCGGTCGTGCCGGAGCAGCTTTCCGCCTATCGCGAAGTGCGTGCCGGGCAGCCGATCCCGGTTGCCGGTGGTGAGACCTGGCATAGCCGCTACGGCATGTGGCCGGCAATCGAGAGCCGCGCGGTCGATATCCTGCAGCCGGATCTTTGCGGCTGCGGCGGGTTCTCGGAGATCGCGAAGATCATGAGCCTTGCGACGATTCATGGCGTTCGCATCGTGCCGCATGTCTGGGGCACCGGCGTGCACATCGCCGCCGCACTGCAGTTCATGGCGGCGATGACGCCCGATCCGGTCCGCGTCAATCCGATCGAGCCGATCCTGGAGTTCGACCGGACGGAAAACCCGTTCCGCCAGGCGGTGCTGAAGACGCCGATCGAGGCGGAGGGCGGTGTCGTTGCCATCCCCGATGCGCCCGGCCTTGGCATCGAGATCGACCGCGACGCACTCGCCCAGTTCAAGATGCCCGGAACGTGAGAGCCAGGTGGACGTGCGTGCCGCATGGGGCCCTGTCCGAACTTACCGGGTCCGAACTTGCCGGGCATGTTCTCCGGCTCGTGGCGAGACACATGGGTGCGTGTCGGTCCGGCTTAGCGCCAAACAAACTCCCAGCTAGTCGCTGGCAAGCCCGTCGGCAAGCATAAGGGCCTGTTCGTGTTCGTCGAGGTGCATGAGGCCACCGTCTCGGCTTTGTCGAACCCTTCTCATGTGATCGCGTGGACTGAGGCCCAGAGTTCGCTTGAACATTCGTGAGAAGTAGTAGGGGTCGGGGTAGCCGACTTCCGCGGCTGCAGAGGAAACCGAAAGCCCTGCTTCGAGAAAGTGCATTGCCCGCTCCATGCGTTTCAGCTCCTGGTATTTGCGCGGTGTACGCGCTACGCGTTTCTGGAACTCCCGCAGGAAGTAATCGCGATTGTAGGGAGATGCTTCGACCGCCTTTGTCGCAATATCCGGGTCGAGCGGATTGGCGGAGATCATCGTTGCCGCCTTCATGACAGCGAGATCGATCGCATCTGCTCCCTCGGGCTGGTAGGTGGCATGGTCTCGCCAGCCGATGAACGCATCTTCGATGAAGGCGATCAGCAGAACCATGAACAGGTGGTGCTGACCAAGCGTCACGGAAGAGGGCGGCGCGCTTTGACGATAGTGGCGCGCCAGCGGCTCAAGCAACCCCCACCGCGCCAGCCTCAGCTTCGGCACCAAATCCATCTGCTCGATCAGGTTGTGACGGCCGTAAATATCAAGTGTGAAATGCTGGGCGAGGCCGAGATATGTTTCCGGTCCCTCGCTCCATCCGATGAAGCGCTGCCCGCGGGAAATCAGCATGGCATCGCCCGGCTCCATCACATGTGGCTCTCCATCGACCAGATAGTGACCGCGCCCTTCAAGGCAGATGACGAGGTCGTCGACCGGGTTCGACTTGTCGATGCGCCAAGTCTGCGAATGCTCCATGCGGATAGCCGCTCGGGTCAGATTAAGCGTCAGCGCCGCCGGCGGAATAGCAGAGAGAATTCCACCTTCAATTTCGTCCATCTTTTTCCTCGCCTTTGTGAATTCATTCTGTGACAAAAATGCGTGAGTGTCATCGCAGAAATGCATGCACGCGCCGCATCGAACTGGGAGGAGATCGGTCAGCGGACAGGGAGGAGGCTACAGCCTTCGCCTGTCTGCACCGTTCCGGGAGCGTAATTTGTACGAAACCGTATCTAAAATGGCCGCTCTTCAGCGCCGTCCGGGAGGGCCGGCATGAAAGGGCAGCGTCTTTTGGGGCTTGGCTATCTGGCGCCCTACATTATCGGCCTGTTGATCTTCACGGCCATTCCGTTCATCGGCTCATTCTATCTGAGCTTCACGAGCTATGACCTGATGAGCGAACCGCGCTGGACAGGTGTCGCCAACTATGAGCGGCTCTTTACCCGCGACCGCACCTTCATCAAGTCGCTCAACGTAACGCTTCTTTACGTCTTCATCACCGTGCCTCTGAAGCTCGCCTTTGCGCTCTTCATCGCGGCCATTCTAAATCATAGGTTGAAGTTCATCGGCTTGTTCCGAACGGCATTCTACGTGCCTTCGATCCTTGGAGGCTCGATCGCGATCGCCGTTCTGTGGCGCTATGTCTTCGCCTCGGAGGGTCTTGCGAACATGGCGCTCGCGACCCTCGGCCTCGCGCCGGTCGATTGGTTCGGCGATCCCGTGAACGCGCTCTTCACGATCACGCTGCTGCGCTGCTGGCAGTTCGGCTCCGCCATGGTGATCTTTCTTGCCGCCCTACAGTCGATCGACAAATCGCTCTATGAAGCGGCCGCGATCGATGGCGCCGGCAAGGTGCGCACCTTCTTCTGGATCACCCTGCCTCTGCTGACGCCCGTCATTTTCTTCAACCTGATCATGCAGATGGTTCAGGCGTTTCAGGAGTTTAACGGTCCTTACATCATCACCCAGGGCGGTCCACTGAAGGCGACCTATCTGCTTCCGCTTTATATCTATGACGAGGCCTTCAAGAAGTTCAACATGGGCTACGCCTCGTCCATCGCCTGGGTGCTCTTCACCATCATTACCGTGCTGACCCTCGTCGCCTTCTGGTCTTCGAAGAAGTGGGTCTATTACGCCGGCGACAAGAGGAGTTGACGAGATGACCGATCTTCAAGTTCTCAACGATCGCCTGGTCGCCCGCAGGGCAAGGCTCCGCCTGATCTCCACGACGGTTCGCTATGTGCTGCTGTTTTCCGTTGGCTTCGTCATGCTCTACCCGCTGATCTGGCTGGTTGGCGCGAGTTTCAAGACGAATTCGGAGATCTTTTCCGGCGCCGGCTTCATGCCGACAAGTCCGACCGCTGACGGCTATGTAAAGGGCTGGCAGACGTCGACGCCCTATACCTTCGGTCGGTTCTTCTGGAATTCCTTCCTGATTATCCTGCCGAAGGTGGTCGGCACGGCGATCTCCTGCACGATGGCGGCCTATGCTTTCGCACGGTTCGACTTTCCGCTGAAGAAGATCCTCTTCGGTTCCGTCATCGCCATCCTGCTCCTGCCAAATGTCGTAACACGCATTCCGCAGTACATTCTTTTCCGCGATCTCGGCTGGCTTGACACGTTTCTACCGCTCTGGGTGCCCTCGGCCTTCGCAGGCGATGCCTTCTTCGTCTTCATGCTGGTGCAGTTCCTGCGCTCGCTTCCGACGGATATGGAAGAGGCGGCTCGTGTCGATGGTGCCAACAGTCTCCAGACTTTGATCTACATCGTCGTTCCCATGCTCGCGCCGGCGCTGATTTCAGTCTGTCTGTTTCAGTTCATGTGGACCATGAACGATTTCCTCGGGCCGCTGATCTACCTGTCTTCGGTCGACAAATATCCCGTGAGCCTCGCGCTCAAACTTTCCATCGACACCACCGAAGCCTTCGAATGGAACCGCATTCTCGCAATGTCGGTGCTGACGATCACACCCGCCTTGGTCGTCTTCTTCGCTGCGCAAAGGTACTTCATTGAAGGGATCTCCTCCGGGGGAGTCAAAGGCTGAACATGGCTAAGGTCCAACTGAAGAATCTCGAGAAGGTCTATGGCAACGCCTTCAAGGCCGTGCACGGCATCAACCTCGATATCGAGGATGGTGAGTTCATGGTCTTCGTCGGCCCCTCCGGCTGCGCCAAATCCACCACGCTGCGCATGGTCGCCGGGCTCGAGGAGATATCGGGAGGCGAGGTCGTGATCGGCGACCAGCGGGTCAACGACTTGCCGCCCGGCAAACGCTCCATCGCTATGGTGTTCCAGAACTACGCGCTCTACCCGCACATGAAGGTGCGCGGTAATCTGGCTTTCGGTCTGAAGATTGCCGGCAAGCCAAGGGCGGAAATCGACGCAGCCATCGATCACGTGGCCAAAATCCTTGAAATCGAGCCGTTGCTCGATCGATTGCCGAAGCAGCTTTCCGGCGGCCAGGCTCAGCGCGTGGCGCTTGGGCGTGCATTGATCAAGAAGCCCGGGGTCTTCCTGTTCGATGAGCCGCTTTCCAATCTCGACGCCAAGCTGCGCGCTTCGATGCGTGTCCGCATCACCGACCTGCACCGCCAGCTCAAGGCCGAAGGCTTATCCTCGACCGTAATTTACGTGACACACGACCAGACCGAGGCGATGACGATGGGCGATCGTATCTGCGTCATGCAGTCGGGTCGCATCATGCAGGTGGCGACGCCGAAGGAACTCTACAATCGCCCGGCGAACCTTTTCGTTGCCGGCTTCATTGGTAGCCCGGAGATGAACCTCATCGATGCAAGGCTCGACGGTGGGGACGTCTCGATCGGCAGCCAGCGTCTGCCACTTGGCCCCAACCTCGAGACGCGGCTTTCGTCGAGGCCCGCTGAGGCCGTGCTCGGCATACGCCCGCAACATCTCTCCCTTGCCGCCGATGGCGCGGCATTTGCGGCGAAGCTGACCAATGCCGAGTTCATGGGGCATGAAGTCTACCTCCACGCCGATCTCGAGGGCCGAAAGTTCGTGAGCGTGGTGGGGGCTGCCGAATTCGAGGCTCTGGGACGCTCGGATGTGATCCGCCTGCGACCGGACCCTGTCCAACTGCATGTTTTCGACAAGACCGATGGCCGCAACGTGTCGCTTTGAGGAGGCGCCGCGTCGTTCAATTCCAAGGAGGAGAAGGCAATGAGAATGACAGCAAAGATCGCCGCGCTTGCCGGCGTCGCATATGGCGCTCTTGCGCTCGCCACGGCAGCGCACGCGGCTGAATTGCGTATGGCGTGGTGGGGTGGCGAGAGCCGCCACGTTGCCACCCAGAAGGCGATCGCGGCGTGCGGTGAAAAATATGGCCATACAGTCAAAGGCGAGTTCACCGGTTTTGACGGCTACCTCGAAAAGCTGACGACCCAAATGGCCGGCAAGACCGAGGCGGACATCGTGCAGGTCAATTGGCCGTGGCTGCCGCTGTTTTCAAGAAATGGCGACGGGTTTGCCGATTTGCGCACACTCAAGGCGATCGACCTTTCCAACTGGAGCGACGCCGATCTCGCGGCAGGCTCCATGAACGGGGTCCTGCAGGGGCTTTCCGTCTCGACCACCGGCCGCGTCTTCTTCTTCAACGCCACGACCTTCGAGAAGGCCGGGGTGCCCATCCCGAAAACCTGGGACGAGTTCTTTGCCGCAACGGCCACGATCAAGGAAAAGCTCGGCAAGGACTACTACACCTTCAACGCCGTCAAGGAGACCGCACAACTTCTAACGACGCTGGCCGTCGTCCAAAAGACCGGCAAGGACCTCGTCGATCCCGAGACCAATCGTGTCGCCTGGACACCGGAGGAACTGGCCGAAGGCATTTCCTTCCTCGGCAAGCTGGTCGAGACCGGCGCCATCCGTTCCCAGAAGGAAGAGGCAGCCGACGGTAACGTCAATCTGTTCGAGAAGCCCGCCTGGGCCGAGGGTAAGGTCGCCGGTTCCTATGAATGGGACTCAACCTATTCCAAGTATGCCGATCCGTTGAAGGACGGTCAGGTGCTGACGCCGGTGCCGATGCTCAAGCTCGCTGACGCGGTAACGGAAGGCGTCTACCGCAAGCCGTCCATGGTGTTCTCGATCTCGAAGAATTCGAAGGACCCGGCGGCGGCGGCTCAAATCGTCAACTGCCTTTTGAACGAACCGGAAGGCATCGATGCGCTCGGCACCTCTCGCGGTCTGCCGGCGTCGAAGGCCGCTGCGGCCCGCCTTGGCGAAAAGGGCGAGCCCGAGGTCCGTGCCGCCAACGCCATCGTGCTCGCCGCAGGCGGTCCGACGGTTTCGCCGTTCAATGAACACCCGGAGATTCGCGCCGCCTTCATCGATACGCTCGAGGAATACGCCTATGGGCAGCTCGATGCCAAGGAGGCGGCAGAACAGATCATCGATACGGTGAACGACGTTCTCGCCAAGTTTGACTGATCGATAAGACTGCCCGCCGCGGCTTGTCGCGGCGGGCGTCACTGCGCCCTGCGGGGAGCCTACACGAGAAGAGATCATGACCCGACCATCCATCATCGCGCTGTCGGCGCGAACGGCGGCGCTTTGCCTGCCGGCACGCGGAGCGCTCTATCGCCTGCCGGCGGCAGCGAAGTGGCGCCTTTCCTCGTCCGACGCGGACGAACAGGTGCGGCAGGGAGAGACCTCTCTTGCTGTGCCGCTTTTGTACGAGCTTCAACCTCGCGCACGTTATCGCTTCGAAGCGGAAGGGTTTGAAGCTGTCGAATTTGACACCCCGTCCTGCGCGGGGCTCGTCGATGCAGGTGATTTCGGTCTCGTTCGCGATATCCATCTTGACGATATCGAGGGCGCACGCCGCAACGCCGCTGCCCTTCGAGAGGCTGTTGCTGCGGTTCCCGAGGGCGGTACGCTCAGGCTGCCGGCCGGGGTGTGGACGGCATTTCCCCTCGCACTCAAGAGCGGCATGACCTTCCATCTTTCCCAAGGGTCAGTCTTGCGGGCGCCTTCGGGTCGGGCCGGATGGCCCGTCCTCGCCGCCCGTGACACGTCCGGCGAGATGTTGGGGAGCTGGGAAGGCCTTCCGGCTGACTGTTTCGCAGCTCCGCTCCATGCCGTTGGCGTGACAGCGCTGACAATCGAGGGGCAAGGGACGCTCGACGGATCCGGCGACAGCGGGGACTGGTGGACCTGGCCGAAAGAAACGCGCGGCGGTGCACGGCGCCCGCGGGGCCTTCATCTCGTCTCCTGCTCCGATGTGACGCTTCTTGGTTTCACCATCCGCAATGCACCGTCCTGGACGATTCATCCGCAGGGCTGCAGACGATTGACGGCGGCAGGGCTTTTCATCTCCGCTCCGGCCGACAGCCCGAACACCGATGGCTTCAATCCCGAAAGCTGCCAGGACGTGACGATCGCAGGCGTGCGCTTTTCCGTCGGGGATGATTGCATTGCCGTTAAAGCCGGCAAGCGCGGCCAGAACGGCGAGGGCGAGCATCTCAGCGAAACGCGGGACGTGCGCGTGAGCCATTGCCTGATGGAGCGCGGTCACGGCGGTCTCGTTATCGGCTCGGAAATGTCCGGCGGCGTGCATGAAGTCGCCGTCGAGAATTGCGCGATGGTCGGTACGGATCGTGGGCTGCGTATCAAGACGAGGCGTGGGCGCGGCGGCGCGATTACCGGTATCACGATGCGCCACGTTCTTATGGATGGCGTCGAGACTGCGCTCTCCGCCAACGCCCACTACCATTGCGATCCGGATGGTCACGACACCTGCGTGCAATCGCGTCGGCCGGCTCCGGTGGATGCGGGTACGCCCATCATCGATGGCGTCACGATCGAGGATGTCGAGATTCGGGATCTAGCCCATGCTGCCGGCGCCTTCCTCGGCTTGCCGGAGGCCCCAATCCGCAACATCAAAATTCGCCGCCTCAAAATTGCGTCCTTCGATCCGAAGGCGGCGGCCGCCCCTCCCATCATGGCTGACCATGTCCGTCCGATGCGCCACGAAACCATCGTCTCGGAACAGGCGGAGGTCGATTGCGACGACCTGGCGCTCCTGAGCGCGGCCGCAATATCAACGTCCTTCGAGTGAGACCTCCCATGAACCCGACCGACTATTTTGACCAGTTTGCGCAGCGCTACCGGCCCTATAAGGGTGGAAGCTGGTGCTACGAGGATGGCTGCCTCTACCGAGGTCTGCAGCTTCTTTTTCAGGCAACGGGCGAGAAGCGTTGGATGGACCATCTGCACCGGCTGGCCGATCGGCAAATTGGGGCGGATGGTACGCTCCTCGGCTACGATCCGGCGGAATACAACATCGACCACATCTTGGCGGGCCGACCGCTCTTCGCCTTGGCCAGGGATACGGGCGACAGCCGGTACCTCGCGGCGGCAGAACAACTGGCCGGCCAACTCGAAGGCCATCCGCGGATTCCTCAAGGCAACTACTGGCACAAGCAGCGTTATCCCCATCAGGTCTGGCTTGACGGGCTCTACATGGGCTTGCCGTTTCAAATCGAATATGCGCTCGCCACTGACAAGCCGTGGTTGATTGCTGACGCTCTCCGGCAATTTTCGACGGCGCTTTCGCTAACGGCGACCCCGGCCGGCCTTTATGTCCATGGCTACGACGACAGCCGAAAACAGCGGTGGTCCGATCCGGAGACAGGCAAATCGCCTGCCGTCTGGGCACGCGCTGTTGGCTGGCTGGCCATGGCACTCGTGGATGCGCTGGCGCTTCTCCCTGACGACGAAATCTCCCGCCCTCATCGGTTGCGGGCACGCCAGCTTTTGGGGGAGCTCATGGCGCGGCAGACATCGTCTGGTCTGTGGATGCAGGTGCTCGACGCACCGAACCTTAAAGGCAACTACGAGGAAAGCTCTGCCTCCGCCATGTTTGCCTATGCGTTGATCCGCGCTGCACGTCTTGGCCTCGTCGAACCCGATCGGGTGCTAGAGACCATCGCGGCCGGGCGCCGCGCCCTCGGCGCTTTGCTCTCCATGCGGCTCGTTGCCGACACCGAGGGCATAACCAGGATGACGACGATCGTCTGCGTTGCAGGTCTCGGGGGCTTCGAAGGCACGTACAGGGACGGTACGCCCCGCTACTACCTCGCAGAACGGGTGGTGTCCGACGATCCCAAGGGTGTCGGTCCGCTGATGATGGCCTTCGCCGAAAGTGTCATCGATCAGTCGCTCTCACCTGGCATGAGCGTCACCGGCCAGCGCAGCCGCGCAGATCTCTCCGGGTAATTGTCGGGGAAGCCGGCATCGTACACCAAGCAGGGAGACGGCACGTGCTGTGCCAAGTCGCGTAGGACAGGCTGAAAGCCATCAATCGGGGCGGCAGCCATGTTTTTACCCAAAGGACATATAGCGCCCGGCTCACAATGGTGTGTGGCCATCGCCGTTGGCTCGTCGAGCGCCTATGCATTTCCCACATGGGAGCGCTGAGTTTTGAGCGCTGCAACTTACGGAAAGCCTGAGCTATAAGGTGTTCATCGAAGTGAACGAGGCGCCACGGACTGGCAGCCAGGCTTCGAAAGCCCATTGAAAGGGGGATCAAATGAACATCGCACGCTCCATCAACAACTGGCGCAAGTACCGTCAGACGGTCACCGAACTGGGCCGCATGTCGAACCGCGAACTTCGCGACCTCGGCATCGAACGGGCCGACATCGACCGCGTTGCACGCACGGCCTTCGCCCGCTAAGGCGAACCACATAGACTGAAGAATTGCCAAGCGCCTGCATCTCCTGCGGGCGCTTTTGCTTTTTGAGGTCATGGCGTTTGACTGGCGAGAGGAACGGCAGACGTTTCAGGCTGGTTCGCCCACAAAATCGTCCAAAAGAAAACCCCGCCGGGGAAGGCGGGGCAAGGCTCGCGCCCAGTTGGCTCTGGGACGCGGGGAAGAAACTCCATCAAAAGACAGACACGCGCACATAGCGAAGAATGAAGCGCCACGGGAAGGTCACTTTCCGCGAATCCGGTACGTTGTCGCTAATATATCAATCGCTTAACTGTGGGCCTGACTCAATGAGAAGTCAGGGCCATATCGCCCATGTAGGAAATCGAAGTTTGCCATAATCCAATCCGATGCGCGTTCAAGGCAACGTCTAGCCCATTAAACTTGAATGCAAACCACCACTTTTTAACGCGGTTGCGGTATCTTGTCAGCCGGCGTTGGTTGACGTAGTCGAGGCGTATAACCACCTCAGCCAGCAAAGCTGTTCAACGAACGGCATTGGACGGCACATACCTCTAAACGTTGAGATAGCGATGACCCTTTACCTCGATTACCTGGCTGAGATCAAAAGCAGAGAAAGTCAAAAGCTCGCTCCCAAACCGATCGATGACGGCGGGCTCGTGGCCGAAATCATTGCGCTGATCGAGGACGCTGGCAACGGGCACCGGGCGGATGCCCTGAAATTCTTCATCTACAATACGCTGCCGGGCACGACGAGTGCGGCTGGCGTCAAGGCCGCGTTCCTGAAGAAGATCATCCTTGGCGAAACGGTAGTTTCCGAGATTTCCCCGGCATTCGCTCTGGAGCTGCTCTCGCACATGAAGGGTGGTCCCTCGGTCGAAGTGCTCTTGGACATTGCCCTTGGCGATGACGCCGCAATAGCCAGGCAGGCCGGTGAAGTGCTAAAAACGCAGGTCTTCCTCTACGATGCCGACATGTTCCGGCTGCGTGACGCCTTCAAGGCGGGCAATGCGATCGCAAAGGGCGTTCTGGAGAGCTACGCCAAAGCCGAGTTCTTCACAAAGCTCCCGGAGGTCGAGGACGAGATCAAGGTCGTGACCTTTATCGCTGCCGAAGGCGATATCTCTACCGACCTTCTGTCTCCCGGCAATCAAGCGCACTCGCGCTCGGACCGCGAACTGCACGGCCAGTGCATGATCACGCCCGAGGCGCAGCAGGAAATCGTGGCGTTGCAAAAGCAGCATCCGGACAAGCGGGTGATGATGATCGCCGAAAAGGGCACCATGGGCGTGGGCTCGTCGCGCATGTCGGGCGTCAACAACGTGGCGCTCTGGACGGGTAAGCAGGCCAGCCCCTACGTGCCCTTCGTCAACTACGCCCCGGTCGTTGCAGGCACCAACGGTATCTCGCCGATCTTCGCGACAACCGTCGACGTAACCGGCGGCATCGGTATCAACCTGAAGAACTGGGTCAAAAAGACAGGTGAAGACGGCAAGCCGATCCTCAACAATGACGGCAATCCGATCCTGGAACAGAAGTTCTCCGTCGAGACCGGCACCGTTCTTTCGTTGGACGTGAAGAACAAGAAACTCCGCGACGAGGCCGGCCAGGAACTGGTCGACGTCGCTTCCGCCTTTACGCCGCAGAAGATGGAGTTCATGAAGGCGGGCAGCTCCTATGCCATCGTCTTCGGCAAGAAGCTTCAGACCTTTGCCGCCCAGACCCTTGGCGTCGAGGCGACCCCGGTCTTTGCCCCGAACAAGGAAATCACCGTCGAAGGTCAGGGCCTGACCGCGGTCGAGAAGATCTTCAATCGCAACGCCGTCGGCGTGACGCCGGGCAAGACGCTTCATGCGGGCTCCGACGTGCGGGTGAAGGTGAACATCGTCGGCTCGCAGGACACGACCGGTCTGATGACCGCGCAGGAACTGGAGGCGATGGCGGCCACCGTCATCTCGCCGCTCGTGGACGGCGCCTATCAGTCGGGCTGCCACACGGCCTCGGTCTGGGACAAGAAGGCGCAGGCAAACATCCCGAAGCTCATGAGCTTCATGAACAATTTCGGCCTGATCACCGCCCGTGACCCGAAGGGCGTCTACCATTCGATGACGGACGTGATCCACAAGGTATTGAACGACATCACCGTGGATGACTGGGCGATCATCATCGGCGGCGACAGCCACACCCGCATGTCCAAGGGCGTCGCATTCGGCGCGGACTCCGGCACTGTGGCGCTGGCGCTTGCCACCGGCGAAGCGACCATGCCGATCCCGCAATCGGTCAAGGTGACCTTCAAGGGCACCATGCAGCCTTACATGGACTTCCGCGACGTAGTGCACGCGACCCAGGCGCAGATGCTCAAGCAGTGTGGCGACAACGTCTTCCAGGGTCGCATCATCGAAGTCCACATCGGCACGTTGCTCGCCGACCAGGCCTTCACCTTCACCGACTGGACGGCCGAGATGAAGGCCAAGGCCTCGATCTGCATCTCGCAGGACGAGACGCTGATCGAGTCGCTCGAAATCGCCAAGTCGCGCATCCAGATCATGATCGACAAGGGCATGGAAAACGCCGCCGGTACGCTGAAGGGCCTTATCGCCAAGGCCGATGCGCGCATCGCCGAGATCCGCTCGGGCGAGAAGCCGGCGCTGGCTCCCGATGCCAACGCGAAGTACTTCGCCGAAGTCGTTGTCGACCTGGACGTGATCGACGAGCCGATGATCGCCGACCCCGATGTCAACAACGCCGACGTGTCCAAGCGCTACACCCACGACACGATCCGTCCGGTTTCTTACTACGGCGGCGCCAAGAAGGTGGACCTCGGCTTCGTCGGCTCGTGCATGGTGCACAAGGGCGACATGAAGATCGTCGCGCAGATGCTGAAGAACATCGAGAAGCTGGAAGGTAAGGTGGAGTTCAAGGCGCCGCTCGTCGTCGCTGCGCCGACCTACAACATCATCGACGAGCTGAAGGCCGAAGGCGATTGGGACATCCTGCAGAAGTATTCGGGCTTCGAATTCGACGACCTGAAGCCGAAGACTGCGAACCGGACCGAATACGAGAACATCCTCTATCTCGAACGTCCGGGCTGCAACCTGTGCATGGGCAACCAGGAAAAGGCGGAGAAGGGCGATACGGTTCTGGCAACCTCCACCCGTCTGTTCCAGGGGCGGGTCGTTGAAGATACGGCCGAGAAGAAGGGTGAATCGCTGCTGGCCTCGACCCCGGTCGTGGTGCTGTCAGCGATCCTTGGCCGCACGCCGAGCATGGATGAGTACCGAACCGCTGTTGACGGGATTGACCTGACGAAGTTCGCTCCGCCGAAAGCGACGCCAATCGATTCCTTGTCGGTCCATTATTAAGGCTTTGAGGGCCTGAGTGGCATTGTTGACGCCGACTAGCCTCATAGCGGGGATACTCCCCGCTGTGAGGCGCGGGATGCGAAGTCATTGGCGTGCGCTCGATGCCGTGTAGGAAGCGGTCGCCCACCACTTCCTACAACTGCCGCAGCCCTCGGAAGTCCTCAGCCTTGACCGTCGACGATGCCTTGACTTCGATGCCCACCGGGAATTGTCGTCGCAGGCCTATGGCTAAGACAGCGCCCAGGGATGTGGACCTTTGTAAGGCGCCGCCTGTAACCAAGTCCACGCTGGGCGCGGCCTGCCGTTGAACGCCGGCGAGCACTGCCCTAGCGAAGGCCAGGCGGCTGTTCTTGCTGGCGACGCGCCTCGATCCATTCTCCGATCACGGTTTCAAGGCGGCCAGGAGGGCTTTTGCCGTTTCGCCAGACGAGGCGGGATTCTGGCCGGTGATGAGCCGGCCATCGACGACTGCGTGAACGCCCCAGTCCTTCACCTTCGAGAAAACGGCGCCGAGATCGAGCAACTCGTCTTCCACCAGGAAGGGCACGACCTCTGTCAGGCCGACGGCCGCTTCCTCGGAATTGGTAAAACCGGTGACCCTTCGACCGTTTACGAAAGGTGTGCCGTCCGAGTTCTTGACGCGGTGCAGAACGCCGGGGGCGTGGCATACGAGGGCAATCGTCTTGCCCGCCGCAATGAAGGCTTCGAGCAGCCTGATCGAGTTTCCGTCCTCGGCGAGATCCCACATCGGACCGTGACCACCGGGATAGAAGACGGTGTCGAAGTCCTTGTGGTTGACGCTGTCGAGGCGAACCGTCTCGGCGAGCTGGGCCTTGGCTTCCCGGTCAGCCTTGAAGCGACGAGTGAGATCGGTCTCGAACATCAGTTCATCGCTCTTCGGGTCGAGTGGCGGTTGGCCGCCCTTGGGCGATGCAAGGGTGATTTCGGCCCCGGCATCCTTAAAGACGTAATAGGGAGCCGCCAGCTCTTCGAGCCAGAACCCTGTCTTCTTGCCGGTGTTGCCGAGGGTGTCGTGCGAAGTGAGGACCATTAGGACCTTCATGGATCATATCCTTTGCACTGGAGGAGTAGATTTGAAGTCCGACCAGCCGCGTCGGCTTCTCGATGCACTGACATTGGCGTCGCAATGACATCTGGGAGATCTAGGTCGCAGAAACCAGCAATCCATCTTGATGATGGATAAAGAATCGAGATCTTCAGATCGCTCACGGGTGGCGATCAATCGCCGCCCAAATGACCGAAAAGGCCGGTGCGCTCTTCAGGTCTGACCGTTGCGGGCGTCGACCGACAGGCTGGCTGCGGTGCCATCTGCGCGCGCCAGGACGAAATTGTCGAAGTTGGCGATCGAGGCGCAGGAATGGTTGGGGAATACGCGCACGCGGCTGCCGAGCGGCAAGGGGCGCCCGGAATAGGGGACGAACCCGTGTTCCTCGGACAGTCGCTCGAGCGTCCACAGGCCGGTTTCGCCATCGCCTTCGGCGCTGACGATCGTGCCAAACCCTGCGCCACCCATGCCATGTGCGCCGCGATCGGAGCTCATGGATTTCGAACCGGCGTCGATGATGAAGTGCGTGTCGTTGGAGGCAACGACGCGGGCGACGACTGAAAGCGCGAGGTCGTCGGCGGTGCAGATGCCAAGCCGAAGGGCGGTGCCGTCCAGAAAGACATAGTTTCCGGGACGGATGTAGTCGACTTCCTGCGGCAGCGGTGCACCGAGGCAAGTCGGCGTTGCGCCGACGGAAATGCAATCGACTGCGATTCCGCGTTGCCGAAGTCGGTCGGCGAGGCCGGCGAGGGCCTCCGCCTCGTCGCGGGCGATCGTGGCAAGAGCATGCGGCTCCGGAGCGGCGTAGGCATGTCCGGCATGCGAAAGCAGTCCCGCAAATCGCAAACCGGGGGTGCCGGCGATCCTTGCGCACAGTTCAGGCGCTGCCGGGTCATCGGGTTTGAGGCCGACGCGGCCGAGGCCAACGTCGACTTTGAGGAACACGCCGATCTCGACGCCGTGCCGGCTGGCGGCCTCCGACAGCGCATCGACACCTGTTTCGCTTGCCGTAATCGTGCGCAGTTCCACGCCCCGCGCCTTGACCGCAGGCAGTAGGTGATCGAGCGACGCCGCGCGGACGATGGGATAGGCCAGAATGATCGACGGAATCCCGGCTTCGGCAAAGACCAGCGCTTCGCTGGGCTTGGAGGCGGTGATACCGCGCGCACCTGCGGCCAGCTGTTGCCGGGCGATGTGGAGGCTCTTGTGCGTCTTCACATGCGGAAACATTGCCACGCCGGCTGCATCGGCGCGCTGCTGCATGGCCTTGATATTGCGGGTGAGTCGTTTCTCGTCGACCTCGATATAGGGTGTCGGTCGCTCGGCGGCCGCTGGACGCAGGAACCCTGTGGCCTTGGTCCCGCTTGCGCTGTCGCTGATATCTGTCGCCGCTAGGCCGGCAGCGCTGGCAGCCGGTTGCGTCACTTCGAAAGTGCTCATGATGGGATACTCTGATCTGGAATGGCGTATCGCGGCTACTGTCAGCCGGTTGCGACCTGGCGCACGTAGTGGGTCGATGAGATTTGCCGCATCGGCAGTTCGCGCGGCACGAAGTCCGGCGCACGCACCGCACTTGGGATTTCGTCGGACATCGGCTGGCGCCCTTCCGGACGGCGCGTCGGATCGGCAATTGGCACGGTCGATAGCAGCTTGCGGGTATAGGGGTGCTGCGGATTGCCGAAGACCGAGCGGCGATCGCCAATCTCGACGATTTCGCCGAGATACATGACCGCAACGCGGTGAGCGATACGCTCGACCACTGCCATATCGTGGCTGATGAACAGAAGGGCGATCTGCATCTCGCGCTGCAGGTCCATGAGCAGGTTGATCACCTGCGCCTGGATCGTCACGTCGAGCGAAGCGACCGCTTCGTCGGCGACGATGAGGCGCGGCTTGAGGGCAAGCGCCCGGGCGATACAGATGCGCTGGCGCTGCCCGCCGGAAAACGCATGCGGATAGCGCTCGAGATGCTCAGGTGAAAGCTCTACCTTTGCCAGAAGTTCGGCGGCGCGCGCGCGCATGTCCCCGGTCGAGCCCAGCTTGTGGACCCGCATCGGATCCGTCAGCGATTGCTCGATCGTCATGCGCGGGTTGAGCGAAGAAAACGGATCCTGGAAGACCATCTGCGCTTCGCGCCGAAATCGCGCGAGGACAGCGCGCGGCGCGCCGATCAGTTCTGTTCCATCAAAGCGGATGGAGCCAGATCGCGGTCGATCGAGCTGCATGAGCGAGCGGGCGACGGTCGACTTGCCGCAGCCGGATTCACCGACCAGCGCCAGGGTCTCACCGGGAAAAATATCGAAGGAGACGTTCTCCACTGCGTGCACCCGGCCGGAGACGTGGCCGAACAGCCCGGCCTTGAGATCGAAGCGCGTCACCAGGTTTCGCACCTCGACGAGTGGGCGAGGGGCTGGCGTCATATGAGCCGGTGCGTTCATTGTGTCGCCTCCGCGGGCTGCCGCTCCGGTTCAAACACCAGCAGCGGAAATTTCTCCGGCGCATCCTTGTCGGCCATGCTGCCGAGGCGCGGCACGGCGGAAATCAGGGCGCGTGTATAGGCATGCTTCGGCTTGGCGAAGATGTCATAAACCGAACCCGTCTCGACGATTTCACCCTTGAGCATCACGCAGACCCGGTCGGCGACTTCCGCAACGACGCCCATGTCGTGGGTAATGAACAGCACCGACATGCCGATTTCGCGCTGGAGGGCGCGAACCAGATCGAGGATCTGCGCCTGAATGGTCACGTCGAGCGCGGTCGTCGGCTCGTCGAGGATCATCAGCGATGGGCGGCAGGCAAGCGCAATGGCGATCATGACGCGCTGGCGCATGCCGCCGGAGAGCTGGTGAGGATACTGGTCGAGCCTGCGCTCCGCATCGGGCACCCGCACGAGCTTCAGGGTGTTGAGTGCGATCTGGCGCGCTTCTTCGGGTTTCTTGTTCTGGTGATGGATCACCGCTTCGGCAATCTGGTCGCCGACGGTAAAGACCGGGTTCAGGCTGGACATCGGGTCCTGGAACACGATCGAGATGTCCGCGCCGCGAAGGGCTTCGACCCGCTTTTCCGACAATGTCGCGAGATCGGCGACCTTGCCGTCCTTCAAGCGCATCAGCACCCGTCCGCCGGTGATCGCCGCGCCGTCATATTCCGTCAGCCGCATGATCGTCATGGCAGTCACCGATTTGCCGGATCCGGACTCGCCGACCAGCGCGACGGTCTCGCCGCGCGCGATGCGGAAGGAGACGCCTCGCACCGCGCGCAGCTGGGAGCGGGTGCCGGCCGCGAAGGAAACCTCAAGGTCTTCCACGGATAGGATGACATCCTCGGGCAGTTCAGGGGGCGCGGATTTTTGCAGGAACATCAGCACATAGACCCGATTTCGAGGGGACGTTGCCCTGTCAGGTCTCGCAACGGGGTTGCATCCTGTCAATATGCCCGGATTGCGGAGAATGCCCTGGGAGGTTGGCCGTCAGTGCCCGGGCGGCATCCGAGCGGCTTCCGGCCGTGCCACAAAACCGAGTGAAATCAATGTGTCGCGAATCTGGCAATCGAAACTATGCGCTTTCTGCATCGTGTCGCCTGTCTTCGCATATGGTCTCGGTCGGGCGATTTCGGTCATGACGGTGCCTCAGGCGGCGTCGATGCCGGCATCGAATCCGTTCTTGTACTGTGGCAGTGCCGCACACTGCTTGAGATGCTGCCACAACGCATCGCTGTCGGCGCTACCAGGGCCGGCGCGCCTGAAGATGCGGATCTCCATTTCGAGCGACATTTGTGGCCCGCCGATCTGGACGAGGCGGCCTTGGCGCAGGGCTTCCGCCACACAGATCTGCGGCAGCCAGGCGACGCCCCGCCCGGCGACGGCCATGTGCTTCAGGCCGTCGGCAAGGCCCGACTGGTAGACCGTGCTGAGGTTGAGCGGGCGCCGCCAGCGGGATTGGATGAGCGTTGCCAGCTTGCCGATGTAACCGTCGCTCCAGGAATAGGCGAGGTAGGGAATTTCCGTGGTTTCAGGCCCGTCGATGTCGAATAGCGGCCGGCCGCTGTCATCCGTTCCAGAGACGAGAATGAGCCGATCCTTGCCGATCTGCAGGGATTCGAATGGACCGCCTTCCAGCACCGGCGGGCCATCGGGATGCACATAGGTGATGGCGAAATCGCACTGGCCCGAACATAGGTGATCTATGCTTTCAAGGAAGTCGGCGGCATGCATGCTGGTGCGAAGCGGCATCCGCGAGATGAGCGGCGAGCCGATCCATCTCGGGAAAAAATACATCGCCAGCGTATGCAGCGAGGTAAATGTCAGCATGGCCGAGCTTTCGCCCGCGACATTGCGGCAATCGGTGCGCAGCCGGTAGGCCTCGCGCACGAGACGCTGGCAACCCGGAAGGAACATCGTTCCCGCCCGTGTCAGTTGAACAGGATAGGTGCTGCGGTCGATCAGGTCCGCGCCGATCCAGTTCTCAAGCGATTTGATGCGGCGACTGAAGGCAGGCTGCGAAATGTTGCGTGCCGTCGCCGCCGTCGAGAAATTCCGCGTGGCGGCAATTTCGAGAAAATCTTCAAGCCATTGCAGTTCCATGCCGGCCCTCATGCGTGTTTTGCATAGTCTATCCTAATTACACATTGGACAGACCTGCAAGGGCTCTTCTAGCCTCCCCTATAACGAGAAGAAAAACTTCCGCCTCCACCAAATGGGAACAACGATGAAACGCACCTTAGCCCTAGCTCTCTGCTTGGGGCTCGGCATCGCGGCTGCGCCCGCTATGGCCGAGACCAAGAACCCCGGCACCTTCGTCTTCATGTGGACTGACGACATCCAGTCGTTCGATCCGGCCTATATCGCCAACACGCCGAGCTCCTACGGCTCGCTCAACATCTACAGCCGGTTGCTGAACTTCAACGGCTCGAAGATTTCCGAGTTCGTGCCGTCGCTCTCGACCGAAGTGCCGTCGCTCGAGAACGGCCTCATCAAGCAGGCGGCCGATGGCTCCGTCAGCTACACCTTCCCGATCCGCAAAGGCGTTCTTGCTCACAAGGTCGGGATCAAGGGCGCTGACGGCAAAGTCACCTGGGAGTACTACGACAAGCTGACTGACGCCCAAAAGGCGACGATCGAGCCGGGCTACGGCCAGATCACGCCGGAAGACGTGCGCTACTCGCTGCTGCGCGCCATTCTCCAGGGCCAGTCGTGGATGTCGAATGCGATCACCGAAGTGATCACCGCCGGCAAATACACCGACATCGCCAAGTGGGTGGAGACCGAAGGCGAGGTCAAATCCATCAATGACGCCACCCCCGAGGTTTTGCGCAAGGTCTATGACGAGCTCGCCTCGCAGATCGTCGTCGACGGTGATAATGTCACGCTGAAACTGCCCAAGTCGTTTCCGGCGACGCTCGGCGTAATCGCGCTGCCCTTCGGCACCTCGATCGTCGACAAGGAATGGGTTGCATCTGTCGGCGGCTGGGATGGTTCCGGCGACACTTGGAAGGCCCATTACCGGCCGGAGCTTGGCGCCAATCCGCTGTTTGCCGAAGAAAACGGCACCGGGCCATTCATGCTCGAGGAATGGGACCGGACCGACCGGCGCATTACCCTGAAGCGCTTCGATAATTACTTCATGGGCCCCGCCAAGCTTGAGCGCGTGGTCATGCGCACCGTGCCGGAATGGACGACGCGGCGCCTGCAGCTTCTGTCCGGTGACGCCGATTTCGTCACCGCCCCGGTCGAATTCATCGACGAACTCAGCAAGACCGAAGGCGTGAAAGTCATTGACGGCCTGCAGAAGGTATTTTCGCGCGGCGCCTTCTTTGCCTGGCCGCTCGACGACAACGACAATCCGGCAATCGGCAGCGGCAAGCTGGACGGTGCCGGCATTCCCCCGGACTTCTTTGCCGATATCGACGTGCGCAAGGGCTTCAACTACGCCCAGAACTACGATGCGCTGCTGACCCAGGTGTTGCTCAACAAGACCGTGCAGTCGCGCGGCCCGACCGTGCGCGGCATCATGGGCTACCGCCCGGATTCACCTGTCTACAGCTATGATCCCGCCAAGGCCGAAGAACACTTCAAGAAGGCGTTTGGCGGTAAGCTCTGGGACACAGGCTTTGCCTTCACCGCCTATGTGACCGAAGGCAATCCGCAGCTGACCGCAGCACTTTCGGCGCTGCAGCAGGGCCTGTCGCGCATCAATCCGAAGTTCAAGATGCAGATCCAGGCGCTGCCCTGGGCCTCCGTTTCGGACAAGCTCAACAACCGCGAAAAGCCGGCAGCACCCTTGACGGTGATGGGTTGGGGGCCTGACTATTCAGACCCGGGTGGTCCGCTCGGCGCCGCCAGCTACTACCTCTCGCCCACGGGTCTCGTCGGCGGCATGGTCGGCCAGGGCTACCGCGACCTGATGGCGGAGAAGTTCAAACCGCTCTTGGACGAAGCCTGGGCCTCGGTCGACCCCGCCGTGCGCGAGCCGATCTACGCCAAGCTGCAGGAAATGTCTTACGAATACGCCACCACCCAGTTCCTCTGGGAAGACTTCGGCTACGTCGTCACCCGCAGCAATATCGATGGTTATGTCGACAACATGATCCTCTACGGTGCGTGGGACTTCTACCCGGTCACCAAGGCCAACGACTGATTGGCCAGGGCTGCCGGGTGGCGATCCCGCCCGGTAGCCCTTGTTTCATTTTCCCTGAAATCGGAATGTGTGAGCCGTGCTGAACTATGCACTCAGACGATTGATGATGCTGCCGATCGTCCTCTTCGCGCTGTCGTTGATGATCTTCGCACTGCAGATGTCGCTTTCGCCGACACAGAGACTGGCGGCCTACGCACCGTCGCCCGATTATCTCAAGGGCGGTCAGGAAAGCATTCGCCGGATGATCGAGCAGTACGGGCTGAACGATCCCTTCTACCTCCAGTACGGCCGCTGGATCGGCGGTGTTCTCAGCGGCAATCTCGGCTGGTCCGAGACCGCCCGCCAGCCGGTGTCGACGGCGCTGATGTCGCTGTTTCCGGCGACGCTGGAGCTGGTCGTCCTGGCCTTCGTGCCCTGTCTGCTGCTCGCCGTCTACCTCGGCTCACGCGCCGGCATCTATCTCAACCGCTGGCCGGACCATGTCATCCGCATCTTCACCATTCTTGGCTGGTCTTTTCCGGTCTACGTCTTCGGCCTGCTGATGCTCCTGATCTTCTATTCGGCGCTTGACTGGTTCCCGCCCGGCCGGCTCAGCCAGTGGGCCCAGACCATCGTCAGTTCCGGCGACTTCGTGCGCTACACCGGCGCCAACACCGTCGATGCCCTCTTGAACGGTAACCTGGCGATCTTCGGCGATGCACTTCGTCACCTTGCCGCACCCGTCATCACGCTGACCTATGTCAACGTCGCCAGCATGACGCGGGTGATGCGCACCTCGATGCTGGAAACGCTGCGCCAGGACTACGTGCGCACCGCCCGCGCCAAGGGACTGCCGCGCCGCGTCGTCGAATTGCATCACGCCAGACGCAACGCGCTTCTGCCACTCGCAACCATCGCCGGCATGGAACTCGCCGTGATGATGGGCGGCGTGGTCATCACCGAGACCATCTTCGACTATGCCGGGCTCGGTCAGTTTGCCGCCAAGACCGCCGCCAATCTCGACTTTCCTGCAGTTCTCGGCTTCGGCCTCTATTTCGCAGTCGTCCTGGTGCTGATGAACCTGGTCGTCGATCTCATCTATCCGTTGCTTGACCCGAGGGTGAAGACGCAATGAAGTTTCTTCGTTACCTCGCACGCAATCCGGTGTCGCTGTTTGGCGTCGTGATCCTGCTCGCTTTCGTGCTGATCGCCGTCTTCGCCCCCGTCTTGGCACCGCCACAGAGCTTCCAGCTTTCGCCCTACGACACGCCGCGCGCGGGTTTTTTGGCGACGCCGCAACCGCCTTCGCCGGAGGCCGTGTTTGGCACGACCCAGGGCCAGTACGACATCTTCTATGGCGTCGTCTGGGGTACGCGCACGGCCTTCAAGATCGGGCTCGGGGTCGTGGCGATCTCCGTGCTGATCGGCACGGTCGTCGGCGCTGTCGCGGCCTATTACGGCGGCGTCGTTGAAGAAGTGCTGATGCGCATAGTCGACGTGTTCATGGCCGTACCCTTCCTGATCGCCGCCATGGTGCTGACGGCGTTGCTCGGCAAAGGCATCGTGCCCATCACGATCGCGCTCACGACATTCGGCTGGATGAGTTATGCCCGTATCGTTCGAAGCGAGATCCTGAGGATCCGCGAGATGGATTACATCCACGCAGCCAGGAGCTATGGCGCCAGCGATCTCCGGCTGATCGTGCTGCATATCCTGCCGAACGCCATGTTCCCGGTGCTGGTGCTCGCGACGATGGCGACCGGTTCCATGGTGCTGTCCGCCTCGGCGCTCAGCTTCCTCGGCGTCGGCACCGAAGAGGGGTATGCCGACTGGGGCCAGTTCATCGCCTATTCGCGCAACTGGATCGTCGGTCAGCCCGGCAATCCGTTCCAGTTCTGGTACACGCTGGCCTTCCCCGGTGCGGCCGTCTTCCTGTTCGTGCTGTCGTGGAACCTGGTCGGCGATGCGCTGCGCGACATGCTCGACCCACGCCACGCCCATTGAGACCCAATCCCTTTACGACCCAAGGAGCATTTTCCATGTCCCCTCTGTCTGCTGCTTCCATCGAGCTATTCGAGGATCTGATCCGGTACGAGGTCGAGGATAAGGCGATCCCGTCGATCTCCTACGCCCTCGTCGACCGAGACGGCGTGCTTGCCGAAGGCCATGTCCAGCGCCACGACCGCCATTTCCACATGGGCAAGGACACGTGCTTCCGCATCGGCTCGATCACCAAGACCTTCACGTCGCTCGCGATCATGCAACTGGTCGAAAAGGGCCTCGTCGATATCGACGTCGACGTCTCGACCTATCTGCCCGGCTTCAAGCCGGAGAACCCGTTCGTCGGTGCCGAGGGCGGGCCCTACGGCACGGTCATCAGCCTGCGCAAGCTGATGACGCATACGGCGGGTATCGTGCGCGAGCCCAAGAGCGGCCATTATCTCGACGCCACCCGCCCGCCGCTAGAAGACACGGTCAACGAGCTGGCAACCTCCGTCCTGAAGCAGGATCCGAGCCTTGGCGTGATGCACTATTCCAACGCCGGCATCGCCGTCGTCGGCCGGGTGATCGAGATGGTGACCGGCCAGAGCTATTCCGACTATGTTGCCGCCAACATCCTGAAACCGCTTCACATGGGCGGTTCGTCCTGCGGCATGGCGCCGGGCATTCGCGAGCGGCTGGCACCTGCCGACATGTGGACGCTCGACGGCGATACGCCGGCGCCGGTCTTCAGCCTCGGCGGGTCGCCGGCCGGCAACATCTTCTCAACCACCGGCGACATGGCGCGCTACGCCCAATGCCTGCTGCGCGGAGGCTTCGATGCCGAGGGCAATTCCATCATCTCGCCGGCGTCGCTGCGTGAAATGTGGACGCCGTTCGGCAAGCGCCCGGGCGGCGACAGGACGCTCGCCGGTTATGGCCTGTGCTTTGGCGCCGGCGAAGTTGACGGCTGGACTTCCGTCGGCCACGGCGGCGCGGTTTACGGCTACGCCTCGCAGATGATGCTGCTGCCGTCAGCCGGCGTCGGCGTGCTGATCTTCGCGACCCTCGATTTCGCCAACCAGGTCGCCTCGCGGCTCGGTGTCGAAGGTGTGCGCATTGTCCTTGCCGAACGCAAGATGGGCAAGATGCCGGAGCGGACACAGCGTCCGCCGGAAATTACGGAAGCGCAGTTCGAGACGCTTCCGGGCTACTACCGGGACGATGCGACGCAAGAGATTGTCGAGGTCAAGTCCAAGGGCGGCAAGATCTACTTGATGGGCGAGGGCGTGCCGCACCGGATCCGTCCGGTGGCCGGCAACGATTTCGTCATCGACGGTCGCATCTACGGGCGCGGTGCGGACTATGCCCACATGAACCTTTCCTTCCCGGCAGCCGGCAAGCTCGTCTGGCGGGATACAAGCTGGACACGCATAGAGACGCCTGAGGACGAGACTGTGCCCGATGCCATTGCGCCGCATCTCGGCGAATACGGGCCGGACTTCAACATCACCTACCTGACCTACAGCCATGGCGGCCTGAAGTGCCTGATCGAGTATTTCTGCACCCACACATGCGAGCTGGTCGAAGAGGGCCGCTTCCGCATGCACGGGCGGCTTTATGAAGACGAGATCCTCGAACTCGACGCCGTCGACGACAACGGCAAGCGCGGCATCCGCGTCGGGCCGATGTTCCTGGAGCGACGCAGCCCTTCTCAAGCCGAAGCTGCGTGACCCAATCATGACCGCTCCAATCAAGATGGAGTCACCTCTTGGCGCCCGCATGTTCATCGGCGGGCGCGAGGTCGACTATTATTGCGGCACGTCGTACTTCTGCCTGCATGGCCACTCCGAGGTGATCGAGGCGGCCTGTGAAGCGACGAGGCGCTACGGCATGGGTCCGGGGACACTTGCCCATATGCAGGTCTATGCCGATTTGCAGGAGCGGCTGCGCGACTGGTTCGGCACGGAGGAGGTCGTCTACATGATCTCCGGCTACACCAGCCCCATGGTGTTGCTGCAGGGGCTGCGCGATGAATTCGATGTCATCCTCATGGATTCGGCAACGCATTACAGTACCCGTGACGCGATCCCGACGCTCGGCAAGCGGGTTCATGAGTTTCGACATGCCGATCCGGAGGATCTTGCTGCGCAACTGTCGCTGCATGTGAAGGCGGGCGAGCGCCCGGCGGTGCTGACCGACGGCGTCTTTCCGTCGTCCGGGCGGTTGGCGCCGCTTGGGGATTACCGGCAGGCCATGGCCCCTTATGATGGGGCGCTGCTCTGCATCGACGATTCCCACGGCGTCGGCGTCCTTGGTGAGACCGGCCGCGGATCGCTGCAGCACGCGGGTCTCGAAGGCGAGGGCAACTATCTCGCCGGCACCATGAGCAAGGCGTTCGGCGCGCTTGGCGGCATCGTTCCCGGCAGTGCGGATCTGGCCGCCAAGATCGCGGGCAATGCCATGATCATGCGTGGGGCCTCGCCGGCGCCACCGGGTCTTGCAGCCGCTGCCGCGGCATCGTTGCGCGTTCTACAGGCGACACCGCAAAAGCGCGCCAATCTCGTTTGCAACGTCAAGCATGTGCGCAGCGGGTTGCGGACCCTTGGGTTCGACGTTGCCGACACGCCGGTGCCGATCGTCACCATCAAGGGCGTCACCGACCTCGAACAGCTGCGCGATCGTCTTGCGGAGCGCGATATCATTGTCAGGGTGCAACAGCCTGGTGGCTATTCCGACGCGTCCGATGTCGCGACCATGCGGCTTGCGGTGTTTTCCGAGCACACGACCGCTCAGATCGATCGGCTCCTGCAATCGATGGGCGAGCTTCTCTAGACCTGCGAGTGGCGATGCCGCCGACGTTGGCGTCGGCGGCATCGCGCTACCGATCGTGCATGCCCGTCTGTTCCTGAGAGGGTATCCATAACGAATTGAAATTTCAGGGGTTAGGCGATTTTTGCATGGAGCTTTGCGCAAATTGAATTGGCCTGTGGTGGGGAGCTTGACCAATGTTCCGTCCCAACGACATGCAAATCGCCGGTCACCAGTCACGCGTGCCTCGCCGATAACAAGTCTGCCCAAGTGGCCGCTGAAGCCCTGCGGTTGCCGGGCGCCGAGCGCGGTGTTGGCCTTCGTGATGCCTGCCTGAAACGACCGCATCTATCCCGCTCTTCCCGATTGACCGATAGAGGAACCTACCCATGAAAGTCTTCATTTCCGCTGACATCGAAGGCACCGCAGGCATTGCGCAGTGGGACGAAGCCGAGCGCACCCATGCCGACTGGACCGAATTTCGCGCCCTGATGACCGCCGAGGTGGTCGCCGCCTGCGAGGGCGCGCGTGCCGCCGGTGCGACCGAAGTGGTGGTGAAAGACGCCCATGACAGCGGACGCAACCTCATTCTCGATTGCCTGCCGGACTACGTCCGCATCGTGCGCGGCTGGTCCGGCCATCCGGATGCGATGATGTTCGGCCTCGATGCCGGCTTCGCGGCCGCGATCTATACGGGCTACCACTCCAAGGCCGGCAGCGAGGCAAATCCGCTCGCCCATACCTCCACCATGCGCATCTCGCGCCTGCTTCTGAACGGCGAGGTCGCCTCGGAATTCACCGTCAACGCGCTCTGTGCCGCCGGTTACGGCGTACCGTCGGTCTTCCTGGCCGGCGATGCCGGTATTTGCTCCGACGCCCGGGCGATGGTGCCGGGGCTGAAGTCGGCGGAAACACTGGAGGGTAGAGGTCGGTCAACGACGTCGATCTCGCCTGCTTGGTCGCGCCGGCTCATTCGTGAAGGCGTAGCAGAAGCGCTGTCCGGCGATTTTTCTCAGGTGCTGCCGTCCAGGGCCGAGCGCTACGAAGTGGTGATCGAGTTCAACAATCCGACAGATGCCTATCGTGCCGGTTGGTATCCCGGAGCCTATGCGCACGGTCCTCGCGCCGTCGCCTTCAAGCATGCGGATTTTGCCGAGATCTTGCGCGCGCTGGTTTTCCTGAAAGCTTGATCAGGTCGCGTTCCAGCTGCAGCTTTTCCGTGCGCCAGAGGCCTTTGACCCTCCGCTCTTGCCATAGAGCTTGCAACTGAGAAGCGCTGATCCGCGCGATGTCGCCCAACGTGCGGCGATCTGGGGCGCAACGTCGGCGCGGCCAAATTGGCTGCGACGACAACGCTCGACACGCCATTTTCGTGCTAGAGCGGTATATGTATCGACAGCAATGCTCGCCGACGTGAAAATCTCGCGTCAATCGGGCGCATTTTTCGTATGGCCGACGCAAGCGCTCGCAATAACGTACGAATTTTCTGACTATTGTTGGACTAAATGTCTCCGGCCTGTCACAAGCCCTTGAGGACGCGATCGCCGTTATCTTTAGAACGGGGTCGGGCGACCGATTGACGTCACGTTGCTGCCGCGAGATCACGCTGGCCGTCCTGCAATTTACTCCCGCCCGAAATCGGTCGACACCGAGGTGGGAGTTTGCGCCGCGCTTTCCACGGCTGGACTGCCCATCATGACGGAACAGATGCCCGTCGCCGGATCGCGTTCGAAGTTCACCCTTGGCCAGTTAACCAGTGAAACGCACTCGCAGGAATGCTTGCCCGTCGTCTGTGATCAGCGGACCGCGGGCTATGATCACACCTTTCGTAGGCCACGCCAGAATATGTCGGAGAGCTTCACGCGCGGCGCCGGCTGCGTCCCACATCGACCGCTTGTCGCCGCCGAGCGGCCTCGCTCGGCGGGCGTTCAAATCGGTGGCCGTGCTATCGTCTAATGATGCGTGGGCTGCAGACAGTCATGAGCGTCATCAAGCAGCTTCTGCAGGGCTTGCCAGTCCCGCAGATCGCGCGCGTTGATCCGCTCGTCGATCGCAGCGAGCAACCAGCCGATGGAGGCGGCCTCGTTTGCCTCGCTTGCAGCCCGATACCACGCAAGGCAGGTTCGGATACCCGGGCGGGCATCATCGCCCGTCAGGGCGAGATGGGCCGAAAGCATAAGACCAGATCGATAGGTGTTCCTGATCCGAAGGCGTGTTTGATCGTCACTTTCGGCAATCACCGAAAGGCTTGAGAGGAGCGTTTGCGTCAGCTCGGTGGTTTCGTCGCGCTCCATGTTGCCGCCCATTGGTGTTCCGTTCGCGCAAATCATGCCGAAACACATCGCAGATGTGGTGGGCGCGAAGCTTGCGGCATTTCATGGTGCCGAATATTTTCTATCCGGACGATTGCGCATCCCCGCGTGGAGTTCGATGCCCTATAGCTTGGCGACTGGCCAGTGGCCCGCCTGGGCGTCGACCTGCAGTCATGGCACCGAAGAGGCTTTCCGCTTTCCCAACGGCGTGTTAGTCGTGCCGTTAAGGGATAACCGAAGCTTTGCCTCGAAACCCGACACGTCTTTCCGTGTCGGGCCGGCTATTCGCCACCCAACATGGGTCGTCATGTTTGGAGGGTGAAACGCATGAATCCCGTCGTCATCTTGCTGGCCTTCGCAACCTTTGTGACGGGGACGGCGGAGAACATCATTGTCGGGATCCTTCCCGACGTAGCGGGCGGCCTCGGCGTGTCGTTGGCGCTTGCGGGTCAACTGACCGCCGTCTTTTCCATAGTCTTTGCGGTCACGGCGCCCCTTGCGCTCGTCCTGACGAAACGGATCGATCGCAGACGCTTGTTCCTTGCAGCGCTCGGACTCTTCATCCTGAGCACCTTTGCCGCGGCCGCGAGCCCGAATTTCGCGATCATGCTTCTTACTCGTATCGGGATGGCTGCGGCGAGCGCGACCGTGTGCCTGCTGGCAACGATGCTTGCGACGGAACTCGTCGATGAGAGCATGCAGGGGCGGGCGATCGGGATTATGTTCATGGGGATCAGCGGGTCGTTGGTGCTCGGCGTTCCGGCAGGCATCTTGATAGCGGACGTTGCCGGTTGGCGAGGCGTCTTTCTTGCGCTCGCCGCGCTTGCTTTCACCGTGTGGCTGGTGAGCTGGCGCTGCATTCCCGCCTCCGGCCTCCGCGGGGGCGCGCTGCCTGGATATCTCAAGCATTTGAGATCGGCCCCTCTCGTCGCCGGGCAGTTGGTCTCCATCTTGATGATTGGCGGGCACTTCGTTCTCTTTGCCTTTCTCGCGCCCTATCTCGTCGAGGTTGCCGGCATCGCGGACGGGAATGTCGCTCTTGGCTTTGCCGCGTTGGGAATAGCAGGCGTAAGCGGTGGATATTTCGGGGGGTGGCTTGCAGACAGGTTGTCACCGCGCGCAGCCCTCCTGTTGACGCCGTCGGCCTATCTCGCGGCGCTTGCAGGGCTCCCGTTGCTCAAAGGCAGCCCCGGGCCGTTGTTCGCCGTCATGGTGGTTTGGGCCTGCATCAGCTGGATGATTTCGCCCGTCGTGCAGCGCTTTCTGATTTCGACCGGACCGGAAACAGCCGAAGCCGGCATCAGCCTGAATTTTTCGGCAATGCATGTCGGCGTCGGACTGGGAACGATCGTCGGCGGTTTCCTTGTCCGCTACGACATCGCCGCATTGCCGGTGGGCGCAGCGGTGATCGCGACACTCGCGCTGATGACGGCCGCCGTGGCATTTAGAGCGGCCGGCGCCGTACACACCCGCACGTCTTCCGGGACAAGTGACGAGCATCGAACGCTTGCAAAAGCCAACCGCGTTGCGTGACGTCGTTGAGCCGGTCAGCAAAGCACTATTCGTCTATATCAACGGATGTCCATTTGTGGCGCAACCGCGACGGGCGTTGTCCGGATGGCGCAGAGTACCACCTCTTGCTTGGTCATGCCGTTGGCTTGCGAACCGTTCGATGCGATCGGCCAGATGCCGCGGGACTTATCCAGCGCTTGCCTTGGCGGCTTCGCGCGTGCGGGCATTGCACAAGTCGTATCCAAGCGCGTGCAGGGGGGCGCTGCAGCGATGAGCGCGGCGCTGGAGTTTGCCGGCAAATCATCGGGTAGGTCCGCGAGCGGCCCTGGGGAGCCTTTGGTCGTCGTGCGTATCACGCCTTTTGGGCCGCGGAGTTCGACGTCACAACCGGGTCTTTCGTGAACTTTGAGGGGCCGGGGGCTGCTCCCTCCGCCTCTTCACGCACCTGCCGCCCGGCTTCCTTCACTTCATTGACGTTTCGCTCCGTGCGGCCGGTCCCTCGCGCAGGCGCTTTCACCTCAATCCCCGTTGGTCAGCGCGAGCTTGCGAAGCAGGAGGCAAGGCCTCCCGTTTCGCGAGATCAAGGCAAAGCGTACGGGCGGCGATTTCGGGGCTGAGGCACGGTCGCAGTCTCGGCCTATCAGGGCCCGCGCCTTTGCGCACGCCATGCAAGGATATCCGGTGCGCTCGCCTTGCCGCCGCGCGGGCCATGGATCGTAACGGAGCGCGACGCGGCGGCGATGGAAAAATCCAGCGCCTCTGCAAAGGATTGGCCCTCGCTCAAACACCAGGTCAATGCTCCGCCGAACGTATCTCCGGCGCCCGTCACGTCGACGACGTCGACCGGGTAGCCGGTTGCCTCTAGGCGCGTCTTTCCGTCGTGTGCCTCCGCACCGTCGGCGGCCAGGGTGCGCACCACCCAGCCGATCTCGTGATCCCGTATCCAGTCAGCAATGCGGGAGATGTCGTCATGGCCGAAGGCGGCGCGGAAGCCGACCTGGTTGAAGATGACGACGGCCGCGCCCTTGAGATAGGGCAGGTCTTCGGATGCGCAGCCGCCGACATCGAGATCGAAGATCGCGCGGCGGTCGTGGCGCCTGAGATCGGCTACGAGATCGGCCTGCTTCAGCACGCCCCCGTCGGTCTCTGCGTGGAGCCGACGCACCCGGTAGAGCGTCGTGTAGAGGAAGCCTGGTTGGCGCAGCGCGGCAAGCGTTGCCGGCGGGAGCCACATAGGCTGCTCGCCCATCTCGACTGTCAAAACGACATGCTCGCCGTCGACGAGGAAGATGAGATTGCGCGATTCCGCAACTGCGCGATCGGTCAGCATATGATCGGCAGCGACGCCGTTCTGTCCGAGGTCGTCGATCAGGCGGCACGACAGCGGACTGTCATTGAGCAGCGAAATGAACTGGGTATCGCCCCCGAGCGCCGCGTGCACGACGGCCGCGTTGGCAATCGAACCGCCGATTTCGGCCGGCAATTCGCGGACCATGCCCTTGTCTGCGCGGCCGGGCCAGCGGTCGGCCGTGTAGTATTCGTCGAGCGCGACATCGCCGATGAAAAAGGCTGTCATGCGGTTTGTCCCTGCATGACCTCGATCTGGCGCGGTCCTCCCTCGACCGGCACCCATGGACTTTCGCCGAGGCCGCAGACCGCCATCCAATAATAGGGCGTCGGGCCGGATGCACCCCGGCAGGCGTCATGCCAGACACCCCGATGCATCACCACTGCCCGACCCGGCGTGATGATGAAGGCCTCGATATCGGCGGCAACGGGAGCATCGGCCGTCGATGCAGGGGCCACCGCAAGGACGACCGGTTCGCCGGCGCAGAAAATCGCCTCCTCGGTCAGCAGATGCCGCTCCATCGCGGCGCACGACCATGGCGCTCCCGGCGCACGCGTGATGCCGAGGCGGGGCGAGCCTTCTACCAGCGGGATACGGGTGAACCCATCATGCCATCCATCGCCCGTCGTCCAGATCACCTGCGCGTCGAGATCGTCGACGAGGTCATAGACCTTGCCGAAGCGGGCGAAATTCTCAGGCGTCACCGGGCGCGCCGCAACGGTGTGCGTGCTCATGCTGCGCTCCGTGCGGTGCGCACGACGCGCATCAGCCGCGCCACATGGCCGGCCTCGACCAGGCCGGTATCCTTATGGTCGTGCTTGAACCAGCTTCCGACAACGGCGCCGTCGGCGTGCGCGAGCTGCTCGACCGCATTGGCCTCCGTGAGGCCGGCGCCGATGAGGAGCGGCACGGTGCCGCCGGTTGCCGCGCGGAAGCGCGCCACCTTCTCCATGTCCGTCGGCTGGCCTGTGGCATCCGACGTCACCACGAGGCCGTCACAGCGGGCTGCCCCCAGGCGGACGTCGTCTTCTTCAGACCGTCCCGAAAGAACCGGCTGGTACTTGAACCGCACGCCGCCGAGAAGCAAGGCCGGTACGCCGGCCCGCCGGGCGGCAAGGTCAGCCGCAAACGTGACGTCGCTTTCCGGCGGCAGGTGGCCGGCAACGGAATCCACCTGAATGAAGGAGACGGGAAAGCGTGCGGCAAGCGCAAACGCCCGCGCATCGTCGCGCAGCACGTTGACGCCGATCCGCGCGCCGAGGTTAAGGGTGCACAACCGTTCGAGGACGCGCTCGACATCGTCGGCATCGCCAAAATAGTTCTCGACCACCAGCCCGTCGACCCCTTCGCCGGCCATGATGCGGGCCTCTTCTTCGGCCTGGGCGCATTTTGCGGCGGGTCCATCGCCGGTCAGGTGCAGCATGCCGAGGATGGGTTTCGGGGTTGTGAAAGTCTCGCCAAAACGGCTCATGTCAGTTCTCCTGGGTCGCACCGCCTTCATGCGGGCGCGGTATCGCGCCCCCAGCGCGTTGCGAATTTCATCTGGACGGCCGGCGAGTAGACGATCGACGTGCGTTCAACCAATTGGTCGTCGGCATCGAGCACGTCTCCGCTGGCGCAAAGATAGCCCGGCACTGAAGGCGCCGGGGCAAAGACCTCCCGAAGACGATCGGACGGCGGCACGACGGTGAGCAGCAGTTCCGAGCGAAGGGGATGGCGATCGTAATCGCGGCGCAGCACCTCGTAGAGGGATTGCGCGCCGAAGTCGTAGGCATCGATGCCGGGGTAGAGGGAAAGGTCGAGGTGCGACGTGTCGACGTTCAGCCAGCTGATCGTCTCGCCGTTCGCAAGGCCCCGGGCGCGCACCAGGAGGAGTTCGCCGTTTTCCACCTTGTGCTCCAGCACCCGGGTCACCGGGCGCTGGCCCTGGCGTCGGGCCAGTTCGGTAAAACTGCCGAAGTTCCAAATGTTGTGGCTGATCGGCCGGTGCGAGACGATGGTGCCCCGACCGCGCACCTGCTGAACCAATCCTTCCGACACCAGCAGCGCCATCGCGTTGCGCACGGTGGTCCTGGCAATGCCGAACTGGTCGCGCAACTGGTTCTCCGAGGGGATGGCTTCCCCTTCGGAGAAGTCACCGCTCAGAATGGCGGCACGCAAGGCCCGGTATAGCTGCCGGTAGAGCTGCTCGCTCGAAAAGGAATCGAGGCGAAAGCGCGACAGCCGGTCATCCGGGCTTTCGCTCGTTGCGTTGGCGTCTGGCGTGGAAGGATGGGTCAAGGCAGGCTCCGGCAAGGGGTTACTTTGTCGCTCCGTTTATCTTGAACTCCTCGACGCCAGCCTCTTTCAAGCCGTGGCGGTCGAGGATCTGTGCATAAGTACCGTCTGCCTTCAGCGCGTTGAGCGTTGCATGCACCGCATCGCGCAACGCGTCGTTCGCCTTGGCGAAGGCGATGCCGTAGTGGTTGATTTCTCCGACATCGCCGATCTGGTAGAACTTGCCCGGCTCCTGCTTGATGAGATCGAGAAGCCCCTCGAGCCCGATGACCGAGGCCTGGGCACGGCCCTGGCGGATCTGCATGATGTGCTCGGCCTGGGTCGGGATCTGGATGACGGTGATCAGCTTGTCGGCCGGGCAGATCGACTTCCCAAGCTCTTCCGCCCAGGTGACCCAGCTCGTGCCGGTGGCCACGGCCACCGTCTTTCCGCAAAGGTCGGCCTCGGTCTTGATCTCGCTCTGATGATCGAGCGTCGTATAGAAGACGTTGCCGGTCTTGAAATAGTCAATGAAGTCGAGCTGGCCCTGGCGCTCCACCTTGTCGGAGAAGGCGGTGATGATCATGTCCGAGCGGCCGGTGACGACCTGCGGAATGAGCTGCGGAAACTCGACATTCTGGAATTCCGCCGTCAGGCCGAGGCGTTCGGCGATCGCCTTGGCAAGGTCGATGTCGAAACCCTTGAGTTCGGTCGAACCGGCGTCGCTGTATTCCATCGGTGGATAGGCGAGGCTGATGGTGAAGTTCAGCTTGCCGGCCGAGCGAACCGCTTCCGGCAGGGCGGCTGCTAGCTTTTCGTCGGCGGCATGGGCGGCCACGCCGGATGCGAGGCTGATGAATGTGGCTGAGGCGAGCCCGAGGACCGTCGGCAGCAATTGTTTCATTTCCGTTCTCCCTTTTTTGAACTTTGTTGGTCAGGCCAGCACGCGGCTGAGGAAACTGCGCACGCGCGGGTCGCCGGGGGCGCTCAGAACCTGCTGCGGCGCACCGTTTTCGCGGATTTCGCCGTCGATCATCACCACGACGCGGTCGGCGACCTCGCGGGCAAAGCCGATCTCGTGCGTGACGACGATCATGGTCGTGCCGCCGCGTGCCAGATTGCGCATCACTTCCAGCACCTCGCCGACGAGTTCCGGATCCAGCGCGCTGGTCGGTTCGTCGAACAGCATGACGCGCGGTTCCATCGCCAGTGCTCTTGCAATCGCGACCCGTTGCTTCTGGCCGCCGGAAAGTTGCGAGGGGTAGCTGGACGCCTTGGCGGCCATGCCGACCTGCTCGAGCAGGGCCATGGCGCGGGCTTCGGCCTCGCTACGGCTGAGACCGCGCACAACCATCGGCCCCTCGATGACGTTTCCGAGCACCGTTCGATGCGCGAACAAGTTGAAATGCTGGAATACCATGCCGAGCTGGCTCTGCTGGGCGCGCAACCGCTTGACCGGCAATTCCTGAAGCGCGCCGCGGTCAAGCTCATAGCCCATGATCGAACCATCGACCCAGACATAGCCGCCATCGGGTGTTTCCAGGTGGTTGATGCAGCGCAGGAATGTGCTCTTGCCGCTGCCGGATGGCCCGAGAATGCAAAGCACCTCGCCATAGGCGACGTCGAGATCCAGGCCCTTGAGGACCTCGTGGCTGCCAAAACTCTTGCGGATACCGACCGCCTTGACTGCGAGGCTCATGCTTCCCCCCTTGCGGCCGGCCGGCGCGCCCAGGCCCAGAACCCGCGGCGATCGTTGGTGGCGGTTGCGGCATCGCGGCCGAAGTGACGTTCGAGATAATATTGGCCGATGGAAAGGACGGTGGTCCCGGCCAGGTACCAGACAGCGCAGACGAACAGGAGCTCGATCACGGCGCCGTTGATGAAGTAGATGCGTTGGGCGGCGTTCAGCATTTCGCCCATGGCGATCGTGGCGGCCAGCGACGAGAATTTCAGCATGCCGATGGCGCTGTTGCCGAGCACCGGCAGGATCAGGCGCACCGTCTGGGGCAGGATGATGCGTCGCATGGTCTGGCCCGGCGTCATGCCGAGCGTGTGGGCCGCTTCCTTCTGGCCGCGATCGACGGAGCCGATACCACCGCGCACCACCTCGGTGAGATAGGAACCTTCATTGACGCCGAGCCCGAGGACAGCTGCCACGAACGGCGTGACGACGTCGACCATGCGCTCGTCGACGAGGCCCGGAATATAGAGGCGAGGGAAGACCAGCGCGATGTTGAACCAGATGAGCAACTGCAGGAGTACCGGCGTGCCGCGGAATATCCAGACATAGAGCCACGCGGCAAAGCGCAGGATCGGGTTTTCCGAGAGCCGCATGATGCCGAAAGCGAAGCCGAGGGCAACGCCGAGCGCCAGTGCGCAGGCCGAAATCAGCAGCGTCCAGCCAAAGCCGGTGACGATGACGCCGGCAGTCAGGAACTGTCCGACCACGGTCCACTGGATCTGCCCGACGGCGAAGGCCCGGCCGATGACGGCGAGCAGCAGCAGAACAAGGCCCCCGCTGATCCAGCGGCCGGGGTGCCGCAGGCGACGTACGGTCACATCCGGGCCGGGCAGATCGGTCAGCTGCAGGGCTGCGGGTGAAGAGTGAGGCAAATGAGGCATGAAATCCACTTGTAGGGTTAGGCCTACAACTTACTATGGACGCTTTCGCCTGGTGTCAAGCCGCTTTGTCAGCACTTGCTCAAAGAAGGGTGCGACGTTCCAGGATCGAGAAACAAGGAGCTCTGGACATCAACGCGGCCTGCGCCTGCTTTCGGTGATGGCCTGCGCCAGCGTTTCGGCAGCACGGGAAGGCTTGTTGCGGGGATAGGCGATGTGAAAAATATCCTCGAAGGTCAGGCGCTTAGGAGCGAGGACCCGTAAGCGGCCGGTGCGGACCCATTCGTCGGCATAGTGATCCGGCAGGAAGCCGATATAGGCGCCGGACAGGAGGAGCAGGAGCGTGCCCTCCATGTGGGGCGTTGCGGCGGCCCATTTGAAATTCACGCCGCAGATCGTTTCGTTGAGCATATAGGTCCGGCCGGCGAAGGATTGGGATTCGAGTTCGTCGTCGGTCAACTCCGCGTCCGGCCGGGCAAAGAGCGGATGGCCGACGGCGCAGTAGAGTTTCTGCACCTCGGAAAAGATCGCCTGGCTGCGGAAATGCGCAGCGACGTTGCCGACAGACGGCATCAGGACGATCTGATAGGAACCGTTCAACAGGCCCTGGTGCAGCACTTGCGGCGCGGCGACGTCGATTTCCAGATGCACGCGCGGCGCCTTGGCGTGGAAGGCCGCAAGCGCGCCCTGGAGGTCGAGGTCGCGATTGGTGATCATTGCATCGACGGTACCGAAGCTCAGGCTGCCGGTCAGTTCTCCTTGCGCCTCGCCGATGCGGCTTTGAAACTTTTCCAGCGAGCCGAACAGTTCGAGCGTGGCGTCATAGACGAGCCGTCCTTCGTCGGTGAGTTCGAAGCCGCTGCGCCCGCGACTGCAGAGACGAAGACCCAGCCGTTCCTCGAGATGGCGCATATGGGTGGAGATCGTCGCCTGCGTCATGCCGAGAGCGGATTGCGCGGCGGAGAAACCGCCATGCTGGACCACGGAGGCGAAGACGCGCAACAGCCTGAGCTCGGCATCGGCAAGCGACAGATTGAGGACGCGGTGTCGAACCTTGTTGATCATTCATTGATAAATGCACAAGTGAACATGTAATCATAGATACTTTTAAATGTTTCGGCCTTTGGCACACTCCTTCTCACCTTTGGAGGAGGGGACATGACCAGCAATTCCTATGAAACCGGGCGCCTGAACCTGCCGTTTGTCGGCATCTGCACCTTCGGCAAGTATCCCTACCAACCGGACTGGGATGCGATCGACGCCGACGTGGCAATCCTCGGCGCCCCCTTCGACTGCGGCACCCAGTGGCGCGCCGGCACTCGCTTCGGGCCGCGCTCGATCCGCGAAGCCTCCACCCTCTTTTCCTTCGGCCATGGCGGCGCCTATGACCACGAGGACGACGTCACCTATCTGCCGAGCGGCGAGGTCTCCATCGTCGACATCGGCGATGCCGACATCGTCCACACCGACACGATGAAGAGCCATGCGAACATCGAGTTCGGCGTGCGCAAGATCCTTCAGGCCGGCGCATTGCCGGTCGTGCTGGGCGGCGACCATTCGATCAACATCCCCTGCGTCAACGCCTTTGCCGAGGATTGCGAAAAGAACGGCCCGATCCATATCGTGCAGATCGACGCCCATCTCGATTTCGTCGACGAGCGCCATGGCGTGCGCTACGGCCACGGCAACCCGATGCGGCGCGCAGCGGAAAAGCCCTATGTCAGCGGCCTGTCGCAGCTCGGCATCCGCAATGTCTCCTCCACGGCCAAGGAAGGCTATGAGGATGCGCGCAAGATGGGTTCCGACATTCTGTCGGTGCGCCAGATCCGGGCGCTGGGCACAGAAGGCGTGGTCGCGCGCGTTCCGGCTGGTGCCCGCTACTATGTCACCATCGACATCGACGGCTTCGATCCGTCGATCGCGCCGGGCACCGGAACGCCGTCGCATGGAGGCTTCATCTACTACGAGGTGCTCGAGATCCTGGCAGCGCTCGCCAAGCGCGGGACCATCGTCGGCATTGATCTGGTCGAGGTCGCCCCCGACTACGACCACACCGGCGGCACCTCCATTCTGGCCGCGCAGGTTCTCATGAACCTCATCGGCCGCGTCATCCAGGCAAGAGCCGAAAATCGCTGATCGAAGACCCGGTGAGGGCCGGCATGCCCACGGCTGCCGACGAGGAGGAAAAGACATGGACGAAAATGTCCGCAATTATCTGGATCACTATGGCGTCAGTGATGCGACGCGGCGTTTTTTGGCCAAGCCGCAGAAGATGTTCATCGGCGGCGCCTGGGTCGACAGCGGCAATGGGGCGACCTTCGATATTTTCGAGCCTTCGACCGCCGGCCTGATCACCCGCGCGCCGTCCGGCACCACCGACGATCTCGACCGGGCCGTGCGCGCCGCCCGCGCCCAGTTCGATGGCGGCGCGTGGCGCCTGTTGAAGCCGCTCGAGCGCGAACGGCTGCTGCATCGCCTTGCCGACCTTATCGAAACCCATGCCGACGAACTGGCGGAGATCGAAGCCATCGACATGGGCAAGTCGGTGACTTTTGCCAGGGAGATCGACATTCAGGGCACGGTCGATACCTTCCGCTATTTCGCCGGCTGGCCGACGAAGCTGCATGGCCGCACCGTCGAGCCGTCCATTCCCGGCAATTACCTCGCCTATACGCGCAAAGAGCCGCTCGGCGTCGTCGCCGCGATCGTTCCGTGGAATTTTCCGCTGCAGACCATGGCGTGGAAGCTCGCGGCCGCTCTTGCTGTCGGCTGCACCGTCATCGTCAAACCGGCCGAGCTGACCTCGCTCTCCACCTTGCGTTTTGCCGAGCTGGTGCAGGAGGCCGGCATTCCAGATGGCGTGGTCAATATCGTCACCGGTCGTGGCAGCGTCATCGGTGCAGCGATGTCGACCCATCCGGGCATCGACAAGGTTACTTTCACCGGCTCGACCCCGGTCGGGCAGGAGGTCGGCCGCGCGGCCGTCGGCAATCTCAAGCACGTCACGTTGGAACTCGGCGGAAAATCGCCGGTGCTGGTGCTCGACGATGCCGACCTTGAGAGCGCTGCCCGCGCGGTGGCAAACGGCGTGTTCTTCAACTCGGGCCAGGTCTGCGATGCGGGCACCCGCGTCTACGTCCAGCGCTCGGTCCATGACGCGTTTCTCGAAGAGCTGGTCAAGGTGACCCGCACCCTGAAGCTCGCGCCTGGTCTAGACCGCGATTGCTACATCGGCCCGATGGTCTCGGCGCAACAGAAGAAGGTCGTGACCGACTATATCGAAGCCGGCCGTCGCGAAGGCGCCGAGTTGATCCACGGCGGAGGCAGTCTGGACCGGCCGGGTCATTTCGTCGAACCGGCGATCTTTGCTCATTGCAGGCCGGAAATGACCATCGTGCGCGAAGAGATCTTCGGGCCGGTGCTGGTCACGAGCCCCTTCGAGACGCTCGATGATGCGGTTTCGCTGGCGAACGACACGCCGTTCGGCCTGGCGGCCGCAATCTACTCCAACGACCTCTCGCGCGTGCACACGCTCATCCCGCGCCTGCATGCGGGCTCCGTCTACGTCAACGCGCACAGCACGATCGATCCGTCCATGCCCTTCGGCGGTTTCAAGGCTTCGGGCTTCGGCAAGGACCTCGGCCCCGAACAGCTCGACTACCTGATGGAGACGAAGGCCGTGTGGATCACGCTGCCTTAAGCACGGGCGGTTCCGGAAAATTCTCCGGGTCGCCGCCCATGGGCGGCCCGGTTCACGACACCGGCGGCTGATGGAACCGCATTTGTTCGCGGAAAGACGCCAAGAGGCGCGACGCGACAGGGGAACGACCAATGGAAAACGATGGTGCCTGGCAGAACGAACTGGGACGCCGCGCCCGCATCTATGAAGACATCGAGGCGGGTCACCGCTTCGAGGGCACGATGAGCAAGCTCGACTATGCCGGCATGACCGTGCTGACGCTCGTGCTGGTCCTCGGCTTCTGGTTCTGGGGGGCGTGAGATGACCGATCACGTTGCCGGCGGTGGGCTTGCCGCCGCAGAAATCCAACGCCAGGAAGCGTCCGAAAATCGTGCCGCGGCCGAACGCGGCGACGCGCCGCTTCTACCTTCGGAACGGCTCTGGGGCTTCTGGGAATTCACCTACGCCAATTCCGCGCTTGCGATTGCCACCTGGGCGTTCCTGATCGGCGGTTCCGTCGGTCTTTTCGTCGGGCCGAAGGAGGGCATTGCCGCCATCATCATCGGCAATATCGTCGGGGTCATGCTGACGGCGCTGGCTACCACGCCACTTTCCGGCCGCTATGGCATCGAGCAGTTCGTCGCGCTGCGTAGCCAGTTCGGCTACAACGGCAGCCGCATCGTTTATGTCCTGGCGGTGGTTGTGCTGACCATGGGATGGCTCGCGGTGCTGGCTATGATGTTCGGCCGCTCCATCGACGGGTTGACAGCGCTCAGTTCCGGCGACGCCGCCAATCCCACAGGCGTCAAGATGATCGTCGCCGCCGTGGGCGCCATCCTCGTCACCTGGTTCATCGTCGCCAAGGGGCCGACCTCGATCAAGTTCTTCAACATGGTCGTCTCGCCGGCGCTGGTGATCCTGATGATCGTGATGCTCTACCTCATCCTTCAGCATCGTTCCTTCGGCGAACTGCTGGTGATGCCGGCGCTGTCGCCCCCCTTCGAGGACAACACGCTCAATTTCATGATCGCCGTCGAGGTGAACCTCGCCGCCGGATTCTCGTGGTGGCCCTATATCGGCAACCTCGCTCGCTTAACGAAGAACGAGCGCACAGCGTTCTGGCCGAACATCCTGGGCATCTTCGGTGCCGCAGCCCTCGGCGAAATCGTTGGTCTTCTCGCCGCCGTTGCGCTGGGAGACAGCGACCCGACGATCTGGATGACCAAGATCGCAGGCCCGATCATCGGCATCATCGCACTTCTGTTCGTGGCTTTCGCCAACATGACCTCGATGGCAAACATCCTCTACACGTCCATCGTCGGCCTTCGCCAGGTGGGAACCGCCACCATTCGAGCCATCTCGTGGGGCGCGATCCTCTTTCTCTTCTGCGTCATCCCGCTCGGCCTGGTGGTGTTCTATCCGCAGATGTACGACGGTTTCTTCATTTTCCTGGTCTGGACCTCGGCCCTCAATTCCGCGCTCGCCGGCATCGGCATCGCCGACTACTTCTTCCTGCGCGGCCAGAAGCTGGACATGCGCAGCCTGCATGGACCGCAGGAGAAGGGTCCCTATCGCTACTGGGGCGGCTTCAATCCCATCGGCCTTTTTGCCCTGGCGGTCGGCTTCGGCGTCTATGTGCTGGTGTTCAATCCGCAGACGCTCGAAAGCCTGCCGGCCTTCAAGTACCTCACCGCCTCCGTGCCATCCTGCCTTGCGGCCGGCGCGGTCCACTATGTCCTGACCCGGCTTTTCGCCCGCGGGCGCGGTTGGGGCCTCTATCCGTAATATCGGGATTTAAGCCATGAGCGAGACCTACGACTACATCATCATCGGCGCCGGATCGGCCGGCTGTGTGCTTGCCAACCGCCTTTCGGAAGATCCCGAAGTCAAGGTGCTGGTGCTCGAATATGGCGGCAGCGACAAGTCGATCTTCATCCAGATGCCGACGGCGCTGTCCATTCCGATGAACGGCACCAAGTACAACTGGAAATACATGACCCTGCCGGAGCCTGGCCTTGACGGCCGGCAGGTTCATTGCCCACGCGGAAAGGTTCTGGGCGGTTCCTCCTCGATCAACGGACTGGTCTACATGCGCGGCCATGCCCGGGATTTCGACGAGTGGGAGGAACTGGGCGCGCGCGGCTGGCGCTATGCCAATTGCCTGCCCTATTTCCAGCGCGCCGAAAGCTGGCAGGACGGGGGTGACGCCTATCGCGGCGCGTCCGGCCCGCTTGCGACCAATGCCGGCAACAAGATGAAGAACCCGCTTTACCGGGCCTTCGTCGATGCCGGGCGTGAGGCCGGCTACATCACCACGGAGGATCCGAACGGCCATATGCAGGAGGGTTTCGGCCCCATGCACATGACCGTCAAGGACGGCGTGCGTTGGTCGACGGCCAATGCCTATCTGAAACCGGCGATGAGCCGGCCCAACCTCACCGTCATCACCCATGCAATGACGCGGCGCGTGCTGTTGGAGGGCAAGCGCGCGGTTGGCGTCGAGTACGAACAGGGCGGCGGGGAGCGGGTCATGGTGAAGGCGAGCCGCGAGGTGCTGATTTCCTCCGGCCCGATCGGGTCGCCGCACCTGCTGCAACGTTCCGGCATCGGCCCGGCGGCTGTGCTGCAAAAGGCGGGTGTCGAGGTGCTGCACGACCTGCCGGGCGTCGGCGAGAACCTGCAGGACCACTCCGAGGTCTATATCCAGTACGCCTGCAAGGAGCCGATCACCCTCAATGGCAAGATGGGCCTTCTGAGCAAAGCCCTGATCGGTGCGCAATGGCTGCTTTTCAAGAAGGGCCTTTCGGTCTCCAACCATTTCGAGAGCGGCGGCTTCATTCGCTCCGACGCCTCCCTCCAGTGGCCGGACATCCAGTTCCACTTCCTCCCGGCGGCGATGCGCTACGACGGCAAGAAGCCGCTCGACGGGCATGGCTTCATGGTTCTGACGGGACCGAACAAGCCGAAGAGCCGTGGCTACGTTCGGCTCCGCTCGCCCGAAGCCCACGAGCAGCCGGACATTCTCTTCAACTACCTCGATCGCGAGGAGGACCGCGAAGGGTTCCGCCGCTGCCTGCGGCTGACGCGCGAGATCCTCGCCCAGCCGGCCTTTGACCGTTTCCGTGGCGAAGAAATCGCCCCGGGGACGAATGTTCGCACCGATGACGAGATCGACGCCTGGGTGCGCGAGACCATGGAGAGCACCTACCATCCCTGTGGCTCCTGCCGCATGGGCGAGGATGAGATGGCCGTCGTCGATAGCGAACTCAAAGTGCGCGGCATCGCCGGTCTGCGGGTCATCGACAGCTCCGTCTTTCCGGCCGAGCCGAATGCCAACCTCAACGCGCCGACGATCATGCTCGCCGAGCGTGGCTCGGACCTGGTGCGCGGCAGGCCATTGCTTGCCGCCTCCAATGCGCAGGTCGGCACGGCGCCCGGCGTCGGCGTCACACAGCGCAGCGGCAGGCCGCTGCGTGCCCTCCGGCAGTAGGCGGCCCCGCGATGTTGCGCGGCATCGGCTACATGGTCGCCCGGCGGGATCCCGATGAGCCGAAGGAGCCGCGCAATTGCGCGCTTTTGATCGAGGCAGTCTTGCGCGGCATGCTCGCCCGCCTTGCGGGAGGCGGACGACTTTTGCCGCGTCGTCGCCGGCCTCAGGGCCGGGACAGCGCCTCGGCGAAGCGGCCGAGATAGGACCTTATGCGCTCGACCGGCACGCCGGCATAGCCGAGGATGAGCGCTGCTGGCCTTTGGGTCGCAATGGCATAGTCGGAGAGCGGGTAGCACTGCAGGCCTGCCTCCAGCACATCGCGCTGGACGGCGCGGTCGTCGCGCCCGTTCGCAAGCCAGGTCAGCGCGTTGAGGCCGCTTTCGGAACAGTCGATCCGGGCGAGCCCCGCAAGGGCTGTCTCTCCCGCCTCGATGAAGGCGCTGCGCCGCTCGCCATAAAGGCCGCGCATCCGCCGCAGGTGGCTGGCGAAATGCCCGCCACCGATAAATTCAGCAAGGGCAAGCTGCGTTTCGACCGGCACGCTGCGGTGGATCAGGGCCGAAAGCGTGCGGAACGTCTCGACGAGTTGCAGCGGCAGCACGAGATAGCCGACACGGATGCCGGGATACAGCGCCTTGCTGAAGCTGCCTGCATAGATCACCCGCCCATGGCTGTCGATCGAGCGTATCGAGGGCAAGGGCGCACCGTCGTAGCGAAACTCGCTGTCATAGTCGTCCTCGATGATCCAGCTGTCGTTGGCGCGTGCCCATTCGAGAAGGGCAAGCCGGCGCGGCAGGGAGAGCGTGACGCCGAGCGGGTGATGGCGTGACGGCATGACGAAGGCGAGCCGCGCACCGGGATGGCGTGTAATCGCGCCGACGACGTCCATTCCGTCGGCATCGACATCGGCGAGGCAGAGATTGAGGCCGAGCGTGCGGAACAGGTTGGAGGTGGTGACCGGGCCTGGATCTTCGAACCAGACACCGTCGCCCGGATCGGCCAGCGCCAATGCGGCAAGCGTGAAGGCGGCATGTCCGCCCGGTGTGATGACGATCTGTTCGGGATCGCAGGGGTCTCGCCGGTGCAAGGCGAGGTATTCTGCGATCCGCTGACGCAGAACCAGCTCCCCTGCGACATCGCCATAGCCCATGCCGGCCCTGCCGCCGCGGGCGGCCGCATTCCAGCATTTGCGCCAGATGGCGAACGGAAACTGGTCAAACGCCGGCTGGTTCGGCAGGAAAGGCTTGGGGGCCACGCGGCCGATTTCCGCCGAAACCCCGCGCGTCAGGGCGCCGATCCGTGACAGCCTGGGCGATGCATCGCCATCTGCCTGCGGCGATCGCGCTGGTTTCGGCCGAAGCGGCAGGGCGGCCGAAACGAAGGTGCCCGCTCCCTGCCGCGCTTCCAGATAGCCCTCCGCTTTCAGGTTTTCCAGCACCCGCACGAGCGTCTGGCGCGACAGGCCCAGCTCTTGGGCAAGGATGCGGCTTGCCGGCAAGCGCGTGCCGGCGCGCAAGTGTCCCTGCAGGATCGCCATGCGCAGCTGGTCCTGCACCTGTCGGAATTTCGGCAAGGCGACGCCAGCGTCCAGGCGAAGGAAGGGCAGGATGGCCCCCTCGAGCTGCTTGGCCATGGCCAACCTCCAAAATTGGTACAGTCGATTGCATGATAATGGACGTTTGATTGTTGTCCAATTGTTACATGCTCCGCCTACACGAAACGCACCGATGCCGCCCCGAAGGATGCAGACAGAGTGCGGGGGAACCGGAATGCAGCGAACCCGATCGCGGCCAACTGCCGACTAACGACTGCAAGCCAACGCTCAATGGCCGTCACCGACGGCAAACAGGAGGACTTCATGAAGACGCGCCTATCTCATGCCGCCCGCTCGGCTTTCGTTTCCACGCTCACCATCGCTGCCGCGCTGCCGGGCGTGGCGCGCGCGGAAGCGCCGCAGGCCCTCGTCGATGCCGCCACGAAGGAAGGGATGCTCACCGTCATTGCCCTTCCGCATGACTGGTGCAATTACGGCGAAGTGATTGAGAGCTTCAAGGCGAAGTACCCCGGGATCACCGTCAACGAGCTTAATCCGGATGCCGGTACGGCCGACGAACTGGAGGCCATCCGTTCCAACAAGGGCAATACGGGTTCGCAGGCGCCTGACGTCGTCGATCTTGGCCTTGCCTTTGCGCCCGCGGCCAAGAAGGAAGGCCTGCTGCAGCCCTACAAGGTGGCGACCTGGGGCGAGATCCCGGACAATATCAAGGATGCGGACGGCTACTGGTATGGCGACTACTACGGTGTCATGGCCTTCGGCATCAACAAGGACCTGATCCAGACCCCGCCGGCCGACTGGTCCGACCTGAGCAAGGCGGAATACGCCGGTTCCGTTGCGCTCACGGGCGATCCGCGCTCATCGGCCCAGGCGATCCTGGCGCTGATGTCGGCGGGCATTTCGCGCGGTGCCGAGCCGGGAGCCCAATCCGGCGCCAAGGGCCTGGAACTCTTCGCGGAACTGAACAAGGCCGGCAATTTCGTGCCGGTGCTCGGCAAGGCCGGCACGATCGCGCAGGGCCAGACCCCGATCATCGCCGCCTGGGACTACAACCTGCTCGCCTGGCGCGATGCGCTCAACGGTAACCCGCCGATGGATGTCATCGTGCCGGCGACCGGCGTCGTTGCCGGCGTCTATGTCCAGGCGATTTCCGCCTATGCCCCACACCCGAACGCCGCAAAGCTCTGGATGGAATATCTCTATTCCGACGAGGGCCAGACCGGCTGGCTGAAGGGCTACTGCCATCCCGCGCGCTTCAACGCGATGCTGAAGGCCGGAAAGTTCCCGCAGGACCTGCTCGACAAGCTGCCGCCGGCTGAAGCCTACGAAAAGGCGATCTTCCCGACCGTCGAAGCGCTGGATGCCAACAAGGGCGCCATTGTCGAAGGTTGGGACAAGGTGGTCGGCGCCAACGTGAAGTAAGCCCATCCGTCCGCAGGCCTCTAGCCTCGCGCGAGGCCTGCGGACACAACGCACCCAGGAAACAATCCGATGACGACAAGCGCCGCTCTGCTGCCGGCGGCCTTGCGGCCGCGGCAGTTCCTCAACTGGCTTGGGGTCGCACCATTCTTCCTCTTTGCCACGCTGTTCCTGATCTTGCCGACACTCAATATCGTCATCGGCGCCTTCCGCAATCCGCAGGGGCAAGTGACGCTGGACAATCTGGGCAAGCTCCTGTCGCCGTCCATCCGGTCCGCCTTCTGGATCTCGATCGAGCTCAGCCTGCTGACGGCGGCGCTCGGTTGTTTCTTTGGCTTCCTTATCGCCGCCGCAATCACGCTTGGCGACCTGCCGCGCTGGCTTCGCAACGGCATCCTCACCTTTTCGGGCGTCGCCTCGAATTTCGCCGGCGTCCCACTCGCCTTCGCCTTTATCGCCACCCTCGGCCGGCTCGGCTTCGTCACGATGCTGCTGCGCAACTGGTTTGGCATCAATCTCTATGGTTCCGGCTTCAGCATCGTCTCCTTTCTGGGACTGGCACTGACCTACCTCTATTTCCAGATCCCGCTGATGGTGCTGATCATCACGCCTGCGCTGGAGGGCCTGCGCCGCGAATGGCGGGAGGCGGCCGAAAGTCTCGGCGCCAGCGGGACGCAATATTGGCGAATGGTGGCGCTGCCGGTCCTGTGGCCCTCGCTGCTCGGCACGCTTGCGCTGCTCTTTGCCAACGCCTTTGGAGCGGTTGCCACCGCGATCGCGCTCACCGGCTCCTCGCTCTCCATCGCGCCGATCGTGCTGTTCGCGCAGATCCGTGGCGACGTGCTCAACGATCCGCATCTCGGCTATGCCATCGCCTTCGGCATGATCCTTCTGACCGCGATCGCCAACGGCATCTATATCCTGTTGCGCATGCGCGCCGAACGGTGGGTCAAATGACGGCAAAACGCCTCTGGTCCTGGTCTGCCGTCGCGCTCGGCGGCCTCTATTTCCTGCTACCGCTCGCCGGCATGGTCGACTTCTCGATGCGCATGAAGCGGGGCGAATACAGCTTCGAGGCCTACCGGATCGTGCTCGCCGACCCGCAGTTCCAGCAGACCTTCGGCTATTCGGTGATGCTCGCCCTGTTGACCATCGTGCTCGGCATCCTGCTTGTCGTGCCGACGGCCTATTTCGTGCGGCTCAGGCTTCCCGGACTGCGCCCGATCATCGAATTCATTACGCTTCTGCCGCTGGTCATTCCGCCCATCGTCATCGTCTTTGGTTACATCCGCATCTACAACACCTCCTCGGTCCTGCCGCTGACGGGGACCTGGTGGGGAACCAATCTCCTTTTGTTGTTCGGCTATGCGACACTGGCACTGCCCTACATGTATCGCTCCGTGGATACGGGCCTGCGCACCATCGATATCGCCAGCCTCACCGAGGCAGCGCAGTCGCTCGGTGCTGGCTGGGCGCGTATCCTTGCCGTCGTCATCCTGCCGAATGTCTTCGTCTCGGTGCTGTCGGGCGCGTTCCTGACGCTTGCGATCGTTATTGGCGAATACGTCTTCGCCGCCCTGTTGAACGTCAATTCCTTCGGCCCCTACATGGTCTGGATGGGTGGCAACCGGGCCTATGAGCCCTCGGCGCTTGCCGTCGTCGCCTTCGCCATCACCTGGGCCTGCATGGGGCTGATCCAGATCGTCACCCGCTTTTCCAGATTTTCCACCGTGAGACGCTGACCATGGCCTTTCTCGATATTCACCGCCTGCAAAAATCCTTCGGCGCACATCACGTCGTGAAAGACTTCACCCTCGGCATCGAAAAAGGCGAATTCGTCTCGTTTCTCGGCCCCTCCGGTTGCGGCAAGACGACGGTACTGCGAATGGTGGCCGGCTTCGAGACGCCGACATCGGGCGCGATCCGCATCGGCGGCTGCGACGTGACTGGTCTTCCCGCCAATCGGCGCAAGATCGGCATGGTCTTCCAGGCCTATGCGCTTTTCCCCAACCTGACGGTGGCGGAAAACATCGGCTTCGGCCTCAAGGTGGCTGGTGAAGGCAAGGCTGCGATCGCCGGGCGCGTTGGGGAAATGCTGGAGCTGATCGGCCTGACGCAGCTTGGCAGCCGCTACCCCTTCCAGCTCTCCGGCGGTCAGCAGCAGCGCGTGGCGCTCGCCCGGGCGCTTGCGCCGCGCCCTGAAGTCTTGCTGCTCGACGAACCGCTTTCGGCGCTTGATGCAAAGATCCGCGTCAGCCTGCGCGAGGAGATCCGCCGCATCCAGCAGGAACTCGGCATCACCACCATCTTTGTCACCCATGACCAGGAAGAGGCACTGTCGATATCGGATCGCATCGTGGTCATGCATCAAGGCGTTGCCGACCAGGTCGGCACGCCTTTCGAAATCTACAATCGCCCGGCGACGCGTTTCGTCGCGGAATTCGTCGGCACGCTCAATCTCGTGGATGCCGACGTGGTCGAGGCGATGACCGGCCGGGTGCAGGTGGGGGAGGTTGACGTTGCGCTGAACCGCCCCTTGGTCGCCGGCGCCGGCGAGCGCATCAGCCTGGCGTTGCGACCGGAAACGGTGGCACTCGGGCGGTCCGAAGGGCGCGATGTCGTTCTTTCCGGTCACATCGCCGAGGTGCATTTCCTCGGCTCGGTGATCCGCATCCGCGTCGCGGTCGGCGGGCAGATGCTGTCCCTCGACACGTTCAACCAGCCCGACCGGCCACCGCCGGCCGTCGGCGCAGCCGTCGAGGTCAGTATCGCGCATCGCGACCTTCTCGTGCTTGCCGCCTGATGGTCAGCACATCGGCAATCTTCAAGGAGGAGCCAGCATCTTGACGGACATGCGATGGGGGCATGGATCGCCCCCCGACTGGCGGAAAAGAATAGCGGCGTGCTCTTCGGTGAAGCGCGGCCAGCTCGTCGCGCGGGCGCGCTCCGCACAGCTGTTTGCGCATGCCTATGCCTTTCATCTCAACATGCGTTTCGGGGGTATGGCACCGCTCGACCTTGCCGAGTTCGCTGCGGCGCAGGGTCTGTCCGGCCTCAAGCTGCATGTCGACGATGGGGAAAAGGCCAGCCTTGGCCGGATGGGCGACGATGCGCTTGCCGCATTCGCCACACAAGTGAAGGTGCTGGGGCTCGAACTTCATGTCGAAACCAGCACCACCGGGGAAGCCGGTCTTTCCGACGCGGTGCGCATTGCGCTTGCCGCAGGAGCGACCTCCCTGCGCTGCTATCCGCGCTACGAGGGCCGGGTGTCACAGATCATCGCGTGGACGATCGCCGATCTCAGGCGCCTCGCCGATTTCGACCCGCAGGGTCGGTTGCGTTACACGCTGGAACAGCACGAAGACCTGAAATCCGAGGAGCTCGTCCGTATCATCGAGGCCGTCGACAATCCGCGCCTCAGCCTGCTGTTCGACTTCGGCAATATGATCAACGCCTGTGAACTGCCCATGCCGGCCCTTGCGGCCCAGGCTCCGCATATCACCGAAGCGCATGTCAAGGATTGCCTGGTGCAGCCGGATCGCGGTGGTTGGGCTCATCTCGCCTGCCTGTCCGGTGAAGGGCAACTGCCGCTCGAGGCGATGTTGGTGGAACTGCTGCTGCTCGGCGATGACCGGCCGCAGGTCGTCTCCTTCGGGCTCGAGGAGGAGGAGGGCTATTTCGCGCCCGCCCTGCGGTTTCCGGGGGAGGCGGCCGATCCTTTCATCGCCGCCCGCTCCGCGAGTTTCACCGATTTGGGAGGCGGCGATCTCGCTGCGCGCCTGCGGCAGGAGGCCGAGGCCGCGCATCAGCAGGTCCAAACCATCAGGGCGATGCTCGAGAAGATCGCCACCGAAGCCGAAAGTGTAAACCGATGACCGAAGCAGATGCCTGTCCTCCAGCCTTTCTCGCTCTTGCCCATGCCATGGCGGATGCCGCCGCCGAAGCGATCCGTCCCTGGTTCCGCAAGCGCATTCCTATTGACGCGAAGGCCGACGCCAGCCCGGTGACCGTCGCCGACCGTGATGCCGAAACGGTCATGCGCCGGATGATCGAGTGTGCGTTTCCAGAGCACGGCATCCGGGGTGAGGAGTTCGGCGCATGCCGCACAGATGCCGAGTGGGTCTGGGTGCTCGACCCTATCGACGGAACGAAGTCTTTCCTCTCAGGTTCGCTCGCCTTCGGCACGCAGATCGCGTTGCTTCATCACGGCAAGCCCGTTCTCGGCCTCATCAACCAGCCGGTCACTGACGAGCGCTGGCTCGGCAGGGGCAGCATAGCCACGCTCAACGAAGAGCCAATCCGCACCAGCGAGAGAACCCGGCTGGATGAAACCATCCTCTACACCTCTGCCCTCGAACAGTTCGACGACGCTCATCGAAGCCGCTTCGCTTCACTCGCGGCAAACGTCCGCTTCACGCGCTTCTCGCACGATTGCTACGCCGCCGGCCTCCTTGCCCTCGGGAGCATTGATCTCCTGCTCGAAAGCAACGTGTTCGATTATGATATCCTTCCGCAACTCCCCATCATCGAAGCCGCTGGGGGGATCGTCACTGACTGGGATGGGCGTCGGCTTGTCGATGCATCGCGCTACGACGCCGTTCTCATGGCCGCGAATGAGGAACTTCATCGGGCAGCGTTGGAAGTGCTGCGTCGAGATTGAATGCCAGGCCGTTAAGCTCGCAATCTGTCGTTCACCGCTTGCGGCAGCAGACGGGCCGCCATAGCAATCATCTGGATGCCGAAGAGCTGGCCCCGGCGCCGTCCGAAAAGCACAGCGCCCAACGGAGATGCAAGACCTATGCCCACAAAGAAGGAGGATCGTTCGTCTGTTGCGCTGGAAAAGCGCAGCGCAACTGCTGACAAGCGCATGTTCTCGCCTTCCGTTGCGCGAAATTCGGCGCCCATCCTCGCGGTCCTGAAACGCGTCCTTCCAGCACATGGGGCCATACTGGAGATTGGTTGCGGGACCGGCGAGCACGCCGTGTGTTTTGCGGGAGCAATGCCGAACCTCACCTGGCAGCCGAGCGATCCGGATGCCGACGCACGCGCGAGCACGTCCAGCTGGGTCAAATTCGCAGGGCAGGAGAATGTGCTGCCACCGCTGGATATTGATGTGTGCTCAGGACAATGGGGTGTCGAGAAAGCGGGGCATTTTGACGCCATCGTGTCGATCAATATGATCCATATCGCGCCATGGGCGGCAAGCTTGGGATTGTTTGCAGGGGCTGGCCGTTTGCTTCGTGCGGGTGGGCTTCTTGTTCTCTACGGCCCCTACATGCGCGATGGCGCACACAACGCCCCTTCGAACGCTACCTTCGACGCCGCTCTAAGGGAGCGAAACCCATCCTGGGGTGTGCGTGATATCGTTGAGCTTGAGCAAGCGGCTGAGGCCGCTGGACTAAATCTCCGCGAGACGATCGAGATGCCTGCCAACAATATGTTGCTGGTCTTCGCCAGGTAGTAGTTGAACAGCAATCGTCCCAGGTTCCGGTCGTTTCACCGTTGGCGATCCTTGTTGGATTAGCATCGTGACCTGGTTGAACGGCCGAGGCTTTGGTCTTTCCGCGGCAGGACCGCGCAGTCTCTAACTTCTCGCTCAGAAATTGTAGCGACTTATCTCAACCATTAGAAGGTATAATCTTCGATATCAGGCGCTATAGCAGCGATATGCGCGACCAACCAGAAAGAGGTAAACCACAAATTATTATAAAAAATTCTGCAACCTAAAAGGGAATATTCAGAGTTTCTTGAAATTACGTTGTATCCTCAACATAGATTATCGGTTCAATAACCAATTTATTCTAGGGGATACTTGTTTCGGGCAATGCAGTCCGGTCTACCTGCTTTCATGTGAGGTATGGCCTCTGGCGAAGAAATGAATTCGGCGCGCCAGCAGCGATATCCGCATCAGGAATCGTCGTCATGAGAATTAAGAGCCAATTCATCGTTCTGGCATCGGTCACCGGTATGACCATGGCTGGCCTCGTCGCCAGCCTTTGGGGCTACGCGGGTGCCGCAGCCGATGTTACGCGTGCATACGACCAGAAATATCGTTCCTACATGTTGGCTGACAACTTCCGGCAATCGTCGGATGATTTGACCCGGCTTGTGCGTACCTACGCGGAGACCGGGGACCGTTCCTTCAAGGACCAATACAATGCGGTCGTTGAAATCCGCAATGGAACGCGGCCTCGGCCTGAAGACTATCACCGCATCTATTGGGATTTCGTCGCCGGCGGGGACGCAAAGCCGCGTCCTGACGGGGCGGCCGTGTCCATGCAGGACCTGATGAAGCAGGCCGGTTTCACCAAGGAGGAATTCGCCCTTCTCGACGAGGCGGGAAAGCGCTCCGATGCGCTGATCAAGCTTGAAACCGAGGCGATGGAGCTCGTTGACAACGCCGCCACACTTGGGCCCGAAGCCAAGGGCAAAGCGACGAAAATGCTCAACTCGCCGGACTACCACCGGTTCAAGGCTGAGATCATGAAGCCGGTGGATGCTTTCTACGTGAAATTGGAGCATCGCACGCAAGCCGCGGTCGACGAAGCCAATGTCGAGGCATCGTTCTACTGGACCCTTATCACCATCGCCATGTCCGCTTTGGCGCTCATGCTTGTCATCGTCGGATTTGTCACCTTCAAACGCATTATCGGAGGCATGTACAGGCTTGGGACTTCGATGGGCCTCGTTGCCGAGGGGCAGCTGGACGCCCAGATCGAACTTGCGCGCAATTCCGATGAAATCGGTGACATGGGCAAGGCGCTTGAAGTCTTCCGCCAGGGCGCCATCACGAACCGGCGGCTCGAACAGGACGCCGCAGAAAGCCGCAAACGCGCCGAGTTCGAGCGCATTGCCATGCAGGAAAAGGCTGAAGCCGATGCCACCGAACGATTGCGCGTCGCAACGTCGGGCCTGGCAGCTGGCCTGAAGAGGCTGGCATCCGGCGATCTGGCCTTCCAGCTCAATAATGCCTTCGCGCAGGATTTCGAAGCGCTTCGCCACGATTTCAATCAGTCAGTCGCCCAACTTGGCACGACCCTTGTGCAGATTTCAGGATCGATTTCGACCCTTGATACCGGCACGCGCGAGATCGCCGTCGGAACGGACGATCTTTCAAAGCGAACGGAGCAGCAGGCAGCCTCACTTGAGGAGACCGCCGCGGCGCTCGACGAGATTACCGTCAACGTCGCCAATTCCTCCAAACGAACCGAGGAGGCCAAGGCGGTGGCAAGCCGCGCCAACCATTCGGCCGCTGAATCCGCCCAGGTCGTGTCCCACGCCGAAGAGGCCATGCGAAAGATCGAGGAAAGTTCGCAGCAGATTTCCAACATTATCGGCGTTATCGACGAGATTGCGTTTCAGACGAACCTTCTTGCCCTCAACGCCGGGGTAGAGGCGGCCCGGGCGGGCGAAGCCGGCAAGGGCTTTGCGGTTGTTGCCCAGGAAGTTCGAGAGCTGGCGCAGCGTTCGGCGCAGGCAGCCAAGGAAATCAAAGGTCTCATTCACAACTCCTCCGCAGAGGTGGAGAACGGTGTGAAGCTCGTCCGGGACGCAGGCTCCGCGTTGAAGACGATCAGTGGCTTTATTGTCGAAATCAACGTCCATATGGAGTCAATCGCGACGTCGGCTAAAGAGCAGTCCGTCGGGCTTGCCGAAGTCAACACCGCCGTCAACGCGATGGATCAGACGACGCAGCAGAATGCGGCAATGGTGGAGCAGTCCAATGCGGCATCCAACACGCTTGCCAATGAGGCCGTGCGCCTAAGGGAGCTTGTCAGCCAATTCAAGCTTCAGGGCATAGCGGAGACGTCTCTCGCGAACGCTCGCACCCCCACAAGGACCGACAGCACTCAGCCGCTCCGGTCGACACGTAGGACGGCAGCTTACCACGGGAGCGCAGCACTCGATGTCAGCAGCGATTGGCAGGAATTCTGAACCGCCAGGGGCGATTAGCAAATTGGCCAAGCGAGTTGGTCCAGATTTGCTGGTGCTTTGACCGCGCCCGCTCCGCGGTTTCAAGGGGTGACGTTGACCATCAGGCGTAATGGTCAACGTCATTCAGTCTGAACTCTGCTCGACGCCAAGCTCGTGCGCCGCGTCGAGCAGAGGGTTGCCTGGCCCAAGACGTGGGAATCTCGCGCATCGGCACAGCGTTCATTCCTCACTTGCCCCCTCAGTGAGCTTTTCGATCGGCGACTAGTCGCCAGCCTGAGCGGCCCTCACCGTCATCTCATCCCAAAGTGATGATGCTGTCCGTGCGAACGCGTTGTAACCGGCTTCAAACGGATGGCCGTCTCGTTCAGGATAAAGGCGTTGCCCGGCAAGGATCGCATCCTGCAGGGCATCGGCGGTTGCGGCCAGCGCGCTGTGATACGGCAAACCGAGCTCCTCTGCGGTCTGGCGAATCTTGTCCTCAAGGGCAATTTGGCGTTCAACGCTGAGTACAAACTCCGGCGCGGCTGACGCCAGCCGGTCATGGCGACGCAGCCATTCGAAAATCACGCGCTCTTTTGACGGAATGAGCAGAATGCCGACCCGCCCCGGCCGCTGCTGTGCCCAATCGGCCGCAAACCGCTGGAAGTCGCCAAACATTGCTGCGGTTTCGGGCGACGCCAGATCCGCCATCCGGCCGTGGTCGTCGACATAGCGCTTCAGGACCGAAGGGCACCCGTCCGGAAATGTATAGTATTCGGATGTTTCCCCATCGCCTGGCTTGAACAGTCTGGCGTAAAGACTCTTCAGTCGTTCCGCTATCTCATGGTGATAGGCACTCAGGATCGCGACATTCTCGACAAGCTTCGTCTTGATGCTCTCGGATTGCTCCTCGGCGCACATCGAATAGCCTCGCGCGTCACCAAACAGGGCCTGCAGATGAAGCCGCTTCTGCTCTGAGAGCCAGAAGTCGGAACGAGCCTTCATGATATCACAGGCGGAAAAGACGACCGCGAAGTCGTTGGCAGGGAAAACGGCGACAATGTTGCCTTTCGCGCCCGCGGCCAAAGCATCGTGCACGATGGCGTGATAAGTGTAGATACCGTAGCTTCCAACACCGAAGTTGTACGTGCGCTCGCCCGTCATTGCCGCAAAAGCCGCCGGCCAGGAATGCGCGCTGTCAACGTTGTTGCCATAGGTCATCGAATCGCCGATCGCCGCGACCTGGAAGTCATCGCCTACTCCAGGAGGATCCCGAAAGCCGTCCTTGTCGACGTCGCCCAGCGCCGGATCGAGGCGATAGCCATATTTCTCGTCGATGCTCTTGTGTGTCCGTGTGCCGATCGGAAACGGCGTAAACATGCGCAGCATTGCTTCCCCGACACCGAGCGCCACGGTGAGCGAGATCAACAACAGCATCATATTTTTCAGCATGTCCCCTCCCACTCGTACGCAATGCGAGATCAACCCGGCGCAGTTGCCGGTCGCACCCCGCCCAGCCCCCCATAAGCCTGCCGCGCGGCGGTCCGAGCGATCCCGTTGCGTTCTGCCTCGGCTTCCCGCGAATGTTGGAGACGAGACGAAAGTCGGCCGGAAGTATCTTCCACCGGCAGCTGCGCAAGGAATGCGAACTATGTCGCGCCCAAAACAAGCACCCGTATATTCGCAATTAGTAATATAAAACTATCATGCGTTTGGCCGTGCCGCCATTAGCCCGGATGGAGGATGAACCAAGCGAGCCGTCTACGGCGAGAAAAGAACAAGGCTCGCGCTCACCTCACCCGAGCGGCCAATGACAGGATCCCTCGGTGCACGGACGACATCATCGACATCGCCCGGTCGCTGACGTGGCCGGGCAGATGAGGTGAGGGGGCATTTCACGCTGAGGGGCAGCGCGGTCTCTGATCGCCGCCACTCCGCCGCACGCGTCTTTGAAATGCACGAATTGCATCGCTCAATGATGTTGTGTTCGACTGTCCGTCGAGTAGAGAGATGACAATCTGGGGATCACCCTTAAACTTTGCATCGATCAGACCTTGGGCCGCACGGCTCCCTACGCCGATAGGGTCATCTCGTTCTTCAACCAGCCGACAAACGCTTCGATCGCTGAACGTTTTTTCGAGAGCGGGTCGAAGGCTGCCCAGTACGCTGCTTTCTGTGAGCTCAAGGTTGCTGAGAAAGGCCTGATGAGCCGCTCGGCCCGAACATGCTCACGAACAAGGAGACCGCGTCCCATGGCGACGCCCTGACCATCAAGAGCAGCTTGCAATACGATGTTGTAGTCAGTCAGGCGGGTCTGCTTGGCCTTCTCAAGCGGAAATCCGGCTGCCTGCGACCAAAGCTGCCACTCGAGGCCGCTCTTGGCCTGCAATATCTCGTGGTTGAGAAGGTCGAAGGGGGATTGGAACCGGGATCCGTCTCCATAAAGAGCCGGGCTCAGCACCGGAGACAAATCTTCGTTTGCCAGGTGCAGGCAGGACTGTTTGCTCGCGCCAAAATCGCCGAATCGGATCGCGATATCGGCTTCTCCGCGCCCGACATCGACAATTCGCAGCGTCGGATCCAATTCGAGTTCGATCGCTGGATGGCTCTTGAGGAAACCGCCAAGTCTGTTGACCAGCCAGTTCGCGGCGAAAGAGGGGAGCAGGCTCACACGCAAGCTGGTCTGCCCGGAACGCGAGCGCACCTTCGCGGTGCCCTCCGATAGCACAGCGAAAGCCTCGTCAACGGTGGCAAGAAACATCGTGCCTGCCTCGGTCAGCTCTATGCTTTTGCTCATCCGACGAAAGAGCGGAGTGCCCAGAGCACTCTCGAGCTGCTTGATGTGGTGGCTCACCGCGCTTTGGGTAATGAGCAGTTCCTCGCCGGCCAATCGGAAGCTCCCTCGTTTTGCGACCACCTGAAAGACCCTGGCCGCGGAAAGAGGTGGGAGGGATGGGGAACTTCGCAACGTGCCGATGCCTCGCGGATGATTGACAGCTGACATTAACAAATTCGATCGCAGGGCGCAAAGCTTTGAATTGGCGGGCTCCTCGGATTTCTTCCATGAAGCAAGAAAGAAAAGGAGAAAGCGATGACGATTTCGATCCGTGACCAACTGGCTACCCTTGGCTTGGAACTGCCCGCGCCGAGCTCTCCGGCTGCGAACTACATTTCGGTGGTCCGAACGGGCGACCTCCTGTTCATCTCCGGTCAGATCAGCAGGGCGCCGAATGGTGAGATCGTCGCGGGCACCTTGGGTGCGGACATCTCGCAGGAGCAGGGGGTACACGCGGCGCGTATCGCCGCCCTCAACGTTTTGGGGCAGATCGCCGCCAAAACGGACGGTTCGCTTTCGTCTGTCCGTCGTATTGTCAAGCTCGGCGTGTTCGTTGCGGCAACGAGCGCGTTCAAAGATCAGTCGAAGATCGCAAACGGTGCCTCCGACCTGATGGTCGCTGTGTTCGGCGAAGCCGGACAGCACACGCGGGCCGCCATTGGTGTCAGTTCGCTTCCCGCTGGGGCAGCCGTCGAGATCGACGCGGTCGTGGAACTGGAGGCGGCCAGGTGCTGAGCGACGCAAGAATCGACTGCCTGCGTAGCGACACACCCGGCTGCGCCGCGCGCAGGCACTTCAATCACGCCGGAGCTTCGCTGCCGCCAAGGCGCGTCACCGAAGCCATTGTCGGTCACCTGATGCTGGAATCCACGCGAGGTCCGATGGAAGCTGCCGCGCTAGTTACGGACGAGCTCGCGATGCTCCGTACCAACGCTTCCAGATTCATCGGCGCCGAAGAAGGCGAGGTTGCGTTCGGTGGATCGGGGTCTGCCCTTTGGGGAAACGTGTTTGCCGCTTTGCCACCGCTGAGGTCGGGCGACCGCATTCTCATCGGCCGACAGGAATGGGGCGGCAACGTCGCATCGATGCAGCGTGCGGCAAGCCATGCCGGCGCAAGCATCGAGATCATTCCCTGCCTGGACGACGGCAGTGTCGATGCGAACGCTCTTTCTGCAATGCTCGACGACAAGGTGCGTCTGATCTCGCTGACATGGCTTCCTGCCAACGGCGGACTGATAAACGATGCCGAAGCCATCGGGCAGGTAGCCAACGCCGCGGGCGTCCCATACTTCGTGGATGCCGGACAAGCGCTTGGTCAGCTCCCGATCGACGTGTCGAAGATAGGTTGCGATGTCCTCAAGGCGGCTGGCAGGAAATACGTTAGAGGGCCGCGCGGAACGGCTCTCGTCTACATTCGCTCCAAGTTCCTTGAGACGCTCAATCCCGGTTTCGTCGACGTAAGCTCCTGCCCTCTCGTGGAAGGAAAAGTCGAACTGAGGAAAGACGCTCGTCTATTCGAAACATCCGAAGCGCCGATATCGCTGCTTCTCGGGCTCGGCGAGGCGATCGCGCTGGCTTCGGAATTGGGCGTCGAGGCGATCCAAGCCCGCATTGCCTTCCTGGCAACCCAGCTTCGGGAAGGGTTGGCGTGCATTCCGGGAGTGACGGTGCGCGACCTTGGCACGAAACAGTCAGGCCTCGTCTCTTTCACCGTGGAGGGAATTTCCGCATCGGTTGTGCGAAGCAAGCTGGCCGAGAAAAGTATCTCGATTGGGGCAAACGGCGTACCCTACACGCCGTTCGACATGACAGCGCGCGGACTACAGGAAATAGCCCGGGCCTCGGTCAGTTACTACAACACTGTGGGAGAGGTTGAGGACCTCGTCGATGCGGTTGAAAAAATCGCAAAAGATGCAATCCGATAGAAGGACGGAACCACGATGGATCTGGGAATAAGGGGCAAGCGCGCGATCGTCTGTGCGAGTTCAAAAGGGCTGGGCAGAGGCGTGGCGCAGAAGCTCGCAGAGGCGGGCGTGATCGTTACCCTCAATGGTCGGAGCCATGAAACGCTGGAGGCCACCGCAAGGGAGCTTCGCGCGCTGACAAGTGGCGAAGTCTATGCCGTGGTAGCCGACGTGACGACCGTAGAAGGGAGGCAACAGCTTCTCGAAGCAGAACCGAAAGCCGACATCCTCGTGACCAATGCAGGAGGACCGCCGCCGGGGCTGTGGTCCGATTGGGAAGCGAACGATTGGTTGAACGCCTTGAACGCCAACATGCTGACCCCGATCCTGCTGATGAAGGCGGTTCTGCCCGGCATGATCGACAGGGGCTGGGGGCGTGTGATCAACATCACCTCCGCGTCAGTAAAGTCACCGATCGCGGAGTTGGGCCTGTCCAACGCCTCGCGCAGCGGGTTGACCGGTTTCGTGGCCGGCACTGCAAGGCAAGTCGCGAAACATGGGGTAACGATCAACAACCTCCTGCCGGGCTCGCATGAGACTGATCGTGTAGCCGCGCTTCTCCAGCGAAGGGCTGAAATGCAGGGTATCTCACTTGAACAGGCGCGGCAGCAGGCGCATGCGGAGAATCCGACCGGTCGCTTCGGCACGATTGACGAGTTCGGCGCGACCGCGGCATTTCTTTGCAGCCAGCACGCAGGCTACATCGTCGGCCAGAACATCCTGCTCGACGGTGGCGCTTTCAGGTCAACGCTTGCGTGAGATCCAGCGTGACGCGGCATCCATGCTTCCGCGACGCCAACTGCAGTCATGCTCGCAAACAGCAGACGTAGGAGCGAATGGGGCGTGGTTGCCGAGACGCGCTTGCGCCTCATTTCCGCCGAACCCGCGACGACAAAATCAGCGACAACACGCAGAAGCCGATGCCGCTGTCGCGGGTGATTCAATGCCGTCGCGCCAGGTCTTTAATCACGCAGGACGCGGCATTTCCACGTCGTGATGCAGCGGCCGGGCGCTAGAAGTCTCACCACCCAACTCCATTTCCCTCGGGGAGGTTACGGATCGACGGAGCCTTCCAGCTGGGCCAACCAATCAACGCCGATCTTGTAGCGCCGCAGAACGGCAGCGGGGTCCTCGGCATCGAGACGAGAGCAGATCCGATAGACCTCGAGCGTTTCAGCATCCATCAGGCCGTGCTGGTAGAAGAACATGGCCGCCGCATAACGCGCGCGGCCGGACCACTCGGTTCCGGCCGGCAACCTGATCATCTCCCAGTGCCGCTTTTCCTCGTCGTCCATGCCATCAGCCTCAGAAGCGTCCGGGTGGATTGGCCGAGCGGCGATCGAGCTTGACGAAGGGCCGCGCGACGACGCGGGCCCGTTTCATCAGCTTCTGGTATTGCAGCTCCCGCAGCGCATAGATCTCGACCCAGAGATCGTCGACGACCCTGCTGCCGTAAGGACGCGAAAGCGTGGCGATGGCGATGTTGCGTTTCGTAAGCGGCGACCAGATGGCGGCCGTGACCAGGCCGACCTCCTTCTTGCCGCGGTGATAGACGATTGCGCCTTCGGCCGGGATGTTGCCCTCGATCTCGAGGCCGACAAGGATGTGCTTCAGCGCGTTCTTTTCCCGTGCCCGGAAAATCGCGTCGCGCCCGTTGAAGTAGGGCTTTTCCGCGTCCACCAGCCAGTCGAGGCCGATTTCGTCGGGCAAACGCTCGCGGTCCGCACGAAGCGCGGCCTCGGCGGTGATGAAATCGGCGTTGGCGACGATGAAGCCGGCTTCTACGCGGGCGCGGTTGAGCGCGTCGTAGCCGATCGCCTTCAGGCCAAAACCGGTGCCGGCCGCCCACAGCCGGTCCCAGAGGCTGAGTGCCTGCCTGGCATCGACGAAGAGTTCGTAGCCGAGGTCGCCGGTAAAGCCGGTGCGCGAGACGGTGACCGTTCCGTCAAGGTGCGGGAAGGCGGCGAGCTGAAAGGGTTTCAGGGCTTCGATGCCGGCAAAGCCCGCGGCCTCAAGCACGGCAAAGGACGTTGGGCCCTGCAGGGCGACCGCCGCGATCTCGCTGGTCTCTTCTGCGATTTCGACGGCAAAGCCGGCCGCGCTGTCGAGCAGCCAGGGCAGGTGCCGTTCCTGGCAGCAGAGGCGGAAGTCGGCTGGTCCCAAGCGAAAGAGCGTGCCGTCGTCGAGCACATGACCGTGGTCGTCGCACCAGGCGGTGTAGTGCACCCGGCCGACGCCGAGCTTTTCGACATTGCGCAGCGTCAGCCGGTTGAGATAGCGCTGGGCATCCGTGCCGCGGATGCGGTATTTCACCATCGGCGAGATGTCGAACAGCGCCGCGGTCGAGCGGATCGCGAAATATTCGAGCTCCGTGTCGAAGATCGAGTGCGGCGCCTTGTAGCCCGCCCAGCTGTACCAGTCGTTGGTTTCGCTGAGCGCTGCAAGCCGCGCGTGGAACGGCGTTTCCAGCCGCGGCGTCTGGATATGGCCCTGGGCTGCGCGGCGAAGGGCGGTCGGATGCATCGTCATCAGCGTTTCTCCGAAAGAACCTGGCGTGCCGCGAGCAGGCCGGGCAGGCCGGAGATGCCGCCTCCCGGATGCGAGCCGGCGCTTGCGAGATAGAGGCCACGCAGCGGCGTTGCGTAACCGGACGCCGCGTTGACCGGGCGGTTGACGAGCAACTGGTCGGCCTGGAGTTCGCCGTGGTGCCAGTGCCCGCCCGGCAGGTTGTAGCGTTCTTCGATATCGGTGGGCGTCAGCAGGCTGGCCGCGACGATGCTTTCGCCAAGGCCGGGCGCGTAGCGTTCCAGCGTGTCGAGCACGATCTTCTGGAAGACAGGCTTGCCCTTGTCCCAGCCCTCGGCGAGCCCATAGGGCGCAAACTCGATCAGCGCCGAGAGCGTGCAACCGCCAGGAGGCGCCAGCGACGGATCGCCGAGGCTCGGCAGCGTGATCTCCATCACCGGATCCTCCGAGAACCGGCGGTATTTCGCCGGATTGAACGCCTCCTCGACATGATCGACCGAACGGGCTATCACCAGCCGGCCGTGGAGATCGGCGGCGGCAACGCCGGGAAACGCCGGCACGCGCTCAAGGGCCAGATCGAGCTTGGCGACATTGCCCTTCGAGCGGATGTTGCTGATGGCGCGGCGAAAGCCGGTGCCGATCTCGGCGGCATCGACGAGATTTGTGAGCGTCGCCTTCGGGTGGATCGCCGAGACGATGGCCGCAGCCTCGATCGTTTCGCCGGAGGAAAGCACGATGGCGCTGGCGCGGCCCCGGTCCGCAACGATGCGCTCGACCCGCGTGCCGGTCCGAACGGTCACGCCCGCCCTGATCGCCGCTGTCTCAAAGGCTGCGATCGTCGAACGCCCGCCGCTGCCGGCGATCTGCTGGGCGCCGGTCACCCCCTGCATCTCGCCGGTCAGGCGATAATAGAGGCCGAGCAGCGAGGTCGGCGACCGGGGGCCGAGGTGGATGCCGAGCGTCGCGTCGAAGGCAATGAGTGCTTTCAATCGGTCGTCGGTCAGATACTCGTCGGCGATATCGGCGACATTCATCAACAGCATGCGCAGGAAGTCGCGGCTCTCCTCGCGCCCCTTGCGCAAGAGCCCGAGCCCGGCGCCGGCCAGCGCGGCGAGGTCGGTCAGCGCCATCTCGCCGATCTCGGGCGGGCGCCGCCTGAGGAACCGTTTGAGAATGCCGGCCTGAAAGATCAGCTTGCCGCGCATCTCCTGGAAGCGCCTGGCTTCGTCCGGCGATACGCCGTCGATGGTCTCGCCATAGCCGCCGCGCAGCACCGCGTGACGCCCGCTCGGGGCCAGGACGACGGTCGGCGCCGGCCTATCGCGGCTGCTGTCGAGCGCAATGGCGTCCGCCACTTCGGGATCAAGCCGGTTAACGATATGGGCAAGCCCCGGGCTCGAAAAGCCCGGGTGGAAGGAATAGCCGCGTGCGGCCCCTCCGAGCGTGTCGCTGGCCTCCACGAGCAAGACTTTGCGGCTGGAGCGGGCGAGGAAGGTGGCGGCAGTCAGGCCATTGTGCCCGCCGCCGATGACGATGGCATCAAATGACGTCATGGGCCGGGCTCATCCTGTCAGAGGGGTTGTGGCGAAGGTCGCGCAGGATCTCGGCGGCGGCGTTGCGGCCGGGTGCGCCCATGACGCCACCGCCCGGGTGGGTCGAGGAGCCGCAGATGTAGAGGCCGCGCACAGGGCTGCGATATTGCGCATAACCCGGAACCGGGCGGTTGAAGAGCAACTGGTCGAAGGTGAGCTCGCCCTGGAAGATGTTGCCTTCCGTCAGCCCGACTTCCTGCTCGATCTCGCGCGGCGTGCGCACCTCCATGTGCAGGATGCGGTCGCGAAAGCCCGGCGAATAGTCGCTGATCTGCTTGACCACCGTCTCGGCGAAGGCGTCCCGGTCGGCATCGGTCCAGTCCCGGCCTTCCACCTTCGGCGGACAGTACTGCACGAAGCAGGAGACGAAGTGTTTTCCCGGCGGCGCCATCGTCGGGTCGAGCGTCGTCGGGATCATCATGTCGACGAAGGGGTCGGCCGACCAGCGCCCGGCCTTCCAGTCGTCATAGGCCCGCTCCATGCGCTCGACGCTGTCGGTGAAATGCAGGTCGCCGCGGATGCAGGAGGAACCGGCAGGCAGCGCGGGGAATTCCGGCAGGCTGTCGAGCGCGATGTTGAGCTTGCCGGAGGATCCGCGCATCTTGAAATGTCTGACGCGGTGGACGAAGCGCTCCGGCAGGGAGTCCTCGTCGACGAGTTTCAAAAATGTGCGCTTGACGTCGGCATTGGAGACGACGAGGCGGCCGTGAACCTCTTCGCCGTCGGCAAGCACGGCGCCTTGGGCACGTCCGCCGCGGGTCAGGACCTTGGCGACGTCGGCGCCGGTTCGGATCGTGCCGCCCGCGGCCTGGAACGAGGAGGCAAGCGCCTTGGTGACGGCACCCATGCCGCCGCGGGCATAACCCCAGGCGCCGACCGAACCGTCGACCTCGCCCATATAGTGGTGCAGGAGCACATAGGCCGTGCCCGGCGACATCGGCCCAAGCGCCGTGCCGATGATGCCCGAGAGCGCCAGATAGGCCTTGATCACGTCGGTCTCGAAGTACTCGTCGAGGAAATCGGCGATCGACATGGTCCAGAAGCGCAAGGTCGCCGCCATTTCGGCCGCCGAGAACTCACCGAACTTCTTGGCGAGATAGATCAGTTCGGAGATGTCGCGCGGCTTGAAGCTGAGCGGGTCGGGGGCGGTGCGCATCAGAAGCGGCTGGATGAAGCGGCACTGCCGGGTAACGTCGCGGGCGTAGCGCTCATAGGCTTCGGCATCGCGCTTGGAGTAGCGGGCGAATTCGCGGCGGTGGGAATCGTGGTCGCGATAGGAGGCGAGATAGTCGCCGTCGCGGGTCAGGACCGCGCCACCCTCGTAGGAGATCACCTGCAGCCCATGTTTCGGCAGTTCGAGGTCGCGCATGATTTCCGGGCGGAAGAGCGAGCAGACATAGGAACAGTTCGAATAAAGAAAGCCGGGCGTCAGCTCGCGGCTGGTGGCAGCACCCCCAACCCAGTCGTTCTTTTCAAGGACGACGACATTCAGCCCCGCCCGCTGCAGATAGCAGGCGGCGACCAGGCCGTTATGTCCTCCTCCGATCATCACCACGTCATATTTTTTCATGTGGCTCCCCTTGTCGTTGATCAAAAAATGACACGGAAAGCAGAATGTTGTCCATCCATTTTGAATGAGCGTTCAGCAAATATGTTGCAATCCTCTGATAATGCGGTAGGATTTTTAGCAAGGGTTGATATGGCAAGGAGACGGGATGTCGTCGGTCGATCAAGAAGCGGAGCACGCCGTCGAATACGACGATACGGCGATCCGTTTTCTTCAGGTGCTGTGGGGGGAAGGCTATCTTTCGCCCGGCGGGCCCGAAGAGGTCGAGCGCGCGCTCGCAGGCGTCGAGATCGGTGGAAAGCGCGTCCTTGATCTCGGCTGCGGCGCCGGAGGCGTGACGCTGCACATCGCCCGAACCCACCATCCTCTTGCCATCACGGGCTTCGACGTCGAGGCGCCAGTGATCTTTCATGCGCGGCAGGCTGCCGACCGTGCCGGTCTTGCCGGTGTCTCCTTCATCCAGGCTCCGCCCGGCCGGTTGCCCTTCGTCGACGGCAGTTTCGACATGGTGTTTTCCAAGGATGCGCTGGTTCACGTGCCGGACAAGCGGGAGATGTTTTCCGACATCTTTCGCGTGCTTTCGCCGGGCGGCACCTTTGCCGCTTCCGACTGGCTGATCGCCCATGACGACGAACCCTCCGAGGACATGCGGGCCTATCTCAAGGCCGAAGGCTTGAGCTTCGGCATGGCGTCCGCCGCGACCTATCTCGCAGCCATGAAGGGAGCCGGATTCGTGGAAACGCGTGCCGAAAGCCGCAATGAATGGTATCGCGACGTTGCGCGACAGGAGCTTTCACGCCTTGAGGGACCACTGCATTCGGCGGCGGTCGCGGCCGTCGGTGAGGCCTATGTGGCCAAGAATATCCGGACCTGGACGGCCATGCAGAAGGTGCTTGACAGTGGTGAGCATTGTCCCACTCATCTGCGGGGCATCAAGCCGATGCGGCGGGATGCATGACATGCACCTGCGCCTGAAGAAGAACGAGACGGCGGTACGGATGAAACTCACCCCTGAAGTGCGTGAAGCGGCGGACACGGAAAAGCGTGGGCGCAAGGCGTCGAAGGAAACGCGGCGGCAGCAGCTGATCGAGGCGACGATCGATTCGCTTGCCAAGCGCGGCTACTCGGAAACGACGCTGGCAGACGTCGCCGATGGCGCCGGCCTGTCGCGCGGCATCGTCAACTTCCATTTCGAGAGCAAGGAAAAGCTGCTGATCGCCACGCTGCAGTTCATGGCGGACGAGTATGCTGCCAATTGGGGTGCAGCACTTGAGAAAGCCGGCGACAAGGCGGCCGCCCAACTCTGGGCGCTCGTTGCCTGCGACTTTGATCGCAAGATCTGCACCAAGCGCAAACTGGCGGCCTGGTGCGCCTTCTGGGGCGAGGCAAAGTCGCGGCCGACCTATCAGGCGCTCTGCGGCGCGCGCGACGTCAAGTATCAGGATATTTTCCTGGCGCTTTGCCAGACGCTGAAGAACGAAGGCGGCTATGCCTATGACCCTGATGGCATGACGCTGGCGCTTTGTGCATCGATGGAAGGGCTGTGGCTGCGGCTGATGATGGGCGACGGGCTGACGCGCGAAAAGGCGTTCGCGGCGGCTGTCGAATATCTGCTCGTCGCCTTCCCGAAGCATTTCACCCGGGAAGGGCCGAAATAGGGAACGATAACGCCGGAATGGCCGGATAGAGGAGGTTGGCAATGACATTGGTGAACGCGCGCAGGCACATCTTGGGAGGCGCCTTCATCGCCTCGCTTGTCTCAACCACCGCCCTGCCGGCGCTTGCCGCCGAGAACCTCACGATCTTCGACTGGTCCGGCTACGAGGACCCGGCCTTCCATCCGTCCTACACCGCAAAGCACGGCGACGAACCCGACTTCAGTTTCTTCGGCGACGAGGAGGAGGCCTTCCAGAAGCTGCGCTCCGGTTTCAAGGCCGACCTCGCCCATCCCTGTTCGCAGAGTGTGGCGAAATGGCGCGAGGCCGGGCTGATAGAGCCGCTCGACACCTCGAAGCTGACCTACTGGAACGATATCGATCCCGCCATCGCCGCCATGAAGGGGCTGGTGACGACGCCGGACGGCAAGGCCTGGCTGCTGCCCTTCGAGTGGGGCAATACGGTGCTGACCTACCGCAGCGACACGGTGAAGGAGGACGAGGTCAAGTCGCTGAAGGCCTTTGCCGACCCGAAGTTCAAGGACCGGGTCTCGATCGGCGACAATGTCGACGACGCCTATGCGCTGGCGAGCCTCGCCATCGGCGTCAAGGACTGGACAACGATGACCGACGAGCAGTTCAAGCAGGCCTCCGATTTCCTGCGAGAGGTGCACAAGAACGTCCGCCTCTACTGGACCGACAACACCGATTTGAGCCAGGCGATCGCCAGCGGCGAGGTCGATCTTGCCTGGGCCTGGAACGAGACGGCGACGACGCTTCAGGCCGACGGCGTTCCGGCGGCGATCAAGAAGGATACGGCTGAGGGGCTTTCGACCTGGGTCTGTGGTTATGTCCGGCTCAAGGGGTCGACGGCCCCCGTCGATGAGCAGTATGATTTCCTCAACTCGATCTCCGACCCTGCGATCACGTCCTATATGGTCGATGCCTGGGGCTACGGACATGCCAATGCCCGCGGCATGGCGCAGGTCGATCCGAAAATCCTTGCCGACAAGGGGTACGCGGATGTCTCGAAGTTCCTTGCCAACACGCTATTCCAGTCACCGATGCCGATCGAGCTGCGCCAGCGCATGATCGCGGAATTCGAGAAGATCAAGTCCGGTTATTGAGTGGAGACAGCGGCGAGCCGTGCGACACGGCTCGCCGCATTGTTGTCAGTCCGCTACCGCAACCAGCGCATCCGGGTCGTAGGCCAGCCGTACCGTATCGCCGACCGGAATGTCGTCGGCGCCGAAATTGTTGGTTTCCGAAACCGAGAGCGGCTGTTCGAGACCCGGGATATCGACGATGAGGTGGGTGATTTCGCCGAAATAGTGCCGGTCGACCACCTTGCCCGCGACCTCGAAGTCGGAGCGGGCATCGTCCCAGAGAACGCGCAACCGCTCCGGCCGGATACCGACCGTCGCTGCACCGTTGCGGGCGACGAAGCCGAGCGGCTTGTCGACGGTGACGCCGCCGAAGCGCGGGGTCTCGACGGAAATGCGTGTCGCCGTCTCATTGGTCACCCGCGCCTTCATGAAATTCATGCCGCCGAGGAAATCGGCGACCTGGCGCGTGTTGGGCCGCTGGTAGATTTCCTTCGGCGTCGCGACTTGCGCGATCCGGCCGCCGAACATCACAGCGATCCGGTCGGACAGCGCCAGCGCCTCGTATTGATCGTGGGTGACGAGGATGAAGGTGATGCCGACAGCGCGCTGCAGCGTGCGCAGCTCCACCTGCATCTCCTCGCGCAGCTTCTTGTCGAGCGCCGACAGCGGCTCGTCGAGAAGCAGCACCTTCGGGCGCATGACCAGGGCGCGCGCCAGTGCCACCCGCTGGCGCTGCCCGCCCGACAGTTCGTGCGCCCGTCGCTTGCCGAGATGGCCGAGCCGCACCTGCTCAAGCGCGGCGGCGACGCGGCGGCGCTCCTCGGAGGCTTCGAGCTTCAGCCGCTTCAGGCCGTAGGCGACATTCTCCTCGACATTGAGATGCGGGAAAATCGCGTAGTTTTGGAAGACCATGTTGGTCGGGCGGTGGTTGGGCGGAACGCCTATGACCGACTGCCCGTCGATGCGGATATCGCCTTCGGTCGGGGTGTCGAAGCCGGCGATCGAGCGCAGCAGTGTGGTCTTGCCGCAGCCCGACGGGCCAAGCAGCGAGAAGAACTCCCCGGCGGCGATGTCCAGCGAGACGTTATCGAGCGCCTTGTAGATGCCGTAGAACTTGTTGACGCCTTCGATCGCGATCATCGGTTTATCAGGCATGCTGCGCTCCCTGTGCCCTGAGCCGGTGTTCGGCGCGGCGGCGTATGATTTCAGAAACGGTGAGAAGCAAGATCGAGAGCAGGAGCATCAGGCTGCCAAGCGCCAGCACGCCGGGAAGCTTGGCGGCGAAGCGCAGCTGGCCCCAGATATAGACCGGCAGCGTCGGCTCGGTTCCCGAGAGGAAGAAGGCAAGGATGAACTCGTCGAGCGACACGGTGAAGGAGACGAGCAGGCTTGAGACGATCGCCGGCGCAACCACGGGAAGCGTTACGCGCCCGAAGGTGCCGATCGCCGTTTCGCCGAGATCGAGCGAGGCTTCCTCCAGCGACCGGTCGAAGCCGTCGAAGCCGGAAATCAGGACCGACATCGCATAGGGCAGGCAGAAGATCACCTGGCCGAGGATGACGGTTATGAGCGACAGTTCAAGCCCGAGCTGCAACAGCACCATCAGCAGCGATACCGCCACGATGATCTCAGGCAGAAACAGGGGCGCCATGATGAGGCCGGTCGCCGGCTTTTTGCCGCGGAAGCGATAGCGGGTCAGCGCGCGCGCCGCGCAGATGCCGAGGAGAGTGCTGAGAATCGCAACTGAAATGCCGACGATCAGGCTGTTGCGGGCCGCTTCCAGCATGGCCGAATTGCCCCAGAGCGAGGCGTACCATTTGGTGGTGAAGCCTGCGAGCGGGAAGGTCGTGGTCGAGGCGTTGTTGAACGAGAAGATCGGCAGAAGCAGGATCGGGAAATAGAGAAAGAGCAGGTAGAGGCCAACATAGGCCGGCAACCAGCGAGACTTCGGAATGCCGTGACGACCGCTCATTTGGTTACCCTCATCAAGAGCTTGAGCAGGAGGACGACGAGGCCCGCCATCGCCGAGACGACGACCATGGTGGTCACCGAAAGGGCGGCGCCGAGCGGCCAATTGGCACCCTTGCCGAATTGCGCCTGGATCGCGGTCGCAATCATCACCCCGTCCTTGCCGCCGACGAGTTTTGGCGTGACGTAGTCGCCGACCGTCGGGATCATGACGATGAGAAAGGCGGAAATGACGCCCGGAAGCGAGAGCGGCAGGGTGACGCGCAGGAAGCTCATCAGCTTGTTGTCGCCGAGATCGTGCGCCGCTTCGATAAGCGAGCGATCGACCTTTTCGAGCGACACGTAGATCGGCAGGATCGCGAAGGCGGCCCAGCTGTGGACGAGCGTGATGACCACCGCATTGGAATTGTAAAGCAGCGTCGTCAGCGGCTTGTCGATGAGGCCGATGGACAGAAGGCCGGTGTTCATGACGCCGCCGTAGCCGAGGATGACCTTCCAGGACATCACGCGCAGCAGATAGCTCGTCCAGCAAGGAACGGTGATCAGGAACAGCCAGAGGTTCTTGTGCACCCCGCCATGGAAGGAGATGAACCAGGCGATCGGGTAGGAAACGGTGACGGTCACCACGCTCACGACCAGCGAAATGACCAGCGAGCGGACGAGCAGGTCCTGGTAGATCGGCTCGCCGAGCGCGGTGCGGTAGTTTTCAAGGGTAAAGGTGCGGTCGATCGTCAGGTATTCCTGGGTCCAGAAACTGTAGGCGATGACAATCAGGACGGGCAGGAAGAGCAGGGCAAGCGCGTAAAGCAGTGTCGGCGAGATGAGGGCGAGGCCGCTGGCCTCTTCGCTGGCGATCCAGCGCATTCGGCTTTTCGGCGGGGCTGAGGGCCGGTGTTCCACTTCGATGCCCGGCAATACCGCCATCAGCGTGCCCTCGCACAATGCATCGAGCCTGGACACTGGAAATGCAGCGATCGCGTCATTCAATCCATCCCGTGGCGGTATCCGCCTTCTCGTGTTCCCTTGATTAGCAAAACGCAAATCGGGATTGAACGCAAGCGGAATTTCTGTAATATTGATTGAACAGCCATTCAATAAAATGAGAATTTATCGATTAATATCATGTGATTGATTGGCTTTTGTCGTCAGATAATAGGGGAGATTTCGTGATGGCTGCGAAGCGCGATCTGGCAGATATGCACAATGAAGGGGCCGACGAAATCTCTGAACGCGCCGCGCGGCATCTGGTCCAGCCCTGGCCGGTGGCCGGCAGCATCGGCGCCGAGCATCGCGGCGCGATCGAGAGCGGCGAGGGGATCTATGTGACGGACGGCGAAGGGCGCCGGCTGATCGACGGCCCGGCCGGCATGTGGTGCGTCAATGTCGGCCACCGCCGGACGGAACTCGCCGAGGTGCTGCACGACCAGGCGCTGGCGCTCTCCTACAATTCGCCCTGGTACACGACGAGCACGCCCTCGGTCGCGCTTGCCGAAAGGCTCGCCGGCCACGCGCCCGGCGATCTCGGTCACGTGTTCTATACGACCGGCGGCTCCTCGGCGGTCGAGACCGCGCTACGTTTTATGCAGTTCATGAACAATGTGCGCGGCCGCCCGGACAAGAAGCTGATCGTCTCGCGTCAGGGCGGCTATCACGGCTCGACCTATCTTTCGGCCTCGCTGAACGGCCGCCCGCGTGATCACGACTGGATGGACAGCGCTTCGGATCAGGTGATCAAGCTCACCTGTCCCAACCCCTTCCGTCGCCCGGCGGGCCAGTCCGAGGCGGAGTTCTGCGATTTCCTCGTGGAAGAGTTCCGCGCGGTGATTGAGGCGCGCGGGGCGGAAAAAATCGGCGCCTTCATCGCCGAGCCGGTCATGGCGTCGGGCGGCGTGATCGTGCCACCGGCCGGCTATCTCCAGCGCATGCGGGCGCTCTGCACGGAGAACGATATCCTCTTCATTGCCGACGAGGTCGTGACGGCCTTTGGTCGGCTCGGCGAGGTCTTCGCCTCAAAAGCCGTGTTTTCGATCGAACCGGACATGATCACCTTCGCCAAGGGGGTGACGTCAGGCTATTTCCCGCTCGGGGGCGTGATGATCTCGTCGCGGCTTCTCGAAACGTTGCGCCAGTCGAACCATTCCGACGCGATGTTTGCCCACGGGCTCACCTATTCCAGCCACCCGATCGGCTGCGCGGTGGCGCTCAAAAATCTCGACATTCTGGAAGGCGGGCTGCTCGATCATGCGCGCGCCATCACCGGTCATTTCCAGGGCGCGCTGAAACGGCTTGAAGGGCTGCCACTTGTCGGCGAGGTGCGCGGGGTGGGGCTGATGGCCTGCGTCGAATGCGTGGCCGACCGGGTGAGCAACAATCCGCTGACGCTCGATCTGGAAGTGGGAAAACGCATCGACCGGCACTGCCAGGAACTCGGGCTGCTCGTCCGGCCGCTGATCAACATGTGCGTGATGTCGCCGCCGCTGACGATCACCACCGGCCAGATCGACGACATGGCCGATATCCTCGACGTCAGCATTCGCCGGACCATGGACGAGCTTGTGCGCGAGGGGCTCTGGAAGGGCTGAAGACGGCTTGAAATGCCTCGGCCCTGCCAGCATTCCCCGGCAGGGCCGATTTCAGGGGCCGGATGATCTCCGGCCCTTCTTTTTTGTTCGGCTAACGCGTCGCCATCGTCGCGTTGACGGCGGCGATCTCGTCCTCGCGCGGCGCCTGTTCGAGCGTCATGACCGGCAGCACGGCGCGCAGGTGGTCGTGGTGGGTGCGCACGCCATATTCGAGGTCGGAGAGATAGAAACCGCCGAAGGCTTTCGACGTCATCGATTCGTTTGACCAGACCGTCAGCTGCACGTCCTCGGACTGGGTGTCGCGGTCGATACGGAAGGCGAGGTAGCGGGCGAGCCGCTGTTGACGCGTCTCGTTCGGGTAGCGATAGATGGCGCCGCGCAAGAGCGTCTTGCCGGTCGAAAGCGGAAATTCCTGGTAGAACTGCACGCTCTCCGGCGTCACGGCGATGACGGCATTCGGAAACAGGCCGAAATAGATCCAGGCCTTGCGCAGCCGCTCGGGCAGATGGGTCGCCTCCGGCGCGACCTTCACATACTGCCTGACGCTCCAGCGCCGGCCGGCATGCGGATTGTAGGTGGCAAAGGAACGGCAAAGGCCGTTGACGAAGGGTTCGTCATAATAGGTCGAGCCGTAGAGGTCCTGCAGCGCCGGATGGGCCATGGCGACGTGATAGCCTTCGTTGTCGACGTCGCGCACGGACTTCCAGTTGACCGGACTGTCCTGCGTCCAGATGCCGTGGGTCGGCACCATCGCCTCGGTGCCGTACTGCCCGAGTTCTTCGGCAAAGGGTCGCATCAGCTCGGCGACGGACGGCTGCGGCCCGGGACGAAAGCGGATGAAGACGAAGCCCATCCAGACCTCGAGTTCGAGCGGGATCAGCCCGAAGGCCTGCTTGTCGAGCGGCGGGAAGGAGCGGGGGCGCGCAGCCCCTCGCAGCGTTCCGTCGAGATTGTAGACCCAGCCGTGAAACGGACAGACGAGCGCATTGCGGCAGGTGCCCTTGTCGTCGGCGACGACCCGCGAGCCGCGGTGCCGGCAGATGTTGTGGAAGCCGCGGATCGCGCCATCCAGGCCGCGTAGGATCAGCGCCCGCTCACCGACGACATCCATGGTGATGTAGTTACCCGGCTCGGGAACGTCGGACACATGACAGGCGATCTGCCAATGCTGGCGGAAAACGTGTTCCTTCTCCAGTTCGAGCAGGGCATCGCTATGATAGCACCATCCGGGCAGCCCGCGGCGATCCCAGTCGTTTGGAACGGAAATGTCGCGGGCCAGTTCGTTCACCACAGTCTCCATTTTTGCTGAACGTTCATTCAATATAGCCGGGTTTTGCGACGAAGGGAAGACCTGCAGGTCGCGACGGGCATGGGCGCCGTTGTTGGACAATTCGTTGGGCCGTCACGAAGCTTGGTCAGCTCGACGATTGACCGTGCGGACAGTTAGGCCAACCGCCTGCTCCATCTTCGTTGCATGCGGGTGATCAGCGCCGCTGTTCGATATCGTCAGCTCCCAACAGCGGTATTGCCGGTCACGTTGTGATCGAGATTCCGCTAATGTCGGCCCCACTTCTGCCCAATGGGGCGGCAACGATCCTGGCTTCCGTGTTTGGAGAACAGAACCATGCCGACCCGGCGCAATTTCCTTATCAGCTTCGTCGCTACGCCGATTGTGCTGCCGGGCCTGAGCCAGGCAGCTGGCATTCCGGTGGAGTTGCCGCTTACGGCTAGTTGCGGTGATGACCATGAGCTGACGCCAGACCAGACCGAAGGCCCGTATTTTACGCCGCAGAGCCCTGAAAAACAGGACTTTGCGAAGGATGCACCGGGCGGAGAAAGGCTGACGCTTGCTGGTCTTGTACTCACCAAGAACTGCCAGCCGGTAGCGAGAGCGTTGATCGAGCTATGGCACGCGGATGAGAACGGCACCTACGACAACAGCGGATACAAACTCCGCGGACATCAATTCACAGATGCGGATGGCAAATGGTGGTTCGAGACGATCGTGCCAGGGCTCTATCCCGGTCGCACCCGGCACTACCATGTGAAAGTCCAGCGGCCCGGTGGGGACGTGCTGACGACGCAACTTTATTTTGCCAATGAACCAGGCAACGAACGTGACCGCATATTCAACGCAGCCTTGGTACTCGATATCAGCGCGACGAGCGACGGAAAATTTGGTCGCTACGATTTCATCGTGGCGTAACTGGCGTGTCGCATCGGCTAAATGTTCGGCTCGTTCACTCGCTGCCTCGGATCTGCCGAATCCCAACTCCGAGCTCAGACCCGCGCTTGGCGTTGACCTGAAGATCGGGCACGGTGTCGCGTCGAACGAGGAGGATCCAATCGCGTCCGCGCTGGTGAGGAAGGGCGGGGTTTCTCCTCTCGCTGTCGGCGCGCGGCCAGACACCGCCGGGCGTCGTATCTAATCGGCACAGCGCTCGACGAGCGCCTCATAAGCAGCGCCGACCGCAGAGTAGGGCTGCCGGCTGTCACCCACACGGGATCGCTCGCAACGACGGCTTTGCGCGCACCGTTCTTAGAAACTGCCTCGAATCTTAGAAACTGCCTCGAAAATTGCGCATGCGCGCTTGCCCGTTCGGCTGAACGCGGTTCCGAACATCCCTTCCGGCGGGCCGGCCTGACCGGCGACAACATACGCTCGAAAGCGACGCTTATCACTGCAGCCTTCAATCTCACAGCCGCTTCGGCGGCAAACGCCCGTTGTGGGATCTGTGACAAGCTGATCGCCCCACAGGAGCAGACCTGCGAAAATCCCGCTGAATGCTCTTGCTCGAGGCACTCGGTTGCATGCCCACGGCGCTTCTCCTTTGGACAATCACAAGGGAGGTTGCTTTCCAAGCAAAAGTAGAACGCCGGCCGTACGGTGACCTTTCGCAACCCTTACGGCTTTGTAAGGTTCGGCTTGCGGCTCAAATACATGCCCGCCGCCGTCCGAAAGAGGCGATGCGCGGCAATCAACACTTTGAAATGCCGCCTTGAAATGGGGGCGGAGAAGCCGCTGCTAATACCAGGAAAACGAGAACCGAGACACCGCAAAGCTGTCCAATCGGTATGCTGGCGAACACGTTCGTGACACCGTTGAAATCGAAAGTGCGTGTGAAAGCAGTCGCAGTTCGGAAGGACCAAGGCGAAGAACATGAAAAAGCTCCTCATGACAGCATGCGTCACCGCAGCCACCATCATTGCTTCATCGGCAATGGCAGCCAATGTCTCTGGGGTAGTGCAGAGCATTGATAAGTCACGAGACGCGATCCGGCTGAGAGACGGTATGGTGCTCAGGCTAAGCGAGGGCACCGAAGCCGAGAACTTCAAGCCCGGCACGAAAGTCAGGGTCACTTACACGAAGAGGCATGGAGAAAACGTCGCGTCGTCGGTCGAGCGCGTCAAATAGCGCAGCAGCTACCGTCAGCGATGATCCGCGCGCGGTTGCGCCACTGCCGCCCCGCCCCTTGATGCACTCGATGGAGTTCGATCTCGATGAAATCGAAGGAACTGGCGATTACAGTCTGTTGCCCGGCCACGATGGGGTGCTCGGCCGGCGGCCCGATTAGAGCGGGAGGCACCGATGAGATGCCTTCTCGTTGAGGACAACGAGATGTTGGGAGATGCGCTTCGCGACCATCTCGCCGCTATGGGGCACGCCGCAGACTGGTACCTTACCCTTGGTGAGGCGAATATCGCAGTCCAGGCGGGGCGTTTCGATCTGGTGCTCCTCGACCTCAACCTCCCTGATGGAAATGGCTTGTCGTTGCTGCGAAGCCTGCGAGCGGCCAATGACGCAACGCCGGTGATCGTCATAACAGCGAATGATCAGATATCTGACCGGATGAACGCCGTCAGTTCCGGCGCCACCGATTACCTCGTCAAGCCGTTTGATCTTTCGACACTTACCAATGCAATTTGCGCTGTTCGCTCACAGGCAATGGCACCTTTTTAAGTCGTGATCAGATGGTGCCCGCAGACCTGTTTCACGCCACCAAACCGGAGCCTTCCTGAGTTGCGATGCGATGCGTAGTCACCATCGTCGCCGGCGTTCAGCTTGCTGTCAGCTAATGATGCCATTCGCGTAGTCCTGACAGCGCGAAAGCTCGACATGAAGAAACAATGGAAATGGGCGGGTTACTCCGTCGCCGCGGCCGCCCTCGGGCTGGGAGCGTACCTCTTGGGCATTCAGCTGGCGGGAAACTTCGCCATTGTCGTGCCGGGCGAAATCTACCGATCCAATCAACCTTCGGCCGCGGAACTTACCGACTATAGCAAGCGCTATGGCATCAAGGCGGTCCTCAACCTGCGCGGTGCCGCCAAAGGCTCAACCTGGTACAAGGAGGAAATCGCTGCCGCTGGCTCGCTAGGACTGGTCCACATCGATTTCGGCATGAACGCCGGCAAGGAATTGAGTGTCGAGGAGATGCAAAAGCTGGCGGCCATCCTCCGGGACGCTCCCAAGCCACTGTTGATTCATTGTCGCTCCGGCTCTGATCGAACTGGCCTAGCCTCGGTGATCTATCTGAACAAGGTCGCGAACGTAGACGAGGAGGAGGCGGAACAGCAACTTTCGATCCGATTCGGTCATGTCGGCCTACCACTGCTTTCCGCGACATACGCCATGGACGCAAGCTGGGAAAAGTTCGAGCAACCGCCAGGGCAGGCGCACCCACCAAGCTCGGGGCGGTCCTAAGTTCTGAAGACGGCTGCGTCGGATGGGCCCATCAGGCTCATCGTTCAGCTCCGGCAACAAGTGCCGCCTTCAGGCGCTTGCCGCTGATCGTCGACAGCGCACGTAATTGCCCAAGGAACAGATCGCGATGCTCGTCAGCGCCGCTCTTTTCGGCTGTGGCATTGTCACTCTTTCGTCGCGCGAATGGCGTAGCGATGCTGCGATCGTCTCGCCAAGCCCTTGAAGAGATTCCAGTTTGCGGCCTGGGTGCGATGAATCTCGTGAAGGTCCCTGTCGATCATGATGTCGACGAAGCCGGCTCCGCGCAACAGTTCGACGACGGCTTCGGCCCGGGCGCCCTCGGAGAAATGCACGCGCGAGAGGATGCTGCGGTGGGTCGCCATCATTTGCGCTGAACCGGTCGGCGTCTCCGTCTTGAAAAGCCCGAGGCGCTGCCCCCAGGTGCTGAGCTTGGAAAACAGCCGCTCGAGCGCGGTGGTATTGACGAAGTCACCATCGACGATCAGCAACCTGCCGCCGGGCTTCAGGACCCGCAGCCATTCGGCAAAGGCTGCGGCTGGATCGACAAGCGTCCAGACCAGATGCCGGTTGACGATCACATCGTAGTGGTTGTCGGGCTCCATGGTGTTTTCTGCGTCGCCGAGGGCAAAACGGATCGCTCGCCCGCGTTTGCGCGCCTTTTCCCGGGCGCGTTGAAGCATCGGCTCGGCCCAGTCGAGGCCCTGCACCTTGAAGTCGAGTTCATCGAGAAGATGCGAGATGACGCCCGTGCCGCTGGCGAGATCCAGCGCGGCGCGCCCTGCGCCCGGTCCGAGATGACGGAGAAACAGCTGATGCCACGCCACCCGTTCTTCCTCCGAGAAGATTTCGTGGCCCGGCGACAGATCGAAGGTTGCCGCGCGTTCCGACCAATAGGCCTTGATTTCATCGCGCAGGTTGTAATTCTGCCGCTCCGTCACATCGCTCATGCCGACACTGCGTCCCTGTTTGGAGGCGTTCTAAAAGATAAATGTTGACTAATAAAGTCATGAAACATTAGATCGCGTCGATTTTCCAGCGGAGCAGAAAACAATGCGGTTTTTCAACAGGGTGGCTGCGGCCGCCACGGGTTTTTGCGTGCTTTTTTCTACGGCAGCCTTCGCTGATGTCGTCACGCTGAAAGATGTCACCGGACGTGACGTCGAGGTCAACGTCCCGGTCGAGCACGTGATCCTCGGCGAAGGACGCCAGATCTATTTCCTCGGCGCGCTTGACCGCGACGAGCCATTCAAGCGTGTCGTCGGATGGCGCGACGATCTGGCGAAGGCGGACCCTGAAAGCTACGCCGCCTATCTCGCAAAGTACCCTGACATTGCCAAGCTGCCGACCTTCGGCGGCATGAAGGATGGGACCTTCGATATCGAGCAGGCGGTGGCCCTGAAACCAGATGTCGTTCTGATGAACGTCGATGCCAAGACGGCTACGGAAGAGGCCGGCTACATCGAGAAGCTCGCCAAAGTCGGTATCCCGCTCGTCTACGTCGATTTCCGCGAAAAGCCGATGGAAAACACCGAGCCGAGCATGCGCGTGATGGGCAAGCTTTTGGGAAAGGAAGAGAAGGCCGAAGAGTTCATCAAGTTTCGCGCCGAGAGCATCGCCAAGGTGACCGACGTTTTGGCGAAGGCCAATCCGAAGAAGCCGCTCGTTTTTGTCGAACGCGCCGGTGGTTACTCCGACGATTGCTGCATGTCTTTCGGTAACGAGAATTTCGGCAAGATGGTCGAGTTCGCCGGCGGTGTGAACATGGCGAAAGACATCATTCCCGGCACTTTCGGCGTGGTCAATCCGGAGCAGATCATCGCTGCCAATCCCGACCAGATCATCATCACCGGCGGCAACTGGCAGGGATACGCGCCGGGCGGCGCCTGGGTCGGTGTCGGCTATGGTGCAGACGAGAAGGAAGCGGCCCGCAAGCTCGAGAACCTGACCAAGCGCCCGGCCTTCACCGGTGTTGCGGCGGTCAAGGACGGTCAGGTCCATGCGATCTGGCACCAGTTCTACAACAACCCTTACCAGTTCGTCGCCATCCAGCAGATCGCCAAGTGGCTGCATCCGGATCTCTTCGCCGATCTCGATCCGGAAGCGACGTTCAAGGAGTTGCATGAGCGCTTCCTGCCGCTTCCCTATAAGAGCGGCTACTTCGTTTCGCTGACGGCAGCCAAATAAGCGCATCGACAACCGGAGAGGGGAGGTCTCCGGCGTCGCGTTCGCAAGGAGTGAGAATGTCCATCTTCAGGAAAATCGCGTCGTCGATGATCGCAGCCTTCGTTTTGGCGGTTCTGCCCGCAAGTGCGGCTGAAATTGTCGACGTTACCGGCCGCCGGGTCGAAATCGCGCTGCCTGCCAAGCGCGTGCTTTTGGGCGAAGCGCGGCAGATCCATGTGGCGGCCGCGTTGAAAGGCGAGCATGTCTTCGACACGATTGTCGGCTGGCGCGATGATCTCCTGAAAAAGGATCCGGATTCCTATGCCGCTTATGTGGAGCGCTTCCCCGAAATCGAGAAGCTGCCGCGTTTCGGCTACATTCCTTCAGGCGATTTCAGCCTTGAGGCAGCCATTGCGCTCAAGCCGGACGTGCTGACGCTCAATCTCGAAGCGCAGCAGGCCGTCGAGGAGTCGGGCTTCATCGAAAAGGCTGCTGCCGCCGGCATCGCCGTCGTCTATCTCGATTTCCGCGTCGATCCGGCCGCCAACAGCGAGAAGTCGGTCGAAATCCTGGGCCAGCTCTTCGGTGCCGAAGCGAGGGCCCGCGAATTCATCGACTATCGCAATGCCCAAATTGCACTGGTGACGGATCGCCTCAGGAAGGCTGGAGAAATTGCGCGCCCGAAAGTCTTCATCGAGCGCTCTCCCGGCATTACCGGCGACGTCGTCTGCTGCCGGACCTTCGGCCCGGCCAATTTCGGCAAGATGGTGGAAGAGGCTGGCGGCCACAATATCGGTTCTGACGTCATCAAGGGCACCTTCGGCGACCTCAATCCCGAGCAGTTGATCGTCAGCGATCCCGATCACGTCATCATCACCGGCAGCAACTGGTCGGCCGAATCCGATCTCAACCAGTTTGTCAGCGTCGGGCGCGGCGCCGATAAGGCGGCGGCAGAAGATCGCCTGCGCGGCCTGATGCAGCGCCCGGGCTTTCCTGGCCTTAAGGCGGTGAAGGAGGGCAATGTGCACGCTGTCTGGCACCAGTTCTACGGTGCCCCTTACGAGTTCATTCCGATCCAGCAGTTTGCCAAGTGGTTCCATCCGGAGCTCTTTGCCGACATCGACCCGGACCGGACTTTCCGCGAGTTCCATGAGAAGTTCCTGCCGGTGACCTACCGCCCTGGCTACTTCGCCTCGCTTCCCAAGAGTGGTGATTGATGGTTGCCGTGACCGAACAAATATCCGGGGTCGAAAGCCGAGCGCGCTACCGCTCCCTCGTTTTGCGCCGCCTGGTGTTGATCTCCTGCCTCGTTGGCGCGCTCTTTGCGTCGGTTGCTGTCGACATGGCGCTTGGGCCTGCGAACTATCCGCTCGCCGACGTGCTGACCGCGCTCTTTCGCCCTGAAACGGTAAGCGACCAGCTCCGGGTGGTGATCTGGGACATTCGCATGCCGATCGCCCTGATGGCCGTGACGGTGGGGGCATCCCTGTCGGTCGCCGGCGCGCAAATGCAGACGATCCTTGCCAATCCGCTTGCAAGCCCGTTCACGCTCGGCATTTCAGCCGCTGCCGGCTTCGGTGCGGCCCTCGGTCTCGTTGCCGGCGTGGCGGTCTTTCCCGTCGCCGTCCAATACATGGTGCCGATCAACGCCTTCCTGATGGCGATGCTGGCGGCACTCTTCATCCACTTCGCCTCCACCATGCGTGGCGTTACGGTCGAAACAATCGTTCTGCTCGGCATTGCGCTCGTCTTTACCTTCAATGCCGCGTTGTCTTTGCTCGAGTATCTCGCCTCCGAGCAGGCGCTGGCCGCCGTCGTCTTCTGGACGATGGGCAGTCTCACCAAGGCAACCTGGCCGAAGGTCTGGATCACCGGCGCCGTGTTGCTGTTCGCCTTGCCGCTTTTCGCCCGGCACGCCTGGGCTTTGACCGCGCTTCGGCTTGGTGACGACAAGGCAGCAAGCTTTGGCATCAACGTCCGCAGGCTGCGGCTCGAGGCAATGATGACCGTCAGCCTGCTTGCGGCGATCCCGGTCTCCTTCGTCGGAACGATCGGTTTTGTCGGTCTCGTCGGACCGCACATCGCCCGAATGCTGGTTGGTGAGGATCAGCGCTTCTTCCTGCCAGCTTCTGTGCTGTGTGGCGCACTCCTGCTTTCGGTCACTTCGGTCGTCAGCAAGATGATCATTCCCGGCGCCGTGCTCCCGATCGGAGTCATCACCGCGCTCGTCGGCGTGCCCTTCTTCTTCGTGCTGATTTTCACCAACAGGAGGCGCGCATGGTAAGCCTGACGCTGGAAAAAGTCGGCGCGAACTACGGCCGCCACACGGTGCTCTCGGACGTCAACACGGGCGTGCTTCGTGGTGGCGGTCTGACGGCGGTGATCGGTCCCAATGCCGCCGGTAAATCGACGCTGTTCAAGCGAATCGCAGGCCTGACGTCCGGGCCCGGCACTGTTCATCTGTCCGATGCGGCGAAGGGCCCGCATGGCATCTGTTACATGCCGCAGGATACCGGCGCCAATGCCGTGCTCACGGTCTACGAGTCGGTGCTGCTATCGTCCAAGCAAGGTTCCGGCTGGAAGGTGAAGGACGCCGAACTCGCCGAGATCGACCGGGTGTTGGGCGAACTCCGGATCGCCGATCTCGCCTTTCGCGGCCTTGGTGAGCTTTCAGGCGGCCAGCGTCAACTCGTCTCCATTGCTCAAGCGCTCGTGCGTAAACCCGAAGTGCTATTGATGGATGAACCGACCTCGGCGCTCGATCTCTTTCGCCAGATCGAGGTCCTTGGCTTCATGAAGCGTTTGTCGGCGCAGTCGGGCATGGCGGTGTTGATCGCGCTGCACGACCTGAACCATGCGCTGCGCTATTGCGAGGACACGATCGTCATCAGTGGTGGATCGGTGCTGGCGAGCGGCCCCACCCACGACGTTATCACCGCGGATATGCTGCGCTCGGTTTATCGAGTCGAGGCGCGGGTAGAAGCCTGCTCTCTGGGGCGCCCCGTCGTCATCGTCGACGAATCTCTTTGAGATATTGCGAACCGCTCGGCGCGCTTGGCCAGCTCGAAGAGCTGCCTTCCAGCATTGGCGATTGGAATGGATCGGGAAACGCTCCCCGGTAGAATTGTCCCGGCTGGAGCGGTAGGCGCAAACCTGGCGAGGGGGCTAGAGTATCTCGGTCAACTCGAACAGCGGCAGAGCCAAGCAGACCGACAGGATGTGCCAGGGCTCGCCCTCGACCGTGGCTCCGTCACTCATTTCGCTCAATGTCAGGTTCGGAGCGACGTCGGCGCATGCCTGCTCGAGCAGGGTGATTGCTTCTTTTGATGTCAGTCCGTCTGGATACCGGACAGCGTATTTTCGGCGAGGATCTGCTTCGTTTAGGGTCATCTTTGCAAGGCTGTCCGCTGAGGTGAAGGCGAAGGATCAGACCTACATCGCGCGGACTGTGGGTGGTTTCGATAGCCCTTCGTTGGTAGCGACCGCAGTCAAAAAGGATAGGGATGTCTCGGCGCCGCGTTTATGCTTGCAAATCTATGCCGGCTTCCGCCAGTCCGCGATAAAGGTTGCCTTGATTGGCTCGACCGTACTCAAAGTGGAACGGATCCGCTCGGTGGTTGTCACTCTTACGCGTTCGCGCCAAGTTTTACCTTGCCACTGGACATGTAGCGCCCAGTTCTCACGATGGTTTGTGGCCGTCGCTGTTGGCTCGTCGAGCGCCTATGCATTTCCCACATGGGAGCGCTGAGTTTTGAGCGCTGCAACTTACGGAAAGCCTGAGCTATAAGGTGTTCATCGAAGTGAAACGAGGCGCCACGGACTGGCAGCCAGGCTTCGAAAGCCCATTGAAAGGGGGATCAAATGAACATCGCACGCTCCATCAACAACTGGCGCAAGTACCGTCAGACGGTCACCGAACTGGGCCGCATGTCGAACCGCGAACTTCGCGACCTCGGCATCGAACGCGCCGACATCGACCGCGTTGCACGCACGGCCTTCGCCCGCTAAGGCGACCCACATAGACTGAAGAATTGCCAAGCGCCTGCATCTCCTGCGGGCGCTTTTGCTTTTTGAGGTCATGGCGTTTGACTGGCGAGAGGAACGGCAGACGTTCCAGGCTGGTTCGCCCACAAAATCGTCCAAAAGAAAACCCCGCCGGGGAAGGCGGGGCAAGGCTCGCGTCACCGGCATGACGGGCCGGACGCAACCCGTGCGCGCCGAGTGGAGCCGTCTAGGTTGCGGCAACAACTCAAACCACCCTGTCGCAGCGCAAGTGATCTGAAGCAGGGAAGGCGAGCGTTTCAAGCCGACGCTGTTTGGAACTTGTGGCGCCGCACGCTCATTGAGCCACGGTAGGTCATGCGCCGCTCACTCTCGCCGCATCAGCACAAACAAAACCGCTGAAGCGACCGGGTGGATTAGCCGTCGCAAAATCTAAATGTACAGCCGAAGCCTGCATGACTTGGCCGTCAACATTTATGTGCCGAACCGCAGCGTCGAGCTCAAGGTCGAGCTCAAGCCGGTGCGGTGCGTCGATCTGAAGATCGGGCTTGGGGGGAGACATCACCGAGATTGCCCGGTCGCTCGCGCGGCCGGGCAGGCGAGGGAATGCAATGAAGCGAATTCCCGCGGTGTGGGATGCGATGTTCAGGCTGACCTGACGTTTTCAGCCTTCGATTTTCCAGTCTTGCGGTCCTGGCCGAGTTCGTAGCTGACCTTTTGTCCGTCGCGCAGTGAGGTTGCGCCTTCCAGCGCCGACACGTGGACGAAGACGTCAGGTCCGCCGCTGTCGGGCGTGATGAAACCAAAACCCTTGTCCTGGTTGAAAAACTTAACGGTACCGGTTGCCATGTCATCCTCGTCAACTGAGTGTTCTGCGTTTTGCCGCAGGACCTTATACAGCACTTACCCTGGCGGCAATCGCGCATGCGGGCAAAATCCACCTTCTCGCGCCAGAACCGTACTTTTCAACGAAGCAAGACAAGACCGACGGCGTTACGGGACACATCATCGAGATTGCCCGGTCGACGGCGCGGACGGGCAGGTGAGGGAAGAAGGCCCCCTGATCGCGAAGGTTGGCATCCCTCATCCAAACCATCAAGCCGCCCCCGAGCAGGCGCCCATCAGGTGTCGGAATCGGCACGGGAACAGTCATGCCTTCACGGTCAAGGTGTTGGAGCAGACTGGCTTCCCATGCGAGATCGGCATCAGGCCTCGAGCCAAGGCGGCCGACCGCGATCTGCCCGTCGATGCGAACGCTCCAGACTTCGTTTGCAACTCCGCCCGTGAGCGGTTCGATGCGGTTCGCATTTCCTCCCCATTGCCTGAGTGTTTCCCATCCCATGCGCTATATCGCTAGGATATGGGGTTCTCTGCCCCTTCCTCCGTCTGGAGGTAGCTGATCACGGCGTCGGCGATCATTCGGCGATGGCGGCCGATTGTGGCCGATTCGGAGAGATCCCTGCGAAAGATGGTTCCGAATGTATATCGGTTCGAAACCCTGAAGAAGCAGAAGGCACTGATCAGCATATGCACATCGATCGGGTCGGCCTTTCGCTTGAAAGCACCCTCGGCGGTACCGCGTTCCAGAATGCCCGCGATCGTTTCGATGACCGAGACATTCAGATCGCGTATCGCTTCCGACCGCAGCATATGGGCTGCGTGGTGGATATTTTCGATGCTGACCAATCGCACGAAATCGGGATTGGCCTCATCGTGGTCGAATGTGCTGGATATTAGCGTACGCAACGCCTCTTCCGGGGCAAGGCTTGCGAGCTTGAGGTCCTCCTCGAGCGTGCGGATCTTGCGATAGGCTCGCTCGAGCACGGAGAGGTATAGCCCCTCCTTGCCCCCGAAATAGTAGTAGATCATTCGCTTGGAGGTTCGCGTCCGTTCTGCGATCGCGTCAACGCGTCCACCCGCAAGGCCGTGCGTCGAGAACTCCTCGGTGGCAACGACAAGGATGTCTTCCTTGGTGCGCTCCGGATCGTTCTTCCGACTTGCCTCAACCCGCCGCGCCATTCTTTTTTCGTTACTCCCCGGCACGCGCCGAATTTTCCAATGAAACCAGATCGAAACGGGCAAGCCCGAAGGCTCTCTGCATCGCCTCCTCGAAATTCATATTGAGGTTACGGGGGTCTTTCAAGAGAGTCTACTTGACATACGTACTAGTTCGTACATTTTGAAATGGCGAAGACCGCTTGAGGAGGATGTGTTCGCACCGGTGCCTGACGCCGCCACGTGGCGCTAATGTGCTGCGCGGGCGCCAAGACGGCACTCCGCTTTGGGAGGAGCGCATGATCCGTATTATCGATTTCTATTTCTTCGCGCTGAAGGTGGCGATTGCCTTGCTGCTTGCCGGCATGGTCGTCCTCGTCTTCGGCAATGTCGTTTTGCGGTATGCGTTCAATCAAGGCATCACGGCCTCTGAGGAAATATCACGCATCTTCTTCGTCTGGCTAACGTTTCTTGGCGCCGTGGTTGCCTTGCGCGAACACGGGCATCTCGGCGTTGATACGCTCATCAAACGCCTGCCGCCGGTCGCCGCAAAGGTCGCGGTGCTGCTTGGTCATATGATGATGCTCTATGTGACCTGGCTGATGATTAGCGGCAGCTGGACGCAGACGCTCATCAACCTGCATGTCAGTGCGCCTGCGACTGGGCTTTCCATGGGCTTCTTCTACGGGGCCGGTCTCGCCTTTGGGGTACCCGCATTCCTCATCCTGCTTGCCGATGCTTTCGCCATCGCGACCGGACGCATCGACGTGACGACGGCGGAACTGGTTCGCGACAGCGAAGACGAAGCAGCGCTCGACCCGCCCCCCACCGCCACGCTCGGGCCGCTGCCCGTCAAACACTGAGGACGAGCCGATGACGGTCACCATCTTCCTTGGCGCGCTTCTCGGTCCCATGGCGCTCGGCGTGCCGATTGCATTTGCGTTGATCATCAGCGGTGTCGCCTTGATGCTCTTTCTCGGGCTCTTCGATGCACAGATCGTCGCCCAAAACGTCTTGAACGGCGCCGACAGCTTTCCGTTGATGGCCGTGCCCTTTTTCCTGCTTGCAGGGGAGGTTATGAACACCGGCGGGCTTTCCCGCCGCATCGTCGCCTTGGCAATGGCGATGGTCGGTCATATTCGCGGCGGCCTCGGCTTCGTGGCGATCTTTGCCGCCTGCATTCTTTCCAGCCTCTCTGGCTCAGCGGTCGCCGACGCCGCTGCCCTCGGCGCGCTGCTTCTGCCGATGATGCTGAAGAGCGGTCATGATCCGGCGCGCGCCGGGGGGCTGCTTGCCTCTGCATCGATCATCGGGCCTATCATTCCACCGTCAATCGGTTTCATCCTCTACGGTGTGGTTGGCGGCGTCTCGATCACCAAGCTCTTCCTTGCGGGCATTTTCCCGGGTTTGATGATCGCCGCGGCCCTTTGCATCACTTGGCTCATTGTCGCGCGCAAGGAGCAGTTCGAGCTCCCGCCAAGACAAAGCGCTCGCGTGCGGCTTGGAGCGCTGCTCGACAGTGTGTGGGCGCTCCTTTTGCCGGTGATCATCATCGTTGGTCTGAAGTTTGGCGTGTTCACGCCAACCGAAGCCGGCGTTGTTGCGGCGGTCTACGCCCTGTTCGTTTCGATGGTCATCTACCGGGAGCTCACGCCGGGCCAGCTCTTCCATGTCTTCGTAGCGGCCGCGAAAATTACATCCGTTGTGATGTTCCTGGTTGCCTGCGCTGCCGTTTCCGCCTGGCTGATTACGGTTGCCGACGTGCCCGGTGCGCTTGCCGCACTGGTCGAACCTCTGATGGACAATCAGACCCTTCTGCTCATCGCAATCATGGTCCTGATCGTTGTCGTCGGCACAGCAATGGACATGACGCCGACGATCCTCGTCATGACGCCGGTTCTGATGCCGATCATCAAACAGGCGGGGATCGACCCGGTCTATTTCGGCGTGCTGTTCATCATCAACAATTCGATCGGCCTGATCACCCCGCCAGTGGGCACGGTCCTCAACGTTATCTGCGGCGTCTCGAAACTGTCGATGGAGGACCTGATGAAGGGCGTGTGGCCCTTCCTCATTGCTGAACTGGTCGTCCTTTTCCTGCTCGTTTTGTTCCCCGAACTGGTGACCGTACCGGTCTCCTGGTTCGGGCACTGACGGCAACTTTCTATTGCGCTTCAACAGGCCGGCAGGATTACCGGTCCAATCTGGGAGGATAAGATGGTGTTGAACCGATTGACAAAAATGGCCCTGGGCGTCGCCCTGCCGATCGTTTTGTTTGCAGCAGGGCCCACGCTTGCAGAGATACGCGACCAGACTATCAAGTTCGCGTCAGCCAACAACAAGGGGCACCCCCAAGTGACGGGCATGGAGAAGTTTGCCGAGCTCGTGAATGAAAAGAGTGGCGGCAAGATCGAGGTGAAGCTGTTTCCCGGCGGCACACTTGGCGGTGACGTCCAGACTGTCTCCGCTCTCCAGGGCGGTGTTATCGAGATGACCGTGTTGAACGCCGGTATTCTTGCCAACAACGTCAAGCAATTCGGCGCCGTCGACCTTCCGTTCCTCTTCGACAGTGGCGAAGAGGCGGACAAGGTGATGGATGGCCCCTTCGGGGAAAGCCTCAGCAAGCTCTTGCCCGATACCGGCCTAGTCGGACTTGGGTACTGGGAACTCGGCTTCCGCAATCTGACGAACAATCGCCATGCAGTGGCCAAGCTTGAAGATATCAAGGGTCTGAAGATCCGCACGATCCAGTCTCCGATCCCGATCGAGCTCTTCAACACGCTCGGCGCCAACGCTGTTCCGCTGCCTTATACGGAACTCTACACCGCGCTTGAGACTGGGACGGTCGATGGGCAGGAGAACCCGGCGGCAAACATCCTGAATGCCAAATTCTACGAAGTGCAGAAATACATGACGCTGACCCGTCACCAGTACAATCCGCAGATCGTGCTCGTCAGCAAGAAGTTCTGGGATGGGCTGAATGACGAGGAAAAGGGCGTGCTGCAAGCGGCCGCGACGGAGGCCCGCGATTATCAGCGCAAGGTCTCGCGCGAGGCGGATGCCACAGCCCTTGAGGAAATCCGCAAGACAGGCATGGAGGTCAGCGAATTCAGCCCCGAAGAAACGCAGAAGCTGCGTGACGCCGTCAAGCCGGTGATCGAGAAGTTTAGCGCCGAGATCGGCGCCGATACGGTGCAGTTGCTGTTCAAGGAGATAGGTGCCGCGCGGGGCCAGTGACCGCGCGAATACTTCGGCCCGCCCGCGAAGTCGCGGCGGGCCGCAGGCTGGCTGCCCTTTGCAACGGGCTCGGAAGATGGAAACACAAACAATGTCCGAAACGCTTGTAAGACCCTTGAAGGCGGGCCTGATCGGTGCTGGCATCCAGGCCTCGTTGACGCCTGCCATGCACGTGGCTGAAGGTGCAGCTCAGGGGCTCCGCTATGCCTACGAGCTGATCGATCTTTTCGAGATCGGGGCGACGGAAAATGATCTGCAGCGGCTGCTCGCCGACGCTGAGACGCAGGGGTTTTCCGGTCTCAACATCACACATCCGTGCAAGCAGGCGGTCATTGCCCATCTCGATGAACTGTCGCCGGACGCCCAGCGGCTCGGTGCCGTCAACACGGTCGTGCTCAAGGGGGGGCGAAGATATGGCCACAACACCGATTGGTGGGGCTTTGCCGAAGGCTTCAGGCGAGGATTGCCCGATGCAGACCTGTCCACGGCCGTGCAGCTGGGAGCAGGCGGTGCGGGCGTCGCAACAGCCTATGCCGCGCTTTCGTTCGGTCTAAAGCGTCTCATCGTTTTCGATCGCGAGCCGGAACGGGCGCGATTGCTTGCCGCGATGTTGACCGCACTGTTTCCAGACGCGGATATTACCGCCGGCACGGACCTTTTTGTTGCCATGCGCTCGGCATCCGGGTTGATCCATGCCACGCCGACCGGCATGGCCAACTATCCCGGGGTGCCACTTGACGTCGAGCTTCTCGATCCGCGCCACTGGGTCGCCGAGATCGTCTATTTCCCGCTCGAGACGTCGCTGCTTTCAGAAGCAAGGCGACGCGGATGCCGCACGCTCGACGGTGGAGGAATGGCGGTATTCCAGGCAGTTGGCGCATTTCGCCTGTTTACAGGTCTTGAGCCCGACACAACGCGGATGCTTGCCCATTTCAAGGCACTGACCGGCTGAACCCCGAAGAATTCAGCGAGGAGCGAGTGATGAAGACCTCGATAGCAACGGTTTCGCTCAGTGGCGACCTCAAGGACAAACTGCGTGCGATCGCCAAGGCGGGCTTTGCCGGTGTGGAAATCTTCGAGAACGATTTCCTGGCTTTTGATGAAAGCCCGCGTCAGGTCGGCCGCATGGTGCGAGATTTCGGCTTGGAGATCAGTCTGTTCCAGCCGTTCCGGGATTTTGAGGGCATGCCGGAGCCGTTAAGAGCCCGAACGTTCGACCGTGCCGAGCGCAAGTTCGACTTGATGCAGGAGCTTGGCACCGACCTCCTCCTTGTCTGTTCCAATGTCTCGCCTGCTGCCGTTGGTGGCATTGACAGGGCAGCAGCGGACTTCAGCGAACTCGGCGAAAGGGCCGCAAAACGGGGCCTGCGCGTGGGTTACGAGGCGCTCGCCTGGGGGCGCCATATCAGCGATCATCGCGACGCCTGGGAGATCGTCCGGCGCGCCGATCACCCGAGTATCGGATTGATCCTCGACAGCTTTCATACGCTGTCGCGCAAGATCGAGATCAACTCGATCCGCTCGATCCCAAAGGAGAAGATCTTCATCGTCCAGTTGGCCGATGCCCCACTGATCGACATGGATCTGCTGTATTGGAGCCGGCATTTCCGCAACATGCCGGGCGAGGGCGACTTGCCGGTCACCGACTTTACCCGCGCAGTGGCGGCGACCGGTTATGACGGCTACTTGTCGCTCGAAATCTTCAACGACCAATTTCGTGGCGGCAACCCCAGTGCGATCGCTGTCGACGGATATCGTTCGCTGATCTATCTCGGGGATCAGGTCAAGCGCGCCGAACCGGATACTCGTTTGCCGGTCCCCACAATGCCTCCTCGCGTCGACGTGAGAGATGTAGCGTTCGTGGAGTTCAGTGCCTCGGCAGAGGAAGCAGGCGAACTCGAAGCGTTGCTCGTTTCAATCGGCTTCGCGAAAACAGCACAGCATCGGACGAAACAGGTGGTGGTTTATCGCCAGGGTGCCATCAATCTGGTGGTCAACACCGAGCGCGAAGGCTTTGCCAGCGCTTCCTATCTTGTCCACGGCACGTCCGCCTATGCCTTCGGCCTCATGGTGGACGATGCTGCGGCCACGGTAGAAAGGGCGCGGGTGCTTGGAGCAGAACCGTTCGAGCAGCCGGTTGGCCCAGGCGAGCTCGTGGTTCCGGCGATCCACGGCGTGGGCGGAGGGCTCGTCTATTTCCTGGACGACAAATCCGAGCTCTCCAAGATCTGGGAGATCGAGTTCGAGCCAGTGCGAGACGGCGGCTCGGTCGTCGCTGCCGGACTACGCTCCGTGGATCACATCGCTCAGACCGTCAAATATGAGGAAATGCTGACCTGGCTGCTCTTCTACACATCGCTACTCGATGCTCATAAGACGCCGATGATCGACATCGTCGATCCGGCAGGCATCGTTCGCAGCCAGGTCGTGGAAAATGACGCTGGCACGTTGCGTCTGACACTGAATGGCGCGGAAAACCGCAACACGCTGGCCGGTCGGTTCATCGCCGAAACCTTCGGTTCCGGCGTCCAGCATCTGGCCTTTGCCACCGACGACATTTTTTCGACCGCGCAGGCCTTGCGCGCCAATGGGTTCAAGGCGCTACCGATTTCGCCAAATTACTACGATGACGTCGAAGCGCGTTTCGGTCTCGACGTTCAACTCATTGAGAGGCTGAAGTCCGAAAACATCCTCTATGACCGTGACGAGGACGGCGAGTACTTCCAGCTCTACAGCCCGACCTTTGGTGAAGGGTTTTTCTTCGAGATCGTCGAAAGGCGCGGCTATCGCGGCTACGGAGCCGCTAATGCGATCTTTCGCATTGCAGCGCTACGAAAGTACCTGAGACCCGATGGATTGCCAAAAAACTGACGATCCGACGATCGTAAAACCAACAGCGGGTGGGGTAGCGGCAAATGGCTGAAGGCGGCCGCCGGTTTTGTCGGACGGGCAGGGCTCAACCAGCCGCATCGTACGATCGAGATCAAGGCGGAACCGCTGCAGTCGGACCATCGGCGGGTCGAGCAGACACTATTTCGACTTTTGGGCTGGCCGTTTTCATCTGCGCTCATATCTAGCCGGGCACTTACACCGTTCAAGGAGGCGCGAGTGAACGACTGGCTGATATCGATGGGCGTGGAACTGGACATCCTTCCGCATCTCGTTGCCTTGATGGTGGCTTACGTCCTCGCGCTACCGATCGGTTGGGATCGTGAACAAAACGAGCGGAGCGCTGGCCTTCGCACCTTCCCGCTGGTCGCCATCGCCTCATGCGGTTTTATCCAGTCAGCAGAAACGATCACACTCGGCAATGCGGAGGCCACGGCCCGCGTGGTGGAAGGCCTGATTAACGGTGTCGGTTTCATCGGAGGCGGCGCGATCCTCGTTGGAAAACTCGGCACTCGCGGGACCGCCACAGCTGCGAGCATTTGGGCAACCGGCGCAATCGGCGTTGCTGTCGGGCTTGGGTCCTACGATACCGCCATCGTGCTTTCGATCGTCACGTTCGCGACACTCCGATTTATGACGAATTTCAAGTCGTCCAAAAATGAGGTCCTGGCACCGGGGGACACCCACCAGGTCAATACCAGTCCAATATCTGCGTCGCAGCCCGAGGCGTCACGGGTCGAAGAGCCCGGCGTTCGCGTGTGACTGCCCCTTGAAACCCGTCTAGCCTTGACGTTCCAGAGTCTCGCCCCTTGCAGCTATCCCTCGAAAATTGAAGGCAATTCCCTTGTCGCAGTCATGGTGATGCCCTAGTTCCTGATGCGATTTTTGGTTTTTCGCACGTGCTGCGAAACAGGCAGTATCTTAGGACTGGGCGGAGGGTGCATGCGCGGCAATGAACGCGTTGAATTGAGGAGCAGGACGCGGGAAGCGCATCAGCGGGTAGACGCTGCGGTCGGCACGCTTAGCACCCTTGAGGATTATCGTCGCTACGTGGCGCACGTTTTGCCGTTTCGTGTGACAATGGATGAAGCGCTGCGGAACGTCTCCTGGCCTGAAGGCTGGAATTGGCAGCCGTCCGCGGTTGCAGAGTTGCTCGCTCAGGATGCCCGCGATCTCGGCGTGCCGCCGGTCCGCCATGAGCAGCCTGATTTCGATCTTTCCGATCCAAGCGCACTGCTCGGTGCTCTCTATGTGGTGGAAGGGTCGTCTCTCGGTGCGCGGGTGTTGCGTCAAAGGGCGTTGAAGCTTGGGCTCGATGAAACCTTTGGTGCGAGGCACCTTGTTTCGATGGCAAGTGACACGACCCGGTGGCCATCGTTCCTTTCCCTCCTGGAGGGAACACCCAATTATGATGTCGGGCGGTCCGTGGTCGCGGCAAATGCCGTGTTCGCGCTCGCCCTCAGTTGCTTTGAAAGTACGTCCCTTGCCGCCAGCTGAACCCGTAAACCTTGAGACTTGCGACAGGGAGCCCATTCATATTCCCGGCAGCATCCAGCCGCACGGCTGTCTTGTGGCCTGCGACATCGGTTTCACGAGGATCGAGCGGATGTCGGCCAACGCTGCCGAAATGCTCGCCTGGGACGGCGATCTGCTCGGGCGCCAGCTTGCCGACGTGCTCGGTCCGAAACTGTTGCATGATCTGCGCAATGCGCTTGCGGCCGCGGGAGCGGCTTCACGCCCGGCCCTCATGCTCGACGTCGCATTCGGCGACCGCGTGTTCGACATTGCCGTCCATCTGCACAAGTCGGCCGTCATCATCGAATTCGAGCCGGCCCCGTCTATCGGTCAACCCTTGCATATTGCGCGCGAGATGATCGGCCGCATCAAGGACCTTACCGACGTTGACCGTCTCGTGCAGCGCGCGTGCCGGATCGTTGCCGGTACGATTGGCTATGACCGCGTGATGATCTACCGCTTCGAGCAGGACGGATCCGGCAAGGTGGTCAGCGAGGCGAAACGGGCCGACCTTGAAAGTTTTCTCGGCCAGTATTTTCCAGCAAGCGACATCCCGCAGCAGGCGCGTGCGCTCTATCTCAAGAACACCATTCGCGTCATCTCGGACGCAAGCGGCGCCCGCGTCCCCGTCGAGCCGGTCCTGGACGGATCGGGCGAGCCGTTGGACCTCAGTTTCGCGCATCTTCGCAGCGTCTCGCCCATCCATTGCGAATACTTGCGCAATATGGGCGTCGCTGCGTCGATGTCGATTTCGGTTGTCCTGGACGGCCAGCTCTGGGGGTTGATCGCCTGCCATCATTATTCGCCGCGCGCACTGCCGATGGCCCAGCGCGTCGCTCTCGAAGTGTTCGGCGAATTTTTCTCGCTACACCTGAAATCTCTGAAGGAACGGCGTCGTGTGGCGGCCGTCGCCGGCACACGCGAAGCGCTCGACCGCTTTCTCATTCTGTCGTCCCATCACGAGGATGTCGGCGAACTGCTGCGTCAGAGTCTGCGTGAATTCTCACAGCTGCTGGCAAACGACGGTATCGGCGTCATGGTCGACGGCAAATGGGCGGGGATCGGCACCGCTCCGCCGGACGAAGAAAGAGCCGCCCTTCTGGACTTCATCCGCACCGTCAGCGAAGGCCGCGTCTGGGCGACGCACGCCCTGTCTCAGAAATTCCCGGAGGCTTCGGCCTACAGCGAGCGGCTTTCAGGCGTTCTGGCCATTCCCCTTTCGCAGACCGGCTCGGATTGCCTGCTGTTCTTTCGCAAGGAGTTGGTCCAGACCCTCAACTGGGCCGGAAACCCTGAAAAAACCTATGAAGCAGGTCCTCTCGGCGACCGCCTGACGCCGCGCAAGAGCTTTGCGATCTGGAAGGAAACGGTCAAGGCGCAGGCGCAGCCATGGTCGGAGGCCGAACGCGAAATCGCCGAGATCGTCCGGGTCGCAATTGTCGAGGTGGTGCTGCGGCACAACGAGCTGATGGCGGGTGAGCGGCGCAAGTCCGAAGTTCGGCAGCGGATGCTGAACCAGGAGCTGAGCCATCGCGTCAAGAACATCCTCGCTGTCATCAAGTCGCTGGTGACGAGCCCGCAGCAGCACAAGAATTCGCTCGAAGAGTATGTCTCGACCCTGCAAGGTCGCATCGAGGCGCTCGCCGTCGCGCATGACCAGGTGGTGCGCGGCGATGGTGGCGGCATACTCGCTGACCTGCTTGAGGCAGAGCTTCAGCCTTACCGGACAAAGCTGTCGACAATCACGCTCGAAGGTCCTGCCGTCTGGCTCGACAGCCGTGCCTTTTCGGTAATGGCGCTGGTGTTTCACGAGCTGGCGACCAATGCCGCCAAATACGGCGCGCTTTCGGTGACGGCTGGCGAGGTGGAGGTGCGCTGGACGATGACCGGCCAGGATTGCGACGTCTCCTGGCGCGAGCGAAACGGTCCTCTTGTCACTCTCCCGTCGCGCAGAGGCTTCGGCAGCGCGCTCATCGAGCGCAGCGTTCCCTACGATCTTCATGGACGCAGCTCCGTCCGCTTCGTACCATCAGGGCTTGAGGCAGAGTTCAGCATCCCGTCCCCACACGTCAAACTCACCGGGTCAGGTCCGACAATGGCAACATACATGGTCGGCACCGCCGCCCCAGAACAGAGCGGCCTTGTCCGTGCAAACCCCAAGATCATGATCGTCGAGGATCAGATGCTCATCGCGCTTGATCTCGAGGCAATGTTGTCGGACGAGGGGTTCTCGGAGGTCTCGACCGCGAGCTCCGTCCAGCAGGCCATGGCACATATCGAAAGAGCTGCTCCGGAGCTGGCGATCCTCGATATCAATCTCGGTCAGACCAATTCGTTCGGGATCGCCGCCGAGCTCATGCGCAGGGGCATCCCATTCGTGTTTGCGACGGGCTATGGTGAGGGGGCGGATCTGCCGCCGGAACTTGTTGGCGTGTCGATCGTGCGCAAGCCATACAGTCGAAGCGCCATGGTCGGGGCACTTTCACTGCTGTGGGACGAGACCCATCGGGATCCGCGCAAAGCGCAGTGACGCGAGTGAGAAAGACTAAAATCGATGTCCGACATCCAATCGTTGTCTCGCGAGCAACTCGAAGAAGAGATCCTGGGGTTGAGAGCCTTGCTGCAGGACGGTGTCAGCGAGAAGAGGGCTGACGCCGGCGATGATGCGCGCGAGGCACGCTACCGTGCGCTGTTCGAGGCAATTGACGACGGTTTCTGTATTATCGGCTTCATCGACGGACCGCATGGCCCGCTCAGCGACTACGTGCACCTCGAAGCCAATTCCGGCTATGGGCGACACACAGGCATCTCGAACATCGTCGGCAAGCGGCTTCGCGAAATCGAGCCCGATAACGCCGATGTCTGGCTGGATATCTACGGCAGCGTGTTGCGCACTGGCGAACCAGTGCGCTTCGAGCAGGAGTTCCAGTCGGTCGCCAGGCACATCGAGGTTTCTGCCACGCGCATTGAGCCGGAGGGCTTGCGTCAGGTTGCGGTGCTGTTTCGCGACGTGACGCAAAGAAAGAAAGCCGAAGCGGCGTTGCGCGAGAGCGAAAGCTACGCGCGAGACAACGTCCAGCGCGTGCAGATGGCGATGGCGGCAGGTGCGATTATCGGCACGTGGCTCTGGGACGTGCCTTCCGACCGCTTCACCGTCGACGAAGCATTCGCGGCTGCATTTGGGTTCGATCCGGGGCAGGGGCGTTCGGGGCTCAGCCTTGCCGATATCGTCGGCGCCGTTCACCCCGACGACCAGGAACGGGTCACCGCCTCCGTCAAAAACGCCCTGGCAAAAGGCGGAGCCTATGCCCAACAATACCGGACCCGCCGCGAGGACGGGACATATCGCTGGCTCGAGGCGAACGGCCGCGTGGAATGCAGCAGCGACGGTGTTGCGCTCAAATTTCCCGGCGTCCTTATCGATATCGAGGAGCGGCGCGCCGTCGAGGCCGAACGTGACGATGCCCTTGCGGCCCTGCGTACGCTCAACGAGACGCTGGAACAACGGGTAGAGGAACGCACCGCGGCACTGGTTCAGGCTGAAGACGCCCTGCGCCAGGCGCAAAAGATGGAGGCCGTCGGACAACTGACCGGTGGGCTGGCGCACGACTTCAACAACATCCTCGCCGGTATCAGCGGCAGCCTCGACCTGATGAAAACGCGGTTGGCCCAGGGCCGCGTGAGTGAAATCGATCGCTACGTGACGGGCGCACAAGGAGCGGTGAAACGGGCCGCCGGCCTAACCCAACGCCTCCTTGCTTTTTCCCGCAGGCAGACGCTCGATCCCAAGCCGTCGGACATCAATCGCATCGTTGCGGGCATGCAGGACTTGATCAGTCGCAGCGTCGGCCCTGGGGTAGCGGTCGAAACGGTCGGAGCCGGAGGACTGTGGACGGCCTTCGTCGATGTCGGCCAGCTCGAGAACGCTCTGCTCAATCTTTGCATCAATGCCCGCGACGCGATGCCGGATGGTGGACGCTTGACGATCGAGACCGGCAATCGGTGGCTCGACGAACGCGCGGCGGCCCAACGGGGATTGCCGCCGGGGCAATATGTTTCCCTGTGCGTCAGCGACACCGGAACGGGCATGTCGCCCGATGTGGTCGCCCGCGCCTTTGATCCGTTCTTCACGACGAAGCCGATCGGCCAGGGTACAGGGCTCGGCCTTTCCATGGTCTACGGATTTGCCGGCCAGTCCGGTGGTGCCGTGCGCATCTATTCCGAGGTGGGCAAGGGCACGATGATCTGCATCTATTTGCCCCGCCACGCGGCCGAAGACCATAGCTCCGACATGCCAGTCGAAGCGGGGCCCGCGCCTGCGGCGTCCGGCGTGCACACCATCCTGGTCGTGGACGACGAGCCCCTGGTCAGGATGGTCGCGGTCGAAATCCTCGAAGAGCTGGGATACGAGGTGCTGGAGGCGAGCGACGGTCCTTCCGCCCTCAAGATACTGGACGCACGCCCCACCATCGATCTTCTGGTTACCGACGTCGGGCTGCCGAATGGCATGAACGGACGGCAGCTTGCCGATGCGGTGCGCGCCCAGCGTCCCGGTCTTAACGTGCTCTTCGTCACAGGGTACGCGGAGAACGCAGTGCTCAACCACGGGCACCTCGACCATGGTATGGAAGTGGTCACGAAACCCTTCACTGCTGATGTGCTGGCGCGGCGGGTTGAAAGCTTGATCCGCCAATAAAAGCGGACCTGGCGCGCCAGGGGTCCTTGCATTTCACCGGTGGACCGCCGACTGCGCGCAGTTGGCTGACGAGGCCGCCTTGCAATCGCCAAGTCCGCGCTTCTCGGGCTTTCAAAGCGCTCGATCAGCCCCATTCTGGTCAAGCTGCGCCCTTGGTCTGAATTTCATCCGACGAACGACGGAAGCGGGAACAAAAAATCAGCCTCGGCATTTAGCTGTCGGCGACCACGGTCGCCGCGGCATGGCGTTTTCGTTGGAAATTCAATCGCTTTTCCGATTTTGCGCCAATACCAACAGGCATTCCCAATGGCGGACGGAGGGGCAAGACCATGAAAGCGATCGGATCGCTGGCATTTGGCATCGCGTTGTCGGTTTGCGCCAGCGCCGGGGCTGCATCGGTGGCCTCACTCGTGCTGGCGGAGCCCACCGAACGTCCTCTGCTCAAGGCGGCTTCCGCTCCAGACCTTTGGACTGCAACGCCGGTGCGGATCGATCGGAGCCAGCAGAGCTACGAGCGTTTGCCGCCCGCCTATTCCAGCTACGTTACGAACCCTGTTTCAGTGAAGCTGACGTCGCGGCGTCTGGGAACCACCGCTCCAATATGGGCGGCCTCTCGTGCCGGCCTCTCGACCGCCCACCTCGATTGGTGCTCGAGCCGCTACAAGTCCTATGACCCAGAAACCAACGCGTACCGTGCGTATGGCGGGCAAACGCGAGCGTGCCGGTCACCCTACGCGGCCGGCCATCCGACGAGCGAAAGCCGGACGGCGCAAATCAATCGGCGGTTTGTGGGCTACGCGACGGCCGATCTGCGCATAGCATCGTGCGCCCGCTATCAGTCGTATCGCGCCGCTGACAACTCCTACCAGCCATACAGCGGTCCTCGCAGGCCTTGCCTGCATCCATCCCAAGATGCGCTTCTCGAAGCGAGCAACGGCGTATGGTCCGTGTCGGGGAGATGAGCGGCCCGCGCTGTTATCTGCGGCACGAACCCTTGTCGGCGGGGCTCCTCTCTTCCGGGCGTCGCGACGCCTGCGGCATGCAAGGGATCCGGAAATGTACCAGGCCCAAAGCGGAATGAGGCGCATTCGTCCGGCTATCCGCCATCTAACGGAACATGGAGACGCCCCAGTTGGAGAAGATCACACGAAAGCGCAAACTGCGGGCCAACCGGCCACTGTGGTCCAACACGCCTCATATCAAGGTTGCCGCGCAAAGTCGGATCTGCGCTGACAACGTCGATGTGCTGATCGTCGGCGCGGGCATCGGTGGCGCGCTCATGGCGTTGGCCCTTGCCAAGCGAAACATGAAAATACTCGTCGTCGACCGTCGCGGGCCGGCGAAGGGCAGTACCTTGGCAAGCACCGCGATGATCCAGCACGAGATCGATGTGCCGCTCCACCGGCTCACCACGATGATTGGACAGGGCAAGGCGCGGCGGGCTTGGCAACGCTCGGCAAAGGCGGTGGAAACACTGATCACGCTTGTCGACACTCTCGGGATCGACTGTCGCCTTGAAAGGAAGAAGTCTCTCTATTTGTCCGGCAATGCCTATGGTGCCCGAGCGCTTCGCCTAGAAGCCGACGCGCGGCAGACCGCCGGCATTTCAGCAAGGTTTCTCAAGTCCGCTTGCTTGCGCGACGAGTTCGGTCTCAGTCGGACCGCGGCAATCGAGTCCGATGTTTCTGCGGCCGCCAATCCGGCGCAATTGACAGCCGGATTGTGGCATAAAGTGCAGGATGACGGCGTCTCGCTCGTTGCCGATACCGAAATCACGGATGTTCGCAGCGTTGGCGAATGGAACGCTGTCGCGACCTCGAACGGTGAAATCATACAGGCCAGGCACGTTGTGTTTTGCACCGGCTACGAGTTTCTCGACGCCGTGGCCGACCAAGGCCACCGCATGGTATCCACCTGGGCTCTTGCGACCAAGCCGCATCACCCGCGGCCTGACTGGCTCAAGAACCATGTCGTTTGGGAGGCATCCGATCCCTACCTCTATTTTCGCTCGACGATGGATGGTCGTCTGATTGTTGGCGGGGAGGACGAAGAAAGTGACACGGCCTTTGCCGACCCTTCAAAGCTTAAGTCGAAATCCAAGACCTTGTGCGCAAAGCTGTCGGCTCTCCTGGACGTCGAAATTGGCGAACCGGACTACCTTTGGGCTGCGCCCTTTGGCACGACCGCTGACGGCTTGCCGATCATCGGAGCCGTTCCAGGTTTCAACAATGTCTATGCTGTGATGGGTTACGGGGGAAATGGCATCACCTACAGCCAGATCGCTGCCGAGATCGTGTCGTCAGCTATTCTGGGCCACCGCGATCCGGACAGCGAACTGTTCGCTTTTCGCTGAGTTCGACGCCGGACCCCAAATCAAAAAGGCCGCCGGAATGGCGACCTTTGAAAGCTAAAGCAAGAGCGCATCTTGGCTCAATGGAAACGCTGGTTTGAATACCAGTCGTCGATGTCTTTCTTTGCCTGATCCTTGGCATATCCATAGCGCTCCTGGATCTTGCCTTCGAGCTGCTCACGCTTGCCGTTGATCTGGTCGAGGTCGTCGTCGGTCAGTTTTCCCCACTGCTCCTTGACCTTGCCCTTGATCTGCTTCCAGTTTCCTTCGACACGGTTCCAATCCATCGAGGACACTCCATTGTTGTTTCAGGTACATTTCTGGAACGAGTGAACCTCGCACTTGTTCCGTTTTTTTGTCGAAGTTGTCGTGGCAAAGCGGTGGATTCGGTCGACGAGGCCCGATCGGCGAGATGGTTGATAAAATGCTGCGGCCAGGCCGCAGATGCTGCGCGCAAACACGGCATCTGGGGCGGGGATTCGTGCCTGGGTGGTGCTCGATCTTTATCACGGGGAGTAAATCGGGAGAGGGGGCCCGAGGAAGAACAAAGTGCCTTCGGCCGACAAAGTTATCCGTTGCCAGCGGACCATGCTGGCAACGGAGGAGTTTAACACACCGAGAAGATATCCAGAAAAAGGCGTCAGAGCCTGTAGCGGCGGCGTTCTTCTTCGACCTCGTCGGCCGTGTAGGGGGCGAGCGTCGGGTCAAAGCGGCGCCAGCCTTGTTCGGCATAGGACGCTCGGCGCTGCACCGGGTCGACCCAGCTACCGCGCCGCAGGATCGCTTCCGCATCCGCCTGGAGCGCGTCGTCGACCCGTGCCGTGACGACGGCGCCACCGCGGCGTACGCCCTCGGCATAGACATGGGCGTGTTCTTCCGAAACGCCCGAATCCGTCATCGCACCGATGATGCCGCCGGCGGCACCACCGGCAACCGCGCCGGCGGCCGCACCGGCTGCCGTCGCGGCAAGCCAACCAGCTGCGACCACCGGCCCGACACCCGGAATGGCCATGACCCCGAGACCGGTCAACAGGCCACCAATGCCCCCGACCGCAGCGCCGACACCGGCGCCCGTGCCGGCGCCTTCGGCAGCATTGCTGTCTTTTTCGCTGCCATAGCGATCGCCGACGTTGTTGGAAACAATGCTGATGTCGTCGGAGGGAATGCCGCGATCTTCAAGCGCCGACACAGCGGCGCGGGCGTCGGCATAGTCGTCAAAAAGTCCACTAACGGTTTTCATTGGGATTTCCTCGCTTTTGGAATTAGTTGGCTACAATGTTGCCCTGGTAGTCGAGGGCGAGTTGCACGGACTTGCCGTCCTTCGATGCGGTCGCGCGCCAGACGCCCTTGTCGTCGAGCTTGAGCTCCGTCACATCGCTGTAGCCGGCCTTTGTGAGCCGTTCCTTTGCCTGCGCTTCGGTAAAGCTGTTGGCGCCGGCGACGGGAGCCGTCGGGTTGGTCGTGTCGGGCGTGGCAACCGCAGGCGTATCGCCATTCGCGGTGGCGGGAGGCGTTGCAGTCTGCGCGAACGCGCCAACCGTCGATGCGCCGAGGAAGACCGCGGCGAGCAGCAATTTTTTCATGATCTGGTTCCTTGTTCGTGGCCTTCCCGGCCAAGGCGTCTCGATTTGCGGGGACTTAAGGTCCGAGGGGCAAAACCGATTGCGCCCGAATTCATTTCGACTGGCGGTCGGCGGGACCACTGCGCCTTGGCGCAGTGAGAACCCGTCCGATCGGAATGCTACATGGCGTCCATGCCCTTGATGGCATTGTCGAGATGCGACGTGCACTTCTCCATGTCGTTCGCCATCATGGCATCCCTCGCCATGGTCAATTCCTTCGTGGACTCGATCTTCTTAGCCCCGTCGGAAATCTGTGCGACCTGTTGTTCAGCCTTGGCGATCGAGGCTTCGTCGCAGACGACCTTCTGCTGTGCGAGGACCGGGCTGGCGAACGCCGCGACGAGGGCGAGAGTAACAATCGGTTTCAGCATTGTGATCTTCTCCATGGGCCGATACGACACCGGCCTTCACGGCGATTGAACGGCAGAACGAGCCGATCTGTTCCCTCTTCGGGGCGCCGAAAAACGAAGTTTTTTCAAGGAACTTCCACGCGTTTTCGGCGTTTAATGCGCGCGCAGCTGTTTTGCCCGATCGATGGAAGAACGTCTGCCAGATGGGCGCCTCTGGACGATGCGCGCCGCCACGATGGCCTTTATCGACGCCTTGGGCGGCGCGAGTGGACGTGAGATATGGGCCTCTACCTGCCAACTGGCAAGACAGCTTTATTTCCGCCTACGCAAGCAGTGATCCATTTGAAGAAATTGCAAAAAGCCCGGCGCACTTGTTTCACATCGTCGACGCGGCAATTGGTCCTTGGGTTCCGGTGGATCTCGCTTCCAACGCCCTCCTAGGACCATGGGCAAGCGCGCTCCGTTCGTCCTGTTGTCGCCGGTCGTCGTGAAGTTGGACTTTATCGATCGGCTGATTGCTCAGGCGCGCGGGGCCGGCATTGCCGGGTCGTGGTCGTTGTGGCGCGGGTATCGATTTCGCACCCGGCGATCGATCTGCCTAAGGGCCATCTGGCCGGACATCGATGTTGCCCGCCTCTTCGCCGTCCCAATAGCTGATTTTCGAGGCGTGAACCTTGATCATCAAAAGGCCTGGCGTGTCGACGCCCTGTGGAAACCACCTCTCAAGTTCGGATATCCAATGCTCGGTGAATGTCGTCTTGTCGTCCACGAGCGATGCGCGACCTTCGATGGCAATGAAAATGCCGGGCTTGCCGAGCAGGCTCGGGCGAGCGGTGTACGTCAGTCCAACGTTCGGGTCGGACATGATTTCCGTGATCTTGCGCGATTGCGCGTCGCAGAAGAACCATGTGTCGCCCGCATACTCCACGTCGCCGTTGTTGCTCATAGGACGGCTGGCGATCGTTCCGTCCGCCTTTTTTGTCGACAGCATCCCGAAGTCGATGTTTTTCAGCTGATCTGAGATGTCGTTTAGCGTCAAAGTCATTGCCTTGCTCCCATTGGCTGATTCCAGGTTCTAACTGCCACGGCACAAACAGGTTCCTTGATGCCAAGCCGACGCGCTCCGATCGCTATGGTTCGCTGAAGCCGGTTGCGAAAAGACGGGACCTGCCCGCCGGGTCGTTGCGAAAGATCAGCCCGCCTCGCGCCGTCGATCGCGCCGGCACATAGTCGAGTGTGGTTTCGACGGTCTCTATGATGGTGTTTTGATCCGTGATTTCGCCGCGCACGACGACGGCGGCCGCCGTTCGGTCGGCTGCATTGTTCACATCGAACATGACCAGATATCTGCCAGCACGCCCCGCGCTGTTGACGATGGTCACCGAGAGATCCGGAGGGCTGTCATCCTGTGTTGCTGCCTGATATGCGATCCAGCCAACAAGCGTCATGACCAGGATCGCGGACACCGCACCGGTCGCCCATTCGATCCAATGCGCCTTGCGATTTTCAACGGAGCCTGGTTTGGGGGACTTCGCCATCACATCACCTAGAGGATGAGCCGCGCGGCCGCCGCGCCGATTGCGCTCGGGAAGGCGAGAACCGTCGTGGCGACAATCGCCTGGGTTTGCTCAAGGCCGTCGAGCCGATGAAACGTCCACAGGCAATAGAGGCTGATCGCAAACGCGATGACGTAGCCCGGCATTGTGAAGCGGATAAGCGCATGCCAGCCCGGCGTGGTCTCATCGAGTTCATGGCCGCCTATGAAGGACAAGGCGTAGACGAAGCCATGCATCAGCAGGATCGACGCCAATATTGCGGCAATGGCGTGCCACAGTGACATCTTGAAGGATATCAGGATCATTTCTTCGGTTGGGGCGACGTTGAGACCGAGAAACAGAGCCCCGACGACCATCATGAAAAGTTCGCCGCCGTAGCCATCCCCCCGGGTTTCGCCGATCGGATCCTTCTCGTCCTCGCTGCCTTCGGTTCGTGTCCCCAGTTCGCTGCGGCCAAGCAAGGCGCCGATGCTGGCCGGGACCGCCTGGATAGTGATCATTCCAAGCACTTCCGGCAGTGCCTGGCCGATCTTTAGAACGCCAATGATGAAAAGAACAAAGGCACTCGCCCCGACACCAAGGCAGTATGCAATGCTCGCGTCTCGCAGCGCTTCGCCCCACGTCGATACATTTTCAAAGCCGATCCGACGCGCAAGGAGGACGAGCAGCGGAATGTTGGCCAGAAGCAGGACCAGCAGCCGGCCGCGGTCGATGTAGAGCCCGAGTTCCCACATTTCCATCGTCAGGAACATGGGCAGCGCAAAAAGCAGCGCGCCGGCAAAGCCCCGTGCCAGGCCTTTCGCGAAGCGGCCATGGTCAAAATCGGCCCGCGTCCTGCCCTTTGTCATCTTTCCCTCTCAAGGCTGCTGTCGGCCTCGCAAGAACGCTGCAGCATTTCCTGTTGGCAGAGGTAACGTCGAGAGCCAGCGCCAAGTTCCTGATGCGCCGGCTTGCTCATGCACCCCCGGATACCGGCGGTTCCCTGCGTGCATCGATCAACTGCACCGCGATCGAGCCGAGCCGTCCGCACTGGGCATTGGAACAATAACAACGTCCACGTCTTTCCACCGGGTTGGTAGCCCTTTGAAAAGGGAATGTTCGTGAAGTTGGAGCAGTAAGCGATGCCCTTGGGTTCTTTCGACAAGGAGGGGAGTGAAGATATCTTGCGGGCGAGGCTTGCAGCCATTGTGGAGTCGTCCTTCGACGCCATCGTCAGCAAGGATCTCGATGGTACTGTGCGAACCTGGAACGGCGCTGCTGAGCGCATGTTCGGTTATCCGGCCGAGGAAATGGTCGGGCAATCAATCCTGACGATCATCCCCTCTCATCTTCACGGTGAAGAGAGAGAGTTGCTGCAGCGCCTGCGCAAGGGTGAGCGGATTGAACCGTTCGAGACCGTCAGGCAACGCAAGGACGGCAGCTACATAACCGTTTCGCTGACGATCTCCCCGATCCGCAACGCCAAAGGCCGCATCATCGGAGCCTCCAAGGTTGCCCGTGACATCACGGCGGCAAAGGACCGCGAAAGGCGAATTCGCCTGCTCCTGCGGGAGGTCAATCACCGAGTCAAGAACCACTATGCCATCATTCTTTCGATGATCAGGCAAAGCAGGAGCGAAGACACGGAACCTGCGGTCTTCCAGAAGGACCTTGAGAACCGCATCTGGGCCCTTTCGGCATCCCACGACCTGATCGCATCGGCGGATTGGCAAGCAACGGATCTGAGAGGCCTGGTCGAAAAGCAGATCGCGGCGTTTCATGCCGAAGCGTTCTGTCGGATCTCTGGCCCAGGGATAGCACTTGCGCCGGCTGCAATCGAAAATCTTGGGATGGCGATCCACGAGTTGGCCTTGCACTCATCAAAGGGTGGCGTGTTGCGGATCGGCGACGGCACGATTTCGATCACCTGGGCGCTGGCAACGTCTCCAGCGGGCCTTGCCTTCTCAATGATTTGGGATGAGCACCTTGGCTCGAAAGGTCGCGACTACCAGTTGCCGCACTCAGGGTTTGGCGCGGTCGTGCTGAAGAGGACCGTACCGCAAGCCCTAAACGCAAAGGTAGAGTCCGCCCACGGAGATGGATTTGCCCGCTGGCGATTGGTCGGGCCCGCGGAACGCTTCCTGGAGGTGCCACGCGTTTCTTTGTGAAGCCGCTGCGGTGACAGCCGTGAGGTGTCACCAAAATGTGACATGTGACGCCTGCGGACAATAACGTGGTGGCCCGGAGATGGAAAAAGAATGAGGGAGCCATAGTTAGAGCTCGCAAGTCCCGCATTGCGCGGTTTCAAGGGGGAGGTTTCTGGGCAGATGGGTGAACAAACGGCCTTTTGTTTCAAAAGTTTGTACGCATCGGTGGGCAGTCCTGATATTGCAATATAGAAGCGGTGCGAACCCGTATGGACTGGTTGGATTCGGGCTTCGGCAGGAACCGCCACTGCACGGATGGTCTTTCAATCAGCAATGCAACGTCCGCAAACGGCCGCTGTTCCCCTCAGCAATTGCTTTTTCCCCGGAGTCTGAATGTCCGCGACCGCAACCAGAAGACCGAGCTTGAGTTCGCGCTCATTCCGCGCGCTTTTGGGCCTGGAACCGGGCGTGGCCCTCGGCCTGGCAGGCACCCTCATCTTTTTTGTCGCAAGTAGCGTCGTTGCCTATCTCAACCTGGAGGCGCTGCAGCGAGGCAACGAGAGGATCGTGCAAACGCACGTGGCCATTGTCTCTCTCGACGAACTGCTGTCGCTTGTTCAGGATGCCGAGACGGGACAGCGTGGCTTTTTGTTGACGAATAGCGGCGGCTATCTTGCTCCCTACAACGCCGCAGTTCGCGCCATCCGGCCGAAGCTCGATCAGATCGGCCAGTTGACGGCCGCCAATCCGGGTCAGAGCCAGCGGCTCGTCGCCCTCCGGCAACATGTGGACGCCAAACTTGCAGAACTTGGCGAAACCATTGACGTCAGACGGGCCAAAGGTCTGGACGCAGCGATCGCGATGGTGAATTCCGATCGCGGTAAGATCGAAATGGATGCCGTGCGCGCGCAAGTCGCGGCAATATCGGGCGCAGAGCTGGAAGTGCGCCTTGATCGGCTGGCTGAAATGGAAAGCGCGCAGAAGACGGCGCGCCTCAGCACTCTGCTTTCTGCTCTTCTCGGAATTGCCTTGACCGCAGCAATCGCCCTCCTCATTCGCAAGGCCACGATCGCCCGGCGCAGGGATGAGTGGCTTCAGGCCGGTCAGGTTGGGTTGGCATCGGCGATGATGGGTGATCAGTCGATCGAGCAGCTGGGCAACAGTATTCTCGACTTCCTGGCGCCGTATGCCGGCGCCATTGCCGGAGCGCTCTTTACTCGCGGTGATGGTTCGTTCCGGCGGGCTTGTGTCCGTGGCGTTCCGCCCGAGGCGAACCTGCCGATGACGGTTCGGCCCCGCGAAGGTCTCCTGGGTCAAGCGGTTGCGGAAGGGGGCTCAATCGTGGTCGACGATGTCCCGGATGGTTACCTGGCCTTCGGTTCTGGGCTTGGGATGGACAAACCACGCCATCTCGCGATCCAGACGGGAAAGGTCGACGGTTCAGTAAATTCGGTGATCGAGCTCGGCTTTCTTGCGCCGATCGACGAGACCATCGTCACCCTTCTTGATCGCGCGTCGGAGGCAATCGCGATTGCCGTGAAGTCAGCGGCCTATCGCGGCCAGCTCCACAATCTGCTGGAGGAAACGCAACGGCAGTCCGAGGAACTGCAGACGCAAAGCGAGGAGCTGCGCGTTTCCAACGAGGAGCTCGAGGAACAGGGGCGGGCGCTGAAGGAATCTCAGGCGCACCTTGAGCAGCAGCAGATTGAACTTGAGCAGAACAATGCTCAGCTGGAAACACAAGCCCAGCGGCTTGAGGTTCAGCGCGACGAGCTGGAGCGCGCGAACGTATCGATATCGGCCAAGGCGAAGGAACTAGAGCAGGCAAGCCGATACAAATCCGACTTCCTTGCCAATATGTCCCATGAGTTGCGCACGCCACTCAACTCTTCTTTGATATTGGCCAAGCTGCTTGCGGACAATCCAGACGAAAACCTGACCCAGGAGCAGGTGAAGTTCGCCAAGACGATCCAATCCTCGGGCAATGATCTCTTGAACCTGATCAACGATATTCTCGATCTCTCCAAGATCGAGGCCGGGCATGTGGAAATCCGGCCGGAAACCGTGTCGCTCGAGCGATTAGCCGGCAACCTGCGCCAGGTGTTTCTGCCGTTGGCGACCGAGAAGAAACTCGGGTTCTCCGTTGAACTTGCTGAGGAATGCCCCGTCAGCATCGAAACCGATCCGTTGCGGCTCGAACAGATCCTCAAGAATTTGATTTCAAACGCGATCAAGTTCACCGAGGCAGGCAAGGTCACCTTGTCGATCGGGCCTGCGGGCGACGGCAAGATCAGCTTCCGCGTCAGCGACACCGGGATCGGGATTGCGCAGGAACACCAGAATGCGATCTTTGACGCGTTTCATCAGGCCGATGGCACGATCAGTCGCAAGTATGGCGGCACCGGCCTCGGCCTTTCCATATCTCGGCAATTGGCGCGGCTGTTGGGAGGAGCGATCACGCTTGATAGCCAGGTGGGCAAGGGTAGCATCTTCGCCTTCTCGATCGCTGAGCGATACGAGCCAGCCAAGCAAACGCCTCTTGAACCACGCACGCTTTCGCTCCCGACGGTGGGCACCGCCTCAAAGGTGCCTGCAGCAACGCCAGTGCCGATCCGCCGGATCGATGACGACCGCGACGTTCTGAGCGATACCAGACGTGTGTTGCTGGTCATCGAAGATGACGACACTTTTGCTGCTATCGTTCGCGACCTGTCGAGGGAAATGGGGTTCCAGGCAATTGTTGCTGCAACGGCCGAAGAGGCACTCTCACTTGCCAAGGAGTTCATGCCAAGCGCCATCGTGCTCGATATCGGGCTGCCGGACCAATCGGGCCTGGCCGTGCTTGACCGGTTGAAGCATGATGTCTTGACCCGTCATATCCCCATCCATGTCGTGTCGGGCAGCGATCATGCCGAGAGTGCCTACTCTCTCGGGGCCGCCGGCTATGCCATCAAGCCCGTCAATCGAGAGGAACTGCTGAAAGTTCTGCAGAAACTCGAGGCGCGGTTTACGAAACAGATGCATCGCGTCCTGGTCGTCGAGGACGATCCGGTTCAGCGCGAAGCGGTGGCAAAACTGATTGGCACCCAGGACGTCGAGACGGTGACCGCCAGCACCGCCGCCGAATGCCTTGACCTCCTGAAGCACCAGACTTTCGACTGCATGGTGCTTGACCTGTCGTTGCCTGACGCGTCCGGCTATTCGTTGCTGGAGACGTTGAGTTCGCAGAGCGCCTATGCCTTCCCGCCTGTCATCGTTTACACCGGACGCGAACTCTCGGCGGATGATGAACAGAAGTTGAGGCGATACTCGAAGTCAATCATCATCAAGGGGGCGAAATCCCCCGAGCGGCTGCTCGATGAAGTGAGCCTGTTCCTGCATCAGGTGATATCGGAACTGCCGGACGAGCAGCAAAAGATGATCCGCAAGGCGCGAAACCGCGATGCGCTGCTGGAGGGCCGTCGCATCCTCGTGGTGGAAGACGATATCCGAAACGTCTACGCGCTGACCAACATTCTTGAACCGCGCGGCGCGATCGTCGAGATCGCGCGCAACGGGCGCGAGGCGCTGGACGCCCTCGAAAAAGCGTCATCTGACCCAGGGCGCCCCATCGAACTCGTGTTGATGGACGTCATGATGCCCGTTATGGATGGGTTGGTCGCAACCGCCGAGATTCGAAGGAACCCGGCTTGGAGGAAGTTGCCGATCATTGCGCTGACAGCCAAGGCGATGCCGGACGATCAGGAGCGCTGCATCGAAGCTGGCGCGAATGATTACATGGCCAAGCCGCTGGACGTCGACAGACTGCTGTCGCTGGTGCGCGTATGGATGCCCAAATGACCGAAGCCGCCGCGGTTGAAAAGGTGGAAGACATCGAAATCCGGCTGCTGCTGGAAGCGCTGTTTCTCAAATACCACTACGACTTTCGCAACTATGCGTTGGCGTCGATCAAGCGACGGCTGAAGAAGGCCCGCGAACAACTGGGGTTCGAAACTTTCTCGGCGATGCAGGAGGCACTTCTGCACGATCAGGCAATGCTGCCGCAATTGCTGCGCTTTCTGACGGTTCAGGTAAGCGAGATGTTTCGTGACCCCAGTTACTTCCAGGCGATCCGGGAAAAGGTCGTTCCCCATTTGAAGACCTACCCTTCCTTGAAGGTGTGGATTGCTGGCTGCAGCAGCGGCGAGGAGCTTTACTCGCTGGTTATCCTGTTTCGGGAAGAAGGCCTCGAAGATCGAACGATCTTTTATGCCACTGACATCAGTCATGAAGCGCTGGAGGCGGCCGAGGCGGGCGTCTATGCGCTCGATAGGATACAGCTTTTCACCGAGAACCATCGAAAATCCGGCGGAAAGTCATCGTTGTCGGACTATTATCAGGCGGCGTACGGCAAGGCGCTGTTCGATAAGACCTTGCGCCGCAACGTCGTGTTTTCGGACCACAGCCTGGTGACCGACGCTGTTTTTGCAGAAATGCACCTCATATCGTGCCGCAACGTCATGATCTACTTCGACCGCGCGCTCCAGGACCGAGCCGTGGGTCTTTTCAAGGACTCGCTCGCCCGCAAAGGTTTCCTTGGGCTCGGCGCCAAAGAGAACCTGCGATTTTCGCTTCATGCCGATGCGTTCACGGATTTCGTGCGTGAGGAGAAAATCTACCAAAGGCGTGCCGAATGACGCCCGCAAGAGCCCAAGCGGTGATCATTGGCGCTTCGGCCGGGGCCGTCGAAGCGCTTTCGGCCATCCTGCCGGCGCTGCCGCGCAGCTTCGCGCTGCCCGTGATCGTGGTCGTTCACATTCCATCGGACAGACCGAGCCTTATGGTCGACCTGTTCCGTGCAAAGTGCCTGTTGCCTGTCGAAGAGGCCGAGGACAAGCAGTCGCTCGAGGCCGGCACGATCTATTTTGCGCCGCCGGACTATCATCTGCTCGTGGAAACGGACGGCAACCTGTCCCTCTCTTCGGATGAGCCTGTCCTCTTTTCCCGCCCGTCGATCGACATACTTTTCGAAAGTGCTGCCGATGCATTCGGGCCGGCTCTCGTCGCGATTGTCCTGACCGGTGCCAATCGTGATGGGGCGGATGGCCTGGCGGCAGTCTATGAAGCAGGCGGGACGGCGATCGTGCAAAACCCTGAAGGCGCTCACGCTCGCGCCATGCCGGAAGCCGCAATCCAGTCTTGCCCGAGCGCTCTTATCCTGACGCTCGATGCCATTGCCGAATACTTGAAAGAGGTCTGAGAATAATTATGGAGCCCGTCCCGTTTCTACTGGTCGATGACCTCGAGGAAAACCTCCTGTCGCTGGAGGCACTGCTTCGCCGCGACGATCGCCTCCTCATGAAAGCGCGGTCCGGTGATCAGGCGCTTGAGATCCTGCTTCGACAAGACGTAGCGCTCGCGCTCGTCGATGTTCAGATGCCGGGTCTCGACGGTTTCGAACTTGCCGAGCTGATGCGCGGCAACGAACGCACGCGGCACATTCCCATCATTTTCGTGACGGCCGGTATCGCAGACGGCCAACGCCGATTTCGCGGCTACGAAGCTGGCGCGGTGGACTTCATTCAAAAGCCGATTGAACCGGACGTCCTGGCCAGCAAAGTCAACGTGTTCTTCGAACTCTACCGGCAGCGGCAGCAACTTGCCGCCCAACGAGATGAACTCGCTGCCCAGGCGCAGGCGCTCAAACAGGCAGCGGAGCACAAGGATATTCTGCTGCGGGAAATCAATCACCGGATCAAGAACCTGTTCAGCCTCACCGCCGGGTTGATCTCGGTCAGTGCCAGGCAAGCCGAAACCGTCTCCGATCTCGAGGCTGATCTACGGTCGCGGCTGCACGCGCTGTCTCGCGCTCACGAGCTTACACTGCCCGAGCTTGTTCGGGAGGACAATCGTGCAGAGATTGCGACGACGGTTGTAGCCCTGTTGAAGGCAATCGTCGCACCACACGACCACGCTCACGGCTCTCGCGTCATGATATCGGGATCGGACGCTCCGCTCGGCGACAAGGCACTGACGTCCCTTGCGCTCCTTCTGCACGAGCTGACCACCAACGCTGTCAAATATGGCGCCCTTTCCGTCCCCACGGGGCAACTGACCATCGACGTTTCGACCATCGACGAGGAACTTCACGTCAAGTGGAGTGAACACGGCTCACATCCGTTGTCCGAGAGTTCCGAAAGGACGGGATTTGGCACGACGCTGGAGAAAGCGGCCGTTCTAGGGCTGAACGGATCGCTGGTGCGAAATTGGCGGGCCGACGGACTTTGTCTGGCGCTTCGCATACCGCTGACAAACCTCAACAACTGAGATCTGCATCGCCTCGTTGCCGGGCTGCGTATGCCTTTCGGAAAGTCGCGACCGGCGAGGGGCAGCAACGCGTTGTCGTTTCGACTGGGATCGAGTAGCGTCGCGTTCAACCGCAGGAGAGAAGGCCTATGATTGCCGTCGAGTTGTTCCCAAAATCGTTGGCCGCAGCGGTGCGTGCGTTGATGTCGTCGGTTCGGCATAGTTAAACGCGCTCACTGTTCGGCTTTGGACACCTGACAGATCAGAAAGCCGAAAAATGCTCATCGAAGCAATTGATGATGATTTCATCGCGATGCCTGGAGGCGTCGTGCGCGAAGGCCTGTACCTTGCCGCAGATACTGTGATCGCTCCGCCAGAGGTGATGGAAATGCTGCGCAACCTCGCTTTCGAAACAAGGCGAAGTTTTGCCCCGTCGGCCTGGTGGATCGTGCATGATGGCGAGATCGTTGGTCTTTGCTCTGTGATACGGGTTTCGCCCGAAGGCGATCTCCATGTCGGTTACGGGGTCGCGCCAAGTTGCCAAGGCCGCGGTTTTGCGACCAAGGGTGTGCGCCAGTTGCTTGAATGGGCGTTGCATGATCCGCGGGTCACGCACGTCTCGGCAGAAACGGGCACGGAAAACGTGGCCTCTCAGCGCGTACTTGAAAGCAATGGCTTCCTGCGTACGGGGGAGCGCATTGATGCCGATGATGGTCGCGTGATCTGCTGGCAAATCCAGGTAGCTTGAGGCAAACGGGTGACGCTCCAGGGGAATCTCCTGGAGCGTCACGCCCGATAAGGTCTCAGCGTTTGTTCTCGCTACCGCCAGTTCGAAGTGCTGCGTTCAGGGGCATTCGTGTTCTGATTTCCGCCGGCTGGAACATTCACAGAACTTTACTCTGTCGCAACGCCTGTAAGCGGCCTATAAGACACAAATGGTTCAGCGAGCTGGAAGTGCAGATCTCCCTCTTCATGGCGGCAGGGTTCCTCCTTGGCTCGGAGACCGCATGACGAAGCTCGGGACGATCATCGCCGAAGCCATCGTCATCGAATATGGCCGTGACGAGTTTCTGCGCCGGCTGGCCCATCCTTTCTGGTTCCAGTCCTTCGGCTGCGTCATAGGCATGGATTGGCACTCTTCCGGCATCACGACCAGCGTGATCGGCGCTCTCAAGCGTGGCCTGGCTTCTCGTTCCAGGGATCTCGGGATAAGCGTCTGCGGTGGCCGCGGGCGGCATTCGCGGCAGACGCCTGACGAACTGATTGCCATCGGCAACCGCGTCGGCTTCGATGGTGCCGGGCTTGCTGCCACCAGCCGGCTTGTTGCAAAAGTCGACAGTGCGGCTGTCCAGGATGGCTTCGATCTCTACCTGCACGGCTTCATCGTTGCCGATGACGGCAAATGGGTGGTGGTGCAGCAGGGCATGAACGGCGATAAACGCCAGGCCCGGCGCTATCACTGGTTCTCCGAGGGCGTTTCGAGTTTCGTCGACTCTCCCCATGCCGCGATCGAAGGAAAAGGGCAGGGGGAAATCGTCAATCTCGCAGACAAGCGGGCCGCCGCCTCGCGCAATGGGCAGCTTGACCTTTTGGCGTCGCTTGGGCCGGACCGAATTGTCCGGGAAGTCGTTGCTCTGGATCCAAAGGGAAGGTCGACAAAGGTTGATCAGCCTTTGCTCCCACATCTCGTGATGCCGGCGCACCACGATGTGCGGGAGGAAAACGTCAACATGCGACGGCTGCATGCGACACTTTCTGCGGCCGCCGATCGCGGTCCCGAAGATTTCGAGCAGCTGCTGATGGTTCCGGGCGTCGGTGCCCGCACGGTCAACGCGCTCGCGATGGTGGCGGAGGTCGTCCACGGCGCCCCTTGCCGTTTCGCCGACCCGGCGCGGTTTTCGCTTGCCCATGGCGGCAAGGATCGCCATCCGTTTCCCGTGCCGCTCAAGGTCTATGACCACACGATTGCGGTCATGCGATCGGCAGTGACGAAGGCGCGGCTGGGACTTGGCGAGGAGCTGGAGGCTCTGAGGCGTTTGGACGACCAGGCACGGCAGCTCGAGAGATACGCCACTGGCCCGGACCTTAAGGAAATCGTTGCGGGAGAGTTTCACCGTTCGCCCGAATGGGGCGGCCGCAGCGTGTTTGGATTTGAGAAAACAGAGGGACCGGCGAGCGAGCCGAAGCAACTGGATCCGACATACCGGCGAGATGGCCGCCGTCAAACACGCTGAACGTCGCTTTGCCGGCATCGACAATTTCGTCGGCGTTTCCAAAATCGATTGGCGCGCGTGTCCTTTCGACTTCGGAGTCGATGGATGATGCCACGCGAGCGCTGGTCTTGGGCGCGGCTAGGCCAGCCGGGTGGCCCGCCTCATTTGCGCACATGTTCCACCATCGCATACATTCGCAGCAGTTACCGTACGCGGCTTCGCCGCTCGATGTCGGCGGTCACCGCGGCCGCTTCTCGGCCGATTTCCCGGAGCAGGCCGGTGACTGGATTGTGGAAGCCGACGAGATAGAGGCCGAGTTCGGCGGACTGCCGCGTGACGCCGCTTTTTCCGGGGTGAAGGTTCGCAGGCAGAAATTTCTCGAAACTTGGCCGGTAGCCGGTGGCAAGGATGACGCTGTCGAACTCTGCCTGTCTGCCAGAAACAAAGATGGCGCCGCGCTCGGTGAAACGCGTGATGGCAGGTGCCACCTTGATGCTGCCGGACTTGATCGCTGCAACAGTGCCGACATCGATGACCGGGATGTGTCCGGCAGCGACCTGCTCAAGGATGCCATGCTTGGGCCTGATGATGCCGAATTCTTCAGGCTTTCCCAGCGCAAAGTCGAGAATGATCGGGAAAAACGCGTCGTTCACCGCTCGCGGCAGCAACCGGGTGGCCATTGCAACCATCTGGATCGGTACGCCGAAGAGCTGTCGCGGCACAATGTGGACGCCGTTGCGTACCGACAGGGTCGGCCGGGCGCCGAGCTCGGCAAGGTCGAGCGCAATCTCGGCGCCGGTGTTGCCCATGCCGATCACCAGTACCGATTGGCCAATGAAGGGGGTGGCATCGGCATAGTCAGCGCTATGCAACAGGCTGCCGGCGAAGGTCCCCATTTCGGGCAGATTGGGAACTATGGGCTCGGCATTGTTGCCGCTGGCGATGACGACGTGGCGAGCGGACACGGTTTTCGTGCCGGTCTCGACCAGATAGTTACCGTTCTCGCGGCGGATGGAATTGACCGTCTCGCCGAAGTGCGGCCGGAGCTCGAAACGCGCGGCGTAGGCGTCGAGATACTCGACCATCTTTTCGCGCGGCACGTAGCGCGGATAGTTCTCCGGGAATGGCATGTGCGGCAACGAGGAGAACGCCTTGACCGTATGCAGGTGGAGGCGCCGATAATGACGTCGCCAGGCCGGCGCGATCTCGCGCGCCTTCTCAAGGATAATGAAATCGAGACCCGCCCGTGTCAGGCAGGCGCCGACCGCGAGGCCCGCGGGCCCGGCGCCGACGATCACAACATTGGTGTTCACGCGAAGGCCACTCCCACCAACGAAGATTATTTCGGCAAAGGCTGGAGAACAAGTGGCAGGTCGCCGCCTTTAGGAGCTTTCGGTCGATGCGCCCTGATCGCGAGCCGTCAACTGTGACGGGGCGCATCACAGGATGGCATCATAGACATTGCCAGTCGCGGACGCAGCCGGGCAGGTAAGGGGAGGAGGCCCTGATCACTCGCCCTCATGTCTCGATTGGCCACCGGCTAGCTCGCATTCGCTACGCGTCGCGGTGGCTATTGCATGTGGGCCGGATGACCTTGATCACTGCGCCATGCTGTTGGGCGCCCGCGCCGGCATCCTGGGCCTGCTGAAAGATGTCGGTCGCCAGCCGTGGAAACGCGTTGCTGATCCCGGTACGCTCGGCATATTCGGCGAGCCAGCGGAGGTCGGCGGAAATCGTCTTGATGGTAGCCTCGGCGCTGTCGAAGCGGTTTTCGGTCATGGCCTTGCCCATCCTCAGCATGTCGTCAGCAAACATTGGCGCGATCTCAGCCATCATGTCGCCAAACACGGCCGGATCGATGCCTTCTGCTTCGCATACAGCGGCACCGTGGGCAAAGCCGAGCCAGTGTCCGGCAAAGTACGCGAGGCCCGCATTGGCCAGCGTCGCCGGGTGGCCAATGTTCGTACCTGCATAGTTGATGTTGCCGGCCAGTGTCCTGAGCAAGGGCTCAGCGGCGGCAAACGCTTTCTCGGAACCGGCGACTGTGATTGCGGCCTCCGGACCGCCGATCTGGCGTGGCCAGGCAGCGATGGCGCCGTCGACATAACGCGCGCCGTGATCTCTGATCCAGCCATCGAACGAGCGGGCATGGTCAGGTGTGCCGGAGCTGAGCTGGATCACCAATTTTCCCTCGAGCGCTTCCCGGGCTACGGGTTCGTCGAGGAGCGACAGTGTTGCCGCATAATCCGAGAGGCAGATCACGGTCACCGGACTGGCTTCTAATGCCTCGGCGACTGTGTCGGCAGCCGTCGCGCCGAGTGCAACCAGCGGAGGAGCCTTCGACATGTTGCGGTTCCAGATCGTTACGCCCTTGCCGGCACCGACCAGGGCCCGCGCCAACGCGCTGCCCATTTCTCCGAGCCCCACTACGCTGACATCGCTCATCACGCATTCCTTCCTTGATTTTAGTTCCTACAAAATGTAACTTACAAAATGTAGAAAACATGTGGGGCGAGAATGGCAAAGATGCCCAAGGATCAGCGGCGTGAGCAGTTGATCGATTTGGCGATGGAGATCGTCCGGGACAGGGGTGCGGACGAACTGACCCTTGCGACACTGGCTGCGCGCGCCGGCGTCAGCCGTCCCGTCACCTATGAGCATTTTGCCACGCGGCCGGGTTTGTTGCTGGCCCTGTTCCAGCGCCTCGAAGACAATTACGCTGAAAAACTGCGACAGGCTCTTGCCGCGGCTCCCGGGGATTTGCAGGCGTTGGCCGACGTGATGAGCCGCGCATATTTCAACTGTCTCGCCGATGTCGGTGCCGAGGCACCAGCCATCTCGGCGGCACTCAAAGGCACCGACGAGATGGCGGCGCAACAACGAGCCATGATCGATGAATACGTGCAAATCATGTGCGGAGCGCTGCGCGTTCACTCCAGCCTCACAGATGAGCAGCTTAGCCTGCGCTGTGTCGGTATCTTGGGCGCAGCCGAAGCGATGGCAGGCGAAGCCCGAACGGTGCAGACACTGGCAGATGAAGCGGTTTCCGCATTGAGTGCGATGATCGTTGGAAGCGTCGTTTAGTGCACGTCGTCGGGCATTCGGCCCAGTCTCGGCCCTACGAGGCAAGCCAGCGCAAGATTTCGCGCCTGCTGTGGCGCCCCTTATCGGGCGGAAGCGTCAAACACGCGGACGCGCTCCGAGACGCTTGCGCTTCGCGCGTCGGTAGGCTAAAACTGAACTGAATGGTTCAGTATATAGGTTCCCCTCTCGATCTTTCGTTCGCGGCGCTATCCGACGCGACCCGCCGCGGGATCATCGATCAGCTTGGGCGAGGGGAGGCGTCGATCACCAGTCTCGCGGACCAGTTCCACATGACGCTGACCGGCATGAAGAAGCACGTCCAGGTTCTCGAGCGGGCCGGCCTCGTCGTCACGCAAAAGGTCGGGCGGGTGAGAACCTGCAAGCTTGGGAAGGACGGTCTTCAGGCGGAGGCCGAGTGGATCGAGGCGCACCGCAAGCTCTTTGAGGCTCGCTTCGAGGCACTGGACGAAATCATCGACGAACTGAAACGGGAGGTAGGCGATGAATGAGCAAGTTAACGACGCAGCTGGCGCGCAGAACCGTACGTCGGTCGAGCGCAAAGGGGACCGTGAACTCGTCGTAACGCGGACATTTGATGCGTCACCGAGCACGGTTTTCAGGGCATGGAGCCAGCCTGAATTGTTCCAGCGCTGGTGGGTGCCGAAGTCGGCACCCGGCATCTTGCTCGTCTCGTGCGAAATGGACGTGCGTACCGGCGGCAAATATCGACTGGAATTCGGCGCCGGCGGTTCGGGCACCATGGCCTTCTACGGCAAGTATCTCGAGGTGGTGCCGAACGAGCGCATCGTCTGGACCAACGATGAGGGCGAAGAAGGTGCGGTCACAACCGTAACCTTTAAGGGTCAGGGCGAGAAAACGCTGCTGACATTCCACGAGATCTATCCTTCGAAGGAAGCGCTCGAGGAAGCTTTACAGGGCTCGGCGACCGCATTGCCGGAGCAGATGGAGCAGCTCGACGCATTGCTTTCTGAACGAGGAGAGTAGCACAGGTCCATTCGCCTCGGTGGAGGATTGCTGGACGGCCTCAATCAGCCTTTAACGCCGGCGCGGAGGCACAAGCCCCGTCCAAGGATAAAGAAATGGCGGTCTGCTTCGTATCTGAGGGGCGGTCATCCACGCATGCCCGCCAATCTAACCGATCGTCGAAACGGGGCCGCTCGTGGGGAAGTGTAATTCCAATCAGCTAGATACACTTCTATCGGGCGAGTTGCGCTCATTTGGCGCCATTGTAACCTGAAATCGTGCGATTGCGGCAGGCGACGACCCCTGTTGCGGCAGCATGTAGTCCAACTGGAGCCTCTTCGTTATCAGAAGAGGCCCCTTTTTGGAGCGCGTGGCGGAGTTCAGTCAACTTAGGGGGCGCGGCGACGATCCGCGGCGTCTTGATGGGTGACCGAGCGGAACGAATTCGTATGCGACAGCAAGCATAGGCTCTGGCGCGATGACGGCTCACCCAAGCGCGTCGGAGGGGCTGGCCCGGCGGCGCCATTGCGCTGGTGGTGAGCGGAGGTTTCTTCGATCCGTTGCAAGCCGTTGCGGATTGAAAACGATGTCGCCAGCCTCCGGTCTGCGCCACTTCATGGGCTCCCGGTCTGATCACCAAAGCTCGCGGATGCTGGCGGCGGTGGACTGCGACGGAAACGGGCACCCTTCAGCCACAGCTTGAGCGCTTCCCAATGGATACCGGCAATGACCTTCAGCGTCATGAAGGGAAAGCGTACGAGAGCGCGAACGAGATTGGCGTCGGAGACGCAAGCCGCGTTGCCATTGAACGTTGCGGCCAGAACAGGCGTGTTTCCCGCGGTCTCGTGGATGCGCAGCCGCACGGTTTTTCCCGGAGGCAATACCCGGAAATGGTAGCGCAGGCCCATGTCCATGAAGGGTGAAACATGGAAGATCTTCGTGCGGCTCTGGCGAATGCCGGCCGCGCTCTCTTCGCCGGGCAACACCGGGGCGACATAGCTGTGCCGTTCGCCGAAGGTGTTGCGCACAGCATAGACGATGGCAATCAGCTTTCCTTGCGCGTCATAGGCGAAATAGGTGGAAAGCGGATTGAACGCGTAGCCAAACATCCGCGGGAACGCGAGGAGCAAGATGCGCTCTGCCGGCGTTGCAATCCCCGCCTTGGCCAACAGGCGATCGGCGAACGCCCGCACGGTTTCTCTCTCCTGCTCGACGTGATCCCGCGTGTGAAAGGACAGGACGCCGGGCCGGTCGACGGAGAGCAGGGTCGTCATGCGGCCGAGCTCTTCCAGTCGATCGATGTCGACGAGCAGGGAGAAGACGGAATAGCTGAAGCGGTGGCCGAAGGGGCTCAGCCGCTGATGCATGACCTTTCCGCAGTAGAGGGTTCCTGCCGCTTCGGAAGGCGGCCCGTTTTCCGTCATGCAAGAAATCCTCTGATGGGTCATTTGAGCCTGCCTGCGGCGGTCACTGTGCGGGCGCCCAATGCACGTCCCGGCAAAGGATGCCGCCGAGAATGCATCCGCGCGTCACCAGTGATTTGTCCAAGACGACCACGGTTATCGAGTAGGTCCTGTTGCGTTTGGGATCGTAGGCCGTTCCGGCGAGCGTATCGGCCGTTTTCTGCGTGAGCGACATCACGAGACGATCACCGGCCTCCTCGCCTTTGCTCGTATCGCCTATCCAAAGGTTGGTGGCGCAGATGTTCGTGCCGCATGGCGCGATGCGTACGCGGGCATTGCCGTCGTCGCGCATCCAGACACCGCTTGGATCGGCCGGTTGCTGGGCGGCCGCAGATGCGGCGAGTGTCGAGAAGGCAAGGGCTGTCAGAAGAGGGATTTTCATCGCGTATCCTCCATCTCTTTCATACGCGACAGAGAGGCGAATGGTTCACTCTGAGGTGATCCGAAAAGGCGGAGAAGGCGTAAAAGCCGAAAGATCCCACCGGAGTTTCGGCATGAAGACCGCAGTGATCGCCTATTTTGCCGTCGGCATCGCGTTCCTTGTCGTTGATGCCATTTGGCTGACGACCATGGCCGACACGCTTTACCGACCTTTGCTGGGCGACAGGCTCGAACCGGCGTTCAAGCTCGCGCCTGCCATTCTTTTCTATCTCATCTATGTGGCGGGTATCGTCTTCTTCGCGGTCCTGCCGGCGCTTCAGGGCGGCGGAATGGGAAAGGCGGCCCTCAACGGTGCAGTGCTCGGGATTGTCGCCTATTCCACTTACGATCTGACGAACCAGGCGACCCTGCGCGATTGGCCGCTGGCGGTAACGCTCGCTGACATTCCCTGGGGCGCCTTCGTGACGGCGGTCGGCGCGTCAACCGGATTTCTGGTCGCCAACCGCTTCGGCTGATCGTTCGGCCTCGGCGAGGCGGTTCGAAAAAACAAGCGCGACAAACCCCGTCAGCATCGCAGCACTGATCGCGTTCAGCCGTGCAAGCGCCGCATATTCTTGTGCCGTATAGTCGATCATCGGCGCTCCATAGACCTCGTGGAGGAACAGGAACGCTACAAGAGCCAACCCCGCCAAGGTAAAGGCGACGGCGCGCTCGGAGGGGCGAAACAGGAGAAGCGCGATAACCGAGCAAGGAATCAGGAAGATTTCCACGGCCGAGGCTACGCCAAACAGCCAGGCGCTGAGAACTGTATTTGCGATGCCCGTAAGTGGCAGCAAGACCCGCCCCGCGACACCGCTGCGACGTGAGAGCGCCGGTACCGCGAGAAAGAACGGCGTGGAGAAAAAAGTGAACCAGACCGGCGTGATATCCTGCCTCACCGCCCACAGGACGTAGAGCGGATAGAACGGCTGGTTGGACGCGACGAGCAGCGCGATGGTGTTTGCGCAAGCGACGCGCGGATCCGGATGATCGGCATAGCGCCGCGCTGTTGCAACAACGTTTCTGAGGACCGCGGTCATCTCCGTTCAGCCGGACGGAGCAGATAGTGACTGACGCCCCACTCCATCCCGTCTGCATGGCCGAACAGTCCCGCCGTAGCCAGGAAGAACAACCGCCAGCGCCGCAGCCAAAGCGATGCGTCGCGACCGTAGGTCGTCTCAAAGATCGCCCGGACCTCTTCACGCTTGCTATCCATGTTTCGCAACCAATCGAGCGCGGTGCGGGCATAGTGCTTGCCGTTCCAGCGCCATTCCCTTTCGACGGTGAAACTCTCGCCGAATTCCCGCATCAGACCATGGCTCGGCATGACGCCGCCGGTGAAGAAATGCTGGGCGATCCAGTCCTCCTTGTCGGTATGGTCGAAGCGGTAGGCGCAATTCCGATGGGAGAAAACATGCACAAACAGCTTCCCATCCGGCTTCATCCAGGCGCGTGCCCGTGCCAAAAGGTCCTTCCAGTTCGACATGTGCTCGAACATTTCGACCGAGACGATCCGGTCGAAATGCTGGGCCGACGCAAGGGTACCCACATCGGCGGTGACGACTGCGAGGTTTTCAAGCCCGCGGCGCCGGATTTCCGCCTCGATATGAAGGCGTTGCGACACGGAGTTCGACACTGAGAGGATGCGCGACAACGGATAGCGCTCGGCCATGAAGAGAGACAGAGAGCCCCAACCGCATCCAAGCTCCAGCACGTCCTGCCCGTCGGCGAGTTCGGCATGGAGGCACGTCTGCTCCAGTGCCGCTATCTCGGCGTCGGCAAGCTTGGTGTTTGGCGTGTCGTAGAGGCAGCAGGAGTATTTCTTGCGGGCTCCGAGGGTAAGCGCGAAGAATTCGGGCGGTAGTTCGTAGTGCTGCGCATTGGCTGTCGCCGTATGGACGGCGATCGGCCATCCCGCCATGGCCGCTGCGAAATCCGGGTCGGTCGAAAACCTGTCTTGCAATCGGCGACGGGTTCGACTGACAAGGCGTTCGATGCCGAAGCGAAGGGCGCGGTCGGGGAGCGGCAGTCGTTCGGCGGCGGCAATGGCGGCGACGGCAAGTTTCAACGCGATACCTCCTTGGTTTGCGGCCCCGGCCAAAACGCGTTGACGCGCTCTACATAGGCGGCAAAGGCCGGGCCGCGTGTGCGCCACATATGCGCTTCCAGCGGCGGAATGCCGGAAACGTGGACAAGCAGCCAGTACATGAAGACAGGCCCGGCAAGCGCCGCCCAGCCCAAGGGCCACCCACCCACGGGGCCGATGGCGATCACCGCGTAACCGGTCCAGCCAAGCCACTGGAAGAAATAGTTCGGATGGCGCGAGAAGCCCCACAAGCCGACATCGCAAACCTGATCCTTGTGTGCGGGATCGCTGCGGAACCGCGCCAGTTGCGCGTCCGCAATCCCCTCGCCAACGATCGCGACCGATAGGATGAGGAAGCCGCCGACGTCGGTCCACTGTAGACCTGGGGCCGGGTTGCGGGCCGCGAGAAAAATCGTGCCGGCGAGCAGCAAGGCGGCGCCCGCCTGGATCTCAAGGAAGACGAGCAGGCGAAAGCGCCAGCGTGCGCCCCATTCCTCCCGCAGCTTCGCGTATCGCGGGTCCTCACCACCGCCAAGCGTGCGGCGGGCGATGTGCAAACCAAGCCTTGACGACGAGACGCCGGCGGCGACCGCAACGGCAAGCCGCCTTGCAAACTCACCCTCCCAGCCGGAAAGCGGCGTCAATGCCGCGACAAGTCCGGCCGCTCCGAGGAGAAAGGACCAGGTCGCATCGACCCAGCCGGATTTGGAGCCGGCCAGCACGGACAGCCATGCAAGCATCATCGCAAGGGAAAGGGCGGCAGCGAGCAGGAGGAAGAAGGCTGCCGGTGCCATGGCTCAGATCCCGAAGATTGGCTGCAGCATCCGTCCGATCATCCCCTTGAAGCGCATCTTTCCTTCCATGGCGGCAAGACAAACGCATTCATCGTCCTGGTCGACGATCGGTTGGTGCTCCACGTCCTCGTCCATTTCGGCAAGATCGCCGGGTCGAAAGGTTCCGAACCGGTCTGTGTAGGAGCCCGAGACGATGAATGTGAACTCGGTACCGACATGCCCGTGATCGGGCAGGGCCCGGCCGGGCCCAACCTTCAGGAGAATGAGATTGGCGTCGGGATCGTGCGGCACTTCGACCCGGCTCATCTTCATGCCCGGGCCGATCCAGCGCCAGCGTCCGATATCGCAACCGCGCAGTGCCTCCGGAAGCACAACGCCGTCGATCTCAAGCGGGGCGAGGGGACGCGTTGCGGGCGCATCGACCACTTCCTCCGCTTCGATGAGCGCAAGGACGTCGCTCAGTGCGGTCGCCGAAAGAGAGGTCGGAGGCGTATCTTCGAGGAGTGCGCCACCCAATGCCTGATATTCACCGACGCGCGCACGACAGGCGGTGCATTGCGCCAGATGGGCTTCAACAACGATTGCCGGTCCCGCAGCGAGTGTGCCGGCTGCAAAGCGCATCAGGGTCTCGTCCGTTGCGTGGTGATTGGCGGTCATGTCTGGTCTTCCAAAAGCGTGCGGAGGCGGTTGATCGCCAGGCGTGTTCGCGATTTCACGGTGCCGAGCGGAATGCCCAGTTCCGCGGCTATGTCGCTCTGTGATTTCTCGCTGAAATAGGAAAGGCGGATTATCGTCTGCTGCTCGGCCGAGAGTTCCGCGAGCGCGCGACGGACCCGCTCATCGCGCTCGGCGCCAAGGACGTGTTCTTCGACGGAAGCAGGCATCTCCTCCGGATCGGGTGGCAGCTTTGACGGATCGCGCTGGCGGCGCAGATGATCGATGCGAATGTTGCGGGCGATCGTAAAGATCCATGTCGCAACGCCGGCGCGCGCGGGGTCGAAGTAGGAGGACTTGCGCCAGACGTTCAGCATCGTCTCCTGCACGAGATCCTCTGCCAGACCCGATGAAACGGTCAGCCGTAGGAAGTATGTCTTCAATCGCGGTCCAAAGTGCTGAAAGACCAGCGCAAAGGCCTGGCGGTCCCGGTCGCGCGAGACGGCCTTGATAAGGTCGATCAGCTCTTCGGGGGTCGGCGCCTGCCGGTTTTCAATGAGGCTCACGATGGCATACCGCTTTGGCGGCGTGCCATTTCCAGCCTTTTCGTCGATGTCGGTCGAGCTACCATACATGCGCCTTTTTACGCGGCGGTTGCTTCTGCGGATCACCGGCTCGGAATTATTGAACGACGGTGATCCGGACGGGCTGCGCACTCGTAGAATTACAGAAACTACGAGACAAATCGACAGCGGCAGGAAGGTTCCCAATGCGCCATATTTCGCGGTCCGACCGGCCCCTCAAAGTCGCCGTGGTGGGCACGGGTATCGCTGGTCTTTCCGCTGCCTGGCTGCTGTCTCAGCGTCATGAGGTGACGGTGTTTGAGGCAGACGATCGCATCGGCGGACACTGCCACACGGTGGACGCGGATGGCGCGGCGGTCGATACCGGCTTTATCGTCTATAACGAACTGACCTATCCGAACCTGACGGCACTGTTTCGCCACCTTGAAGTGCCGACGAAGGCCTCGGACATGTCCTTTGCCGTCTCTATGGATGACGGCCTTCTCGAATACTCGGGAACCAGCCTCGCCGGTCTTTTCGCGCAGCGCAGCAATCTTGCAAGTCCGCGCTTCTGGTCGATGCTGCGCGATCTGGTGCGTTTCTACAGGGAGGCGCCGGAGGGCGTGCGGGACCTCGATCCCTCGGCGAGCCTCGACGACTACCTCAATGGGGCGGGGTTTGGGACAGCCTTCCGCGAGGATCATCTCTATCCGATGGCAGCCGCGATCTGGTCGACGCCAGCGCTCGAGATCGGCAACTATCCCGCGGTTTCCTTCGTCCGGTTTTGTGAAAACCACGGTCTCCTGAAGTTCTTTCGCCGCCCCGTCTGGCGGACCGTTGATGGTGGCAGCCGCGCCTATGTCGAACGGCTTACCGCTTCCTTTCGCGATCTCATCCGTTTGAAAGCGCCCGTGACGGCGATCCGACGGCTGAACGGCGCGGTAGAGATAACGGTGCCAGGCGCGGAACCGGAATGGTACGACCACGTCGTGATCGGCGCCCATGCCGACCATGCGCTCGGGCTTCTGGTCGACCGTTCAAAACGAGAGGCCGAGACCTTAGGTGCCTTTTCCTATGGGGTGAACGAAACAATTCTTCATAGCGACGAGAGCCTGATGCCGCAGCGAAATCGTGTCTGGGCGAGCTGGAACTACCTGGCGCGCTCGGGTCGCGAGGGCGGCGAGCGGCGCAAGCCCTGCGTGACCTACTGGATGAACAGGCTTCAAGGCATTGAGAGCCGGCGCCCGCTCTTCGTGACGCTCAGCCCGCTGCATCCGCCGGAAGAGCACAAGGTGTTCTGGCGCGGCTTCTATCAGCATCCGCTCTTTAACGCGGCCACCCTTGCGGCACAGAAGCAGCTTTGGTCGCTGCAAGGGCAGTCCAATACCTGGTTCTGCGGCTCGTATTTCGGTTCAGGTTTCCACGAGGATGCCATCCAGGCAGGGCTCGCTGTGGGCGAAGCCCTCGGCGTCGTCCAACGACCTTGGACGGCGTCCGGACATTCGGACCGAATTTTCCGGAGTGCGCAACCTGTCTTCGACGTGACGTTGGCGGGGCATGCGGCGGAGTGCCAAGGCGGCGCGGCTCCTACAGCCAGCCCGACCTCTTGAACCGCCAGTAGAGGATTGAGCAAAGCGTCGCAATGACACCGAGGACGGCAAAGTAGCCATAGCGGGTCGCAAGTTCCGGCATGTGCTCGAAATTCATCCCATAGATGCCGGCAATGGCGGTCGGCACGGCAAGGATTGCCGCCCAGGCTGCAAGCTGCCGTGTGATGGTGCCTTGGCGCTGCTGCTCCAGGAGATTGGAGGCTTCGAACACGGATGTCATGATCTCGCGAAGGCCGCCGACCAGGCCTTCCACACGTCTCACATGGTCAAGAACATCTTTGAAGAAGGGCTTGGCATTGTCGTCGATGCAGGGCAGCTCGAAATGGGTGAGCTTCCCCGCCACCTCTCCCATCGGCCCGAGCACCCGCTGAAAGCGGATGACGTGGCGGCGCATGCGGAAGATGCGCCTGATCTGTTCGGGCTGCAGGAAGGACACAAGGACGTGTTTCTCGAGTTCCAGAACCTTGTCCTCGAGCGTCTCGACGACCGGCAAATAGCCGTCAACGACAAAGTCGATAATGCCGTGCAGGACGTAGTCCGGGCCGTGCTCAAGGAACTTCGGTGACTGTTCCAGCTGTTGGCGCAACTCCTTATGAGAGCGGGCAGACCCATGGCGAACAGAAATCAGGTGGTGTTTGCCCACGAAAATGCAGGTTTCGCCATAGGTGATTTTGTCACCTTCAAGGTGGGCGGTTTTGACGATGACGAACAACTGATCGCCGTAGATGTCCACCTTCGGCACCTGATTGCCGCTGAGGGCGTCTTCGACCGCGAGCGGATGAAGAGCGAACATGGCCTGAAGATCGGCCATCTCCTCCTTTGTCGGCTCAGTCAACCCGATCCAGGCGAAGTCGCCACCTGATGCTTCGAATGGCTTGGCGGCAAGCGGGATTTCTTCGGCGCGCTTGCCCGAACGATACATGTAGGAGGCGACGACTGGCATGTCAGTGTTCCGGAGTTGCTTTAGGCCTGTGCGGCGGATCTGTCGTGATCTGAGCGCGGCGAGATCGGTGAGGGGCTATCTGTATCCAACCGGGTCATGGTTTGCGCAAGGGGCATAGTCGGGATGATTCCAGATTTAGACGCGCTTCTTCTGCCGCTCGACCGCTCGGTGTCTGACCATGCTCGACGACTGGGCCAGCGCCTGACGGCCAGCGGCGGCGTCATTGGGCAGGACGGTCGGTCAGGCAGGCCGCCTCTTCATTTGTTCCCGCTTTGGGATGGGGCGAGCGGAACCGGCGATCGAGGTTGAAGTCGGCCATGGCAGCTGCACTCTTCGAAGACCTTCTGCCCGGGCGCTGTCAGTTCAAACTTGCGGCTGCCTCGTAGCGCCAACTGGCACCCCAGTTGCTCTTCCAGCCTTTGGAGTGCCTCGCTGACCGTGGTGGAAACGCGGCCTTGTGTCGTGTCGATCGGCCGGCGCGTTCAGCATTAAGAAACCGCGCGCATGTCTCGGAGGTTGCCCCCTCAGTTTGCGTCCGGGCTACGCTGTCGAAGCCGAGGCACCGCGCAATGCCAGATACTCCCAGATGGCAACGACAAAGAGGATGGTCGTCGCCAGAAACTGCAGGTGATAATTGGCGGCAACCGCAAAAAGCATGCCCGCGGCGGCGAGGCCGGCGAGCCCGACAACGTGTGAAATCGGGAACTGGCGCGCCGCGGCCAGCTTTATCCAGATGTTGCCGGCCAAAAATAGCGCCGGACCGCCGAGCACTGCCAAGGCAGTTTTCATCGTGCTTTCTTCTTCGGCGTGAGACAGGCTGAAGTCCTCGCCGACCGCCGTCAGAATGACGCCGGAGACGATTGGCAAGTGGCCATACGTAAACAGATTGAGGGACAGTGCCTCCGGTTTCGACGTCGCTTCCGCCTTGTCGGCGGCTTTCTCCTGCCCGTGGTGGAAGTAGATCCACCACATGAAGCCGGTGCTTAGGAACGCGCTGCAGAAGACGGCAAAGGTCATGTCGTCCGTCATGTGCTCTGCGGCGTTGCGCCCGGTCGTCAGGATTGTTTCGCCCAGGCAAATAATCACAAACAGGGCGCAGCGTTCCGCCATGTGCTTGCCGGAAACGTCCAGCGTCTCGGGTGCCGATCTCCCAAGGCCTGGAAGATAGTACCTTAGGGCCGGAGCCAGGTATTCGACGAGGAGAGCGACACTCCACAACGCAATTCGCGCCGTCGTCTCCATTTGCGAGCCCACCAGCCAGAACAGGCTCGCAAGGACCAGCCACAAGGTAATGCGCAGGAAGGTCCGGAAGGATGCGGCGTCGACACGACGATAGGCCAGGAGCATGAACACGGACCGCCCTATCTGCATGCAGCAGTAGATCATCGCAAAGGCAAAACCATGGTCTGCAAACGCGCCCGGCAAGGCGATTGCCAGAAGAATGCCGCCGAACATCAAGAGAAAGAGCATCAGCCGCACCGGATCCTGCTCGGTGTCGAGCAGATTTGTGACCCACGTCGTGTGGATCCAGACCCACCAGATCGCCAGGATGAGAAGAGCAGCCTCGGCAAGGGCAGTCGGGCCAAAATCAGTGGCGAGCGTCTTTGCGAGCTGGACAAGGGCGAAGACAAAAACGAGATCGAAGAAGAGTTCGGGAAAGCTTGCTCTCGTCTGGTCGGCGTCGGCCTTCCTGATCCAGTGATGCCCTCTTCCCGCCCGCTTGGCCGCTGCCGGCTCTGTTTTCCCGGCCGGAGCGGATGCCGCTCGAGGTCTCGCCGTTACAGACATCTTTGTTCCTCCGCCAAGAGATGGAGAACAAGTAGAGCGCGCTGGAGTTCCAGCAATGTCCCCAACGATGAAGGACGGCCCCTCCTTTATCCGAGGAGGGGGACTGCTTGATGAACCTTAATCGCCAAGGGTCATGGGCCCTTCATCCTTGCGGATGCTGCAGCGCCAGCGGCCAAGGGCAGGACAGGACGGCTTGCGGACTTCCTCTGCTCAAAGACCAGAGGCGGACGCTCTAGCGCCAGGCACCAATCGCCGCGCCTGCGCTATCGAACAGCGACGACCGGTTCTCATCGATCCGGATCCCGACGGCTTCGCCGACCTGGAAAGGCGTGTCGGCCGGTGCACTGACGTTGATCAGGCCGAGCCGGCCGGCGCGAACGAAGACGCTCAAATTGCCGCCGAGATATTCGCTCGCCTCGACGACGCCGCGGCAGTGACCGCTCTCCGGCGCAACCAGCGCCAGGTGCTCGGGTCGCGCGCCCAATTGCTCGGGTTCAGACTTCCCCGACATGGGAAGCGTCAGATTGCCTTCGCCGCTCAGGTCGAGACGATCGCCCCGGTCGCGCCGGCAGGGCAGGAGGTTCATCTTCGGGCTCCCGATGAACTGCGCCACGAAAAGGTTCGCCGGTTTTTCGTAGAGGTCTCTCGGGCGACCCTGCTGCATGATCCGCCCGTCCTTCATCACCACGATCCTGTCGGCGAGCGTCATCGCCTCCACCTGGTCGTGGGTCACATAGATCATGGTGGCGCCGAGGGTGCGATGCAGCTTGGCGATCTCAAGCCGCATATCGACGCGCAGCGCCGCATCAAGGTTTGAAAGCGGCTCGTCGAAGAGGAAGCCGACCGGCTCGCGCACGATCGCCCGGCCGATGGCGACGCGCTGGCGCTGACCGCCCGAGAGCTCCCTGGGGTAGCGGTCGAGCAGGGGCGTGAGCTTGAGCGTTTCTGCCGCGGCCTCGATCTTGGCCTTGGCGGTTGCCGCCGGCACCTTGGCAAGCCGCAGTCCGAAGCCCATGTTCTGCCGCACGGTCATATGCGGATAGAGCGCATAGGACTGGAAAACCATGGCAAGCTGGCGATCGACCGGCGAAGCGGACGTCACGTCGCGGCCATCGATCAGGATCTGGCCCGCGGTCGTCGCCTCGAGGCCTGCGATCATGCGCAGCAGCGTGGATTTACCGCAGCCGGAGGGCCCGACGATGACGACGAATTCCCCGTCGGCGATCTCGAGGTCGAGCTCCCGGATGATCTCCACCGCGCCGTAGCGCTTGCCGGCTTTCTTGAGCGAAATCGTACCCATGCGTGTCTCCTGGACTATCAACCCTTGACCGCGCCGGCGGTCATCGATCCGCTGATCTGGCGGTACATGACAAGGCCGAGCAGCATTGGTGGAAGAGCGCCGACGATCATCACGGCCGAGGCGACACCCCATTGCACGCCACCGCCGCTTGCGGCGAAAAAGAAGGATGCGCCGACCGTGACCGGAACAGCCTTGGAGGTCGTCAGCATCAGGCCGAAGAGGAACTCGTTCCAGGCGGTGATGAAGCCGAAGATCAGGCTGGTGACGATCGCCGGCCGGCAGAGCGGCGTCACGACCTTGATGAGGATCTGCGTGCGGTTCGCACCATCCATGAGGGCAGCCTCGTCGAGTTCTGAAGGCAGGTCCCGGATGGCATTGACGAGAATGACGAGTGCGAGCGGCAGATTGACGATCGTCAGGATCAGCCCGAGCCCCAGGCGCGTATCGAGCAGCCCCAGCCACTGGAACATCATGTAGAGCGGGATCGCAAAGATGATCAGCGGTACGGCGCGCAGATTGACGATGAAGGGCAGAAGCGTGCGTTCGCCGATCCTGCCGCGGGCGATCGCGTAGGCCGCCGGAAGCGCCAGCGCCACGGCAAGCACCGTGCCCATCAGCGCCACCGCGAGGCTGTTGAACAGATAGAGGAAGATGTTCAGCCGGTCGGAGACCTCAAAGACGGTGCGGTAGTTCTCGAATGTCGGGGCCTGTACCCAGAGCCCGGGATTGCCGGAGAGCTCGCGCGCGCTCTTGAACGAGGTGGAAAGCGTCACCAGCACCGGGAAATTCAAGGCGATGGCGGCGACGGCGAAAACGAACCAACGGAGCGCAGAGATCATCGCTTGGCGCCTTTCCGCCGGCTGGCGAGAGCGTTGAGGCCGTAGAGCACGGCGAATGAGGCGACGAACAGGACGACAGAGGCGGCAACCGCCTTGCCGATGGCGCCCTGCTTGAAGAAAGCTTCGTAGATGTAGATCGACAATGATGCCGTCGATCCGCCCGGACCGCTGCCGGTCAGCACATAGACATTGTCGAAGACCCGGAAGCCGTCGATGAAGCGAATGAGCAGGGCGGCGGCGATCGTCGGCCCCATCATCGGCAGTTCGATGAACCACAGGCGCTGCAGGCCTCGTGCCCCATCCATGGCGGATGCTTCGGCAATCTCGGAGGGGATCGCCTGATAGGCCATGTAGAAAAGCAGCAGCGTGAACGGTGTCCACTGCAGCGTCTCGACGACGACCAGGGTCCAGAAGGCCGAGCCAGGCCCAAGGAACGAGATGCTGGCGCCGAAATAGGTCCAGAGATAGTAGGGCACCGGGCCGACGAACTCGTGCAGGACAAGGCGGTACATGAGGCCGACCAGCGCCGGCGCGACCATCAGCGGCAACATCAGGATCGCCATCAGCCAGCTCCGCTTTTCGATCAGCGGCGACAAGAATATCGCCAGAAACAGGCCGAAAAGACATTCGAGAATGGCGGTCAGCAAGCCGAAGCGCAGCGAGAACCAGCTCGCCTGCCAGAAGGCCGCATCGTTCCAGACCGAGAGGAAATTCTTGAAGCCCGTAAATGCGGGTTCACGCAGCGTTTCGAAAGAAACCTCGGAGACCGAATAGATCAGATTGACGAGGGCCGGGAAGCCCAGAAACACGAGCAGGAAGAGGACGAGCGGCGTGGCGAGCAGCCGGAATTCAGGGGCATTGGATTGCGGTCTGGCTATCGTCATGGCACCGATCTGTGTCTGTTGTCGGACGGGCAAGGGGACGCAAGGTGTTTCCTCGGTCCTCTTTTTCGCGCCTGTTGCGGGAGCTCTTGCCAGCCCACATCCTTGAGAGCGGAGGAGCTTGCCCAGTACCGGCTTGTCGTGGAGGGCTGCGGCGTCCTGGCGGACACCGCAGCCTGTCACTTACTTCAGCAGGTCTGCCATGCCCTTTTCGGTATTGGCGAGCGCGTCGTCGATCGACTGCTGGCCGGACCAGTAGCCGGTGAACTCCTTGGCCTGCAGCTCGTAGACCGAAAGCGCCTTGGCCGACGTAGCGCCGTTCATGACGTAACCGTACTTGCCGGCGAATTCGCCCAGCTTGACGAGATCAGGCCGGGATTCAGCAACTTCTGCAACCACCTCAGGTGTCAGGGCCGGCGCGCCGTTGTTCTTGGCGTAGGTCAGTGCGGCTTCCTTGGAAGACAGCCACTTCAGGAACTTGGCCGCCCCCTCCTTGTTTTCGGCATTCTTGTTGAGGCCGAAACCGAGGCCGTGGATGTGGGTGAAGCGCCCTTCGGGACCTGCAGGGGGCGCAACCGTTTCGGTCACGTCGGCAACGGCAGGCGATTTTTCCTTGCTCGTCAGGTCGCCGGCGGCCGCATTCCATTGCAGCATAGCGGCCACCTGGCCGGAGGCAAAGGCGGCATTCGCTTCGGCAAACTCGTAGGACAGCGAGTCCTTCGGGGTCGCGCCATTGTCGTAGAGCAGCTTGTAGATCTCGAGGCCCTTGCGATAGGCATCGGAGTTGACGGTGATCTTGCCGCTGTCGTCCATCCAGTTGGCACCATAGGCGCGCGGTACCGACTGCCAGACCATGATGTTGAACAGCAGGTTCTTGAGCTGCAGCACCGTGCCGTAGCGGGTCGGGCTGTCCGGGTTGACGGCCTGGGTGAAATAGAGCGCGGTGGCGGCGTAATCGTCCCAGGTCCATTCGTCCGGGGTCTTCGGCACCAGCTTCTTGCCAAGGTACTTCTCGGAGATCTCGGCATATTTCGCCTTGCCGGCGTCATCCTTCAGCAGGGCCTCGATCAGATCCTTGCGGAAATACATGAAATGGAGCGAGAGATCGGTCGGCACGCCATATTGCTTGCCCTGGTACTGCATGGTCGACAGAACGGAATCGCCATAGACAGCCTTCGCTTCGCTCGAGAGCTCAACCGGCTCCATGAACGGCGCATAGCGGCCGATCGAATAGGTGGCAAGCAGATTGAGATCGAAGGCTTTCGAACCGGCGGCGAGGTCGGCCTGCAGCTTGTCCCAGAAGCCGTCGCGGTTGAAGAACAGAAGTTCGACCTTGTCGTTTTCGGCGACATCGGACTTGGCGTTGTATGCATCGGCAGCGGCACGCAGCGCTGTCTCTTCCGGGCCGCCCGGCCAGCCGAGAACGGTCACTTCCGCAAGGGCTGGCGTTGCCGCCAGCAGCCCGGCAATCCCCGCGGCGGCAAGCAGTGCATGTCTTTTCGTGGTCGCAAATGTCATCTTTGGTTCTCCCTCAAGTTTTGTTGACGCTCTGCAAGATCAGCGATGCCGATCACCCCTGCATTCTCCCCAAGGGCGGCGGCGTATAGCGATGGTCGAAGGCGTGCTGGCACTGGTTCCAGTGCGCGGTCGACGGCGGCGAGATAGCCTTCGGCCAGACCGATGCTGCCGCCGATGACGATGCGCTTCGGGTCCAGCGAAAGCTGGATGTTGCGGCAGAGCAAAGCGGTTCGCTCTGCGGATGTTGCTATGATGCGCCTCGCGAAGTCGTGTCCGTCGCGAGCGGCGGAAAAGACGTCGCGGGCGGTTGCGCCCGATTGGTGGGGGGCTGCCTGCCTGGCGATCCAGTGGCCGGAAATGTGGTCTTCAAGCGCGTCATCTGGCCATTCGGCGCTGCGCGACTGGCCGAAGTGTCCGGCAAGCCCTCCGAGCAGGCGCCCGTTCAGGACGACGCCCCCGCCGATGCCGGTCGAGATCGTCAGGAAAACCATGTCTTCGTGGTTGCCTGCGCCGAAGGTGTATTCGCCCCAGGCGGCCGCGTGGGCGTCGTTTGCAGCCAGCACCGGCACACCTGCGAGCCGCTCGATCGTTTCCGTCAGAGCAAAGCCGTCGGGGATGTCGAGGGTCTTGCGATTGAGCGCCGACCATTGGCCGTTATCGACAATACCGGTAACCGCGGCGCCGACCGAGCCATAGGCACCGCGCCAGGACGCGATTGCCCCGAAGAGGGCGGTTAGCCATTGCGCCGGGTCGCCTTCGCGGGGCGTCGGCATCCGGTGCGTGTCGACGATTTCTGTTCCCCGGACAAGGGCAGCGAGCATCTTCGTGCCGCCGACATCGATCGAAAGAACGGTCCGGGGCTTGCTCATGGTCGAGCCTCGCTTCCGACAAGCGTTTCGTCGAGCGCCTGCCGGAACCACGCCGTCACGTGCTCGGGACGCGTGATCGCGGAGCCGACGACGACGGTGAAGGCGCCTGCCTGAAGCGCCTGAGCGGCCTGTTCGGGCGTGCGCACACAGCCTTCGGCAACCACGTGAGGGGTCAGCCTGCGCATGGCGGCGATGAGGGCGAAGTCCGGTTCCGTCGGTTCGACCGGTCCCGTGTACCCGGCAAGTGTGGAACCGACGATATGCGCGCCTTCGACAAGCGCGCGCTGGGCGTCGGCAATGACCGAGCAATCGGCCATGGCGATCTTGCCGGCGGTGTGGATGCGCTCGACGAGCGTCTTGGTCGCAACCGGCCGCTCACGGGACGTGGCATCATAGGCGATGATATCGGCGCCGGCTGCCGCCAGAGCGTCGACGTCCTCGATGAAGGGGGTGATACGGACCGGTGACGTGTCCAGGTCGCGCTTGACGAGGCCAATAATCGGGCGATCGGTCGCCTGCCGCACGGCGCGAACATAGTCCGCGGACTCGATGCGAAGGGCGGTTGCGCCGCCGTCGAGCGCGGCCAACGCGAAACCGACAACCATGGCGGCATTGTCCATGACGCCGCCCTTGACCGGTTGGCAGGAAACGATCAGGCCGTGCTTGAGGCTATGGATGTCGAAGGTCACGCAGGCTCTCCCAATGGAGGCCTAACGGTAGCAGTGTAAGACCAGATTGCAACAGGAATTATACTGGTATTATCTCATCAATTCGATGACGAAGTCGTAGACGTCGCCCCGATACTTGGTCTGGGTGAACTCGACGATCTGCCCGTCGGCCAGGAAACAGCGCCGCTCCATGACGAGCAGGCTCGTACCTTCGGGCGTTTCGAGCAGGCGCCGCTCCTCCTCGCTGGCGGGCTTGGCCTGCATGCGCTGCAGTGCCCGGACGGGTAGCGCGCCGTGGGTGGCGAGGTACTCGTACAGGGATGCGCCGATTGCACCGGGATCCGGCACGAAGCGGGCAGGAAGCGATGCCGTTTCGATCGCGATCGGGGTGTCGTTGGCGGTTCTCAGGCGTCGGAGGCGCACGATTTTTTCGCCCGCCGGAATCCCGAGCGCCATCATTTCGGCCGGTGACGGGCGACTGATTTCGCGGGAGATCCAGGTGCAGCCGGGTTCGAGCCCGCGCGAGCGCATGTCTTCGGAAAAGCTCGTCATCGTCGCCAGCGACTTCTCGACGCGTGAGGAAACCACGGTCTTTGCGCCTTGACGGCGGTCGAGCAGGCCATCGGCAACCAGGCCCTCGATCGCCTTGCGCACCGTTACGCGCGAGATCGAAAGGCCCTCGCTCAAGTCCCGCTCGCTGGGGATGACGGCGCCACGGCGGAGTGTCGATGCGTTTATGGCCTGCTTGATCGCCTCTTCAAGACGGCGATAGAGCGGCTCGCTGCTGTCGCCTGACATTTGGTTGGCAAGAAACGCGAGCGCTGTCTGATCGTTCATGGGAGATCACCTTTCCGGATGACCCCTTATGCAAAATTTTTCCTAGGTTTTAAACTGGTATTGTTCCGATTGGTCTCAATGACCCATGTCGGAACCAAATGAGCCGACGATCCGTCGTGGCGAACTGTGTCCGACACGAGTGAGGCTTCGGGTAGTTGTCGATGTCCTCAGGGATGGTAGCGGGCGGACCCCGGCAAGATCGGTTCGCGGTGCCGGTGGCCGTACCTCATAATGGTCGCGTCGCGGAGTGAAGCAGTATGCGGGCATCCGCGCGCATGTCGGGCCACAGCGCTCTTGGCTTGAGCCTTGCTCAGAGGGTATCACGCGAAACCAGCGAAGAGGGGCGCAGGATCAGCCCTGGTGGCGGCAGGTCCGCTGGTTCGATGTTCACCTGCTCCAATCGCGCCAGGAGCAGGTCGACTGCGGCGGCGGCCACCTCGCCAAGGTGCAGATCAACTGCTGTCAGTGGAGGGGTGGCGAGCTTGGCCCGCATGCCATCGTAGCGGGTCGCGATCCGTAGATCGCGTGGGATCTGGCGCCCGGTGGCGTGGGCCGCATTGACAACGCCTGTCGCAAAGGCGTCGATCGGCACGCAAAGAGCCGAGATGGAGGGATTGGCACGCAGCAAGCTTTCAGCGGCGATGGTTGCCGCCTGTTCGCCCCCCTGTTCGTCGATGCGAATGGCGAGTGGCAGAAAGCCGCTTTCGGCCATGCGCTGCGCGTAGACAGCCTCCATCTCGATATAGGAATTGCGCCTTTGTTCACCCGTGATCAAACCGATCTGGCCGTCGCCCGCAAACAGGTGATCGAGCAGCAGATGCGCGGTGGCCGTGCTCTGCAAATCCACGAACGGAAGATCGTGACGGCCGGGCGCGCGTCCGATGCACACGACCTCGGTCCCGCGGGAGGAAAAGAAATCCAGCACCGGGTCGTCCCGTTCCGGCTCGACGACGATGGCCCCGTCTACCTCAAGCGCGTCGAGGCGGTCGCGAGGCCCGAGCGGAGGGACGAGGCAAAGGGAAATGCCCCTGGCAAAAGCCGTTACCGCGGCGGCGGCGGCAATTTCCATAAGGAAACCCAGCCTCGACGGGCCGGCGGCCACCGCAAAGGGCATCGATGAAACCAGCGCAATCGATCCGGCTCTGCCGGTGCGCAAACGCTGTGCACGGTGATTGGGACGATAGCCCATCTCTTGCGCCAGCGTCTCGATGCGTTTGCGCGTTTCCGGCTCGACGTAACGCCGGCCGCTGAATGCGTGCGAAACAGTTGTGACCGACACTCCGGCCGCCTTGGCAAGGTCGGCGATAGTAGGTTTGCCCATCAGTCCTCCGATCAACCTCTCCTATCACGCCGATCGTACCGAAGCAAAACGATTTGCAAAGCTGCGATTGTGTGTTAGTGGATGCGCATGCAAAACGATTTGCATAACGGCTTGAGGAGGCCGGGAGGAGGAAAACATGCAGAGTGAATTGAATGGAGTGGTCGAACCGGTCGATGAGGGGCTGCCGCTGCGCAGCCTGTTCCTGTTCGGTCTTCAACACGTGCTGGTGATGGCCGCGTCTCCCATCACCGCCGTCTTTCTTGTCAGCAAGGCCCTTGGGTTTTCGGACGCGGTGACGGTCTCGCTCATCAGCGCCACGTTTTTCGTCTGTGGCCTCGGCTCGATGCTGCAGAGCTTCGGGCCAAAGGGGTTTGGCGCACGCCTGCCCTTCGTGATGGTGCCGGGCGGCGCGCCGATTGCGATCTTTCTGGCGATCGCCCAGCAGACGGATGTTCAGACCGCCGTGGGCTCCGTCATCGTAACGGCTCTCTTTTACTTTCTGGCATTGCCGGTCTTCCGCAGGTTGCTGCGTTATTTTCCGCCGATCGTCGTTGGAACGATGCTGTTGCTGGTCTCGGTCAATCTCGTGCGCATCTATGGCGTGACCATCACCGGAAAGCCTGGTAGCGAAGGTTTCGCAGCACCCGTCGAGGTCGGACTGGCGCTGATCACGATCATCCTGACGGTCGCTGCGGCGCGGGTCTTTTCCGGAACGCTCCAGCGGCTCGCCGTCATGCTCGGGCTGGTCGGGGGTGCGCTCGTCGCGCTCGTCATCGGCCACATGGATCTGTCCGGCGTGTTTGACGGGCCGGTCATCGCCGTTCCGCAATTATTCCCCTTCGGCATGCCGAAGTTCGACCTCGTCGCAGCCATCCCGCTGATCGTGTTCTCGATCATTTCCATGGCGGAGGCGACCGGTCAGACGATCGCGACGGCTGAAATCGTCGGCCGCCGGGGAGATGCCCATGCAATCGTGCCTGCGACCATCCGCGGCGATGCACTGATGTCGCTTGTCGGTGGCCTGTTCGGCACATCGCTGATCATCACCAGCGGCGAGAACGTCGGGATCGTGCGCGCGACCGGCGTCAGGTCCCGTTATGTGACGGCAATGGCGGGCGCCATCCTTGTTCTCATCGCTCTCTTCGCGCCGATCGGCCGGATGGCCACGGCATTGCCTGAAGCCGTCGTCGGCGGCACGGCCGTCATCGTCTTTTCGATTATCGGCGTCATCGGGATCGACCTCCTGCGTCGTGTCGATCTGCGTGTGCATGGCTCCATGTTCACGCTCGCTTCTGCCCTGTCGATGGGGCTCCTGCCGATCCTTGTGCCCGGTGTCTACAGTCAGTTCCCGCAATGGACGCAGATGATCCTCGGCAACGGACTTGCCGCAGGCACGATCACCGCCGTCGTCGTCAACGCCATTTTTTCGCATTGGGGCCAAGCGGGACGATCCGCGATCGCGACGGCGCCTCTACAATCCACCACTCAAGGAGCAAGCGAGTGAGCGCAATCCGCCAACAACTGTCGACATCAGGCGACCTCGTGCTGCGCCCCGGGCAAGTTCTTCTGCCCGAAGGCCCGCGAAGCGGAAAAGCCATTGTCGTGCGCGACGGTATCTTCCACCGGATCGACACGGTGGAAGCAATCGCCCAGGACTTTCCCGAAATTGTCCCGATCGACCTGCCCGACCATCTGCTGATGCCTGGCTTCATCGATGCCCATACGCACCTGACCCAGTCGCTCGGCAAGGCCCTCGTCTTTGGAGAACCGTCGGAAATCTTCCGGCGGGTCTGGGTGCCGCTGGAAGGCAGCCTCAATGAGCGCATGGTCTATCTCTCGGCAAAGCTTGCCGCATGGGAAGCGTTGCGCGGCGGATTTACCACCGCCGTTGACGCCGGTACCCGCTCAAAGGGCCATGTCGGCGCGCTGGTGCGGGCTGCAGGGGAGGTGGGGCTTCGAAGCGTCGTCGGCTTTATCTGCAACGATCTTTCCGGAAGTGCTGAGATCGCCGAACCCGCCGCCATCCTGCGTCTGGCCGAAGAGCACGTGTCCGCCTACAGACGAAACCCTCTGATCCACCCCTCGCTGGCGATTTCTATCCCGGAGGCCGCCACGGACGGAATGCTTAGAGCGGTTTCCGAAATGGCAGCCGCGTCCGGGGCGGTGTTCCAGACCCATGTCAACGAACACCTCGTTGCCGTTGAACGCTCGTTGGCAGCAAGAGGACGGCGACCGATCGAGCACCTGGCGCATCTGGGTGTTCTTGGGCCCCAGGTCCTGCTGGCACACTCGACGCTCGTCACGCCGCATGAACTCAATCTCTTGGGCGAGACTGGCACCGCCGTCGCTTACAATCCTGTTGCCACCTTATGGAAGGGGAATGCCGTCGCACCAGCCCTGCAGATGGCAGCGCTCGGCATCAGGTTCGGGCTTGGAACGGACGGAACGCGCGCCGACGCGTTCCGTCTGATGGATGCGGCCGAAGGCCTTCAGCGCGCGGGCTTCGGACTTGCAACCGGGGATTCTTCCTGCGGCGGCGGCTGGCTCTGGCTCGATCGGGCAACGTCCGGCGCCGCAGACGCTGCGGGCCTTTCCGGTGTGACCGGATCGATCACCGAGGGGCTTGCGGCCGATTTCCTGCTCGTCGATCTCGACCGGCCTGAATTTACGCCCTCACACGATCTGACGTGGGAGCTTGTCCGCTACGGCAATCGCGATCAGATCGACGCGGTGTTTACCAACGGCCAGCTTCGGCTGTGGCAAGGCTGGCCGATCGACTGGGATGCCCGGGCGCTTCTCGAAGAGGTGCGCGGCGAGACGGCAACCGCCATTGCCGAGGCGCCGATCCAGCGCATTCACCCGCTGTCGGAAGCGCACCGTCGTCTTGGGCAATACCAATGAGTTTTGGTCTTCTTGCCGTTCTCTCCGCCGTGACGTTCGTCTCGGCCTTCATTCAAGGGTCGATCGGCATCGGCTTTGCCCTGATCGTCGCGCCGATCGTCGGGATGCTGAAGCCCGATCTGCTGCCGGTGACCCTGCTTTTGCTGATGCTGCCGCTCAATCTGCACGTGGCGGCGCGAGAGCGTGCCCATGTCGACTGGTCGGGTGCGACCTGGATCACGATCGGTCGCTTCGCGGGAACCTTCGGTGGCCTGTGGTTGCTGGCAGCGCTTTCGATCGAACAACTGGATCTTGCCGTCGGTGTGTTTACGGTGGTTGCAGCCGTTGCCGCTCTCGTCGCCCCGCCGTTCACGCCGAACAGGCCGAGCGCACTCGGGGTGGGATTGTTCACCGGCGTCACCGAAACCGCCACGGGCATCGGTGGCCCGCCGCTTGCGCTGCTCTACCAGCACGCCAAGGCGCCGGTCCTAAGGGCAACGGTCGCCCTTTGCTTCTTCGTCGGCGAGGTCATGTCCCTCGCCGTGCTGGCCATATCCGGACGCGTTGGGTCAGAGCAACTGCTCGTCGCCCTTTATCTGACGCCGGCGGTACTGCTCGGAAGTGCGGTTTCAAGACACGTCCATGGCCGCATCGGCGGCCGCGGCCTGCGCATCGCCGTCCTCGGCTTTGCCATCGTCAGTGGGGTGTTCCTGATCGTCCGGTGAACGGGGCCCTCGCGACCGCAGGCATGGACAGATCACCGGAGCTATGGACGTCCATAGGCTCCGCCGGCTCCGCTGATGGCGGTGAGGAAGCTGGCAAGCCCGGCGGAGCGAAGCGGCAGATACTGTTTTTGCTGCTCGCGGCAAAGGCGTTTGACCAGGCCCACTGCGGCGTGACTGATGTGATCGACCGGAAAGAGGATCGTCGCTGCCTGCCCGACGAGGGCAGGCAGGAGCGTCGTGCTGTCTTCCATGCCTCCATCGTGGAGGAGAAGGTCGATGCCGCGTATTCTTGCGTAGGCGCGAAGGTGATCAAACAGATTGCGGCGGCCGCCGACATAGAGCACGGGGCCGGTAAGCTGCGCGGGCGGCGTGTTGCTGTCGTCCCTGATTTGCGCTGTTATTGCCGCCTCGAGGGCTTCGTTCTCGCGTAGGACCGCATAACGCAGGTCCTGCATTTGCTCCAGTTCCCGCTGCAGAGCAGCGGATTTCTCCTCGGATGCGGCAAGGCGCTCGGCGAAGGCCTCGCTGCGGATGTCGTCCGTTTCCTTGGCCTCAGACAGACCCCTCGCGCTTCTTGCAATGCGCGCCGAGGGGGCGAAAGCCGCGGCGATCGCTTCGGCGTGGATAGCTCTCTCTTCCAATTGCCGCAGGCGCTGTTGCAAGGCGATACGCTCATTGGCCGCCGCCTTCAGACGTGTCTCCTGCCGGGCGGTTCTTTCGCGTTCCTGTTCGAGTTCCTTTTCCAACTGGGTCAGTCGTGCGATGTCGAGACGACTTGCGCTGCCGACCAGGTGCGACAGCATATGCACTTCCCCGAAGATCTCGCGCATCAATTCGGGCGATGTTCCCGGATGGCTCATCAGCGCCCAGTACGGGCCAGCGATGTCGCCGCGCTCGAAGGAACTGCGCCAGATGTTGCGGAGTTCGTCTTGATCGGCCTGCCGGGGAATGCGCTTGATGCTGCTCTCGTGGCGTTTGTCGAGCGCCTTGTTGAGCAACTTTGCCGCCTGATCCCGCTGACCAGCAAGCCACACGCCCCGGCCGTGCAAGGTATGGTCGGTCGCGGCGCGCGCATCATCCTGGCCGGCTCTGATCAGAACCTGGCGCAATTCTCCTGACGTCAAGCAGGTGCCGATGATCGAGCAATGAAAGGTCGAGGCAATGTCCCAGGTCCGCAAGCGATGGGCACTGATCCTGGGCGTGTGACCATCCGGACGTGCAGCGAAGGACAAGGCCGCAGCAGGCAGAGGGACACCGTGGGATTTGAGACGGGGCAAGGTGGGCATGGGCGTTCCGGAGCTAGGGCAGTTGCTGGCACTTCGAGATACGGCCGCGCGCTTGGCACATCCGCGAACGGGTCTCGTCATCACAGGTAAGCCTACCCATCGTTATATTTCAAGAAATATAACGATGGTCGAAAACGCCCGCCATAACGGGAAGCTCAGAATTCCCGCCCGGTTTTCGTCGCTGCTTCGTTCCGCAAACAGAAGTGCAGGTCTGAAATGGAGCGCTGCCAAAAGGTTTTCTGGCAGCAATTGGCGTGAATTCACCTGTCTGGGAATACGAGAAAGGCGCCTGGAAGGCGCCATGCAGCTATGGACGGCCGGCCGTTACTCCAGGTCCCTCAGACCTGTTTCGCAACGCTGGCGATGAAGGCCGCTTTCAGATGCTCGGCGGCGGGCGAAAGGCTGTGGTGGCGCCGCTGAAGCAGCGAGACGTCGCGCATGACGATGGGGTCGATGAGATCGACCGTGGTGACCCCGACGGCGGAGGCGAGCAGTCCGGAGTTTTCCGGTAGCACCGAAACGCCCATGCCCGCGGCAATCATGCTGATCGCCGTCGTCGAAAAGCGGACTTCGTATTTCGGCCGATAGTTCGGCACGACGCGAATGAGGTTGTGCTCGACGATGTTGCGCAGCGGGTTGGAGGCGGCAAGGGTGATAAGCGTCTCGTCCTTGAGTTCGGCCCAGCGCACGGATTTGCGTTTCGCAAACCGGTGATCCTCGCGGCAGACGAGCATCAGCTTGTCGCGCAAAAGCGGAGTGGCGGCGATTTCCGGGTCTTCCTCCGAAAGGGTGCCGACGGCGATATCGACTTCGTGGCGCTTGAGCGCCGGCGTGATCTGCTCTTCAGGCATGTCACGGATGTTGACGGAGATTTCCGGATACTTTTTCAGAAACCTGGCGATGATCGGCGGCACCACTGTGGCGGCCAGCACGATCGCGGCGGCGATCGTCACCTGGCCGCGCTTCAGGGAAGCGTTGTCGCGCACGTCGCCGACGGCAAGCTCGAGGTCCTTCAGGATCTTGCGCGCTTGCGGCAGGAATTCCTGGCCGACCAGGGTCAGCGAGACCATGCGCGTGTGCCGGTCAAAGAGGCGCGCACCGATCTCCTGTTCCAGATCCCGGATGAGGATGCTGACCGCAGACTGGGTGAGATGAAGGGTGCGTGCGGCGATGTTGAACTGCCCGAGTTCCGCCACCGCGATGAAGGCCCTGAGTTGCCGCAGGGTAATGTTCATGTACGCGCGGCCTCCCGTTATCTCATTCCCATAAAAGCCCGCCAGGCCTTGGCTTGTCTACCCCGCTAGTGCCGGTTGATCCTTGTTGCCGGCCATCAGCAGGCCGAGTTCGTCGAGACGCGTGCGGTCCGGCGGCAATTCCCCAAGGATCTCGCCATGGAACATCACGAGGATGCGGTCGCAGATCGCAAACAGCTCCTCGAGTTCCGTGGAGATCAGCAGGATGGCCCGGCCGCTGTCGCGCTGGCGCAGCATTTCCTCCATCACGAACTCCATCGCGCCGATGTCGATGCCGCGCGCAAGCTGATTGACGAGGATGAAATCGGGGTCGCGCGCCAGTTCCCGCGCAACGACGAGCTTTTGCTGGTTCCCCCCTGAAAGTGCTGCGATCGGCTGGTTCTCGTCCCGGCACTTGACGCGAAACCGCTTGATCAGGTCGCGGGTGTGTTCGCCAATGACCCTGCGGTTGAGCATGCCGCCCGTCGCGAACGGCTTTTGGTCGTAGCGTTGGAGAATGGTGTTTTCACTCAGCGACAGCGGCAGCGCGATGCCGTGTTTGTGGCGGTCTTCCGGAATGTGGGAAAAGCGCCGGGCATTGATTTCGGCCGGGTCGAGCCCGGTTATGTCGTTTCCGTTGAGAACGACGCGCCCGGCATCGACCGGCAGCAGGCCGGAGAGCGCCAGCGACAGTTCCGTCTGGCCATTGCCGGATACGCCGGCAATGCCAACGATTTCGCCGGCGCGCACGTTGAGGCTCACACCGCGCACGGCCGGAAGGCCGGTCTCGGCGCGGCAGGTGAGGTTTTCCACTGAAAGCACGATACGGCCGGCAGGCTTGGGGCTGCGCGGCAGCTCCATGCGCACGTCACGGCCGACCATCATGCGCGCGAGCTCACGCGCATTCGTCTCCCCGACCTTAACCGTGTTGACGACGCGCCCGTCACGCATGACGCTGATGCGATTGCTGACCCGCATCACCTCGTCCAGCTTGTGCGAAATGAAGACGACGGTCTTTCCGTCCTTCACGAGATCGCCCATCAGGGAAAGCAGACGGTCGGTCTCCTGCGGCGTGAGAACAGCGGTCGGCTCGTCGAGGATGAGCAGGTCGATACCGTGAAACAGCACCTTCAAGATTTCCACTCGCTGCTGCTCGCCGACCGAGAGGTCTTCGACGATTGCGTCGGGACATACGTCGAGGGCGTAGCGCTCGGAAAGGGCGCGGATCTTTCGGTGGACCTTGTCGATATCGGATATGACGCTGAACGCTGAACCCTGGCCGAGGATGTAGTTTTCCGCGACCGTCAGGTTCGGCACCAGCATGAAGTGCTGGTGGACCATGCCGATGCGCTGGCGGATCGCGTCGCGCGGGCTTGCGAACCGCACCGATTGCCCCTTGTAGATGATCTCGCCCTCATCCGGCCGCACCATGCCGCATATCATGCTCATCAGCACGCTCTTGCCGGCACCGTTTTCGCCGAGCAGCGAATGGATCTCGCCTTCCTCGACTTCGAGCGAAACACCATCGCTGGCGACGATCGGGCCGAAACGTTTGCGGATATTGTCGATGCGCAGGAACGGTTTTTTCGACATGTCGATCACCTCATCTCGTAGGGCTGGCCAAGCTTGCTGGGTGCGGCGCCCTTGCCGCGGAAGGCGACCAGCGTGACGATCGTCATGATGTAGGGAAGCGCCTGGAGCACCTGGTAGGGCACGACGACGGATGCCTGTGCCTGGAGCATGAGCTGCAGCGCGTAGAACAGGCCGAAGAGCAACGAAACGAAGAAGGCACCGATCGGCGACCAGCGGGCAAAGACCACGACGGCGAGGGCGATGAAGCCGCGGCCGGAGGTGATGCCTTCGACGAACTGGTTGGAATGGCCGAGCGTCAGGAACGCGCCTCCGAGCCCCGCAAGCCCTGTGCCAACGAGCACGGCGCCATAGCGGTAGCCAACGACGCTGCGACCGGCGACGTCGACGGCCTTCGGGTGCTCGCCGACGGCGCGAAGCGTCAGGCCGAAGGAGGTACGGTAAAGTACCAGGGTGGCGAGGATGGCGACCAGCACAGTGGAATAGACGATGAGGTTTTGGCGGAAGAACGCCTCGCCGAGAAAGGGCAGGTCGCTCAGCCAGGGAATGTGGACCGGCTGGGCGATCTCGATGCCTTTGCCGGTCGAAACGTAATAGGTGCGGAAGAGAAAAGCCGTCAGGCCCATACCAAGCAGGTTGAGCGCCGCGCCAACGACGATCTGGTCCGCCTTAATGGTGATCGTGAAGAAGGCGAAGACGAGCCCGAACAGCATGCCGCCGGCAACGCCGGCCAGTAGCCCGAGCGGAATATTGCCGGTGGCTGCGGCCGCAGCGAAGCCTGAGAACGCGCCGACCAGCATCGTGCCTTCAAGCCCGATGTTGAGCACGCCGGCGCGCTCGGAAAAGACCTCGCCGATCGAGGCGAATATCAGGGGCGTGGCAAGCCTCCACGCGGCCCCGACGAGCGTCGCGAGAAAGGTGAGAGAAATCATGTCGTCCATGGGGCCGATCCTCCAGGAATGTCGCCAAAGTTTTGTTTTCCCGCGGGCGGTTTACAGCCACGTGGGAGTTTCCATGCTTTCAAGCCACTGTCCTGAGGATGTCGCGCAGCTTTGCGAAGGCGACGACCGAGAGGATGACGATGCCCTGAATGACCAGCACCAGGACCTGCGGGACCTGTGAGGTGATCTGGAGGACTTCCGAGCCGGAGCGAAGCGTCGCAAAAAGCCCGCCAGACAGGATCGCCGCCAAGGGATTGTTGCCCGCCAGGAGCGCCACAGCGATGCCCTCGAAACCATAGCCCGGCGAAATATTCTGGTAGAGCCGACGTGTGACGCCCGCCACCTCGAAGGCGCCGGCAAGACCCGCCATCGCGCCGCTGATGCACATCGCGATCATTATGTTTCGGGCGACGTTCATGCCGGCATAGCGGGCGGCATTGGGGTTGAGACCAACGACGCGTAGCGCAAAGCCGCGGCTGCTTCTCCGCAGGAAAATGTAGAGCGCAACCGCCAGAACCACCGCGACGAGGATGCCGATGTGAAGCCTGAGGTCGGTCACCAGGCGTGGCGTCCAGGCTTCGCGCACCAGCCTTGCCGATTGCGGATAGGCGGCACTCGCGTCGCGCATCGGGCCGGTGACGAGATAGCTCGTCAAGATGAGCGCGATATAGTTGAGCATGATCGTGGTGACGATCTCGCTCGCCTGAAAGCGCACCTTCAGATAGCCGGCGATCCCGGCCCAGGCAGCGCCCGCCAATGCGCCCGCCAACATCACCAGCGGCGCGTGCACCCAGACGGAAAGACCGTCGATGCTGGTGCCCACGAGTGTTGCGGCGATCGCGCCGACATAGAGCTGGCCTTCGGCGCCGATGTTCCAGATCGAACAGCGGAACGCGACGCAGAGCCCCGCGCCGATCAGGATCAGCGGCGTGGCCTTCAGGAGAATTTCTCCGACCGAGCGCATGTCCTGGAACGAGCCGAAGACCATGACGGTGACGACGTCGCTGCCGTTGAAGCCGTTCAGCCAGAGGAGGAGCGCGCCGAAGGCGAGCGCGACCAGAACCGCCGCGATGGGTGTCAGGGCGCTGATCGCAGCCTGCGAGAGTGTCCTGTAGAAAGCTTGGGCTGCTTGAGAATTCACGGTCTCACGCACTCCCTGGTTTATCTCAGCCATGGGTGTGTCCGGATATTGGTGTGACGCGGGAAGGGCTGCGGCCGGATCTCCTGCCGCAGCATGGAGGCAGCTATTGGCCGCCGGTGTTGATCTCGCCAGAGGCGATCTTGGCGCTGATCGCCTTGACCTCGGCGCGGATATCCTCCGGCACGGAGACCGGGCCGTCGTCGCGGAAGGTGAACGAGATGACCTTCGGATCCTTCAGGCCGAAAACGACGTTCTGCGCTGGCGGGTTGCCGTCCTTGATCGCGCGGACGACTTCGACCACGCCTTGTGCATAGTCGGCGACGTAGAGCCCCAGGATGTTGTTGGGCGCAACCTCGGTAAAGTCGCTGAAGATCGAGAAGGAGCGCACGTCCGGGCCGGATTCGGCAATCGCCTGGTAGCCGCCGACGGTTGCGCCCGAAGCGTTCGGCACGACGAAGTCAGCACCTTGCGAAATCATGCTGAGCGCCGCTTCCTTGGCGGCCGTCGTATCGGTGAAGTTGCCGATATAGGCTTCGCTGATCGGGAAGTCCGGATTGACGCTCTTGGCGCCGTTCTTGAAGCCGGTGAAAGCCTGCTGGATCGGTGGGATTTCCATACCGCCGACAAGACCCGCCTTGCCGCCCATTTTCGCAGCGATTACGCCCATCAGGTAGAAGGGCTGGCTGGTATCGGTGTTGAGCCCGATGACGTTGCCTTCATGGATCGCGCTCGACGAAATCAGGAAATAGGTGTCCGGATAATCGACTGCGACGTCCCGTGCGGCGTCCTGGAACTCGAAGCCGTGCCCGAGGATGACCTTGTAGCCCTGGCTGGCATAGTCGCGAAACGCCTTCTCGAACGAGGCTGGATTCTGCTGCAGTTCGACATAGCTGATCTTGGCGCCAAGCTGCTCTTCCACGCCCTTGAGCGCGTTGTAGCCGATCCGGTTCCATCCCTCCTCGGAAACGCTACCGGGCACCAGCAGGCCCATCTTGAAGTCTTCGGCTCGTGCGTGGTCCAGCCAAAGCGTTCCGGCAAGGGCCAGTCCGAGTGTGGACGCAAGCAGTGAACGACGCGAAATATCGATAATCATTTCATTCCTCCCATTAGATTGAAGTCCCAATCCCCCCGGAGCAGCCGTTCCCTTTTATGCGTCCTCCTTCAGGCGGATGTTTTCTGTGGCGCTGTGCGAGACAAGGCGCCCATTCGAGAAGACGAAAGCCCGATCCGGCCCGCCGGCAACCAGCGTGTCGGTATCGATGCAGTCGGTAATGACGAAGTCGGCGCGCGCGCCGGGTCTGAAACCGTAGTCCTTGCCAAACCCCATCAGCCGGGCAGGGGCCGCGGTGATCATGTTGTGCGCGGCGGCGAGCTCGTCTCCGCGCAGATGGCCGGCAAGCAGTGTCCAGCGGGCGATTTCCAGCATGTCGCCCGAACCGGTCGGGACGAACGGATCCTGGATGTTGTCCGACGCTGTGGCGATGGTGATGCCGGCGCGGTAGAGTTCGGCGACACGCGTCAGTCCGCGCGGCGGCAGAACGTCGTAGTCGCGGCCCTGCAGATAGAGGTTTGCCGCCGGCAGCGTCACGACGCCGACGTCCAGTTTCTTCAGGCGCTCGGCTATTCGAAGGAAATCGCGGCGCGGCAGGGCGCTCAGCACCGAGACGTGGCTGAAGACGCAGCGCCCCTGCATGCCGAAGCGCTCGACGCGATCGAGTGCGGCATCGAGAAGATGAACGCCGGCATTGAGGTGTTCGTCGAGGTGCAGGTCGATCGGCTTGCCGGATTTCACAGCGGCGGAAAACAGGATGTCGAGGTAGCGCGGCGGGTCCTCGGAAACCGCGGGCGTTCCGCCGACGGCATCGGCGAGCGCAACGGCGCCGTCGATGTTGTTGCCGAGCCAATCGAAATCCTGGCCCGGATGCGGCGTCATGAAGGCGACGAGCTGAAGCGTTATGCGGTGCTTTTCGGCATCGCGAATGGCGGCCAGCGTCTCGATGCCATGGAAACCGGCATCCTTGTCGACGTTGATGTGGCTGCGGATCGCGGTCGTGCCGCGGGAAAGACATCGCCCGATCGTGCGCGTCGCGCGCTTGTGAATGTCGTCGGGGCCGGCGGTGCGGGCGTATTTCGCAAAGGCTTCGCGGGCGCCCTGGAGCGTGCCGGAGGGATTTGGCGTAAACCGCAGCACCCCCGTCTTGTCGAGATGCTGGTGCGCGTCGACGAAGCCAGGCGAAACGAGCATGCCTGTTATGTCGATGCAGGCGCCGCAGGAACCGGTGTCGAGAAAGGGCTCGACGACTGTGATCCGCCCGTCGGCGCCGACGATGATGTCGCTTGCCGACTGCGTGCCGTCATCGTTTATGACGGTTCCGCCCTTAAGAGCAAAGGACTGACCGGGGATCAGTCTCGCGAGCAACGCAGCTGGATTTTCTCGTGCCATGTCGTCCCCCCACCTTGTTGTTATGGCGGAAAACTAAGCACGCGCTTTTAATTCAAACAAATTCATTATTTCAATTGTTTGATAAATGGATCGTAATAATTGCCGGCGGCAAGGCAACGCTCGAGCATGGCCAACCTCACGGAAAGAGGCGCCTGATCAACTGGTTGACCGACGATCTGGCACGGGCCGATGCGATCGGCTTTGGCATCGGCCCGGTTCGCAGTCAGTGCCTGTATTGCGGTTCCTCGGCATCGAGTTGCCGGCGAATGGCGGCAAGATGGGCCCGTGCCGACTCGGGATCGCCTTCGCGCATCTGCCGATACGCGGCCTCGGCGATCTCAGGGTCGACCGGCAGGACGTCGCGGCCGGTGGACATTGCAAGCACCTGCACTTCGGCGGCGCGCTCCAGATAGTAGAGATCGTCCCAGGCTTCGGCGATGTTCGGCGCCAGGACCAGCACGCCGTGGTGTTTCAGGAAGACGATATCGGCGTCGCCTGCTGCGGCGGCAATGCGGGCGCCTTCGCGATGATCGAGGGCAAGGCCGTTGTAGTTTTCATCGACCGCGGTGCGGCCGTAGAATTTCAGCGCCGTCTGGCCGGCCCAGATCAAGGGCGCGCCCTCGGTCATGGACAAGGCGGTCGCATAGGGCATGTGCGTGTGGAACGCGACCTTGGCGCGCGGCAGCCGCCGGTGGATTTCGGCATGGATGTAAAAAGCCGTCGCCTCCGGCTCACCTTCACCGTCGATGACGGTGCCGTTGAAATCGCACACCAGCAGTCTTGATGCCGTCAGCTCGCGAAAGGCATAGCCGTAGGGGTTGACGATGAAGAGGTCGTCATGGCCCGGCACGACAGCGGAAAAATGGTTGCAGATGCCCTCCTCGAAACCGTTGCGCGCCGCCATGCGGAAGCAGGCAGCCAGATCTTCCTTGGTGCTGCGGATCGCGTCCGTGGAAAGATCGGGCCGGTTGGACCTTGCCGTTTCGCTATTGCTCTTCAGGGAATGGGCCATAAGTGCTCCTGGTTTGGCTTGAGCTGGGAGCGGCGGCTGGCGGAAGGCCTGCCGCGCGCAGCGAATGCTGCGCCCTGCCTGCCCGCGGTTTCGCGGTCCAGCAGCGCGCCCAGATAACGCCGGAAAATGCGCGTGGTCAAACAGCGTGGCGTCGCGCCTGCGGGCAAGGCGCCCGGTTTCTTCGCAGATGACTAGTGTACTGATTTCAGCAGGAAGTCGCGAAACCGTCGGGCAGCCGGAGACAGCGAGCGTGTCCGCTTCTGGATCAGGCTGACCTCACGCTTGATATGCGGCTCGGTCGGCGTTCGCACGACGAGGCCCATGGAGGTCGCGAGCCTTGTGACTGCCGATGTCATGATCGCGACGCCCAGCCCGCCCTCGACCATGCCGATAATGGTCAACGGCAAGGCCACCTCCTGCATCGCCTTGTCGAACGGCAGCACGATACCGTTGCGCGCCAGTTCGCCTTCGAGGCGGTCCCTGATCGGGTTGCCGCGGTGCGGACCGATCAGCTTGCGGTCGACCAGATCGGTCCACCGAACTTCACGCTGCCTGACGAGCGGGTCCTCCGGATGAAGGACGATGAGGAATTCGTCGGTTGTCAGCCGGGTACCCATCAATTCGGTGTCGTCCTCCGGCACGGTTCCGATGCCGAGGTCCACCGAACTGTTGGTCACCTGTTCCAAGACGGCGATCTCCGCCACGTCATGGAGCGCGACGGCGATGTCGGGATAGAGCCGGGTGAAGGCGTTGACGAGCTGGGGCAGCATCAATGCCGCCTGCACGGTGCCGGCAGCAATCGAAACCTTGCCACGTCTCAACGCGTTCAGTTCGCGTGAGCTTTCGACCATGCCGTCGATGTCGGCGACGGCACGGGCGGCAACCGGCAGGATGTCCATGCCTGCCTGCGTCAGCCGCAGCAGACGCGTATGCCTGTCGAAGAGACGCAGCTTCAAGTTCTGCTCCAGCTGCCGCACCAGCGTGCTCACTGCCGACTGCGAGGAGCCGAGTCTATCGGCAGCCAGGGTGAACTGCCCCAGATTGGCGACGGTGACGAAGGCGCGAAGCTGCTTGAGCGTAATGTCCATGCCAATCCATTCATTCAATTACTATATGAATAAATATGATTGTGCCGATTGTTTGCTGATTTGGCCAGCCGCATGATCCGCGTTGTACGGCGTGCGGTGACCAGATCATGAGGCCGAAGTTGCCCTCCCACCGCGCCGGAAGCTGTTCGCTGGGAGGAAAGCGAATGCATAAATCCGATACGACCGATCCTGTCGAAAAAACCTACCCTATTCCGAGTTTGATGGCCCTTGGCCTGCAACACGTTCTCGTCATGTATGCCGGAGCGGTCGCCGTGCCGCTCATTGTCGGCAGCGCACTTCAATTGCCCAAGGAACAGATCGCGATGCTCGTCAGCGCGGATCTCTTCTGTTGCGGCATCGTCACCCTCATCCAGGCGCTCGGCATCTGGAACATCGGCATTCGCCTGCCGATCATGATGGGGATTTCGTTTACTGCCGTGCCCTCGATCATCGCAACGGGCACCAATCCCGATCTCGGCATGCCGGGCGTCATCGGTGCCGTCATCGGTTCCGGGGTGTTCACCATCCTGGTCGCCCCGTTCTTCGGCCGCTGGGTGCGGTTTTTCCCACCCGTTGTCACCGGCACGGTCATGCTGGTCATCGGCCTTTCGCTGATGCGCGTCGGGGTCAACTGGGCGGCGGGCGGTCAGCCGATGATCAAGGGCCCCGATGGCATGATGCCGAACCCTGCCTATGGCGCGCCCTTCGCGCTCGCGGTGGCCGCCATCGTGCTCATGTCGATCCTGCTCCTGACCCGTGTTCTCAAGGGCTTCATGGCCAATCTTGCTGTTCTGCTCGGGATCGGGATCGGCTTCGTGGTCGCAATCGCTGCCGGCAAGGTGGATTTCCACGGTGTTGCGCAAGCCGACTGGGTGCGCATCATTCACCCGCTCGCATTCGGATGGCCGATCTTCGAGTTCTGGTCGATCCTGTCTCTCTGTGCGGTCATGACGGTCATGATGATCGAGTCGACCGGCCAGTTCCTGGCCGTCGGCGACATGGCCGGACGCAAGATCACCGAGGCCGAGCTCACCCGGGGTTTGAGAACCGACGGTGTCGGCAACATCATCGGCGGCCTGCTCAACACCTTCACCTATACGACCTACGCGCAGAATGTCGGGCTGCTGCAGATCACCGGTGTGCTCAGCCGTTTCGTGGTGGCCGCCGGCGGCGCCATCCTGATCCTGCTCGGTTCGCTTCCAAAGGTTGCTTTCGTCAGCGCATCGATCCCGAGCTACGTCGTCGGCGGTGCGGCCATCGTGATGTTCGGCATGGTGTCGGCCACGGGGGTGAAGATCCTGTCGAAGGTGGATTTCGTCGCCAACAGGCGCAACCTCTACATCGTCGCCGTCAGCGTCGGCCTCGCCATGGTGCCGGTCGTTGCCGAGAACATCTTCGACCAGCTGCCGGCAGCGCTCGAGAAATTCCTGCACAGCGGCGTGCTCGTCGGCACCTTTGCGGCAGCATTGCTCAACATCCTCTTCAACGGTGTCCCAGCCAGGGAGCCGGTCGAGGCCGAACTCGCCGAGGGTGCGCCCGCAGCCGACCCGGCCTAGAGGGCCGCATCAAATAATCCGGCGACGCACTTCCGCCGCCGGAGCCCCAAACCCCAAGAGGAAACCATGAGACGCTTCGACTATCATCGGGCGGAAACGCTGGAGCATGCCTCCCGTCTTCTCACCGAGCTCGGCGACGACACGTTTCTGTTCAACGGAGGCACCGACCTTCTGGTCGAGATCCGCGAACGGCTGCGCCGCGTGCGCAACGTCGTCGACATCAAGCAGATCCCCGGTCTCTCCGATATCACCTATGACGAGACGCGCGGGCTCACCTTCGGGGCGCTGGTGACGGTTGGACGCCTGGAACGCCTGCCGCTGGTCGGCCAACGCTACCCGAACCTGAGGGCCGCCTTCGCTTCCCTCGGCTCCATCCAGGTGCGCAACCGCGCAACGGTGGTGGGCAATATCTGTCGCGCCTCGCCGTCGGCCGATACCATCCCGCCGCTGGTCGCGGACGGCGCCTTCGTGCACATCTACAGCCGCACCAACATGCGCATCGTGCCGATCGCTGAGTTCTTCACCGGACCCGGCAGGACCGTGCTTGCCAAGGGCGAGATCGTCACCGGCATCACCGTGCCGCCGGCAGGCGACACGACCGGCAAGGCCTACATCAAGCATGGCCGCCGCAAGGCGATGGAACTGTCCACCGTCGGCGTCGCCGTCAGCCTTTCCATGGAAGAGGGCATCTGCAGCGACATCCGCATCGCGCTTGGAGCGGTCGGCGCCACCGTGCTGCGCGCGCCGCAAGCCGAAGCCATGCTGCGCGGCACTTCGCTCGACGCGGGAACGGTTAGGGACGCCGCGAGCAAGGCGATGGAGGAATGCACGCCGATCAGCAACGTGCGCGCCAGCGCCGATTACCGCCGCGACATGGTCGGCGTGCTGACCGGCCGCGCCATCAACCAGGCATTGGAGACTTTCGCATGAAACGGATTGTCGAATTCACCGTGAACGGCGAGGCGCGCGAGATGGCGGTCGATGGCTGCCGCTCCCTGCTCGACGCGCTGCGCGACGATGTCGGTCTCACCGGCACCAAGAAGGGCTGCGACGTCGGCGACTGCGGCGCCTGCACCGTGGTCATCGACGGCGAGCCGGTCAACGCCTGCCTGGTGCTCGCCGTGGAGGCCGAGGGCCGCTTCGTCGAGACGGTCGAGGGGCTGCAACCGGGCGTCGATACGCTCCATCCGCTGCAGGATGCCTTCATGCGGCACGGCGCCTCGCAATGCGGCTTCTGCACGCCCGGCATCCTGATGATGGCCAAGAAGCTGCTCGACGACAATCCGCGCCCAACCGACGAGGACATCCGCTTCGGGCTCTCCGGCAACATCTGCCGCTGCACCGGCTACACCAAGATATTCGATGCGATCAGATCCGCCGCGCGCGAGATGGAGGCAGCAAGATCATGAACATGACCACTCCCATCGAGCAGCGCGAGTTCAAGATCGTCGGCAAGAGCGTCAAGCGCGACGACGTGCTTGAGAAGGTGACGGGCGAGGCGCAGTATACCGGCGACATCAAGCTCCCCGGCATGCTGCACGGCAAGATCAAGCGTGCGGCGATTGCCCATGCGCGCATCAAGTCGATCGACGTCAGCAAGGCGCTCGCCTATCCCGGCGTCAAGGCGGTGCTGACACACGAGACCGTGCCGCGCGTGCTGCACTACGGCTCGCCGCATCCCCGTTCGGCCTCCTGCACCAAGGACCAGTACATTCTCGACGACAAGGTGCGGTTCTGGGGCGAGGGCGTCGCCGCCGTCGCCGCGATCAGCGAGGAGATCGCCGACGAGGCGCTCGACCTGATCGAGGTGGAATACGAACCTTTGCCGGCCGTCTTTGAACCGGAGGACGCCGCCCAGCCCGGCGCGCCGCTGATCCATGAGGTCGGGCCGGGCGGCAATCTGGTGCTCGAGCCGGTTCGCGTCAATCGCGGCGACGTCGACAAGGGCTTTGCCGAGGCGGACTTCGTGCTCGAGGGCACTTTCGCAGGCGGGCGGCCGCATCCGGCCTATATGGAGCCGAACGTCTGCGTCGCCGACTGGGACGGCTCCAACAAGCTGACCTTCTGGACCTCGACTCAGACCTCCTTCATGGTGCGCGGCATCCTTGCCGAAGTGCTCGGCCTGCCACTCACCAAGGTGCGCGTGCTCGTCGATCATATGGGCGGCGGCTTCGGCGCCAAGCAGGACCTTTTCCAGCACGAGTTTCTCTGCGCGCTTCTGGCCAAGGAAACCCGCCGGCCGGTGAAAATGGAGTTCACCCGTCACGAGACTTTCGTCGCTGGTCGCTCGCGCCACCCTTGCAAGATCTGGCTGAAGCAGGGCTTCAAGAACGACGGCACGCTCGTCGCCCGCGACATGAAGCTGGTCTATGATTCAGGCGCCTACGGTTCCCATGGTCCAGGCGTGACCATCGTCGGAACCACCGCCGCCACCTCGCTCTATCGCTGCGAGAACGTGCGGCTGGAGGGGCGCTGCGTCTACACCAATACCCCGATCAACGGCGCCTTCCGCGGTTACGGGGTGGTGCAGAGCTACTATGCGCTCGACATCCAGATGGACGAAGCGGCCGAACGGCTCGGCATGGATCCGGCGGAGCTCAAGCTGAAGAATGTGGTGCGTGCGGGCGACATCGCGCCATCCGGCCATCCGATCCTCGGTCACGGGCTTGAAATCTGCCTTCAGCACGGCATTGACGTGCTCGACTGGAAGACGCTGAGGGGCCGGGATCGCACGCCCGATCCGAAGCGCCCGCATATCCGCAAGGGCTGGGGCATCGGCTGCGAGATGCACGGCTCGTCTGCCTATCCCGGCATCAAGGAACAGGGCAACGCCACGGTCAAGGTCAACGAGGACGGCACGGTGACGCTGCTGACTGGCGCTGCCGGACTTGGCACCGGAGCCCATACGGCGCTGGCGCAAATCGTTGCCGAAGAGCTCGGAGTCCGCTTCGAGGATGTCGGCGTCATCCATGGCGACACGGACGTGGTTCCATGGGACATTGGGGCCTTTGCCAGCCACACGACCTACCTGGTCGGCACGGCCGCCAAGATGGCGGCCGGCAACGTCCGCGCCGCCGTGCTCGCCAGAGCGGCGATGAAACTGCAGGTCTCGCCGGAAGAGCTTGATCTTTCCGAAGGCAAGGTCTTCCTCATTGCCGAGCCCGATCGCTGCATGACCGTGTCGGAGGCCATGGGGCCTTCGCGCGGCATCCCCGCCGCCAATATCGTCGCCAACGGCACCTATGAGCCGACGAAATCCTATTCCTTCGCCGCGCACTTCACCGAGGTCGACGTCGACATGGAAACGGGCATCGTCGAGGTCAAGCGCGTCGTGCCCGTGCACGATGTCGGCCGCGTCATCCACCCGATCGCCGCGCAAGGACAGATCGAGGGCGGCATCCAGCAGGGTATCGGCCACACGCTGACCGAGGACTACGTCATCGACAAGAAGACCGGGCGCTCGCTCAATGCGGGCCTCGTCGACTACAAGATGCCGCTGTCGATGGACATGCCCGACATCGAGACGATCATCCTCGAGGCAGCACCCGACCCCGGCGGTCCCTGGGGCGCCAAGGGCGTCGGCGAAGATCCAATCATCGCCATCGGCCCCTCCATCGCCAATGCCATCCACGACGCCATCGGCGTTCGCTTCCACCACTATCCGATCACGCCGGAAGACATCCTGAAAGCCTTGAGGGAGAAGGGCGCATGAACATGCATATCGAGCCTGCGAGCCAGCAGAAACTCCCGATCACGATCCTCACCGGGTTTCTTGGATCCGGAAAGACGACGCTGCTCAACTACATTCTCACCGAGCGTCACGGTCACCGCATCGCGGTGATCGAGAACGAATACGGCGAGGTGGACGTCGACAGCGACCTGGTGCTCGCCTCGGACGAAGAAATCTTCCAGATGCAGAACGGCTGCATCTGCTGCTTCGTCGACGTGCGCAACGATCTGATCGACGTGATGAAGAAACTCCTGAGCCACAAGGACAAGTTCGACCACATCATCGTCGAGACCTCGGGGCTTGCCGATCCGACGCCGGTCGCCACAGCCTTCTTCGTCGACCGCAGTGTCGCCGACGAAGTGGAACTCGATGCGGTCGTGACGCTGGTGGACGCGATGCATATCGACCAGCACCTCTATGATCCGGTGCTTGACGGCAGCGACAACCAGGCGGTCAACCAGATCGTCGCTGCCGACCGCATCCTCGTCAACAAGATCGACCTTGCAGAGGAGGAAGCGCTCGGCTCGCTGGAAAGCTCGTTGCGCAGGCTCAACCAGACAGCTCCCATCCTCCGCTCCAGCTACGGCAAGGTGGACCTTTCCAACATCCTCGGGGTCAAGGGATTCCGGCCGTCCTATGTGCGCGAGCGGGCGGAAATCCTCGACATCGACATGGATGACGATCACGACGCCGATCATCATCACCACGATTGCAAGGAGCCATGTTGCGATCATGCCCATCACGACCATGGGCACCACCACCATCATGACCATGGACGTGCGCCCGCGCCCCCCCTTCGGCCGCACCAGCACGATGCGACGGTGAAGTCGCACTCGTTCGTCTATCCCGAAGCCTTCGACGGTGAGAGGCTCGCGGGCTTCCTGAAGGACTATCTCGGTGCGCACGGGGGCGACATTTTTCGCACGAAGGGCATCGTTTCCGTTGCCGGCGACGACCGCTTCTTCGTGCTTCAGGCCGTGCACAAGCTCGTCGATTTCCGCCCCGACCATGCCTGGGGCAAAGACAAGCGGAAGTCGAAGTTCGTGTTCATCGGCCGCAATCTCGACCGCGAAAGTATCGACAGAAACTTGCGTGCATGCCTGGTGCCTTAGCAGCGAGTCTCCAACGCCGGACGGCGCTTGCGTAAGCATTTCTGTCTGAGCCGCCCGCGCTCCTCCAGCGCGGGCGGTTGCTGCTGTTTTCTTAAAAATAATATTTAAAAACAATAACTTAGATATATTTTTGTGTTGACAGAAATCACGCGCAGTGGTTCTCTTGAAGGCGAGTAGAAGCACCGACAATTGCTCACCGTCTGTTGGAAGATGAGGCTGCGATGTCGATGCTGATCACAAAAGGAACGCCCGGTTGCCCCGCCCTGGGAGCTTACGCGCCGGCCCGTTTTCTCCGTCTTCGGCATTTCCTGAGATCGCGGATCCACGCCCGGCTCCGGCCGGCATGGCGTTCATCGCGCGGCCCCGCATCGACCGGACCCTCTACGACAGGAGAAACCTATGATTATTGACCTGAGCTGCTATCCCACCGACCTGGTGGACCTGGCTTGGCGACACGACGGACCGCCGTTCACCGGCGACAAGCTGCTGAAGATGATGGATGGCCCATACTATGTGAACGGCAAGCCGCGCCGGATCGACAAGGCCTTCATCCAGCCGCCGCAAGGCAACACCATCTACACGCATGAGGTGATGGATCTCGAAGGCAAGGCCGCCATTCGCCAGTACATGGCCTACACGGAAAAGATGGTCACCGAGCATCCCGACCGGTTCCTCGGCTGCTTCGTCTACAATCCGCGCTACGGCACCCAGAACGGCGCCGAAGAGATCGAACGCTACGCCAAGGAATTCGATTTCAAGATGGTGCAGCTGCAGGCGAACATGCACGCCTACCGCCCGGACCGCGCGCTCGACTGGCTGCGACCGGCACTGAAGAAGTGCGCGGATCTCGGCCTGATGGTGAAGGTCCATACCGGCGACGGTCCGTACTCGATCCCGACGGAGTTCTACCCGATCATCCGCGAGTTCCCGGAAGTCAACTTCATCCTGGCGCATTTCGGCGTTCAGACCGGTGGCGTCTACGTCTTCGAGCCGATGCAGATGGCGCTCGACACGCCGAGTGTCTACGTGGAATCCGGCTGGTGCCTGCAGTCGCGCATCGTCGAATTCGCCAAGGTTCTGCCCAAGCACAAGATCCTCTTCGGCACCGACACCCCGCCGAATGAGCCGGGCATGTGGATCAATCTGCTCGAAGTCCTCTGCCACGAGCCGCCGCAGGGCCTGAACCTCGATGAGGATACGCTCGAAGACTACCTCGGCAACAACGTCGCCCGGATGATCGGGCTGGAAGCGACCAAGCCGCCGGCCACCGTCGAGGAAGCCGAGGCGTATCTGCGCCAGCACGGCGTCGCCCTTGCCGCGTAAACTTGAACGGAGTGAACAATGATCATCGATACCCATCTTCACCCGACCAACCTCGTCGACGAGGCGTGGCGTCACACGGGCGAGCCCTTCACCGGCGAGCGCATGCTCAAGCTGATGGACGGTCCCTACATGATCAACGGCAAGCCGCGCCGGATCGACATGGGCTTCATCCAGCCGCCGCCGGGCAACACCGGCTACCGTGACGGCAACCGCAAGGGTCGCGACGGCATTCGCGACTACATGGCCTATTGTGCCGAGCTTTGCCAGAAGTACCCGGACCGCTTCATCGGCAACTTCAACTACAACCCGCGCTGGGGACCTGAAAACGGCGCGGCGGAGCTGGAATTCCACGTTAAGGAATACGGCTTCAAGATGCTGAAGCTGCACGCCAACATGCACGGCTACCGGCCCGACCGCGCGCTCGACTGGCTGCGTCCGGCGATGAAGAAGTGCGCCGAACTCGGCGTCGTGGTGCTCATCCACACCGGCGACGGACCTTACACCATCCCGACGATGTTCTACCCGATCATCCGCGAGTTTCCGATGGTCAACTTCATCATCGGCCACTTCGGCATCCAGACCGGCGGCAACTACTCGTTCGAGTCCTTCTGGATGGCGATGGATACGCCGAACGTTTACTGCGAGTCCGGCTGGTGCTTCCAGTCGCGCATCGTGGAGTTCGCCCAGCAGCTGCCGAAGAACAAGATCGTCTTCGGCACGGACAGCCCGCCGAACGATCCGGGCATGTGGCTGCGCGAGCTTGAAGTGCTCTGCAAGGATCCGCCGCACGGCATCAACCTCTCCGAGGACGATCTCGAAGGCTATCTCGGCAACAACATCGCCAAGCTCGTCGGCATCGATCCGTCGCCGCCGCCGCGCGACCTGAGGGACGCGCAGGCGCGCCTGAAGGACAGCTACGCCGGTGTCGACCGGGCCACGGGCAAGCACAAGGAATTTGCCTGAGTAAAGACGACGGCGCCCATCCGGGCGCCGTCACCCTCCAGTCGCGTCGAGGCCAAGATATGACCCAGTACCATAAGCAAGATGTCCGCAGCTTCCTCGCCGACTACCGGGCGGAGCACCCCGAAGATGTCATCACCGTCGACCAGCCGGTCTCGGACGATCAGGATGCGACGGCGCTGATCTGGAATCTGGCCGAGCGGGGGCAACACCCGATGTTGCACCTGAAGAACGTCAGCGGCGTCAGTAGCGAAGTGCTCTGCAACATCTTTGCCTCGCGCGACCGTATCGCCCGTCTGCTCGGTTCGACCGCCGACAGGCTGCACGAGGCCTACCAGGCGCGCGCCAACCGGCCGTTCACACCGGAGGTCTTGAAAGAAGGTCCGATCACCGAGGAGATCATCTCGGGCGATGCCGTCGATCTCGACGCGCTGCCGATGCTCAAGCACTTCGACACCGATCGGGCGAAATACATCACCAGCGGCATCATCATCGGCGAGCATCCGGAAACCGGCGCCGGCAATCTCAGCTACCACCGCGCGATGATCCATTCGAAGAATTCGCTCGCAACATCGCTGCATTCGCGCGGCCATCTCTGGCGGCTGATGAACATGGCCAAGGAGAAGGGCAGGCCGATGCCGGTTGCGATGGTCATCGGCGGGCATCCGCTCTTCATGATCGCGGCCTCTGCCCGCCTTGCCTTCGGCGAAGACGAACGCGATGTCGCCGGCGGCCTGATGGGCGAACCGCTCCAGGTGGTGCGGACGCCGAAATACGGTATCCGTGTTCCCGCCCATGCCGAGATCGTGCTCGAAGGCGTGCTGGATCCCGAGGCGCATGTGGAGGAGGGGCCGTTCGGTGAGTTCACCGGCTATTCCTCCGACCGCTCGACCAACAACCTCTTCACCGTCGAAACCGTGATGCGCCGGCGCGACGCGATCCTCGTCAGCGTCGCCGGCGGCAATTCGGCCGAACACCTCAATCTCGGCCGCGTGCCACGCGAGGCGGAGGTGGTGGAGAAACTGAAGGCGCGGTTTCCCTCGATCACCGCCGTGCACTACCCCTCGTCCGGCACGCATTTTCACGCCTACATCGCCATGAACCAGACGCGTGAGGGGGAAGCCCGGCAGGTCATGCTCGGTCTTCTCGGCTGGGACCAGTATCTGAAGACCGTCGTCGTGGTGGACGCGGATGTCGATATTACCCGCGACAGCGAGGTGCTCTGGGCGCTTGCCACCCATTTCCAGCCGCACAAGGACGTCGTCATCATCGAGGGCCTGCCGGGCAACGCGCTCGACCCCTCGGCCAGTGGCATCGGTACGACTTCGCGGATGGGGCTCGATGCGACGCGCGGCCCGAATTTCCATGGCGTGCGCGCCCGCATCAGCGACGAGGCAAGCGCACGCGCCATGACCCTCCTCAAAAGCGTGGGATAGGCGATGACCCATCCAAGACGCATGATCGTCGGCATTTCGGGCGCCTCAGGCGTGGTCTACGGCAAGCGCCTGCTCGAACTGCTGCGTGATCTCGAGATCGAGACGCATCTGATCATGTCCCGTGCGGCCTGCATTACGCTTGCGGCGGAGGCGACGTTCTCCAGGCAGGACTTGGAAGCGCTGGCGACGACCACCCATTCCAACAAGGATATCGGCGCCGTCTGCTCCTCCGGTTCCTACAAAACTCTGGGCATGATCGTCGCCCCCTGTTCGGTAAAGACGCTGGCCGAGATCGCCACGGGCACGACGGACAATCTCATTTCCCGCGCAGCCGACGTGGTGCTGAAGGAGCGCCGGCGCCTCGTGCTGATGCTGAGAGAAACACCGCTCCATCTCGGTCATATCCGCAACATGGCGCAGGTGACCGAAATGGGCGCCATCATCTATCCGCCTGTCCCGGCCTTTTATGCGAAACCCCAGAGCATCGAAGACATGGTCGACCACACCGTCGGCCGCGTGCTCGATCTCTTTGATCTCGACCCGGGTATCGTGCGCCGCTGGCGGGGAACGCAGGGAGTGGAGTGAGATGACGATCCGCATAGCCGCCGATCCGGAAACGCTTGCGCCAGAACCGCGCGCGGCCTTCCTGTCCGACGATGCGATCGAGATATTGTCCTTTGCTGCTCGATCGCTCGAAGATAGCCAGCCGACGGCCCTCATCACGCTCGTCGACATTCGCGGCGGTGCGGCGCGCGCCCTTGGTGCGCAAATGGTCGTGCGCGGCGATGGTCTCTATTGCGGTTTCGTCTCCGGCGGTTGCACCGAAGCGGCCGTCGCCGCAGACGCAATGTCTGCCCTGAACAAGGGCATGGATCGTCTTCTTCGACTTGGCGAAGGGTCCCCGTTTTTCGATATTGTCCTGCCCTGTGGCGGCGGCATTACCCTTGCGATCCATGTATTGGAGGACGCAGCCGTCTTGAGCCAGGCGCTATCCGCGCTTCAACGTCGCTCGCCGGTGGGACTGCGCTATCACCCTGGCAAGCGCACGCTTTCATTGCAGCGCGGTGAGGAGGCAAGCGGTTGGTATGGCGATTGCTTTGTGCGCGCCTACCGACCAAGGCCGCGGGTCGTGATCGCCGGCACGCCGCTGGAGATCGACACGGTTAGGCGCATTGCCGTTGCGGCCGGTTATGAGACCGTCACGCTCGAGCGCGGCCAGATACCGTCGCCAGACGAACTCGACGCCGATACCGCTGTCGCGCTCCTATTCCACGACATCGATCGCGAGCTGCCGCTGCTCAACGCAGCGCTGGCGTCGCGTGCGTTCTACATCGGCGCCCTCGGCAGCCGCCGGACCCACGCGAAACGCTGCCAGCTCCTGCGCGATTGCGGGGGAGATGAGCGCCTGCTTTCTCGGATCAAGGCGCCGATCGGCCTTTTCGACAAGGCAAGGGATGCACGTTCACTCGCAGTATCGGTCGTGGCCGATATCGCACATGCGCGCCTGCGGCTCGATTGAATGTAGGCCTCGCAATCCGACAATAGAGGCCCTCAATCCAGCGTCGATCGCCAACGGTGCCTGTTGCCACGCCGATTGCTTGCATTGGCGCCCGGAGCTCTTGATGAGCGGTATTGGACACGACTGGCTTGATGGTTTTGGAAGCGAGGCCAGAAAACATACGTCCGCGCTTTCGTCATGTTTCAAACGCACCGCGAGGCAATGCTTCTCCACGCCTTGTGCCACTGAAACCGCATGATGCATCGGCGGGAACGCTTTAGCCGCGTTCTCCGCCGCTATGGCCATCTGGGCGGGGCGGACGAACACTCCACACACGCGCTCGAGACGAATGCAATGGCGTCGATGGTGCCGCTCGGCTCGGGCGCAGCACCATCGACGGTCATCTGGCGTCAGAACTGCTTTCCGGCCTTCACTTTGCCGCCAACGGCTTTTTCGCCGTCGCCTTCGATGTCGAAGAGCATATCGGCCGAAAGCATCCAGAGGTCGGCCGTTTCAAGCGAGAGGCCGGCCGTGAGCGAAACGCGCAGCACCAAAAAAATCCGGCCTGAGATTCTGGTCGCAAGGCCGCGCGGTTCTATTTGATCATGCGAGTGCTGAAATGGCCTGAAGACAACCACTGATCGTATGAGGCCGACCTGACGTTCGCTGCCGCTCGAAAATGGAGGTCCCCTTGCCGTTGTTCATTGTGCATCATCACCGCTCGCACGAAGCCTTCCTGGCGGGTGATCCGGTCAAGGGCGCGACGCTCCTGAACCATTTGAGCCGGCCAAACGCTGCTCGCCACGGTGTGTTGATCAAGGGGGAAGCGGTCGCGCAGGGCTCACATTTGCTGGTGCTCATTGCAGAGGCAGCGGATGAAGCGATCCTTCAGGCTTTTTTGGCACCCCTGCGTGAAGCCGGGGATGTCGATGTGATGCCAGCGGTGACGTTCGCCGCGATGGTGTCGAGCGGTGGATGCGCGGAACATCCAGTGGATGTCTCGGCAGATACACTTGATCTGGCAGAGGCCTGCCAGGATGCAGCCGAGGCCGGTCTTCTCATCCACAGCGTCAATCCGTTGAATGGCGAGACCTCGGTGCCGGACCTTGCAGGCGGAGCCGTGATGCCAAACGGTCGGTTCTACCTGCGCAACCACTTCGACATTCCGGCCCTTGGCGGCGACACTTACCGGCTTTCGATCGGCGGACTGGTCGAAAGGCCGTTGGAACTGAGCATGAGGGAGCTTCATAATCTTCATGCCGAAACCCGGGTGGTGACGCTTGAATGCGCTGGCAATGGCCGCAGCCTCTTCGATCCGGCCGTGCCCGGCGAAGCCTGGGGGCTAGGCGCCGTCAGCACCGCAGAGTGGACCGGTGTTCGCCTGATGGACGTGCTTGAGCGGGCGGGACTGCGAGCCGGCGCGAGCGAGTTCACCTTTCGCGGCGCCGACAGCGGGGTCGTTGACGGGCATGATGCGCCGGTCCGTTTTGAACGCGGCCTCAGCCTGGAGCAGGTCCGGGAAACGGATGCGATTCTTGCCTATGACATGAACGGCGAACCGCTGTCGCCGCTTCACGGCTATCCGTTGCGGCTGATTGTGCCCGGCTGGTATGCGGTGGCGTCCGTCAAGTGGCTGACCGAGATTAGCGTTACCGACAAAGCCTGCGATGCGTACTACCAGGCGGAGAAGTACTGGTACGAGTGGACGCGAAATGGGCACGATGAACGCGCGCAGGTGAAGCTGATGAACGTGCGAGCGTTGATATCGTCGCCTGGAGAGGGGGAGAGCCTTTCGCGCGGCGACACCGCGATCCGTGGGGTCGCGTGGTCGGGCACTGGGGCCATTTCCAGGGTCGATGTCAGCCTAAACGGCGGCCCGTGGCGCGAGGCGCGGCTCGTTGGCGAACGACGACACTCTGCCTGGCAATGGTGGGAGTTGATCACTCGACTTGAGGAGATCGGTCCACTCACCGTGCGCGCACGCGCCACCGACATGACAGGCCACACGCAACCCGAGCGCGCCGAATGGAACCGTCTCGGCTACGGCAATAACTCGATCCACTCCGTCGCAGCGCGGGTGCTCTGAGGAACGGGGGGCGGGCGTTTCAGGCCGCGTTGTTTCACGGTTGTGACGCCGCACCCAATAGGCCTTCCCGGATTAGCCGCGCCATGCTCGCTTCCACGATGACGAGCGGCGCGACGCACACAACTCACCGCCTCGATGACCCCAAGGCCCAATCGGAATTCAGCGCATGGGCTCTCGCTTTACTTCAGCGTCTCGATAATCGCGTCGACGTCCCTGCAATCCTGTTCAGAGGGGTTCGATCCAGTTCTCGCCTCGATAGCCATCGTCGCATCATGCGCCGCCTTGACCCGTGCAATCATCGTTGGAGACTGGTCCTTCATGAGCAGGTTGGAGGTCAACTCCACAACCTCGACAGTGCGGCGGTTGAATTCGAGCTCGCTGCATGCTCCGGCGACCGAAGCGTCATCGGTGTCGGCTCCTGCGGCATCAGCGCCTGAACTTGCGTCAGAAGCAAGCAGGCTCACCGTCGAAACGGCAAGCTCGCAGGCGGGGGCGAATTGCTCAGCCTTGTCTTCTTGATAGACGCATTCGAAATTGTAGGCCTTGCCGTCGCGTACGGTGAAAACGTAGCGATTGATGGCGACGGTTTTGAACCTCTTTTTGGTGAAGACCATATCGACAGCCGGCTGGCCGAGCATGGTTGTCATGGTCGACGACCTGAATTTGATGGCCGGCAGGACCGCGATAGCCTTCGTAAAGTCGTCGACGATGGTCTGACGGTTCTTCTCGGTCGCATCCGCGATATCGCCGGGATCGCGCGGCCCGAGGAAGGTAATGAGCACATCGCCGTTGTTCGCGCTGGAGGCGGTAACTCCGGTGGCGTCGCCGCTCCCGTCGGCAAACATATAGCTCACTGTGAAGCCATGCGGATACTGGAACCTGTACGATCCATCGGCGGGTTCAAAGGTTTGTGTGTCCTGCGCGAGGCTTCCCGTGGGTATTGCGAGGGCGAGCGCTATCAGCGCGGTACGAGCGACGAAAGACATGGGACTCCAAATGAAAAGCAGCCTGTGAGCTTCAAGCCAAATTGACCAGGACCAATCCGCACTTAGCTCAGGCTACGCCGAAATTGGCGTTTGTCCGCGAGCGCAAAGTACGGGAAAATGCAACTTCTAGTCCAGAGAGGACTGAATGTCGACTGCTCCTGGCGACGCAGGAGATGTGCAGCCCCAGCCTGGGCTCCCCGGATCGGCACAGGACAGTACGGGTCACTCCGCTCCGAACGAACTGGACCGAACGCCCGGCAGATGAAAGCTCTGCTGGAAATAGGAACGAAGCGCCGTCATGGCCGGCGTGAACTCCGCGCCTCGGCGCCAGGCAAGCCCGACATCCATCGCCGGAACTGCGTCGCGCACGTCGATCGTTTCGATGCGGCGCCCTTCCAGTGACCAGGGACGGTGAACCATATCGGAGAGGATCGCCACGCCCTGGCTGTTGGCTACCAGAGACCGAACCGCCTCGACCGACGAGGTCCGAAGGATGACGCGCGGTTGATAGGTCGATGCGCTCCAGTATTTGAGCGAGGTATGAGCGGCCTCATCGACCGTCAGCATGATATAGGGTTCCTGGGCGATCTCGCGAAAGCCGACATTGTCGCGCGCAAGCAGCGGATGCTGGGCGGGAACCCAGAGACGCCGCGTCGAACTCATGAGTTTTTCGGTCTGAAGCGCGGGATTGAGGATATTGGAGGTGAGCAGGACGGCCATATCGTAGCGGTTCGTCAGCAACCCCTCCTCGATCGACTCACGATTGAGTTCGTACAACTGAACCTCGAGCTTCGGGAATAGCCGCCGAAGCCGCTCTATATGTTGCGGCAGGAAGTAGCCGATCACCGTATAGGTGGCGGCTATAGCCAGCGTACCCTCCACCGAACTGCTCACCACGTTGAGATGCGTTGCCTCATCGACCTTCTTCAGGATCTCGTAGGCATGCGATAGAAACTGACGGCCTGCCATGGTCAGATCCATGCCGCTCGGCGTGCGCAGGAAGAGGCTGGCGCCCACGATGCGCTCCAACTCCTTGATCGCGGTGGTAATCGCTGACTGCGAAATGGAGAGATCGACGGCAGCCTGCGAGATCTGCCCGAGTTCGGCGGTGGCGACGAAATAGCGAAGCTGGCGAAGGCTGATCGACATCCACTTCTCTTCTGATTTTTCGATAGCGCAGGCTGGAAAATCAGAAAGCCTGCCCGCTCCTTGTGCAGATACTTGACTGCGTTTCGTGCAGACCCGCGTAAACGGCCGTATTAACGGTATTTTCTCATAGGCGATTTTGCAACTGCGAATTCTGAAAAACAGATATAGGGCATATGAAAATAGAATTTTTCAAATGCAATAAATGCTCATAGCGTTTCCCTATTGAAGGTTTGGCCGGCTTTCGAGGCGGCCCTGATCGAAGGGAATGGTCTTGCTCGACGTCGTCGACATCAACTGTGACATGGGAGAAGCCTTCGGTCGCTGGCACATAGGCGACACGGACGATGCGACGCTCATGGCGCTGATCAGCTCCGCCAACATTGCCGCGGGCTTCCACGCCGGGGATCCCAATCTGATGGACGAGACCGTGCGGCTTGCCGCCGAGCATGGCGTCGGCATTGGGGCGCACCCAGGTTACCGTGACTTGCAGGGCTTCGGCCGTCGCAAGATCGCCGGCACCGCACGCGAACTGGTCAACGATATCGTCTACCAGGTGGGCGCCATCCGCGAATTTGCAAGACGGCACGGCACCAGCCTGCAGCATGTGAAGCCGCACGGCGCGCTTTACATGGAGATGGCGGTCAACCGCGAACTCTCCCAGATCTTCCTGCAATATATGCGCACGGTGGCACCGACCGCCTTTGTCTTCTGCATGGCCGGTTCGGAGACGGACATCGCCGCACGCGAAGTCGGGCAGCCAGTCATTCGCGAGTTCTATGCCGATCGCGACTACGACGACAGTGGCTCGATCGTCTTTACCCGCGATGCCGGGCGTCCCGACCCGGCCGCGATCGCACGCAAGGTGGTGCGCGCCTGCAAGGAAGGGCGCGTGCGCACCGTGACCGGCAGCGACATCGAGATCGCGTTCGAATCCATCTGTTTCCATTCCGACACGCTCGGCGCACTCGATATCGTGCGCCGCATGCGGGAAGCGCTTGCGGCGGAGGGTATCCGCATCGCTCCTGTTTCACAGCTTAAAGTGGGGTGAGGAAAGGTGTGGGCGGCACTTCGCCCGCATTCTGCCCCAACCAATGAGAACCGATCACGTTTATGGCTTTGGTCGCTCCGACCGGTTGCATCGTGATCCAGGCAACAAATGACAAGCGGAGGCAACCATGAGCAAGCACGAAATCCGATCGCCCCTTCCAGGAACCTTCTATCGGTCGTCTGCTCCGGATGTGCCACCGTTCAAATCGGACGGCGATGCGGTGGCCTCCAATGAGGCGATCGGTCTGATCGAAGTGATGAAGACCTTCCAGGAGATCCAGGCGGGCGTCACCGGCGGAAGCATCCGGTTTCTCGTCGACAATGAGGAGCCCGTCATGGCCGGCCAGGTGATCGCTGAGGTGGAGCAATGACGATCCGCTCTGTCCTGATTGCCAATCGCGGCGAGATCGCCGTGCGCATTATCCGGGCGGCAAAGGCGCTCGGCGTTCGCACGGTTCAGGTCTATAGCGCCGCGGATGCGGATATGCTGGCCGTGAAGCTCGCGGATGAAGCCGTCGAAATCGGTCCACCGGCGCCGAAGAAATCCTATCTCGACATTGCCGCCGTGATCGCTGCGGCCAAGCGTGCCGGGGTCGATGCCGTGCATCCGGGCTACGGTTTCCTGTCGGAAAATGGCGATTTCGCCGATGCGGTGGTTGCAGCCGGCATGATCTTCATCGGCCCTTCCGGTGACGCCATCCGGCTGCTCGGCGACAAGGTACAGGCCCGTGCCGTCGCCGAAAAGGCAGGTGTGCCGACGGTACCCGGCAGCAACGGCCGGATTTCGAGCGTAGAAGAGGCGCATGCGGTAACGGCTGAGACCGGCTTCCCGGTCATGATCAAGGCGGCGGCCGGCGGCGGCGGGCGCGGCATCCGCATAGTCAACGATCCGGCGGAACTCGACAAGCAGTTCCCCCAGGCGTCGGCCGAGGCGCTCGCCTCCTTCGGCGACGGCGGCCTCTACCTCGAGAAAGTCATCACCCGCGCGCGTCACGTTGAGGTGCAGATCCTCGGTGACGGCGAGAACTTCGTGCATTGCTTCGAGCGGGAGTGCTCGCTGCAGCGCCGCCGTCAGAAGGTCTGGGAAGAGGCGCCTTCGTTCCTCCTGCCTGCAGATGTCCGACAGAAGCTCTGCGACAGCGCGGTCGCGCTCGCCCGGACCGTCGGCTATCGCGGCGCCGGCACCGTCGAATACCTCTATGACGATGAAACGCGGGATTTCTATTTTATCGAGGTCAACACCCGCATTCAGGTCGAGCATCCCGTCACCGAGATGATCACCGGCATCGACCTCGTGCAGGAGATGTTCCGTGTCGCCGGCGGCGCGTCGCTCTCCGTGCGCCAATCGGACATCGCCGTGCGCGGCCACGCGATCGAGTGCCGGATCAATGCCGAGGACCCGGCACGCGGCTTCATGCCGGCGCCCGGCAAGATTTCTCGTTTGAGTGTTCCGGAAGGCGAGGACGTTCGTTTCGATACGATGCTCTACGAGGGCTACACGATACCGCCTTTCTACGACTCCCTGCTTGGCAAGCTGATCGTCTGGGGCGAGGACAGGGCAGCGTGTCTCGCCAGACTCTCTCGCGCGCTTGCCGATTTGAAGATCGAAGGCGTGCCGACGACGATCGCACTGCATCAGGCGCTGGCCGCCGACGCCCAAGTTGCGGCCGGCGCGTTCCACACCCGCTTTCTCGAAACTTGGCTGGAAACCGAATTTGCCGCTTCGGGCGGCCGCACCGCGGAGGTCGCGTGATGCCGACACGTTACACGTTTGGAGGCGACGAGCATCTGTTCGTCGAATGCAGCGACGAGATGTCCCTTGAAGCCTTCTTCAAGAGCCTTTCCATGGCGAAGGGCGTGCGGGAGAGCCGCATCCGCGGCGTCACCGAAATCTGCCCGGCGAACGCTTCCTTCCAGATCAAGTTCGATCCTGACGTCACCAAGCCGGATGACGTTCTGAAGGAAGTTCGCGCCATCGAAGGGGCAGCGGAGCGGGCTGAGCCGGTCATCCGTACGCGTATCGTCGAGATCCCGGTCTTTTACAACGACCCCTGGACGCACGAAACGCTGATGCGCTTCCGTGAACGGCACCAGGACCCCGGCGGTACCGACCTCGACTATGCGGCGCGCATCAATGGCTACGACGCGGTGACCGACTTCGTAGCCGCCCACTCAGGCTCGCCCTGGTTCGTCTCAATGGTCGGTTTCGTTGCGGGCCTGCCCTTCATGTATCAGATGGTCGAGCGGCAACGGCAGATCGAGGTGCCGAAGTATCTCAGGCCGCGGACCGATACGCCGAAGCTGACGGTTGGCCATGGCGGTTGTTTCGGCTGCATCTATTCGGTGCGGGGTGCTGGCGGCTACCAGATGTTCGGCATCACGCCGATGCCGATCTTCGATCCGACGCAGACGACCAGTTATTTGCGCGATTTCATGGTGTTCTTCCGCCCCGGTGACATCGTCAAGTTCAAGCCGATCGATCGCGAAGCCTATGACCAGGCGGTCGAGGATGTCGACAAGGGGCGCTTCGCGCCACCGATCCGCGACGTCAGCTTCGATCTGCGCGAGTTTCAGAAGGATATCGCCGGATACAACACCAAGCTGGAGGGTGTGCTCAATGGCCATTAACGTGCTGCATCATGGTCTAGCGACCACCATCCAGGACCTTGGCCGCCCCGGCTACTTCCATCTCGGTATTCCGCTCGGTGGCGCAATGGATCGCTACGCGATGCGTGCCGCCAACCTGCTTGTCGGCAACGATGAAGGCGCTGCCGGGCTGGAGGCGGTCTTCCTCGGGCCCAAACTCGAATTCACTGAAGATGCGCTTGTTGCCGTCACCGGCGCCGACATGCCGGTCAAGGTCGACGACGTGCTGCAGCCCGGCTGGACGGCCTTTCGGGTGAGGGCCGGCCAAACCCTGAGCTTCGACTTCCTGAAATCCGGCGCGCGTATCTATATCGCCGTCTCGGGCGGTATCGACGTGCCGGAGGCGCTCGGCAGTCGCTCGACCTATCCGATCGGCGCGCTTGGTGGGTACAAGGGACGCGCGCTTGCAGCCGGTGACGTGCTGCCGGTTGGGCAAACGGGCGCCGGCCGCGAGGGCCTGACGGTTGACGAAAGCCTGCGCCGTAGACCCGCGGCACCTGCCGCACTACGGGTGCTGCCCGGGCTCTACTGGGACCGCCTGACGGACGAGGCAAAGCAGAGCTTCTTTGCCGACGAGTGGAAGGTAGCGCCGGAAGCCGACCGCATGGGCTATCGCTTCCGTGGTGGCCGCAAGCTCAGCTTCGTCGATCGCGACCAGCCATTCGGCGCCGGTTCCGATCCCTCGAACATCGTCGACAGTTGCTATCCCTACGGCTCGATCCAGGTGCCGGGCGGAACGGAGCCGATCATCCTGCATCGCGACGCCGTATCGGGTGGCGGCTACTTCATGGTCGGGACTGTGATCTCGGCGGACATGGACCTCATCGGTCAGTTGCAGCCGCATACGCCCACCCGTTTCGTCGAGGTGACGATGGAGGAAGCGTTGGCGGCTCGCGCCGAAGAGGGCAGGCGGCTCGAAGCCCTGCGGGCGGCGATTGCCGGAAAGGCGTGACACTATCGGCCGCCGGCCGCGTGAGCGGCCGTTGGGCCTCAACATGAACAGTTCGATTGCAGCCGGCGACTAGCCGCTTGGCGCGGGAGGGCGAATGATGAGGAGGGCGGACCTGATTTTGCGATCGTCATCGTCCGGATCAGTCGGAAGCGCCCGTCTCGGACCTTTGCCCCCTCTATTCGACGACCCGGGTCAGATAGGCCGCGGTAAAGCTGGGGCCGGGAATGATGGCGACGATCTTCATTTGTGCGATCGTCCGGTTCAGCGAAGCGTCGATATGGCTTTCAAGCATCGACGCTGCCGCCGCATTGGCGCCGCGCGTCATCAGTTCGACAATGAGCTTCAGTTCGGCAATGACGGTCGGATCGCCCGGCAGCCCCAACTGCCGAAGCAGTCTTTCGGTGGCGGTCACCGGCAGGAGGTTGTTGCGGATCAGCTCGCGCAGGCGCTCGTTCGGCATCGCAAGCACGCAGGCTTCGGTAAATTCCACGAGAATGTCTTCAAGGCCCAGCCAGCCGTCCCCGTCCTGCGTCTGGCCGAACTCGACCAGCCGGTTGAAAAGGGCTGTCAGCCGGTCGCGGTCGACATGCGCCGCGCCGAGCGCCAGTGCCTGCGGCTCCAGCAGCCGGCGCAACATGAAATGGTCCTTCACCGTCTGCGCCGTCAACGGCCCGGCGATCCAGTGCGAACTCTGGTTCTTGCGCACGAGCCCACGCTCGCGCAGGCGGGTCAGCACGTCGCGCACAACCGTGCGACTGACGTTGAAATGGTTGGCGAGTTCGTTTTCGATGATGCGGTACTGGCCGAAGATCACGCAGCCGGCCACGTCGTTCTCGATCTCATCGTAGATGCGCTCCCAGGACGAGCGGCTTTGCAGGGCCTCGTCGGCGTGTTGGGGAACGATGAGGCCGAGCGTCTTGATGTCGGTGCGGTTCGGTTCGATTGCCCGGCCGGGAGGACCGACCAGATAGCCGCGCCCTTTGAAGCGGTGCACGAGCCCGTCGCTTTCGAGCTGCAGCAGAGCACGCTGCACCGGTGCGCGCGAGATCTGCAGGATGTCGGCGATCGGTCCTTCGAGCAGCACGAGGCCGGGCGGCAGCGTGCCTTCGGCAATGTTCGTTCGCAGCACATCCTCGGCAATTTCGTATCGGCGCTGCGGATTTTGGCCGAGGCGTGGCTCGTTCATGCGGTCTGGCATCTTCCGTTTGGCTGGCAAAGTCGTCTCCTTTCTTTACGCCACTTGCCGGCAATCGTGACAGCGCAAAATAAATGCATATTGAATACCCATGTGCATTTTTTCTGCGCGTTTGTCCATTGTGTTGTCATGGGAAGGCATTTCGGATCTGTGGGAGGCCGAGATCTGCGAAGCCGCCAGGGACCGCCAGTCAAATTGATGATCCGTCGTGGTTGCGCCCGGCGGATCCCGCAATTGCATAGTGTTTTTGTATGATTTGAGGCGCGCTGTCTTGCGGCAGGAGGGAGGCGTCCCTTCCTTGGACTGAGGTGCGGCATTGCCGTTAATCTGCATCTGACAAAACCGAATAAAAGTCTATTGCATACAAAAATCATTCATGTCATGGTTCGTGACATGCAAGCGCTCTGAAGAAGCGCGCAGGTGGAACTAACTTTTTAAATCGTAGAGGACCGTGATTTCAGCCGCGCATGTGAACCATGCGTGATCGCTATCGCATGTGCGTTCGGATGCCTGATCGGCGCCGACGAGGGCGAAGCATTGGCTGATGGCCGGTCGGCGATAACGGGCAGGAAAACGATGTCGACAGTCCTACAGCTCAAAAACGTCACCAAGGCTTTTGGCGAGATGCGTGCGCTCGATGGTATCGACCTCGCGCTGCCGGGCGACGCCTATATCTCGCTTCTCGGCCCAAGCGGCTCCGGCAAGACCACCTTGCTGCGCGTCATCGCAGGCTTTGAGGATCCGGACGGCGGCAGCATCCTGTTCGACGGCAAGCGCATCGACACCGTGGCGCCGCATCAGCGCGGCATCGGCTTCGTGTTCCAGAACTTCGCCCTGTTCCCGCATCTTTCGGTCGCCCAGAACATCGCCTTCGGTCTCGAAAACCGCGAGATCGATGCGGTGACGGACCGCCGGGTGGTCGAAAGGCGGGTCAAGGACATCATTGCTCTCGTCGGCCTGACTGGTCTCGAAGGTCGCGCCGTCACTCAGATTTCCGGCGGTCAACGGCAGCGCGTCGCGCTGGCCCGCACGCTCGTCACCGAACCGCGTATGGTTCTGCTCGACGAGCCGCTCGGTGCGCTCGACGCCAACCTGCGCGCCCGCATGCGCACCGAGCTTCGCGCCATCCGGGAGCGCTGCGGCGTAACTTTCCTACACGTAACGGGAAGTGAGACCGAGGCGCTGGCCATGGGTGACACGGTCCTGGTGCTCGATCGCGGCCGCATCGCGCAATCGGCCGATTCCGATACGATCTACAACCGTCCGGCATCACCGGCCGTCGCCCGCTTCCTCAATTGCTACAACCTCTTTCCCGGACGTCTGGAGGGTGGCGCCTTCGTCGGCAGTGCCGGGCGCTTTTCGCTGGGCAATCGCCCGGCAACCCGCGCGGCGCAACCGGCCTATGCGATCCGCTACGACCGTGTTGCCGTGCGCCCGCGCGAAGCGGCGATCGGGAACGACGAGGTCCGCGTCGAGGGCAATTTCGTTGCCAGCGAATATTCCGGCGCCGCAGTCAATTCCTTCTTCACCCTGGATGATGGTCGGGTCTTCGAAGTGGAGACCCATCTCAGCCATGCCGCCCCCGAAGCCTATGAGGATCAGGGCCGCTATGCGCTCGTCTGGAAGCGGGAGGACGCCCTTGTCTACGCTTGAAACGCCTCACGCGCCCGAAACTGAAACTGCCAGAGCCAATGCCTCGATGCTGCGCTGGTCCCCGGAGATTGAGAGATGAGCATGATGGCCGTTGCGGAACAGACGGAAGCAGAATCCGTCGCTGAAAGGAAACCCACCGGAAAGGCGCTCTGGCTGCTCGCCCCCGGCGTCGTCTGGATGGTCTTGTTCCTCGTCTTGCCGATGCTGATGATGGTCTACGTATCCTTCTGGACGCAGACCACCTTCAAGATCGAGCCGACACTGACCCTGAAGAGCTGGGTCACGTTTTTCACCAGCGATACCTATCTCGGCGCGCTTTGGACGACGGTGCGCATCTGGCTGATCGTTCTCGTCGCGACCGTTCTCGTCGGATATCCGGCCGCTCTCTATGTCGGGCTGTTCGTCAAGAACAAGGCGCTGCAGACGGTTCTGCTGGTCCTTTGCGTCATTCCCTTCTGGACCTCGTTCCTCATTCGCGTTCTCGCGTGGCGCCCCATGCTCGGCAAGGAAGGCGCGATCAACATGATCCTCATGAACGTCGGCATCATTGATACACCGATCGAGGTCCTCCTGTTTTCGGAACTCTCGGTGATCATCGGCATGACGCAGATCTATTGCGTCTTCATGGTCGGGCCGATCGCCTTCATGCTCGGCCGTATCGATCACTCCATCATCGAGGCGGCGCAGGATCTGGGGGCCGGCTTCTGGCGGATCTTCCGTACGATCATCCTGCCGCTTTCCATGCCGGGCGTGGTGGTCGGCGCGATCTTCGTCTCCGTGATGGTGCTTGGGGAGTTTGCCACTTCCGCAGCACTCTCCGGCCGCAAGGTCAACCTGCTCGGCAACATCATCGTCACCCAGGTCGGCTCTTTGAAATGGGCGTTTGCCGCGGTTGCCGGCGTCGTCCTCACCATCCTGATGGGCGCCGTCATCGCCGCTCTGCTCAGGGTCGTCGATCTCAGGAAGGAACTTTGATCATGAACGCCAGCGGCATGAAACTCGGCCTCGGCGCCTATACCGCGCTCTTCCTGGTCTTCCTCTATGGACCGCTTGCGGTGCTTGCGATCCTCTCGTTCCAGACCGGACCGGAAGGCGGGCCGCAGTTCCCGATCATCGAATGGTCGACCTATTGGTACCAGCATCTCTTCGGCCTGACGCCGCCGTCGCGTATTGCGCCGCTGCCGATCGAACAGGCACTGGTGCGCTCGCTCGGTCTTGCCGTCATGACGATGATCGTCTCGACCGTTCTGGGCGTTACCGCAGCGCAGGCCTTCCGCCGCAAGTTCCGCGGTTCCGGCGTGGTCTTTTATCTCATCGTGCTCGGCATGATGGTACCCGGCGTGCTCGTCGGCCTCGGCATGGCGCTCGTTGCCAATACGCTCGGCATCGATCGCCACTGGTGGGGCACGGCTTTCGTGCTGCACGTGGTCTATACGTTCCCCTTCGCCTTCCTGGTGATGCTTGCGATCTTCAACCGCTTCGACCCCAGCATGGAAGAGGCGTCCTGGTCGCTTGGGGTCACCCCGGCGCGCACCTTCCGCAAAGTTACGTTCCCGCTGATCTTTCCCGGCGTGCTCTCGGCGATGCTCTTTGCTTTCACGCTTTCCTATGACGAGTTCTCGCGCACGCTCTTTGCCTCGGGCCGTGATCTGACCCTGCCGCTGGCGATCTACGGCACCTTCTCGGTTGAAGTGCATCCGAACGTCTTCGCCTTCGGCGTGCTGACGACGCTGTTCTCTTTCGCGCTGCTTGGTACCTACGCGGCCTTGATGACGCTTTCGGTACGCCGCGCCAAGCGCGTCGCGATCCAGGAGGAGGCGTAATGGCAGACGCTTCCTCTAACGCAGCAATCGTCACCGGCGCCGGCTCCGGCATCGGACGCGCCATCGCCTTGAGGCTCGCAACTGACGGATATGCCGTGCTGGTCAACGATCTCTCTGCCGAGCGCAGCCAGGTCGTCGCCGCCGAGATCGTTGCGGCAGGCGGCAGGGCGACTGCTGTGGCCGGTGATGTTTCCAGCGAGGCCGATGTTAGCGGGATCGTGGAGGCCGGCGAGCGCGCCCATGGCACGACGACGCTCCTCGTCAACAACGCCGGCATCGCTCATCAGGCGCTGTTCGAGAACCTCGAGGTCGGCGACTTCGACCGGATGTTTGCCGTTCACGTGCGCGGTACGTTCCTGATGACCCGGGCGGTGCTGCGCCCGATGCTTGAGCGCGGCGAGGGGGTGATCGTCAATATCGCCTCGCAACTCGGTCAGATCGGTGGTGTCGAACTTGTCCACTATTCCGGTGCCAAGGCCGCGATCATCGGCATGACCAAGGCGCTGGCCCGCGAAGTGTCGAGCCGCGGCGTTCGCGTCAATGCCGTCGCGCCCGGGCCGGTCAATACGCCGCTCGTCATGGAGCTCTCGGACGACTGGCGCGCAGCCAAAAAACAGCAATTGCCGCTTGGCCGCTTCGGCGAGCCGGAAGAGGTCGCAGCCACGGTGTCCTTTCTGGCATCGCCGGCAGCCAGCCTCTTCGTTGGCCAGACGCTCGGTCCGAACTCCGGCGACGTGATGCTTTGACAGGAAAGATGGAAATGACACACCCTCCCAAGACGTCCCGCATTGTCATCGTCACCGGTGCCGGCATCGGCATCGGCCAGGCAACCGCCAAGGCCTTTGCGGCGGCCGGCGACCATGTGATCGTGACCGATATTCTCGAGCGTGAGGGTGCCGCCACCGTCGAGGCGATCCGTGCAGCCGGTGGTTCGGCCGAGTTTGCCTATTACGACGTGCGCTCGACCCCGGCGACTGACGCGCTGGTGGCCGACATCGAAAGTCGCCACGGCCATATCGACGTTATCGTCGCCAATGCGGGCATTGCCCACCGCACGCCGCTTGGCGAGCTGACCGACGACCGGTGGGATCTGACCTTCGACATCGACTTGAAGGGCATCTTCCGGCTCGCGCGGGCGGCAAGCCCCGGCATGCGCCGCCGCGGCAAGGGCAGCATCGTCGCGCTCTCGTCGATCATGGGCGTCGCCTATGGCTGGGACGAGCACGTTCATTACTCCGCGGCCAAGTCCGGCGTGGTTGGCCTCGTGCGCGCATTGGCGGTCGAGCTTGCCGCTGACGGCGTGCGCGTCAACGGCGTTGCGCCGGGCTACATCCGCACGGCGCAACTGCTGTCTGAAGAAAACTCTCTTGGTCCGGTCGGCGCTGAAGCGGCAGCGGCGTTCATCCCGATGCAGCGGCTCGGCACGCCTGAGGACATCGCTGACGTGATCGCGTTCCTGGCGTCCGACGCCGCTCGCTACATGACCGGGCAGGTCCTGGTCGTCGACGGCGGCCTGCTGGTCGGGCGCTACTGACGTTTCTGAAATCGTGCGGCGGCCGCTTAGGGAGCGACAGAGCTCCAGGCCACCGGACTGAGTGCCGCGACGGCGGTGAATGATGAAAGGAGGCCGGCAAACGGCCTTCGGGGAACAACGAAAACTGGAGAAGAGACAATGCCTAGTATGGAACTCAATCGCCGCTCGCTCCTCAAACGCTCCGCCGGAGTGATGGCGCTCGCGATCGGAGGCGGAACACCGTTCCTCTCCTCGCGCGCAGCCTTCGCGCAAGCGAGCGATCTCGCCAGTCAGCAGCTCCGCACCATCGGCCTTTCGGTCACTGTGCAGGAGCGCATCCTCGAGCAGTTCAAGGCGGCAGCCGGCGTCGGCGGCACGTCGGGAACGGCAGCCACCTTCCCGGACGCGCAGACGAAAATCCTTTCCGGCTCCAAGGACTATGACTGCTGGGAAATCATCGCCGAACGTCTGCCTTCGATCGTCATGACCAACAATGTCGAACCGATCCCGGCTTCGGCGCTGAAGAACTGGGCGAATATTCGCGATACCTTCACCACCCCCAGCGACAAGTGGGATCGCGCCGCGCAGATCGTCGGGCAGATCTGGACCGACGACAGCCAGGCCTCGCTCAACATGGTACCGGCCGTCTACAACTATGACTCCATCGGCTACAATCCCGACGTGCTCTCGGCCGAAGAGGCCAACAGCTGGGCGGCGATCTTTGATCCCAAATGGAAGGGCAAGTCCGGCATCAACACCGACCCGCTGATCGCGATCGGCCAGGCGATGATGGCGATGAACTCGCTCGGACTCTCCGACGTCAAGAACCCCGGCAATGCGACGGCTGCCGAGATCGACGAAGCTGCGAAGTTCTTGATCTCCAAGAAGAAGGAAGGCCAGTTCCGGGCGCTCTGGGGCGATTTCGGCGAACTCGTCAACCTCATGGCATCGGGCGAAATGGTGGTCTGCGACGCCTGGCAGCCGGCCGTCATGGCGGTCAAGGCGCAGGGCAAGCCATGCCGCTATGCCGTGCCGAAGGAAGGGTATCGCGGCTGGGCGATCGGACCTGCGATGATCGCCGGCACGACGAACAAGGAAGCCGTCATCGCCTATGCCGACTATTGGCTCTCTGGCGAACCGGGCATCACCGTTTCGGAACAGGGCTACTATTCGCCATCGACCAACATCAAGAGCGTCATGGCGCCGGAGAAATATGCCTTCTGGTACGAGGGCAAGCCCTGGGTTGGTGCTCCCGAGCGCGGTATCAAGGAAGGGGACCTGCGCGACGGCGGCTCGCTCGAAGAGCGCGCCAAGAACGTCGCCTACTGGCACCAGTGGCCGGACGAATACGATCACCTGATCCAGAAGTGGGACGAGTTCCTGAACGCCTGATCGAACAGGCCGGGCGGCCGTGCCGCCCGGTTCTTGAGACATGGTGCATGGCCCCGAGCGACCACCCGGTCGGCTCACATACCAACCGGTCGGGACGGCCGGGGCCATGCGCCCGATAGCCGTGATTTCAGACAAGCTCCGGAGAGCCACGATGATCTTCGACCTCGAACTCAACAATGTCGGCAAGGTCTATGACAACGGCACGCCTGCCGTGATCGACTTCAACCTGTCCGTCGCCAAGGGCGAGTTCATCGCGTTCCTCGGCCCTTCCGGCTGCGGCAAGACAACGACGCTCAGGATGATCGCCGGTTTCGAGGCGATCTCCTCCGGCGACATGCTGATCAAGGGCAAGCGGATGAACGACGTCAGGCCAGAGCATCGGCCGACCTCGATGATTTTTCAGAGCTACGCGCTCTTTCCGCACATGACCGTGCGCCGCAATGTCGGCTACGGTCTGGAGGTGAAGGGCATGGCCAAGCCGGAGCGCGACGCGAAGGTCGATCGCATCCTGGCAACACTTGGCCTGGAAGACATTGCCGACAAGAAGCCCGACCGGCTCTCCGGCGGTCAGCGGCAACGCATCGCGCTGGCACGTGGCCTGGTGGTCGAGCCTGATATTCTGCTGCTCGACGAACCGCTGGGCGCACTCGACGCCAATTTGCGCAAGGCGATCCAGAACGAGCTCAAGCTGCTGCAAAAGACGCTCGGTGTGACCTTCATCTTCGTCACGCACGCCCAATCCGAAGCGCTTGCCCTGTCGGATCGTATCGTTGTCATGAACCAGGGGCGGGTCGAGCAGATCAGCCCGCCACATCAGCTCTATACGCGGCCGAACACGGCCTTCGTCGCCCAGTTCATCGGCAACAACACCATCTTTCATGGCGAGGTCGACGACGCCTCCGGCGAGCGGGCTCTGGTATCGACTGCCGTCGGCCAATTGTCCGGGCGCGTCAACGGCGCCTTCGCCGGACGGTCACGCGTCAACGTCGTCATTCCGGCAGAGGCGATCGAGGTTCACGCAGCCGCGCGCGTCGACCGTGACCGGATCGCTGCCAACTACGGCGGCAACGTCGTCGGCGCCAATGTGAGCCGCTTCGACGTCGTCGGCCATGTCTCGCATTTGACGGCAGCCCTTCCGGACGGTCGCACCGTCTCGCTGGAGGCCCACGTCGACAAATACCAGCCCGACGCCTTCCCCGTCGGCGCCGACATTCTTTTGAGCTGGCAACCCGGCGAAGCAACCGTGATCCCAGCCTGACCTTTTGAACGAAAACACGAAGGAGACACACATCATGGCCAAGGAAATCCTCTGCAGCTTCGGCATCGACGTCGATGCGGTCGCCGGCTGGCTCGGATCCTACGGGGGCGAGGATTCGCCGGACGATATCTCGCGCGGTCTTTTTGCCGGCGAGGTCGGCAGCCCGCGATTGCTGAAGCTCTTCGAGCGCTTCGGCATCAAGACCACCTGGTTCATTCCCGGCCACTCGATAGAGACCTTCCCGGAGCAGATGCAGGCGGTTGCCGATGCCGGCCACGAGATCGGCATTCACGGCTACACCCACGAAAACCCGATCGCCATGACGCGCGAGCAGGAAACCGAAGTGCTCGACAAGTGCATCGAGCTCGTCACCAAGCTCTCGGGCAAGCGACCCACCGGCTATGTGGCCCCCTGGTGGGAATTCTCCAATGTCACCAACGAGCTGCTGCTCGAACGAGGCATCAAGTATGACCACTCGCTGATGCACAATGACTTCACGCCCTATTATGTGCGTGTCGGCGACAAATGGACCAAGATCGATTATTCGAAGAAGCCGTCGGACTGGATGGTGCCGCTCACGCGCGGCAAGGAAACCGATCTGATCGAAATCCCGGCCTCCTGGTATCTCGACGATCTGCCGCCGATGATGTTCATCAAGAAGTCCCCGAACAGCCACGGCTTCGTCAATCCGCACGATATCGAACAGATCTGGCGCGACCAGTTCGACTGGGTCTATCGCGAGATGGACTATGCGGTGTTTCCGATTACCATCCATCCGGATGTCGCCGGACGCCCGCAGGTTCTGATGATGCTCGAGCGGCTCTATGCCCATATGATCAAGCATCCGGGCGTGAAGTTCGTGACGATGAACGAGATCGCCGACGATTTTGCCAAGCGCTTCCCGCGCAAGAAATAACCAACCCGGGGGCGGCCTGCCGCCCCCTTTAGAACTTTTGAACGGACAGCATCATGTGTTCCCTTTGCGGCATCCTCGGCGGCAACGAACATTGGGCGGACGCCGTGGCGCGCCCCGGTGTCTTCACCCGCAATGTCGAGCGGATCGATCGCCGGCGTGAACGGGCGAACCGTGTGCGCATCGCCAACGCAATGCTTGCCCGATTCGGCCTGACGCTTGCCGATTGGCAAGGCGCATCCTTCGTGTTGTCGACGCGGACGGGCAAGAGCGAGATCATCGAGGATCTCGGCCATTTGTGGCCGGCGGCCGAACGGCTCTGTGGCCGGCTCTGCGATCCGCTCGATCCTGCCTTTATTGCCGGGGCGGAGGAAGCGTGATGGTCGAGGAGATACCGCGGCTCACGCCCATCAACCTTTTGACCGGCTTCCTCGGATCGGGCAAGACGACGCTGCTGTCGCGCCTGCTTGCCGACCCGGCGCTCAGCGACGCCGCGGTGCTCATCAACGAATTCGGCGAAGTCGGTCTCGACCACCATCTGGTCGAGCGTATCGACGACACCATGGTGCTTCTGCAGTCCGGTTGCCTCTGCTGCACCGTGCGCGGTGAACTTGCCGATGCCATCAAGGACCTGCATTCCAAACGTGAGCGTGGGCTCGTACCCCCGTTTCGGCGCATTGTCGTCGAAAGCACCGGGCTTGCCGATCCCTTTCCGGTGCTGTCAACGATCAAGGCGGATCCGGTATTGCGCCATCATTTCCGGCCGGGGAACGTCATTACCACGGTCGACGCGGTCAACGGCCTGACGCAACTCGAGACCTACGTCGAATCCAACCGCCAGGCGGCCGTCGCCGATCGCCTGGTCGTCACCAAGTCTGATCTGAGCGATGCCGGCACTGTCGTGGCGCTGTCGGACAAACTGCGGATCATCAATCCGGATGCGCCACTGGTGCTGGCTGGCGAACCGGACATCGAACTTGCCGCGCTGATCGACGAAGGGCCCACGTTGCGCGCGGGCGGCCTGCAGTCGGCGAGCGGTTTCTACTGCGATGCGCCCACGGTTCTGACGACGGCTGACGGCACCGCGCATGCTGCCGCGGTGACCTCATTCGTCATGACGGTGGAAAGGGCGGTGGACTGGACCGCTTTCGGCCTCTGGCTGACGATGCTCCTCAATCGCCACGGTGAACGGGTTCTGCGGGTCAAGGGTATCCTTAATATCGCCGGGGAAGAGCGCCCTGTCGCCATCCACGGCGTTCAGCATCTGGTGCATACGCCTGTCCATATGGAGCGCTGGCCGGATGAGGACCGCCGCTCGCGCATCGTCTTTATCGTTGACGGTCTCGATGTCGGACTGCTCAAACGGTCATTCGAGGCATTCGCGCTCGATCGGACGCCCGTGCTCACCTCGGATGTTGCCGAAGAACCGGAATTACAGGAACGGCTTTCGTCCCAATGAGCAAGCAGCAGCCTGATCAAACAACAGTTCCCACTCCTGCCCTGCATCTGGTCGGCCGGCCGAAGCTCCGGGTGCTCGGCACGGCGATTTCTCTGCTTGAGGAACTTCGGGTGCGCGCCGAAGAGGACCTCGGCATTGAGGTGGTGTTTGACAACAACGACTTCCTGACGACCCAGCACAAGGCGGCGCAGGAACCGGACAGCTACGACATCTATGACCAGTGCTTTCATAACCTGGACATCGTCTGGTACTGGCGGGCGATCCAGCCGATCAGCATCGGGCGCATTGCGCTATGGGACGAAATCAACGATCTGACGAAGACCGGGCATATCGGTCCAAATGCACGGTTGGGGCAGGGGGACGCGCCCGTCAAGAAGCTCTTCGTCCAGCCCAATCTCGAATTGGGCGATACGCCGTCGACGTCTGTTTCCATGTTGCCGACGACCCATAACTTCGACAGTTTTGCCTATCGCACGGATGTGGCGCCGAACGCGGTTGCGATGAACAGTTGGGCGGCGTTGCTCGACGAGCGTTGGGCTGGCCGCGCCGCGCTGGTCGACGAGCCGGCAATTGGCATCTTCGATGCAGCGCTCGCGGCTCAAGCTGCCGGCCTCATGAGCTTCGATAACATCGGCAGCATGAGCGTCGATGAGATCGATCGCCTGATCGGGCTGTTGGAAGAGCGTAAGAAAGACGGATACTTCCGCGCCTTCTGGCGAACGGCCGAAGATGCTGCTCGCCTGATGTTGCGCGGCGAAACTGATATTCAGAGCATGTGGTCGACCGGCATCAACATCCTCAACGGCCAGGGGGTTCCCGTCGAGCAGGCCGTCCCTGCAGAAGGCTATCGCGCGTGGCATGGGGGATTGTGTCTTGCACGCCATCTCTCGGGTCGCATGCTCGACGTCGCCTACGAGTATCTCAATTGGTGGATTTCCGGTTGGCCGGGTGCGGTCGTCGCCCGCCAGGGCTATTACATTTCCACCCCCGAACGGTCCCGCGCCTTCATGTCGGTGGCGGAGTGGGATTATTGGTATGGCGGGTTGCCGGCGGCAACCGATCTGCCGGGTCCCGACGGCACGATCCGTATCAAGGCGGGCTCTGTGCGCAGCGGCGGCTCCTACTGGCAGCGGGCCAACTGCATTGCAGTCTGGAATACCACGATGGACGAGCACAACTATCTGGTCCGCCGCTGGATGCAGCTCGTCGAACGCTAAAGGAAGTCTATGATGCAGGATCTTGGCGGGCGCTCGATTGCACAGCTCTCGGTGTTGTTGCAATCCGGGGCACTCGACCCCCGCGCGCTCACGGAGTGGACGCTTGGACGTGTCAGGGATCATGCCGACCAGGCGATCTTTACGGTCGTTACGCCGGAACGGGCGATGCGCGAGGCCGAGGCATCGCACATGCGGCTTTCGTCTGGCCGTCCGCTCGGCCTTCTCGACGGTATCCCTGTCGCCTGGAAGGATCTCTTCGCGATCAAGGGGCTGCCAACCACCGCCGGCTCGATCGTGTTGAAGAATGATCCGGCGGCCACAGAGGACGCGGCCGTCGTGACTGCGCTCGCCAATGCCGGCATGGTCAGTGTCGGTCGGGTCAATATGAGCGAGTTCGCCTTCTCCGGCCTCGGGCTCAATCCGCACTACGGCACGCCGCACAACCCATGCTCAAAGGACGTCGGGCGCATTCCCGGCGGTTCGTCTTCCGGGTCCGGTGTTGCGGTCGCCGCAGGTCTCGTGCCGGTCTCGATCGGCACCGACACCGGAGGGTCGATCCGCATTCCGGCGGCGCTGAACGGCATCGTCGGTTACAAGGCGACGCGCGGTCGCTATTCGATGCGCGGGGTCTTCCCCCTGGCAAAAAGCCTCGATTCCCTTGGCCCTCTTTGCCGCACGGTACAGGATGCCGTCTGGGTTGATGCCGCGATGCGTGGTCTTCCAGCATCGGAAGTGCGCAGGGGTAGCCTGGAGGGACTTTCGATCGTCGTGCCGACCGATGTCGTTTTCGATGGAGCTGAAGACGGTGTGGTCTTTGCCTTCGAAGAGGCGCTGTCGCGGCTTGAACGGGCGGGCGCAAGGGTCAGGCGTCAGGCGTTTCCCGCTTTCAAACGCATCTTCGAGATCACGGCCGCTCATGGTCCCCTCGTAACGGCTGAGGCATACGCCTTGCATCGCTTCAGGCTCGAAGGCGCGGATGCCGCATCGATGGACAGGCGCGTCGTGTCTCGGGCTCGGCTTGGGGAGAAGATCGCACTCTCCGACTACATCGCAATCCTTGACGCCCGCGATCGGTTGGTCGCCGAGGTTTCGACGTTGGTCGGCCCAAGCGAGATCATCGCCTATCCGACTGTCGCGCACGTCGCGCCCCCAACGGTGCCGCTCGAAGCGGATGATGCCCTGTTCGTGGAGACGAATGGCCGGACGCTTCGCAACACATTGATCGGCAATTTCCTGGATTGGTGCGGCGTGTCGCTGCCCTGTGGCATTGGAGAAGCGGGTATGCCGGTCGGTCTTCTGCTGTCCGCTCTGCCGCATCACGATACGCATCTTCTTTCCGTGGCGCTGGCTGCGGAAGACGTGGTCCGTGTGGGCTGATACCGTGGAATTGCAGGCTATGGCACTACGCCCACCGACAAGAGCGAACGCACTTTGCGACTAGCCGGGCCGCAAGAGCCGTAGTTTACTGACCCTACAGCGCCCTGCGTCTTATGAAATGCGCAACGGATGCTGAAGCACTTCGCAGGAGATCCTCCGCGAAAGCCTCAAGCGCAAGACACGAAAGATGTCGCGAAACGAAGGCCGGTGGGATCACAGAATGACCGAGATCGGCAGCGCTTGGCACAAAGGGAACAGCCGGGCGAGGGGCCGTCGGACTTGATGGGAGCTTCGCATGGACGTGAGTTATTCCACGGCAGGCACAGCTGCGTTCGAGCGCAAGCGCTATTGGGACGAGGCCGTGTCGAGCACTTATTTTCCGCTCGATCTGCGCTTCCAGAACGCGCAGGAGTTTTCCGGCGAACTCAACGTCTGGGATCTTGGCGCCGTCTCGCTGTCACGGTTGGAATCTGACGGCCTGCTTTACCGCCGGCAGAAACGGCATCTGTTGCATGAGCGCGAGGAGAGCTACCTGATCACTGTGCCGGAGAAGGCCGAGATCAGCTTCGAGCAGAGCGGCAAGGAAGTGACCTGCAAGCCCGGCGCTTTCCTGGTCGAACGCAGCCATCTGCCCTATGAATTCAGCTATAGTGCGAAGAACACCCTTTGGGTGCTGAAAGTGCCGATCGTCGCGTTACGGCCCCGTGTCGGACTGCCTGAGCGGATCGCCTCGCTGAGCTTCGATTCCACCCGCGGCACCGGTGCCCTCTTCGTCGACATGATCCGCCTGATCGCGCCGCGGCTCGTGGAAATGGATGCATCCGCCCGCGACATGACGGGCAAGCACCTCATCGACATCCTGGCGATGTCGCTGACATCGGACGAGCGCATGCTGATGTCGGATGCGACATCGGTTCAACTCGGCCACTTGCACCGGGTCGAGAGCTTCGTACGGGCCAATCTCGCCAGAAGCGATCTCGGTCCGCAGACAATTGCCGAGGCCTGCGGCATCTCGGTGCGCTATCTGCACCAAATCATGAAGCAGCAAGGCACGTCGACGTGCCAGTGGATCCGGCTGCAGCGGTTGCTACGCTGCGATGAAATGCTTCGGGATCCCGTCTGCCGCAAGCTGGTTTCGGAGATCGCCTATGCCTTGGGTTTTGGCGACCACGCCCAGCTCAGCCGCCATTACAAGGCGCATTTCGGCCTCAGCCCGACCGAAGCGCGCGAGCGATACCTGAAGGAGCGTGTGCCCGCATCGGGCTGATCGTTCAGCGACCATCCTACCGTGACGCTTGCCTGCGGTCCTTTCGGCCGACGGCGAAGCCTTGCCCAATTTCTACTTTCGAGACAGGAGACGGAACTTGCAGAACCTTCGCGTAGCGGTCGATGTCGGCGGCACTTTCACCGACATCTGCATCATGGACGAGACGACTGGCCTCATCCGCGTCGAAAAGACGTCATCCTCTGTCGATCCGATCGATGGCATCATGTCGGGCGTGGAAAAGGCCGGCATCGATCTCGAAAAGGTGGCGCTGTTTTCGCACGGCACCACCGTTGCCACCAACGCCCTCATCACCCGGCGCCTGCCGCGCACGGCGATGGTCTCGACGAAAGGCTTCCGCGACGTCATCGAAATCCGGCGCGCCAACAAGGAAGACCTCTGGGATACCTACAAGGATGTCGTGCCGCCCTACGTGCCAAGACGCGACCGGCTCGTCGTTTCGGAGCGCGTCGACGCCCAGGGCGAAGTGGTGACGCCGCTCGACGAGAAAGAAGCCCGCGACGTCGCCCGTATCCTCAAGCGCCGCAACGTCGCCGCCGTCGCGGTCTGCTTCATGAACGCCTTCATGAATGGCGAGAACGAGCGGCGGATGAAAGAGATCCTGATGGAGGTGATGCCCGGCGTGCCGGTCTCGACCTCGTCGGAAGTGCTGCCGGAGATCTTCGAACACGAGCGGTTTTCGACCACGGTGGCCAATGCGGCACTGAGCCCGGTCGTCGTCGACTATACCTCGAGGCTCGGCAAGCGCCTTGCCGCTGATGGCTATCAGCGCGACCTGCTGTTGCTTCATACCGGCGGTGGGGTGATGACGCCGAAGAGCGTGGAGGACTTTGCCGCCCGGCTTGCCGGTTCCGGTATCGCCGCCGGCGCGATCGCCAGCAAATACATCGCCGAACTTTGTGGCTTCAAAAACTCGATCGGCCTCGACATGGGCGGCACCTCGACCGACGTGTCGCTTGCCTATGACGGGCAATCGCGGGTGACCAAAGACTGGTTCATCGAATTCGGATACCCGATCCGCTTCTCTTCGATCGAGGTGCTGACGATCGGTGCCGGTGGCGGATCGCTTGCCTGGACGGATGAGGCGGGCTCGTTGCGCAACGGCCCACAATCGGCCGGCGCCAATCCGGGCCCGGCTTGTTACGGCAAAGGCAACAAACAGCCGACCAACACCGACGCCAATGTCGTCCTCGGTCGCCTGGGCACCAGTCTGGCCGGCGGCAAGATCACGCTTGATGCGGGACTGGCAGAAGTTGCGGTCAAGGACGGCGTCGCAGCACCCTTCGATCTCGGCCTGCACGAGGCTGCCGACGCCATCATCCGTGTCGCCAACGCCAACATGTCCGATGCCGTCCGTTTGATCTCCATCAGCCGCGGCTATGACCCGCGTGACTTTGCGCTCGTCGCCTTCGGCGGTGCCGGCGCGCTCCACGGCGCGGCGATTGCACGCGAGCTTTCGATCCCGGCTGTGATCGTGCCACCCAATCCCGGCGTGACCTCGGCGCTCGGCTGCCTGCTTGTCGACATGCAGCACGACTTCTCGGAAAGCTACCTCAAGGCGGCAGCCGATGCCGACCCCGCAGCGATCGAGGCAGCCTTCCTCCGCCTCGAAAAAGAGGCGCTGGAACGGCTTGCCCACGAGGGTGTCGCCGAAAAGGACGTGGTGCTCCAGCGCAGCATCGACATGATGTATCTCGGCCAATGGCGCTCGCTCGCGGTTTCGGCCCCTTCGGCCATGACCGAGATCGGCCCGCTCGTCGAAGCCTTCCACCGCGAACACGAGCGCGAATACAATTTCCGCCGCGACGAAACGCCGGTGAGCCTCTTCCGCATCAACCTGAAGGCGATCGGCGTGGTGCCGAAGGCGACCTTGGCGCGCCATGAGCCGACGGGCATCGTGCCCGAGCCGAAGACGCGGCGCATCGTCTGGTTCGATGGAGAACGAGGCCTCGATACGCCGGTCTACGAGCGCGAAACCCTGCCGGCCGGGCTCGTTCTTTCCGGGCCCGCCATCGTCGAACAGCTCGATTCCACGGTCGTCATTCCACCGGACACACGCGCCGAAGTCGACCAGTTCCTCAACATCATCATCCGCATCGAAGGTGAGAAGAATGTCTGAACAGCAGAGCCTTGATCCCGTAACCTTCGAGGTGCTGAAGAATTCCTTCATCACCAGCGTCGACCAGATGGCAGAGCAGATCTTGAGGACCTGCTATTCCTTCGTCATCTACAACCGCGATTTTTCCAGCGCGCTGCACGATGCAGACGGCAATTCGGCCGCTCAAGGAAACCAGGACATCGCGGTGCATGTCGGCACCCTGCATTTCACCTGCAAGGACGTCATCCGCGCTTTCGACGGCGACATGCATCCGGGCGACGTCTATGCCATCAACGATCCCTATGCCGGCGGCACCCATTTCAACGATGTGCGTCTGATCCGCCCGATTTTCGTCGACGGCCGGATCATCGCCTTCAGTCAGTCCAACGGCCACTGGTCGGACCTCGGCGGCAGCGTGCCGGGCTCGTTCGACGTAGCTGCGAAGGAGATGTTCAAGGAGGGCATGCGCATCACGCCGATCCGGCTCTTCGACCGCGGCCGGTTCTGCAAGGACGTCGCCAACCTGATCGCTTCGAACACGCGTGATCCAGCCTCGATCATTGGCGACATCCACGCCCAGGCGCAGGCCACCCAGGTCTGCGAGCGCGAAATCCTTCGGCTCGTCGGCAAATACGGCGAAGGCACCGTGAAGCAGGGCCTCGGTGCCGTGCAGGACTATGTGGAACGCGCCATGCGCCAGCGCATCGCAGCGCTGCCGGACGGTATCTGGGAAACGCAGGATTTCATCGACCGCGATCCGGCCGGCAGCGAGGGCATGATCCCGATCAAGGTCAAGCTGACGATCAAGGGTGACCGGGTAATCTACGATTTCACCGGTAGCCACCCGACGATCGGGTCGATCTACAACTCGGCATTCGGCGCCACCTTCTCGGCGGTCGCCGCCGGTATGAAAACCTTCTTCCCGGACCTTCCGCTCAACAGCGGCTTTTACCGCGTCTTCGAGATCATCGCCCCGGAAGGTTCCATCGTCGATGCGAAATGGCCGGTGGCGGTCACCGGCTTCCTGATGCCCTTCGAGAAGATCATGAATGCGATCTATGAGATCTGGTCGAAGATCATTCCGGAGCGGGCGATCGCCTGCGCCTTCAACCTCGAATATCTCCTGACCGGTGGGCGCGACGCCCGGGCGAAAGAAAAGCCGATCTTCATGTTTTATGACTGGTTGCCTGGGGGCTGGGGCGGGCGCAACGGGAAAGACGGCTGCAATGTCACCACCGCCTGCTTCGGCACTGGATTGATGGCGCAGCCGGTCGAGGGGCAGGAGCGCGCAAATCCGATCCTGACGACCGAGTTCGAGGTGCTCAAGGATTCTGCCGGACCAGGCAAGTGGCGCGGGGGTGCCGGTGTCATGAAGACCTCGCGCATGCTTGAGGCGGAGAGCACGGTCATTTCCTATATCTGCGACCGCGAGCGGGCGATCGTCTGGGGTATCGAGGGCGGCCTGCCGTCGATACCGCACGGGCTGACGCTGACGCGCGCGGCGACCGGGCAAAAGGAGTGGCTCGGCGCAACCTTCTCGGACGTCGCGATCGAAGCAGGCGACGTCTTCTCCCGTCCGACCGCCGGCGGTGGTGGTTTCGGTGATCCGCTGGAGCGCGATCCGAAGCGGGTGCTGGAGGATGTCATCGACGACTATGTCTCGGTCGAACGCGCTGCCAAGGACTATGGCGTCGTCATTCAACCGATCGATCCGGAAATCTGCGCCTATGAGATCGACAAGGATGCGACCGTTGCCTTGCGCCGGCGGATCCGGGCGGAACGCAACGATTGGCTGGCGGCTGATCCGGAGGATGTCTCCAGGCGGTTCAAGGCCGGCGAGATCGATGCCTTGGACGCCGTGCGTCGCTATGCGGTCATCCTCGACTGGGACAGCGGCGATCTGCTGCCGGTCTCCACGGCCCAGTTCCGGGAGATGTATCGCAAGCGTTCGGCGGCCGCCTGGCAATAGCGTCAAAAATGCCTGGAGGGTGGGTGGTTGGCCCACCCGGGGTCGGGGGGTAACAATGGGTGATATCACGATCGTCGCCGTAGCTGAGGGCGACAGGTCCGCGTGGAACGAACTGCATGCGGGGTTTGCCAGCTATTACGGCGTCGAACAGACCGACGAAATGCGCGATCGGGTGTGGGGCTGGATCAAGGACGGCCGGCTCGAATGCCGCCTTGCGCTCGACGGCGCTGGCCGCGCGATCGGCCTGACGCACTTTCGCGAATACATCCGGCCGTTGTTCGCGGCGCGCGGCGGCTTTCTCGACGATCTGTTCGTTGCACCCGAGGCGCGCGGGAGCGGCGCTGCCGCCACGCTGATCCGTGCGGTCGCCGACATCGGGCGCGAACGCGGTTGGAACTCGATCCGTTGGATCACGCGCGACAACAATTATCGTGCACGAACGCTCTATGACCGGGTCGCGTCGCGTACCGATTGGATTACCTATGATATCACGCTTTGAAATTGCAGCAGGGAGACGCCGATGACCGCACAGCCAAATTCCACCGAAGCGCGGGACATGGCGTACCACCTCCATTCCTATACCAATCCCCGACGTCTGGAGCGTGAAGGGCCGATGGTGATCGAACGCGGGGAGGGCATCCACGTTTTCGACAATGGCGGCAAGCGCTATATCGAGGGCATGGCGGGTCTCTGGAGCGTCGCCGTCGGCTTCGGCGAGAAGCGGCTCGTCGAGGCCGCGCGCAAGCAACTGAGCCAATTGCCCTACTACCACACCTTCTCGCAGAAATCGCACGGGCCCGTTGCCGATCTCGCGGAGAAGCTGGTGTCTCTTGCGCCAGTGCCGATGTCCAAGGTCTATTTTGCCAATTCCGGTTCGGAGGCGAACGACACAGCGATCAAGCTCGTGTGGTACCGCTCGAACGCGCTCGGCAAACCCAAGAAGAAGAAGATCATCTCACGGATCAAGGGCTATCACGGCGTGACGGCGCTGAGTGCGAGCCTGACCGGCCTGCCCAACAATCATCGTTCCTTTGATCTGCCGTTTCCCAACATCCTGCACACGACCTGCCCGCACTATCGCACGGGTGCGGAACCGGGGCAGGACGAGCTTGCCTTCTCGCGTTGCTGCGCCGAGGAACTGGAGGCCATGATCCTGGAGGAGGGGCCGGAAACGATTGCCGCCTTCATCGGCGAGCCGGTGATGGGGGCGGGCGGCGTCATCGTACCGCCGGAAGGCTACTGGGCGGCCATCCAGGAAGTGCTCGACCGCTACGATATTCTGCTCATCGCCGACGAGGTGATCTGCGGGTTCGGCCGCACCGGCAACATGTTCGGCTCGGAAACCTATGGGCTGCGTCCCGATCTCATGACGGTCTCCAAGCAGCTCTCCTCGTCCTATCAGCCGATCTCGGCGCTGATGATCAACGCGCGCGTCTACGAGCCTATTGCATCCGAGGCAGACCGGATCGGCACGCTCGGCCATGGTTACACCGCAAGCGGCCATCCCGTCGCCGCCGCGGTTTCGCTGGAGAATCTGGCGATCATCGAGGAGCGCGATCTCGTCGGAAACGTGCGCCGGCTGGCGCCACATTTTCTCGAGCGCCTCAACGCACTGGAGCGGCACCCCCTCGCAGTCGAAGCGCGCGGTGTCGGGCTGATCGGGGCCCTGGAGCTGGAGGCCGCCGACGGCGCGCCGACGGGGACGATGGGCGCTCGGGCCGCAGCTCTGTTGCAGAAGAACGGATTGATCTCCCGCAACATCGGCGACGCGATCGCCTTCTGCCCGCCCATGATCATCACCAAGGCGCAGGTCGACGAGATGTTCGATATCGTCGAGAAAAGCCTCAAGGAGCTATCGGGACTGTAGCGCGCCGGCGCCACGACTGAGGCGTTATCTCGGCCCAGTTCCGGCTGGGGCGGGATGACACTCTAGTTGGAAACCTGGACCCCGACGGCATCGAACCGCTCCGCGACGAGATCCCTTCTGCTCATCGTCAGGACGATCGTGTCGCCGTCGCCGAACATCCAGCCCATCAGGTTCACGGCGCGACAAAATTGCCCATTGATGTGCTGGAAAGAAAGGGCGATGTGAAGGATATGCATACGGAAACTTTCATCAGGATATCGCGGCTCATCGATCAAGCACGCTCCCTTACCCGGAGCCGGCTGCCCTGATCCTGTAACGCCGCCACAGCCCCCGCCGCTCCGGGAATCCACTGACCAACAGTGCGGTTCATGATTGACGGAGTGTACCCGTGTCCGCGTCTCCAACTCGCCCCGTTTGCATCGTTTGCAACCGGCATCTTCCCCTTTCTGCTCGCCGTTGCCCGTGGTGCAAGACGCATTGCGCTGCCGCCCGCCGCAACGCGTGCGCCGCGCGCGAACGGAGCGCGTATCCGCCGGCTCCCTGCGCGTTTGGCAAAGGGAGCGGAAAATGACGAACACCAGGAACATTTGCGCCGCTGCGGAGGCTGCACCGGAAGAGATGCAGCAGGTCGGAGCTCTTCCCTGGCGCATCGCCAGGAATGGCGAAGCAAGGATATTGCTCGTCACGTCGCGCAGGAGCGGGCGGTGGATCGTGCCCAAGGGATGGCCAATGAAGGGCCTTGCGCCCCGTCAGACCGCATCGCGGGAAGCATTGGAAGAGGGCGGTGTCATCGGTGTCCTCTCTAAGGCGCCGGTGACGACCTATCGCTACATGAAACAACTGGATAACGGCGCAAACGTTGTCTGCCGCGTGGCGGTGTTCGGATTGAACGTGCGCGGGACGCTGGTTGATTGGCGGGAAAAAGCACAAAGGCAGCGGCGGTGGTTTTCGCTCGCGGCGGCGGCGGACACGCTTGATGACCGCGAGCTTTCGGAGTTCGTGCGCACCCTGGATGCCGCGTCTGAATGTTTGGAAGCACCGACCGGCGCCACCGGGAAGAAATCCTCGCTCGACGAGATCCTCATGTTGAGGCGGTAGGCCCGTGTCGACGTTCCCGTACCTCGAAAAGTGGCGGCGACCAGTCAAGGCCGTCTGCAGCCATAGGGTCAGTCGCGCACGCTAATCGCCTGGCGCCACTACCTGCGACGGCAAGAGCGGCGCCAGGACCCTCCTCAGCATTGATCCTTCAAAGGCCGACCTATCCGGCCAATTCCGCATAGAGAGAGAATAAGCGATGAGCTTCAGATACAGTCATACTTTGCCGATCAGCGGCGCAAACAAGCTACCCCGATTCAAACAGTGGGCCGCCGAGAACATCCCAAGGATCGCCTTGTCCCTTCCCCCGCAGGTTCCGGTCAAGAGCACCGCCTTGACGGTACGCCTCAGGTCAGTTGAGGATCGCGCTATGCTGGTGGCGAAGCTCGAAGGCGTGGATCTCGACAGGAAGACCAGCTAGTCCCCCTGTCGTTCACCGCGCGCCCGGTGAGGCGGTTGAACCGGCGATCGAGACACTGGTCGCCGGTTCTTTTCCTCGCATGAAAGCGCTTGCGGTGGGCGGTCGCCCAAAAAGCCGAAGAAGGAATCTTCGGTCCCCTTCACGTCACCGCCAGGAGACGACCTCATCGATATGGCCCAGTCGCAGGCGATGCCGGGCGGCTGAGAGGCGCAGACCAGAAGCACGGTGTTGGGGGCAAGTTGAGGCGCACGTCTTGTCGGTCGTGCGCCTCGGGTACCGTTTGATCCTGTCGGTGTCTTTGCTTGCGACAAGCCGCAAGGGCTATTCAGCACCAGGGCGGTCGGTGGCACGTTAAGCAGCGCGCCGAAGCCCCACGCGCGCCGCCAGGCGCCTGGCGTGCTCCAGGGACGCCGGCTGCTGATCGGCAAAGCGCTCGGCGCCAATTTCCATGATCAGCGTCGTATCCGGAAGGAAGGTCAGCTCAGAGAAGATCTCATCCCAGGCAATGTCGCCCCAGCCGATCGGCAGATGCAGGTCACCGATGCCGAGCGCAGTCGCTTCTGCCGGATGATAAAAGCGGTTCATGCTATAGGGCAGGCCGAAGCTGTCGTGCACATGCAGGTGACCGGTCACCGGGGCCATGGCCTTGAGTTCGTCGCGGAAATCGAGCCCGCGATGCGTGGCCTCGATATAGGCATGCGAGAAGTCGATGAGCGCGACGACGTTGTCGGAACCAATCGCCCGCACCGTTTCGGCAACCTGGCTCGGCGTCTGCCGGTATTGGCCGCTTTCCGTGGTGAAGATGTTCTCAAGTGCGATGCGAACGCCGTAACCTTTTGCGACGTCCGCCATCTCCGCAAGAGCGTCGCGTTCCATCTTGTCGAGGTCCGCGGCGTTCTCGCCGGCGGCAAGCTGTGCTGCGCCGGAGTGGTGGACGAGGATCCCCGCGCCAAGCCGGTCGCAGAGTTCAAGCATCGCCCTCACGACCTTCTTCTGCAGATGGTGGTGCTGGCGATCCATGAAGTTGGAGACGATCTGGCCGTGCAGCGAAAGCTTGTCGAACGTGTACTTCTTGGTGATCTCGGCGACGCGCTGGACACGGTCTTCGATGATGCGGCCGCCGCTGACGATCTCTTCGCCATAGATCCCGATCTCGCAGGCGTCGGCGCCCGTTTCGGCAACTTCACGGAGCGAGGCGTCAAGGCTCGAAAGATCGCCCTTGCCTGTCCGGTTGCAGAATCCCACGGCGGAAATGATGTCGTTCATTACGGTTCTCCTGATCTATGGAAGTGTTCAGACTGCTTGGAGTGTCGGTTGGCTGGCGGAACTGCTCACGGCGCGCGGCTCCAGATCGATCTCGATCCGGCGACCGGTTTCCTTGTCGAAGAGGTGGAGGTGTGCGAGCGGCAGCTTCAGGGTAACGCGATCGCCCGGCCGCACGCGCAGATGCTCGTCGACGGCGGCGGCGAAAGGATAGCCGTTCAGGTCCGAGTGAATGACGCGACCGGAGCCGAGCTCCTCGATGAAATCCACCTTGATCGAGACGCCGTCCGGCGCAACGACGCATTGTTCCGGGCGAATGCCGACGGTGATCTGTCTTGCGCCCAGTCGCGTGGCAAGGCCCTTGTTGATCGGCATCTTCGTGCCGCCGAATGTGAGGTACGCATTTTCAACATCGACGGTGGCTTCGAACAGGTTCATCGCCGGTGAGCCGATGAAGGATGCGACGAAGACGCTTGCCGGCCGGTGATAGATGTCGAGCGGCTGGCCCACCTGCTCGACCACGCCCTTGTTCATCACCACCAGCTTGTCGGCCAGCGTCATTGCTTCCACCTGGTCGTGCGTGACGAAGACAGACGTTGCTGCCAGACGCTGATGCAGCTTGCGGATTTCAGCCCGCATGGTGACGCGGAGCTTGGCATCCAGGTTCGACAGCGGCTCGTCGAACAGGAACACGTTCGGCTCGCGAATGATCGCGCGCGCCATGGCGACGCGCTGCCGCTGACCGCCGGAAAGGGCGGCCGGCTTGCGATCGAGATAGTCGGAAAGCCCGACGATCTTTGCCGTTTCCTCGATTCGGCGGAGCCGCTCGGCCTTTGCGACGCCCGCCACCTTCAGCGCGTAGCCGATGTTTCCCGCAACGGTCATGTGCGGGTAGAGGGCGTAGTTCTGGAACACCATGGCGCAGCCGCGTTCGCGCGGTTCGAGCTTGTTCACAACTTTTCCGTTGATCGCGATCTCACCCGCGGTGATCTCCTCAAGCCCCGCGATCATCCGCAGAAGCGTCGATTTCCCGCAGCCGGACGGGCCGAGGATCACGACGAATTCTCCGGATGCGAAAGCGAGGTCGATGCCGTGCAGGGTGGGGTTCTTGCCGTAGGATTTACGCACGGCGCGAATTGCGATGTCAGCCATGAGCGCGGACCTCTCTGTCTGTTCTGATTGGGGAAAGCGGGGTCATTTTTCCGTGGCCACGAGGCCGCGCACGAACCACCGCTGTAAGACGGCGACGACGACGAGCGGTGGCAGCATGATGATCAGCGAACCGGCGAGCGTCACATTCCAGTCCGGCGTGCCGTTGTCGGCGGGCAGGAGCGCTACCAGCGACATCATCGTGGTCTTGTATTGCGGGTCCGTCACCATCAGGAGCGGCCAGAGATACTGGTTCCAGCCGTAGACAAACATAATGGTCGTCAGTGCCAGCATGTTGGTGCGCGAGAGCGGAAGCAGCATATCGATGAAGAAGCGGATCGCGCCCGACCCGTCCATGCGCGCAGCCTCCGCCAGTTCGTCCGGCAGGGTCAGGTAGAACTGGCGATAAAGGAAGGTTCCGGTCGCCGTGGCGATCAGCGGCAAAGTGAGGCCGGCATAGGAATTGAGAAGGTTCCAGTCGACGGAGACCTCGAAGCCGGTGACGGCGGAAATCAGCAAGCGGATCGGCTGGAACAGGTCGGCGGCGACGGCATAGGTCGGCACCACGCGTACTTCGAGCGGCAGCATCAGGGTGATGAACACCATCCAGAAGAAGAAGCCTTTCAAGGGTGTTCGGAAGAACACGATGGCAAAGGCCGTCAGTGCCGACAGCGCCACTTTGCCGACCGTGACGAGGCTCGCCATCACGAAGCTGTTCAGCATCGCCGTTCCGAGACTGGCGCGCGACCAGGCCGCACCCATGTTCTCCAACAGGCGATCCTGCGGCACAAAGCTGAAGGGTATGGCGTTGACCTGCTGGAAAGTCTGGCTGGCGCCCGACACGATGACGATGAAGGGGCCGATCAAGAGCAGGAAGCCGAAAATCATCACGCCATAGGTCAGGGCGTTGGCAAAGGGTGTCCGCTGGATCATGGGAGCCTCACTTGTAATGGACCTGGCGCTCGATGAAGCGGAACTGGATGAAGGTGAAAATCATGATGAGGCCGATGAGCACGAGGCTCTGGGCGGACGCACCGGAGTAGTTCAGGCCGCGGAACGCCTCCTCGACGATGCGGTAGACCATCACGTCGGTGCCGTGGTTCGGGCCGCCATCGGTCGTGCGGGCGACGATGCCGTATGTGTCGGCACCGACGAAACCCTCGGTCATCATGATGACCAGCAGGAAGAAGAGCGTTGGCGCCAACAACGGGATCTGGATATCGACCGCGCGGCGGATCGGGCCGCAGCCGTCCATCGCGGCCGCCTCGATCAGCGAACGCGGAACCGACTGCAGGCCGGCAAGCAGGAAAATGAACGTGTAGCCCGCCCATTTCCAGGCAAAGACGACGATGACGAGGATGAGGGCATGGCTGCCGTATTTGGCCGGGTTCCAGAAGTCCGGAAAGGCGGCGTTGACCGATGCCATCAGCCCGCGCTCCGGCGACAGGATGAAGCGGAAGGCCATGCCGGCTGCCGGTCCCGCAATCGCATAGGGCAGAATGTAGAGGAACCGGAACGGCGCGGAACCCGGCAGTTGCCGGTCGACCGCAAGGGCAAGGACAAGGCCGATGAAAATGGTGGCAAGCGTGCCGCAAAGGGCAAATGCCAGGCTGACGCCGACCGAGTTCCAGTAGAGCGGGTCGGCAAACACTTCCTGGAAGTTTGCCAAGCCGACGAACTCTGCCGCCCCGCCGAACGGCGGCTCCAGCGTGAAGGCCCATCGCAACACGGCGACCGCTGGCCAGTAGAAAAAGAGCAGGATCAAAATGATCTGCGGCAGGGCGAAGAGGCTGGGCAGCCACCAGCTGCGAAAGGCCGCGCGCTTGTCCATATGTCGAAATTCCAATGCGCAAGAAGAGCGATCGGAGCCCGCCGGTATCGCGGCAGGCTCCAGGCGGATCGGATCTTAGTTCAGCGTCTGTCCGGCGTAGGTCTTCTCGAAGCGGCGCAGAACGGCGTTGCCGCGTTCGACCGTCTTGTCGAGCTCGGCCTGTACGTCTGCGTTCTGCATGAAGATCGCTTCGAGGGCGGTTGCGAATTCCTTGCGGATCTGCGTGAAGCCGCCGAGGCGAATGCCGCGGGTGTTTTCCGAGGTCGGGGTGAAGGACAGGCTCTGGATGGCGAGTTCGCGGCCCTTGTAGGGAGCCTTGTCATAGAAGCCATTGGCCTTCATGGCGTCGAAACCGGTCTTGGTCACCGGGATGTAGCCGGTTACTGTCGACCACCACTCGGCCATTTCCGGCGTCGCAAGGTAGTTGAGGAAGGCGGCCGCGCCCTTGTATTCGGCTTCCGGACGACCGGCGAGCACCCAAAGCGAGGCGCCGCCGACGAGCGAGTTCTGCCGCTCGGTGCCCTTCCAGACGGGCAACATGGCGACTTCCCACTTCACACCCTCAGGCAGGGTCTTGCCGATGGTGCCGTGGTCGGCGACCGAGGTCTGGATCATCTGGCAGGTCTGGGAGGTGAAGGCCGGGACGATGTCCATGCCGAGCTGCTTGGTCTTGACGACGAAGAGCTTCTCGTCGGCCATTTTCTTGAAGAACTTCACATGATCGACGAACTTGGTCTTGTTGACGACAAGCTCGGCGTTGAGGCCATTGTAACCATTCGCCTGGGTGGCGATCGGCTGGTTATGGATGGCCGAGAACTGCTCCATCAGCGGCCAGGTGTCGAAGTTGAACGCCAGCGGGCATTCGAAACCGGCCGCCTTCAGCTTGCGGGCCGCTTCCTCGACCTCTTCCCAGGTGTCCGGCTTGAAGTCGATGCCGGCTTTCTGGAAGGCGTCGACGTTGTAGTAGAACATCGCGGTGGAGGAGTTGAACGGGAAGGAGTTCAGTTCGCCCTTTGCGGTGGCGTAGTAATTGGCGATGCCGCCGAAATAGTTGTTCCAGTCGATCGTATAGCCGTTGTCGGCCATCAGCGTCTTGGCGGGCACGAAGGCGCCGGACAGCATCATGTCGAGCGTGCCGGCATCATAGATCTGGGTGATCGCCGGCTGCTTCTTGGCGCGGTAGGCGGCAATCGTGTTCTGCAGGGTCGTGTCGTAACCGTTTTGCGAGGTGCAGACGATCTCGAACTCCGACTGGCTGTCGTTGAACTTCTTGCAGGCATCCTGGACGCGTTCGCCGAGGTCGCCCGAAAGGCCGTACCAGAATTCGAATTTCGTCTTTTCGGCGGCCGCGGCCGACGCGCCGAACGCGACGCTCGCCATCAGGCCGAGGAATACGGAGGTAGTGACGGAGACTCTCATTTGCAAAACGCTCCTTGCAGGATGGCGGACACCAGGATCGGTGGCACGATGAAGCCGGGGCGCTTGCTAACAGTTGCGTGTGACAGTCCGTGACAATCTGCATGATGATAAAATGAAAGTTTCGTAACGCTGGCGCGAGACAGGCAGGCCAACCAATCTCCCTTGGCCCTGGCCGATCGGAAGGCCTGAAAACCAGCTTGGTTCTCAATAGGACTAAGTGGGGCGGGAAAAGAGGCGCGGCCTCAGTCGACCTTCGCTCCTACCTCCGACAGGTATGCGTCGTAGCCGAACAACAGGTCTTGGCTCAGGTCCTTGCCGTCGAACCGCGCAATAAAGTCTTCAAGGTCGGCCTGACGTGAGAAGCCCATGGCCACGGCGGACATGCTCTCGATGTCGCCCTCTTCGTCCTCGTAAGTCGCGCTCATCTCAAGGGCGCCCAACCGATCGAAGTTCGCTTGCATGTGGAATGAAAGCCAGACCAGATATTCAAGCGGATAGCCGGGGTTCCTGCCGTATGTCACCACAAAGGGATAGGCTGAACGGAACCGGCTGGCCAGAGCTTCGCCATCGGTCGCAAAGACGAGCAGATCGCTATCCTCATCGAGGTCGTGAATTTCGATGGTCAAATCATGTTTGCGCAACGCGACGTAGCCGCCAAGTCGGTCCCACGGCAAGGACGTCAAGATGATCTCGCGCCATCGCGTGACGGCGACATCGAGATCGGTGCGGACCAAAAACATGAAGGATCCCTGCAGCGTCGTGGCACAATCAAGAGCTTTCAGCTTTGCACAGTGCACGCTGTAGTCAATGGATATTAGCGTCACCTAAATTCATGGTAAGGAGGAAGTTATCGTGATTTGAGAGGCGCCGGCGAAACATCAGCCTCGCCGGCTGGCCGGTTTATCGCCAGTATCCCCGCCCGGTATCGACCGATGATCGTCCCACGACGTAGCCGATGGTAAAGGCGAGGGCGCCGATCAGCAAGCTGAGGGTGGTCGCGGTGTGAGGATGTTGTGCCGCGGCGGTCGCGACGGCGGTCGTTTCCCTCTTTACTGCTTCGCTGGCTGTCTGTGCAGCTTTGCGCATACCGGCAAGGGGTTCTTCGGGTGTGCCTGTGAAGCCCGCTTTCAGATCGTCGTCTTTGGCCATCGCTTTCATCTCCTTTCGCGTATGAAGGAGAAACCGAGCACGGCGCCATCGGTTCCGAAGCCCCGGGTACGATTTTGGTCAAGGCAGCCACCCGGTCGCGACTCCCTCCGGGGGAGTCGCAGTTAGTCGCCGGCAAAACAGGCCGTCAATTGTGCTTTGGGGTGGATCGTGCGCCCAGAATTCTTCGGCAAAGTCCTAGTGGGTCGACAGGATACGGTTGCTCAACGATCCGCCGTAGGTCTTCCTGGTCGCAACTTTGTTTTCCAGCGAGGCAAGGATGTCTTCGCAGAAGTCGACGTCGTAGAGTTCACGAATGGTCTGGAGACCGCCGGGCGTGAACACGTTTATCTCGAGCAGCTTGTCGCCGACGATATCGAGGCCGACCAGAAACATGCCATCTTCGACAAGCTTGGGGCGCAGGGTCTCGGCGATCGCCAGCATTTCCTTTGTGACCTGCGCCCGTTTTGGGGTCCCGCGCGCGTGGATGTTGGAACGCACGTCGCCCTTCGCGGGGACGCGCCTGAATGCAGCGTATACGTCGCCACGCTGCAAGGGGCGTCCGTTCATGAGAAACAATCGGGTATCACCTTCCGACGCTTTTGGAAGGTAACACTGCGCAATGAGATAGCCGACCTCACCGACGGCATCGATGATTTGATTGAGATTGGATTCGGTGCTGCTTCCAACCCGAAAAACGTTCTTTCCGCCGGATCCTTGCAGCGGTTTGATGATCACACCGTCCGAATGGTCGTCGATAAACGTTCTGATCTCCTCTATGTCCTTGGAAATCAAAGTGGTCGGACGAACGATGGCCGGGAAATCCTGGAAGTAGAGTTTGTCCTGCGCCAGGGCCAGACCGCAGGGGTCGTTGACGACGATCGTGCCTCGCTCAGCGGCAAGCCGACCGAAATTCGCGCCGGCATGCGCTGCCCAGGGGCGACTATCGGCATCCAGCGAGGGATCGTTCCGTAAGAACAGGACATCCACCTCCTCGACATTGACAAGGGCTCTTGGCTGTTCGGGCGCGATCAGAGCACGCAGCAGTGTTTCGGACTTCTTGGGGCGCGCGTCGCCAAGATTTGCTGCGCGGATCATCAATGCGTCGTCGGGGCCAAGGATGAAATCACCCGGCGTTACATAGAGCACGTCGTGGCCGCGAGCGAGCGCGGCAAGCGCCAACGACGTTGTGGTATATGAAGGCTTTTCGGTCTCGATCGCGTTGACAAGGAAGGCGATGCGCATAGGGGCTCCTACCTGGAAGGGGGTGCCGCCGACCACGCCTGGCAGCAAGAATTTGCCCTGAAGGCGTTGGAGCCAGCGACGACCGTCGTCGATGCGCAGGAGAAACGGAAGCACAGTGCGATCGGTTCCGAAGCGACCGACGCTCCTCACCGTCGATGTTCTGGTGCCCAGGACGCGCGCCTCTTTTTCCGGTCAGCCGCAAGCGAACGGGCTTTCGCCATTCCTTTTACGTTCGGTCGTTCCGAGGTCGAGATGAGGAGGTCGGCTTGCCCAAACCGCGCGCAGATTGCTGCCTGATCAAGCCTTATCGTCCAGCGCCATCTCGACCATCGTCGGACGAAAGCCTGCGGTTGCGAACAGCCTTTGCGCTGCCTCGTTCCTGTGCGCCGTGGAAAGCACGACCAGGCCAGCCCCTCGCTTCCGCAACTCTGCAACGGCCGCGTCGAGCAACATGCGGCCGATGCCCTGGCTGCGACGTTCGGGATCCACGAAAAGGTCGTGAATGACGCCGGCCGGTCCTCGGAGTGCCATGTAGTCGTATCCCTCGCGAGAGGCATAGGCATATCCGACGATTGCATTTTCCTGCTCGGCTGTGAGGACCACGACATCCGGCTCTTCAAGCTGACTGTGCAACCATCGGCCATAGGAAGCCTTCGTGCCGGCTCCCGCCGCGATGAAGCGCGTGGGGTCCCATTGATGATGGAGTGCCGTCAGTTGCGTGCCAAACGCGCCAAGCGCGGGCATGTCATCCTGTCGGGCAGCTCTAATCGTAATTGGTGACGGCATGTCGCGGCATGATCCAGCTGTCGGTCGCGCCGTGACGTCGATCAGTCCGGCCCGCCGACCTTCTATCTTAAATGATGGGCGCCGTGGCTCAACTGTGCAGATGCGATGAAGGAGCCCTATCTTTCCCGCCGAGTCTTCTTTGTTCCATATCGCGCGTGATCAGCCCGTCGAGGAGGCGTGGTCCGGCGCGTCAGGTCGAGCGTTTGATTTTGGCAGGGCCGTCGTCGCGCTCAGCCCCCGTTTCATGCGGCGTAGCGCCCTATGCCACCACAATCGGGACTTTGATCGGTGACGCCTTGACCCGGTTGTACAAATCGACGACGTCCTGGTTCATCATGCGCACGCAACCGGAAGACGCCTGCGTGCCGATGGTCCACCATTCCGGTGAGCCGTGCACGCGATAGCCGGTGTCCTGACCGTCCTTGAAGATGTAATGTGCCCGGGCTCCGAGCGGGTTATCGAGGCCACCCGGCTGGCCGCTCGTCCATTTCACCAGTTCAGGCTTGCGCGCGATCATCTCCTTGGGCGGCGTCCAGGTCGGCCACACCTTCGTGTACTGGATCTCCGCACGGCCGCTCCACTCGAAGCCGGCCTTGCCGATGCCGACACCGTAGCGGACCGCTTCGCCGCCTTCCTGCACCCAATAGAGATGCCGCTCATTGAGCCGCACCACGATTGTGCCCGGCGCCTCACCGGTGGGATCGCGCACGATCTGACGACGGAATTCCGGTTTGACCTTCTGGAACGGAATGGCCGGGATGACGAAGCCGTTGTCGGCCAGCGACGCATACATCGTGCTGTTGTCGGTGATGTTGCTGTCGACGCTGATCGGTGGAATTGCCCCTGTCGACATGGTGTCAACACCCATAGGCGACATACGACCGGACGGCTCGAGCGATGGGAGTTCGAGGGCCTGCGAGCACCCGGACGCACCCAGCAGCGTCATGATACCGAGGTTCGAAAGCAGGGCGCGGCGGGAGACGACGTAGCCGGGCTCCGAAATGGTCGCACCGGAGGACAGCTTCTGATCTTGCGGCTTACGCATGCACTTTTACCCCAGACGAACGTCGGCATCATGCCTCCGGATGGGCGCAGTTTCACGAGTCATGGTTAAAAAGACGTGAAAGCGCTGCCGGTCGCGCGCCATCTTGGGACAATCGACGAAGCTCTCGCGGGCATGCTGGGAGTGCTCTGAATGATTTCAGGAGGAGCGCTTCCGAGGCGACGCCACCCCTAAAAATCTACAGAGCGCTGGACATGTGCCTATAACTTGACTAGCACACTCATGAAAACGAACTTGGCCCGGACCTGCCGGCCTTTCGATGGAGCGTTTCATGTCAAGCCGCCTCAAGACATTCACTGCACTCGCACTCTTCCTATCGGCGCTTCTGCCGGGAGCGGCGTCGGCCGAAACGGCCTTCCTCGATCATCGCGGCAAGACGATTACATTCGCAAAACCGCCGGAACGCGTCGTGACGATCGTCCGTTCGGCGCCGATCATCTATCGTGCCGTGGACGAAAAGGCCGATCGTATCGTCGGCATGAACAAGGATTCGCTGGTGAGATACTTTACCAGCGGCATCTATGCCGAGATGCTCCCGGAAATGGCCAAGATCAATGCCAGCGCAGCCCAGGACGGCTTCGTGCCGAATGTAGAGGCGATCCTTGCTGAGAAACCCGATGCGGTGATCCAGTGGACCCATGACGAAAAGCTCATCGAGCCGCTGGAACGGGTGGGGCTCACTGTCGTTGGCTGGCAATGCTGCTCCGAGCAGGACCGGCTCGACTATGTCACGCTCAGCGGTTACATGACCGGCCGTAACGACCGCGCGCAGGCGATCCTGAAAGCCCAGTCCGAGACTTTGAAGGCCCTTGATGAAAAGGTAGCCAAGCTCGACAAGTCGGCGCTTCCGTCTGTCCTCCACATCGACAAGGTCGCCGATCAGATCCAGGTCATCGCCAACGGCTCGCAGGATCTTTCCCTCAGCGGTGTCACCAATCCGGCGGCAGACAATACCGGCGAATGGTGGCGCACCGTCGATTTCGAACAGTTGCTCGTCTGGAACCCTGATATCATCATCATTCCCGCCTATGCGACCGACCTCAACCCGAAGGATTTCTTCGATAACCCGGTGCTAGCCAGTCTCAAGGCTGTGAAGGAAAAGCGCGTCTATAAGCAGCCGGTCTTTGCCCGCACCCCCGATGCGCCGGAAATCTTCCTGACATCGGAATGGTTGGCGGCGATCGCCCATGGGGCCGATTTTGCTCCCACCTTCAAGAAGCAGATCCTCGACAGCTACAAGCTCATTTACGGCGCCGAACTGAAAGACGGCCAGGTCGCTGCGATCCTCGAAACTGAAAGCAATGCGCCTGCGAGCAAATATGCCGAGCTCTTCCAGTAAGGCATCGACGAGCGTGCCTGCCGGATTGGGGCGGAAAAGCGCTTCCGTCTCCGTCCTGGCTGTCCTCCTGGGGCTCCTGGTGGCCGTCGTCCTCTATTCGGTGACGATCGGGCGCTACGACCTCTCCGTGCCGGACGTGGGTTACATTCTGATCGACAACGTTCACCCCTTGATCGTTCCTTACTGGGATCCGGTCCAGGAGGTGGTGGTCGAGCAGGTTCGGCTGCCGCGCATCATGGCGGCGGTCGTCATCGGTTTCGGCCTGTCCATGTCGGGGGCCGCTCTGCAGGGCCTTTTCCGCAATCCGCTGGTGGATCCGGGGATCATCGGCGTCACCTCCGGCGCCGGTTTTGGCGGGACGCTCGCGATCCTTCTCGGATGGCAGGGCTACGCGCTGCTGACCTTGGCGTTCCTGTTCGGCATCGGCAGCGTCTTCCTCGTCAAGCTGTTGTCGACCGTGCGCGGACGCACCAGCATGCTGACGCTGGTCCTGGCGGGCGTTGTCATTTCCGCTTTCTTTTCGGCAGCGATTTCCATTGCCAAGCTGCTGGCCGATCCCTTTCAGAAGCTGCCCGCCATCACCTACTGGCTCATGGGAAGCATCGCTTCGACCAATTATCTGGATGTTTTGCTGCTCGCGGTCGCCGTGGTTCCCTCCGCCATCGCGATCTATCTGCTGCGCTTCCAGATCAACATCCTGTCGCTCGGCGAGGAGAAAGCCCGCGCGCTCGGTACAAAAGTGGTCTTGGTGCAGTGGATCATCCTCATTGCCTCCGCATTGATTTCGGCTGGTGTGGTGGCAACCTCCGGCATCATCGGCTGGGTCGGTCTCGTCGTTCCGCACATCGCACGCGCGCTCGTCGGCGCCGATCATCGGCGCCTCCTGCCGGTGGCGGGCGTGATTGGCGCGATCTACCTGCTTTTGGTCGACGATCTGGCCCGAACGGTCACGACGGCGGAAATCCCGCTCGGCATCATCACCGCCCTGATCGGCGTTCCCGTCTTTGCCGTCATCCTTCGCCGCCTGCATGCAAAGGGAGGCTGGAGCAGTGATTGAGGCACGAGATCTGACCATCGAGCGCGGGGGCAGGACCATTCTGGCCAATTACAGCCTTCGCCTCGAGCGTGGGCATGTGCTTGCTGTGCTTGGGGCCAACGGTGTTGGCAAGACGACGCTCATCAACACGCTGATCGGTGTCATCAAGCCGAAATCCGGCCGGCTTTCCGTCAGCGGGCAGGTGGGTTATGTGCCGCAGCTGTTCGAGGCGCCGTTTTCCTATTCCGCCTTCGACATCGCACTCATGGGACGGGCGCGCCATCTTGGTCTCTTCGGTGCGCCGGGCAAGAAAGACTACGAGATCGTCCGGCATTATTTCCACCTGCTTGGCATCGAACATCTCGAGGGGCAATCGTTCAATTCGTTGAGCGGCGGCCAGCGCCAGCTGGTGATGATCGCTCAGGCACTTTCGTCGGAATGTGACCTTCTGGTGCTCGACGAGCCCTGTGCGGCGCTTGACTACAAGAACCAGGACAAGGTCCTCAGCCTGCTCGAACACCTCAAGGACGAGCACGGTATGACGATCGTGTTTTCGACCCACATGCCGCAGCACGCAGTCGAGATCGCCAGCGATGTGCTTTTGATGACAAGCGGCAGCAAGTATGTCTCAGGGCCGATGGCCGAGGCGCTGAGCGCCGAGAACCTGACGGCGCTCTACGACCTGCCGATTGCGCGCGCCGATTTCGATGGGCTGCCGAAGCATACCTATGCCCCTGTCTTTCGACATGATGGAGCTCGTTTTGATGGCTGACGTGATGCCCAACGCCGCAAAGCGGATCGCCTATATCCACTGGGGCAACAGTTGGCAGCTGCGAAGCTTCCAGGACTTCAACCACTATATCGACGACCTCATCTATATCCACGACCTACCTCGGTTCGACCTTTCGACCTACGCCGCGGTCATCATGCCGGATGCGATGGATGCGGCCGCGCCGATCCCGCACCGACAGCAGCTGAATGCCTATCTGAAGGGTGGCGGCTTTCTCGTCGTCAGTCTGCAGGGGCATGCCGACTGGCTCGAGATTCCTGGCCTTGAATGGACGCCGGGAAACTGCCGCGACTGGCTGTGGTGGACCAAAGGGGAAAGGCTGGAGGTGAGCTTCACACAGCCGCTTCATCCGATCACCGACAGTATTCCGCTTTCGCATATGAGCTGGCATTGGGGCGGATCCTATAGCGTGCCGGAAGGCGCGCGCTCGATACTTGAGATCGATGGTGGCCGCGGCAGCCTGTTTCTCGATTTTCCGTCGCTGCCGGGCGGCGGGCGGCTGCTGCTTTCGACGCTCGATCCCCATTCGCACAACGGTCAGCGCTTCATGCCGGCGACCACGCGGTTCCTTCAGTCCTTCTATCCCTGGCTCAACCGTGAACTCGGCATCAAGCGCCCGTCGAACAATCGCTTCACCTACCTGCAGTGCTCGCATGTGCCCTCGGAGTGGCATCCCGCCTGGATCGAGGAAAGTCTCGAACGTGCCGGTTTTGAGACCTCGTTTTCGCCGCTTTACGAACTCGGGCCCGAACTCCTGGAAAAGACGGACACGCTCTATGTTCCGAGCAGCCACGACGAATTCTTCCTGAAGAGCCGGGCTGACGATCTCCTTGCGTTCCTCTCCCGTGGCGGAAACCTCGTCATCTGCGCCGAGCCGTGCCAGCCATGGCTGCCGTTCATGGCCCCCTTCCATGCGGTCTCGCCACGCCCGTTCACCAACATCAAGGTACGGGTGCGCAACGACCGGTTCGGCATCTTTGCCGATCTCGGTGGCGACTTCGATGGCTGGGAAGGCATATTCGGGCAATATGCGAGAGGCTGGAGCGATCCGCCCCCCGGAGCGATCTGGCTGACAGATGTCGGACCGGAGGGCGACCCGAAGCCTGCGGACTGGCTGTGGCAGTATCCGACGACGACGGGGCGTGGAGGCTATGTCTTCATGCACAATGGCGACAACATGACCCGCTACCCGGATCGTGGCCCCAAAAAGGAGGCGCTGGTCGCCAATGTCTGCCTGGCGCTTCGCAGGCTCTCCATGGGCGAGTTGCTGTTCTAACGCCTACCGGGAGAAGACGCCGTCCATCCAGAAAGGCAACTCGACCGTTGCCTCCGTGTCCGACGAAATGATCAGGTTCTCGCGCGAAACGCCGATGTCGGAAACGGCACACCAGCCATCGGGCAGGCGGATGGCGCCGAATGCAAAGCCGATGGCGACTTCCCCGTCCGGCACAAGCTCGATTGCCGTCGGGTAACCCCGCTCGCTCAGCCAGTTCGGTCGGCTGCTTGCCTCGCGACCGTAGCCGAAGAAGGTGCATCCTTCCTCCAGTCCCAGAACGCCCCGATGTCGGCCCGAGAAGGGCTCGTAGTGACGTCCCCCGTTGCTCATCCAAAGCATCGAGAATGGCAAGACCCGCGGGTCTCTGACAGAGAAAAACAAGAATCCGTCATCACGCGCCGACACTGCGGTCCATCCCATGGTCGAGTTCGGCTCCTCCGCGAGGATCAGGAAGTCCTCGGAATCGGGCGGACCCGGCTGAACGCTCAGGTCCACCGCGCCGCCTCCCTTCAGTCGCACGCTGGTCAAATCGACAAACTCTTGAGGGTACATAAGTGCCGAGTTTCCGCGTTGCGGGTCGGTTTCCACGGGATGCTCGGGCGTTGCCCCGAAAGCTTTCGGCGAGAAGCTCAGCGATGCTTCTCCCGTTATCCGGACCATTGGATGGTGTGCGACGGGAAGCATGCCGAAGCCCCCGACGAAACGATGACGCTGATAGACAATCGGCTGGTCGGGCTTGAGCGTCAGCTCCTTGAATACAGCGGCGCCAGCAACTTGTCCGTCGAGCCGGAAGATCGCTGTAACCGTACCGTCGGCATCTGTCCGGAAGCTCTCCTCCAGCCAGACCCCGTTGGCGGTCAAGCCGTGTTCGACGGTACCGCTGACGTCATCGTGCCCGAACGGCGCGCAGAAGAAATCACCGGAAAGACTGGCAAGGCTTTGGCCCATGGCTGCGGGTACACGCTCCGGCCGGCCCCCATTGTCCTCGCCTGTGCGCCAGGGTGCACGGTGCATCGGTCGTATCCGGTCGGCCCCGCTCCCAAAGGCGACCTCCTCCAGATGACCGCCCTGCGGATTGAACGTTACCTTCGCGCTGTTGGTTTCGATGACATGCATTATCCGCTCCATTGGCCGGGAGTTGGTCTTCGGCGACCATATCGAGCGCATAATAATAAAACAATTGTTTTTCTTTATTGACGAAGCGTCGGTTTTTTGACACTCCTTGCGCTCAAGGGGAGGGCAAGGCATGCGCTCAATCGACCAAACTGAACTGCGACAGATGTTTCCCGCGCCCGAGGCGTTGGTTGTCAGCAAACAACTCACCCGGCTCGACAAACACTGTCTTCAATTTCTCTCGCTGTCTCCGTTCGCTCTGATCGGCACGCGAAGCCAGGCGGGTGGAGACGTATCGCCACGCGGGGATCCAAGGGGGTTTGTCCACGTGCTGGATGAAAACACGTTCCTTATCCCCGACCGCCCTGGCAACAACCGGCTCGACACCATGGAAAACATCCTGGCTGATCCCGTGGTCGGATGCCTGTTTCTTGTGCCTGGCCTGGGCGAGATCCTTCGCGTCAACGGTGTTGCCGACATCGTGGTCGGCGACGCGCTCGAAGCCCTTGCCATTCAGGGCAGGGCGCCGCGCGTGGCGATCCGGGTGCATGTCAGGGAAGTGTTCTTTCACTGCTCCAAGGCGGTCATCCGCTCGAAACTCTGGAATCCGGCAACCTTTGCAACGCGCGAAGATTTTCCGCCACTCGGTGCGATCCTTGCCGATCAGATTGCCGGTCTCGACAAGGACGAGATGGTGGAAAAGATCCGCGTCGGCGATCAACGAACACTCTACTGAGGCGCCAATGATCGAAGTGAAATTCATCCAATCGAACGGTGAGCAATGCGTCGTGCTGACCGAGCCCGTGGGCAGCCTCATGCAATTGGCGCTGGCCAACAACGTCGGGAGCATCCTTGGCGACTGTGGTGGAACATGCGGTTGCGGGACGTGCCAGGTCCACGTCGACGAGCACTGGATGGCAAGACTTCCATCGATCGCCGACGATGAAGCCGACATGCTGTCATTGTCGGAAAACCTCACGCCGCAAAGCCGACTTGCCTGCCAGATCAAGTTGAAGCCCGAGCTCGACGGGCTGACCGTGCGCGTCCCCGAAGTGCAGGGATAACCAGGAATGATCGTCGAGCTTTTGGCTCAGAAGGGATGGCAGAACCGTGAGTGCGATAGTGATAGTGGGTGGCGGCCAGGCTGCCGTTGCTGCTGCTTCCAGGTTGAGGGCGCTCAAGGTCGAGCGGCCGATCACGATCATTGCCGACGAAGCAGTGCTGCCTTACCAAAGACCGCCGCTCTCGAAGAGCTACCTGCTGGGCGGTGCCTCACTCGCCGACATCTTGCTCAGGCCGGAGAGCTGGTACGCCGACCTCGGCATCGAAATCTTGACCGGGACACGGGTCGACAACATCGATCGCAACCGGCAACGTGTCACGTGCGATACCGGTGAAGAGCGCGCCTACGGGACGCTCGTTCTGGCAACGGGCGGATCTCCACGGACCTGGCCGACGACCCTCGGGGGAACCCTGGGCGGCGTCTATGTGGCGCGGAACAAGGCGGATGCCGATCGGCTCATGCCTGAAATGATACCTGGAAAGACCATGCTCGTCGTCGGTGGCGGCTATGTTGGCCTGGAAGCTGCCGCCGTCGGCGCTGAACTCGGCCTGAACGTGACGGTGATCGAGGCGGAGGCCCGGATTCTCAACCGTGTTGCATCATCGGCGACATCAGACTTTTTAAGAGAACTTCACGTGCGCCATGGGGTCTCCATCAAGGAGAGCACTGGCCTTGTTCGCTTCGTCGGCAACAACGGCCGTGTCGCCGAAGCCGAAATGAGCGACGGCTCCATCCTGCCCGTCGATTTCGCAATCGTTGGAATTGGGATCACCCCGAACATCGACCTGGCGGAAGGGTGCGGGCTCGCCGTGATGAACGGTATCCTGGTCGACGCCTTCGGCAAAACCTCGGATCCAAACGTCTACGCAGTCGGAGATTGCGCCGCTTTTCCGTACGGTCAAGGCATGGTCCGATTGGAGTGCGTACAGAACGCGATTGACCTCGCCGAAGCTGCTGCAGCATCGATTGCAGGTTCCCCGAAACCCTATGTACCAGTGCCCTGGTTCTGGTCCGATCAATATGATGCGAAGCTGCAGATCGCCGGACTGAACACGGGCTACACCGACGTCCTTTCGCGCGTTGGAAAGACTGCCGACGCGCGCTCGCTCTGGTACTTCGACAAGGAACGGTTTCTCGCCGTCGACGCCATCAACGATGGCAAATCGTTTGTGATGGGGAAGAAGCTTCTCGCACGCGGCATTTCTCCTTCCAGGGACATCCTGGCAGATCCAGACGTCGACGTGGTTGGTTATGTCCAATCCCTGTTACGCTGATTTTCAGCGCTGACATATCCGGGAGCCGGCTGAAACAATGTGATCGCGTCGGTTGGCAACGGCGCCACTTGCCTACCGCATCCCCTCGAGCGATTGCTTCGTCAGCAGATCCGGGTGCGGCGTCATCAGGGTCAAGAGAGGAAGAGCGGATGCGCCCAAAAGCGCGCTCGTGGTGCCCAGCCTGCTAATCTCGACCCTTTGATGAGCCTCGTCCGTGCAAGTCGACGGCAGGATTTCCTGAACGCCCGCGAGGAGCAACTCCAGCAACCAGCCGGGCGCCGTTCCGCCCAGAATGATCCGATCGGGGTCGAATGCGTTTTCCAACGTCACGATAGCGCGCGTGAGGGGAGGGACCGCCCTTGCAAGCCAGGCTTTGATTTCGCCGTCGTCGGAACCCAGGCGATCGATCCGATCGCCGAATTCGGCCAGCGACAAATAGGTGTGCAGGCAGCCCCTGTTGCCGCAGTGGCATTGAGGGCCGTTCGGGTCCACGAGGATGTGACCGAATTCGCCGGCGTTCCCGCGATAGCCGCGCTGCAGCTTGCTGTCGCGCACGATCGCGCCACCGACGCCGGCGCCAATGAAGATGTAAAGGAAGTCGCTTCGTTCCTTGGCCGTACCCGAGAGATTTTCCGCCATCGCGGCTGCATTCGCGTCATTCTCGATCCACGTGTCCGGGCCGAAGAAATGCTGGATCGTGCGGACTTGCTCGAGATAATCCGAATGCGGCTCGCGGTGCCGTGGCATGGCAAGCGGGGCCGAGACCGCGATCCCGACGCCAAGCCGCGCCCTGTCTTGCATGCTTTGCGAACAGGCCGCTTCTATTTGTTCCAGGGACCGGCGTATTTCCGCCGCGTCCGACGCGAGCTTGAAGGCGCCGCCCTCGAACACGACGTCTCCGACCAGATTGGTGCCCAGGTACCGGCACTCGGACCCGGTCACGTGAAAGCCGAGCGAATAGCCGCGGTCGGGATTAATGGCGACCTCGATCTGCGGCTGACCCCGAAGCCCCTTGCGCCTGCCGATCTGTTTGACGAAGCCTTCGGCCAACAGGTCTTCGACAATGTTCCTTACGGCTTGTGGCGTCAGGCCGCTCAACCTTGCAAGCTCGACCCGCGATAGACTTTCCGTCCGCCGAAGCGCGTCGAGGATTACAGCCCGATTGTAGGTCCTTGTAAGGGCTGCGGAATTTCCAAACTTTACCACATCCGCCTCAATATTCGTTGGTTGCACACCTAGCAAAACCGCCGCAAATCGGCAACCGCGCCGGATCCGGACGACCGCGCACCCGACACTGCCTGAGGCTCACGGCCAGGCCGCGTAGTTCGTGTTGACGTCGCTCCTCTTCAAGGCGGCGCCGGCGCGATGGGCGCGGGGCGACACGCCCGCGATGCGCTTGAAGAACCGGCTGAAATAAGCGGCGTCCTTGAAGCCGAGTGCTTCTGCCACTTCCGAAACCTGCAGGCCGGAATTGTCGAGCAGGATCGAGGCTTCCGTCATCAGCCGCTCGTGAATGAGTTCCATCGGGGTTCGCCCGGTCGCTCGCCGGGTCGCAGTATTCAGCCGGTCGGCGGTCACGCCGAGCGCCTCGGCATAGGCGCCGATCGACCAGTGGTCGCGAATGTGCAATTCCACGAGATGGACGAAGCTGCGCACGATCGCCCGCGGCGACGGTTGCGGCCGGTCGTGACCGGGGTTTGCCAGCCGCCAGATGGAGATCAGCACCAGCGCCAGTTGATGGCGGATGACTTCCTGTGCGCCGGGCTCGTTGGCGCTGAGTTCCTGTTCTATGGCTTGCAACGCCTGGGACAACTGGCGGGCAGCCGCGACCGGGATACGGGCGCCAAGGATCGGGCGAGCGATCGCTTCGCGCACCTGGGCAAAGACGGCGCCCGTCGGCATCGCCGAACCGAGCACGAGATCGGGAATAGCCAGCGACGCCCCCTCGGCGCCCGCGTCGAACAGGACGGATCCTGTCTCGCCTGCCGGCGCCCACACGATCGCCGGGCCGGATAGCGGAACGTCATGCCGACCGAGGCGGATATGGCCACCGCCCGAAAGCACAACGAAGATCCGGTTACGGGTCCCGCGGAACGTCCACTCCGACTGCGACAGGGCCGCCTTGAACACCCGTGCCTCGGTGGGGCCGGCGGGGCGTGCACTTGCGGTTGGCTGGTTCGTTGCAGAGGTGCTGGAAGCTGGCGTCACATCGTGATCCCGGTTTCCGTGAAAAGTACAAGTATCTCTTGTAAAAGTCTATTCCGTAGCGACAGTGCCGGTATTAGCCTGAGAGGGTCGAATACAGCTTCTGGATGCCGGAGGAGAACGGGCACCAGGCGAGCATGACGACGGGGCTCGCACCACGCGGGCAAATGGGAGGAGAATCATGAAAACCTTTCGACGCAGGCAAGTCCTGCGAACGACGGCGCTCGCCGTGATCATGCTCGCCAGCGGCGTCGCCAGCACGGCGATGGCTGAGGACCGCAAGTCCGTGAAGATCGGTTATGCGATCTCGAAGACCGGGCCGAACGCGGGCGGTGCCGGCATTACCACGCTGCCGAACTACGAGCTTTGGGTAAAGGACGTGAACGACGCCGGCGGCCTCGAACTGCCCGACGGTTCCAAGCTGCCGATCGAAGTCATCGAGTATGACGACCGCTCCTCGTCCGAAGAGGTCGTGCGAGCGGTCGAGCGCCTGGCGACCCAGGACGAGGTGGATTTCATGCTCGTGCCCTGGGGCACGGGCTTCAACCTGGCCGTCGCACCGCTGTTTGACCGCTACGGCTATCCGCAGCTCGCCGTATCCGCCGTCACTGACAAGGCGCCGCAATTCGTGCAGCGCTGGAAGAAAAGCTTCTGGATGCTGGGCGGCGGCCACGACTATGCGCGGGCTCTCGCCGCGATCCTTGCCGAAACCAGCAAGGCCGGCACGATCAACACCAAGGTAGCGATGGTCTCGGTTGCCGACGGCTTCGGCATCGATCTGGTCACGGCCGCCCGTCCGGCATTCGAGGAAGCCGGCATCGAGGTCGTCTACGACAAGACCTATCCTGTCGGCACCTCCGACTTCTCGCCGATGATCAATGAGGCGAAGGCAAGCGGCGCCGATACCTTCGTTGCCTTCTCCTATCCGCCGGATACTTTCGCGCTGACGCAGCAGGCACAGGTGGCGAGCTTCAATCCCAAGGTGCTCTATCTCGGGGTTGGCACCGGCTTTCCGGTCTACGGCAAGAACAACGGCGACAATGCCACAGGCATCATGAGCCTGGGTGGCATCGACCCGAACAACGCGGCCAATGCCGACTATCGCAAGCGCCACGAAGCGGTCACCGGCGTCGCGCCTGATTACTGGGGCAGCGTCATCACCTATGCCAGCCTGCAGATGCTGCAGGAGGCGATCAAGCGCAAGGGCCTCGACCGGGAGGCGGTGTCTGCCGAACTTTCGAGCGGCACGTTCGAAACCGTCATCGGCGAAACCCGGTTCGAGGACAACCAGTTGCGCAAGCTCTGGTGGACGGGACAATGGCAGAACGGCCAGTTTGTCGGCGTAGCGCCAGGCGACCGGGAGGGCGCGAGCAAACCCGTCCTGCCGCGCCAGGCCTGGAAGTAGCCCTGAGACCTCGTCGGCCTGCAAACTGCGCAGGGTAGAGCCGAGCAGAAGGCCGCCGCGGCGCGCCGTGCCGGCGTCCTGGTCAACCAAGCGAGCCAAGCCCCATCCCCATCGCGGGGAGGGGCGATCCTAAGGGGGCAGGCGCGCGATCGCGACGGTCCCAAAGAATGCAATAGAGGAGGAGGCCGATGTTCGCCACGGCCCTTTTGTCCGGGCTCGTGCTCGGCGGAACCTATGCGCTTGTCGCGATGGGGCTGACGCTCCAATACGGCATCGCGCGGATCATGAATCTCGCCTATGGCGAAATCATCATCGCTGCGGCCTTCCTGGCCTATAGCCTGTTCAATTTCTGGGGACTTAATCCGGTGCTCGGCCTGTTGGTCGCTGCACCCGCCGGCTTTGCCCTCGGCTATCTGATCTATGCCGTGATGATGCGGCCGCTGGTGGCGAGGGCGAAAGACAAGGCGAGCCTCGAGATCGATTCCATCCTGGCGACCTTCGGCCTGCTCTTCGTCGTCCAGGGCGTGCTGCTCGTCGCCTTCGGCGCCAACTTCACCAGCTACAGCTATCTCAATATCGCCGTCGATGTGTTCGGAACCACGATCGCTGCCAACCGGCTGCTCGCCTTCGTGCTGGCCACCGTCTTTGCAGGTGCTCTCTATCTGGTCCTCACGCGCACGCTCTGGGGAACGGCGCTGCGCGCCGTCTCGGTCGCACCTGGTTCGGCGCCGCTCGTCGGCATCGATGTCGACCGTGCGGCCCGCCTGGCCTTTGCGCTCGGCGGCGCGCTTGCCGCGGCCGGTGGCGTGGTGATTTCCATGTACCAGACGTTTACCGCCACCTCCGGCGTCGTCTTCACCATGAAGGCGCTGATCGTCGTCATCATGGGCGGTGTCGGCAACGTTCCCGGTGCACTGTCGGCCGGCCTCATCCTCGGCGTCGTCGAGACCTTCGTCGCCACCTATCTCGATCCTGGCCTGACGCTGGCCTCAACCTATGCCATCTTCCTCGTGGTGCTGCTGTGGCGTCCCGCCGGCCTGTTCGGGAGGGCTGCGCGATGAGCCGCATTCCACGTTTGCCAGCCCTGTTTTTCGCCTTGGTGATCGGCAGTCTGGCCTTCGTTCCCTACCTCGTCGGTCCTTACGGCGTAACGCTGATGATCGGCATGCTCGGCTACGTGACGCTTGCGTCCGCCTGGGCGATGTTCTCCGGCCCGACGCGCTATGTGTCGCTTGCAACCGTCGCTTTCTTCGGCATCGGCGCCTACACGGTCGCCGTCTTCAGCGAAAGCCTCAGCTATCCGCTGCTGCTTCTCGTTGCCGCAGCGATCGGCCTTGTCGTTGCGGTCGTCGTCGGTCTGTCGACGTTGCGACTTGCCGGGGTCTATTTCGTCATCTTCACCTTCGGTCTTGCCGAACTGGTCCGCCAGCTGGTCACCTGGTACGAGGTCAATATGACGGGAACGCTCGGCCGCTACATCTTCCTGCCGGTGACGCCGGAGGGCATCTATTGGCAGTTGCTCGCCCTTGCCACCGTCACCTTCCTCTTGTCCTCTGCGATCGGTCGCAGCCGCTTCGGGCTGGCGCTGAAGGTCATCGGCGACGACGAAGTCGTGGCGCGCCATTGCGGCATCGATATTGCCCGGCTGAAGCTTGCGCTCTTTGCATTGAGCTCGGTGATCATCACGCTGGTTGGCGCGATCCAGGCGCCGCGATGGACCTATGTCGAACCGTCCATCGCGTTCAACCCGACGGTGTCGTTCCTGACGCTGATCATGGCCCTGCTCGGTGGCGCCAACCGGCTCTATGGCCCGATCTTCGGGGCGGTGCCGCTCTTCCTCTTGTTCGAGTGGCTCTCGGCCAATTTCCCGAACCACTATTCGATCATCCTCGGCCTTCTCTTTATCGCCATCGTCTTCGTTCTGCCGCGCGGTGTGCTCGCCTTTGCCGAAGAACATTGGAGCCGCTGGCGCCGACCGGCCATCAAGCCGGCTGCAGGAGGGGCGCAATGAGCGAGATCCTGACCATTTCCGGCCTGACGAAGCGTTTTGGCGGACTGACCGCGGTCAACGCCGCGTCGTTCTCCCTGTCCAAAGGCGAAATCGTCGGGCTGCTTGGCCCGAATGGCTCCGGCAAGACCACCGTGCTCAACATGATTTCGGGGCACCTCGCGCCGTCTGACGGAACGATAACGCTCAACGGCAACACCATTTCCGGTCTGGCGCCCAACCGGATCGCCTTGAAGGGGGTTGCCCGGACTTTCCAACTGGTTCGTGGACTTCCGTCGCTGACCGTCGCCGAGAACGTCATCGCCGCGCTCGCCTTCGGCCGGCGGAAGCTTTGGGGGGATGAGGCCCGCAGCGAGGCGCTTGCCCGGCTTGCCGAGGTCGGCCTTGCGCAAAGGGCCGACCAGAGCGCGCAGGAATTGACCTACATCGACCAGAAGCGCATGGAGCTTGCCCGCGCGCTGGCGGCCGAGCCCGAACTGTTGCTGCTCGACGAATGGCTCGCAGGCCTCAACCCGACGGAGCTTCGCACCGGCATCGACCTGATCCAGGGACTTGCCGATCGCGGCATCACCATCTTGCTCGTCGAGCACGTGATGGATGCCATCCGGGCCCTTTGCGGCCGTTGCGTCGTCATGAATGCCGGGCGAAAGATCGCCGATGGGCCGACGGCCGAGACGCTGACCGATCCCGAGGTCGTCAAAGCCTACCTTGGAGATGGCCATGCTTGAAGTCAGCAATCTCTGCCTGCACTACGGACGCCACGTTGCGCTTCGCGACCTGTCGCTCCAGGTCGGCCGACGCGAAACGGTCGTCATCCTCGGCGCCAACGGCGCCGGCAAATCGTCCTTGCTCAAGGCAATTGCCGGCCTGGTACGGCCGGACGCCGTTGCCTGCATCACCTTTGACGGCCGCAATATTACCGGTACCCCAGCGCATGATGTGGTAGACGCCGGCATCGCACTGGTACCGGAGGGGCGCGGCGTTTTTGGCGATCTCACGGTCGAGGAGAACCTCGTCCTTGGCGCCTATGCAAGGCGGGCAAGAGACGGCGCGCGCGACCGTCAGGCCTTTGTCTATGAGTTGTTCCCGAAACTGCGCGACCGAAGGCGCCAATACGTCAACACCATGTCTGGCGGCGAGCAACAGATGGTGGCAATCGGCCGCGCGCTGATGTCGAAGCCGGACCTTCTGATGTTGGACGAACCGAGCCTGGGGCTCGCACCGGTCGTCGTCGGCGAGCTCTTCGCCAGTCTCGGACGGATCCGCGAGGCGGGGCTTGCGCTGCTGATCGTCGAGCAGAACGTCAAGATGAGCCTATCGATCGCCGATCGCGGCTACCTCGCCGAAGCCGGGCGCATCACCGGCGAAGGCACCGCACAGGCGCTGATGAACGATGCCGCTGTCCAGCGCGCGTTCCTCGGCGCCGCCGTCTGAAATTTCGACAAGGAGAAACCCATGAACATGCTGGGATTGAAGATCAACAACGCCGAGATCGAGGCTGCGGACGGGCGCTTCTTCGAGCGACTGAACCCCATCTCGGGCGAGGTGGCCTCGAAGGTGGCGGCCGCCAGCATCGACGATGCGCGGCTCGCGGTGAACGCCGCGGCGAAGGCTTTCCCGGCCTGGGCGGCAACCGGTCCCCGAGAGCGCCGCAAGCTGTTGCTTGCCGCCGCAGACCGCCTGCAGGCAAAGGCAGAGGAATTCGTCGCTGCGATGGCCGCCGAAACCGGCGCAACGGCGGGTTGGGCGATGTTCAATGTCGGCCTTGCCGCAGACATGCTGCGCGAAGCCGCTTCGATGACGACGCAGATTTCCGGCGAGGTCATCCCCTCCAACCGGCCGGGCAGCCTTGCCATGGCGGTCCGCCAGCCGGCCGGCGTGGTGCTCTCGATCGCGCCGTGGAATGCGCCGGTCATTCTCGGCGTGCGCTCCATCGCCATGCCGCTTGCCTGCGGCAACACCGTCGTGATGAAGACATCGGAAATCTGCCCCAGAACCCACCGTTTGATTGTTGACGCGCTGCACGAGGCGGGCCTGCCCGATGGCGTGCTCAATGCCGTGTCGAACGCACCGGAAGACGCCGGCGCGATCGTCGAGGCGCTGATCGCCCATCCGGCCGTGCGGCGCGTCAACTTCACCGGATCGACGCGCGTCGGGCGCATCATCGCCGAAACGGCGGGGCGCCACCTGAAGCCGGCGCTGCTCGAGCTCGGTGGCAAGGCGCCCTTCGTCGTGCTCGATGATGCCGACCTCGACCAGGCGGTCGCTGCGGCCGCCTTCGGCGCCTACATGAACCAGGGCCAGATCTGCATGTCGACCGAACGCATCGTCGTCGACGATGCGATTGCCGACCGCTTCGTCGACGCGCTGGCCGCCAAGGTCAAGACGCTGAAGGCAGGCGACCCGCGCAAGGGTGAAACGCCGCTCGGCTCCGTCGTCGACGCCCACGCCGCGCAGCGCATCGATGCGCTTGTTCGCGACGCCGTCTCCAAGGGCGCCGTCCTTGCCGCAGGCGGCAGCATCAACGGCACGATCGTCGATGCCATCCTGCTCGACCGTGTCGTTCCGTCCATGCGCATCTATGGCGAGGAAAGCTTCGGGCCGGTGGTTTCTGTGGTGCGTGTCGGGTCGGTCGACGAAGCCGTCCGGGTCGCCAACGACACCGAATACGGCCTGTCCTCGGCCGTCTTCGGTCGCAACGTCAACCGGGCGATGGCCGTCGCCCGCCGCATCGAATCCGGCATCTGCCACATCAACGGACCGACGGTCCATGACGAGGCGCAGATGCCGTTCGGCGGCGTCAAGGAAAGCGGTTACGGCCGCTTCGGCGGCAAGGCCGGCATCGCCGAGTTCACCGAGCTGCGATGGGTCACGATCCAGGACGGTCCGATCCACTACCCGATCTGAGTGCACGTCGACCGCCGCCTCCGCGTCCCTTGAGGGTGGACGCGGCTTCCCGGGAAGGACGGCAACAGATGCGTTCGAAAGGAGATCCGCCACGTGCCAGCGCTTGAACGCAAGACCTGCATCCTGACCGGCGGGGCCGGCAGCCTTGGCCTTGCCTGTGCCAGGCTGTTTCTGGCCGAAGGCGCCAAGGTCACCCTTGTCGATCTCTCCATGGCATCACTGGAGACTGCGGCGGAAGGCTTGCCGGGCGATCGTATCCTGCTCATCGCTGCTGACGTTTCCGACAGGGCCGAGACGCAGCGTTATGTCGGCGAAACCGTCGCGCGCTTCGGGCCGATCGACGTACTGGTCTCCAATGCCGGAAATTTCGGCACTGTGGCGCCGATCGCCGATTATCCCGACGATGTGTTCGACGCGGTCCAGGCCGTACATGTGAAGGGCGCGTTCCTCGCCGCAAAACATGCTGTTCCGGCAATGCGCGACGGTGGCAGCATCGTCATCACCTCGTCGGTGGCAGCCACCCGGGGCGATGCCGGTGTCTACGCCTACATCACCGCCAAACATGCGCAGGTCGGCCTGATGCGCTGCCTGGCGAAGGAACTGGCGCCGCGGCGCATCCGGGTCAACACCATTCACCCCGGCCCGATCGACAACGGTTTCCAGCTTGCGGTCGAACAGGGCCTGGGAGCTGCGATCGGCGAAGACGGAACCGAATTCTTCAACCGGATGATCCCGCTCGGGCGGCATGGAACGCCAGACGAGATTGCCCGTTCGGTGCTTTACCTCGCCTCGGATCAGTCGAGCTTCGTCACCGGAACGACGCTGATGGTCGATGGCGGCATGAGCTGCTGACAACGCAAGGGAGCGCACTTTGGCCAGTGAGAACGGCGAACAGGATACAAGGACGATGACGGCAGGCGGCGCCTTGCTCGCACGTCTGAAAGCGGTTGGCGTCGACTACATCTTCGCCAATTCCGGAACGGACTTCCCGCCGATCATCGAGGGGTTGGCTGAGGCTGAAGCCAAGGGTGTGGCCTTGCCCGAGGCGATCGTCATGCCGCACGAAAGCGCGGCAATGGGTATGGCCCATGGCTACTATCTGGCGACCGGACGGGCGCAGGCGGTCATGGCCCACACCAATGTCGGGCTTGCCAATTGCGCGATCGGCGCGATCAATGCGGCCACCGAGCACATCCCGGTCCTGTTGTTTTCGGGCAAGACGCCGGTCACCGAGCGCGGTCAGCTTGGTTCGCGCACGGTGCCGATCGGCTGGGGCCAGGAGATGCGCGACCAGGCGGCGCTGGTGCGCGAGGCGGTCAAGTGGGACGACGAGCTGCGCTTTGCCGAACACGTGCCTCAAATGGTCGACCGGGCCTATGCCATTGCCACGTCGACGCCGCGCGGCCCCGTCTATATGAGCCTGCCGCGCGAGGTGCTCTGCCGCCCCTGTCCGAGCGACGGGCTTGCCGAGCCGCTGTCGATGAAGCCGGCGGTGCATGCGCCGTCGGCAGAGGCGATCGCCGCGGCGGCCCAACTGCTCGCCGGGGCTCAAAACCCGCTCATTGTGGCCCAACGCGGGGCGGGCTCCGAAGCCGGCTTTCAGGCCCTGTCGTCTCTTGCGTTCGATCGCGGCATTCCTGTCTGCCAGTACTGGGCCGTGCAGCTTGCGATTGCCACCGATCATCCGATGGCGGCCGCCGCCGATCCGAAAGCGCTGGTGGAAGATGCCGACGTCATCCTCGTCATCGATGCGCTGGCGCCGTGGTCGCCGGATATCCATCGGCTCAAACCCGGCTGCAAGGTGATCCAGCTCGGGCAGGATCCGCTGTTCCAGCGGTTCCCCGTTCGCTACTTCCGTTCCGACGTGACGGTCGCCTGCGACATCGATGCGGGGCTCTTGGCACTGCAGGATGCCTTGCGGCAATTTCCAGTGCCAGCCGAGGTCGAGGCGCGCCGCGGGCGCGTGGCCGCAACCAATCGCGCCGTCCGCGACGCGACGGAGGCGAGGGCGGTCGCCGGCATGGCCGATCCCATGACCAAGGAATGGGTGAGCCTGAAACTGTCGGAGGCGATTGCCGGCCGCGAGGCGACCGTGCTTTCCGAGCTTGGCTGCCCCCTTGCGCCGATCAGGCTCGATCACCCGCGCGCCTGGTATCAGGAGCCGCATTCCGGCGGTCTCGGCTGGGCGTTTCCGGCCGCGCTCGGCATGCAGCTGGCCGACCGCGACAGGCTGATCGTCGCGACGATGGGTGACGGCTCTTACATCTTTTCCAATCCGGCCGCCTGCCACCAGATCGCCGAGGCGCTGGCTCTGCCGATCCTCATCGTCATCCTCAACAATGCGGAGTGGGGTGCCGTGCGCCAGTCGGTGCTCGGCGTCTATCCAGAAGGCTATGCCGCCAAAGCAAACCGGATGCCGCTCACGTCGCTGTCGCCAGTTCCCGACTTCGCCAAGGTCGCCGAAGCCAGCAATGCCCATGCCGAAACCGTCAGCCGCGGGGAGGAACTGGCAGCAGCGCTGAAGCGCGCCATCAACCACATCGATACCAACCGGGGCGCTGCGTTGCTGAACGTGCACGTGAGCGCCTGAGCATCAGATAAAACCGGAGGACATCATGCCTGAGCTTGCGACAACGGAATTCTGGAAGGACCTGAAGCCGATCACCAAGGTCTTCCAGCCGGATGCCTTGCCTGAGGTCTACCTGGAAAATGCGGCGACGGAGGACGAGCGCTTCTATGTGCCCTTTACCGAAACCGTATCGTCACGGCCGCTCTGGATCTCGCCGACGCAGAACAAGTGGTGCGATATCCTGATGGCGAAGAAGGCGGGGCTGGTAAACCGCCACTACCATCCCCACGAAGTCTTCGCCTACACGATCTCGGGCAAGTGGGGTTACCTGGAACACGACTGGACGGCAACGGCCGGCGATTTCGTCTATGAGACGCCGGGAGAGGGCCATACCCTGGTTGCCTATGAACATGAACAGCCGATGAAGGTGTTCTTCCAGGTCAAGGGGCCGCTGATCTGGCTCGACGAGAAGGGCGAGCCGGACGGCTTCTTCGACGTGCATAATTACATCGCGCTTTGTCGCGACCACTACGAGAAAGTCGGCCTTGGTCGCGACTACGTCGACCGCCTGTTCCGATAGACGATCGCTTCACCCGCGGCGGCAGGCGCGCATCGTATTTGCGATCCGAAACCTGGCTGTGATCCGGCCTGCTTCCTGTGAGGCTTCTGCTGAATGCGATGTCCGATCGGTGCAACCGCCCATTGGGCGCGTTGCCGCCGATCGGAACAGGGTCGCTACATGGCGTGTCCGACCGCGAAGCCGAACGAGGCAGCGGCCATCCAGACGGCCATGGCAATCATCATCAGGTTTTCCGTGAGCGAGATGAAGCCGAGAGGAACGTTGCTGGATCCGCCGACGCAGGCGCACTTCAGTTCCCGCTTGTCGATGTAGACCGCCTTGAAGACCGATGCGGCTCCCACCGTGCCGATGAATAGCGCGACCGGAACCGACAGCCAGTTCAACGCTCCCGCTATCATCAGCACCCCGGCGAGGCCTTCGGCATAGGGGTAGATGTAGCTGTAGGGAACCCAGCGCTTCGCCAGCAAGTCGTAGTTCAGAAACATCGTCGCAAAACCTTCGACGTTCTGGAGCTTCAGGAGTGCAAGCACGACCATCGAGAAGGCGATGAACCATTCGCCCGCGCGCAGCGTGAACGGGCTGCCGTCGACCGCGTAGCTGGCGGCCATCGCCATCAAGGCCGTCAAGGCGAACAGAACGACGACAGGGCGGTAGCTCGTGGCCTTGGGGTCAGCGACCGGTTTTCCGAGAAACCTTCTCAGGTCGTCGTACCCTCCGACCCTCTTTTCATCGATGAACACCTGAGGTGTCGTCGCCACGCCGTGCTGTGCCTTGAAGGCGTCGGTCTCTTCGCGGCTTGTCAAATGGCGGTCGTCGACATCGTAGCCCGACCGCTTGAGCAGGTCTTTCGCCTTCAAGCCATAGGGGCAGGTATGCTCACCCATGACCATTCGATAGAGAACGGCCTTCTTGCGCGCCTGTCCTTGGTTCGTCCTGTCCAACATCTCACGTCTCCTTTTACTCTTGTGAAACTGTTGGCACGACCATACGTTCCGTACCATGGTACGGAGTCAAGAGCCCATGGAACTGACGATCGGAAAATTTGCAGCAGCCGGCGGCGTCGGCGTGGAGACGATCCGCTACTATCAGCGGCGAGGGTTGCTGGACACGCCACGAAGGCTTGAGGGCATCCGCCATTACGGTGACGGAGACGTCCGCCGCCTGCAGTTCATCCGGCAGGCCCAAACGGCCGGCTTCACGCTCGAGGAGATCAAGGAGCTTCTCGATCTCGATTCTGGAGAAGACAGGGAGAGAGCGCGAAACCTTGCGAAAAACCGCATTGGTGCGCTGGATGCCAAGATCGCCGAGCTTCAACAGGCGCGGAAAGCCTTGCAGCGACTGGTCGGGGAATGTGCCACCGACAAGTCGGGTCCTTGTCCGATCCTTGCATCTTTCGATCTGTAGCGTCAGCCGGGCGACGGTGCCGCCCTGCTTGCCGCCGTTGCGCTCATGCTGGCAGTCGGGACGGGTTCCACCTCAAGGTCCTGGCCCTCGCGGGCGCAGGCTGTTGTGGTCACCAGCCCGCAAACTGCGCGACGACGTCATCGGGAACGGCACCTGCTTCGGCAAAGGCCTGTTCCAGAACGCCCAGTGCCTGGCGGATATCGGTGTCCGGGATGGTTAGTGGCGGGGTCATCTCCAGAACGTTTGCGTTCATCCCGACACAGTAGACGACGAGGCCGAGTTCATAGGCCCGATAGATGAGTTTCGCCGCTTCCGTTCGCGCTGGCGCCCGTGTCTGCCGATCGAGGACGAGATCGACGCCGCAGGCAAGACCTCGACCGCGGATATCGCCGATCACATGATGTCGTTGGGCAAGCCTTGCCAGGCTGTCGCGCAGCAATTTGCCCTTGCGCTCGGCTTCCTGCGCAAGTTCTTCGCGCTCAATGGTTTCGAGAACGGCGAGTCCGGCGGCGCAGGAGATCGGGTTGCCGTGGAGTGTCTGCATGGCAAAGGCGCTGGCGCAATCAAGGATGCGCGCCGGACCGATCGCGGCGGAAAGCGGCAGCCCGCCGCCGAGGCCCTTGCCGATGGTCAGGATGTCGGGGACGAACTCCTCGTGCTCGAAGCAGTGCAGGCGACCGCTGCGGCCAAGCCCGACCTTCACTTCGTCGCAGACGACAAGAATGCCGTATTCACGGCAGATCGCGGCAAAGGCTTTGAAAAAGCCGGGCGGCGGGACGATCAGGCCGCCATCTGATTGGATCGGCTCGATGAAGGCGGCGGCGAAATGTTCGGGCGCCGCCTCAAGCCGCTGCCGCAATTCCGCGAGGATCGCGCCACCCGTGGGATCGTCGCGATAGGGGCGGTAGCGATCGGGGTAGGGCAGCAACAGCAGTCCCTCTGCCTTGGCCGCGCCCGACTGCACGCTATGCCCGGAAAAGGCCATCGAACCCACGGTACAACCATGATAGGCGCCGACGAAGGCGATGACGCCCGATCGTCCCGTCGCCTTGGTGACGGCACGGAAGACCGCCTCGTTGGCGTCGGATCCGGAATGGCCGAACCAGACCTTGTTGTCGCCCGCCCCGGGAAAGGCCGCGAGCAGTTTTTCGGCAAGCGCCGTCGCCGGTCCGTTGGCCGCAGACAGAACGCTGGCGCCGGCGGGATTTGCCGCAGCACCGCAGACTGCCTCGACCAGCGCCGGGTGGCCATAGCCAAGGCTTGCTGCGCCCCAGGCACCGGAGAGGTCGATCAGTTCACGGCCGCTTTCCTCGACCACCCGCGCGCCGCGGCCACCGGTCACGGCAAGCGGGAAGAAGCGCAGCTTCTGCAGGTTGGCGATTGCCGCTCGGTCTCTCTCGTAGAGTGCGGTCACCGGACTTCCCCGATGCTGGCTTTCAGACAGCGGGTCAGGCGTTCGCCCCAGGCGGTGACGCCCGCATGCGTGTCGATCAGATCGTGGCGCACCTCGACCAGAACGCCCGGAAGCCCGCGCGCATCGGCATGGACCGGCACGGTGTAATCCTCGTCCGGGTGGATGTTGTAGGGCTCGTTGTCTCCGATCGTCAGTTCGGGTTCGCTCGCCAATCCACGGATCAGCGCGCCGGCGAAATCGACCGCGTCGCGATAGAGAATGCCCGCCTGCCAGGGGCGTGGCTTGCCGAAATAGACGGGCGTGAAGCTGTGGATGCCGACGACGAAGGGCCGCTTGCCTTCCCCTTCAAGCCGGTCAAGACGGCGGCTGACGGCGTTGGCAAAAGGCGTGAACAGGGTGTCGATCCGCTGCTGCCGCTCTTCGTCGCTTAAGCTTTGGTTGGCGGGAATTTCCGTCGTCTCGCTGATCTCGGGGATCATCGAGGGGGCGGAAAGCGGCCGGTTGCAGTCGATCACCAGCCGCGAATAGTTGGTGAAGAACAAAGGCGCATCGAGGCTGAGGCTCAAATGCTGGGCCAGCGCCATGGCGCCGATATCCCAGGCGATGTGGCGCTGGCGCTCGTGCAACGGCAGCCCCATATCGCCGAGCGCGCGCGGCATCCGGTTGGAGGCGTGTTCGCACAAAAGCAGGATCGGCGAGGTGCCGTCCGGATTGAAGACCGCATAGGGCGGCAGTTCGTCGATCGAAAGCAGCGGCGCGCTCGGGTCGTGTCGCGCGCCCTGTTCGGGGCTCTTGATGGCCGTTGTCGAGGTCATGGGCTGCCCATCCGTCAATCAGTAGACCGCCGCATAGCGGGCGCAGAGTTCGTCCGGCGAGAGCCCGTCGACGATGTCGATCTCCTTGCGCTTCATCGCCATGTAGCAGGCAAGGAAGTCTTGCGAGAACCAGCCGGTGACGACCGGATCGGCAGCGATCGTGTCCAACGCTTCCGGGAGGCTTGCGGGCAGGCGACGGATGCCGAGCCTCTCCTGCTCTGCCGCCGAGAAATCGGACGGGTCCGAATTGATCAGGGGCGGCTGCTCGAGCCCGGCTCTTATGCCTTCGAGCCCGGCCTTCAAGAGGACAGCCAGCGACAGATGGGGGCTGGCGCAGGCGTCGGCCGCCCGATACTCCATGTTGAACTGCCTGGCCGGATTGCTGCCGGGCAGGTCCAGCGTCGGGCAGATCCGCAGCGTCGCTTCGCGGTTCTTTTCACCGAGGCAGGTATAGGCCGCACTCCAATGGTGCGGCACGAGCCGCATGTAGGAAAGCACCGATGGAGCGGTAAAGGCGGTCAGCGCCGGCAGATGCTTGATGACGCCGGCGGCAAAGGCACCGGCGATCTTGGAGAGCCTGCCAGGACGCGCCGCGTCGAAGGTCACCGGATTGCCGTCGAGATCGGTGAAGCTCACATGCAGGTGCACGCCGTTGCCGACGCCATTCGAGGCGGTCTTCGGCGCGAAGCTCGCATTCCAGCCGAAGAGGGCGGCGACTTCCTTGGTGATCGCGCGGATGGTGGCGCCGCGATCGGCGGCGGTCAGCGCGTCGGCGGGACGGCAGGTGATTTCGAACTGGTCCTTGCCGTATTCCGGCAGGAACATTTCCGGCTCGGCGCCGGCTTCTTCAAGTGCGGTCATCAAGAGCGAGCCGAAAGGCTCGGCGCGGCGTTGGGCGCGCAGGCCGAAGGAGGGGGCGTCCGGCCAGTCGACGCCGAGAAGCTGGAACTCCTGCTCGACGGCCGAGATGACCTTGAGGCCGATCTCTTCATATTCCTTCAGCGTCTGCTTCAAGAAGCTGCGCACGCAGCAGTCCCAGGCATTGCCTTGAAGGTCGGTGATGTCGGCGTGGTAGAAATGCAGCGGCGTTTCGTCGGGCAGGCAGGTGACGCGCGCCTTGCTGTTTGGATCCGCCATCAGCCGCAGGTCGCCGGCCGAACCCCATGGATTGTTTTCGGCGATCAGGTCGAAGGGTGTCAGTGCCAGGTTGGCCGGCACCCAGCCGACGCCCTTGCGCAGATAGCTGTCGATTTCGGTCGCAGCGAAGCTACGGCCGCGGGTGATGCCGGCGATGTCGGTGGTGACGAAGGTGGCGAGCTCCATCAGTTCGGCGGCCACCTTGCCATTGTTGGTTTCGGTCATGGGTTCCCCTCCAGTCTTGTTTTTCTGCGCGCGCTCAGGCTTGGCGCAGCCCGTTCAGGCGGCTGACGACGGTGTCGGTGTCGGTCGTCCAGCAGTAGCCCGAATAGGCGCGAAGGGCCGCGTCATGGCGCTGCTCGCTGTAGGTGGCGCAGGCGTCATTGACCACGGTGACGAGGTAGCCGCGGTCGGCGGCGTCACGCACCGCCATGTCGACGCACTGGTCGGTGATGACGCCAGCGATGATCAGGTAGCGGGTGTTGAGATTGCGCAGGATGTAGTCGATGTTGGTCGAGTTGAAGACGCCCGACGACGTCTTCGGCAGCACGATCTCGTTGTCGACCGGCGCCAGTTCCGGAATGACCTGTCCCTCGGGTGAGCCCTTCGGCACGTGCATGTCGGAGAGCTTGTGGTCGAGCGAGCGGTCGCGGCCGTCGAGCGTCAGGCTTTCGATGATCGTGTGCAGCACCTCGCAGCCGGCCTTTCGTGCTGCCTCCAGAATGCGTACCTGGTTGGGGATGACGGTCTGGCGCAGGCGCCTGTGGTAATAGCTGTTGGCATCCTGCGGGTGGGTCGGGTCGAGGTTCGGCTCGCACCAGATGCGCTGCATGTCGACGAACAGCAGCGAGGTGCGGCCAGCCTCATAGGCGCTGTCGCGCCGCAAGAGATCGTCGCCAACCTGGACAGTGACTGCACTCATTCGAATTCTCCTCGGTTTGTTCTGATTCGCCAAGACGGCGGAAGGGGTCAGCGGTCGTCTTCAACGGCTGGATTGAAGGCGTCCTCGGTGATGGCGTAGCCGCGGCGCAGTTCCTCCATGCGCTCGATGCGACCACGTGACTGCGTGGCAAGGCGTGCGGTCAGTGCCGCAATCACCGCCTCCGTCTGGGCAATCGCCGGCACCATCGTGTCATAGGGCGAGACCGTGTCGACGGGCGCTGTCAGCGTCACGGTCGCGAAATCGGCGATCGGCGAGAGCCAGCGGTCGGTGAACAGCACGATGCGCGATCCTTGCGTCGCCGCCTGGCGGGCAAAGCGGATCGTGTCGTTCTGGTAGCGGCGATAGTCATAGACGAAGAGCACGTCGCGCTTGCCGAGATCGACAAGCTGGTCGACCTGGTCGGCCTGGCTGCCGTTGATCCAGCGGGTGTCACCCCTCAGTTGCTTCATGTGCGACCAGAGCAGGCCGGCGAGAAAACCGCTGAACCGGCCGCCGAGGCAGTGGATACGGGCGCTCATGTCGGCCGCCGCATCCACGGCTGCCTCGAAGTCTTCCGAAGGCAGCATCTGCATCGAGGATTCCAGCGCATGGATGCTGGCGCGAAGGAAGTACTGGTAGAAGTTCTCCTGCTCCAGTGACGGGCGACGCGCGTCGAGCATGGAGAGCGGCGAGCTCATCCGCTCCTGGACTTCGCTGAGCAGCGCCTTCTGGAACTCGGGATAACCCTCGAAGCCCAGTGTGTTGGCAAAGCGCACGACGGTCGGATTGCTGACGCCGGCCGCCGCCGCAAGATGCGCAACCGTGTTCAGCCCCGCTGCCGGATAATTCGACAGAAGCTGCCTGACGATCTTCAGTTCAGAGCGCGTGAAGGTAATGGCGCCGTCTGTCAGTCGGTCCCGGATTGCCACGATTTCTGCCTCCCAAAAACGATGGCGTGAATCCCGTTTTCTACTTTTTGTTACATAATTGCTAGCAGAGAATGTTTTTTGAAACAAGATTGACATTTGGTCGATCTGCGATAACGTTCATGTCGGGAACGGGCCCGAGCCAAAAAATATGAGGCGGGCCGAAATCTGGGGGAATGCGGATGGTGCGCGTCAGGCGAGAAACCGTCGTTGGTATCCTTGTAACGTCGCTGCCGCTTCTGGCTGCTGCCGCCATCGCCTCGTTGTTCTTTCCAGGCAGCGGCGAGCGCCTGGTGACGCTCTACATGATCAACGTGATCGCCGTGCTTGGCATCGGCATCTATGCCGGCAATTCCGGTATCGTTTCCTTCGGCCATGTCGGCTTCATGGCGATCGGTGCCTATGCGTCGGGCCTGTTGACGCTCAATCCGATCATTCAGAAAACGGCGCTGCCACATCTGCCGGAATGGCTGGCCGGGATCGGCATGCCCTTCCTTCCGGCACTTGCGATTGCCCTTGTCGTGGTTGCGCTGGTCGCGGTGCTGATCGGCATTCCCGTTGCGCGCCTTGGCGGCTCATCGGCTTCGATCGCGACCCTTGGTTTCCTCGTCATCGTGCATGTCGTGCTCGTCGCCTCGACCGATTTCACCCGCGGCAGCCAGACCTTTTTTGGTATTCCACGCGCGGTCAACCTCTGGGTGGCGGTGCCCTTCGCTATCGCCGCCGTTGTGGTCGCGCGTCTCTATCGGGATTCGAGTGCGGGCCTGAAGCTTCGGGCGTCCCGCGAGGACGAGATCGCCTCGACCGCCGTCGGCGTCAATGTCAAGCTGCACCGCTTCTTCGCCTGGGTTCTCGGTGCGGTGCTTGCCGGTGCTGCCGGTGCCTTGCTGGCCCATTTCCTCGGCGCCTTTTCGCCCAAGGACTTCTACTTCAACCTGACCTTCATGCTTTTGGCCATGCTGATCCTCGGCGGCATCACCACGGTTTCCGGTGCCGTTGGCGGCGCTGCCGTGATCATGCTGATCGTCGAGCTCCTGCGAAAGCTCGAGGGTGGCGTCGATCTCGGTTTCCTCAAGCTGCCGACCGTCTTCGGCCTCACCGATATCGGCATCGGCGTGGCTATCCTCGTCGTGATGTACCGCCTGCAGGATGGGCTGTTCGGTGTGCGCGAGCTCGACGAGCGCTTCGGCTGGTTCAAGCGCTCCACGACGAAGGAGGCTCCACCGCTGAAGGGCACCGCCGCTAGCTCTTCGGCCGGCCAAGGCACGCTTCGGGTCGAAAATCTCGGGAAGAAATTTGCAGGGCTCGTTGCGCTCGAAAACGCCAACTTCGAGATCAAGCCCGGTCTCGTCACCGGCCTCATCGGCCCCAACGGCGCCGGCAAGTCGACGCTGATCAACAGCGTGTCCGGCGTCGTGCCGCCGTCGACGGGCCGCGTGCTCATCGACGGTCAGGACGTGGCGTCGCTTGCCGTTCACGCTGTTCCGACCGCAGGCCTTGCCCGCACCTTCCAGAACATCCGTCTCTTCAAGAACCTGACGGTCATCGAAAACGTCACGGTCGCGGCGAGCGCCCTGAAGGCGGGCGGCGAGGATCCGGCGGCCCGTGCCTTGACGGTGCTTTCGGAAGTGGGGCTTGCGGAATTTGCCGACCGGCTGGCCGGCACGCTTTCCTACGGCGCGCAGCGGCGGCTTGAAATCGCCCGCGCGCTGGCGCTCAAACCGCGTTACCTGCTGCTCGATGAGCCGGCCGCCGGCATGAACCCGGCCGAGACCGAGGAATTGATGCATGTGCTCGACCGCATCCGCACGAAATACCGCCTCGGCCTGCTCGTCGTCGAGCACGACCTGAAGCTGATCATGCGGCTCTGCGACGTCGTCGTCGTCCTCAACAAGGGCCAGCAGATCGCCATCGGCACGCCGGCGGAAATCCAGGCGAACCCCGATGTCATCGAGGCTTACATCGGCCGCCGCCGCTCAGCGGCGCAGGCGCGCAGCGAGCCCGTCGGTACCCCCGCTCTGCCGTCCGGCGCGCCGGGCCTGCATAAACCCGCATAAATCAAAAGAGGGAGCTTTTCGGATGAAGAAGAACGTCACGGCCCTGTGCCTCACCACCATGCTCGGCGGCTTTGCCCTGTCGGCATTGCCGGCATTTGCAGAAGATCTGGTCATCGGCCTTGCGACCGCCCAGACAGGCGGTCTTGCGCCCTATGACCAGCCGTCGCTGAAGGGCCTGGAAATGGCCGTCGAGGAAATCAACGCAGCCGGTGGTGCCGCCGGCAAATTCCCGATCAAGCTCGTCGCCAAGGATACGCGCTCGGATGCGGCGCAAACCGCGCTGGTGGCGCAGGAGCTGGTTGACGAAGGCGTCAAGATCGTGATCACGCCGTGCGACGCCGATCCGTCGATCGCCGCGGGCCAGGTGACGCAGGCAGCCCAGATCCCGGCCTTCTCCTTCTGCGCCACGACGCCGACGATGCCGCTTGCGGTTGGCGACTACATGTTCGGCAACTATCCCGCCGACAACGTCCAGGCCTCGGTGCTCGCGACCTATGCGGCCGAGAAGGGCTACAAGAAGGCCTATATCCTGAAGTCGCCCGACAGCGCCTATACGCTGAAGCTGCCGGAATATTTCGGGGTCGCCTTCAAGGCCAAGGGCGGCGAGCTCCTGGGCGAGGGCACCTACAGCATGGGCCAGCAGGACTTCGGCGCCGAGGTCACCAAGATCAAGGCGATGAACCCGGCGCCCGACGTGATCATGACGGCGGCCTACGAGCCGGATTTCCCGGCCTTTATCCGTCAGCTGCGCGGCGCCGGCGTGACCACACCGATCCTCGGCAGTGACGGCATCGATTCGCCGACCACCTTCGGCCTCGGCGCGACCGTCGACGGCGTCGTCTTCACCACCGCAGGCTTTGCCAGCGAAGGCAGCCCGCTCGCTGACTTCAACGTGAAGTACAAGGAAAAATATGGCCAGGTGCCGGACACGGTCTACATTGCCAACGGCTACGACCTCGGCAAGGTGATCGACGCGGCGGTGACGGAAGCAAACAGCATCGATCCGGTCGCCATCCGCAACGCGATTGCCTCGCTCGAAAACGTCCAGGGCGTCACCGGACCGATCAGCTATGCCGGCACGCAAGGCATGCCGATGCGCTCGGTCTCGCTGGTACAGATCGAAGGCGGCAATCGCCATCTGATCAGCCAGGGTGTTCCGGCGGCCGCCGACGTTCCGGCCCCCTGATCGATCACCTGTGGCGGTCCCCGGGTTTCCCGGGGATCACTCCTGGCTGCGCCGTCGGCGCTTTGCAATCCACGGCAAGGACTTTGCCCGATGATGATGAGTGAAATTCCCGTTCCGAAGCCGCTTTTGGAAGTGAGCGGCCTTAAGGTCGCCTATGGTGCAGTCGAGGCGCTGAAGGGCGTCGACCTCACCGTCGGTAAGGGGCAGATCGTGACGTTGCTCGGCGCCAACGGCGCCGGCAAGAGTTCGACGCTGAACGCGCTCGTCGGGCTCGCGCCGAAGAAGGCGGGACGCGTCGCGTTCAACGGTCAGGATATATCGGGGCTTCCGCCGGAACAGATCGTCCGGCTCGGCATGACGCTGACGCCGGAGGGGCGGCGGATCTTCCCAAGTCTGACGGTCGACGAACACCTGCTTCTCGGCGGCGCCATGCACAAGGCGCGCGGCGCGATATCGGAGGTGCGCGAAGACATGCTCTCGCGCTTCCCGATCCTGAAGGAGCGCCTCACCCAGAAGGCCGGTTCGCTCTCCGGCGGAGAACAGCAGATGCTGGCGATCGCTCGCTCGATGATGTCGTCGCCGGACTTGCTTTTGCTCGACGAACCGTCGCTCGGCCTTGCGCCGCAGGTCGTCGACCTTATCTTCGACCTGATCGCCGGGCTGAGACAAAAAGGGCTGACGATCCTCCTGGTCGAGCAGAACGTCTCGCTGTCGCTCGAGATCGCCGACGCGGGCTACGTCATGGCCAATGGCCGGATCGTGCTTTCGGGCACGGCCGCGGAACTGCGCAATTCAACCGAAATCCAGGGCGCCTATCTCGGCGCCTGAGCCGAGTGCGTGGAGGGTCAAATCATGGACATGTTCCTGCAGCAGCTCGTCAATGCGCTCAGCCTCGGCGGCACCTATGCGCTTCTGGCGCTTGGTCTTGCGGTCGTCTTCTCGATCATGGGGCTCATCAATTTCGCCCATGGCGAACTGATGACGGCGGCCGGCTACGGCCTCTGCTTTGCGCTGTTGCTGGGCCTGCCGTTCCCGCTCGCCGTCTGCGCGGCCCTTTTGATCGCGATCGTGCTCGCCATGCTGATGGAGCGGATCGCGTTTAGGCCCGTGCGCGGCGCCAGCGGCACGACGCTTCTGCTGACGAGTTTCGCCGTCAGCGCCATCCTGCGGGTGATCTTCCAGAACTTCATTTCCGCCCGGCCGAAGCCGGTACCGATGCCCGAGAGCTTTTCCGGCACGATCGAGATCGGCGGCCTGCATCTCGGCCTCATCCAGGGGACCTCGATCCTCGTCACGATCATCATGCTGGTCGGTCTCAACCTCTTCCTTCGCACGACCGTGCTCGGCCGTGCCATGCGCGCCGCTTCCGAAGATTTCGCCATCGTTCGGCTGATGGGCATTCGCGCCAATGCGGTGGTCGCCACCGCCTTTGCGATCTCCGGCCTCCTTGCCGGTGTCGCCGGCATCCTCTGGGTGGCCCAGCGCGGCAGTGTCGATCCTCTGATGGGTTTCCTGCCGGTGCTCAAGGCGTTCATCGCTGCGATTATCGGCGGGCTCGGCAGCCTTTCCGGCGCTGTCGCCGGCGGCTTTCTGCTCGGCTTCATCGAAGTCTTCCTGCAAGCCTATCTGCCGGAAAGCCTGCTCAGCTACCGTGATGCCTTCACTATCCTGCTCGTCATCGGGGTGCTGCTCTTTGCCCCGCAGGGACTGCTTGCGAAAAAGACCATCGTCAAGCTTTGAGAGTGGCGGCGGCACAGGAGACTGCGCACGATCCGGCCCAGTCCATGGTGCGGCCGGCGACGCCGGTGGCCTTGGCTTAGAACCGGAAGCCTCGATAACAGCGACCCGGCCGACGACGGGTCGCGCCCGCGGCTGGCATGGCTGCCAAATCGACGGTCGCTCAAGCCAGCGCGCCGCTATCCCGGCGTTTGCGCGACGACGGAATGGCGTGCGCCATGGGGCGACGCCACCGCTCCTGTTTCGTCGCGGTGGTCGAAGGGCTGCATTTCAATCCCTGGCGGTGCGGATTGGTCGACTGCGCTATCAGGCAGGCGTCGGCACAGCGGATCCTGCTGCAGCTTGGCGTGCGTTTGCTTCTCGAAATGACACCAGCCGGTGCGAGGCCTCGTCCCAAAGGACGAGCTTCACCAGGCCCAGGCTCTGCCGGATGGTGATGCGGCCCATATCTCCCAGCTCGGGATGATCGCGGATGACCTCAGGAAGTCTATAGAAGGGAACGCGGCTCGACAGGTGGTGGAGATGGTGCATGCCGATATTGCCGGTAATCCAGCGCAAGGGCTGCGGCAGATCATAGTGCGAGGCGCCGTGCATGGCCGCGTATTGGAACGTCCATTCGGGGGGCCTCGACCAGTGCGTGTCTTCGAACTGGTGCTGGACGTAAAACAGCCAAACGCCTGCTGCCCCAGCAAGAAGCACAATCGGCAGATGGATCAGCAGAAACGGTGCGGCACCCACTGCCCAGATAAGAATGCCTGAGAGTGCGGCGATGGCCACGTTCGTTGCCATGGTGGAAATCCACGGCCGGGGACCTGCACGCATCATTCCGAACGGTAAGCGCTGCTTGATCAGAAAGAGCCATGCGGGACCGATGCCGAACATAACGAGCGGATGTCGGTAGAGGCGGTAAACAAGCCGCCCTCTGCGCGGGAGCGCCTCGTATTCGGCAACGGTGAGTGTGGCAATGTCACCGACACCCCGTTCGTCGAGGTTGCCTGCCGAAGCGTGGTGGACGGCGTGGGCGCGGCGCCAGTAGTCATAGGGGGTGAGTGTCAGCACGCTGATCACTCGGCCCGTCCAGTCATCCAGGCGGCGGCGCCCGAAAAACGAACCATGGCCGCAGTCATGTTGCAGCATGAACAGGCGCAGGAGGAAACCCGCCGCAACAGGGACGATTAGCACGACGCCGAGCCAGTACCCGAAGTGCATGCAGGCCCAAGCCGCTACCCACAGCAAAACGAATGGCACAAAGGTCACCGCCAGCTCGAACGTGCTGCGGCCGATATGCGGCTGTCGATAGGTGGACAGGATCTTCAGCCAGGCTTTTTCACGATCGACGGTTGCTGCGGCGCCGTGGTCGGAAAGCGGGCTGACTCTGGTATTCTTCAAGGCGTCTTCCTAGTTGGTTGTATGACATGATCGCCTTGAGTCATTGCTGTGGACGCATCAGGCAAACCGGGACTGGGAGGCTCCGCGCGAAGCTTGGGGCCTGATAGCGATTTTGAAAGGAAGGTTCGTTCAGAGCGCGAAGCCAACTGCGCAATAACCAAAGCTCGCGAGCAAATTCGATAGGGCGTTCTATCGATATCTTCAGTTCGGCGTCAATCGGTTGTTCGCTCGTTGGGAAAAGACGGCCTTTCGCGCCGTTCGCGGCGCCTCAAGTCGCCGGACGCCGGCGCATGACCAGTTTGTACTCGTGCCAGATGAGCCAAATGACGATGACATCAAACACTGTCAGCGCGATCAGGCCCCAGCTGTGCGTGTAGCTAAAGCGGTAAAGCTGGTAGACAATGAACAGTGCCATTACCACCAGCGACGCTGGGTAGGCCCATAGTTTGTTTCGCAGGAGGGCTGCGACAAGGAACAGCTTCACGACGCCATGACTGACCAGGTAGAAGGCGTAGAAATGTCGCGTTTCGACCGAGAAGTTCTGCGCAAAGGTCAGGAGATGCGTGGCGAGAAAATCCCTAGGGTCCTCGATCAGTTCCAGATGCGTGATGGACCTTGCAAGCCTGGTGATGGCGTCGTTCGGGACCAGCCACAGCGCGCCGCCGCCGACACATTCCGCAAGCGCGTGGAGGCCCTTGGCGAGGATGCTGAGCTGAAAGATCTGGTGCACTCGCTGCTCGTTCACAACCACCTCCCGGCCGGAAATACCGCTGCGCGCTTGCGACGGCGGGCATGATCATTGTTGCGGGCAACTACCTCTTGATGGTGCCGGAAATGAGCTTCTCGGCCGGCGCGAGATTGTCTGTCAGAGGGTCTGGCAGGCCGTGCTTGCCCTTGAATGTCTCCGCTTCGTTGAACGTCACAAAGGCCGTGCCATCCTGCTCTCTGACCAGCACGCGCAGGGGAAGCTCAAGTGCGAAGTCGGGAGCAGCGATCATCAACGGGGTCCCGGCCTTCGGGCTGCCATAGACGATCACAGTCGTTGGCGGCATGTCGAGCCCCACCGAGGCGGCCGCCGCCCGGTGATCTATCTCTGCGAAAACGGTCATACCCTTGCCGGTGATCGCCGTCTTCAACCGGTCAACGGTTTCGGCAAAGGAGTAGTCGCTTTGAAGTTTCATGGTCTCTTCCGTTAGAGCGTGAGAGGCGCGATCGTCATCCCGCCGACCTGGAATGTATGCCCCTGCAGGTGCATCGGATAGCCCATCATTGACATGTCGAGGAAGGTCAGTTCCACGCGCTGCCCGTGCTTTGCCACGGTAGGGCGATGCTTGCCTCAGACGGCGCCGTCGATGGTCCAGACGTAGGGGCTCATCGAGCCGACAAGCATCGCCTGCGGAGCCGGCCTCGATGTCGCCGGCTCCTCAAGTTGAACACGCGACCCTGTTGGCCGGTCTTCGCGCGACGCTTAGAAGTTCCTCTGGAAGCGCACGACGCCGCCGAAAGCGTCTTCGTGTCCGCGAAACCCGCGGAAGGCCGTGTAGTCGAGTTCCGGCGTGATCTTGAAGCCCGGCACGACCTCGTAGGCGACGTTGAGGGCCGCGTTCCAGGTGCCGTCCTCCTCGAAGTCGATCTGGCTGTTGATGGTTGCCTTCTCGCTGACCTTTGCGGAAAAGCCGCCCCACATCGCCCAGTCGCCATACCAGCTTCCATAATAGTTCGGCCGGCTCGGGTCGGATTGGTAGGCGCCCATGACGAACAGGGAGAGCGCGTCGGTGACGTCGAGATTGACGCGCGCCTTGAAGGCCCAGGCGTCGTAGCGGGTGTCATAGGCCGCCATGCCGAACAGCGTCATCCGGTCCTGCTCATATTTCACGCCGCCAAGCAAATGCGGCACGCTGTCGGCCCGAAGATCGAACCACTCACGGCGTGCCACGCCCGATCCGTCGACCGTCTCCAGTTCCCACGAGCCGTTGCCTTCCTCGGCGCCGACCATGGCGGAAAAGCCGTTCCCGAAGTCGTGGGTGTAGCTTGCCTGCATCGTGCGGTCGCCCGAGTAGTAGATGACGTCGTCATAGATGACGTTGCCCGCACCCCAGGTCCAGTTGGCAAAGAGGGAATCGGCGATACCGACCGAAAAGCCGGCAAGCTCGATGACGGCTTCTGAAATGTAGATGCGCTCGCCCGATGCCTTGTGCTCGAAACGCGTCTCCAGATAGGAGCGCAGCGTTCCGAATTCCGTTTCGTTGCGGGCGTCGAAGCGCATCGTGGCGCGCGCCTTGCCCGGCAGGCCGTCGAGCGAGCCGCCCCAGTAGACATCGTCGCCCGCCGCCACCTCGTGGCGCAGATAGCCGCTGATCTTCAGGCAGGTCTCGGTACCCGGCACATAGAAGAAGCCGTTGCCATAGGCATCGCAGACCCGGACATATTCGACGGGTTCCGCATCGGCAGCCTTTGCCGGTTGCAGGCCGGCCATCGTGCAGAGCGCCACTACGGCACCTTTCAAGAAGAGTGGTGACGTCGCGATTGTTTGCCTGTTCATGTCGAGTTGGTCCCCTCGGTGTTCTTGTAAAAATCGAAAAAGCTTCGCCGGCTCCGTCCACGGCATGCGGGACAAGCGGGTGCTGACTGGGATTGTGTGAAAAGGAGAGAAAGGGCCGGTATCGGTTGCGATGCCGGCCCGGTGCGCGTTACCCGCGCGGCGGCCAGACCTCGCCGGAAAGGCCGGTCTTCGGTTCGCCGAGAAGCGGCGTCTTGAGGGCGCGGATGCCGTCGATGCTGATCAGCCAGATGATGTTGCGGTCATATTCGGTAAAGACCGCGAAGCTGGCGTTCTCATAGGTGTATTCGGGCATTTCCTCTGGCTTGGGGAAGCGCGGCACGTAGTAGCCGGCGATCTTCGGATCCTTCGGGTCGTTGACGTCGAAGATCTGCAGGCCGGCATTATAGAAGGCATAGGGCAGGATGCCCTGCCGGCTGTATCCCGGCTGGTGGGTCGTGCCGGAGCGCTTCGGGCCGAAGCTGCCGCGCCGCTGGCAATAGTCGGTGAACTCGGCCTCTGCCGGCGGGGTCGGGCGCGGGAAGGTGGCGACCACCTTCGGGTCCTTCGGATCCTTGGCGTCGATGACCAGCACGTCCTTGTAGGGCTCGTAGCAGTTGGAGTTCATCGGATAGCCGTTGGCAAAGACATAGCCGGTGCGCTCGTATTGGCTGGTATCGGCATTGTCGAACTCGGTGCCGGCAAAGCTCGGCGGGATGCTTAAGTGCCCCATCATTTCCGGGGTGCCGGGATTGCTGAGGTCGAAGGTGTAGAAGCCGAGGCCGCCCATGGCGCCGAAGCCGATCTTGCCGCCTTTTTCCACCGGCTTCGGCAGGAACAGCGGCATGCGCGAACCCATCCAGGAGGTGCGGTTGCCGGCCCGCGGGTTCATGAGGTACGCGTCCTCGCTTGCCTTGTCGCCGGCGATTTGGCCGGGAACCGTGACCTGGCTGACGAAGACCGGATTGGCCGGGTCCGTCATGTCCCAGGCCTGGTAGCCGGGCGAATGCAGGTAATCGGGGTATTCGGTCAATGCGTAGCTGTCGTCGGGCGCCGACGAGAGATACATGTACTTGCCGCCGAACCAGGCCGGCGCATCGAGCGAGCCGGAGCCCTGCTGCTTGCCGATGGGTGCGTCGGGGTTCTTGATGTCCGTCGTGCGGGTCGCAATCAGCTTCCAGTCGCCCGGCAGCGGGCCGTTCATCTCATAGACCTTGAAGCCCTTGAGCGAATTGTAGTGGCGCAGCGTTTCGACGATGTCGGGCTGGGTGCGCTTGTTGTCGAGGATGCCGAAGCGGCCGATCTCGTAGGAGGCGACGACGACGTTCTTCTGGAGCTTCTCGCTCCAGGCAATCGTCATGCCGCCGAAATAGTCCTGTACGGTCTTGGCGTCCCAGTCTTCGCTCGAACCTTCCGGTCCCCAGACGCCGCCCTTCGAATAGACGACCTTGGCCTTGGTCGGGTCGGTGATATCGAGCACGCGCATGTAGTCGCGGTCGTGCAGGTACATGTAGCGCTTGCCGTCGAAATCCGCGACATCGGGCCAGGCGTGCCATGGCGAGGTGATGTGGGGGTAGAAGGCGATTTCCTCGACATTGCTCTTGTAGGTCTTGTCGTCCCAATGGGTGAGCTGACCGGGAAAATTGGGCGATGCGCCAAGTGCGGTGGCACGCGGAGCCTTGAACGTGCCCGTGGCCGGATCCATGCCGTAGTCCTTGCCCGGAACCAGCGCCGGCGGCTGCTTGTCATAGGTCAGTTCCGACCAGCGCTTGAGGTGCGGATCCTGGATGTTGATCTCGGTCGGCACTTCCTTTTCCCAGCCGGCCGCAAAGGTCGCGCCCGCTGCCAGACATAAAATCGAGCATGTGATGATCAGCCGTTTCGGCATGTCGGTCTCCTCCTGGAATATCGGTGAATGGCCGCGTCCAAGCCAGGCAGCGGCGCAAGCAAACGACGGCGCGACGGCGACGCCCCCTTGTGTCGCTTTCCGAATTCTCTCGTCGTGTCAGTTGATCGCGCAGGCCTCCTCATGCCCGCGCAAATCACGCCGCTCCCGTTTGCTAGGCGCCATGAAACAGGGTCGCTTTCCCTATAACAATCGCCTTAATCAGCATTAATTCATGCGGATTTCTTATGAGTTCCCGGGCGTGTGGATGCTTTGCGGGATGCTGATGACACCGCTTCCCCTTCTTCGACGGCGTAGACCTCGAGCGGATAACCGAAATGCTCGTCCATCAGGAGGCGGGCGCGTTCGGCGTTGCGGTCGAGTACGGCCTCCATCAGCTCGGTGTGCGGACCGATCGACTGCGCCTTGTGCAGCGCGGCCATGGCCTCCGCGTAGCCGGCCGTCTCTCCGTGTTCCGCGCGCAGGACGGGGGCAAAGGCAAGGAACCGGTAGTGGCGCTGGAGCTGGTCGGAGATGGTCGAGCGAAAGTGCATCAGCCAACTCGATTGCGCCGCGCTGAGCAGCGCGGCGTGAAACGCCTCGTGCCGTTCCATCCAGGTGTCGACGGCAAGGTCGGAAGAATCCTCGACGACCGTCTTGCAGCGCGACAGTCGGTAGTGCGCCGTGACGATTGCCGATTCCCACTCCGCGCCGCCGCGCTCCATGGCTTCGAGCAACAGGGGGATTTCGACGACCGCGCGCGCCTTCGTCAGATCCTCCAGTCCTTTGCGCGACACGGGTGCGACGGTGAAGCCGCGATTGGAGATCGCCACCACCAGCCGCTCCGCCTCCAACCGCGACAGGGCCTCGCGCAGCGGCGTCCGCCCGATATCGTAGGCCTTGCTCAGAAGATCGGGCCGCAACGGCGCCTCCGGTTGCAGGCGGGCCATGAGGATCTCCGTCCGCAAGATCCTGTAGGCGATCTCCGTTTTCGTGCTGTTTTCCTGCTCGTCGACCAAAGGCACCTCCAAAAATCGCCGCACGAATGTACGGTCATTATATATGCGAGAATAATATATGATAATCGCCAATTGCTATAATTGTATACTATATCGTTGACTTTGCCGTGGGGCTGCGCTTCCTCATCGCTCATACTGTCAACTGCGACAGCCAGAGGAGGAACAAGATGGCCACGACAAAATCGAAACTCATGACAGGTCTGATGGCAGCCGGCATCGTCCTTGCCGGCATCGGCTCGGCCGCCGCCGATCCGATCCGCATCGGCATCGCCAATTTCGGCGAACACCCCCCGCTCAATGCCGCTATCGCCGGTTTCAAGGCGGCGCTTGCGGAAAACGGCTTCGTCGAGGGCAAGGACGTCGTCTACACCGAGAGCCACACCAATTTCGACGCGTCGCTCGTGCCGCAGATGATCGCGAAGCTGCAGGCCGAACAGCCGAAGCTCGTCTACACCGTCACCACGCCGGTCTCGCAGATTGCCAAGAAGGCGCTGGCAGGTTCGGGCATCCCGGTGATCTTTACCGCCGTGACCGATCCGGTCGCCGCCAAGCTCGTGCCCTCCCGCGAAAGCGGTGATGACGGCATCACTGGGGCGACCGACAGCCAGGATATGGCAGCGGTGCTCGCTTTCACCAAGAAGCTGCTGCCGAACGCCAAGCGCCTCGGCCTTCCCTATAACCCTGGCGAAGCCAATGATGTCGCGCTGCTCGAAAGCGTGCGCAAGATCGCTCCGGAACAGGGTTTCGAAGTCGTCGAAGTCGGCGTCGACAACCTCAACGACATCCAGCAGCGCATTACCTCGCTCTCCGGCAAGGTGGACGTCATCTACGGCCCGACGTCCAACATGATCCAGCCGGCGATCGCGGCGGTTGCATCGGCTGCGCGCCAGTCCGGCATTCCCGTTGTCAATGCCGTCGATACGGCCGTTCGGGAAGGCTTCGTGCCGGCAAGCTTCGCCGTCAACTACGAACAGGTCGGAAAGAACGCCGGCAAGATCGCCGCCGAAGTCCTGAAGGGCAAGGACCCGAAGTCCATCGCCCCGGTGTTTCCCGCCTACGAGGATCACCAGGCGCTGATCTCGAAGAAGGCCATGGCCGCCTTCGGCGTCGAGATCCCGGCTTCGCTCGCCGATTGCAACTGCATCGTCGAGTAATCCGACGCCTGCAACGGGCGGCGGCCACGACGCCGCCGTCCACGAGCGCGCCGAGCGCGCCCTGTCCATTCGTATTTACATGAATTCCGGAAGAAGGCTGCGGAGGCGGCCTCTACGGAATTGCTCAGAGGAGGAACGGATGCTCGAAATCCGATCTGCACGAAAGGTCTTCTACAAGGGACAGCCCGATGAGAAGATCGCCCTCAACGATCTCAGCCTGACGCTTCCGACCGGCAACTTCGCCATCGTCATCGGATCGAACGGCGCCGGCAAGAGCAGCATGCTGAACGCCATATCCGGCGCACTCATGCTCGACAGCGGCAAGATCCTCATCAACGGCGACGATGTCACGGCGCTGCCGGTGCACAAGCGCGCAACACGGGTCGCCCGGGTCTTCCAGGATCCGATGAAGGGCACCGCCGCTTCGATGACGGTCGCGGAGAACATGCTGCTCGCCGAATTGCGTGGCAAGAAGCTCGGCCTCAGCCGCGGGCTCAACGCCAGGCGGCTTGCGAGCTACCGCGAACGCCTGGCAGCGCTGAACCTCGGGCTCGAAAACCGGTTGGATACGCGCGTCGAACTGCTTTCGGGCGGCCAGCGGCAGTCGCTTTCGCTGATCATGGCGACGTGCGACCAGCCGGACCTGTTGCTGCTCGACGAGCATACGGCCGCCCTTGATCCCCGCACTGCAGACATCGTCATGCAGGCGACGGTGCGCGCGGTCGAAGCCTTCAATCTCACCACGCTGATGGTGACGCACAACATGCAGCACGCCGTCGATTTCGGCCACAGCGTGGTGATGCTCGATGCCGGCCAGATCCGGCTCGAAATCACCGGCGCGGAAAAGGCCGACGTCACGATCCCGAAACTCATCGGTCACTTCGGCATGAAGACCGATCGCATGCTGCTGGCAAGCTGAGACGGACATGGAAACAGTTTCAACCATATTCTCGAACTTCATCACGCTCGTTCCGGTCACGCTGGCGCAGAGCCTCATCCTTTCCTTCATCGTTCTCGGCATCATGTTGCCGTTCCGAACGCTGAACTTCCCGGACCTGACGAGCGAAGGCGCGTTCCCCCTCGGGGGCTGTGTCTGCGCGTTGTCGCTGGCGGGCGGCGCGCCGGGCTGGCTGGCCATCCTGGTGGCGATGGCCGCCGGTTTCCTGGCGGGTAGCTGCACGGCCTTCGTGCATCTGCGTTTCCGCATTCATACGCTGCTTGCCGGCATCCTGATGATGACGATGCTTTACTCGATCAATCTGCGGCTGATGGGCAAGTCCAACCTCTCGGTCTACGGCACGCCGACCATTTTCGATGGCGTACCCTTTGTCGAACCGGGTTTCCCGGTCAGCAAGATCGTCGTCGCGGGTCTGCTCGGTATCGCCGTCTATTGCCTGCTGAACCTCTATTTCCGCACCGAACGCGGCACGGCCATGCGCGCCGTCGGCTCCAATCCGGATATGGCGGAAGCGCAAGGCATCAGCATCTGGGCCGCCACCATCGGTGGGGTCGGCCTTGCCGGCGCCTTCTCGGCCACCAGCGGCGCCCTGATGGTGCAGTCGCAGGGATTTGCCGACGTCAACATGGGCATCGGCACCCTGATCAACGGCCTTGCGGCGCTGATGATCGGCGAAGCCATCGTCGGCAAGCAGACGATCCGGCGCCAGCTTGCGGCACCCTTCGTCGGCGCCATCGTCTACTACCAGCTTGTTTCGCTCTGCCTTGCCGCCGGCATGCCGCCGACCGACCTGAAACTTGCCACCGGTCTCTTCGTGCTCGCCATGCTGGCGCTGCCGACCCTCAAGCGCGCCCGCGGCCCCATGCCGGCCCGCGAAACCGTCCGTGAATAGAAGGATTGCTCCATGAACATCGATATCCATGCCGTCGAGGCGCTGGACCGCGACGATCCGCTCGCGGGCTTCAAGAAGCGCTTCGACCTGCCTGAAGGCGTCACCTATCTCGACGGCAATTCGCTCGGCGCGGCGCTCTTTGCCTCCTATGCCGAGATCGAGAAAGCCGCGAAACTCGAATGGGGCCGCGACCTCATCCGAAGCTGGAACACGGCTGGCTGGTTCGCCCTGCCGCTGACGCTCGGCGACCGTGTCGGCCGCCTCATCGGCGCGGCCCCCGGCCAGACGGCTGTGACCGACCATACGTCTGCCAATGTCTATAAGGCGCTGCACGCAGCGCTCGGCCTTAACGCAGACCGCAAGGTCATCGTCGCAGAAAGCGAAAGCTTCCCGACCGATCTCTACATGGCCGAAGGCGTGATTGCGACGCGGCCCGGCACCGTCCTCAGGCTCGAGGGCGTCGATGGCCCGCGGATCGAAGACCTGATCGACGAGAGCGTCGCCGTGGTGCTCGTCAATCACGTCAACTACAAGACCGGCGCGCTGCGCGACATGGCGGCCCTTACGAAGCGCGCGCACGAGGCGGGCGCGCTGGTGGTCTGGGATCTCTGCCATTCGGCCGGTGCGCTGCCGGTGGAGCTCGACCGTTGTAACGTCGATTTCGCGGTCGGCTGCACCTACAAGTACCTCAATGGCGGCCCCGGCGCGCCGGCCTTCATCTACGTGGCCAGGCGCCATCAGGAAAAGGCCAGCCAGCCGCTTAGCGGCTGGTGGGGGCATGCCCGTCCGTTCGCCTTTGAGCGTAACTATGATGGCGGCGCGGGTATCCTGCGCTTCCTCTCCGGTACCCAGCCGATCCTGTCGCTGCGCACGCTGTCGGCAGCACTCGATCTCTGGGACGAGGTGGATATGACGGCTATCCGCCGGAAGAGCGTCGCGCTCACCGGCCTCTTCATCAAGCTCGTCGAAGCGCGTTGCGGCGCGTTTGGCTTGAAACTGGTGGGCCCAACGGACGTCACGGTGCGCGGCAGCCAGGTCTCCTTCGAGCACGAGGGGGCCTATGAAATCATGCAGGCTCTGATCGAGCGCAGCGTCATCGGCGATTTCCGCGCCCCGGCCACCATCCGTTTCGGTTTCACGCCGCTCTATACGAGTTTTAAGGATGTGTGGAACGCCGTGGACGTGCTGCATGACGTGATGGCGACGGGTGCCTGGCGCGATGCCCGCTTCGCTGTCCGTAGTGCCGTGACCTGATCGCTATCGCTTAGAAAAATGGAAAAGCGCTTTCCCTGCCGGGAAGGCGCTTTTTGCGTTTGGAGCTGTCTCGAGACTTATCACATCTCGATATCAATTCATTCAACCTATGTGGATTGTTATATTAGACCGCTGATTGCATCCATTACCGGACAGGAAGGCGCAGCCTCTGAAGGAATGGCGAAAAGGCAATCTCATGGCTCAGGATACGCATGCTCAGCTCTATATCGGCGGCAAGTGGAGGGCGACCTCCGAGACGCTCGCCGTCATCAACCCCGCCAATGAGGATGTCATCGGCAAGGTAGCGGTCGCCCGCGAGACGGATCTCGCCGATGCGACGGACGCCGCCTGGCAAGGCTTTCAGCTCTGGAGCCGGACATCGCCGGCTGCCCGGGCGGCAATCATTCTGAAGGCCGCCCAGCTGCTTCGCGACCGTTCCGAAGAGATCGCCCGCTCGATCACGCTCGAAAACGGCAAGCCGCTTTCCGAGGCACGGTCCGAGGTCATTCGCGGTTGCGAGTTCTTCGAATGGGACGCCGGCGAATGCGTGCGCCTCTACGGCCGGGTCATCCCGAGCGCGCCGGGCATTCGCTACATCGTGCTCAATGAACCGATCGGCCCGGTCGCGGCCTTTTCGCCCTGGAACTTCCCGATGAGCCAGCCCGCCCGCAAGATCGGCGGGGCGCTTGCCGCTGGCTGTTCGATCATCATGAAGGCGTCCGAAGAGACACCGACGGGCGTCGTGCACATCGCCCGGGCGTTCCACGATGCCGGTTTGCCGGCGGGCGTGCTCAACCTCGTCTTCGGACATCCCGCCGAGATCTCGGAATATCTTATCCCGCAGGACAGGATCCGCATGGTCGCTTTCACGGGATCGACCGCCGTCGGCAAGCACCTGACGACGCTCGCGTCACAGGTCATGAAGCCGGCGTTGATGGAGCTTGGCGGTCATGCGCCGGTCATCGTCTGCGAGGATGCCGATCCCGTTGCGGCCGGTGTCGCCTGCGCCACGCGAAAGTACCGCAACTCCGGCCAGGTCTGCACCTCGCCGACACGCTTCTTCGTGCATGAGGCGCTCTACGAGCGCTTCACGGCAGCCTTCGTGGAGAAGGCGCGGTCGATCAAGGTCGGCGACGGCCTCGATGCATCGACCCAGATGGGGCCGGTTGCCAATGACCGGCGCATCGCCGCCCTGCAGGAACTCGTGGACGATGCGCGCGCAAAGGGTGCGCGCATCCTGTGCGGTGGCGGGCGCCTGGAAGGCAAGGGCTACTTCTTCGCACCGACCGCGATCGCCGAGTTGCCCGACGATGCCCGCGCGCTTTCCGAAGAGCCTTTCGGCCCGCTGGCGTTGATCAATCCGGTGTCCTCGTTGGACGAGGCGCTGGCCAAGGCGAACGCGCTTCCCTTTGGTCTTGCGGCCTACGGTTTTACGAACTCGACGGCCAATGTGGATCGCCTCATGCAGGGCATCGAGGCCGGCAACCTGTCGATCAACACCTTGGAGGCCTCGGTCGCCGAAACGCCCTTCGGCGGCGTCAAGGAAAGCGGCCTTGGCCGCGAGGGCGGTGCGGAAGGCCTGCATCACTACACCGTGGTGAAGAACGTTTCCCTGCGCGTCGCCTAACGACCTTCGCACAGTTGCACCTGTGACAAGCTGAGGCTGAAACCGTCGTTGCACGGTTTCAGCCTCAGGCGTTTCGTCAGCCGACGATCGGGATCATGTCACGCAGCACTTTGCGCAGCATGGTGCGGACCGCTAGCGTCGCGGGGGACGGTGTGCGCTCACGCGCGGTGATGATGGCAACGTCACGGGCGATCGACGGCTCGACCAATGGCCGCGCGGAAATCTTCCGGCCATTGAGACCGGTAAAGGCATAGGTGGGGAGGATAGCAAGGCCAGCCTCGCGCTCGACCAGCGACAGGGCCGTGTTGATCTGGTGGACTTCCAGGGAAGGGCGCAGCGGCACGCCGGCGCTCTCGAAGCCGACCTCGGTCAAAAGGCGGATGTTGCTTTCGCGCGTCAGCGTGATGATCGGCTGGTCGGCGAGCGCGGACCATGCCACTTCGGCCTTGGCGCAGACAGCGTGGCCTTCGGGCGCGAAAACCATCAACTGATCGCGCAGCACGCGTTGGATCTCGAGCCCGTCTTCGTCGCTGGCAAAGGTGCCGACACCGAGATCGCAAAGGCCGCTGCGCACTCTGGGGGCGATCAGATCGGTCACCACATCCTCGATCCTGAGCTTCAGGTTCGGGTGGGTCGACGCGACCTCCTGCAGCAGCCGCGGCAGGACGGTTGCGCCAAGAAAGGGCGGTGCGGCGATGCGCACAAGACCGGTCCTGAGCTGCCCGAGATCGCGCACCGCATCGACGGCACGCTCGATTTCCGAAAGCCCGGGCAAGGCGCCGGCGGCAAAGACACGTCCGGCTTCGGTCAGTTCGACGCGCCGGGTCGTGCGGTCGAACAGTCGGGCGCCGAGCAGCGCTTCGAGGTCGCGGATGGCATGCGAGATGCCGGCCTGGCTGGTGTGCAGCCGCTCGGCGGCACGGGAGAAATTGCCGAGTTCGACCACGGCCTGAAAACACTTGATCTGGCGCAGATTGAGCATCGAGTCATCCATACTGATTTCAGCATGAATATATACGGACTATGCGTCTTAATGAATAAAAATTTCCTGCGCTAAATGGCGACAACCAAGACCGGAGCGGCCTTCACGCGCCGCCGGACCGACATGCGACAGGGAGCGTCATGAAATACCAGCGTAAAGATGCAAAGGCCCATTCCCGCGCCACGATGCGCGGCATCTGGGCGGCGGCGAACACGCCGTTCACGGCCGATGGCGCCATCGACGAAGAGGGCTACCGCCGCAATGTCGAGCATTGGATTTCCGATCTCGGTATCGACGGCCTCTTCATTGCCGGCAAGCAGGGCGAGTTCTTCTCCATGTCGGTCGACGAGCGTAAGCGCATGTTCGATCTCTCCGTGGAGGCGACGGGCGGTAGAGCGCAGACGATCATGTCCTGCTCCGACCAGAACATGGATGTGGTGATTGATCTTGCCCGTCATGCGCAGGCCTGCGGCGCCGATTACATCGTCGTGCATGCGCCGATCCTGCATTTCTTCAAGCAACAGGATGAAACGCTGCTGCGCTACTATGAGACCATCGCCTCCAAGGTGGATATCGGCATGGCGCTCTGGTCGCATCCCGACAGCGGCTATCTGATGAGCCCGGAGCTGTGCAACCGGCTTGCCGACATCGAGACGGTGGTGGCGATCAAGTATTCCGTGCCGCGCGCGATGTACAAGGCGCTGACGGCGCTTGCCGGGGACCGCATTCTCGTCTCGACCGCTTCGGAAGAGGAATGGCTGGATAACGTGCTGGAGCTCGGCTGGCAGCTTTATCTCTGCTCGTCGCCGCCCTACACGCTCCAGACCAAGGCCGACCGGCGCATGGCCGAGTACACGGCACTCGCCTTCGCCGGAAAGGCCGAGGAGGCCCGCGCCGTCAGCGCGAGCCTGCAAGGGGTGCGTGACGCCTTCCGCAAGTCCAAGCCCGCGGAAAAGCCGCATGCGCACCAGAAGTACTGGCAGGAACTGCTTGGCCAGGTGGGTGGCGCCGTCCGCCGGCCGCTGCTGGAACTGACGGATGAGGAAAAGAGACTGACCAGAGCCGCCTTCGAGGAATGCGGCCTGAAACTGCGCTGAACGGGACAGGGAGGAATATCGATGACGAAGCTCAAGGCGTTCAATCTGCAAAAGTGGATCGACGAGCACAAGCACCTTTTGAAGCCGCCGGTCGGCAACCAGCAGATCTGGAAAGATGCCGACCTCATGGTGACGATTGTCGGCGGCCCCAACAAACGCACCGACTATCACGACGATCCCGTCGAGGAGTTCTTCTATCAGCTCAAGGGCGACATGGTGCTGAAGCTCTATGACGGCAAGGAATTCTACGATGTGCCGATCCGGGAGGGCGACATCTTCCTGCTGCCGCCGCATGTGCGCCATTCGCCGCAGCGGCCGATGGAGGGATCGATCGGTCTGGTGATCGAGCCGACGCGGCCTGAAGGCCTGCTCGATGCCGTCGAATGGTACTGCTTCGAATGCACGGAGCTGGTGCACCGCGCGGAGGTAGACCTCGAATCTATCGTCGATGATCTGCCGCCGATCTACCAGGCCTTCTATGCTGACGAAAAGCTGCGCACATGCCCGAAATGCGGGACCGTGCACCCCGGCAAGACCCCGCCCGAGGGCTGGGTGACGCTCTGAACCGGCAGCAAACCAGCAAAGGACCGTCATGTCGAAAGTCGAAGCCATCTGCCTCATAGGCTGGGGCGCCATCGGTCAACGGGTGGCAGAACTTCTCAAGGCGCGCGGCGCGAATGCCCGGATCGTCGGGATCGCCGTGCGCGATCCCGGTGAAGTCGCAGCGACCATGCCGGAAGGGGCGGTCCATGTTGCCGGTTCCGAAGCGTTGGCGGCGACCGGCGCGACGTTGGTCGTCGAGGCGGCGAGCCGCGAAAGCGTCAAGCCCTTCGCCCGGGCGGCGTTGGCAGCGGGCATCGATTTCGCTGTGTCCTCGACCTCGGCCCTGGTGGATTCTGCCGTGCTCGACGAACTCGTGGAACTCGCCCGACAGAACGGTTGCCAGCTCATCGTTCCGCCGGGCGCGCTCGGCGGCATCGATGCTCTCTCGGCGGCCTCGCGTCTGGGTCTGGACAGCGTGGAGCACACCATCACCAAGCCCGCGCGGGCTTGGTTCGGGACGCCGGCCGAGGCGCTCTGTCGCCTTGGCGACCTTCAGGAGGCGGAAGCCTTCTTCGTAGGATCGGCCGCGGAAGCCGCCACCGCCTTTCCGCAAAATGCCAATGTGGCGGCGACCACCTCCCTTGCCGGCATCGGCATGGAACAGACGCGCGTGCAGCTCGTCGCCGATCCCAAGGCCGTGGAAAATACGCACAGCATTGTCGCCCGCGGCGCCTTCGGCACGCTCGAAATCCGCCTCCAGAACCGTCCGCTTGCAACCAATCCGAAATCCTCGGAGATGACGGCACTGAACCTCGTTCGCCTAATCGAGAACAGGACAAGTCCACTTGTCCTCTAATTGGTAGCTGCCGCTCGACTGCTCTGCCCTTGCCGTTCCGGATGGATCTTTCGCGCCGCCGGCAAAGGGATGCGCCGCTCGATCCGTTGGCTCTAAACCAAACCATCTTCGAAACCGTCGTTGAAAGGCATCGCGCGTGCGCGGTGCTTGAGCGCCCAGACGTTGCGGGCCGTCAGTCGCTCCGACGCCGGGCTTTTACGTTCTTGTTGGCAAGCCGTCGGCCGATCCAGGAGAGGTAGGAGCAGGAGACGAGGAACCAGACGCCAACGAAGACATAGGCCTCGAGTGCCTGGTTGCCCCAGGCAACGTCGCTGAAAGCCATGCGCGCGGTGGCGCTGAGATCGTGCAGGCCGAGGATCACGACAAGCGACGTGTCCTTGTAGGCGCCGATGGTGCTGTTGACGAGCGCGGGCATGGCCCGCTCGGTGGCCTGCGGCAGAAGCACGAGACGGGCGGTTGGCCAAAAACCGAGACCAAGCGAAGAGGCGGCCTCATGCTGGCCGGCCGGCAGAGCCATGAGGCCGCTTCGCACATCCTCGGCGAAATAGGCGGCATGGAAGAAGACGAGGGCGATCAGCACCGCTACGATCGGGTCGATGCTCGTGCCCTTGGGGAGCGTCAGCGGCAGCACGAAAACCCCGACGAACAGCAGCGTCACCATCGGCACGCCGCGCATGATCTCGACATAGGCGCCCGCGGCGCGGTGCAGCAGCCGATGGCGCGTCTGGTATCGGGCAAGCGCGAGCAGAACGCCGACCGGCAAGGCAAGGGCGAGCGCGATGGTGGAAAGGATGAGGAGGATCGGCAGGCCGTTCCAACGGGAGGCATCGACCGGAGCGAGACCGAGGGTGCCACCGCCCATCAGCGTGAAGGACGCGGCCATGCCCGCCAGCCAGAGCCCCGCGAAGAGCCTCATGTCCGGCCAGCGCCCGCTGACAGCCATCTGGCCGGTGGCGATGGAAAGGCCAAGAAGCAGCAGCGATGCGAGCATCGGCCGCCATTGTTCGTCGAACGGATAGGTGCCGAACAGGATGAAGCGGGATTTCTCCACCCAGAAGGGCCAGCAGGCGCCGGAAGCCTCGGCACAGGTGGCCGGATCGGCAAAGGGCGGTACGGCCGCCAGCACGAGCCAGTCGGCTACAACCCAAAGAATGGCGAGCACGAGGCCGCCGCTTGCAAGGGAGAGGAGGCTTGCGCCCGGTCGGGAAACCTGCCTCAGCAGCCAGGCGGAAAACCGGCTCGGGCCGATCGGTTGTGTCGCTCCGCTCATCGCGCCCCCCTTCCTTCCCGGGCGCGAATACGGGCGCTCCAATGGTTCAGCACGCCGGTGAGCGCAAGGCAAAGCAGCAGGTATATCGACATGGTGATCAGCATCGTTTCGAGCGGCCGGAAGGTCTGGTTGATTGCGGTGCCAGCGACCGACATGAGATCTGAATAGCCGACGGCAATCGAGATCGAGGTGTTCTTCAGGAGATTGGCGAACTGGTTGTTGAGCGGTGGAACGACGGTGCGCAGCACCTGGGGCACGACGACGAGACGGGTGGTCTGGCCGCTCTTGAGGCCGAGCGCCGCTGCGGCTTCGATCTGGCCTTTAGAAATGGCCTCGATGCCGCCGCGCAGCACCTCGGCGATCTGCGCGCCATGATAAAGACCGAGTGCGACGGCCACCGTGCAGAACTGGATGGAGAGGGCGACGCCGCCTTCCACCGAAAACCCTTGAAGTATCGGCCAGGTAAGCCCGAGCGGCGCGCCGAGCACGATGGCAAGCACCGCCGGGACGGCGAGGCATAGGGCCAGTGCGACCGTCAGAACGGGCAGGCGCCGGCCGGTGAGGGCCTGGCGGCGGGCGGCATGGCGTGCCCACAGCCAGGTGAGCACTGAGGCGAGAAAGATGCTTGCGAAAAGCCAGAGCGAATTGCGCGGATCTTGCGAAAGCCAGGGCAGGTAGATCGCCCGGTTCGAGATCGTGAAGGGTCCAAGGACCAGCGCCTGCCGGATGGCGGGCAGACCGTTCACAGCGGCAACGAAAATGACCAGCAGGACCAGGATCTTCGGCAGGTTGCGGAAGAGTTCGACATAAGCGAGCGCGAAGAGGCGCGCGACCGGCGACGCGCTGACGCTGAGAAGGCCGAGCAGCAGGCCGGCAAGCGATGCGATGACGAGGCTTGCGACGCCGACGACGATGGTGTTGGCAAGTCCGGCCAAGATGGCGCGCAGGTAGCTGTCATTCGCCCCATAGGGGATGAGTGTTTCGCTGAGGTCGAAACCGGCCTGCTGGGTGAGGAAGGCGAAGCCGGGCTGGATGCCGGCCGCGAGCATGTTGGAGTGCACGTTGAAGGCGACGACGGCGAAGGCCGCGAGGATCGCAACGCCGACACCGATATCGGCGAGGGAAACGGCCGGCCTTGCCTTGGGCGGACCGTCCTGCGGGGCGTGGGGAATTTGCAGTTTCCGGTCCATGGGCGTGCTCAGGGATTGGTTTCGGCAGGCAGGGTAAAGCGCGCGACCAGCACCTTCTGCGCCTCGGTCTCCGGCCCCGAGCCAGCGCTGGCGACAAGGGCGGTGGCCTGCGCCAGATCAAGGCCGAAAGCGCGCAGAATGCAGATGGCGAAGGTACCGGTGCGGCCTATGCCGGCCGCGCAATGAACGAAGACCCGCTCGCCGGAGGCAAGCGCCTGCGCCGTCTCGCCGGCGAGGGCGAAGAGCCCGGCCTCGTCCGCGGGCACGCCGAAATCCGCGATAGGGAACCGCACGACGGCAATGTCCGTCCCTGCGGCAAGGCTTGCAGCATAGTCCGGTGCCTTTTCCTCGATCTCCGCAAGCGGGGTAAGGCTGACGATGCGGCTGATCTTCTGCGCGCGCAGATCGTCCATGTCGTCGGAAAACGGGCGCAGGCGGCCGGGCATAGGCCCGAGCCAGAGCGTTCCGGCAATGCCAGACGGCAGCCGGAGGGCGCGCGGGAAATGTGTATTGGTCATGCGGTTTCCGCTGCGAGCTCCGAGAGAAGGTGGGTCGGCGTCTGCGCCGTTAAGACCGCAGTGACTGTCGTGCGCAGCGCTCTGAACGCCGTCTCGAGATCCTCATGTGCGGCTTGCATGCGCCAGCGGATCACGCGCCAGTGCAGGGCCGCATGGGCTTCGGCGGCAATTGGATCGAGCACCAGGCCGGAGACGAGTTCGAGGATGCAGGCGCGGATGGTGAAGTAGCTTTCGACGGGCGCCTCGCCGGGGTTGGCGGCGAGCTCGCCGATGGTGGCGAGCTGGACCCGGGCGGGCATGGCGAAATTCGCCGCACAGCATCGCGTGCACAGGTTCAGCATGTCCGACAGCATGGTGAAATGCAGGTTGCGCTGGGCGGGATCGAGTGTGCTGACCACCGTGCCGACGCCCGAGCGCGTTTCGAGGAGATGCTCGAAGGAAAGCCGCTGCAGGACCTGGCGGATCGGGGTGCGGCTGACGCCGAACTCCTGCGCCAGCTTGCCTTCGTGCAGCATCATCGGCGTATCGGGGTGGGTCGTGCAGATGCGGAAGCGCAACTCCTGCAGCATGTCCTCCGAGCGGGGCGGACCGGATCTCGATGTTTGCGGCAAGCTCACGCTTTTCCCCTTCCTATGCTTTGGCGCGCGTCGGCGCGGCCGTTGTTCTGGTTGTATAGCCAGTCTTCCTGAAGCGGGCTTTCGACCGATTCGGGAAAAGCGAGGCGCACTGTCGACAGGGCCTCGTCGACCGAAAGACCCCGCGCATTGAGAATATGCGCGGCGATCATGCCGCTGCGTCCAGCACCATAGCTGCAGCACAGCGCAATGGCCCGGTTCGCGGCAAGCAGAGCGCAAACACGCCCCTCCAACCGCCGCCACGCCTTTATCCACGTTTGGCCGGGCGCGGAAAAATCGTCGATCGGCAAGGCCGCAAACGCCATGCCTGTCTGCTTGACATGCTTGCGCAGCAGGATGCGGTAGCCGGGCGGGCAGTCGCTGTCGCGCGCCAGAAACAAAAAGAGATCGGCTCCGCGGGCAGCAAGGGCGGCGAGCGTCTCGTCGATGCCCTCGGGATCCACCCAGACCTCGCCGCGCGGACTGATCGTCAGGCCGGGTGCGCCGAGGGTTACGAGGCGTCCTCCGGCTGGGCAATCGACGGTGGCGCGGATGGATATGGGTCCGTCGATATCCGTCACGCCGCCGCTCCTCCTTCTGGCCGCTCTCCTCACCGTATCGGATAGGCGTACATCAGGCCACCATTGGTGGTCGAGGCGTTCTGGGTGCCATCGCGCTTGAGCTTGAAAGGCGTCGCGGGACCGAGATGGCGGTCGTACACTTCGCCATAGGAGCCGACCTGCTTGATGACCTGGTAGGCCCAGTCGGCGGGAAGCTTCATCTTGGCGGCCATGTCGGCGGTTGCGCCGTCCTTGGCGAAAAGACGCTGCACGGCCTTCGGCTGCTTGTCGAGATCGGCGATGGCCGCATCGACGTTGCTGGAATTGATGCCGAGTTCGTCGGCGTTCAGCATGACCTGGAAAGCCCAGCGCACTGCCTTTTCCAGCGTTTCATCCGGCTGGGTCACCAGCGTCAGCGGTTCGGCCGAGATGATCTCCGGCAGGAGTTCGTAGTCGTCGGGATCCTTGGCCAGGCGACGGTCGGCGGCAAGCGCCGTCATGTCGGAGGCGTAGGCGTCGCACTTGCCGGCGAAGAAGGCCTGCAAGCGTGCGGTCTTGTCGGCAATGTTCTCGACCTTGTAGGTGAGCCCTTGGGCGGCGAACCAGTCGGCGATGTTGAGCAGTGTCGTCGAGCCGTCCTCGGCGCAGATCGTTGCGCCCTTCAACTCCATTGCTGATTTCACGCCCAGCGCCTTCGGCACCATGAAGCCCTGGCCGTCATAAAATGTGGTCGCGACGAAGGCGAGGCCCGGGTCGGCAGAACGCGTGCCGGTTTCCGTGACCGAGCGGGAGGCCATGTGCGCCTGCCGCGAGACCAGGCTCTTCAACGAGTCGGAAAAGCCAATGCCGCGAATATCCGCCTTGCTCGCATCGCCGAGGATGGCGGCCGCCGCCATGCGGCAGAAGTCAGCGTTGAAACCCTGGAAGACGCCGGCGCTGTCGGGCACGGAGAAACCCGGCGCACTGGGGCTGACCAGGCAGACGAGCTTGCCGCCAGAGACCACTTCATCAAAAACCGGACCAGCCTGAGCATGGGACGTGATTGCAAGACCGGCGGCGCAGGCAAGCGCTGCCGCGAGATAAGACCGAAGCATATTTTTTCCCCTCCTTGAACAGGTAAAGACAGCTATACCTGTATACAGGTGTAACGTAAGAGTGGTTTTTCCTGCTGTCAACGGGGGCAGAGGGCGAGACGGTCGCATCGCGCAACAAGAAGGTCGACAAGCTCTATCGCTCGTCGAGGGCCAAGGCTCTACAGCCGCCTTTGGAACATGCTTTTCGGTTCTCGTGCTGGGCGCTTCCGCGTAGGTAATGTCGCGAAGGTTAGCGCGCTGGTGAGGTTGCGGGCGGCAATTGGGGCAGAGGCGCGCCGAACCAATCCCGACTGGCTGCAACTTGGCGCATGCGGCATTGGTCGGAAGAATTGGATCGCTCCGGAACGAAGTTGCGTTTCGACAAAGAACGATTGGAAAAACTGCGCCAGCTTCTCCCTTCAGCAACGCATCGATTGCGGATCACGACCTTTAGGCGCCAGGGAGAGCACATTGACCGAGTATACTTTGGACACCGCCGTTGGAACGATTGCGTGCGAGCTTCCCGGCGCCGCGGAACTCTTCAGGCGGGCCGGTATCGGATTTTGCTGTGGCGGCGACGTACCGCTTGCGCAAGCGGCTGCGGATGCCGGCATAGGGGCCGCTGATCTGCTCGCCCGGCTTCAGGCGCTGGAGCTTGCTGCGAGACGCGAAGCTCCGGCTGCTACCGGCGAGCTTATCGCGCATATTCTGGAGCGTTATCACCAGACGCACCGCACCGATCTGGAATGGCTGATCCCGCTTGCGCAAAAGGTGGAGCACGTCCACGGCGCGCGTCGCTCCGCGCCACTCGGCCTGGCTGACGCGCTGGTCGAGCTCAAGGAGCACCTTCTTCCCCATATGGCGCGCGAAGAGCTCGCGCTCTTTCCGATGATGCGCCATGAGCCCGATCCGGACATCGAGCATTTGATTGCCGGCATGCGGGACGATCATGCACGCGAAAGCCGGAGCCTCGCGGTGATCGAGCATTTGACGCATGGATTTGCGCTTCCCGACGGGGCCTGCAGGTCCTGGACGGCGCTCTATGTCGGGGTTCAAAAATTCTGCGACGATCTCGTCACGCATATGCATCTGGAAAACAGCGTTCTGTTTCCACGGTTTGCCGGCATCGATGCAGTCGATGGCGCCGCTCTCTCATCAGCAGCGCATTCCGCGGGGTGAGGCCCTGAAGGCATCGCTTTGCCCAACGGGAGGAGACGAAGTTAAAACCGAAGATCGCGCAATAGTTGTGATTGACGGCCATCTGTCACCCTCCGGCAAAGTATCGCGGGAAGGGCAGGCCACGGGCCGCCCTATCCGACTTCAAAGCTATCGTTGTCGCGCCGGTGGCTTGACGCGCGGTCGTTCCTGCAGATCCACCTGAGTATCACCATGTACGCGACAGGCAACAATCAAGGATTGCAATTAACGAAGCTGTCTTTGTTTGAGCTAGATCAAAGAACGTCCCGCGCCAAAGTTCCAATGCTCTGGCAACGATTTGCGGGAAAACACCCTGGAATGAAACTCTTCCGTCTTGTCCTTCTGCTCTGCCTCAGCCTTTGCGGCGCCGTATCCGCCAGTGCGGCATCGGTGCTGCGGGAGTTTTTGCCGACCACCACCGCTTCGGATCTCGTGCCGGGCGCAGACGGTTTCGGCGCTGTGCGGGATGATGTGGCAGTGGCCCCGGTGCTCAAGGGCGGCCAGACAGTGGCGTGGGTCTTTGTGACCTCGGATTTTGTCGGAACGACGGGCTATTCCGGCAAGCCCATCCATACGCTTGTCGCGGTGGACAAGGATGCGAAGATCGTCGGCGTCCGGCTGGTGAAACATTCGGAGCCCATCGTCCTCATCGGCATTCCGGACGCAAAGGTAAAGGCGCTGGTTGCCGGCTATGCTGGCCTCGATCTCGTCGCCGAGGCCAAATCCGGCGGTACGACCCATGAGGTGGATATCATCTCGGGCGCGACGGTGACGGTCATGGTGATCGACGATTCGATCGTCCGGTCCGGGCTTAAGGTTGCGCGCGCGCTCGGCCTTGGCGGACTGACGCCGGAAGCGGGCAACGCCGGCCCGCGCTTCGAGATCGATCCCGCGGCCGTCGCGCCGGCCGATTGGGTCGAGGCAGAAGGTGACGGCACACTGCGCCGCCTGTCTCTCGACGTTGCCCAGGTCAATGCTGCTTTCGCCGGCCATCCCGATGAACGCGCCCGCGAGCGCGCGATTGCGCAAGCGCCCGAAACGACGTTCATCGAGATGCAGGCGGCACTGGTCTCGGTCCCCGCGATCGGCAAGGCCCTTCTCGGGCCGGCCGAAGAGAAAAACCTTCAGTCCTGGCTCGGCGAAGGCGAGCACGCGATCGCCGTGGTCGGACGCGGGCTCTATTCCTTCAAGGGATCAGGCTATGTGCGTGGCGGCATCTTTGATCGCATCGTGCTGATCCAGGACGATGTTTCCGTTCGCTTTCGTGATCGCGATCACCGTCGCCTGGGGGCAACCGCGCTTGCCGGTGCGCCGGAATACAACGAGATGGACCTGTTCCGCATCAAGGCAGGCCTCGGCTTCGACCCGACAAAACCTTTCCGCATACAGCTCCTGGCCCAACGTGAGGTTGGACCGGTCGAAAAAGTCTTTCATACGTTCGATCTGGGGTATCAGCTGCCGCAGAAGTATCTGCATGCTGTCGCGCCGCCGGTGAAGGAGGTTGCCGCCGTTGTCGATCGTGACGAGGGCACGGCACAGGCCGACCTGTGGAAACGCATCTGGGACGACTCGAAGCTGAAGATCGTCGTGCTCGGCGCCATGCTGGTCGTGCTGACGGGCGTGTTCTTCTTCCAGACCTATGCGGTCAGAAACGCACGGGCGTTCTACATCTTCCGCATCATCTTCCTGACGGTGACGCTGGTCTTCCTCGGCTGGTACGCCAACGCGCAGCTTTCCGTCGTCAATCTGATGGCGCTCTTCGGGAGCCTCGTCAACGGCTTCAGCTGGCAGGCTTTCCTGCTCGACCCGCTGACCTTCATCCTGTGGTTTGCCGTTGCCGCAGCGCTCCTGTTCTGGGGACGGGGAGCCTATTGCGGCTGGCTCTGCCCCTTCGGCGCCCTGCAGGAGCTGACCAACCAGATCGCGCGCAAGCTGCGCATCCCGCAATGGACTTTGCCATGGGGCCTGCACGAGCGACTTTGGCCGATCAAATACATGATCTTCCTTGGCCTTTTCGGGGTCTCTCTGATGAGCGTCGAGCAGGCAGAGCATCTGGCCGAGATCGAGCCGTTCAAGACGGCGATCATCCTGAAGTTCATCCGCGCCTGGCCGTTCGTGGCCTATGCCGCAGCCCTTCTCGTCGCCGGGCTCTTCGTCGAGCGGTTCTATTGCCGCTATCTCTGCCCGCTCGGTGCGGCGCTCGCGATCCCTGCGCGCATACGCATGTTCGACTGGCTCAAGCGCTACCATGAATGCGGAAACCCCTGCCAGACCTGCGCCCACCAATGTCCGGTGCAGGCGATCCACCGAACCGGCGAGATCAATCCGAACGAGTGCATCAACTGCCTGCACTGCCAGGTGCTCTACCAGTCGGAAACCGTCTGCCCCGTCGTGATCAAGAAGATGAAGTCGCGGGCGAAGCTTGCGGCAAGCCCGGGCGGCGTGCCGACCCATCAACCCGCAGCCAAAGTTTAATCGAAGCCAAGGTTCAAGCAAAAAGGAACCAGATCATGGAAACAAAGGAACACAAGGGACTAAGCCGCCGAGCGCTATTCAGCGCGACCGCAGGCAGCGCCATCCTGGCGGGCACGGTCGGGCCGGCCGCACTCAGCCTCGGCGCTGCAGGACTGGCGACGCCGGCCCGTGCCGCGACAGGCGCCGACGGCTCGGTCGCCCCGGGCAAGCTCGACGACTATTACGGCTTCTGGTCCTCCGGCCAGACAGGCGAAATGCGCATTCTCGGCATCCCCTCGATGCGCGAGCTGATGCGGGTGCCGGTATTCAACCGTTGCTCGGCCACCGGCTGGGGCCAGACCAATGAATCGATCCACATCCACCAGCGCACGATGTCGGAGAAGACGAAAAAGCAGCTCGCCGCCAACGGCAAGAAAATCCACGACAACGGCGACCTGCACCACGTCCACATGTCCTTCACCGACGGCAAATATGACGGCCGCTTCCTGTTCATGAACGACAAGGCCAATACGCGCGTGGCGCGCGTGCGCTGCGACGTGATGAAGACCGACGCCATCCTGGAGATCCCCAACGCCAAGGGCATCCACGGCATGCGTCCGCAGAAATGGCCGCGTTCGAACTATGTGTTCTGCAACGGCGAGGACGAGGCCCCGCTCGTCAACGACGGCTCGACGATGAATGACGTGGCGACCTACGTGAACATCTTCACCGCTGTCGATGCCGACAAGTGGGAAGTGGCCTGGCAGGTGAAGGTCTCGGGCAACCTCGACAATTGCGATGCCGACTACGAGGGCAAGTGGGCGTTCTCCACCAGCTACAACTCCGAAATGGGCATGACGCTGGAAGAGATGACCAAGTCCGAGATGGACCACATCGTCGTCTTCAACATCGCCGAAATCGAGAAGGCGATTGCGGCCGGCAAATACGAGGAGATCAACGGCGTCAAGGTGGTGGACGGGCGCAAGGAAGCCAAGTCGCTTTTCACCCGCTACATCCCGATCGCCAACAACCCGCACGGCTGCAACATGGCGCCGGACAGGAAGCATCTGTGCGTCGCCGGCAAGCTCTCGCCCACCGTCACCGTGCTGGACGTGACGAAGTTCGATGCCCTGTTCTACGACAATGCCGAGCCGCGCAGCGCGGTGGTTGCGGAACCGGAACTGGGCCTTGGCCCATTGCACACCGCCTTCGACGGGCGCGGCAACGCCTATACCTCGCTGTTCCTCGACAGCCAGGTGGTAAAGTGGAACATCGATGAGGCCATCCGCGCCTACGCCGGTGAGAAGATCAATCCGATCAAGGACAAGCTCGACGTTCAGTATCAACCGGGCCACCTGAAGACGGTGATGGGCGAAACGCTGGATGCCGCCAACGACTGGCTCGTTTGCCTGTGCAAGTTCTCCAAGGACCGGTTCCTGAATGTCGGCCCGCTGAAGCCGGAAAACGATCAGCTGATCGACATTTCCGGTGACAAGATGGTGCTGGTCCATGACGGCCCGACCTTCGCCGAGCCGCATGACGCCATCGCAGTCTCCCCCTCGATCCTGCCGAACATCCGCTCCGTCTGGGATCGCAAGGATCCGCTCTGGGCCGAAACGCGCAAGCAGGCCGAGGTAGATGAGGTCGACATCGACGAATGGACCGAGGCCGTGATCCGCGACGGCAACAAGGTTCGCGTCTACATGACCTCGGTCGCGCCCAGCTTCAGCCAGCCGAGCTTTACGGTGAAGGAGGGCGACGAGGTCACGGTCATCGTCACCAATCTCGACGAGATCGACGATCTCACCCATGGCTTCACCATGGGCAATCACGGCGTGGCGATGGAGGTCGGACCGCAGCAGACGAGCTCCGTCACCTTCGTTGCGGCCAATGCTGGCGTCTACTGGTACTATTGCCAATGGTTCTGCCATGCCCTGCACATGGAAATGCGCGGCCGCATGTTCGTGGAACCGAAGGACGCCTGATCGATGCGGCTGTCCGTTCTCCTGATCGGTCTTCTTCTCGCCTCTCCGCTCTTCGCGGCGGAACGCGCAGTCGTGCCGGGTGCGGGCAGCCTTGCCGCAGCCATCGCCGGGGCGGAGCCCGGCGATGTGCTGACACTGACCGACGGGGCCTATCGCGGCCCCGTTACCATCGACCGCCCACTGACGATCACTGGTCGGCGCGGGGCGGTCGTTGATGGGCTCAAGCAGGGTAGCGTGGTGACGATTGCCGCGCCGGACGTCACCTTGAGAGGTTTCACCGTCACCGGTTCGGGTCGCATCAACCAGGATCTCGACGCCGGGCTCAAAATCGTTCAGGGCGCCGATCGCGCCCGTGTCGAGAAACTGCTCGTTACCGACAACATGCACGGCATCGACGTCCATGGCGGCCGCGACGCGATTGTCTCCGAAAACGAGATCATCGGCACGCGCAGCCCGCGCATGAACGAGCGCGGTAACGGCATCTATGTCTGGAACAGCCCGGGCACGCTGCTTCAGGGCAATGTCATTCGTTACGGTCGCGACGGCATCTTTTCGAACGCCAGCGCCGACAGCATCTATCGCCGCAACGTCATGCGCGACCTGCGTTTTGCCGTACACTTCATGTACACCCGCAACACCGAGGTTTCCGACAACATCTCGATCGGCAACCATCTCGGCTTTGCGATCATGTTCTCCAACCGCGCGAAGATCCTGAACAATCTCAGTCTCGGCGACCGCGAACACGGGCTGATGCTGAACTATGCCAACAATGCCGACGTGTCGGGCAATCTGGTGCGCGGCGGCGCGAAGAAATGCCTGTTCATCTACAACGCCCACAAGAACCTGATCTGGGGCAACCGCTTCGAGACCTGCGGCATCGGCATTCATTTCACTGCCGGTTCGGAAAAGAATGTGCTGACAGGCAACGCCTTCATCGCCAACCGCGAGCAGGTCAAATATGTCGGCACCCGCAACATGGAATGGAGCCATGAAGGCCGCGGCAATTTCTGGTCCGATCATCCGGCCTTCGACCTCAACGGCGACGGCATTGCCGACAGTTTTTACCGACCCAACGACCTGATGGACCAGATCCTCTGGTCGCAGCCCGCGGCAGGCCTGCTCACCGGCTCGCCCGCCGTGCAGATCGTTCGCTGGAGCCAACGGGATTTTCCCGCCACCCTGCCTGGAGGCGTGCGCGACAGCGCGCCGCTGATGCGCCCCCTGAGCATCCCTGTCCCGCCCGACATCCTTGCCTACGAGGCGGAGGCCGCAGGGCGCTGGACTGAAGGAAATTACGATGACACCGACGCTGACAATCTCCAGGCTCACTAAGCGTTTCCAATCGGTGGAAGCGCTGAAGTCCGTTTCCCTTGCGCTGGAGCCGGGACGGCGCGCCGCACTGCTCGGCCATAACGGTGCCGGCAAGTCGACGATGATGAAGATCGTGCTCGGTCTCATCCCCTTCGACGCCGGCGAGGTTTTGGTTTGCGGCTCGGCGCCCGGTTCGCCCGCCGCGCGGGCCCAGGTGGCATATCTGCCGGAAAATGTCGCCTTTCACCCGGCTTTGACGGGAGAGGAACAGCTTCGCCACTATCTCGCGCTGCGCGGTGAAAGCCCGGCGCTGGCCATAGAGCTTCTTGCGCGCGTCGGGCTTGGTCATGCCGCGCGGCGTCGGATCGGCACCTATTCCAAAGGCATGCGCCAGCGCGTGGGTCTGGCCCAGACGCTGATCGGCCGCCCCCGCCTGCTGGTGCTGGACGAACCGACCTCGGGCCTCGATCCGGTGTCGCGACGGGACTTCTACGACCTGCTCGACGGGTTGGCCGCAGAAGGGACCGCCATCCTGCTCTCCTCCCACGTGTTGACCGAGGTGGAAGCTCGCACCGACAGCATCCTCATCCTGTCCGGTGGGGAGCTGGTGGCGGAAGGTACGCTTGCCGATCTTCGGACCCGTGCGGCACTTCCGGTCGCCTTTTCCGTTCGCCCCGCACCGGGCCATGCGCCGGCACTGGCCGCGACCTTTCCCGAAGGTGTGCAAGGGGAGGACGGCCTCCTGCGCCTTCGTGGTTCGCAGTCGGAAAAACTGCCGCTTCTTGCCCGTATTGCGGCGCTTGGGAGCGCCGTTGCCGATCTCGATGTCATCCCGCCCAGCCTCGAGGACATCTACAGCCACTTTAGCCGGAGGGACGGGCAATGACGCGCATCCTTGCCACCGCCGTCAGCGAATTCCGCATCGCTTTCCGCAATCGCTGGGTCTCCATCGCCACCGGCATGATGGTGCTGTTCGCCCTGGTGCTGGCCGCCGCCGGCTCTGCCCCGACGGGCGATGTCGGCGTCGACCGGCTCTCCGTAACGGTCGCCTCGCTCACCTCGCTTGCGGTCTATCTGGTCCCGCTTTTGGCATTGCTGATGAGTTTCGATGCGTTGGCTGGCGAGGTGGAACGCGGCACACTGCCACTGCTTCTCACCTATCCCGTCTCGCGCCTGCAGATCCTGCTCGGCAAACTTCTGGCGCATCTCGCAATCCTCGCTCTTGCCGTGACGCTTGGCTATGGCGCCGCGGCGCTCGCAGCCGTCTGGTTCGATCCTGGAGCGACCGCAGGGCTTGGCGCGCTCTGGCGGCTGATCTGGTCCTCGGTGCTGCTGGGCGCGACCTTTCTTGGCACCGGCTACGCGCTTTCGGCTTTGGCTCGACGGCCGTCGGGGGCGGCGGGCCTGGCCATCGCGCTCTGGCTGGTGGCGGTGGTGCTCTACGATCTTGCCCTATTGGCGCTCATCGTGACGGATGGCGGCGGTGCCTTCACCACACACGCATTGCCCGTCGCTCTGCTTGCCAACCCTGCCGACGCCTTCCGTGTCTTTAACCTCTCGGCCGCACAAGCGGTTTCTGCCGCCGGCGGACTGGGTGGCGCCGCCGGCGCGATCCCGCTTTGGCAATCGGCGGCCTCTCTTCTCACCTGGCCACTTGCCGCCATCGCACTGGCCGCCGCAGCCTTCCGAAAGGTGACCCCATGAGGAACCGACTTCGCTTCGTCCTCGTCGCTGCCGCCCTGGTGCTGCTTTCCTCCTGCAAGGAGGACGTGGCCCAAAGCATCGTGCCGCAGGACATGACGCCCGAGACCCTCGGCCATTACTGCCAGATGAACCTTCTGGAGCACCCCGGCCCGAAGGCGCAGATCTTTCTGGAAGGAAGCCCAGCACCGCTCTTCTTCAGTCAGGTGCGCGACGCGATCGCCTATGCGCGCGGCCCGGAGCAGATTGCGCCGATCCTCGTCATCTACGTCAACGACATGGGGGCTGCAGGGGCAAGCTGGGACCAGCCCGGTGACGGCAACTGGATCGCCGCCGACAAGGCGTTCTACGTGGTCGGCTCTGCCCGGCGAGGCGGCATGGGTGCGCCCGAAGCTGTGCCGTTCTCAAGCCGCGACGAGGCTGCGGCCTTCGTCCTTGCCGAGGGCGGCCAGGTGCTCGCGCTCGCCGATATCACCGATGCCATGGTTTTGACGCCGGTGGAGACCGGCCCGGAACCGGGCGCAGACGACGAAGACTATCTCGGCCGTCTGCGCGCATTGCCCCATCCTGCCGGAGGTTGACCCCATGCTTGTGACCCGACGCCGCCTGATTGCAATTTCTGCAGTTCTCGCTGCAGCGCCCGCCATCGCCCGTGCCAACGCGGCACCCCGCTTCTGGGCAGGTCAGGCGCTTGGCGCGCGTGCCTCGATCCGCATCGAGCATCCAGAGGCAGAGGCCATTGTCGCCAGGGTCATGGCGGAGATCGATCGCCTGGAAAACGTCCTCAGCCTCTACCGTGCGAACAGCGCGCTTTGCCGACTGAACCGCGACGGCCATCTTCAAGATCCGCCATTCGAGCTTTTGGAATGTCTGTCATTGGCCGACGCAGTCCACCTGGCAAGCGGCGGGCGTTTCGATCCGACGGTGCAGCCGCTCTGGACGCTCTGGGCTCAATCGGCTGCAAGCGGCACGCGACCCGGTCCAGCGGACGTTGATCGCGTGCGTGGCAACGTTGGCTGGGGCAAGGTCAAGCTTGATGCAGCAGCAATCACGCTGCATCCGGGCATGGCGCTGACGTTGAACGGCATCGGCCAGGGGTATGTCGCCGACCGTGTGGCAGCAATGCTTGAAGCTGAAGGACTGACGGATATTCTGATCGATACCGGCGAGTTCCGCGCACTCGGGGGACAACCCGGGGGCGGCGGATGGCCGGTCCGACTGGAATCAGGCGAGCGCCTGCCTTTGCGCCAGCGGGCGGTCGCGACCTCCGCCCCTCTGGGCACGACCTTCGATCAGGCAGCCAGAGACGGACATATCCTCGACCCCACGACCGGAATGCCCGCACCGGCAAACTGGCGCTCCGTCTCGGTCTCGGCACCGTCCGCCGCCATCGCCGACGCACTGGCGACAGCAGCATGCCTGATGCCGGATGCCGGATCGATCCTTGCGATGAACGCGCATTTTGAAGGCGCCCGCCTGGAAGCGGCATCCGTTTAAGGGGCAATCAAGCAACGTCGTCGGGGGCCTCTGCCCCGATCGACGAAAGCAAGGCGGCGGCTGCCTTAGCAACGATGGCCTTGGTGTTCTTCCGGCGTTCGGCCGGACGGGTAGTCCTAGCGGACTACCTCGACTCGACTGGTCCTGTTCCCCGCCCATCGAGGAGCCAGGCGATGTTGACCTGCAGGATGCCGGCCATCATATCGAGGCGGTTGGCCCTCGGCTCGGCGCGGTCGTTTTCCCAGCTGATCCAGGTCTCCTCGGTAACACCCGCGATCGCGGATATCTGTTCGACCGAAAGGTTGATGGCATCGCGGGCAAGCGAAATGCGGCCGCCGATCGTGTCGTCTGTGGCGTCCGCCGTGGCGCGGGGTGCAAGCATGTCGTTCATGATGTCGAGGATCCTTCTGTCGGGAGGAACGCGCGCAACGAGATCGCGGGCGTCGGTCGGACGCTAAGGCCCGTCGCGTGAAAAATGGTTCACACTCCAGGCTTTAAGCTCTTGTTTTTATGAATGTCGTCGCCGCAAAACCGCTGCGCACTTTTACGCGACATGCATTAGCGGCCAAGCTCAGCCATCGTCTTTGGCGAGCCAGGCTTTGATCTGGTCCGGATGATCCGCGATGTACTTGTCGACTGCCTCTTCGTAGGACGTCTGCTGGCCGTTGAACATCGCGGCTTCGAGATCGCCTATCGGCAGCTTCATGCGCGACAGCAGGCCTGAAACGTCAGGGTTGTCCTTCTCGATGTCCTTGCGTGCCAGCACGTCCACCCGTTCGGCCTTGCCGAGCGCGTTCTTCGGATCCGCAATATAGCGAAGCTCGTACTTGCCGAACATCCAATGCGGGCTCCAGGCCGTGGCGACAAACCAATCCTTCTTGCGCATCGCCCGGTCAACCGTCGTCAGCATGCCGGCCTCACTGGAGATCTGCAGCTTGTATCCGTCGAGCGCGTAGTCCTTGACTGCCTGCTCGGACAGGCGTGTAAGGCCCGCGCCGGGATCGATGCCCTCGATCCGGCCCTTGAGCTTCTCCTTCACGTCGTCTTTCTTCAGGTCGTCGATCGAGGCGATGGCGTCTTCGGGAATGTATTTCGGCACCACCCAGCCGAGCCTGGCACCGTCGTAAACGGTCCCAAGCGTCGTTACCTTGTCCTTCACCTTGGCGAAGTAGTCGGCGTGCGTTTCCGGCAGCCAAGCCATCATCATGGCATCGAGGTCGCCACGGCCCACCCCCTGGTAAAGCGGCGCGATGTCCGTCTGGACCAGTTCGACCTCCTGGCCGAGTTCGTCCTTGATCAGTTTTGCGGCGAGCTTGGTGACGAACTCGGCGTCCGACCAGGCGGCCCAGCCGATCCTCACAGGTGGCTTTTCTTCTGCGGCAGCCGCGCCGAACGTACCGGCGGCGATGCCGGCCGCAAGGCTGATGGTCGCGAGGGTCTTGAACATGGGTGCTCCTTTCAGGAAGGTTTGCAGTCGGCAACGCGAACGTCGCCAGATGGATAGGAACGTCCGCAGCGTCAGGCCGTGACGGGGGAGGTCTGAGGTTGTTCCTGTCGCCGGCGGAACAGGACGCGCCACGGGCTGGCGCGCTCCTTGCCGAAGCTCTGGGTGATCCGGTCGAGAATGACGGCGAGAATGACGACGGCGAGACCGCCTTCGAAACCGGTTCCGACGTCGAGACGCTGGATCCCGGTCAGGACCGTGTTGCCGATGCCGCCCGCACCGATCATCGAGGCGATCACCACCATGGAGAGCGAAAGCATGATCGTCTGGTTGATGCCCGCCATGATCGAAGGCATGGCGTTGGGCAGTTGTACCTTTACCAGCAGCTGCCAGGCGGTGCAGCCGAAGGCGTTGCCGGCCTCGATGAACTCCACATGCACCTGACGGATGCCGAGATTGGTGAGCCGCACGACCGGCGGCATCGAGAAGATGACCGTTGCGATCGTCCCGGGCACGGCGCCAAGGCCGAAGAACATCGCCGCAGGGATGAGATAGACGAAGGCCGGCATCGTTTGCATGAGGTCGAGCATGGGGCGTACGGCTGCCGCGACGCGATCGCTGCGCGCCATGGCAATGCCGAGCGGCAGGCCGATGAGCATGGCGACGAGCGTTGATGCGATAACCAGCGACAGCGTTTCCATCATTGCGGACCAAAGGCCCATGTGTTCGACCAGCAGCAGGGAAAGGGCGGTAAAGACCGCAAAGCCGAAGCCGACCCGCCACAGCGACAAGAGCACGAAGATCGCAAGCCCGAGGGCCAAGGGGGCGGCGAGAAGTGCAGCCTGGATGCTGTTGGTCACGGTGCCGATGGCAGCGGCGATCAGATCGAGCAGCGGTGCAAAATTGTCGAGGATGTAGTTGACGGCGCTGTCGACGCCGTCACCGATATCGAAAGTCATGGATTGTCTCCGAAAGGGCTGGATCAGGCGGTGCGATCGAGCGTTTCGAGCAGCGCGGATTTGCTGATCGAGCCGAGGTAGCGGTTGGCTTCGTCGATGACGGGCATGGGGAAGGGGCTTGCAGCCACCTTGCCAAGCACGTTGGACAAGCTTTCCGACGCGAGGATCGGCTCGATATCTGGCAGGAAGGCGCGCCGATAGGGATCGGCGGCGCCGTCTCGGGCGGTCGCGATCAACGAGGATCGGCTGATCATGCCGTGATAGGTCTTGTCGCGGCCGAGAATGATGGCGACCTCGCGATCGTAGTGCTCCATGCGCTCAAGGGCAGCTGCGGCCGAAACGCCCTGTCGTTCGATGATCGTCACCTGCGTCTTGCGGGCGACGTCGCCGGCGCGGAACACCTGAGAGACATCGACATTGCGGAAGAACGACCGCACATAGTCGTTGGCGGGCTTCAATACGATCTCGTCCGGGGTGCCTACCTGCACGACCTCACCATTTTGCATGATGCAGATGCGGTCGCCGATCCGCATGGCTTCGTCGAGATCGTGGCTGACGAAGACGATGGTCCGACTGTGTTCAGCCTGAAGGCGAACGAGTTCGTCCTGCATCTCGGTGCGGATCAGCGGGTCAAGCGCGGAAAAAGCCTCGTCCATGAGCAGTACCGAAGGCTCGGCGGCGAGCGCTCGCGCCAGGCCGACGCGCTGCTTCATGCCGCCGGAGAGCTGGTCGGGGCGGCTGTCGTCGTAACCTTCCAGCCCGACAGCGTGCAGAGCCGTTCGGGCGCGCGCCTTGCGCTCGGCCTCGCCGACGCCGGCGACCTCGAGGCCGAAGGCCGCGTTGTCGACAACGCTGCGGTTCGGCAGCAGCGCGAAGGACTGGAAGACCATGCTGATGTCGCGGCGGCGCAAGGCGATCAGTTCGCTGCGCGGCAAGCGCGCCACGTCTTTGCCGTCGATCTCGATGGAGCCGGAGGTCGGTTCGATCAGGCGGTTGAGGAGGCGCAGCATCGTCGATTTGCCGGAACCCGAAAGTCCCATGATGACGAAGATCTCGCCGGCGCGAATGTCGAAGGTCGCGTTGTTGACGCCGATGGTGCAGCCCGTCTCGGCGTGGATCTCCGCCTTGGTGCTACCCGCCTTAAGCAGGTTCAGCGCCTCGTCCGGCCGCTCGCCAAAAACCTTGAAAACGTTCTTGATACTGATCTTGACCGGTTGCTCGTCGGCCGAGCGGTCGCTCTCAGTTTGAAGTGCCATATGTTCTGGGCCCCGGCTCCGGAAGCGGGGCACTCTCCTTCGTGTTTGAAAGGCTGATGAAACGATCAGCGAAACGGAAAAGCGCACGACCAGAAAGGACTGCGCAAACACGACATCATGTCGCAATCAGATTGCCTTTTGGCATGCCTATACAGAAATGTCCACATTGGGAGAATAGAAAACTAAGTTTTGGCGATTATTATCGCTGAAAATGGAATGCTTTCGCGCTCCTGAAGGCGATCGTCAGCGGCGGTGTGCAGGGCGCCTCGGCGACGAAAAACGCGTTCGCCGGAGAGGCGAACGCGCGCGGCAGCCGGTCTTTATTTCTTCAGCTTGCCGTAGTCGAACTTGGGTGCCTTGGAGAGGTCATCCTTGTTGGTGTCGACGTAGGCCTTCCAAGTGCCGTTGTCGTTGGCAAGGGCAAGTGACGCCGGGTCGATGACGACATAGCTCTCGCCCAGGCCGAGGAAACCGCCGACGCTTGCGACGATGCCGATGACGGACTTGCCGTCGCCGATGACGACGTCGGAGATCTCGCCGATCGTCTCGTTCTGCTTGTTGTAGATATCGACGCCGATGAGCTGCGAATTGACGATATCGGTATCTTTGATTTCCACATATTTCAGCGGCATCGTTGCGGCGGTGCCCATCGTGATGCCGGGGCCGACCAGCATCGCATCTGCGCCGTTTGCTGCGGGTTCTTGCGCGAAGGCGGCGCTGGAAACGAGGGCAAGGGAAAGCGCGGCGGCGGTCACATAATTCATGCATATCTCCTGTTCAGTCTCGCCACCGACCGGCGCGGTCGTGGCGGCATTTAAACGGAGCTTGCTCAAAAAAGTTCCACGGAATCATTGGTATAAGCAATATTCCCCACGACCGGACAATCGATCGAAGCTATTGCCTGGGGTGCCTTTAAACGATTGCGGCGTTCCGGATGCGAAACCGCTCCTTGCGAACCGCTACCCGCTCGCCAGGTCCTCGACGCTGAGCGCGATCGTTCCCGTCACGGTTTGGAGAGGCTGAAGCCGGACGAGGCCGCCGTCTCGTTGATCGCGGTGCGCGTTCGGCCGATGGCTCATCGGCTCGAAGCAAAAGAAGCTGCTTGTCGCCGACGGCGAATAGAGGACGAAGAACCGAAAATGCCCATCGGCTTCCAGCGAAACGGCAAGCCTCGTTTCCGGCCATTCGATGCGGGCTCGTCCATCCCAACCGGCGAAGGCATTGTTTGCCCAGTTCGGGGGCAAGGGGGATCCGGATGCAAAGTTCATGCTCTGAGGGATGGGGCCGGGGCGGCCTGGCAGATGACCTTCCCGTTCGCTCCAATATCGGTCGGCACGGGCAAAGAGTCGCGTTTCAGGCGTACGCGGAAAGTATGGATGGAAGCCCAGTCCATAGGGCAGGGTCTGGTCGGCGCGGTTGGTGATGGCGAGCGAGAGGATCAGGCGGGTTCCGTCGATGGCGATCGTCTGTACCGCTTCATAGGCAAAGGGCGTGGCAACGCTTGCCTCCTGGTCAAAGCGAAGAGTGACCGATTGCCGGTTGCGCTGCAGGATCCACCAACGCCCAAGCCAGCCGTCTCCGTGCAAGACCAGCGGATCGGTCGTGTTTGCTTCCAGCCTGTAGTCACGCCCTTCGAATTGGAAGCCATTGGCCCCAATGCGATTACCGAAGGGCACCAACGGAAAGCAGGCCTCGACGCCGAACATTTGCGAGGCAAGCCCCGGTGCTGGCGTCGGCGCGAACACAGGTATGCCGCGCCAGCGAGCCGACAGGATCGCGCCGCCAAACGGGCTCACCTCGACGGCGAGCCCTTCTTCGTTTTCGAGGAGAACAATGTCTTCCGTCATGCCTTAACTGCGACGACCGGCGGCGGCCGAGCGCAGATTGTCGAGCAGCACGGCGAGCAGAAGGATCAGGCCGCGCACGACGTATTGGTAGAAGGCCTGGATGTTGAGGAGGTTCATGACGTTTTCGGCAATGCCCATGATGAGAACGCCGACGATTACGCCGGTCATGGCCGCTCGGCCGCCGGCCAGCGACACGCCGCCGAGCACACAGGCCGAGATGACCGAGAGCTCGAGACCTGTTGCGGCATTCGGCTGGCCCGAAGTGATGCGCGAGGCGAGCAGCACTCCGGCAACGGCGCAGACGAGGCCCTGCAGCGCGAAGATCCAGATGCGCATGTTGGAAACGTTGACGCCGGCTAGCCGCGAGGCTTCCGGGTTGCCGCCGATTGCCAGCGTGTTTTTGCCGAAGACGGTGCGGTTCAAGACGAAGCCGAACACGAGGAAAAAGACGCCCATCACCCAGATCGGCGTCGGGATGCCCAGGAACTTCGACAGTGCCAGCTGGTAGAAGCTCGGATCGTTGATGCCGACGGCCCGGCCGTCCGACGCGATCAGCGCGAAACCGCGCACGATCTGCATGGTGGCAAGTGTCGTGATCAGCGCGTTGATGCGGAAATGCGCAATCACCACGCCGTTGACGAGCCCGACAAAGCCGCCGCACAGGAGTGCCGCTATCAGGCCGACGAGGATCGAGCCGGAGGCGTTCGATGCCATGACGGCGGCCATGCCCGAGAAGGCAACGGTCGAGCCGACCGAGAGGTCGAAGTCGCGCGAGGCGAGACAGAACATCATCGTGCAGGCGACGATGCCGATGGTGACGACCGATTGCAGCAGGCCGAGCATGTTGCGCTCGGTCAGGAAGTTCGGAACCGTCAGTGCGACGATGGCGAAGGCGACGGCGAAGATGACGACCAGACCCTGTTCGCCGAGTAGAAGTTTTTTCAAGGAAGTCATGACGGCTGAACCTGCTCGGTTGGAACATCGGGAAGGGCGGCGGCGAGGATGCGGCGTTCGTCGAAATCTGCGCGCGCGAAATCGGCGGCGATCCGGCCCTGGCACATGACGAGGATGCGGTCGGTAATGCCCATCACCTCGGGCAACTCGCTGGAGATGACGACGATCGCCATGCCCTGACCGGCGAGTTCGTAGAGGATTTCGTAGATCTCCGATTTGGCGCCGACATCGATGCCGCGCGTCGGCTCATCGATGATCAGCACCTTCACGCCCTGTTCGGAGAGCCAGCGGCCAAGGATGACCTTCTGCTGGTTGCCGCCGGAGAGATTGATGATGTCCTGCTTGCGGGACGGCGTGCGCACCCGAAGCTTGGCGATGAAGCGGTCGGCCAGTTCCGCTTCCTTCTTGAGGTTGAGGATGCCGAAGGGCGAAAAGTGCCGGCGCGACGAGATCGCCATGTTTTCTTCGATGCTGCGCCCCTGGACGATGCCGTCGAACTTGCGGTCCTCCGGGCAGAGCACCATGCCGGCGCGGATCGATTGTGGCGGGTTGTCGGCCGGAACGATCGCGCCGTCGATCGTCACGGTTCCCTGGTGGCGCCTGTCTGCGCCATAGGCCAGCCGGGTCATCTCGCTGCGGCCAGCGCCGATCAGGCCGAAAAAGCCGAGGATCTCGCCGCGCCGGACCGAGAAGCTCAAGGGCGTCTTCAGCTTCGGGCCGCAGATCGCGTCGACGCGCAGACGTTCCGCGCCGAGATCGCGGCCGCGCCAGCCCCAGATGTTGGAGATCTCGCGTCCGACCATCTCGGCGATGATCTGGTCGCGCGTGACCTTGGAAATGTCGGGATGATGGGCGGCAAGCTTGCCGTCGCGCAGCACCGTCAGACTGTTGCAAAGCCGGAAGATCTCGTCGAGCCGGTGGGACACGTAAAGGATCACGGTGCCGTTCGAACGCAGGCGATCGATCAGGGCAAACAGGATTTCGCTCTCGCGGGACGACAGCGACGAGGTCGGCTCGTCGAGCGCAATGACGCGCGCATCGAGCATCACCGCCTTGGCGATCTCGACCATCTGGCGCTCGCCGATCGAGAGCGAGGCGATCTTGGCGGACGGATCGACGTCGATGCCGATTTCCGCGAGCTTCTCGCCGACGACGCGAAGCAACTGGCGGCGATCGATAACGCCCGCCTTGCCGGGGAAGTGGCCGAGCCAGAGGTTTTCGGCCACGGTCAGCTCCGGAACGAGCTGCAGCTCCTGATGGATGACGATGACGCCGGCGCGGAAGGCATCGCGCACGGAGCGATAGCTCTGCGTCTCGCCGTCGATGCGGATATCTCCCTCATCGGCGGACTGGTCTCCGGAGAGCAGGCGGATGAGTGTCGACTTGCCGGCGCCGTTCTCGCCCATGAGGCCATGGACGGCGCCCTTGCGCACGGAGAACGAGACATCCGATAGCGCCTGGACACCGGGATAGCCCTTGGAGATCGATTGGAATTCGAGAAAATCTTGCATGCGCGGCTCCGAAGCGGAATGCCAGGCAGTCGAGCCGCCGGGCCGATAGAGCGGGATGAGGTGTGCGCGGTTTTCCGCTCGCATCCCGCTCTAAACTACCAGAATCGATCACGTTTATTGTTTGGGTCGGTCAGACCCAAACACTCGTGATCTCGTGTCGCGAGCAGCGATTACTCGATGCCGAGATCCTTGCGCACGGCCTCGTAGTTGTCGCGCAGCGCAAGCTGGCCGGCGGTCAGCGTCAGCTTTTCCGGTTCCTTGCCGTTGGCGATCCACTCATACATGTTGAGTGCGGTCTCGTAGCCGTGGCGCTTCGGCGAGATGATGACGGTGCCGAAGAAGCCGGTGGCTGCAGGCTTCTTGAACTCGTTGATCGCGGAATCCGCGCCGCCGATGCCGACGCCGATCATGCTGTCGGGCGCAATGCCGACCGTCTCGGTCGCGCGCACGGCGCCGAGTACCGCTTCGTCATTGAGGCCGATCGCGACCCACTTCTTGATGCCGGCGTTCTTGTTGAGCACGATCGTCGAGGCGTTGAGTGCGGCCTCTGTGTCGGTCTTGGCCTGCGGCGCGTCAAAGATGTTGGCTTCCGGGAAGCCGTTGGCCTTGAGAACCGAAAGTGCGCCCTCAACGCGGTCGACCGCCGTCGGGAGCTGGTCGTAGGAAACGCGGATAGCGCCGACGTCCTTCATGTCCCAGCCACGCTTCTTGATTTCGTCGACCAGGGCCTGACCAACGGCTTCGCCGATTTTCGTCGCCGAAATGCCCATGTGAGGCACGTCTTCGATCGGGCTGCCGTCGGCGTTGACCAGCCGGTCGTCGACCGTCATCAGCTTGAGGTCGTTGGCGGCCGCCTTGGCGACGATGCCGGGGCCGAGCTTGACGTCAGGGGTGCAGACGATGAAGCCCTGCGCGCCCTGGGCGCCGAGATTGTCGATTGCCGACTGAACCTTCTCGCCGTCTTCCGCGCCGATCTTGACGAGCGTGAAGCCCTTTTCCTTGGCGGCGACGTCGGCGAACTTCCATTCGTCCTGGAACCACGGCTCTTCCGGCTGCTTGACGATGAAGCCGATCTTGACGTCGGCAGCGAACGCCGAGGTTGCCGCAAACACGGCGACGGTACCAGCCAGAATGGCTGCCTTGATAAAGCGCATGATGTCTCTCCCTGGTGAACTGCCTCCTGCAGTGAGCATTTGTGTATGATGAATCATCATATTCGTCAATTGCCTTTGTATGATGAATGCGATAGTGATGTATAACGATAACGTGCTTCGCTGCGTTGTCGCCTTCAAGCGTCTGCGCTATGGAGCGACAGGGAGACGGAAGCGGGAGGAAAATGGCGGTGGAAGAGCAAGACTACAGCAACGGCGCGGAGGAGCGCGGCCAGCGTCGCCCTCGCGTTCAGAAGAATGTGACGCGCGCCATCGCCTCGGACATTTGCACCGACGTCTTTCCGGTCGGTTCCTTCCTGCCGCGTGAAAACGACCTCTGCGAACGCTATGGCGTCAGCCGCACCGTCATCCGCGAAACCTTGAAGGTGCTGGAATCGAAGGGCATGGTCCGCGGCCGCTCCCGGGTGGGCACGATCGTCTGCAACAAGGACGAGTGGAACATCCTCGATTCCCAGGTGCTCGAATGGATCGGCGAGCGCATCTTCGAATTCGACCTACTGAACTGCGTTCTGGAGGCGCGCCGGGCGATCGAGCCGGCGGCCGCTGAGTTTGCAGCCGAGCGCGCGACCGTCCAGGAAATCGCCGACCTCGAGCACGCCTGGCAGGCGATGCGTGACGGCGAGCGCGATGTCGTCGGCTTCACCGATGCCGACGTCGCTTTTCATACCTGCCTGCTCAAGGCCAGCCATAACCAGGTCTTCCTGCAACTCGTCGGCATCATCCAGGCGGCGCTGAAGTTCTCGCTGTATGCCTCCAACGAAGTTGCCGAACGTCGTGACGAAGCAATCGATATCCATGGCGAACTGGTCGAGGCCCTGCGTCTGCGCGACAAGGCACGGGCGCGCGACTGTTCCACGCGCATGCTGGATCTCGCCGCCCGCGACCTCAAGCTTGCCGTCGAACGTCACCGGCCCGCCCCGTCGGCGCGCTGAAACCCTTTCCCGGACGGCCGTCGCCGCCCTGCCCCACCCAGCGGATATCGCACCATGAAGATCACCAAGCTCACCACCTATATCGTTCCGCCGCGTTGGCTGTTTTTGAAGATCGAGACCGACGAAGGCATCGTCGGTTGGGGGGAGCCGGTTGTTGAAGGCCGCGCCCTGACCGTGGAAGCCGCCGTCAACGAGCTTGCGGACTATCTGATCGGCAAGGATCCGCTGCTGATCGAGGACCATTGGCAGGTCATGTATCGCGGCGGCTTCTACCGCGGCGGTGCCGTCCACATGTCGGCGATCGCAGGCATCGACCAGGCGCTCTGGGACATCAAGGGCAAGGCCTACGGCCAGCCGGTGCATGCGTTGCTCGGCGGCCAGGTGCGCGACCGCATCAAGGTCTATTCCTGGATCGGCGGCGACCGTCCGTCAGATGTCGCCAAAAATGCCCGCGACGTGGTCGCCCGCGGCTTCAAGGCGATCAAACTCAACGGCTGCGAAGAAATGCAGATCGTCGACACCTGGGAGAAGGTGGAAAAGGCGGTCGAAACCATTGCCACGATCCGTGAGGCGATCGGCCCGCACATCGGCATCGGCGTCGATTTCCACGGCCGCGTGCACCGGCCGATGGCGAAGGTCTTGGCGAAGGAGCTTCAGCCCTTCAACCTGATGTTCATCGAAGAGCCGGTGCTTTCGGAAAACCGCGAAGCGCTTAAGGAGATCGCCAACCATTGCTCGACGCCGATCGCGCTCGGGGAGCGGCTCTATTCGCGCTGGGACTTCAAGTCGGTGCTGTCCGACGGCTATGTCGATATCCTGCAGCCGGACCTGTCACATGCCGGCGGCATCACCGAATGCCGCAAGATTGCTGCGATGGCGGAAGCCTACGACGTGGCGCTTGCGCCGCATTGCCCACTCGGACCGATCGCGCTTGCCGCCTGCCTCCAGGTCGATGCCGTCAGCTACAACGCCTTCATCCAGGAGCAGAGCCTCGGCATCCATTACAACACAGGTAACGACATTCTCGACTACATCTCCAACAAGGAAGTCTTCCACTACGCGGATGGCTTCGTGTCGATCCCGCAAGGCCCTGGCCTCGGCATCGAGGTGGACGAACAATATGTCATCGAGCGGGCAAAGGAAGGCCATCGCTGGCGCAACCCGATCTGGCGCCACGCCGATGGCAGCGTCGCCGAGTGGTAGGAAGCGCGGACATGGCGGGTCGTCTTGAGGGAAAACGCGTCGTCGTCACCGGGGCGGCACAAGGGATAGGCCTCGCGATCGCCGAAGCTTTCCTTGGGGAGGGGGCGAGCCTCTTCCTCATCGACCGTGACGGCGATCTCTTGGCGACCGAAGCCGAGCGGCTGCGTGCGGCGGGCGGAAAGGTCGGCTGCGCCACGGCCGACATTACCGATGCGGATGCCATTGAGCAGACCGTTGCTGCCGCCGCGCGTGAGATCGGCCAGCCGAATGCGCTCGTCAACAATGCCGGCGTCAACGTATTCTTCGAGCCGTTGAAACTGTCGGACGCCGACTGGCAGCGCTGCTTCGACATCAATCTCAAGGGCGCGTGGAACTGCAGCAAGGCTGTGCTGCCGGGCATGATCGAGGCGGGCGGCGGCGTCATCCTCAATATCGCCTCGACCCACGCCTTCACGATCATCCCGCACACCTTCCCCTATCCGGTCGCCAAACATGCGCTTCTCGGTATGACCAAGGCGCTGGGGCTCGAATATGCCGGGCAGGGCGTTCGCGTAAATGCGCTGGCACCCGGCTATGTCCGCACGCAGAAGGCCGTTGAATACTGGAACAGCTTCCCCGATCCGGTCGCAGCCGAGGCCGAGACGATGAAGCTCCATCCCGGCGGCCGCATCGCAACACCGGGGGAGATCGCCAAGGCTGCGCTGTTCATGATCTCGGACGAATGCCCGTTCATGAACGCCACCTGCCTGACAGTCGATGGCGGCATGAGCGTTCTGCATCATCCCTGAGCAGCCACTTCGACAGCTCACTTTTTGAAACCTCCGGCGTTACGCGCCGGAGGTTTTTCTTTGCCTCGACGTTCGTCGTTCATCGCTTGACCGAAAATAACTCCGATTATATGAGAAATATAAAAGAGCGTAGGGCGCTCGAGGTTATCGGGAGGGCACATGTCCAGAAAATTGAGATCACAGAATTGGTTTGGCGGACTGGACAAGGACGCCTTCATTCACCGCAGCTGGATGAAGAACAACGGTTTGCCTGACGATGTCTTCGACGGTCGGCCGGTGATCGGCATCTGCAACACCTTCTCGGAGCTGACGCCTTGCAACGCGCATTTCCGCGGACTGGTGGAGCACATCAAGGCGGGCGTGCTCGAGGCCGGTGGCCTGCCGCTGGAGTTCCCGGTGTTTTCCTGCGGCGAGTCCAATCTGCGGCCGACCGCCATGCTCTTCCGCAACCTCGCCTCGATGGATGTCGAGGAGGCGATCCGCGGCAACCCCATCGACGGCGTCGTGCTGATGGCGGGCTGCGACAAGACCACCCCGTCGCTGGTGATGGGGGCGGCCTCCTGCGATCTTCCTTCGATTGTCATCTCCGGCGGACCGATGTTGAACGGCCGCTTCAAGGGCCGGACGATCGGCTCGGGGACGGACGTGTGGAAGTTTTCCGAAGACGTGCGTGCCGGTGTCATGTCGCAACAGGATTTCATGGCCGCCGAAAGCGCCATGTCGCGCTCGCCGGGCCATTGCATGACGATGGGCACCGCATCGACCATGGCGTCCATGGTTGAAGCGCTCGGGCTTGCGCTGCCCGGCAATGCCACCTTTCCGGCGGTTGACGCCGGCCGCGCCCGGCTGGCGCGGTTGACCGGTCGGCGGATCGTCGAAATGGTTGCCGAGGACCTTCGCCTGTCGAAGATCCTGACCCGTGACGCCTTCGCCAATGCCATCCGCGTCAACGGCGCCATCGGCGGCTCCACCAACGCCGTCGTGCATCTCCTGGCAATCGCCGGGCGGATTGGCACGAAGCTCTCGCTCGACGACTGGGATCGGTTCGGCCGCGATATTCCGACCATCCTTAATCTCATGCCTTCGGGGCGCTATCTGATGGAGGACTTCCATTATGCCGGCGGGCTGCCCGCCGTCATGAAGGAGATCGCCGTGCTTCTGGAACTCAGCGCCCTGACGGTGACCGGGCAAAGCGTCGGCGCCAACATCGAGTCTGTCGAGAACTGCAACGACGACGTCATCCTGCCGCTCGATCGGGCACTGACATCGAGTGGCGGCATTGCCGTGCTGCGCGGCAACCTTGCGCCTGACGGCGCGATCATCAAGCCTTCCGCAGCGACGCCGACGCTGATGCAGCACCGCGGCCGCGCCGTCGTGTTCGAAACCATCGACCACTACAAGGCGCGGATCGATGATCCGGATCTTAGCATCGACGAGACTTCGATCATGGTGCTGAAGAACTGCGGTCCGAAGGGCTATCCGGGAATGGCCGAGGTCGGCAACATGGCTCTCCCGCAGAAGCTCTTGAAAAAGGGCGTGCGCGACATGGTGAGGATCTCGGATGCCCGCATGTCGGGGACGGCCTTTGGCACCGTCGTCCTGCACACGGCACCCGAAGCTGCGGTTGGCGGCCCGCTGGCCCTGGTAAGGGATGGCGACTGGATTGAGCTCGACGTTGCCGGCCGCCGCCTCCACCTCGATGTGAACGACGAGGAACTGGCGCGCCGAAAAGCCGCCTGGACCGCGCCAACCCCGGAAATGGTCGGTGGTTATCAAGGGCTCTATGTCGAGCGCGTGATGCAGGCCGACACCGGCGCGGATCTCGATTTTCTTGTCGGCAGCCGCGGCCACGCGGTTCCGCGCGAAAGCCATTAAGGAGGCGACGGTGGACGACTTCCGCATCGAAAACCTTCATGGCATCCACGCCATCCTCTACGCGCTCTTCGACAAGGACGAAAAGCTCGACCGCGCCGCCATGCGACGCCAGACGGAAATTTGTTTGGCAAGCGGCGTGCACGGCATGGCCGGGCTCGGCCTTGCGACCGAGGCTTCAAAGCTCGACGAGGCCGAGCGCATGGCGATCATGGAGTGGCTGATCGAGGACACGGGCGGCCAGGTACCGGTCGCCCTGACGATCTTTGGCGCGTCGGTCGAGGAACAGGTGCGCCAGGCGCGGCATGCGGCACGGGCTGGCGCCGACTGGCTGATCCTCCAGCCTCCGATGGTCGGCCAATTCGCGGCTGCCGAATACATCCGCTTCTTCGGCCGCATCGCCGATCAGACCGATCTGCCGCTTGCCATCCAGAATGCGCCGGCGCTGATGGGGCGCGGGCTGACGGCCGCGGATATTCGCGAGCTCGTGCGCCAACACCCGAACATCCGGCTGGTGAAGGGCGAGGGGCCCGTCGTCGATATCGCCCATCTCATCGAGGTCACCGAGGGCCGGCTGCCGGTGTTCAACGGCCGTGCGGGCCTCGAGCTGCTCGAGAACCTGCGCATCGGTTGCCACGGCCTGATCCTTGCGCCTGACTCGATCGATTACGCCGTGCGCGCCTATGAATTCTTTTCAGACGGTTGGGACGAGCACGCGGAAGAGGCCTATCGGCAGATGCTGCCCGGGGTGGTCTTCACCATGCAGGGCATCGAGACGCTGCTTTGTTACGGCAAGCGCCTCTTCGGCGAGCGGGCGGGCATAACGATCCACGACCGTGCGCCAGCCATGCGACCGACTGCACTTGGCATCGAAATGACCCGCCGCTATGCAGCCGCGATGGGTGGCTTTTCCTGATCGGGGCGACCGGCTATGAACGTGGCTGAGATGCAATGGAGAGTGTGGGCATGAAGGCAATCGCTCGGGAGGATCGCGGCCTGCCGGCTCGTATCGCAGGCGATATCGGCCGCCGCATCACGCTCGGCGAACTGAAGGTCGGCGACACCCTGCCGAAGGAAGCGGACATGCTGGCGACGCTCGGCGTCAGCCGCACGACGCTGCGCGAAGCGCTGAAGATCCTGTCGACCAAGGGCTTCATCGAGGCAAAGCCACGGCTCGGGACGCGGGTGCGGGCAGCCGAACACTGGAACACGCTCGATCCCGTCGTGCTGTCTTGGCAAAGCGATGCGGAGGATCAGGCAACGCTTGCCGAAGAACTGTTCGAACTCCGCCTGTCGATCGAGCCGCTTGCCGCACGCCTTGCCGCCAGACGTGGATCTGCGGCCGAACATGCCGAGATCCGCGCCGCCTTCGAGCGGATGGCAGAGGGTGGCGCCCGCGTCGAAGACGCGATCGAGGCCGATATCGCCTTCCACCTCAACATCTTCCAGGCCGCGCACAACCGTTTCCTCCTGCCGGTTGCGTCCGTCATCCGGGCGGCGCTCTCCATCAGCATCCCGAAGACGATGGCGGCGACAGGCGGTTTTGGACAATCCCTGGCCCAGCACGAGGCGATCCTGATCGCGATCGAAGACCGCGACGAGGACAAGGCATTCGACCGCGCAGCAGCCTTGATCGCTTCGACTTACAAGCGCAATTTCGCCTCGTAGCAAGTTGTTCCGGCGGTCGCGCCCGTACGTTCGAGATCGTCACCGCGCCTCAGGTGGAGACCTGATCCAAGAAAATCAGGCGCAGCGGTTCTTCAAGGAGAGCATCGATTTCGGCGGCGAAGGCTTGAAAATGGGGTGTCGCGAAATGTGCGTCGAGCGCAGCCTGGTCGGCGAAAGCCTCGCGCATGTAAAAGGTTCCTGGCTCATCGCGCAGCTCGAACAAGACATAGTCGAGGTTGCCGGGTTCTGCCCGCGTTGGGGCGATGAGGCCGAGCAGGCCTTGCCGGAGAGCGTCGCGCTGGTGCGGCTTGGCCTTCAAGATCGCGATGGAGATTACCTTTTCTTTGGTCATGACGGCTCCTTTCGTCGGGCGGTTGTCTTGGCGATCATCCAGCCGAAGCCTTCCCACGGGCGCGCGAACGACCTTGTCCGTGGTTCTGCGGATGGTTGGTGCAAACGGGTTGAAATGCTTCGGGCCGATCAGGGCACGTCCTCGTCAAAGAGCCCCGATCGACTACGAGTGACGATAGTACCTTGCGGTCTGTTCCGATAATCCGTGACGAACAGAAATGTTATTTCGGAATTGCCGAATAATCTTGGCTCGGTGTGTTCGTACCAGTTCGGGCCGTCGGCCAGTGCCCAAGCCGACCCTCCAGGCAATCGCCGACGCGACCCGCGCTTTTCTATGATCGAATGGCGTCAAGGACGGTCTGGATCAGTCGGCCGGACGGCACGTTGCGCGGCCGGAGCAAGCCGATCTCACGGTTTGGCGCGTTCGGTAGCGGCAGACGGGCAACGCGCAGGTTGTCGAAGAGCGGCGAGCGCCAGTCGGGCATCAGCGATACCCCGAGCCCAGCTTCAACCATCATCGATATGGCTTCCAGTGAATCGAGCTCCAGCCACTCACGCGGAAGAATATGCTGGGTTTGCAGGTAGGTATCGGCCAGTCGGCCGCCCCAGTTGCTTCTGTCGTAACGAATGAATGGCTGCTCGCGAAGCAGGCGATCGACGGGAATGTCTGCAAGGTCCGGCGGGGCCAGGAGAACGAACTGTTCCGACCGGATGAGGTCCCAACTGAGCGTCTTGGGGATGGGGAAGGGCGGTTTGACAAGGATCGCCGCATCGATCCTCTCCTCTGCGACACTGTTATAGAGTTCGGCCGACGTACCCGGCAGCAGGAAGATGTCGACGCCCGGCATCCTGTCGAAGACCCGCCGCAAGGCGTTCGGAAGCAAGCCGGTCAGGACCGTCGAGATGGCGCCCAGCCGGAGTTCTCCGAATGCCTGGTCGTCGCGCGCCAGGCCCTTCAGCTGCCTGACTTCGGCCAGAACGCGCCGGCTCTTTTCCAGGATTGCGACGCCCGCTTCGGTTGGCTTCACCCGCCTGCCAGACCGCGCAAGAAGAGGCAGTCCGATCTCGTCTTCCAGCGCCTGGATGCGTTGCGCGACCGCCGCGGGCGTGACGCCCATGCGGCGCGACGCCTCGGCGAGAGAGCCATGTTGGACCACTGCCAGAAAGGTTTCGAGAAAGCGCGTTTCCATCGTTAGTTTTTCTATCGTCTGAAGGAACAAAAAGGAAGGTTTTTCTTCCGTTTTCGCCTTGTCATAGTGCGGGCAAACACAGGAGGAAGAGTTGGATCTTCAGTTGAATGGCAAGACGGCGCTCGTATTCGGCGCCGGTGGTGGACTTGGTGGCGCGATCGCCAGGTCGCTTGCGGCCGAAGGCGTTTCCGTCGTCGTGGCCGATATCCACGAGGAAAGCGCCAAGGCGACCGCGCAAGCAATCAAGGAGACTGGCGGCAAGGCCATTCCGCTCGTTTGGGATATCGGCGACCTTTCCCTGATCGGTCAGAAGCTCGATGCCATCAAGGCTGCGTTCGGGCCGGTCGACATCCTTGTCAACAACACCGGCGGGCCGCCACCGACGCCCGCCGCCGGGCAGTCGCCCGACGATTGGTCGAAATATTTCGATCTCATGGTTCGCTCGGTGATTGCGGTCACCGATGCGGTGCTTCCGGGCATGCGCGAGCGCAAATGGGGCCGCATCATTACCTCCACGTCTTCCGGCGTCGTCGCGCCGATTGCAAATCTCGGCATATCGAACAGCCTGCGCCTGGCCTTGGTCGGCTGGTCGAAGACCCTGGCGCGAGAGGTCGGCCGCGACGGCATCACCGCAAACATCGTGCTGCCGGGGCGCATCGCCACCGGCCGGATCGTCTTTCTGGACGAGCAGAAAGCCAAGCGCGAGAACCGGCCTGTTGCCGATGTCACGGCTGAAAGCACCGGGTCGATCCCGGTCGGCCGCTACGGCGATCCGAAGGAATATGGCGACACCGTCACTTTCCTTGCGAGCCCCCGCGCCTCCTACATCACCGGCTCAGTCATCCGTGTCGATGGCGGCCTGATCAACAGCATTTGATTTCGATGGGTCTCCCATGACACTTGAGCCTCACGTCGTTGAAACCCTGAAGAGCGTCTCCACTGCGACGCTCACGACGGTTCTCCTCAAAAAGGGGCTTCGCAACATCTGGATGCGCGGCACGAAGCCGCTGAGGCCCGGCCAGGGACGGATTGTTGGCAAGGCATTTACGCTGCGCTTCATTCCTGCCCGAGAGGACCTCGCTACGCCTGCAAGCTGGGCGTCGCCAATCTCCACCCGGGCGGCGATCGAAGCGATGCCGGAGGGCTGCATCGCCGTCGCGGATGCGGTGGGCGTCAGTGACGCCGGCATCTTCGGTGACATCCTGTGCGCCCGGATGGCGAAACGCAAAGTTGCCGGCCTCGTCACCGATGGCGTGATGCGGGACGGCGAGGGGGTGCTGGCGAGCGGCATGAAGGTGTGGTGCAATGGCATCGCAGCACCGCCTTCCGTTGCAGGCCTGACCTTCGTTGGATGGCAGGAGCCGATCAATTGCGGCGGCGTTGCCGTTCTGCCTGATGATGTTGTCGTGGTCGACGACGACGGCGCAGTCCTTATCCCGGCCGCGCTCCTCGAAGAGGTGCTCGCTGAGGCACCCGAACAGGAACGCATAGAAGGCTGGATCATGAGCGAAGTGGATCGGGGCGTACCGCTTCCCGGTCTTTACCCGATGAACGCTGAAACGAAGGCCCGCTACGAGGCCTGGAAGGAAAAGCAGAAATGACGTTCAGCACGCAATCCAAGGGCGTCTACGCCATTGCGACGACACCGTTTTTCGAGGACGGCTCGATCGACTTCAACTCGATCGACAAGTTGACGGACTTTTATGAAGAGAGCGGTTGCACCGGTGTCACGATCCTTGGGATCATGGGGGAGGCCCCGAAGCTCGAGCCGGAGGAAAGCCGAGCCATCGTCAAGCGCGTTGTCTCCCGGTCGAAGATTCCAGTGATCGTCGGGGTCTCCGCTCCAGGCTTTGCCAGCATGCGCTCGCTGGCGCGTGACTCGATGGAGATGGGGGCTGCCGGCGTCATGATCGCTCCGCCACCCGCGCTGCGCACGGATGATCAGATCGTCAACTATTTCGCCGGAGCGGTGGAAGCGGTCGGCGAAGATGTGCCGTGGGTTCTGCAGGATTACCCGCTGACCCTCACGGTCGTCATGACACCAAGCGTCATCGCGAAGATCATCACCAACCACCCGTCCTGCCTCATGCTGAAGCACGAGGACTGGCCCGGTCTTGAGAAAATTTCGAAGTTGCGCGCCATGCAGAAGGCGGGCGACCTTCGCGAGTTTTCCATCCTCTGCGGCAACGGCGGCCTGTTCCTCGACTTCGAGCCGGAGCGCGGTGCCGATGGAGCCATGACCGGCTATGGCTTTCCGGACATGCTTACCGAACTGATGGAGCTTTCTGCGGCCGGAAAGAGGGATGAAGCACACGATCTCTTCGACGCGCACCTGCCTCTGATCCGTTACGAGCAGCAGCTCGGGATCGGCCTTGCCATTCGCAAGCACGTTTTGAAGCGTCGCGGCGTCATCGCCACCGACGCGCAGCGCAAGCCGGCACAGATGCTCACGTCGGCCGCGCGGGCAGAAGTGGATTACCTGCTTGCCCGTGTCGCGCGACACGACAAGCGCGCTGCCCTTTAATTACCCGCCTGTCCCAAGCCCGTCCACCGCCGATCAAAGGCCGCGGACGGGCGTAGAGGGGGCCATCCTCCACCATCCTGAGCCGAGGGCCATGAGGACGGGATTTCGGTCTTGGCGATCGTCGAACATGGCGGTTGAAGAACGAGGATTGACGATGCAGGGCCAGGAAGATTTCCTTGAACGAACGCTGCGGATCAGTGTGATCGTTGCGGTCGCCATCTTGCTTGCGACGATCCAGTACGTGGTCTCCTCGCGATCTCTCTATCCCGCTCTTTGAGAGAAAGCCGCGCTCGCGCGCCTTAAGCTGGCGGCCTTGGCTGCTTTCCTCGCGCATCTCTTTCAACAAGCGAAACAGCCCTGCCACCCAACAAGCCAGTCGCTTGATGGGTGGCAGGGCTTTGCCCGAGACTTACGCCAGCGTGTAGGCCGTCTTGACGGTTGTGTAGAATTCGGCGGCGTAGCGTCCCTGCTCGCGCGATCCTTGCGACGAGCCCTTGCGACCGCCAAACGGCACATGGAAGTCGACGCCCGCCGTCGGCAGGTTGACCATCACCATGCCGGCTTCCGCATTGCGCTTGAAATTGGTCGCATGCTTGAGGCTCGTGGTGGCGATGCCCGACGACAGGCCGAAGGGCGTGTCGTTGGCGACGGTGAGCGCCTCGTCGTAGTCCTTGACGCGAATGACCGATGCGACCGGGCCGAAGATCTCTTCGCGCGAGATGCGCATCTGGTTCGTGGCTTCGGTGAACAGCGCCGGCTGCAGGTAGAAGCCGGGGGTGTCGCGCTTCAGCAGTTCGCCGCCGAAGGCGAGCTTGGCGCCCTCCTGGCGGCCGATGGCGATATAGTCGGTATCCTGGTTGAGCTGGCTCTGGTCGACCACCGGACCGATCTGGGTGCCGGCCTTCAAGGCATCGTCGATAACAAGCCCCTTCATGCGATCGCCCATCGCCGCGACGAAGCGATCGTGAATGCCCTCGGTGACGATGAGGCGCGACGACGCCGTGCAGCGCTGACCGGTGGAGAAGAAGGCGGAATTGACCGCAGCCTCGACCGCCACACTGAGATCGGCGTCGTCAAGCACCACGAAGGGGTTCTTGCCGCCCATTTCCAGCTGGTATTTGCGATTGTGCTCGACGGACGCCATCGCCACGCGTTTGCCCGTGCCGGTCGAGCCGGTGAAGGTGATGGCGTGAATGTCCGGGCTGTCGAGCATCGCCTGACCGACGACCGAGCCCTTGCCCATGACGAGGTTCAAGACGCCCTTCGGCAGGCCGGCGCGATGAAGAATGTCGATGATCGCGTGAGCGCTGCCGGGAACCAGCTCGGCCGGCTTGAAGACGACGGTGTTGCCGTAACAAAGCGCCGGCGCGATCTTCCAGGCAGGAATGGCGATCGGGAAGTTCCAGGGCGTGATGATGCCGACGACGCCGACCGGCTCGCGGGTGATCTCGACACCAATGTTTGGACGCGCCGACGGCAGCACTTCGCCCGCCAACCGCAGGCACTCTCCGGCGAAGAAGTCGAAGATCTGGCCGGCGCGCACCGTCTCGCCGATGCCTTCGGCCAATGTCTTGCCTTCCTCGCGCGACAAGAGCTTTCCGAGTTCGTCCTTGCGGGCAAGGATCTCGTCGGCGGTCTTCCTCAGGATCGCATGGCGCTCGAGGATGCCGGAGCGCGACCAGGCGGGAAAGGCCGCCTTCGCAGCGGCAATCGCCGCACGTGCATCGTCCGCTGACGCACGGGCATATTCGCCGACCACGTCGTTGGTGTTGGACGGGTTGATGTTGCGGAACGCTTCGCTACCGGCGATCCATTCCCCATCGATCATGTTTTTCTGCACCATATCTATCCTCCGCGGCGCTCACACTTTGACTATGTCTCCGCTTATCGGACGCGATGGGGCCGGCAGAAAGAACAATCTTTCGACCCCGCCATTGCCGAAACGGCAAACCTGAAGGTCGGCCCGAGCGTTGCCGTATCGGCAATACCAACCGCTAAAAATTGTGCTTTATGAGATGCCAAATTCCATCATCATCGCTCCCATAACAAGCAAGGGGAACGATATGTCTCGTTTAATGATGAACCGCCGAGGTTTCCTTTCGAGTGCGGCCGCGATGGGCGCGATTGCCGCCACCCATAGCCTCATCAATGTTTCACCCGGCCTTGCGGCCGATTCCGCCACCATCCGCATGCAGCTCGGTTGGCTGCCGTCGAACGGGCTTCTCGGAGAGCTCGTGGCCCGCAAGAAGGGCTACTACGCCGAACAGAACATTGAGCTCGAAATCGTGCCCGGCGGACCGAATGTCGATGGCGTTGCGGGCGTTGCCGTTGGCCAGTCGACCATCGGCCAGATTTCCTCCAGCCCGTCCGTCATGCTGGCGCGTTCGGCCGGCGCGCCGATCAAAGCATTCGCCGCCGGCTACCAGAAACATCCCTTCGCCTATTTCTCCCGCAAGGCAAATCCGATCGCCAAGCCTCAGGACATGATCGGCAAGACGATCGCCGCGATCCCGACCTCGGTCATCCTTCTGCGCGCGCTGCTCGCCAAGAACGGGATCTCGGAAGACCAGGTCAAGATCGTCAACATGGGCTCGGACATGAACCAGCTGGTGACTGGCCAGGCCGATGCGGTCTGCGGATGGTTGACGAACGTCAACGCGCTGAAGGTGCTCGGGGATGACAGGGTCGATCTGACGCTCTGGGATGGCGGTATCCGGCTCTATGCGAACGTCTACTATACCACCGACGACCAGCTGCAAAATCACGCGGACCAGCTCGCAGCTTTCGTATCCGGTTCGGCCCGCGGTTGGGGTTATGCCCGCGACCATCAGGAAGAGGCCGTCGACATCCTGCTCGAATCCTACCCCAACCTCGACAAGGCGAGCGAACTGGAGGCCATCGGGCCGCTGATGAAGTTCGTGTTCAACGAAACCACCGCGAGCGAGGGCTGGGGTGGCATGGACCAGGCAAACTGGGCGGAGCAGATCAAGACCTATGCGGACCTCGGCCAGTTCACAGGTCCGGTTCCCAATGTCGACGACGTCTACACAATGGCGATCCTGGATGCGACCGCCGATGTCCGCAAAAGCGTAGGATAAGGCGATGCTGGAAACGCTCATCAGACCTGGCCAGGCTTCGGTCGGCAACGCCGCCGTGTTGGTGAAGAACCTTCACATTCGCTTTGGCGCGGATGATTCAGGCTTCACTGCACTCTCGGATGTCTCGGTCGAGATACCGGCCGGCTCGCTCGTGACCATGCTCGGCCCATCCGGCTGCGGCAAGTCGACCTTGCTGCGTACGGTCGCGGATCTCGTGCACATCACCGACGGTTCGGTGTCGGTGCATGGCCAGACGCCGCGCAAGGCGCGAGAGGGACGCGATTTCGCTTTCGTCTTCCAGGAAGCAACGCTGCTGCCGTGGCGCAATGTGATCGACAACGTGCGTCTCCCCCTGCTCGTGGGCAAACGTGAAGCGGGCGCAACCTATGCCGATCCGGAAGAGCTCCTGGCCCTGGTGGGCTTGAAGGGGCGCGAGAAGTCGATGCCGCACGAGTTGTCGGGTGGCCAGCGCCAGCGCGTGGCGATCGCCCGGGCCCTCGTCACCCGTCCGCGTATCCTGCTGATGGACGAGCCTTTCGGCGCGCTCGACGAGATCACGCGCGACAAGCTGAACGAGGAGCTGCTGCGCCTCTGGCAGGAAACCGGCACGACGATCCTCTTCGTCACCCATTCGATCCCCGAGGCGGTCTTTCTCGGTCAACATGTGCTGATGCTCGCCGCCCATCCCGGCCGCGTCAAGGAATTCATGAAGGTTGACTTGCCCTATCCGCGATCTCTCGCGATGCGCGACACGGTCGAGTTCATCCAGGTGACCGCCCACCTGCGCAAACTTTTGGGAGAATGCTGATGGCCAATGCCCTTCCTTCACCGGCGGAAGGCCGCGCTTTGACCGACGGCAACCGGTTCCGGATCCTGGATGGCCTTGCCGCTTCGATCCTGCGGCATCTGCCGGCGACACTCGCGATCCTTGGCTGCATCCTTTTGTGGCAACTCGTCGTCTGGGGTTTTTCCGTGCCGACCTTCATGGCGCCCGGGCCGGTCGACGTCATCAAGGCCTTCGGCGAAAACGCCGGCGTGCTCTGGACGAACTTCTGGCCGACGCTCATGGAAGCCGTTCTCGGCTTCATCTTCGGCAATGTCATTGCCGTCCTCCTGGCGGTCTGGTTCGTCTATAGCCCGCTCGCGGAACGCGCCTTCTATCCGATCGCCGTCATCGTCAAGTCGATCCCGATCATCGCGCTTGCGCCGATCCTGGTGCTGCTCGTCGGCAACGGCATTGCGCCGAAGATCATCATCGCCGGCCTGATCTGCTTCTTCCCGACGCTGGTCAACATGGTGCAGGGACTGAAGTCGGCGAGCCCCGCAATGCTCGATCTGATGCGCATCCTGTCTGCCAGCAATTCCGAGATTTTCTGGAAGGTTCGCCTGCCGGGCTCGCTGCCTTTCCTGTTCGCGGCGCTGAAGATTGCGGCAACCAGCAGCGTGATGGGCGCCATCGTCGCCGAATGGATCGGCTCGAGCTACGGTCTCGGCGCGCTCATCATCGAGGCGACCTACAATTTCCGTTCGCCGCTGCTCTATGCGACGGTGGTGATCGCGGCCTCGCTTGCCGTGGTTCTCTTCTTCGCCGTCTCCTACGCGGAATCGAAGATCGTCCGCTGGAAACCGACGACGGACCACTGACCCCCAAACCCTTTGCTGCCGGACCTGGATACCCGGGTCCGGTCAACGACGAAGTCACTGGCTGTGAGCTCCTCACATTTCGCCGGACACTTCCCCTATGGAGGAAACGACTATGGAAACAATCAGAGAACCCCTGCGCAATGCCCGGATCGTCGACCGCTCGGACGTCGTCGTCGTCGGCGGCGGGCCCGCCGGGATCTCGGCCGCCGTATCGGCGGCGCGCACCGGGGCCAGCGTGACGCTTCTCGAACGCTACCCCTATGTCGGCGGTCTCGCCGCAGGCGGCATGGTTCTGGTGCTCGACGACATGGTCAACGGCGTCGAAATCACCGTGCGTGGCATCTGCATGGAAATGATCGAACGGATGAAGACGCTTGGGCTTTGCGTCACGCCGACCGATGGCGACCGCCAGCTCGATATTCGCGATACGCCGGAGGCCTGGCAAAAATGGGCGCGCTGGGGCCTGTTCGATTTCCACACGCCGTCTGCGCCGCACCCGATCTGCTATGCGGCCGCCTTCGATCCGGACGCCTTCAAGCGCGTCTCCTATGACATTCTTCGCGAATCCGGCGTGAAGCTCAGGACGCACAGCTGGTTCTCCTCGGCGATCGTCGAGAACGGTACGATCAAGGGTGTGGTCTGCCAGACGAAATCCGGCCGCGAGGCCATCATGGGCGACGTCGTCATCGACGCCTCGGGCGACCTCGACGTTGCCGCCGATGCCGGCGCCCAGCATACGGACGGCAATTTCATCCTGACGACGGTTTCCCGCTGGGGCGGCATCGACACTGAAGCTGCCGAGCGCTTCGAATTCGAGGAGCCGGAAAAGTTCAAGGCGATCGATCACGAGGCCAAGCGTCTGATCGGTGGTTGCTGGTCGTTCTGGTGGCTGAAAACCCCGCTGCCGGGCGTCATCTGGCTCAACTGCCCGCACATGCCGAAGCTCTCCGGCCTCCGTGTCGAAGATCTGACCTATGCGGAACTCGAGGGCCGTGGCCGCATCGCCCGCCTGCTCGACTTCGCCCGCGCCAACCTGCCGGGCTTCGAAAATGCCCATGTGATCGATTTCGCGCCGCAGACGGGCGTGCGCCAGTCACGGCTGCTCCAGGGCGAATATGTCGTCACCAAGGACGACGTGATGAACCGCCAGCACTTCACCGACACGGTGTGCCGTGGCCGCGACTACTACACGCCCTATAGGGCCATGCTGCCCAAGGAAGTCGATCAGTTGATCGTCGCAGGCCGGCATTATTCCGCGACCATTCAGGCGCAGAAGTCGAGCCGCGAGATCCCGCCCTGCATGGCGATGGGCGAGGCGGCGGGTGTTGCCGCCACCGTCGCGCTCAATGCCGGCGTCAAGGTGCGAGACGCCGATGTCAAGGCGATCCAGAAGCAGCTGCGGGCGCAGGGTGCCGATCCCGGCGACGTACCATCCGAAAACGCAACCTATCTGGAGGCCGCAGAATGACGTCTCTTCCCCTCGACGGTATCCGCGTCGTCGATTTCACCCAGGTCATGCTTGGCCCGTGCTGCACGCAGATGCTGGCCGACTACGGCGCCGAGGTCATCAAGGTCGAAAAGGCCAAGATCGGCGACCTCTCGCGCTGGTCGCTGGGCTCCGACCCGGATGGCCTCAACAATCCGGTTTTCTCCTCGCTCAACCGCAACAAGAAGAGCCTCGCGCTCGACCTCAAGCAGGACGAGGCACGGGCGGCCGTCCGCGCGCTGATCGACACGGCCGACGTGGTCGTCAACAATTTCCGTCCTGACGTGATGGAGCGCATGGGTTTCGGCTACGAAGAACTCAAGCGGACCAACCCGCGACTGATCTACGCTGTCGGGACAGGATTTGGCCTTGAGGGTCCCTACCGGCACAAGGGCGGGCAGGACATCCTGGCGCAGGCGCTTTCGGGCGTCATGCGGCGCAAGTCCGACGCGAGCCATCCGCTGTCGATCTACGCGACGCCGCTTGCCGACTACTCGGCCGGCATGCACCTGGTGCAAGGCATCCTACTCGCCTTGCTGCATCGGGAAAGGACCGGGCACGGCCAGCAGGTGGCGGTCAGCCTCTACAGCTCCATGCTCGCCATGCAGATGCAGGAGGGCACCACGCACATGATGCGGGAGAAGGACCTGAACTGGGGCGCCTTCCCGCTGACCGGCGTGTTCGAGACCACCGACGGCGCCATCGTCATGGTCGGCGCTTTCAAGCAGAACCCGCTGCGCGACATCTGCAATGCGCTCGAGATCGAGGACCTGTCCCTGCAGTCGCAGTTTGCCGACTTCGATGCGCAGATGCAGCGCCGCCCGGAATTGCAGAAGATCTTCCGCGAGGCGTTTGCAAAGAACAGCAGCGCCCATTGGCTCGGCCGGCTGGAGCAGGTGGACATTCTTTGCGCACCGGTGCGCTCGCTTCCCGAAGCCCTTGACGACGAGCAGACGACGATCAACCGGATGATCCTCGAGGCCGGCGAAACGAAGGCCGGGCCGATCCGGCTGGTCGGCTCGCCGATCGACATGTCGGCGGCGACCGTGACAGTGCGCATCGCTCCGCCGAAGCTCGGCGAGCACAATGACGAGATCCTCTCAGGGCTTTCCGTGCGTCAGGGAGATGCGGCATGAGCGTCACATTCGTCGTAGAGGATCGCGTCGCCAGCGTCACGCTGAATCGCCCGGAACGGATGAATGCGGTCGATGCTGCAACCGAACGCGAACTGGAGGCGATCTGGCAAGAGATCGAAGCGCGCGACGACATCAGTTGCGTCGTGCTGACGGGCGCCGGCGAGCGGGCATTTTGCGCCGGGGCTGATCTGAAGGGGGCCGAAAAGACCGGTCTTGAATACTGGACCGAAAGCCGCCCGAACGGCTTCGGAGGACTGGCGTTTCGCCGCTCGCTCGACGTGCCCGTCATCGCCAGGGTCAATGGCTACGCACTCGGTGGCGGGTTCGAAATGGTGCTCGGCTGCGATATCGTCATCGCCTCGACCGAGGCGGCGTTCGGCCTGCCCGAGGCCCGCGTCGGGCGCCTGCCGCTCGATGGCGGCATGGTGCTTCTCCAGCGCCGGATCCCGCACAATCTTGCCATGGGTGTGCTGTTGACCGGCCGCCGGTTCTCGGCAGCCGAGATGCATGCCTTCGGCATCGTCAACGAACTGGTCGAACCGGGTGCGCTCGACGCGGCCGTTGCCCGCTGGGTGAAGGAGATCGTCGCCTGTGCGCCGCTCTCGCTGCGCGCCATCAAGCAGACGGTCAATCGCACTGGGCATCTGTCTCCGGCCGAGGCCCAGGGGCTGCGCACGCCCGCGCTCGTCAAGGCGCTGAACAGCGAGGACGCGATGGAAGGCGTCAGCGCTTTTCAGGAGAAGCGCGCGCCCGTTTGGAGGGGACGATGAGCGTGTTATAGGTCGGGGCCCAGGGGAGGAGGGGTCCAATCGAATGCACGCCAGCATCCTGAAATACTTCGTCTCGGTCGCGCGATCCGGGTCCATTCGCAAGGCCTCCGAGGAGCTTCATGTCGCGTCCTCGGCGGTCAGCCGGCAGATCAAGAAACTGGAGGACGAGCTTGGGATAGCGCTCTTCGAGCGGCTCTCGAATGGCTTGCGGCTGACAGTCGCCGGAGAAAACGTGTTGCGCCACGCCAGGGTGACGCTGGAAAATTTCGAACTGCTGCGCAGCGACCTCGGCGCCCTGCAGGGGAAAAAGACCGGTCGCGTGCAAATGTCCTGTCTCGACAGCCTGGCCATCCAGTTCCTGCCGGACATGGTCAACGCGTTCCACAGCATCCACCCCGGCGTGAGCTTCCACATCCATACCGCCGGTCACGGCAATATCAGCAGCCTGGTCGCCGAAGGCGATGTCGATATGGGCATGACCTTCGATCTCGCCCGGCCTGACGATACCGAGATGCTCTTTCGCGTGCCGATGCCGCTGATGGCTTTCGTTGGTCGGGAACACCCGCTGGCCAAACAGCGGCAGGTCTCGCTTGCCGAATGCGCCCAGTACGACCTTCTCCTGCAGCTCGACACGCAACCGATCCGCTCGCTCATCGAAATCGAACTCTCGGTCTTTGAGCGGACCGGGCGGCCCTTTGTTCTCTCGAACAGCCAGATGATGCTCAAGCCATTCATCCTGTCCGGTCAGGGCGTGGCGTTCTTCACGCCGATCGGATTCCTTGCCGAGATCAGGTCGGGCGATCTCGTCGCCATACCGCTTTCCGGCTCGCGTCTTCAGAACCTGCATATCGGGATTCTGGTGCAGCGACGTCGGCAGCGCACGCACGCGGCCGAGGCCGTTATCGAATTCGTTGGCGCAGAACTGCAGAAGTTCAGCGACCAGATCATGGAGGCGATTCAGCCGTGAGTGCAGCACCCGTTCCCGGGCGGCTTCTCCTGCGACCTGGCCACGAGGCTGCAGGGCGCGCGCCAAATCTCTTGGACCATTTGCCTAAGGGTGCCTCATGGACGGTGATCCCGGCCGATGCTCTGTTGATGCCGCCGCCCGTCAATGCCCATGACCATGGCTATGGCATCCGCACACTTGATTTTGGCAATGTCGACGATGCCCTGGAAGTGTGGATCCCGGGACTGCGGCTCCGACCGCGAACCGACCCCTATCTGGAAGCGCTGGTGGCCTTCTCGAGGTTGGCGCAAACGGGCGTCGGTGCGACCATGCATTGCCATAATTCTCTGAACATCGACCGTCTCGTCGACGAAGCAAGCGCGGTCATGCGGGCGGCGAGCGAGGTCGGCATAAGGCTTGCGCTTTCCTGCCCGCTTCTCGACTACGATCCGTGGGCCTATGACGGCGGGCCTGAGCGATTGCGGCCGCATCTCGCTCCGGCAGACTGGGACGATCTCAGCGCCTCGATCCCGAAATATGCGTCGCCATCAGTGCAGATCTCGGCAGCCGACGCGGTCGCCGCGGCCAATACAAGTCCGTTGATCGATGTGCAGTATGGTCCGATCGGGCCGCAATGGTGTTCCAATGCACTGCTCGAAGCGATCGCCGAGGCTTCTCACGCAACCGGCCGGCGCATTCACATGCATCTGCTCGAAAGCCCGAGGCAGAGGCAATGGTTGGATCGACGCTTCCCGCAAGGGGTCGTCCGATATCTCGACGAGATCGGTTTCCTCTCGCCCCGCCTTGCCGTCGCCCACGGCGTCCAGCTCAGACCGGACGAGCTGGAACTGCTGGCTGCGCGCGGCGTACAGCTCGTTTCGAACCCGTCGGCGAACTTGCGCCTGCGGTCAGGCGTGGCACCGGTCGCCACGCTTCCGGCAAGCGGTCCCGCCTTCGCGTTCGGCCTCGACGGAACGGGCTTTGACGACGACCAGGATCTCTGGCGCGAATTGCGCCTTGCCCATCTTTTGCATGGCGGCCGCGACTTGACGCGAGCCTTTACGCCGGGACGTGTCTTCGACGCCGCGATCCATGTCGGCGCCAAGGTGGTGAATGCGCCGGCAAACGAAGACCTGGTCCTCGTGGATTATGCTGCGCTGATTGCCGACAGCCTGATGAACGACCTGGATGAAGCGGAGGTGCTGCTCACGCGGATGACGGCCGCGCATGCAAAGGCGCTCTATGTCGGCGGACAGGAGATCATGTGCGATGGACTGTTGACCCGGGTCGATTTCGAGGCCGCCCGCGCCGAACTCCTGCAGCAGGCGCGCGCTGACCTGCCGCGGCTGACCGCCGAACGCGGACGCGTGACCAAGCTGGCCGCGGCAACAAGGGCCTATTACGCCGGCTGGTGAGCGCGCCGACAAGGCGGTAGGCGTCGCCCGCTGGTCTCTCCTGTAAGGGGCGAACTTGCTAAGCGATGGCCGTTGCCTTCTCGAAGGCGGCAACGAACGGATGGTCCTGCGTCGTGGAGCACTCCTTGCTCCAGCCGCCGGGCGACCCCATCCCCGTGACGTCGGACCCGAAGAACTCCTTGTTCACAGCGATGAAATGGCGCTGGCTGTCGGGTATCTCCTGATCCCAGACAATGGCATCGACGGGACAGATCGAAAGACAGAGGCCACAATTGATGCACTCATCCGGGTGGATGTAGAAGGTGCGGCCACCCTCGTAGATGCAGTCCACCGGACAGGCGGCGGTGCAGTCGCCATCCTTTATGTCGATGCAGGGTTCGGTAATGACATAGGCCATCTTGCGGATCTCTGAAGCGTTGCTTGCGCGGCCAATTATTCAGAGTTTCCTTTGCCGAAGAAGCGCAGATATTCGCAATGTCGATTGCCGAAAAGGCAACGGACAGGGCTTGCGTAAGGTGCTTGCCGGTCCGGCTCAGGGCTGCCGGAGAATGCCTCTCAGGATCGTCTCGGTGATCGTGGCGGCCGCCTTTTCATAATCGTCGGCTTTCAAGCGGGGCTTTCTGAGCGCATCGACGGCGACAGGTTCGAAGTCCGAGTAAAACTGCGTCGACGCCCAGAGCATGATGAAAAGATGGCGCGGATCGACCGGCAGCATCTTGCCGGCGGCGATCCAGCCCTCGACGACGGCGACATGGGCATCCGTGACCTGGCGGATATGCTCGCGATCCTTCCGGGACAGGAAGCGCGCGCCCTGAATGATCTCGCTGGCAAAGAGCCGGGATTCGGCCATGTTCTTGCGCGTGTATTCGAGTTTCGCCTTGATGTAGAGCTTGAAGGCTTCGGCCGGCTCCCGTTCGGGCGAGATGTATTTCAACGCATCGTCCCAGCTGGCGATGAGATGCGCGATAATGGCGGTATAGATCTCCTCCTTGGACGAGAAGTAGTAGTAGACATTTGCCTTGGGCAGCCCCGAAGCCTCGGCAATCTCGGCGATGCGCGTGCCGTCGAAGCCCTTGCGGGCGAAGATTTCGATCCCGGCCTTGATGATGAGCCGCATGTTGCGTTCGCGGATGCGCTCTTCGGGATCTCGTACTGCCCTTGCCATATGGTTTCGCCTCCATCTCGCTTCGCACCAGGCAATCTTGCGTGGTGGCGGGACTGCTTTTGCAATTGCCGCGTTTTCCAGCGAAAAGCAAGCGTATCGACCTTCGCCGGAAAGCTGACGGTATGGTCAGAAAAACTTGACCGAGTCGTCATTTTTTATCTTTTTGAAAGTTGACACTTTGGTCAGCTTTTGTCTAGTCTTACCTTCAACGAACGGAAGAGGAGCCGTGATGCCGATGCGCTTGAGGGAGGCAATGGCGGAAACGTTTGCGGGCTGGGAGGACGACCTTCCGCCTGTTTGGCGCGATGCGCTCGGCGCCGTCGGCGACGATTTCTCCCGCATCGATGCGGACCTTGATCTCGAACCGTGGGAACCGATCTTCCCGGTGCGCCGCGGCCGGGTTTTTCCCGGCCAGCCACGGGGCGCACATGCGCTCGCGGCGTTTGACGGCATTGCACCCGATGGCGTGCGCTGCCTCGTGCTTGGGCAAGATCCTTATCCCGAGCCGGGTTTTGCAACGGGGCGGGCGTTCGAGGCGGGCAACCTGGCGGCGTGGGGCGAGCTGGACAAGATGTTCTCAAAGAGCATCCGCGCCTATATGCAGCTGATCGCGGCTGCGCGGCTGGGCGACGAGGATCTCGCGCGCGATTTCAGCCGGTGGCCGGATGTGCGGCATCTGCTTTGCGATCCCGCAGGGTCGTTCGAGCCGCCGAACCGGATCGCAGATCGTTGGGTCAAGGAGGGGGTGCTCCTGCTCAATGCGTCGCTGACGCTTTCTCGCTTTCGCGTCGATATCGATCCGCACCAGTCGCGCGGTCACCTTGCCTTCTGGCGGCCGTTGATGCTGCGCGTGGTCGAAACGCTTTTGGCGCGCGGTAAGCCAATCGTCTTCCTCGGCTTCGGTGGCGCGGCCGCTGACATCCTTGCAGAAGCCGGCGTTGCCGAGGGGCGCAAGGATCATGTCGCCTATATCCAGCGCGAGCATCCCGCCTTTGCCGACAAGGTGCTCGGCCGGGAAAATCCTTTCCTTCTCAGCAATTCTCATCTGGAGGCGATGGGCGACCGGCCCATCGCATGGTGACCCATGGCGCGTAACCCGGAGTATGATTTCATCATCGTTGGTGCGGGCTCGGCCGGTTGTGTGCTCGCCAACCGCCTGTCGAAGGATCCGACAAACCGCGTGCTTTTGATCGAGGCTGGCGGCAAGGATCGCAACCCCTTGTTCCGGTTGCCGATGCTGATGGGCAAGCTGTTCCATTCGGGCATCTACAACTGGCATTATCACACGGAGCCGGAGCCCCATCTCAATGGCCGCTCGCTCTATTGGCCCCGGGGCAAGGTGCTGGGCGGGACGTCCACCATCAACGGCATGATCTACGTGCGCGGCAATCGCCATGATTACGATCGTTGGTCGCAGCTCGGGCTACCCGGCTGGTCCTATGACGAGGTGCTTCCGGCATTCCGACGTTCCGAGACCCATGTCGAGCGCAAGGACGCTTTCCACAGCGGCGACGGAGAGCTCACCGTCTGCCGGGCACGCGGCAACAATCCGCTGATGGACGTGTTCTGCGAGGCGGGCATCCAGGCGGGTTACCCGGCCAACGACGACTTCAACGGAGAGACGCAAGAAGGCTTTGGCCGCTACGACTTCACCATCCGCAAGGGAAAACGGTGGTCCACTTCGTGGGCGTTCCTGCGCCCGGCGCTGGGCCGTAAGAACCTCACTGTGCTGACGGGGGCGGAACTCACGCGTTTGGTTATCGAAGGCGACCGGGCGTGTGGCGTCGAGTATCTGAAGGACGGCGTCCTGGGACGCGCCCGGGCGGCGCGGGAGGTGATCCTCTCTTCAGGCGTGGTCAATTCGCCAAAGGCGTTGCTTCTGTCCGGCATCGGGCCGGCGGACGAGCTTCGGGCGCTTGGCATCGCGCCGGTGCTGGACCTGCCGGGCGTCGGCAAGAACCTCCAGGACCATGTCGACTGCGTCATGAGCTGGGAATGCCGCGAGCCGATCACGCTGTTCAGCGACCTGCGGGCGGACAAGCTCATCCCCGCTGTTGCCCAGGGCATGTTGTTCGGCGAGGGCGTCACCACGACGTTCCCTTATGAGGCGGGTGCCTTCATCCGTTCGAACGATGGCCTGATTGCGCCCGACATTCAGCTGCATTTCATGCCGGCGCTGGAAAAGACAGCCAATCTGCACTTCCCCAATCCGTTCCGAAAGAAGCAGGCGGTGGAAGCCAACCACGGGTTCACGATCCGCGTCGGCCCCGTCAATCCGGTGAGCCGCGGCGAGATCACGCTGCGCTCGGCGAACGCGACGGACAAGCCGAAAATCCAGGCCAATTACCTCCGCGACGATTTCGACGTGCGCACGATGATCGATGCCATCCGGCTGACCCGCGACATCGTCGGCCAGAAGGCTTTCGACCGCTATCGCGGCAAGGAGCTGGCTCCGGGGCCGGAAGCGCTTGACGATGCCACTTTGACCCGCTGGCTGCGGGCGACCGCGATGACGACGTTTCATCCGGTCGGGACCGCCAAGATGGGCAACGACCGCATGGCTGTGGTGGACGCGCGGCTCAAGGTGCGCGGCATCGAGGGGCTGCGGGTCGCGGACGCTTCGATCATGCCCGTAATCTCAAGCGGCAACACCAACGCGCCAGCCATCATGATCGGCGAGAAATGCGCCGAATTCATCCTGAACGCATAGGGAGTAACCTGATGATCCTGGAACACCGCACCTACACCTTCAAGCCCGGCACGGTCGACAAGTGGATGAAGAAGTACGAGGCGGACGGCTTGCCTGTGCAGAAGCGCCATCTGAACAAGTTCGTTGGTCTCTATGTGTCGGAACTGGGCACGCTCCACACCACGGTTTTGATGTGGGCCTACGACAGTCTCGCGGACCGAGAAGCGCGCCGGACGGCCATGTATGCCGACCCGGACTGGCAGAAGTTCATCTCCGAAGTCTGGGCGCTGGACGCAATCCAGAAGCAGGAGGTGATGATCATGAACCCGGCCCCCTATTCCCCGCCCCTTTGAGGCGGGAAGCGGCGCAGGGCATTGCCTGCGCCCTGGCATGCGCATGAGAAACGACAAGACAAAAAGAGGGAACAATCATGACGGACAAGACTGGAAATGGCGCACAGCACATGATGCATCGCCGGATATTCCTGCAGGCGAGCGCGGGTGCCGCGGCGCTGGCCTTTGCGGCGACCATCGTCCCGGAGTTCGCCCGCGCGTCCGGAGGGCTGGTCGCCCTGGTGCACACGCAGGCCGCAGGCGACAATGGTCCGGTGGACCAGATGATCGCCAAGCTCAAGCAGCTTTCGGAAGAAAAGGGTTTTGAGTACCGCGCCATCTACGCGCAGGACCCTGCAACCTATGAGACGGTCTACCGCACGCTCGGCGACGCCGGCGCGGCGATCATCGTCTCGACCTTCAACGAAGTGGCCGAGCCCTTCAAGACGCTCGCACCTTCCTACCCGAATACCAAGTGGATCCAGCTGTTCGCCGATCCCTTCGAGCCGGCAATCCCGAATGTGGTGACCGTCTCCTACGACTATTATCTTGGCTGCTATCTCTCGGGCGTCTTTGCGGCCAAGATGACGTCGACCGGCAAGACCGGCTTCATCGGCGGGGTTTCCATCCCTCCGCTCAACGCAGACTTCAACGCGTTCAAGGCCGGCGTGCATTCCGTTCGACCGGATGCCACGGTTATCGCCGCCTTCGCAGGCTCGTTCCAGGACCCGGCAAAGGGCCAGGAAATCGCGACCCAAATGTACAATGACGGCATCGACTACATTCAGACCGACGCGGCGGCCACCGATGGCGGCATCATTGCTGCGGCGAACGAGAAGGAAGGCCGCATGGTGAGCTGCCTTGCGCCGGGACAGTATGAGCTCGGCCCGAAATCGCTGATCTCGATCGTCAGCCTCGACTTCGGCGTTTCGCTCTACAACGAAACCGGCAAGGCGGTCGGGCCCGAATGGAAGGGTGGTGCGCACGAACATACGGGTCTCGGCACGGGCGTCATCGATTTCATTCTCTCGCCGGTCTTTGCCGAGCAGGGGCCGGCGGACCTGAACGCCAGGGCGAAGGAAGCGCTGGTAGAGGTCGACAAGGTTCGTGCCGGCATCCTCGATGGATCCATCAAGGTGCCTTTCAACACCACCCTTTGATCTCCCGGTGCTGGCTGCCGAGCCAGGCCGATCGTTCGAAAGACGTCGGTAAGGCCTCCCCCTTGGGGAGGTCACTGGGGTTCGCGGACCGGTTCCAGCCCTTTTGACGGCCGCGACGCCTGCTCTCGATGGGAAGCTCAATGTCCAAATCTGCGAAATCGGCTCTGGAGTGCCGCAACGTCACCGTCAAATTCGGAGACGTGACGGCATTGTCGGAGGTTTCAGCTTCGTTCGCGCCGGGGCAAATCCATGCGGTTGTCGGTCAGAACGGCGCCGGCAAGACCACCTTTGCCCGCGTGGCGGCCGGCCTGGTCCAGCCCACTTCCGGCGCCGTCAATGTGATGGGACACGACATCCGGACGGGGCAGGTCAGCGAAAGTCGGGCCGCCGGGGTGGAACTCGTCCACCAGAGCTTTGCCTTGCCGCCGTCCTTCACCGTTGCCGAAGCCATGGAGTTTGGCGCAACGGGCAGGGGCGGCGTCTTCAGCCGCAGGGGTCTCGTTGAAAAATGGCGGTCGCATCTTGCGGGTCTCGACGTTCAGGTCGATCTGAACCGGCGGATCAGGGACCTCCCGATCGAGACACAGCAGGGGATAGAGATTGCCCGCGCGCTGGTCACGGATGCGCGCGTCCTCATTCTCGACGAGCCAACGGCGGTCCTGTCCCCGGCCGGCATCGACATGCTGTTCGCGCGCGTTCGCCGCCTTAAGGAACGTGGGGTCACAGTCATCCTTATCCTTCACAAGATCCGCGAGGTGCTGGGCATCGCGGATACAGTCACGGTGTTGCGGGGCGGCCGGAAGGTCGAAGGGCCGCTGCCGGTCGCGGAAGTTTCAAGTGAGCGGCTGGCCAACCTCATCGTCGGCGAGGCCATAGCCAAGACGCTCGGTGGCCAAGACCGCGATGCATTGGTCGGAACGAAGCCAACCGGGCATGGGAACTCCGATCCGCACACGCATGCGGTCGGGCCTGCCATCCTTTCGATGAAAGCTGTCTCCACGAGGCCGGACAGCGGGGGTATCGCTCTCGATGCCGTTGACCTCGAGATCCGCCCGGGCGAGATCGTCGGTGTTGCCGGGGTGGAAGGCAATGGGCAGAAAACCCTGGTGCGGGCGATCTCCGCACTCGCAGATCTCGAAGGCGGAACGATCAATCTCACTGGGCATGACGTGACCTGGCAGCCACTTGCCGCACGCCGCAAGATCGGCCTTAGGATCATTCCCTTCGAGCGCAATGTGGAGGGCCTCAGCCTCACGAGCTCCCTCTGGCAAAACTGGAGCGCGCGCGAACTGTTGCAGGGGAGCTTGCTCAAGGGCATTCGGCCCGCTGCGATCCGCGAAGCTTGCGACCGGTCGCTAAAGGCTTGGAGCGTCCACTATAACAATTCCGGGCAGAGGGCCGGGTCGCTTTCGGGCGGCAACGCGCAAAAGGTGATCCTTGCGCGTGAAATCGATCCTGAGGCCAAGCTGATCATTGCGGCCCAGCCGACACGCGGCCTCGACATCGGGGCGACCGCCTTCGTCTGGCAGGCCCTGCGGCAAGCGCGCGACCGTGGCGCGGCCATACTCTTGATCTCGTCGGATCTCGACGAGCTCTTCGACATATCGGATCGCGTCGTGGTGATGCTGTCGGGACGCCTGAATGGCGAGTTCCGAGCGCCCTTCGACATAAGCGCTGTGGGGGCGGCCATGACCGGTGCCGCTGCGGGGGCAAGCGCATGAAAGACAGTCTCATCACCGTCGTTCGCAGCCTGATCTTTGTGACGTTCGCGCTCATCCTTTGCGCGCTCGTGTTCCAGCTTGCCGGCTATAATGCGCCGGTGACACTTTGGGCGGTGCTCGACGGGGCGTTTCTCAGAACCGGGGCGATCGAGCAAAGTCTCCGATGGGCACTGCCGCTGTTCATAACGGCCGTCGGTGTCGGCATCTCCTTTCGCGCGGGCTTCTTCAACATCGGTGCCCAGGGGCAGTTCTATGTCGGTGCGATTTGCGCCGCCTTCGCAGCCGAAGCGGTGAGAGGCGGGCCCGCCTTCCTCGTGATCCCGACCCTGCTTCTAGCCGGCATGCTCGGCGGTGCACTCTGGGCGCTCTGGCCGGGATTGCTGCGGCTTCGCTCCGGCACCGACGAGGTCATCACCACGCTCATGGGCAACTTCATGGCAGGCCTGCTGCTCGTCTATGTCACTTCGGGGCCGCTCAAGGATCCCTCGGGCTCCGGTCAGCAGGCATCGAGCCGTCCGCTGGACCCGGCCTACCGCATCTCGGATTCGCTCGGTCTCTCGCCAACGATCATCGTGATTGCGGTCGCTGTCGGCATCCTCATGTGGCTGCTGGTCAACCGGACCGCCTTCGGGGTTCTGGCAAGCCTTGCCGGTCGCAACGGCACCATGGTGGAGTGGCAGGGCGCACGTCTCTGGAAGCTCGGCCTTTCGAGTTTCCTGATATCGGGTGCGCTTGCGGGTCTTGCCGGTACCATCGAGTTCATGGGGCCGAACGGCCGCATCGCCTCCGGTTTCCTGCCGGCCCATGGGTTCACGGCGATCCTGATCGCGCTCGTCGCCAACCTCTCCGTTCTCGGGACGGCGGTGGCCGCGGTGTTCTTCGGCGGGCTGGCGTCGGCGGCGCTCTATCTGCCGATCATGGCCGGGCTGCCGTCGGCGGCGATCGACATCATCAATGCGGCGATCGCGCTGTTCATAACGGCAAGGTCGACCGTCATCGATAGGGTGCTGCGTCTCGGAGGGCGCAAGACATGAACGAGATCATCATCTCCATTCTGCGTTCCGGCACGCCGCTGATCTATGTCACGCTCGCCGGCGTGATCGCGCAGCGGGCAGGGGTCTGGAACCTCGGGCTCGAGGGACTGATGATCATCGGTGCCTGCGCAACAATTCTCGGCATCATGCTCACCAAGTCCGTGGGCGCGGCCATCCTGATCGCCATTCTCGCCTGCGTACTGGCCTCGGTGCTTCTCTGGTTCGTCATCGACAGGCTGAAGGCCAATCCGATTATCGCCGGCCTTGGGCTGACCGGTCTCGGCATCGGCGGTACGGCGCTGGCGGTCCAGTCGATCTTCGGCAGCCAAGCGACCGTGACGGCTCCCTTCGGCATCCCCAAACTCGGGCCGGCCTTTGGTTCCTATGGCGTGCTGTCGGTCACCGTTGCCGCGATGCCCTTCGTCGTATTCGCCATGTGGGTGCTGTTGCGACGAACCCGTTTCGGCCTGCGGCTCGCCGCCTGCGGAGAGCATCCCTTTGCCGCGCGCGGCGTCGGCGCCAATCCTTCGCGTATGCGGCTCATAGCGCTTTCGATCGGTGGCGTTCTGTGCGCCATTGGCGGTGCGGAACTTGCCGCGGGCAGCCTGCAGTTCTTTGCCCAGGGCATGACGGCCGGCCGCGGCTTCATGGCGTTTGCGGCGGTGATTTTCGGTGCGGCCCATCCGGTTGGCGCCACCTTCGCCGCCCTGTTCTTCGCCGTCGTCGGCGCCATCGGCATCCGGGCGCAGTTGACGTTCGGCGACAGGATCCCGCACGACCTCCTGCAGGCCTTGCCCTATCTGGCAACGGTATTCGGCGTCTGGCTTTCGGGAAAACTTCGCGGCGGAGCGAAAGCCGCAAGCTCTTTTGCCGAGCTCAGGGATCAATAGCTACGCTGTGCGACGGGCGCCACCATCGGATCGGTCACTAACTTTCGGGACGCTGTCATGAGCGAAATTCTCATCCGCAATGCGACAATAGTTGCGATGGACGGCGCTCACGGCGCAACGCCATTTGCCGCTGACATTCTGATCGAGGACACCGAGATCAGATCCATCGGCGCGGGTCTTGCCGCGGGGCCGGACGCTCAGATCATCGATGGGCGCGGCAAGCTGGTCATGCCGGGACTGGTCAATGCCCATACGCATTCCAGCGAGACATTCCTGCGGGGGCGTTATGAGCGCATGCCGCTCGAAGTCTGGCTGCTCTATGCCTATCCCCTTCTGATGAATGACCCGATCGGCGAGCGCTTGCTGTACCTGCGCAGCCTGCTCTTGGCGATGGAATCTCTGCGCAACGGCGTCACGACGCTTTGCGACGACTTTTTCGATCCGCCGCGTCACGACCTCGACCGGCTCGCCACCGTCTTTCGCGCCTATGACGATGCCGGCATCCGCGCCAATGTTTCAAGCGCCGCGATGAACGTGCATACGCTCGATGCGTTGCCTTTCGCGCGTGACGTCATGCCCGCCGCGCTCCAGGACCTGCTCGATTTCGACCCTCCGATGTCGGCAGGTGCATATGCAGATTATTGCCGGGCTGCCTTCTCCAGCCTGCATGGCATGTCTGGTCGCCTGCGGTTCATGATCGCCCCGTCGGCGCCGCAGCGCTGCACACCGGATCTCATGGCCGCCTGCATGGACCTGGCGGTGGACAAACACGTGCCGTTCCACACGCACATCCTCGAGACCAAGACGCAGGCGGTAACGGGGCTCGTTCGACACGGCAAGTCGCTGATCGCCTACATGCACGACCTTGGGCTTCTAAAGCGCAATACGACCATCGCACACTCGGTATGGGTGAGCGACGACGACATCGAGCTCATGGGACAGGCGGGCGTCTCCATCGCTCATAATGCCGTCTCGAACCTGAAGCTTGGCGCCGGCATCGCGCCGATCCGCCGCCTGCTCGATGCCGGCGTCACTGTTGGCCTCGGCACCGATGGCGTTTCGTCGAACGATACATCGCGCATCTTCGACGTCATGCGCGTCGCCGGTCTCGTACATAGTGCTGCCGGTCCAGACTATGAGAGATGGCTGAAGGCGGACGAGATTCTCGCCATGGCGACCATCGGCGGCGCGAAAACGGCGATGCTGGAGCAGGTCACCGGCTCCCTCGAAGTCGGCAAATCGGCCGATCTCCTGGTCCTGAACATGCGCAACTATCCCTTCCAGCCTCTCAACGATATCGCCAAGCACCTTGTCTATTCGGAAAATGGATCCTCGATCGAGACGGTCATGGTTGCCGGACGGGTCGTGATGCAGGACGGTCGTCTGACCACGGTGGATGAACAGGCCGTGCTCGATGAGATTTCCGAACTCGTACCGGCCTATCTTGCCGAACATGCCGAGCTTGAGCGCCGCAATGCGATCTTCGAACCCGCCATGGCACAAATCCATCGCATGGCGACCGGGATGGATCTCCCGCTCAACCGATACCAGGGCGATATGGTGTGAACTAAACTGGCGCAGCACACGATATCGGCCAACAACACCGATCGTCCGCCAGCGCATTTTGGGCGTATGAGGCCAAAGGGGTCCGGCAGGGCCGTCTGCCCCAAGATCTGCGAGACAGTATGGTTCCTGGACCACTTTATAAAAAGTGGTCCTTGTCGATCCAGGTGTTCCCCGTTCTGTTCAGTCCGCAACAAGAAGGAGGAATGCCGTGGTTGTCGACAAAGGCGGGATCGTATTTGCAAACGGTCAGGGAGAATTCTGGACGGATGAACGGTGCTACATCACCGAACTGCACAATTGCGACGCGTCGCCCGAGGCGTCGCTTGCAGTCGCCCGGGTGGAGGTCGGGGTTACCACGCAACTGCACAGCCTCACCGGGGTGATCGAGCGCTACGTTCTTCGCCAGGGCGAGGGCATTCTGGAGGTTGATGGCGTCAAGCAAAAGCTTCGCGTCGGCGATCAGGCGGTGATACCGGCCGGTGCGGCGCAACGTATCGAAAACACAGGCTCGGTCGATCTTGAGTTCTATTGCCTGTGCACGCCGCGCTTTTTCCCGGATTCCTACGTGAACCTGGAACAATAGCGAAGCGTGGCTGCGCCTAGCCGGCGGATTTTCCGCCTGCCAGGCTGCAGATGGTTTCGATTGCGAACTGCATGGTTTGCAGCGGGCGGACAAAGGGCAGGCGTATGACGTCGCCGAAATTTTCCCGCGCGGAATAGCCGGGTCCGGCAGACAGGAACAGGCGGTGGCGTTGTGCTTCCTGGCACAAGGCCACCGCATCGATGCCGGGCATGTGGATCCACATCGCAGTCCCTCCCGAGGGACGCGACCAATGCCAGTGGCCCGGCGCATGATCGGCGATGATCCTTTCTGCCGCCTCCAGATGCTCGGAAATCTCGCGGTGACGATAGACCCGCGCCTCGCGAATGTTTTCGAGCAGGCCGACGGCCAGGTGCTGATCGAACATCGAGCAGCCGAGATCGTTGACCGCCTTGAAGCTCGCCAGGCGCTTCACGACCGGCGGCGCGGCACGGATCCAGCCGATGCGCAGGCCGCCCCAGAACAGCTTCGAAAGCGTGCCGATGGTTGCGACAAGCTCCGGGTTGGCTTGTCCCGCCACAGGGCGCGGTGTTCGTCCGGCGATGGTCGAAAGCTCGTTCTGCGCGCCGTCCTCGATCAGAAACGTCGGATAGCGCTCGAGGAGGTCGAGGAGCTCACGCCGGCTCTGATCGCTGAGCGAACGACCGGTCGGATTGTGCGCCTCGGGAAAGAGATAAAGCAGCCTCGGGCGGTTCTTGAGTGCCTTCTCCAATTGGCCGATATCAAGGCCCTCGTCGGTCACCGCGATCGGAACGATCCGGGCGTTGCGGCGGCGGTAGGCTTCGAGCGAGCCGCGATAGACAGGGTCTTCGACCACCACCGCGTCCGACGCATCCACCATCGCATTGGCGAGCAACCAGACGGCCTGCTGCGCCCCGCTGGTGACCAGAATGTTGTCCGGATGCGTCGGCAACCCAAGGTCCGCGTAATAGCGCGCGATGGCCCAGCGCAACGCCGGCAGGCCCGAGGCGTCGTAGCCGAGGCCTGCTGCCACACTGGCAAGGTCCGCCCCTTTCAACGCCGCCAGCATTTCGGTCAGGATGGGTGACGGCTGCAGGGCGCCGCTCGTCATGTCGATGTCCTGTGGCAGCGCCCGGATCTCGCCGGCCAGGCGCGTGTGCGCCGCCCCCGATGGCGCCGCGGCGGCAACGATGCGGTGGCCGCTGCCATGGCGGCTGTCCAGCACCCCGGCGTCCCGCAGCGAGCCATAGGCCGCCACGACCGTCCCGCGACTGACCGCAAGCGCCGTCGCCAACGCCCGTTCCGACGGCAGGACACCGCCGACGGGCAACTCCCTTGCCGTGATCAATCTGCCGATCGAAAGACTGAGTTGCTCGCTGACCTTGCCGTCTGAGGTTCGCCAGTTGCCGATAAGCCGGCCGATACGGGCGGGAGAAATCCTGTTCATGTGTGATCCACTTCTCGACAAGTGGACTTTGTCAGATCCCCGTGACTGGAGCAACGTGGTTCCCGGAGAACAGAGAGGAAGAGTTTCCAAGCGGAGGCTCAAAGGGAGGATACATGGGTTCCTTTGCCACGAGGGGCGAGCATGCCCCGTTGGCCGTGAGGCAGGTTGCACCGACGCGCTCGCATGCGAACAAGCGCTACCTGGTGCTTGGCGGTGCGGGCGGCGCCGGCAAGGCGGCTGCAGGATTGCTCGTTGCCGAGGGTGCCTCGGTCGTCATCGGCGATGTCCGTGCGCAAGCCCTGGAAGAGGCGATTGCGAGCCTGGGACATGACCGCAAGGCGCTGTCCGGCGTTGTCGTCGACCTGGCCGATGCAGGCTCGATCGCAGCCGCAATCAAGGAAGCCGAAGCGCGCCTCGGTGCAATCGACGGGCTGGTAAACTGCGCGGCGATCGTTCGCCATGTCGATCCGCTCGAAACGCCCTGGAGCGATTGGGAGCGCATCTTCTCGATCAACGTCTACGGTGCGTTCGAGGCAGCCAGGCTCGTTTCCAAGGCAATGATTGCCAAGGGCATCAAGGGAGCGATCGTCAATGTCGCTTCGGAGGCCGGCAAGAAAGGCCATACGCAGTCGCTGGCCTACAGCGCCAGCAAGGCGGCCATGATCAATTTCACCCGCGTTCTGTCCGAAGTGCTTGCGCCGCAGGACATCAACGTCAACTGCGTCTGCCCCGGTGGCATGGCGACGGACATGTTGCGTGAGGTTGCTGTCGCCTATGGCGACCTGGTCAAGCAGGCGCCCGACGAGGTCTTCAAGCAGCTCGTCAGCTCGCAGTTGCGTCGTCATATCGACCCGGTCGAAGTGGCGCGGACGATTTCGTTCCTGCTCAGCGACGACGCGATCATCATTCGCGGTCAGGCGATCAACGCCGACGGTGGCGACACGCCGTACTGATCGGTGCGCCGGCGAACCGGCGTCCGCAGCGTTCCACCATCGCGACACACTTGCTCATGGAGTCCAAGATGACGACTACCAGCAAATTCCTGCATATCTGCCTCGGTTCCTTGCTCGCCGTTGCGGCGACGACAGCGTCCGCCAGGGCCGACGACACGTCCTATGTCCTGGTGACACCGAGCCGCATCGGCGTGAACAAGTTCCTCGGTCTCGGCAAGACGGGGATCGAAAAGGCCGCCGAGGCTCAAGGGGCGAAAGCGCGCATATTCGAGGGCACGGATCCGTCGACCCGCCGCCAAAACGTTCAGGCCGCCATCGACATGGGCGCCCCGATCGTCACGGTCATGGGTTTTGAGTTCGGTGACATCATTGCCGATCTGGCACCGGAAAACCCGGAAACGAAGTTCGTAATCATCGACACCTGCATTCCGGAAGCACCTGACAATGTCTATTGCGCGGTGTTCCGCGAACAGGAAATCGCCTATCTCGCCGGGGCCGAAGCTGCCCTGACGTCACAGAGCAAGACGGTGGCCGTGATCGGTGCGCTCGATATTCCGTTCCTGCATCGCTACACGGATTCCTACGAACTCGGCGCCAAGGCTGCCAACCCCGACATCAACGTGCTGCCGACGGCGTGGATCGGCGGGGACAATCCCTTCCAGGATCCGGTGCGGGCACAGACCCAGGCAGTCCTGCAGCTCTCCAACGGTGCAGACCGCATCTACGCGGTCGCGGCCGGCAGCAATGGCGGCGTGTTCAAGGCAGTAGCGGAAAAGCCGGGAGCGATGGCGATCGGCCTCGACGTCAATCAATGCGGCGACGCGCCCGGCGCGATACTCGACAGCACGCTCAAACGCGTGGACGTCGTTCTTCCCGCAACCATTGACGGCATCCTGAAAGGCACGGCCAAGCCTGTCGAGAGCTTCGGTCTGGCGGAAGGCGGGCTCGAACTCGTTGCCATGTCCGAGGACCTGGCCGCGTCCGGCTGCATGATCGCCAAGGCGCCTGATGTCATCGGCAAGCTGACCGAGATCCAGGCAAAGATCGTGTCGGGCGCCATCACCGTGCCTGACCCCATGGCCCAATAGCGGTCCGGGAGCTGAAGCAATGACCTTGCTCCAGATGAAGGGCATCTCGAAGCGATTTGGCAGTCTCGTTGCCAATGACGGGATCGACCTTTCGGTCAAAAGCGGTGAAATCCATGCCTTGATGGGAGAAAACGGGGCCGGAAAATCGACCCTGATGAACATCCTGTATGGGTTGCTCAAGCCGGATGCCGGCGAGATCCGGATCGATGGCAAGACGATGGACTTCGCAAGCCCGCTCGGTGCTATCGCTGCCGGTGTCGGCATGGTCCACCAGACGTTCAGGCAGTTTCCCGACCTGACCGTCTGGGAGAACCTGGTGTTCCAGAACGAACCGGGAAAGGGGCCGTTTGTTTCCGCAGCTGCCGCGCGCGATGTCGTGCGACAGCTCGGGGAAAAACACGGCCTGGAGATTAATCCCGACAGCCGCGTGCGTGATCTGGCGGTGGGCATTCGCCAGCGTCTCGAGATCCTGAAGGCGCTTTCGCGCCAGGCAAAGGTACTGATCCTCGACGAGCCGACGGCGGTGCTTACGCCGCAGGAGCGCGACAGTCTCTTTGTGGCGATGCGCCATCTGGCAAGCCAGGGCATGGCCCTCATCCTGGTGACGCACAAGATCCCCGAGGTCATTGCAGTCACCGACGAGATCACGGTCATGCGTGACGGCAGGGTCTCGGGCGCGCTGACGACCCGGCAGACCAACGAGGCGGAGATCATCCGCGCGATGGTCGGGCGCAACGTGCCACCGACGGTCGCCGCCAAGGTCACGTCGACCGCACAGCCGATGCTCTCTGTCCGGAACCTGTCGGTGCGAAAGGGCGGCGTGGCCGTGGTAAACGACGTCACATTCGATGTGCGGCCGGGCGAAATCGTCGGGATCGCCGGCGTTTCGGGAAACGGGCAGCCGCAGTTGATTTCGGCCGTGACCGGGCTTGAGGCTTCGACCGGCGAGGTCGTCATCGCAGGGCGGAACGTTTCGGAGCTTTCGATTGCCGAACGCCGCGCCGTCGGCATTTCATACGTGCCGGAAGATCGTCACCTGACGGGCACGGCACCGGCCGCTTCGATCGCCGAAAACATCGCCTTCGGCACGCATCGGACGGCCGCGGTGTCGAGCTACGGGTTTTTGAAGAAGCAGGCGATCCGCGCGCAGGCCCGCAGGCTCATCGAGCAATTCAAGGTGAAGGCAGCCTCGGAAGACGTGCCGATCGGATCGCTGTCGGGCGGCAACATGCAGAAGGTCGTAATCGCGCGCGAAATCGAGCACGGGTCGCCGCTGATTATCATCGAAGAGCCGACACGGGGCGTGGACGTCGGGGCGATCGAATTCATCCACAAGACCCTGATCGCCGAACGGGACAAGGGTCGGGCCATTCTGGTGGTCTCGTCCGACCTCACCGAGCTGCTGGCGCTTTCAGACCGGATTCTCGTGATGTTTGAAGGCCGTATCGACGCCAGCCTCAGTGGGAAAGACATGAACGAAGACACCATTGGGAGATGGATGATGGGGGGAGCGGCAGGGGCATGACAGGAGTTGGTCTCGAGACGAAATCTCGATTGACGGCAATCTTGCTGTCCATCGCGGTCGCCGTCGTGCTTGGGGGGCTTGTGGTGCTTTCGACCGGCGCCAATCCCCTCTCGGTCTATCAGGAAATCGTCCAGGGTGCGCTTCTGGGGCGCGGTCTGGGTGAGACGCTCAGCCGCTCGGTTCCGTTGATCGGCATGGGTCTTGCCGCCGCAATTGCCTTTCGCGCCGGCCTCATCAATCTCGGCGGCGACGGGCAGATGCTGGTGGGCGGGCTCGCGGCCGCGCTCGTTGCGCTCTATGTTCCGGTACCAGGGGCCGTGCGGGCCGTGCTCGCCTTGACGGCCGCCATTTGTGCAGGCGGGCTTTATGCCTGGATCGCGGCAGTACTTCAGCTTGGCCTCGCCATCCCGTTTCTGATCACGAGCCTGCTGCTCAGCTACATCGCACGCGGCGTCACATCCTATCTGGTACGCTACCCGTTGCGCGATCCCTCGACGGGCATGCCGGAAACCTATCGCGTCGCCTCTGCGGCGCGCCTCCCAAGCAGCATTTTCGATCTGCCGATCAGCGTCGGAATGTTGATCATGGCCGCGGTTGCGATTGCCGTCATCGTCAACGACAAACATGGCGTCAACGGTTTCGAGTGGCGAATGACTGGGCTTAATCCGCGTTTCGCCGGGTACTCGGGCACGAACCTGCCGCGGCAGACGCAGCGGGTGGCCTTCCTGAGCGGCGCTCTTGCCGGTCTGGTTGGAGCGCTGTTGATCCTCGGGCAGCAGTACCGGTTCACCGACGGGGCCTTGCTTGCGCCGGGCTATACCTGGTCGGGGCTGATGGCCGCGGTTCTTGCGATGGCAAACCCGATCGCGACGGTCGTCACCGCGGCGTTTTTCGCAGCGCTGCAGGTGGGGGGCTTCGCCATGGAACGGGCGCTCGGTCTTCCGGCTGTCCTCACATGGGTTCTGCAGGCGCTGATCATTCTGTGCCTGGCTGCGCGTCCCGTGTTCTTCAAGAGGCGATAGACCATGCTCAACATGCTTCTTTCGCAGGTCCTCGATCTGATGACGCCGGTGCTTCTGGCGGCGATGGCCGGAACATTGTGCGAGCGCGCAGGCGTCTTCAACATCGCGCTTGAGGGCAAGATGCTGGTCGGCGCTTTCGCCGCGGTCGCGGCGAGCGTTGCCTTCGGCTCGCCGATGGTTGCGGTTCTGTTCGCCGTCGTCTGCACCGCGATCTTCGCGTTCCCCCTTGCGCTCGGCGGCGCCCGCTTCGGCGGCGATCCGATCGTCATCGGTATCGGGCTGAACCTGCTTGCGGCAGGGCTGACAACCTACCTTCTGAGCGCGCTTTTCGGCGTCACCGGCACACTGGTCGATCCCGCGGTGATCGCCTTGCCGCGCTTCGGCATCGGCGCTCTTGCCGGGATTCCCGTCCTCGGCGCCATCGTCGATGGGCACAATCTGCTGGTCTATCTCTCATGGCTGCTCGTGCTCGTCCTCAACGTCTACCTGTTTCGCACGCGGTGGGGTCTGCGCTTGCGGGGGATCGGTGAAGTGCCGTCTGCAGCAGCGGCGATGGGCGCGAATGTGAACCGCTATCAGACGGCGATCGTGCTTCTCGCGGGCGCTCTGTGCGGTCTGGCGGGTGCGCAGCTGGCGCTCGGCTCGGTCGCCCTATTTGCCGAAAACATGACGGCCGGTCGCGGTTGGATCGCGGTGGTTGCCGTCATGCTTGGGCGCGCCCATCCGCTCGGCATCGCGCTCGCCTGTTTCGGCTTCGGTCTCGCAGACGCGATCGGCCTCCGGCTGCAGGGCCAGGGCTTGCCGAACCAGATCACCGATATCGCGCCCTACGCGATCACCCTGTTGGCGATGATCGGCCTCGGCCTGCGCGGGGCGATGAGAAAGATAAGAAATACCTGAGGAGGAATGAATGAGTACAGCCAAGACGATTTATGTAGCGGGCACTTTCGACACCAAGGGTGACGAGCTGCGCTACGTGGCGGAGCTGATCAGGGCGCAATCGATGCCTGCGGTTCTGGTGGACCTTTCCACCGCCAAGCCTTCGGCGGATGCCGATATCGACGCGAGAGAGGTTGCCGGTTTCCATCCGGGCGGTGTCGCAGCCGTCTTTACCGGGGATCGCGGCAGCGCCGTTTCCGCCATGGGAGTGGCGTTCGAACGGTTCATCCTGTCGCGTGACGACGTCGGCGGCATCATCGGGCTTGGCGGATCCGGAGGAACCGCGGTCGTCACCCAGGCCATGCGCGCCCTGCCGGTTGGAACGCCGCGGGTGATGGTCTCGACGGTGGCGGCGGGAAACGTCAGCGCCTATGTCGGTCCGAACGACATCGCGATGGTGAATTCGATCACCGATATCGCCGGGCTCAACCGGATCTCGCGAACCGTCCTTGCCAATGCCGCCAATTCCATCGCCGGAATGGTGCGCAACCGGCGGGAAGCCGAGCAGGACGACCGGCCGGCGCTTGGCCTGACGATGTTCGGCGTCACCACCCCTTGCGTCACCCAGGTCGTCGAGCAACTGCGCGACCGGTACGAATGCCTGGTGTTCCACGCGACCGGCATCGGCGGGCAGTCGATGGAGAAGCTTGCTTCGTCCGGCTATCTCGCAGGCGTTCTCGACATCACCACCACTGAGGTGTGCGATCTGCTGTTTGATGGCATCTTGCCGGCGACCGAAGAGCGGTTCGGCTTCCTTGCCCAGTCGGACCTTCCTTATGTCGGATCCTGCGGCGCCCTCGACATGGTGAACTTCGCCGGTCTCGATACGGTTCCGGAGAAGTATCGCCACCGCAATCTCTATGTGCACAACCCGCAGATCACGCTGATGCGCACGACGGTCGACGAGAATGTCGCAATGGGCAAATGGATCGGCGAGCGCCTGAACCGCAGCATCGGTCCGGTTCGCTTCCTTCTGCCGACGGGCGGGGTGTCGCTGCTCGATGCACCGGGCCAGCCTTTCCACGACCCGGAGGCAGACGAGGCCCTGTTCACCACCATCGAAAACACGGTTGAGCAGACCGACGAGCGTCGCGTCCTGCGCGTGCCGCACGCGATCAATACGCCCGAATTCAGTTCCGAAATCCTTCGTCATTTCAACGAAATCAGTAGAGGCAGTTAGTATGAAGTTTGAAAGACGCCAGTTGCTGGACAAATTTCGCCAGCAGATCAAAGCGAAGATCCCGATCATCGGCGGCGGCGCTGGCACCGGCCTTTCGGCCAAATGCGAGGAAGCCGGCGGCATCGACCTCATCGTCATCTACAACTCCGGCCGCTATCGCATGGCCGGACGAGGGTCGCTTGCCGGCCTCCTTGCCTATGGCAACGCCAACGAGATCGTGCTCGACATGGCACGCGAGGTGCTGCCCGTGGTCAAGCACACGCCGGTTCTTGCCGGCGTGAACGGCACGGATCCGTTCTGCAACTTCGATTTCTTCCTAGACCAGCTGAAGGCCGTCGGTTTCGCCGGCATTCAGAATTTTCCGACCGTGGGTCTCATCGACGGCACCTTCCGGGCCAATCTCGAAGAGACGGGGATGGGTTACGCACTGGAGGTCGACCTCGTTCGCCTGGCGCGCAGCAAAGACATGCTGACCACGCCCTATGTGTTTTCGGCCAACGATGCCCGGGCCATGACGGAGGCGGGGGCAGACATCGTCGTCGCCCATATGGGGCTGACGACCGGCGGCGCGATTGGCGCTGACACCGCGCTGACGCTTGAGGCCTGTGTCGATGAGGTCAACGCGATCGCGGCTGCGGCCCGAAGCGTCAATCCCGACATCATCGTTCTTTGCCATGGCGGCCCGATCGCCGAGCCGGAGGATGCCCGCTACATCCTCGAGCGGTGCCCGGGTTGCCACGGGTTTTATGGCGCATCCAGCATGGAGCGTCTTCCGGTCGAAAAGGCCCTCGTCGCCCAGACGCAGGCCTTCAAGAAACTTGTCATCCAGCAGTAGGAGGGAAATGTGGCAAAGGCTTATGCAAGCGCGGTGATCGATGCGCCGATTGAGACCGTCTGGAAGATCGTTCGCGACTTCAACGGCCTGGCAACCTGGCACCCTGCCATCGCCAGCAGTGAAATCGAAGAGGGACGAGGCAGCGCCGAAGTCGGTTGCGTGCGCTCCTTCTATCTTCAGGATGGAGCCCATGTTCGCGAGCAGCTCCTTGCCCTCAGCGATAGCGAGCATTCGCTCTCCTACAGCTTCGTGAAACCGGCCTTTCCGGTGACGAACTATGTTGCGGGGATCAGGCTGCTTCCGATCACCGACGGCAATCGCACCTTTGTCGAATGGACCGCCGTTTTCGACGAGGCACCGGAGGATGCCGGAAAGTACGTGGAGATCATCTCTACGCATGTCTTTGCAGCCGGCTGGTCGGCGCTCCGGGCGAAGCTCGCCGGGTAGACATGTTCGTTTGGCGGGTGGCGCGAACGTTTCGCCACCCGCCGAATGCCAGCGCCTGTAACAGCCACCGGACGACGGCGCGTAACATCACGGCCGACCCGATGATATTCTGGGTGGGCGGCAACTCAAGCGGATCGCCACGACCTCCGCCTGCATGATCGGTGACAGCCGCCCGCACACCCGGCCGACAACGCCTCACTTTTGCCTCTTCGATCCCTGGGAATGACCGCCCGAACCTGCAGTCAGCAGTTTCGCAACGGGTCTATCGCGCGGAACCGTTCGCGCGCTGCTGCGTTGGGACTAGCCTTTGACGAACACAAAAGTCGAAGGCGTGGGTGATGGCCCCTCTTGTGCTGCCACGTAACGCGCGCCGTTCGTACGGCGCCGACGGGCGCCGGGGCCTCCCAGTAAGAGGAGTGAAAGTCATGTCGATTCCTTCCAAACTTTTCGCAACGGTCGCCCTTCCAGTCTTCGCCGCATCACTCGTGATTCAGCCGGCGCTGGCCGAGAGCCTGAGGGCGCCGTTCCAGGTCGCGCAGGAAGGGGTCGATCAGCAGTCGCCCGAGGACTTGCTGCTGCTCAAGAAGCGCAAGAAGCAGCAGGCCGACGAGGAAGGGCAGGCAGAACAGCAGCAACCGCAGGCCGAGGAGCCGCAGCGCCAGACGGAAGAGCCATCTCGCAAGAAGCGCAAGCAACAGGCTGAAGAACAGCAGCCCGGCGCCGAGGAAAGCGCACCGCGACAGGCGGATCGACAACAGGCGCCTGAACGCAAGAAGCGAAAGCAACAGGTCGAAGAGCAGCAGCCTGGCGCCGAGGACGTGACACCGCGGCAGGCCGAGGAGCAACGGGCGCCCGAGCGAAAGAAGCGCAAGCAGCAGGCCGAAGAACAGCAACCCGCCATGGAGGAAGGCGCTCCGCGGCAGGCCGAGGAACAGCAGGCACCTGAGCGCAAGAAGCGGAAGCAACAGGCCAAAGAGCAGCAGCCTGGCGCCGAGGAAGTGGCGCCGCGGCAGGCTGAGGAGCAACAGGCGCCTGAACGCAAGAAGCGCAAGCAGCAAGTGGAAGGACAGCAGCCTGCCATGGAGGAGAGCACTCCGCAGGACACTGGGGAGGAGCAGGTCCCAGTGCCCAAGAAACGCAAGCAGCAAGCTGAAGGTCAGCGGCCGGACGAGCAGAAGGCGCCCGAACAGCGTGCCGCACCGTCCACGGAACAGCCGGCGCTACAGACCGGCGAGAGTGACAAGCAGCCGGTTCCAGGGTCTAAACAGCCCGCGACTGCCGAGCAACGTCAGGGTGAGGAGCCTCAGGGCAAGCCTGCACCTGTTGTCGTCGACAAGCGCACGAAGGCTGAGAAGCGCAAGATCGCTGAGGACCCGGCGGCGACCGACGAAACCGTCGTACTTCCGGTCGATAACGGTGCCGCCGTGCTCGACAGCGACAAGGATGCCGACAAGTCGGGTGGCGACCGGGCGCGCGAGGCTCGGCGCAAGCAGCGTGAAGAGCTGCGCACCGAGCAAAAGGCCGTAGCGCCGCCGACGGATGACGCCGCCGCCCAGGCCGAAATCCCGGCCGAGGTTCGGCAGGCGGCCCCGCAGAGGATCGAGGCGGCGATCAAGGAGGAGGGGCGGCGCGTCGAAGCGGCGCCTGCCTTTGCGGTTCCGGACACGACGAACATCATCAACAACACCGTCATCAACAATACGGTGATCAACAACAGGACCGTCAACAACACCAGGAACAAGGATGTGAACGAGGTGCACGTGGTCGAGAGGCTCGACGACCGTGTCGTCCTTGGCGTTGGCGACCAGATCTTCGTGCGAGGCGACGATCGCCCGCGCCTGCGCCACGATGCTCAGGAAGCGTACTATGACGAACTTCCGCGCGGCCGCGTGCGTGAAACGATCGTGCGCCCGGGAGGCTACCGGATCGTCACCGTCTATGACCGCTATGGTGACGTCTTGCAGCGCTCGCGTGTCGACGGCGACGGCAACGAATATGTGCTGATGTACGCGCCGGACTACCAGGACGAACGGCGCCCGGCGATCGTTGACGTCGGTTATGACCTGCCGCCGATGCGCCTGACGATCCCGGTCGACGACTACGTCGTCGACTATTCGCAGGAACCGGATCGGGATTACTACGCGTTCCTGTCCGAACCGCCGGTCGAGCGCGTGGAGCGCGTCTATACGATCGACGAGGTCCGCAATTCGGCCCGCCTCCGTGACAAGGTCCGGCGCATCGATCTCGACACGATCCACTTCGACACGGGGAGCGCCGAAGTGTCGATGTCACAGGCAAAGACGCTGCGAACGGTCGCGGACGCCATGCAGAAAGTGCTCGGCAAGGATCCCGGCGAAACCTTTTTCATCGAAGGGCACACGGACGCTGTCGGTTCTGACCGGTCTAACCTCGTTCTCTCCGACGAGCGCGCCGAATCCGTTGCGGTTCTCCTGACGGAAGTCTACGGCATCCCGGCGGAAAACCTGGTGACGCAAGGCTATGGCGAGCGCTTCCTGAAGATCGGCACGCAGGAGCCAGAGGAAGAGAACCGCCGGGTGACCATCCGCCGCGTGACGCCACTGGTGCGCCCGGTCGCGCAGCGATAGTGCGCGCGACATCCAGCCAACGGCGCTCGCGTCGGCGCAGGGAGGCTCAATATCGCTCGGCCCGATGATGTGGCGAACCTGACGGTCATCCTGCGTGGCACGCTTAGCCGTGCGACTGGTGAAAACGTCTGAGGAACGGGCATCGAGGCGCCGCCTGTTCGACCGTTCCTTTTCCTCTTCGAAGAGAAAATTGCTGCAGCCCCTCCTGGGCGAGATTTCCGGCCTTGCGGCGGACAGTCTGCTGTTGGCAGGCTATGGCGCGCGCTTCCTGACGATCGGCGCGCGGGAGCCCGAGGACGAAAACAGGTGCCTCGCTCCCGCCGTGGGCGAGAATGCATGATTTGTAATTTCATTCCAAAAAATATTGACATTTCAACATAAACTGGACATTTAAAGATAACAACAAATCGTCTGGATTTTGAGATGCTCGTCATTGTCGCTGATGATCTGACCGGCGCTCTGGATGCCGCAGCGCCCTTTGCCGCGAGGGGCTTTTATGTCGAAGTCGCTTTGGCACCCGAGGCGATTGATGATGTCCTGAAAACGGGGCCGGACGTGGTTTCGGTCAATCTCGGATCGCGAGAGCTCAGCCCCGCATTGGCCAGGCAACGAACCGCTGCCACGCTCGCCGCGCTGCCTTCCGGTTCGCGCATCTTCAAGAAGGTCGACTCCCGTCTTAAGGGCAACATCGTTGCCGAACTCGACGCGATGACTTTCGGGTCAGCGCTCATGGCGCCCGCCATTCCAGTCTTCGGTCGGATCGTCATGTCCGGCAGCGTACAAGGCTTCGGGGTCGATACGCCCATTTCGATTGCCGAGAAGCTCGGCCCGCATGCGACCAAGGCCGTGATCCCGGACGTCTCCACCGAGGCCGAAATGCGCGCCTTACTTCAGGATGCGGAAAGAAGCGGCGCGGATCTGCTGATTGGTGCGCGTGGTCTGGCCGAGGCGCTTGCCGAAAGGATGAGTGGCGGTCAACAAGCGCGGGCTGCCGAGGTGTCGGCCGGCCCGGCCTTGTTTGTCATCGGGTCTCGTGATCCGATTACCCTTGCCCAGATCGACACGCTTCGCGACGGCCTTGCCCTATCCTATTTGCCCGCGCCCAACGGCCGGCTTTCGGTCGCAGACGATAGCGGCGGCGCAATCACGCTTGTTCAGGCGGTGCCGGGCGACGGGGAGGTGACGCCGGAGGCCGTTTCCGAGGCGCTGGCCGAAAGCGTTTGTCCGGGCCTTGTCGAACGGGCGGGCACCCTGCTTCTGTCCGGCGGCGCAACCGCGGAGGCGGTATTGAAGAAGATGGGCATCCAGCGTTTTCGTCTGCTCGGCGAATGCCTGCCCGGCCTGGGCTTGGCTGAGGTCGACGGACGTTGCATCATCGCCAAGTCTGGCGGATTCGGTGCGCCGGGCACGCTTAAGGAAATCGCGGAGGCTGTCCTCCGCAAGATGGGATGACGGATGGGACTGGAGAACGGAACAGCACGCAAGAGCCTCGGCGATCTCGTCTTTGAGCGCATGCACCGTGCGATCAAGTCCGGCGCCTACAAGCCGGACGAGCGCTTGCCGACCGAGCACGAGCTGGCAAGCGAGTTCGAGGTTTCGCGTCCGATCATTCGCGAAGCGCTGCGCCGACTGCGCGAGCAGGGCTTCATCTATTCGCGCCGCGGTGCCGGCAGCTTCGTTCGTGCCGTCGGCATGCGTGAGCCGCTGGGCTTCGGACAGCTTGAGAACGTTGCCGATCTCCTGAACTGCTACGAGTTCCGCCTGACGGTCGAGCCGGCGGCGGCCGCCGCCGCCGCGGAGCGTCACGACGCGGCCGGCTTGGCCGCCATTCGCCAGGCGCTGGAACTGATGCGGGACGCCACCAACCGGCAATCGCACCGAGAGGATGCCGATTTCCAGTTCCATCTTGCGATCGCGCGCGCCGCGCAGAACAGCTATTTCTTTACGGCGATGGAAGCGCTCAAGGACCACATCGCCGTCGGCATGCGGTTTCATGGCGCCTCGGTCAAACGGGAGACGACCGGGCTGACGCGCGTGTTCGGTGAGCACGAAGCGATCGCGGAAGCGATTGCCGCGCGTGAAGGCGCAAAGGCGAGGCAACTCATGCATGACCACCTTGCCGGATCCCGCGAACGTCTGTTCCAGGCGACCAAATAGTCGACAAAGCAAAAACCCCGGCAGCCGCCGGGGTTTTGTTTTTTGCATTGGTCTATTGCTCAGAAGGCTGCCTTGTAGACGGCAAGCACGTCCTCCACGCTCATGTCGCTCGGGTTGTTGTCCATCAGCCTTCGGTTGGCATGGGCCTCGCTTGCATAGAGTGGCAAATCGTCGGCATTTGCGCCGTGAGCGGCAAGCGACATCTCGATGCCGAGGTCACGGCAGAAGCCACGGGCAGCGCCCAGGAGCTCCCGGGAGGAGAGATTTTCGCCAAGACCCAGCGCCGTTGCGACTTCCGCCGTCTTGCCCGCCGCAACTGGTTGGTTGAAGGCGAGCACATGCGGAAAGATGATGGCGTTTGCCAGGCCATGGGGCAGGCGAAGCCGCGTGCCGAGCGGATAGGCGATGGCATGGCCAGCGGCGGTGTTGACCGGGCCAAGGCAGATGCCGCCGTAGTAGGAGGCAAGCATCATCCCTTCTCGCGCCTCGGTATCTGATCCATCCCGGACGGCGCGAGCGAGATATTTGCCGACGAGCTTGAAGCCCATGCGGGCAAAGCCATCGATCATCGGATGGGCGCGGCGATTGGTGAAGGCTTCCACGCAATGGGCCATGGCGTCGACGCCGGTGGCGGCGGTGACCGCTGACGGCACGGAATAGGTGAGCTCCGGATCGAGAACGGCGACGTCGGCAATCATGTGCGGGCTTTCGACCGCGATCTTGTTTCCCTTCGCGGGATCGGTGATCAGCGAGCGGATACCGGCCTCCGAGCCTGTGCCGGCGGTCGTGGCGACCTGGGCAAGGCGGGTGTTGCGGCCGAGAACCCGGTTCGGTCCGGCAACATCGGCAAGCGTCTGCTTGGAGTCCCAGAGCACGGCAACCAGCTTGGCCACGTCGAGCACCGATCCGCCCCCAAGGCCGACGATGAGGTCCGGCTTGTTTTGGCGCGCGAAGTCGAGTGCGGCATCGAGTGTGTCGACATCGGGTTCGCCCGGGATGGCGTCGAACACCGTGACGCGGCCGGAAAGCTTCAGGCGATCGACGAAACCGGCGGTGATCGGCGTGGCGATGACGAGCACTGAACGGGCATCGGCCGCCCAGGCGCCGACCTCTGCGATCGTGCCGGCGCCGACGGCGAGGCGGCGCGGCTGATGAAGGGTGATGGGAGCGATGGTCATGGTGTCATCCTCGCTTGGCGTCGCCTGCCACCAGCTTGCGGGCATAGGCGATGGCAGAATTCATGTTGCCGTGGTTGGCGATCCCCTTGCCGGCGATGTCGAACGCCGTGCCGTGATCGACCGAGGTTCGGTCGATCGGCAGGTCCACCGAGACGTTTACGGCGGTGTCGAAGGCGACGAGCTTTACGGGGATGTGCCCCTGGTCGTGATACTGCGCGACCACGAGGTCGAAGGCGCCCGAATAGGCGCGATGGAACACCGTATCTGCGGAAATCGGTCCATAGGCATCGATGCCTTCCGCACGTGCTGCTGCAACGGCCGGCGCGATCTGGTCGTCATCCTCGGTGCCGAACAGGCCGTTTTCGCCGCAATGGGGATTGATGCCGGCGACCGCGATTTTGGGTGCCGCATAACCGATGCGTTTCAAGTGAGCGTCGCCGGCGCGGATGGTGGCGAGCACCCGTTCGGTCGTCGAGCGCCGGATCGCCTCCTGCAACGCCACGTGGGTAGAAACGTGGATGACCTTGAGGCGTTCGGAGGCAAGCAGCATGTAAGCGGCCTTGGAGCCGGTGAGGCTGCGCAGCATTCCTGTGTGGCCGTCATAGTGATGACCGGCAAGGTTCAGCGCTTCCTTGTTGATGGGCGCCGTGACAATGCAGCCGATCACACCGGCTTCAGCATCGCGCACCGCCTTTTCGATGAAGCGAAAGGCCGCGTCGCCGGCGACGGGGCTCAGCTGTCCCCAGGCAAGCGGAGCCCCCTCGATCGGCAGATCGACGACATGTCCAGCGAGATCGACCTCAAGGCCGAGAGCGGTCCGGGCCGCTTCGAGTGTGGCGAGATTGCCGTAGATCCGGACCGTGTCGCGCTCCTGCTGTGACATGTCGGCCAGCGCGCGCACCGAAATCTCGGGGCCGACGCCGCACGGGTCGCCCATGGTTATGCCGATGATGTTGCTCATGAAGGTCTCCGTTGGTCGGCGTGGTCCCAGCCGGGGGCCAGGCGGACATATTTGATGGCGCGCCGGTGGTAGGTGTAGGCAAGGTGCATGGTTCCGTCCGGCCCTTCGAGCAGCCAGGGATAGGACATCTCCTTGTTGCGGCCGTCGGTCGAGTCGTTGGAGAGGCAGGTGCCGGGGCCGTCCTCGATCAGCAGGCGCACGGGAAAGGTCTTGCCGCCATCTTCAGAGAGGCAGAGAGAGACTGGCGCGCGCCGGACACCCCAGATCGGCACGCAGCCGCCCGTGGGGTCGGCGTCCGGGCGGTTGTCGTCCTCGCCGAGCTCGTCATAGAGCGAGGCGCGTCGCTCGTCGGTGTCGGCCGCGCTGACGGGATTGCAGATCATCGCGATCCTGCCGTCACTCAGGCACAGAGCGGCGATCGAGGAATTGTTGTTCGGGACGTCGCTCGCCCCCGGCGCCGACCAGGAGTGGCCGTCATCGAGGCTCTCGGTCCTGTAGACCCAGTCGGCCTGCCGCCGGCGGAAGAAGGCGGCAAGATGGCCTTCGCCGAGCGACACCGGCGACATGTGCACGCAGCCAATGGACTGATCCAGTTCTTTCAGCTGCCACGTCGCGCCCTGGTCGAGGGAAATGCCGACGGCTGCCGTATCATGGCTGCCGTTCCACTTCTGCCCGGGGCGCTGAACGCAGCGAAAGATCGGCAGCAGCCACGCGCCGTCACCGCGCACCACGAGCGGCGCGCGGATGAAGCAGCCACGGGGAAGGTCCAGATAGCGGCCTTCGCTGGTTGTCAGTGCCAACGGGTCGGAGGGATCGCGGTGAATCTCAGCCATCCGGATCCGGCACTCATCCTGATTGCCGGAGGGTTGGGAGGTGTGAAAGAGCCACAGCCTGCCGTCGGATGCGGTGAAGAGAACCGGGTTTTGTTCAGAATGCGCGGCATCGAAGCTCAGGCGCTGTGGCGGTCCCCATTGCGTCGCGCCCTTCGGCAGCACCGAGGCAAAGATGGAAATGTCGGACTTGCCCTCAAGCGTGCCGCCGAACCAGGCGCAGGCCAGCGCGCCGTCTGAAAGCAGGTGCAGGAAGGCAGCATGGTTCTGGATCATCGGCGACGGCAACAGCGCTTCCATGCGCTCGGGCGCCACGGTTTGAAGCAGGCCGTTCATGCTGCGGGCGATTTCTTCAGGGTCCATGAGTTCCTCCTGTCTGCCTCGAAAATCGCTCAATTTTCAAAGTTGTCAAGTTTGATAAAGTTACAAAACGGCATTAATTCTCTTCTTGTCTTTATTAACATATTGATTTTATGTTTTTATTTTTTGCGACGTCTTCATAATAAAATTTACATCGCGAATTAATTTGACAAACTTTGGTGAAAGGTGGATGGTCTGGGCAAGCCGGCAAGAGGATGCCGGGAGGAGGTCTTATGCCGGAAGCCAGCCCGAAGGGGGCTAAGATGGCGGTCATGTTCGCGGTCGGCGCAGCGATCCTTGCTGCCACCGACGCGGTGATCGTGCGGGCGCTGAACGGCGCCGTGCACCCCTTCGTCATTGGCTTCTTCCGCGCCTTCTTCGGTGCGGTCATCCTTCTGCCCTGGATTGCCCTGCGCCCGTCGGTCTTGAGGTCGAGCCACCCCTTGCGTCAGCATGCGGTCCGTGCCGGCTTCAAGCTGCTCGCCATGGTCGCCTTTTTCGCTGCATTCAGCTGGGGACCGCTTGCCGACGTGACGGCCATCGCCTTCACCTCGCCGATCTTCCTCTTGCTCGGAGCCGCACTGGCGCTGGGCGAAAGGCCTGGTCCGGCTATGATCGGTGCGGTGGTGCTCGGTTTTGGCGGCGCGATGCTGATCATCGGCCCCTCGGGAACCGGCTTCAGTCTCGCCATCCTTCTCGCGCTCACCGGCGCGGTGCTCCAGTCGACCATCCAGCTGATCCTGAAGTCCATGTCGAAGGGCGACAAGACCGCGACGCTGGTCGTCTGGAACCTCCTTTTAACCGTTCCGATCGCGCTTCTCTTCGCTCTGCCGTTCTGGACCATGCCGGGGACGAGGGAGATGACGCTTCTGGCGCTGCAGGGCGTCGTCGGAACGGCCTGCATGGGCATGATGACCCATGCCTTTTCGCTCGCGCCCGCCACGATCGTCGCGCCGGTCGATTTCTTGCGCCTGCCGCTCGTGGCGCTCGGCGGCTTCGCGCTTTTTGGTGAAGACATCGCCCTCACCACGCTTTGCGGCGGCGGGCTCATCGGTTGTGCGGCGCTGATCGCCGCGCGATCCGGAAAAGCAACATCCAGCTGAACGAATTTCACTAGGGAGGAAATGCCGTGAAGAAACTATTCGTCTTGAGTGCGCTCATGTTGAGTTCGGCCCTGTCGCCCGCATTCGCGGGGTCTGGCCCCATCAAGATCGTGCTGGCCGAGGAGGCCGACCTGCTCGAACCCTGCATGGCGACGCGCTCGAACATCGGCCGCGTCATCATGCAGAACGTCAGCGAAACGCTGACCGAACTCGACGTTCGCGGCGACAAGGGCGTCATGCCGCGCCTGGCCGAAAAATGGGAGCAGAACGAAGACAGCAGCTGGCGCTTTCACCTGCGCAAGGGCGTCAAGTTCTCCGACGGCACGACCTTTGACGCCAAGGACGTCAAGCACAGCTTCGATCGCATCATGAGCGACAAGAACACCTGTGAATCGCGCCGTTATTTCGGCGGCATCACGGTGACCCCGACGGTCGTCGACGACTACACGATCGATTTCAAGGCCGATCCGGTTCAGCCGATCCTGCCGCTGCTGATGTCTCTCGTCACCATCGTGCCGGAGGAAACCCCGCTTGAATTCGTGCGCGAACCGGTCGGCACCGGTCCGTACAAGCTGACCAACTGGACCCCGGGCCAGCAGATCGTGCTGACCAGCCGTGACGACTATTGGGGCGCAAAGCCGGAAGTGACGGAAGCCACCTATCTGTTCCGCGCCGACCCGTCGGTGCGCGCGGCCATGGTGCAGACCGGTGAAGCCGACCTTTCGCCGTCGATCTCGCAGCTCGACGCCACAAATCCGGCAACGGACTTTTCCTACCTCGACAGCGAAACCGTCTACCTGCGCATCGATCACAACATAGAGCCGCTGAACGACGTTCGTGTCCGCCGTGCGCTCAACATCGCCATCGACCGTCAGGCCTTCCTCGGCACCCTGGTTCCCGAAAGCGTGCTGCTTGCCACCGCGATCGTGCCGCCGCCGACGCTTGGCTGGAACCCCGACGTCAAGGTCTTCCCCTACGATCCGGAAGGCGCCAAGAAGCTGCTTGAGGAAGCCAAGGCCGATGGCGTCAAGGTCGACACACCCATCACCATCATCGCCCGTTCGGCAAACTTTCCGAACGTGACCGAGATCATGGAAGCCATTCAGGCGCAGCTTGAGGAAGTGGGCTTCAAGGTCGAGCTGAAATTCGTCGAGGTCGCCGAGCACGAGCAGTACTACTCAAAGCCCTTCAAGGAAGGCCGCGGCCCGCAGATCGTTGCCGCCATGCACGACAATTCCAAGGGCGATCCGTCGTTCTCGATGTTCTTCAAATACGCAACCGAAGGCACCCAGTCCGGCTTCTCCGATCCGAAGGTCGACGACCTGATCAAGCGTGCGTCGGCTGCCGTCGGTGACGAGCGCGCCAAGCTCTGGTCGGAGCTGATCGCCTATCTGCACGACGATGTGGTTGCCGACGTCCTGCTCTTCCACATGGTAGGCTTCTCCCGCGTATCCGAGCGGCTCGATTTCAAGCCGACGATGGCGACCAACGGGACCCTGCAGCTCTCGGAGATCAAGATCAAGTAATCTGCCCTGGCGAACGAAAGGTTCGCCAGTCACAACAGCAATCAAGGCGGTGGGATGATCCCGCCGCCGGATTTCTTCGAGGGCGCCATGCTGAAATTCGTTCGAAAACGCGCCGTGGCCAGTCTGATCTCGCTCGTCGGGCTGCTCGTCATGGTCTTCTTCCTGTCGCGGTTGACGGGTGATCCGGCCGCCTTGTTCCTGCCGGTCGAGGCCTCCGCAGAGATGAAGGCGCAATTCCGCGAGCTGCATGGCTTGAACGATCCCATGCTGGTGCAGTTCGGACGCTATGTCGGCGACGTCGTCACCGGCGACTTCGGCGAATCCCTGCGCAAGGCTCGCCCTGCCTTGGATGTTGTGCTGGAGGCCTTTACCTGGACGCTCTGGCTTGCCGTCATCACCATGACGCTGGTCGCCGGCGCTGCGATTGTCGTCGGCTCGCTTGCCGCCTTCCGTGCCGGCGGCTTCTTCGATCGGCTCTCCTCCCTGATCTCGCTGGTGGGCGCTTCCGTTCCCGATTTCTGGATCGCCATCGTCGCGATCGTCGTCTTTTCGGTCAACCTCGCCTGGCTGCCGACGTCAGGCACGGGATCGCTGCTGCATTGGATCCTGCCGATCTCGGTTCTGTTCATCCGCCCTTTCGGCATCATCGTGCAGGTGGTGCGCGGCTCGATGATCGGGGCGCTTTCTTCGGCCTATGTGAAGACGGCGCGCGCCAAGGGCGTCAAATCCGGGCCGATCATCTTCGTGCATGCGCTGCGTAACGCCATGCTGCCGGTCATCACCGTCATCGGCGACCAGGCCGCGAGCCTTCTGAACGGCGCGGTGATCGTCGAAACTATCTTCGGCTTTCCGGGCGTCGGCAAGCTGATGATCGATTCCATCTTGCAGCGCGATTTCAACGTCGTGCTTGCCGCCATCCTCGTCACGGCGCTGGCGATCTTCCTCATGAACCTGCTGATCGATCTGGCTTACGCGCTGCTCGATCCGCGCATCCGGCATTGAGGAGGGGACCATGACCCTGCAGACCGCCGATCCCGTCATCGCCGAAGAACCGCGCTTTGCGACCCGCATGTTCCGCATGCTGCTTGCCGACAAGTTCGCGCTTTGCGCTGCGATCTTCCTGCTTTTCGTTCTTATCCTCGCAATCATCGGGCCGACCTGGCTCGGCGATCTCGCGACCAAGCAGAACCTTCGAGGCCGCAACGCCGTTCCCTTCGACTGGGAGCGTGGTTGGGTCTGGTGGATGGGCGCCGATGCCCTCGGGCGGCCGCTGCTTGCCCGCATCATCGTCGCCACCCAGAATACGCTGATGGTGGCCGCCGGTGCCGTCGCGCTTTCGGCAACCGTCGGCACCATCCTCGGCCTGGTTGCCGGCTTCTCCTCACCGCGCGTCAATCAGATCATCATGCGGCTCGCCGACGTCATCATGTCGTTCCCGTCGCTGCTGATCGCCGTCATTGTTCTCTACATTCTCGGCTCGTCGGTCCTGAACCTCATGCTGGTGCTGGCAATCACCCGCATCCCGGTCTACCTCAGAACCACACGCGCCGAAGTGCTGGAAATCCGTGAACGCATGTTTGTGCAGGCGGCGCGCGTCATGGGCGCATCGAGCAAGCGCATCGTCTTTCGCCACATCCTGCCCGTGGTGCTGCCGACGCTGACGACGCTTGCGACCCTCGACTTCGCCTATGTGATGCTGGCCGAAAGCGCGCTTTCGTTCCTCGGGATCGGCATCCAGCCGCCGGAAATCACCTGGGGCCTGATGATCTCGCAGGGACGCCAGTACCTCACCAACGCATGGTGGCTTTCGTTCTGGCCCGGCCTTGCGATCATCCTTACCACCATGTCGTTGAACCTCTTGTCGAACTGGCTGCGCATCGCGCTCGATCCGGTGCAGCGCTGGCGCCTCGAAATGAAAGGTCGCAAGAATGGCTGACCATCTCCTCGAAGTCCGCGACCTGTCGGTCGAGTTCCACACCGCAGTTGGCGTCGTGAAAGCGGTCCGCAACATCTCCTACCATCTCGACCGTGGCGAGACGCTCGCAATTCTCGGCGAGAGCGGATCCGGCAAGTCGGTCTCCTCCTCGGCGATCATGAACCTGATCGACATGCCACCGGGGCGTATCAGCTCGGGCGAGATCCTGCTCGACGGCGTCGACCTTCTGAAAATGCCGGCGCAGGAAAGGCGCAAGGTCAACGGGCGCCGCATCGCGATGATCTTCCAGGACCCGTTGAGCCATCTCAACCCGGTCTATACCGTGGGCTGGCAGATCCGCGAGGCGCTGACCACCCACGGAACGGATGCGACGAAAGCCGCGTCCGAGGCGTTGCGGCTGTTGACCCGGGTTGGTATCCCCGACCCCGAGCGCTCGCTGGAAAAGTATCCGCACGAATTCTCCGGCGGCCAGCGCCAACGCGTCATGATCGCCATGGCACTGGCGCTCCGACCGGACCTCCTGATCGCCGATGAGCCGACGACTGCGCTCGACGTCACCGTGCAGGCCGAGGTCCTCGCCCTGCTCGAGGAGTTGCAGCGGGAGACCGGCATGGCGGTCCTCATCATCACCCACGACCTCGGTGTGGTCGCAGAGATCGCCGATCGCGTGGTGGTGATGGAAAAAGGCGTCCTGGTCGAAGCCGGCACGGTGCGCGAGGTCTACAAGAACCCGCAGCATCCCTATACCAAGAAGCTGATTGCCGCTGCCCCCGGCAAGGGTGCGATGCATGCGCCGGCCGCCCGCGCCGAGCCTGTCCTTTCCGTTCGCGACGTGCGCAAGCGTTATGGCTCCTTCGAGGCGCTGAAGGGTCTGTCCTTCGATCTCATGCCCGGCGAGACCATGGCCGTTGTCGGCGAGAGTGGCTCGGGCAAGTCGACGCTGGCGCGTATCTTGCTGCGTCTCGACGAGCCGGATAGCGGCAGTGCATTGTGGAAGGGCCGCGATCTTTTCACCATGTCGCCTGCCGAACTCTACAAGTTGCGCCGCGACCTGCAGATGGTGTTCCAGGACCCGACGCAGTCGCTCAATCCGCGCATGACCGTCTACCAGCTCATTTCCGAGGCCTGGGTCATCCATCCGGATATCCTGCCCAAGGCGAAGTGGCGCGAGCACGTGGCCGAACTTCTGGTGCAGGTCGGTCTCGGCCCGGAGCACATGGGCCGCTACCCGCATCAGTTCTCCGGCGGCCAGCGCCAGCGTATCGCAATTGCCCGCGCACTCGCACTCGAGCCGCAGCTCATCATCTGCGACGAGGCGGTCTCGGCACTTGACGTTTCGGTGCAGGCGCAGGTGATCGCGCTGCTCGACCGGCTGCGTAAGGAAATGGGCATTGCCTTCATCTTCATCGCCCACGACCTGCCGGTGGTGCGCGACTTTGCCGACCACGTCATGGTCATGCAGAAGGGCAACATCGTCGAGCTCGGCACGGTGCGCGAGGTGTTCGAGACGCCGCAACAGGATTACACGCGCGCGCTGCTCGCCGCCGGCCTCGACCCCGATCCCGACGTCCAGGCCGCTCATCGCGCCGCCCGTCTTCAGCGCGCGTCTTAAGGCGCGCTCAATCAAAGGAATACCCGCATGACCAAGCAAGCTTTCGTCGCCCTCGTAACCTGCTTCAACGAGGACGAAACCATCAACTACCAGGCGACGCGCGCCCAGGTCCGCCGCCAGGTCGCAGCCGGCAACAATATCATGTGCGCCGGAACCAACGGCGACTTCTCCGCGCTGACCTTTGAGGAAAAGGTGCGCCTGACGGAAGAGGTGGTCGACGAGGTCGGCGGTCGCGTCAAGGTGATCGTCAATGCCGGCATGCCGGCCACCTTCGAGACGGTAAAGCTCGCCCGAGAATTCGACCGGATCGGCGTCGACGGCATTGCGGTGATCACGCCGTTCTTCATCGCCTGCACCCAGGATGGCCTTATCCGCCATTTCTCGACCGTCGCCGACGCCGTGAAGACGCCCGTCTATCTCTACGATATCCCGGCCCGCACGCAGAACCATATCGAGCCCGACACGGCGCGCACGCTTGCCGGCCACGGCAACATTGCCGGCATCAAGGATTCCGGTGGCGCAAAGGAGACGTTGGAGGCCTATCTGCAGGTCGCCAAGGAGGTCGACGGTTTCGAAGTCTATTCCGGCCCTGACCATCTCGTGCTCTGGGCGTTGGAGAATGGTGCGGCTGGCTGCATCTCGGGCCTCGGCAACGCCATGCCGGATGTGCTCGCAGGCATCTCGAAGGCCTTCAATGACGGCGAGATCGTCGAAGCGCAGAAGCAGCAGGCGACCTTCGCCGCCTTTCGGACCGACCTCTATGCACTCGGCTTTGCCCCGGCGATGGTCAAGCGCGCGCTCTACCTTCAGGACGCATCCGTCGGCGCAAGCCGCCAGCCAGCTCTTCTGCCCAACAGGGAGCAAGACGAACAGATCGCCGAAATCCTGAAACGCTACCGCCTTCTCTAGCGGCTCTTCAACAGACAGGCGAATTTGATTCGCAGGACGCGGCACCTCCCCGTGCCGCGTCGACGTCGGTGCGCCACCTTGCCGGTCGCCGCTCGGCGTGATCGTTTCATGCAACGGATGCGGGCTCGGCGCCCTCTCGGGTGATGTCCGTCGCCTCACACACGCGATCGGCGGCCCCCTGGAGTCGATTCCGCATCCGCTTTGCGGAGGCGTCTCCGTCTGCTTTTTGCTGACCATTCGCGCCCGATCGGCCGGCCTCGCGAAGTGCCTGGCCGATAAAAACGATTAGGGAAAACTAAAAAGCGACAAGAATGGACGGATTCGCGGCAAAGCGTACTGGACAGTACTCTCAAGGTTTGCTTGTTCTGCTGTCGCATTGTTGAGGGACAAGGCATTGCCTAGTCGGCAGGAGAGGACAGACAAGCATGGCGATTAAAATTGGCGCGCCGCGGGAGGTCACCGCAAGCGAGGCGCGCGTGGCGCTGACACCTGACAGCGCGGTGCAACTTGCGAAACTTGGCTATAGCAGCATCATCGAAACGGGTGCTGGTGTTGCGGCTGGTTTTTCCGATGATGCCTATCGCGCCGCGGGCGTCGAGGTGGCGCCGTCGGCAGAGGCGCTGTGGGGTTCGGCCGATGTGGTCGTCAAGGTACGGCCGCCCGAGCCGAGTGAAGTCGCGCACCTGTCTGCGGACAAGACGCTGATCTCGTTCTTCTATCCCGGCCAGAATGCCGAACTGCTGGAGCTTGCCAAGGCGAAGGGCGCCAACGTCATCGCCATGGACATGGTGCCGCGCATCAGCCGCGCCCAGAAGATGGATGCGCTGTCGTCGATGGCCAATATCGCCGGCTATCGCGCGGTGATCGAGGCCGGCAACAATTTCGGCCGCTTCTTCACCGGCCAGGTAACGGCCGCCGGCAAGGTGCCGCCGGCAAAGGTCCTGGTGATCGGTGCCGGCGTCGCCGGACTTGCCGCGATCGGTGTCGCCACCTCGCTCGGCGCCCAGACCTATGCCTTTGACGTGCGTCCAGAGGTCGCCGAACAGATCGAAAGCATGGGCGCCGAATTCGTCTATCTCGATTTCGCTGATGGTGAGGGGGGCACTCAGCAGGACGGCGCTGCCACCGGCGGCTATGCAGCCCCGTCTTCGCCGGAGTTCCGCGAGAAGCAGCTTGCCAAGTTCCGCGAGCTTGCGCCGCAGATCGACATCGTCATCACCACGGCGCTGATCCCGGGCCGCGACGCGCCGAAACTCTGGCTTGCCGACATGGTGGCCGCAATGAAGCCGGGATCGGTGGTGGTCGACCTTGCGGCCGAACGCGGCGGCAACTGCGATCTGACGGTTGCCGACCAGCGGATCGTCTCCGACAACGGCGTCGTCGTCATCGGCTATACCGATTTCCCGAGCCGCATGGCCGCGCAGGCGTCCACGCTCTATGCCACCAACATCCGCCATATGCTGACCGACCTGACGCCGGGCAAGGATGGCAAGCTCGTCCACAATATGGAGGACGACGTCATCCGTGGCGCGACCGTCACCTTCGAAGGCGCGATCACCTACCCGCCGCCACCACCGAAGATCGCCGCGATCGCGGCGCAGAAACCCAAGGAGAAAGTGAAGGAACCGACGCCGGAGGAAAAGCGCGCCACCGAGGCCGCAGCCTTCAAGGCCCAGACGAAGAGCCAGTTGACGCTTCTCGCCGTCGGCACGGCGCTGCTGCTTTTGGTCGGCGCCTTTGCGCCGCCGGCCTTCATGAGCCATTTCGTCGTCTTCGTGCTCGCCTGCTTTGTCGGCTTCCAGGTCATCTGGAACGTCTCGCATTCGCTGCACACCCCGCTGATGGCCGTTACCAACGCGGTATCGGGCATCGTCATTCTCGGCGCGCTGCTGCAGATCGGGTCAGGCAACTGGCTGGTGGTGCTGCTTGCGGCGCTGTCGGTGTTGATCGCCACGATCAACATCGTCGGCGGCTTCCTCGTCACACGGCGCATGCTCGCCATGTTCCAGAAATCCTGATCGGGCAGGGGTAGATATTATGATGATCGGTATCGTATCGGCCGCCTACATCGCGGCAGCCGTCCTCTTCATCCTCTCGCTCGGCGGACTTTCGGGCCAGGAAAGCGCCAAGCGCGCCGTCTGGTACGGTATGACGGGCATGGCACTCGCCATTGTCGCCACGGTCTTCGGACCCGATGTCGGCAACTGGTTCATCATCGTCCTGATGATTGCCGGCGGCGCCGTGCTCGGCCACTTCGTTGCCTCCCGCGTCCAAATGACCGAGATGCCGCAGCTTGTTGCGGCCCTCCATTCCTTCGTCGGTCTCGCCGCAGTCTTCATCGGCTTCAACGCCCATATCGAGGCGGCTGATGTCGCCGCCCTCGATGCGGCGGCCCGCTCCGCATTGACCGGCTTTGCCGCGATCCTCGCGCACAAGGAACCGGTGGAACTGTCGATCATGAAGGTCGAGGTCTTCCTCGGCGTCTTCATCGGCGCCGTCACCTTCACCGGCTCGGTCATCGCCTTCGGCAAGCTTGCCGGCAAGGTCGACGGCAAGGCGAAGAAGCTGCCGGGCGGTCACCTGCTCAACGCCGGTGCTGCTCTTCTCTCGCTCGTTCTGCTGGTGCTCTACGTCAATGGTGCCGGCACCTGGACGCTGCTTGTCATGACGCTCGCCGCCTTCTTCATCGGTTATCACCTGATCATGGGCATCGGCGGCGCCGACATGCCGGTGGTGGTGTCGATGCTGAACAGCTATTCCGGTTGGGCGGCCGCCGCCATCGGCTTCACGCTCGGCAACGATCTGCTGATCGTCACCGGCGCGCTGGTCGGCTCCTCGGGTGCGATCCTCTCCTACATCATGTGCAAGGCGATGAACCGCTCGTTCCTGTCGGTCATCCTCGGCGGCTTCGGTGCAACCACCGGTCCGGCAATGGAAATCACCGGCGAGCAGATCGCCATTGATGCCGATGGCGTGGCCGCTGCCCTCAACGACGCCGACAGCGTCATCATCGTGCCGGGCTACGGCATGGCGGTTGCGCAGGCGCAGCAATCGGTCTCCGAGCTTACCCGCAAGCTGCGGGCGGCCGGCAAGAACGTCCGCTTCGCCATTCATCCGGTCGCCGGGCGCCTGCCGGGCCACATGAACGTACTCCTGGCCGAGGCGAAGGTTCCCTACGACATCGTGCTCGAGATGGATGAGATCAACGAAGACTTCCACGAAACCGACGTCGTCATCGTCATCGGCTCCAACGACATCGTCAATCCGGCCGCCCAGGAAGACCCGAACTCGCCGATCGCCGGCATGCCGGTGCTCGAAGTCTGGAAGGCCAAGCAGGTGTTCGTCTCCAAGCGCGGCCAGGGTACCGGTTACTCCGGCATCGAGAACCCGCTGTTCTACAAGGACAACACCCGCATGTTCTATGGCGACGCCAAGAAGAGCATCGACCAGCTGCTGCCGGCACTGGCGTGACGACAGACTGAAACGGAAACTCACCGCCCTGCATATAGGGCGGTGAGTTTGCTTCCGTTGACGAACGGCTGGCGCGGAGAGCTGCGAGTTGCGTTGAAGCGCTGGTCGGTACTTTAATGAGCGTTTCGTTCTCGCCACAATCCTGTAACTTGAGCCGTGACTGCATTGAGACTATATTGCAGTCAATGAAATCAAGATGGAGTGTCTGACTGTGGCTGTTTTGACAATCCGAAATGTGCCTGAAGAAGTGCACAGAGCCTTGCGTGTTCGGGCGGCGGTTCACGGCCGCAGCACAGAGGCGGAAGTCCGAGATATCTTGGAACTAGCTGTAAAACCGGAAGAACGTGTCCGGATGGGAGACGCCTTGGCTGAACTCGGCGCGCGGGTTGGTCTGACCAACGAGGATTTTGAAGTGTTCGACCAGGTGCGGGACAAGGTGCCGGCGAAGCCAATGAGGTTTGGATGATCATCCTGGACACGAATGTTGTCTCGGAAGCGATGAAGCCGGCGCCGGATCTGGCAGTGCGCACTTGGTTGAATGACCAAGTCGCCGAGACTCTTTATCTGTCCAGTGTGACGTTGGCGGAGCTGCTGTTTGGCATCGCCGCGCTGCCGGAGGGGCGTCGTAAGAAAGCGCTCGCCGAAACACTTGATGGCCTGCTCGAATTGTTCGGTGATCGCGTATTGCCGTTCGACGCTGCGTGCGCGCGGCATTATGCGGATCTCGCAGCAAGGGCGCGAGCGGCGGGGAAGGGCCTCCCGACGCCTGATGGGTACATCGCCGCTATCGCAGCCTCCAAGGGTTTTGCAATCGCAACACGCGATACAAGCCCCTTTGAGGCGGCAGGTGTCCCTGTCGTCAATCCTTGGGACCGCCTCTAAACTTGGCATTCGCCAAACAGCGAGGCTGACTTAGACGTTATTGTCGGGGTCGTCCTGCGCGGGCCGTGCAACGCTGCTGCGCCCGCCGGCGTCGCCCTAGGCGCCGAAAATGCCGGGTAGGTCGGGTTTGACGACCATCAGGGCTATGACCAGGGCGAAAAGTAGGATCGATGCCAGGCGGCCGCGCAGGGCGCGCTTGTTCCCAAGAAGCGCCCGGATTTCTATTTTGTCGATCGCGCCTTGAAGGGCTGGTTGCACCTGTGCCTCCCATGGCCGTACGAACCTGCTTTCGACAACCATCAACGTGGCGATCAGGGTGAATGACACCAGTAGCCAGGGTGTCGATAGCGGCCACCCGCCCAAGACGATGAGCCCAATGCCTCCGGCAATCCCTATGCCCGTGAGCAGGCCCGCAATTCTGTTTGCGGTCAGGGCCAACTTTGCGGCCCCGATTTGCCCTCGCGAGGCAGTAATGAAAAGCAGCTCCCGTGCTGCAAGCAGCAGAAATGCCGTGCCCATGGCCGCGGCATGAATCATCACGACGTGTGCGTACATCTTCCTGTTACCTTGGTCTGGGGCTTCGAGAAGCGGTTGCTTGACCGCTCGTGTGGCATTCGATGTCGAAACGAGGCTGGTTGTCGGAACGGCCGCGTGCAGACAAATTGTGAGCGATTGCTCGCAAAAATCTACTCGCGTTCGGGACGCTGTCTCGGCGCGCGCTACGCCTCCAAATTTCCCCGGCAATTCACGCAGTTGGCCGCAGGCGTTCACGGAGCGGCGTCACGTTACCAAGACCCTGCTCGCATCTTAGATGTCTGGACCCGGAGGACGTTACTTCAGGTAGCGTGTGATCAGCGTCGTCACTTCGTTGATGAAGGCGTCGACGTTCCCATCGTTTAGCTTCTCTGGACTGTCGACGACCGCGCCGTGCGTCAGCGCTTCCGTGCAACTGACGCAGATGTAAGCGGCCAGGTCCAGGTCCACCGGCCGCAGTTCTGCCTTGTGCAATTCGAGATACGCCCTGATCAGCTCGTAGAACTCTCTGCCAAAGCCGTCGATCGTGCCAATCCGTCCCGCACGTGGCGTTTCCTCAATTAGCACCCGATGGAGGTCCGGGTCCACACGATGCGCATCGATCATCGCCTTGACCAGTTCGCGCACTGCATTGTCGAGCGGTAGCGTCGCCACCTTTGCGAGGGTACCCCGCAAGACATCGACCATCTCGCCCTTATGCCGTTCGATGACGGCAACGACGAGCGCTTCCTTGCTCGGAAAATATTGATAGAGGGAGCCGATGCTGACGCCGGCCTCCTCGGCAATGCGATTTGTGTTTGCGCGTTCAAATCCTTCCTTGATCAGGACACGCGCCGTCGCTTCCACCAGCGCCTCGATCATCGCTCGCGAGCGTTGCTGCGAAGCGGCCTTTCGGGGCGTCAGGAGAACTTTCTTATCCATTCGGCTTTGATCCGGTCGCGGCGGCTCACCTTCAGTTGGCGATCGATAGCGTCTGACGCGGCGTTTCCATTGGCGAGAAGCCGAAGCGCTTTTTGTAGCAGGTGGCAAAATACTGGCTCGATGAGAAGCCGCAATCAAAGGCGATATTGGTGACCGAATGGGCGCCGCTCTCGAGAAGCTGCCGTGCGGCGTTGAGCCGGAGCGTCTGGAGGTAGCGAACCGGCGTCATGTTGGTCAGCACCTGGCAATGCTGCGAAAATTGCGTGCGGGAAAGATTGCACTCCGCCGCCATGTTCTCGAGCGTCCACTCCTCGTCGAGCGCGTGACGCAGCCGTTTCAGAAAGATCTCGACCGTGCGTTTCGAGCTTGCGAGAGCAAGATCCAGAACCGGTGCCTGGCTTTCCAGCATCTGGCGGAATTGCAGCAGCATCATCGAAATTAAAAGGCGCAGATGCGCTTCGCCACCGTCGATATCGCCGCCTGCCACCACCTCGTGGATATCGAGGAAGGTGCGGGCGACCTCGCGCGAGGCGTTGTAGGAAATCTGTTCGTTCTTCGACAGAAGTTCGCTCAGGCGCTTTCGGTCGCGTTCGGGCCAGCCGATCCAGTCGGGCCACAGCCAGGTTTCGTGCGGGCGGCGCACGCCCATATCCATGAGCACCCAGATGATATGGCTGGCGCCGACATTGGGATCGCCGAGCGCGTGCAACTGCCAGGGTCGTACGACGAACATCTGGCCTTCCTTGATCGTCGTCCTGCGGCCATCCATTGTGATCGTCAATGATCCGCGCGCCAGATAGGCGATCTTGACCCCCTCGTTGCAATGTTCGCGCAGGCCCCAATCCTGCGGGGTGGTCGCATCCCAACCGCCGACGGAGCAGACCTGCGGCAGCGCCGCGCCGAGATCGATGCCGGGATAGCCGCGCCGCGTCCAGGCGTTGAGCGACACCTGGCCCGCAAGCGAGGCCTTCATCAGGTCCTGGCAATTGCCGGCATAGAGCAGGGCGCCCGGTTCGCGGAAGACCGCGGGCCGATTGATCGCCCGTTCGTTGCTGCTCCTCGTCATGCTGCTCCCCCGCAGATGTATAAAATTTACCAGTCGTCTATTTCGAACGCCGGCAGCGATTTATTGCGCAATGCTTGGGCATCATCAAGCGACATTTTGGAGGCGCTGGTGATTTGCCGTTGAAACTCAATGGCATGGAGGGGGATTGGGAGGATTTTGCCGGTGCGGATAGGCTTCCACACGGATGCGTTCAACGCGGCCTACTGGTCGTTTGAAAAATGCTTGCAATGGGCAAGCGACAACGATTTGCACTTCATCGAATGCGGTCTGATCGACGGCGTGAGCTGGATCCACGGACTGGGTTATCAACCGCATGTCGCGCTCTACGAGGATCCCGTCCTCTTGCGTCGCAAGATGGATTGCTACGGCGTGCGCTTTTCGCAGGTCGATGCGGCCTATCCGCTGTCTGGCGAGGACGGGCCGCTTAGAGGTGTACCCTATGTGCTGAAGTCGATTGCCTGGGCAGCGCAGGCCGGTAGCCCCTGTGTCGACACGACAGACGGGCTCCACATGCCGCCCGGACTGACCGAAGAACAATCGATGGCGCTGATGAAGCGCAGCTACGAAAAGATCGTCGAAGTCGCCGAGGCGCACGAGATCGTCGTCAACATCGAGCCCCATGGTCATTTCACGACGCGTCCGGAATTCATGGAGCGCATGCTCGCCTTCGCAGACAGCAAGTGGCTGCGCATGAACATGGACACCGGCAACACGTTCATCGCCGGGCAGGAACCGCCGCAGTTTCTGTCGCGGTTCATCGACAGGGTGTCTCATGTCCATCTGAAGGACGTGTCGCCGTCGCTGGCAGCGGCCGCCCGCGGCGGACAAACCGGGATCGCGGTCAGCCATTGCGCGCTCGGCGATGGCGTCAATGCCGAGAACATCAAGGCTTGCCTCGCCACGCTTCGCGACCATGGCTACGACGGTGTGCTCAGCCTCGAATGCGAAGGCGCCGGTGGCCCGATGAACGAAACGTCACTGGCCTGGATCCGCGCGACCTGTCGCGATCTCGGCATCTCTTTGAATTGAGTGCCCCATGAAGCTTGGTATCAATCTCCTTTGCCTGACCGATTTCGTCGAGGAGAGGCATCTCGACAACATCGGCCGGTTGCGCGATCTCGGTTATGACGGCGTCGAAGTGCCGGTTCTATCGGGCGAGGTAAGCCATTACGAACGCCTGGGCCGCGAACTGGACGGGCTCGGCCTTGGCCGGTCCACCACATCGATCGTCCCGACGCCTGAGGCAAACCCCGTCAGTTGCGATGCCGACGTGCGGGCGCGCGGGCGCGCCCATCTCGACTGGGCGCTTGACTGCGCCATCGCCCTTGGCGCCGAAAGCATGGGTGGGCCGTTTCATGCGCCGATCGGCTTCTTCACGGGCCGGGGCGCCAGCGAAGACGAGCTGAAACACGGGGCCGACGCGCATCATGCACTCGCGGAGCGGGCGGCGGCCAACGGCATGCATTTGAGCCTCGAGCCGCTCAATCGTTTCGAGACCTATTATCTCAACACGATGGAGCAGGCGCGTGCCTATGTGGATCGCGTGGCCCATCCTGCCTTCAAGATCATGTACGACACCTTCCATGCCAATGTGGAGGAGCGTCGGCCGGAGGCGGCGATCCGGCTGATCGGCCAGGATATCGGTGTCTTCCATGTCTCCGAGAACGATCGCGGCATACCGGGGCGCGGGCATATCGACTTTGCGGCGATGTTCACGGTGTTGAAGGAGATCGGCTATGACGGTTGGCTGACGCTTGAGGCATTCGGCGCCGGGCTTCCGGCGATTGCGACGGCGACCCGCGTCTGGCGGCCGCTGTTTCCCGACTTCGATACGCTCTTTTCCGAGAGCGCGACATTCATCCGCAAGACATGGGCTGCAGCATGAACACGCAACATCCCGCCATCGAAATGCGCGGTATCACCAAGAGTTTCCCCGGCGTCAAGGCCTTGAAAAGCGTCAGCTTCTCCGCCCATTGCGGCGAGGTTCATGCGCTGGCTGGCGAGAACGGTGCCGGCAAGTCGACGCTGATGAAAATCCTTTCCGGCGTCTATCGGCCGGACGCAGGCGCGGTTGTCGTGAACGGCGAGGAACGGCATTTCACGCATCCGCTGGCGGCGATCCGGGCGGGCATTGCTGTCATTTATCAAGAATTCTCCCTGCTGCCCGAGCGAACCGTCGCACAGAACATCTTCCTTGGCCGCGAGCCGACGCGTCGCGGTCTGATCGACCACAGGGCGATGAACGACGAAGCGCGGCGCGTGCTTGCGCTGTTCGGCTCGGCACACCGGATCGAGCCGAGCACTGTGGTCGCCGACCTCGACGTCGCCAGCCAGCAACTGGTCGAGATCGCCAAGGCGGTGTCGCTCGAGGCACGGGTGATCGTGATGGACGAGCCGACGGCAGCGCTGAACGAGGCCGAATGCGAGGTGCTCTTCGGTCTCGTCGACACCCTGAAGAAGAGCGGTGTGGCCATCGTCTACATCACCCACCGCATGCCTGAAATCACGCGGTTGGCCAATCGTGTGACCGTTCTCAAGGATGGCGAGGTGGCGGTTCGCTTCGACCATGTGCCCGAGCCGGAGGCGATCGTGCGCGCCATGGTCGGCCGTGACCTTGGCGATTTCTATGCGGAGCCGGCTGCACCGCAGGAGATCGGCGACGTCGCGCTCTCAGTCCGTAATGCCGGAAACGGCCGGCTGAAAAACGTGTCCTTCGAGCTGCGCGCCGGCGAGATCGTCGGCTTTTCTGGCTTGCAAGGGGCAGGGCGCGTTGCGCTCGCGCAGGCGATATTCGGCCTTTCTCCCTTCACCGAGGGCGAGATCACCCTTGCTGGTAAGCCGGCGCGGTTTGTCAGTCCGCGCGAGGCGATCCGCGCCGGGGTCGGGCTGCTACCGGGCGATCGCAAGGCCGAAGCGCTGGTGTTGATGCAATCGGTCGTCGATAACGGCATGCTGACGTCCCGCGCGCTGTCCTCCCTTTCCGGCAATGCCAATGCGACGTCATTCGCCTCGACGGAAGCAATGGAAAAGCTGCTGCGTGAACTCGACGTGCGTGCCGGCAGCTTTGCCCAGGACATCAAGGCACTGTCGGGGGGCAACCAGCAGAAAGCCATTGTCGCGCGCTGGCTGGCGCTGGCGCCTCGGCTGTTGATCTTCATCGAGCCGACACGCGGGATCGACGTCAACGCCAAGGCCGGGATCTACCACTTGATGCGGGATCTCGCGCGCAAGGGCACGGCCATCATGATGGTCTCGTCCGATCTTCCGGAGGTTCTCGGCGTATCCGACCGCGTCCTTGTGATGCGGAATGGCGAACTCGTCGCGGCGTTTTCGCGCGGGGTCAGTGAGGCCGACGTGATGTTGGCGGCAACCGGCGAGGAGGCGGTGGCAGCATGAACAAGGCAAGTCTCATCCGGCGTCCGGCCTGGCGCATGGAACACTACGCGCCGGCGCTGCTGCTCGGGCTGGCCGTCCTCATCTATGTCGCGATTGCGCTCAGCCTCGGCCTGACACGCTTCCTGACGCCGGAGGCGACCGTCTCCATCCTCAATCGGTCCATCGCGCTTGGCATCACCGCCGTCGGGCAGACCTTCACCATCCTCGTCGGCTCGATCGACCTGTCGGTGGCCCATCTCATCTCGGCCTCGGCCGTGGTGTCCTCCGCGATCATGAACGGCGATCCGGCGATGATGGTGCCGGCGGTTGTTGCGGTGCTCGTCATGGGGGCGGTGGTCGGCACGCTGAACGGGCTCCTGATCACCCGCCTCGACGTCAACCCGCTGATCGCGACGCTCGGCATGGCACTGATCATTCAGGGCTGTCTTGCCTCCTTTCATGGCCGGTTCGGCGGTTCGGTGCCGGATGCGTTCCAGTATTTTGCCTATGGCGAGGTGCTCGGGCTACCGGTCAGCCTGATCGTCTTGGCGCTGCTCGTCCTCGGCGCATGGATCGTGCTGCGCTTCACGCGCTTCGGATCCAACATCTATTCGGTTGGCGGCAACCGCGACACGGCGCGTGCGGCTGGCATCAATACGACGCGGGTCGTCATGGCGAGCCATATCATCTGCAGCCTTTGCGCAGCGCTCGCCGGCCTCTACCTGGCCAGCCGCCTGAAATCCGGCTCGCCCTGGATCGGCACGGAAGGCGCCTACGATCTGGAATCGATCGCGGTCGTCGTCATCGGCGGGACGATCCTTGCCGGCGGCAAAGGCGGGATCTGGGGCACGGTCGCCGGCGTGATCATCTTCTCGCTGATCGATTCCATCTTCAATCTCGCTGGCATCGACGCCTTCGCCAAGCAGGTGATGCGCGGCATCATCATCGTCGCCGCCGTCGCCTTCTACGCAGTCCGTTCAAAGAGGATAGTGGCATGATCCAGGAAACCGTCGGCTCCGCAAAGACGCGCCGCGTGGCAAGCGCTGGGCGACTGCCCAAGATCAATCCCGTCTTCTTCGTGCTGGCAGCCCTTCTCGTTGCCATCACGTTTTCGAACCCGAACTTCATCGAGCCCACCGGCTACATGAATTTCCTGAAGCGTGCCGCTCCTCTCGCCATCCTCGCGGCCGGCCAGATCTACGTCATCGTGTCGGGCGGCTTTGACTTATCCGCAGGCTCGCTCATCACGCTGACGGTGGTCGGCTCGTCGATGCTGCTCGACAACAGTGCCGATGCGACCTGGTGGGTGATTGCGGTCATGTATGCGGTAGGGCTTGCCGTCGGCGTGGTGAATGGCCTGGTCGTTTCCTACCTCCGGGTGCCGTCATTGATCGCCACGCTCGGCATGATGATCACGCTCAATGGTGCTGCCTTCATGTGGTCGAGCGGTTCGCCGCGCGGCTATCTGCCGGAGACGTTCCGCTTCTTCGGGCGCGCCAGCCTTCAGGGCATTCCGCTGATCCAGTTCCTGCCGGTGGCATTGCTGGTGCTTATGGTTGTCGGCTTCGTCCTGTTCTGGCTGATGCATCGCACCAATCTCGGGCGCATGTTGCACGCGCTCGGCGACAATCCGCGGGCGGCGCAGATGTCGGGTGTGCCGATCGTGAGGGTGCGCGTCATCGCTTTTGTCGCCTCGTCGCTGAGCGCGGTGACGGCGGGCATCCTGCTCGGTGGATTTGCAGGCGTATCGACTGATGTCGGTGTCGGCTACGAGCTGCAGGCGATCACCGCCTGCGTCATCGGCGGCGCGCAGCTTCTCGGCGGTCGCGGCTCCGTTTCGGCCTCGATTGCAGGCGCGCTGACGCTGACCGCCATCTTCACGCTGCTCAATTTCATCGGACTGCCGAAGCCGACGCGCGATGTCGTCCAGGGCCTGATCCTGATCGCCGCAGTCGTGCTTGCCACCTACCGGCGCAACCGCGCCGGCGGGACCTGATTTCGCCGGCCTCAAGCCGTCGGGAGGAACTGAAAAATCATGATCAATGGGAGTGAGACATGAAAAGATTGCTGACCGCCGCCCTTTCGGCGGCACTCGTCGCCGGCACGGCGCATAGCCAACAGCTGAACTTCGACGATACAGCCGAGTTCGACAGACAGCGGACGCTGCTGACGGCCAAGGCCAATGGTCCGGAAGGAGAGCCGTGGCAACAGTACTACGGCGACCAGATGGCCGACACCGCAAAATACAAGAAGCCAGGTCTCTACACGATCTGCTTCTCGAACGCCGGCGTGAACAATGCCTGGCGGGTAACCGGCTGGACGAACATGCAGGCCGAAGTGAAGCTCCATCCGGAGATCAAGGAGCTTATTCACGTCGATGCCGAAGGGTCCGACGACAAGCAGATCGCCGACATCGACGACCTCATCAATGGCGGCAAGTGCTCGGCCCTGATCGTCTCGCCGAATACGACGGCAGCCCTGACGCCGGCGGTCGAGAAAGCCTGTGCCAAGTTGCCGGTGATCGTCTTTGACCGCGGCGTCAACACCAAGTGCCCGGTCACCTTCATCCACCCGGTCGGCGGTTACGGCTTCGGTATCCAGGCAGGCGAGTTCGTGGCGGCCACGGCACCGGCGGGGGCCGACGTCCTGATGCTGCGGATCGTGCCGGGTGTCGATGTGCTCGAGACCCGCGCGTCCGCGGCCAAGCGCATTTTCAAGGAGACCGGCCTGAACGTCATCGGCGAGGAATTCACCGAGGGCGACAATGCCAAGACCAAGTCGATCGTCGAAGACTACCTGCAACGGGGCAAGATCGATGCGATCTGGATGGATGCGGGTGCGACCGCGGTTGCAGCCCTCGAAGCCTTCGAGGATGCCGGCCTGCCGCCTCCGATCATTACCGGCGAGGACCAGCAGGACTTCCTGGTCAAGTGGAAGTCGGAAGGCTTCAAGGCGATTGCCCCGACCTATCCGACCTACCAATGGCGCACGCCAATCATCGCGGCAGTGAAGGTGCTGCAGGGAGAGGCCGTGCCCGGCCCGGAATGGGTCATGCCGCAGCCGGCGATCACGGCAGAGACGCTTGACCAGTATGTCGACGCCAAGATGCCGCCGCTGCATCACGCCATGTGCGGCTGCGAGAAGCTGCCAGACTATCCCGCCGCCTGGGGTGGAAAGTAAGCTTGGAGACCGAGCCGCTTGCGGCTCGGTCTTAACTCCTCAGCTGAGTAGCCCGGCTTTCTCATCGTTTTGGGCGGCCTTCGGCTGACGACCGAAACGTCCAATCGCTACGGCCGTGACAACAGCATCGAAATGCCCTGTCCGACGCCGATGCACATGGTAGCAATCGCACGCTTCGAACCCTGCGCCTCAAGCTCCAAGGCCGCGGTGAGGGCCAGACGCGTGCCGGACATGCCGAGCGGATGGCCGAGCGCGATGGCGCCGCCGTTCGGATTGACGTGGGGCGCATCGTCGGCCAGCCCAAGCTGCCGCATGCAGGCGAGCGCCTGTGCGGCAAAGGCTTCGTTCAACTCGACGATATCGATGTCGCCGATGCCGAGACCAAGGCGCTCCAGCAGCCTCCGCGTGGAAAAGACCGGACCGATGCCCATGATGCGCGGCGCGACACCGGCCGTTGCCATCCCGTCGACGCGGGCCAACGGCTGAAGTCCGTAACGCTCGACTGCGCCGGCCGAGGCGAGAATGAGCGCGGCAGCACCGTCATTGACGCCGGAAGCATTGCCGGCTGTCACCGTGCCATTGGCGCGGAAGGGTGTCTGCAGGCTGCCGAGCTTTTCGATCGTCGTCTCGCGGGGATGCTCGTCGTGTTCGACCCATGTCGTCTCGCCCTTGGGTCCTTTGATCGCATAGGGGGCTATTTCGCGGGCGAAGCGCCCACTCTTTTGCGCAGCTGCCGCGCGCGCCTGGCTGCGCAGCGCAAAGACGTCCTGGTCTTCGCGCGAAATGGAAAACTCGGCGGCGACGTTTTCGGCGGTCTCCGGCATCGAGTCGATGCCGTATTGGTGTTTCATGACCGGGTTGACGAAGCGCCAGCCGATCGTTGTGTCGTGGATCTCGGTGCTGCGCTGGAACGGGCCTTCCGCCTTCGGCATGACGAAGGGTGCGCGCGACATGCTTTCGACGCCACCGGCGACCATGATCTCGGCTTCGCCCAGCCGGATCGCCCGGGCGGCGTAGCCGACAGCGTCCAGACCGGAACCACAGAGCCGGTTGATCGTCGTTCCCGCAACCGTCTGCGGTAGACCGGCGAGCAAGGCGGCCATGCGGGCAACGTTACGATTGTCCTCGCCCGCCTGGTTGGCACAGCCAAGTACGACTTCGTCGATCGCTTCGGCCGGAACGGACGAAACGCGCGCCAACGCCTCGCGGATAACATGCGCTGCCAGATCGTCCGGGCGGGCGCTCGACAGCGCACCGCCGTAGCGGCCGATCGGCGTGCGGACGCCGCCGATGATATAGGCTTCAGCCATGAGATTTATCCTTTGTTTTGCCCGGCGGCGAACATCGGCCCACCCTTGTGCGCGGGAAATCCGTAGCCGTTGATCATCACCAGATCGATGTCGCCGGGACGCGCCGCGATGCCTTCGGCGAGCAGCGCGTTACCTTCGTCGTGCATGGCGTCCAGAAGCCGGCTCATGATCTCGTCGGAATTAAAGGCGCGCGGCGTGATGCCCTTGGCTGCCCGCGCCGCCTCGATCACCGCCGTGACATCAGGATCGACGGTGCGCTTACCATCGGGATAGGCATACCAGCCGCGGCCACTCTTGCGGCCGAGACGGCCGGCCTCGCAGAGCCTGTCGGCGATTTCGACATAGCGTGCAGCAGGATCGCGGGCCGCGGCCTGTCGCTTGCGCCGTGCCCAGGCGATCTCGAGCCCGGCCATATCGTTGACGGCGAAGATGCCCATCGGAAAACCATAGGCCTCGAGCGCGGCGTCGATCTCGTGCGGGAGTGCTCCATCCTCGAGCATGAACTCCGCTTCGCGGCGATAGGCCGAGAAGATGCGGTTGCCGATGAAGCCTTCGGTGACGCCGGTGACGACCGGCAGCTTGCCGAGGCGTTTGACGAAGGCAAGTGCCGTCGCCAGCACGTCCGGCGCCGTCTCGGCACAATTGACGACTTCGACGAGCCGCATCACGTTGGCGGGCGAAAAGAAATGCAGGCCCACGACGCGCGAGGGATCGCCGGTAGCCGCCGCGATCGCATCGGGATCGAGATAACTGGTGTTGGTCGCGAGAATGGCGCCGGGGGCGACAATGCCGTCGAGCTTCTGAAACAGCTCCGTCTTGACCGTGAGGTCGTCGAACACCGCTTCGATGACGAGGTCAGCCTTCGCCAGCTCCGCAGCGTCAGCCGGCGTCTGAAGCCGCGCCAGGCATTCGTCGCGCCCATTAGCGGTCAACCGTCCGGCCCGCACGGCCTTCTCCAGCGTCTCGGTGATGCGCGCCCGTCCGCCGGCGGCGGCTTCTTCCGTCTGCTCCAAGGCGACCACGCGGTAGCCGGAGGTCAAGGCGGAGACGGCGATGCCGGACCCCATCAACCCGGTGCCGACCACGCCGACGGTGACGACCGGCCGAAGCGAAACTTTATCGAGCCCCTCGACCTTGCCGGCGGCGCGCTCGGCAAAGAACACATGCCTGAGGGCTGCTGACTCGGTGGAATCGCGAAGCCTCAAGAAGGTCGCGCGTTCCTCAGCCAGTCCCTGTTTGAGGTCGAATTCTCCGGCTGCCTTGACGAGGCGGGTTGCCTCGGCGGGGGCAGCCTGGCCGCGGGCCTTCGCAAGAACCCTCGCTTCCGCCGCGCCGATGGCTTCGCCGTCCGCAGGCAGAACCGCGATCATGCCGGTCCGACGGAGCGGCTTGCCAGCATGCACTTGAACGAAAGCCAGCGCGGCGGTGACGGGATCGGCGGCAAGGCCGTCGGCAAGCCCAAGCGTCACAGCTTCGGCGCCCTTGACGACACGCCCGGTTCCGATGAGTTCGATCGCCGCGACCATGCCGATCAGGCGCGGCAGACGTTGCGTCCCGCCGGCACCCGGGACAAGGCCGAGTTTTACCTCCGGCAGGCCGAACGACGCCTTTTCGCCGGCGATGCGGCCGTGGCAGGCAAGCGCCATCTCGCAGCCACCGCCAAGGGCGGCGCCGTTGATGGCGGCGATGACAGGTTTGTCGAAGGTCTCGATGCGCTCCATCACCTCAGGCAGCACCGGTTCGATCGGCGGCTTGCCGAACTCCCTGATATCCGCGCCGCCGATGAAGGTGTTGCCGGCGCCGGTGATGACGAGACCCGCAATCGCCGGCTGTTCGGCAACATGATCGAGCGCCGCCGTCAGGCCGGACCGCACATGCGCGGAGAGCGCATTGACGGGCGGGTTGTCGATCGTAGCGACGAGAACATCGCCTTCGAGACGGGCGGAAACGCTTTCGGAAAATCGGATCTCGGTCATCGCGGCCAACCTCAATCGGGGACGACGGCGGTGGCCTGGATCTCGATCTTGGCGCGGTCTTCGACGAGCGACACCACCTGCATCGCCGCCATCGCCGGGAAATGCCGGCCGATCGTCTCGCGATAGGCCTGGCCGATGCCGCGCAGATTGCCGACATATTCCTGCTTGTCGGTGAAGTACCAGGTCATGGTGGTGATGTGCTGCGGTTCGGCGCCGCCGGCCGCAAGCACCGCCACCACGTTCTTCAGGGTCTGGCGCACCTGCTCGACGAAATCGTCGGTCTCGAACTCGGACTGCGCATTCCAGCCAATCTGGCCGCCGACGAAGACAGTGCGGCCCTTGGCCGAAACGCCGTTGGAATAGCCGATGGGCTTAGCCCAGCCTTCAGGTTGCAGGATGGTGTGCATCGGTCGTCTCCAGATGTTGTGTCAGCGCGGCGCGGATATCGTCCGGCCAGGCAAAAGAAGCGTGCGTGTCGAGCGAGGTGGCAACGACCCGCTGTCTTGCGGCCCAGAGCACCGTGTCCCTTGCCGAGACCGTATGCTCCATGTCGAGCGAGGAGCGGCCGATGCCTACGACCTTGAGCGCGAAATCCAGTTCGTCGCCCTGGAAGCCCGGTCGAGAGAAGGTGAGATCGAGCCGCACCGTCGGCACGCCGATCCGCCGCTCGTCGTTCATGGCCTTCCAGGGAAAGCCGAGCGAGGCGAAGAAGTCCTCCGTCACCCCGACGAGAATGTTGAGGTAGGACGGGAAATAGGCGATCCCCGAGGGGTCGCAGTCTCCAAAGCGCAGCGGTCTACTGGTCCTGAACATTTGTGCCGGACCTCAGTTCGCAAAGGCAGCGATGCCGGTGATGGCACGGCCGAGGATCAGCGCATGGATGTCGTGCGTGCCCTCATAGGTGTTGACCACTTCGAGATTGACGAGATGGCGAGCGACCGGAAATTCGTCCGAAATGCCGTTGCCGCCGAGCATGTCGCGCGCCGTTCGGGCGATCTCCAGCGCCTTGCCGCAGGAGTTGCGCTTGAGGATCGAGGTCAGTTCGACCGGTGGATTGCCTTCATCCTTCATGCGGCCGAGGCGCAGGCAGCCCTGCAGGCCAAGGGCGATCTCGGTTGCCATGTCCGCGAGTTTCTTCTGGATCAGCTGGTTGGCGGCGAGCGGCCGGCCGAACTGCTTGCGGTCGATTACATATTGCCGCGCCGTTTCGTAGCAGGATTCCGCTGCACCGAGCGCGCCCCAGGCAATGCCGAAGCGCGCGGAGTTGAGGCAGGTGAAGGGGCCCTTCAGGCCGGTCACCTCGGGCAGCATGTTTTCGCCCGGAACGAAGACTTCCTCCATGATGATCTGGCCGGTGATCGAGGCTCGCAGGCCCACCTTGCCATGGATCGCCGGGGCGCTCAGACCTTTCCAGCCCTTTTCGAGAATGAAGCCGCGGATCAGACCATCCGATGTCTTCGCCCAGACGACGAAGACGTCGGCGATCGGCGCATTGGAGATCCAGGTCTTGGAGCCGGAAAGCAGATAGCCGCCATCGACCTTGCTAGCCTTCGTGATCATCGATCCGGGATCTGAACCGTGGTCCGGTTCGGTGAGGCCGAAGCAGCCGATCTTGGTGCCGGCAATCAGTCCCGGCAGGTATTTGCGCTTCTGCGCTTCGCTGCCGAAGGTGTAGATCGGTACGATGACAAGCGAAGACTGTACGCTCATCATCGAGCGGTAGCCGCTGTCGATGCGCTCGACCTCGCGGGCGATCAGGCCGTAGGAGACATAGTTGAGGCCGGCGCCACCGTATTCCTCAGACACCATCGGACCGAGCAGGCCAAGCTCGCCCATCTCTGCGAAAATCGACGGATCGGTTTTCTCGTGACGGAAGGCCTCTTGGACGCGCGGAGCCAGCCGGTCTTCGGCATAGCGCTCAGCGGTCTGCCGCACCATGCGTTCTTCTTCGCTCAGCTGCCCATCCAGGTTGAACGGATCCTGCCAGTCGAATGACGCTTTCGAACCATGCATGTTCGACACCCCCTCGTTATCGTCCCGTGCCCTTCATCAGCTCGCGGCCGATGATGAGCTTTTGCACTTCGGTCGCGCCCTCGTAGATCCTGAGCGCGCGGATCTCGCGATAGAGCCGCTCGGTGATCTCGCCGACGCGCACGCCGCGGCCGCCAAAGAGCTGCAGCGCCTGGTCGATCACCCATTGCGCGTTCTCGGTCGCCGTCATCTTGGCCATCGCCGCTTCGCGCGTCGTCGGTCGTTTCTGCACGTCGCGCTGCCATGCCGTACGGCCGGTCAAAAGGGCTGCCGCGTCGATCGCGGTCGCCATCTCGCCGAGCGTGCTTTGCGCCGTCGGCAGATCCGAAAGAGTCGCGCCGAACATCTTGCGGCTCTTTGCGTGCGCCACCGCCTCGTCGAGCGCGCGGCGGGCAAAGCCGATTGCGGCAGCAGCCACGGAGGGGCGGAAGATGTCCAGTGTGCGCATGGCGATCTTGAAGCCTTCGCCGGGCGTGCCCAAAAGCTGCGAGGCTGGGATGCGGCAATTGTCGAAGCGAAGACGGGCAAGCGGATGCGGCGCGATCGTCTCGATGCGCTCGGCGATCGTGAAGCCCGGCGTATCGGCAAAGACCACGAAGGCCGAAATGCCGCGCGTGCCGGGCGCCTCGCCGGTGCGGGCAAAGACGGTGTAGACATCGGCGATACCGCCGTTCGAGATCCAGGTCTTTTCGCCGTCGAGCACGAAGTGATCGCCGTCGCGCCGCGCGGCGCATGCCATCGCCGCGACATCAGAGCCGGCCTCTGGTTCGGAAAGCGCAAAGGCGGAGATCCATTCGCCGCGGGCGACCTTGGGCAGGACAGCCTGCTTCAATGCCTCGGAGCCGGACAGGCTGATTGCACCGGTGCCGAGTCCCTGCATGGCGAAGGCAAAGTCGGCAAGGCCATCTGCATAGGCAAGCGTCTCGCGGATCAGGCAGAGCGAGCGGCTGTCGATCTCCTCGCTGACGCCGCCGAACGCTGAGGGCACGCAATGGCGCAACACGCCTGCATCGCCGAGTGCTGCGACGAGCTGCCGACAGGCAGCATCGACATCGGCGTGGTCGACTTCGCCGAGGCCGCCACGGGCCACGAATGCGTCGAGCTCAACAGCGAGCGCACGGTGGCTGTCATCGTAGAACGGCCAATCGAGATGATCGCGAGAAGGCGGGCGCAAGGCCGTGTCATGGGAACTCATGCTCAGTTCCCCTTGAATTCCGGCTTCGCCTTGGCGGCAAAGGCCTCGAAGGCGCGACGGAAGTCGCCGGTCGCCATACAGATCGCCTGCGCCTGCGCTTCCGATTCGATCAATTGGTCGATGCCCATCGCCCATTCCTGGTCGAGCATCTTCTTGGTCATTGCGTGTGCGAACCACGGACCGTCGGCGATATTGCGCGCGAATTTCTGGGCCTCTCCAAGCAGCGACGGACGCTCGTGCAGGGCATTGTAGAAGCCCCAGGCGTGGCCTTCCGTCGCGGTCATGACGCGGCCGGTGAAGAGCAGTTCGGCGGCGCGGCCCTGGCCGATGATGCGGGGAAGTATGCCGCAGGCACCCATGTCGGCACCCGCCAGCCCGACGCGGGTAAAGAGAAAGGCCGTCTTCGCCTCCGGCGTTGCCACGCGGAAGTCCGACGCCATGGCCAGGATCGCCCCGGCACCAGCACAAATGCCGTCGACCGCAGCGATAACGGGCTGAGGGCAGGCGCGGATCTGGCGCACCAGTTCGCCGGTCATGCGGGTGAAATCCAGAAGATCGGGCATCGGCATGCGCGTCAGGGGCTCGATGATCTCGAAGACGTCGCCGCCGGAGGAAAAGTTATCGCCGGCGCCGGTCAGCACTACGGCGCGCACGTCGCTGGCGCGAGCAAGCGAACGGAAAAGATCGCAGAGTTCCTCGTAGCTTTCGAAGGTTAGCGGGTTTTTCTTTTCCGGACGGTTGAGGGTGATCGTGGCGACCCGCCCGTCGGCATCCGTCTCGAACAGGAAGTGCTTGGCCTTGTGGTCCTTGAAGGCGCGCTTCTTGGCCTGCATCGGATTTGTCATCTCTATCCTCCGAGAACTTCGCCGCCGGCGACGGCAACCGCCTGGCCGGTGATTGCGGTCGCTCGCTCCGACGCCAGCCAGGAGACGGTGTGGGCGACTTCTTCCGGCGTCACCAGGCGCCCCTGTGGGTTGGAGCGAGTAAGGCTGGCGCGCGCTTCCTCGCGCGAGCGGCCGGTCTTTTCGCTGATCGTATCGAGCGCACCATCGATAAGCGGCGTGTCGGTGAAGCCGGGACAGACGGTGTTCACGGTGACGTCGGTGCGGGCAAGCTCAAGCGCCAGTGCGCGCGTCAGGCCGACGACGCCGTGCTTCGATGCGCAATAGGCCGACACATAGGCATAGCCGGTGAGGCCCGCGGTGCTCGCGACGTTGACGATCCGGCCGTTGCCGGCCCGCCGCACGGAGGCAAGCGCTGCCTGCGTCACCAGGTAGACGCCGGTGAGGTTGATGGAAAGCACCCGCTGCCAAAGCGCGAAGTCGGTCTTTTCGAACGGTGCCGAGGGCGCTTCGCCGGCGCAATTGACGAGAACAGCGATGTCTCCGGCTTCGGCAATTGCGGCCGCAATGCCTTGCTCGACCACCTCCGGGTTGGTCACATCGAAGCCGGCACGGACAAGGGCATGCCCGCCGGCAGCAAGGATTTCGTCCCGCACGGCTTCAAGTGGTGCTGCGCGCCGACCGGCGAGACTGACCACGTGGCCGTCGGCGGCGAGCCTAAGGGCGATCGCCTTGCCAATGCCGCTTCCGGCACCGGTGATGAGGGCGTGTCTCTTGCTCATGGCTTGCCCGCCGTCGTTGCGGCGCGCGCCAGGTTGTTCACATATTGCGCTCGAGCCGAATGGTACTGCTTCGGCCAGAGCTGCTCCTCGTAGCCGATCTTTGCCGCCTCATGCATGACGAAGGACGGGTCGGCCAGATGCGGACGGGCGATCGCGCAAAGATCGGCGCGACCGGCGGCAATGATCGAATTCGCGTGGTCGGCCTCGGAAATCGCCCCGACGGCGATGGTCGGGACCTGGATCTCGTTGCGGATCTTGTCGGAAAACGGCGTCTGGAACAGCCGGCCATAAATCGGCTTTTCCTCCTTCACCACCTGGCCGGAGGAGCAGTCGATCATGTCGGCGCCCGCCTCCTTGAACAGGCGGGCAAAGATCGCCGCATCCTCGGGCGTGTTGCCGCCCTCGTGCCAGTCATGGGTCGAGAGGCGCACCGACATCGGCCGGTCCTCGGGCCAGACCTTACGGACTGCGTGGAAGACTTCGAGCGGGAAGCGGGCGCGGGCGGCATGGTCGCCGCCATAGTCGTCGGTGCGCAGATTGGTGAGCGGCGACAGGAAACTCGACAGCAGGTAACCATGCGCCACGTGCAGTTCCAGAATATCGAAACCGAGGTCTCGGGCCTGTTCGGTGGCATGCACGAAATCAGCGATGACCCGGTCCATATCCTCCCGCGTCATTTCGCGCGGCGTGTCCGAATGCTTGAGGTAGGGCAGGGCGGATGCGGAGATGAGCGGCCATGCGCCTTCGTTCAACGGCTGGTCGATCCCCTCCCAGGCGACCTTCGTCGCGCCCTTGCGGCCGGCATGGCCGAGCTGGATGCCGATCTTGGCGGGGGTTTGATGGTGCACGAAATCGACGATGCGCTTGAAGCCCTGGGCCTGCTCATCGTTCCAGAGCCCCAGGCAACCGGGCGTGATGCGGGCATCGGCCGACACGCAGGTCATCTCCGGGAAGATGAGGGCGGCGCCGCCCATGGCGCGCGCGCCGAGATGGACGAGATGAAAATCGTTCGGCACGCCGTCGGTCGCCGAATACATGGCCATCGGCGAAACGACGATGCGGTTCCTCAGTGTCAGGCCGCGAAGCCTGAACGGCGTAAACATCGGCGGCGGAACCGTCCCGTTCGCCGCGGGCTCGACACCGGCGCGCTCGGCAAACCAGCGCTCGAAACCCTCGAGCCAGTCCTTGTCGCGCAGGCGCAGGTTCTCGTGGCTGATGCGCTGCGAGCGGGTCAGCATCGAATACATGAACTGCTCGGGCTCAAGTGTGTCGGCATAGCGCGTGCCGACCACTTCGAACCATTCCATGGCGTTGCGGGCGGCGTTCTGGATGCGGGCAACATCGACGCGGCGCACTTCCTCGTAAGCCGAGAGCACGGCCGGGATGTTCGCCTTGTCGTGGCCGAGAATGTCGAACTGGCGCGTGAGCTCGATGGCGTCATCGATCGCAAGCTTGGTGCCCGAGCCGATGGCAAAATGGGCGGTGTGGGCGCTGTCGCCCATCAGGACGACGTGGCTGCGCCCGTTGAAATGGCTCCACTTCTCGCAGATCAGCCGGCCGAAGTTCAGCCAGGCAGAGCCGCGCAGGTGCCGCGCATTGGTCATCAGCTTGTGGCCGTCGAGCGTGCCGGCAAAGAGCTTTTCGCAGAACGCGATCGACTGGTCCTGGTCCATCTGGTCGAGGCGGTGGGCCTTGAAGACGTCGTCGGTGGTCTCGACGATGAAGGTCGAGGTGTTCTCGTCGAAGCGGTAGATATGCGCCTGGAACCAGCCATGTTCGGTGCGCTGGAAATCGAAGGTGAAGGCGTCGAACTTCTTGTCCGTGCCAAGCCATACATAGCGGTTCGGCCGGATCACCATGTCGGGCTTGAAGATGTCGGCGTATTTGTTGCGGATCCTCGAGTTGACGCCATCGGAGGCGATGATGAGGTCCGCATCGGCGAACTGCTCGTCGCTTTCCACGTCCTGCTCGAACAGCAGCTCGACGCCGAGTTCGAGGCAGCGTTCCTGGAGGATGTTGAGCATCTTCTTGCGGCCGATGCCGACAAAGCCGTGGCCGGTCGTGCGGATCTTGCGGCCCTTGAAGACCAGCTCGATATCGTCCCAATGGTTGAAGGAAACCTCGATCGCCTCGGCCGTTTCCGGATCCCACTGCCGCATCGACTGCATGGTGGCGTCAGAGAAGACCACCCCCCAGCCGAAGGTATCGAAGGCGCGGTTTCGCTCGACCACCGTGACGTGGTGCTCCGGATGCTGCCGCTTCATCAGCAGCGCAAAATAGAGGCCGGCAGGTCCGCCACCGATACAGACGATCCGCATGTCGTTCTCCTCCCGAGTTCCGGCTGCGCGCGTCACCGTCGAGCTGGCGCAAGCGGCCATGCCGGACTGTTGCAAGCAGGGTGGACTCGTTCCGGAGAAATTTCAAGCTTAAAATTGTTTTGAACAGACGGGACGCCGACGCCGGCTTTTGCAGCGCAGGCAAGCGCTGTCGAATCGCTTCAAGGCCGGTGCGGCAGAAGGCAAGGGAGGATAGGAAGGGGCGAGGCGCGCGGCCTCAGGAGTTTCGGCCAAGCGAGGCGATGATCGACCGCTTGAGCGTGGCAAGCTCATCCATCAGCACGCCGCCGTCCTTGGCCGGAAGGCCGGCGAACAGGTCCGAGATCCAATCGGCATGCCTTGCCGCCATCTTCTCGAATTCGGCGCGGCCGAAGGGGGTAAGGGCGATGATCTGAACACGCCGATCGGTCGGAAGCGTCGTACGGTTGATGTGGCCGCTCTCGGTCAGCCGCTCCACCAGCACCGTGATGTTGCCGGGCGAGACCATCATCCGCTTGGAGACCTCGCCGAGCACCATGCCGTCAGGCGCGCGCTCGAGCTGGGCCATCAGGTCGAAACGCGGCAAGGTCGAATCGAAGTCTTCCCGCAGCCGCCGACGGATTTCGCTTTCGACCAGCGTCGAGCAGGTCAGAAGACGCAGCCATAGCCTGAGCTCTGCGCGGTGATCGCCCGGAGCCTCGAGCGCCTTGGTCTCGCCATCCACCCATTCCGGCGAGGTGTCGAACTTGTCTTCACCCATCATTCCCAACGTCCGCTTCCAACCCTTAGCCGCAAATCAGCGGCTCTTTCGTTTTTCTGCTTTTAGAGAGGTAAGCAGGTCTTGGACAGGTTGTCACGGGCCGTCATTTGGACGCAAGGCCGGGCACTGCCTGGGTGAGCGATGGCGACGCGCGACCGCCATCCTCGGACTGGACATAGACGTTGACGGTAAAGCCGATGTGCTCGGCCATCAGGGTGCGGGCACGCTCGATATCGCGATCGAGTGCTGCCTCCATCAGCTCGGTATGGTGCTCGATCGCCATGGCGTCCTCAAGCGCGGCAACGGCCTCCTCGTAGCCTGCACTCATGCCGGCAGCAGCCCGCATCGTCGGCGCCAGGCTTAAGAAGCGGTGGTGACGGCGAAGCTGGTCGGAGATCGTTGCCTGAAACCGAGCGAGCCAGCGCGATCTTGCAGCGCTGATGAGAGCCGTATGAAAGCCGGCATGTTTTTCGTCCCACTCGTCGACTTCGCTCTCGGAGAAGCGCTCGACGGAAACCTTGCAGCGCGACAGCCGGTAGTGTGCCGTGACCACGGCGGATTCCCAGGCGCTGTCGCCGTTCTCGATCGATTCGATGAGCAGCGGCATTTCGACGGCAAGGCGGGCGCGGGTGAGGTCGTCGAGTTCTTCGCGTGACACCGGAGCAACGGCAAAGCCGCGATTGCTGATGGCCGTCACCAGCCCTTCCGCCTCCAGCCGCGAGAGGGCCTCGCGAAGCGGCGTCCAGCCGATGCCGTAGCTCTCTCGCAGCGTGCTCAGCTTCATCGGCGCGCCCGGCTTCAGCCGCGTCGCAAGGATGTCGCGGCGCAGCAGCCGGTAGGCCGATTCCGTCTTGGTCGACTGTTCTTGGTCTTGCATCCAAGTTCCCTTAGCGCCCACACTCGGGTTGAGACAAATATATATAGTTCAGCGCCTCGAATGAAAATATATATATTAATTTGACAAGAGGCCGGGGCGGTCCCATGATCCGCCCAAGCCGCCGAGGAGGGCGGTAACGCTCGTCAAATTCTGGGAGGGATGTATGAGCAGGCTTAAGAGCACGTGGCTTTCGGGATTGGTTGTCGCCGGCGCAATGGCATGGGGACTGGGCGCGGCTGCTGCCGATCCGATCCGCATCGGCATTGCCAATTTCGGCGAGCATCCGCAATTGAACGCGTCGATCGCCGGCTTCAAGAAGGCACTGGCCGAAAACGGCTTCGTCGAAGGCAAGGATGTCGTCTACACCGAGAGCCACACCAATTTCGACGCCTCGCTGGTTCCGCAGATGATCGCCAAGCTGCAGGCCGAACAGCCGAAGCTGGTCTATACGATCACCACGCCGGTATCGCAGATCGCCAAGAAGGCGCTCGCCGGGTCCGGCATTCCGGTGGTCTTCTCGGCCGTTACCGACCCGGTGGCCGCCAAGCTCGTCCCGTCCTGGGAAGCCGGTGACGACGGCATGACCGGTGCGACCGACCTTCAGGACGTGGCCGCCGTCATGGCCTTCACGCACAAGCTGCTTCCGAACGCCAAGCGTTTCGGCGTGCCCTATAATCCGGGTGAAGCGAACGACCAGGCCCTGCTCGACAAGATCAAGGAAGCGGCCCCTGCTGCAGGCTTCGAGGTCGTGGAGGTCGGCGTCGACAACGTCAACGACATCCAGCAGCGCATCGCCTCCTTCGCCGGCAAGGCCGACGTGATCTACACGCCCGCATCCAACCTGCTGCAGCCGGCGATCGGCGCCGTTTCGGCAGCCGCGCGTCAAGCACAGATCCCGATCGTCAACTCCGACGACGGTGCCGTGCGTGACGGCGTCGTGCCGGCAAGCTTTGCGGTCAACTACGAGCAGGTCGGCGTCAATGCCGGCAAGATCGCCGCCCAGATCCTCAAGGGTGCAGACCCGAAGACCATCGCACCGTCGCGTCCGGCCTATGAAGATCACGCGCCGCTGATTTCGAAGAAGGCGGCCGCCGCCTTCGGTATCGAAGTGCCGGCAGCGCTTGCGACCGAATGCAACTGCGTGGTCGATTGATCTCCGTCTTGTCTCTTCAGTGACGGCGCCCCGAGCGCCGTCATCTCATAAGTTAAGGGGGAGCCAATGCTGGAAATCAGATCGGCCCGCAAAGTCTTCTACAAGGGGCAGCCGGACGAAAAGGTCGCGCTCGACGGCCTCAATCTCAGCCTTGCCACGGGCGAATTCGGCGTCGTCATCGGCTCCAACGGCGCCGGCAAGAGCAGCATGCTCAACGCCATTTCGGGTGCATTGGTGCTCGATACCGGCCAGATCGTCATCAACGGCGACGACGTGACCGCAACGCCCGTGCACAAGCGCGCGATGCGGCTTGCCCGCGTGTTCCAAGACCCGATGCGCGGCACCGCCGCCTCGATGACGGTGGCCGAAAACATGCTGCTTGCCGAACTGCGCAGCAACAAGCGCACCCTGCGGCGCGGCCTGAACGCGACGCGGCTCGCCACCTACAGGGAACGCCTGTCGCTTCTGGGTCTCGGCCTTGAAAACCGTCTCGACACTCGGGTGGAGCTTCTGTCCGGCGGCCAGCGGCAATCGCTGTCCTTGATCATGGCGGTCGGTGGCGAGCCGGAACTGCTGCTGCTTGACGAGCACACCGCAGCGCTTGATCCGCGCACGGCAGATATCGTCATGCAGGCGACGATCCGTGCGGTCGAAGCCTTGAAGCTGACGACGCTGATGGTGACGCACAACATGCAGCATGCCGTCGATTTCGGTCACAAGGTCATCATGCTCGATGCCGGGCGCGTGCGCCTCGAGATCGATGGCAAGGAAAAGGCGCAGACGACCGTGCCGGATCTGATTGGCCACTTCTCCGTCAAAACCGACCGCATGTTCCTGGCGAGCTGACGATCATGGATATCATTCAAAACACCGTCGCGAGCTTCATCTCGCTCGTTCCCGTCACGCTCGCGCAGAGCCTGATCCTCGCCTTCGTCGTGCTCGGGATCATGATCCCGTTCCGCATGCTGAGCTTTCCTGATCTGACCAGCGAAGGCGCATTTCCGCTCGGCGGCTGCGTCTGCGGCGTGTTAATGGCGGCCGGCATGTCGCCGCTCGCCGCGATCGCCATCGCGCTTCTCGCCGGCTTCCTCGCCGGCTGCTGCACGGCCTTCATCCATCTCAGGTTCCGGATCCACACGCTGCTTGCCGGCATCCTGATGATGACGATGCTCTATTCGATCAATCTCCGGATCATGGGCCGCTCGAACCTTTCCGTTTTCGGTGCGCCGACGGTGTTCGACTGGGCGCCGGGGCTGCAGCCGGGCTTCCCGGCAAGCAAGATCGTCGTTGCCGGGCTGATCGCCCTCATCGTCTTCTTCCTGCTCTATCACTTCTTCCGCACGGAGAAGGGCACGGCCGTACGCGCCGTCGGGGCCAATCCCGATATGGCCGAAGCCCAAGGCATCAATGTCTGGATGGCGACGATCGGCGGCGTTGGACTGGCGGGCGCGTTTTCGGCGGCAGGCGGCGCGCTAATGGTGCAGTCGCAGGGCTTTGCCGACGTCAACATGGGCCTCGGCATCCTGATCAACGGTCTTGCAGCGCTGATGATCGGTGAAGCGATCGTCGGCAAGCAGAGTGTGGCGCGCCAGCTCGCCGCGCCGTTCGTCGGTGCGATCGTCTATTACCAGCTCGTCTCCTTCTGCCTGGCCGCCGGCATGCCGCCGCCGGACCTGAAACTGGCGACCGGCCTCTTCGTTCTGGCCATGCTGGCTCTTCCGAGCCTCAAGCGAAGCCGCGGGCCCGCGCCCGCCCGCGAAACCGTTCGCGAATAAATGAGGACTACCTTTATGAATGCTGTTCCCGATTTTGCTGCGATCAAGGCCATGGATGCGGCCGACGTGCTCGCCCCGATGCGCGAGCGCTTCATCCTGCCTCCGGGCCTTATCTATCTCGACGGCAACTCGCTCGGCGTTGCCTCGACCGCCGCCTTCGACGAACTTCAGAAGGCCGCGACCGTGGAATGGGGGCAGGATCTCATCCGCAGCTGGAACACCGCCGGCTGGTTCGAGATGCCGCTGACCCTCGGTGACCGGGTCGGGCGGCTGATCGGGGCTGCCGCCGGCCAGACCGTCGTCTGCGACACCACCTCGATCAACATCTACAAGGCGCTGCATGCGGCCATGGCGCTCCGGCCCGATCGCTCGGTGATCGTCAGCGAAGGCGGCAGTTTCCCGACCGACCTCTACATGGCCGAAGGCGTGGTCTCGACACGCGCCGGTGCTTCTCTCCGGCTCGAAGGGGTCGATGCGCCCGAGATCGAGGACCTGATCGACGGCAGCGTCGCCGTGGTTCTGGTCAACCACGTCAATTACAAGTCCGGCGAACTGCGCGACATGGCGGCGCTGACCCGCAAGGCGCACGAACACGGGGCGCTGGTCATCTGGGACCTCTGCCATACGGCCGGCGCCCTGCCGGTTGATCTCGATGGCGCCAATGTCGATTTCGCCGTCGGCTGCACCTACAAGTACCTGAACGGTGGCCCCGGCGCCCCCGCCTTCATCTATGCCGCCACCCGTCACCACGGCGATATCCGCCAGCCGCTTAGCGGCTGGTGGGGCCACGCCCGTCCCTTCGCCTTCGAAAAGCACTATGCCGCCGGCGAGGGCATTCGACGGTTCCTCTGCGGAACGCAGCCGATCCTGTCGCTGCGGGCGCTGAAGGGCGCGCTCGACGTCTGGGACGCGGTTGACATGAAGGCGCTGCGCGAAAAGAGCATCGGCCTCACGGACCTCTTTATCGCGCTGGTCGAGGCGAAATGCGGTGCCTATGGCCTCGAGCTTGAAAGCCCGCGCGATGGTACGAAGCGCGGAAGCCAGGTTTCGTTCAAACACCCGAACGCCTACGAGATCATGCAGGCGCTCATTGCCCGCGGCGTCATCGGCGATTTCCGTGCACCAACGACGATGCGCTTCGGATTCACGCCGCTCTATGTGAGCTATGCCGACGTCTGGCAGGCGGTCGAAATCCTGGAAGACATCCTCAAGACCGGTGCCTGGCAGGATGCGCGCTTCGCGGTCCGTGCGGCCGTGACCTGATGGGTTGTAGGTAGCGGGCGGCATTTTCGCCCGCTGCCTTCTCGTTCAGACGCGTACTGAGGTAGCCGCCCGCAGCGTTCGTTCAGAGCTACCGTGCCCTGGGGCGAGAGGACGGCGAACGGGGGACTTAAGCCATGACTGCGCCACGCCGCCCGACCCCGGGCGAAATCGCCGATGCCCGCAAACGCATCGCGCCGCATTTCGCGCGCACGCCGCTGGTCAGGCTCGATCTTGGGTTTCCGGACCGTCAGATTTTTCTCAAGCTGGAGACGCTGTCTCCGATCGGCGCCTTCAAGCTCCGTCCCGCCCTGAACGCCGTCTTGTCGCGCGATCCGGCCGATCTGAAAAACGGCGCCGCCGTCACCAGTTCCGGTAACATGGCTTATGGCATGGCCTGGGCGGCACGCCTTATCGGCGTGCCCATGGTTGCCTACATGTATCGCGGCGCGCCGCAGACCAAGATCGACGGCGTCCGTGCGCTTGGCGGCGAAGTACGTTTCGTCAGTGCCGAGACCTGGTGGGATTACATCACGGACGTCGATCGCCCGGACGCGCCGGAGCTGTTGATCAATCCGGTAACCGACCAGGCGGTGCTGGCCGGCAACGGCTCCATCGGCATGGAAATCCTCGAGGACCTGCCCGAGTTGGATGTCGTGCTGACGCCCTTTGGCGGCGGCAGCATGACCACCGGGGTGGCCAGCGCCATCAAGGCCGCTTCCAGTCGTTGCCGTGTCTTTGCCGTCGAGGATGACAGCGCCGCGCCGGTTTCGGCAGCTCTTGAGGTCGGGCAGATCGTGACGATCGAAACCCGCCCGTCCTTTATCAAGAGCATCGGTGCGCCATCGCTCGTGCCGCAGCTTTGGCCGGTCGCGCGGGACCTGATCGATGGGGCGATTGCCGTCAGCCCGGGAGAGGTGTGCGACGCGATGCGGCTGCTCTTCAAGAAGGCAAAGGTCGTCGCTGAGGGAGCCGGGGCTGCCTCGCTTGCTGCCGCAATCGCCCGGCCGGATCTCAAGGGAAACATCGTCTGCGTTATCTCGGGCGGCAACATCGATACCGAGGCCTATTCCACCGTGCTCGGCGGCGGCATTCCCTCGGCCTGAGCGACAGATCAAACGCCGAGATAACGGTCCTGAAGTTCAGGCGTCAACGCTGCCGGCGCGCCTTCGAAAACGGTCGCGCCCTTTTCGAGCACGAAGCAGCGGTCGGCAACAGGCAAAAGTTCGGAAAGCGTCTTGTCGACGACGAGGATCGATTGCCCCGCCGCCTTCAGTGTGCGGATCGCCGACCAGATGTCCTGGCGGATGACAGGCGCAAGTCCCTCTGTTGCCTCGTCGAGAATGAGCAGGCTGGGATTGGTCATCAAGGCCCGGCCGATCGCCAGCATCTGCTGCTCGCCGCCAGAGAGTGTGTTGGCATATTGGTCGCGCCGTTCGCCGAGGCGTGGGAAGAGCGCGGTCACCTTCTCGAAGGTCCACTGGTTGCCGCGGGCGGTGGCGACGAGGTTCTCCATGACGGTGAGATTGGGAAAGCAGCGCCGTCCTTCGGGCACGAGGCCGAGGCCGAGCCTGGCGATCCGGTGCGGACGCAGGCCGGAGATCGTCTTGCCCGCAAAGCTGATGGCGCCCGAGCGCGGGCGCACGAGCCCGAGGATCGAGTTGATGGTCGTCGTCTTGCCCATGCCATTACGGCCCATGAGCGCGACGACCTCGCCCTCGCGCACATCGAGGTTGACACCGAAGAGCGCCTGTGACGCGCCGTAGAAGGTCTCGAGACCGTTGATTTCGAGCAGGCTCACGCGGCTTCTCCCAGATAGGCCCGTCGTACTTCGGGATCGCTGCGGATTTCATCGACCGTGCCCGACGCGATGATGCGGCCATAGACCAGCACGGAAATGCGGTCCGCCAGCGCAAAGACCGCATCCATGTCGTGCTCGACCAGGAGCATCGGCGCTTCGTGGCGCAAACCGTTGAGGAAGGAGGTCAGCCGCTTCGAGCCCTCCGGTCCCATGCCGGCCATCGGCTCGTCGAACAGAAACGCCTTTGGCGACAACGCCAGCGCGATCGCGATTTCGAGCTGCCTGCGCTCGCCGTGCGAGAGTTCAGCTGCCGGCACATGGGCACGCGCGGCAAGATCGACGCGCTCCAGCATGGCCATCGCCGGTTCGACCAGGTCCTTGTCGCGGGTCACCTGGCGGAAGAAGCGAAAACTGCTGCCCTGTCGTGCCTGCACCGCCAGCATGACGTTGCGAAGCGCCGAGAACTCCTGCGCCAGCGAGGAGATCTGGAAGCTGCGCGCAAGGCCGAGCCTTGCGCGGGCGGCCATGTCGAGGCCGCCGATATCCTGGCCGAGAAAACGGATGGTGCCGCTGTCGGCCTTGAGCGAGCCGGCGATCTGGTGGATCAGCGTGCTCTTGCCGGCGCCGTTCGGGCCGATCAGTGCGTGGATTTGGCCGGGGCGGAGCTCAAGACTGACACCATCGGTCGCTTTCAGCGCGCCGAAGGATTTTCTGAGATCGCGGATTTCGAGAACGGGCTCAGACATGGCGCGGCTTTCCGGAGAGGAGACCCAGCAGACCACCGCGAGCAAAGAGCACGATGCCGAGCAGGATGAGGCCGAGGAAGAACTGCCAGCGCTCGGTGATGCCGCCGAGCACATATTCGAAGAAGACGAAGATCATCGCGCCGGCGACAGGTCCGAACAACCGTCCCTTGCCGCCGAGGATGATCAGCACGATCAACTCGCCCGACATGTGCCAGGAGAGCATCGAGGGGCCGACGAAGCGGTTGAGATCGGCATAAAGCGCGCCGGCAAGCCCGGTGATCATCGCCGAGACGGCAAAGGCGACGAGGCGGATGTTGAAGGGCGCAATGCCCACTGCCGCAAGGCGGATCCCGTTCTGCCTTGCCGCCTGCAGGGCGCTGCCGAAGCGTGAACCCTCGACGACGCGAAACAGAAGCAGCGCCGCCATCAGGGCCGCGTAGCAGATCAGGAAATAGGGCAGGGGCTTGGCGGTGTTGACGCCGGGAAAGGCGTTGCGCATCGACAGCGACAGGCCGTCCTCGCCGCCATAGGCCGGCCAGGAGATCGCGAAATAGTAGATCATCTGCGCGAAGGCGAGGGTGATCATGATGAAATAGACGCCCGACGTGCGCAGGCTGATCGCGCCGATCGGCAACGCGATGAGGCCGGCGACCGCGATCGCCGTAACCCAGATAATCGGCATCGACGTCGTCGCCGGAATGCCAGCGAAAAGCGGCTCGGCATTGAAGGCGTGGGTCGCAAGGATACCGGCGACGTAGCCGCCGAGGCCGAAAAAGGCCGCATGCCCGAACGAAAGCAGCCCGCCGAGCCCCAGCGCCATATTGAGGCCGACGGCGGCAAGAGCCAGCACCGCGATGCGGGTTGCGAGCGTCACATAGAAGGGTTCGCCCAGGCTTGCGGCCAGGATCGGTGCGCCGAGAAGCAGGAGGGCGAGCAGCAGGTTGATTGTGGTTTCGCGGGTCATTTTGGCCTCACGACTGCGCTGCAAACAGGCCGCTCGGCCTGAAGGCGAGGATGAGGGCCATGACGACATAGATCAGCATCGAGGCGACAGCAGCGCCGATCGTGGTTGCCTGTGAGGCGGGCATGGTGAGTGCCAAAAGCGAGGGAAGCAGGAAACGGCCCATCGTGTCGACGACGCCAACGATGATGGCACCGACCAGCGCTCCTTTGATCGAACCGATACCGCCAATGACGATGACGACGAAGGCGAGGATGAGCACCGGCTCGCCCATGCCGACCTGCACCGACTGCAGAGCGCCGACGAGAGCCCCGGCAAGCCCCGCAAGGGCGGCGCCGAGCGCGAAGACGACGGTATAGAGCGTGCCGATATCGACACCGAGCGCTCCGATCATCTCGCGATCGGACTCGCCCGCCCGGATGCGCATGCCGAGCCGGGTACGGGAGATCAGCAGATAGAGGCCAATGGCGACGGCGATACCGACGCCGATGATCGCTAGGCGGTAGAGCTGGTACTGGCCGCCGCCCGGCAGCGGCACCGCGCCCTGGAGCACGGGCGGGATGTCGAGATAGAGCGGGAACGAGCCGAAGAGCCAGCGGGCCCCTTCCGACAGGACCAGGATCAGCGCGAAGGTGGCGAGCACCTGATCGAGATGATCGCGATCATAGAGCCTGCGGATGACCGCGACCTCGATGATCGCGCCGACGCCGGCGGCGGCCGCAAGGCTCGCGATCAGCCCGATCCAGAAGGAGCCTGTCGCGGCTGCGACCGTCGCGCAGGCAAAGGCGCCGATCATGTAGAGCGAGCCGTGTGCCAGGTTGATCAGACCCATGACGCCAAAGATCAGCGTCAGGCCGGCGGCCATCAGAAACAGCATCACACCGAGCTGAAGCCCGTTGAGCAGTTGTTCGATCAGGAGTGCGGTGAACAAGAGACCGGTCCAAGCTTCATTCGGGACGACACGGATCATCGACCGGATGCCGGCCTCGAAGCCGGGCATCCGGGTGACGGGCGACAAGCGTTACATGCTGCACTTGTCGGCGTAGGCGTCCTTGTGGTCTTCGAAAGCGGTGGCGATGATCTTGTTGGTGAGTACGCCGTCGGCTTCCTTCACCACCTCGCGAACGTAGATGTTCTGGATTGGGTGGTTGTTGTTGTTGAAGACGAACTTGCCGCGCACCGACTGGAAGTCGGCTGCCTTAAGCGCTGCGCGGAAGGCGTCCTTGTCCTTGACGCTTGCCTTCGACAGCGCGGCGAGGATCAGGTTTGCCGTGTCCCAGCTCTGCGCCGCGTAGATCGAGGGCAGGCGCTTGTATTCGGCCTTGAAGGCTTCGACGAACTTCTTGTTGGCCTCGTTGTCGAGGTCCTTCGACCAGGTCGCGGAGTTCTTGACGCCAAGCGCCGCATCGCCGATCGCCGGCAGAACATCCTGGCTGAAGGAGAAGCCGGGGCCCATGACCGGGATGTTCACGCCCGACTGGGCGTATTGCTTCATGAAGGCGATGCCCATGCCGCCGGGCAGGAAGAAGTAAACGCTGTCGGCGCCCGAGGCGCGGATCTGGGCGATCTCGGCGGCATAGTCGGTCTGGCCGACCTGCGTGTAGATCTCGCCGGCAAGTGCACCCTTGTAGTAGCGCTTGAACCCGGTCAGCGCATCCTTGCCGGCCGGATAGTTGGGCGCCAGGATGAAGGCGTTCTTGTAGTCCTTGTTGGCGTATTGCCCCATCGCCTCGTGGAAGTTGTCGTTCTGGTAGGCGACGTTGAAGTAGTTCGGATTGCAGTTTGCACCGGCAAGCGCCGAAGGACCGGCGTTCGGCGAGAGATAGATCACGTCCTGCGCCACCGTGTTCGGCACGACGGCCATTGCGAGGTTCGACCAGATGATGCCCGTCATCAGGTCGACCTTGTCGCCCTGGATCATCTTCTCGGCGATCTGCACCGCAAGTTCCGGCTTCTGGGCATCGTCCTCGATCACCAGTTCGACGTCCTTGTTGCCCGACTGCTTGATCGCCAGGGTGAAGGCGTCGCGCATGTCGATGCCCAGGCCGGCACCGCCGCCTGAAAGCGTGGTGATGACGCCGATCTTCACCGGCTCGGCATGGGCAAGGCTCGATGTCGCAAGCGAAAGGCCAAGAAGGCCCGCGGCCAGAATGCGGTTCATGCTGTTCTCCTCTTTGTTGGTTCCCTTTTGGGTTGTGTTCTATCAGAGACCCGTGCGCACGTGCCAGAGCTCGGGGAAAAGTTCCACTTCGAGCATCTTTTTCAGATAGGACGCGCCGGATGTGCCCCCGGTTCCGCGTTTCATGCCGATGATGCGCTCGACCGTCGTGACATGGTTGAAGCGCCAGCGGCGGAAATAGTCCTCGAAATCGACCAGCTTCTCGGCAAGCTCGTAGAGCATCCAGTAGCGTTCCGGATCGCGGTAGACGGTCTGCCAGGCGGCAAAGACCTTGTCGCTTTCCGCTCGCGTTTCGCGCCAATCGGTCTTGTCGGCTTCCGCGCCGACGTCGAAGCCGTTGCGCGAAAGCAGCCGGATCGCCTCGTCGTAGAGCGACGGCGCTGAAAGGATCGCTTCCAGCTTTTCCATGATGTCGGGGCGGTGCGCATGGGGGCCGAGCATCGCGACATTGCGGTTGCCGGCAAGGAACTCGATCGCCCGGTACTGCCAGGACTGGAAACCGGAGGATTGGCCGAGCGATTCGCGGAACGTGGTGTATTCGCTCGGGGTCATCGTGCGCAGCACGTCCCAGGCGCTGTTCAACTGCTCGAAGATGCGGGCGACGCGCGTCAGCATCTTGAAGGCGGGTTCCAGCCGGTCGTCGCGGATCGAGCGGGCCGCCGCGTTGATCTCGTGCAGCGCGAGCTTCATCCAGAGCTCGGACGTCTGATGCTGGATGATGAACAGCATCTCGTCATGGGCTTTGGAAAGCGGCTCCTGTGCGTCCAGCACCTTTTCCAGCATCAGGTAGTCGCTGTAGGACATGCGTCCCTTGAACGACATTTGGGCGCCTTCTTTCGAAGGGTCGTATGACTTGCTCATATTTTCAGTTCTCCGACCGCAATCGGAACCGCTGGATCTTGCCCGTGGCTGTCTTTGGCAGGTTGTCCAGGAACTTTACCGATCGCGGATATTTGTAGGGTGCGATCGTCGCCTTTACATGATCCTGCAGCCGCTTGATCGTTGCGTCGTCCGCCGACACGCCAGATATCAGAACGACATAGGCTTCGACAATCTGACCACGCTCCGCATCCGGCGCGCCGACGACGGCGCATTCGGCGACTTCCGGGTGGGAAATCAGGGCCGCCTCGACCTCTGGCCCGGCGATGTTGTAGCCGGCGGTGATGATCATGTCGTCGGAGCGGGCGGCAAAATGGAAGAAGCCATCCTCGTCCTGGTAGAAGGCGTCGCCGGTGAGGTTCCAGCCGTCGCGGACATAGTCGCGCTGGCGGGCATCCGACATGTAGCGGCAGCCGGTCGGGCCGCGCACAGCAAGCCTGCCGATCGTGCCGCGGGGCACTTCCTGCATGTCGTCATTGACGATCCGCGCCTGGTAGCCGCCGACGGGCTTGCCGGTCGAGGCGGCCTTGCGATCCTCGAACCGGTTGGAAATGAAGATGTGCAGCATCTCGGTCGCGCCGATGCCGTCGAGGATCGGCTTGCCGGTCTTGGCCGTCCACTCCGCAAAGACCGGACCGGGCAGGGTCTCGCCCGCGGAAATCGCGACGCGCAGTGATGAAAGATCGGCGCCGTTGTCCATCGCCTTCATCATCGCCCGATAGGCGGTGGGGGCGGTAAACGAGATCGTCGCCCTGTATTTCTCGATAATCTCCACCATGTTGGCGGGGGTCGCATGCTCGAGCAGCGTCGCTGCGGCTCCAAAGCGCAAGGGGAAGATCGCAAGGCCGCCAAGGCCGAAGGTGAAGGCGAGCGGCGGCGAGCCGACGAAGATGTCGTCAGGCGTGACGCCGAGCACTTCGCGGGCATAGCCGTCGGCGATCGCCAGGAGATCGCGGTGGAAATGCATGGTCGCCTTGGGGATCCCGGTCGTGCCCGACGTGAAGCCGAGCAGCGCCACGTCGTCGCGGCCGGTATGCACGGCCTCGAACACGACGGATTTGTCGAGCGCGATGCGGTCGAGTTCGGCGTCGTGGTTCGCCGTGCCGTCGAAGCTCACGACCTGCTTCAGGAAGCGGCTGTTCTTGGCGCAGGCGATCATCTCTTCCATCAGCCGCGTGTCGCAGAGCGCCAGACTGACTTCGGCCTTGTCGACGATCTTGGCGAGTTCCCCGGCTCTCAGCATCGGCATGGTGTTGACGACGACGGCGCCGGCCTTGGTTGCCGCCAGCCAGCAGGCGACCATGGCCGGATTGTTGGCGGAGCGGATGAGCACGCGATGGCCGGGTTTGACGCCGTAATTCTCGACCAGAGCGTGGGCGAGCCGGTTGGTCCAGTCGGACAGTTCCTTGTAGGTCCGGCGGCGCCCGTTGCCGATCAGCGCGGTATGATCGCCGAACCCCTTCGCGACCATGGCGTCCGTCAGTTCGACGGCGGCGTTGAGGTGATCCGGATAGTCAAAACCTTCGAGAAGGAACTCCGGCCATTCTTCCGGTGGCGGAAGATGGTCGCGGGTGAACGTATCGACGTGCGAAGTCGGTCCAAGCATGTGGCGGCTGTTCCCTATTTTCGTTCGTGCCTGTTGCCCAGGCATTGTTCAAAGCCGGCTGAAAGTCTTGCGGTGGTTCAAAGCCCTGGTCTGCAGGCACGCGACGAGCGTCGCGTCACGGTTCAAGGTGACACGGGCGGTCGCTGACGCGATCCCAGTTATGGCGATAGGCACAGCGAGACCTCCACTTCTCGGCTGAACATGAGGCAGCATCGCACCAGTCCAAAATTATTTCAAGCCTAAAGTTTTTTCGAATTCCAGCATTGCCTTTCCCGGTGGGGCAGGCGATTGCTATCTGTAAGGAGACATCAAGGGGAGGATGAAATCGATGCTGGAACACCGCATTTCCGACTGGGACGACGCCTACGCGAACGGCTCGAACATCGCGCGCGGCGATCGCTGGCCGGAGGCTTGGGTCAAGCCGGCCGAGGCGTTCCGCAGCGCCCTCTTGAACGCTGGACGCGCCAAGCTCGACCTTGCCTATGGCGATCGGCCGAGGAACCGCATGGACCTGTTTTTGCCCGATGGTTCGCCGAAGGGCCTGGTGGTTTTCGTCCACGGCGGCTACTGGCTGCAGCTCGACAAGAGCTTCTGGTCGCACCTAGCGGCCGGCGCCGTGGAGCACGGCTATGCCGTCGCGATGCCGTCCTACACGCTCTGCCCGGAGATCCGCATTGCCGGGATCGTCGAGGAGGTCGCCGCCGCCATCAGCGAGGCATCGAAACGCGTCGAGGGTCCCTTGATGCTGACCGGCCACTCGGCCGGCGGCCATCTGGTCAGCCGGATGATCACGACGACAGCGCCGCTTTCGCGGGATGTCCAGACCCGGATCCGCAACGTCGTGTCGATTTCGGGCGTCCATGACCTGCGCCCGATCATGTCGACGACCATGAACGAGAAGCTCGCGATCGACGAGGCCGAGGCACTTTCGCAGAGCCCGGCGCTGCTGCGGCCCATGAAAGATGCCCGCATCACCTGCTGGGTCGGCGGCGGCGAGCGTGCGGAGTTCTTGCGCCAGAATGCGCTTCTAGCCAATATCTGGACTGGGTTGGGCGCAAGGACGGCTGCTGTCGCCGAACCGGACAGGCACCACTTCAACGTCATCGACGGCCTTGCCGACGCCAGGCATCCTCTGGTTCGGACGCTGCTGTCGGACGAGTGATCGTCAGGCCGGGTCGCTTCGCTATTGCCTCGACAAGGGTATGACGCGCTTCCATCCGGGTCATACCTCTCGTGTTTGCATCGCTACTATATCCGCAAGGTATGCTCTCCAACCCAAATGGTGTTGGACGCTTTCCCGCGCCTGTTCGATCTTGTGACCCTGGTTGCAATGACGCGGGAGGAAAACATGAGCAGCGATATCGGCAAGACGCTTCTGCAGGAAAGACATATCGGCGGTGTCCTGTTCGACGGCGGTTGGAGGGCGGCCGCGAATGTGGTGGACGCCGTCGAGCCGGCGACGGGTGCGAAATTGGGAAGGGTCGGTATGGCCAGCCCGGCCGCGGTCGCAGAGGCAGCAGCGCGCGCTCGGCTGGTACAGCCGGCCTGGGCGGCGACGGCCTATGAACGGCGGGCGGAGATCTTGCGCAAGGCGGCGCAGGTCGCCGAGGAACACCGTGCCGAGATCGCCGGCTGGATGGTGCGCGAATCCGGCTCCGTTCCGGCAAAGGCCGAATTCGAGGTCGCGCTCACCATCAAGGCGCTCTACGAGGCGGCTGCGATGCCCTCGCAGGCGGCCGGTGCCGTGTTACCGTCGCAGCCGGGCCGGCTGAGCTTTGCCAAGCGCCGACCGATTGGCGTCGTGGGCGTCATCTCGCCGTTCAATTTCCCCCTCTATCTCGCCATGCGCGCCGTTGCGCCTGCGATTGCCGTCGGCAATGCCGTCGTTCTCAAGCCTGATCCGCGCACAGCCCTTTGCGGCGGTCACGTTATCGCCCGCCTCTTCGAGGAAGCGGGGCTTCCTGAGGGCGTGCTTGCGGTGCTGCCGGGCGACGGCGCGGCCGGAACTGCGCTGACGGAAGACCGAAACATTGGCATGATCCAGTTTACCGGCTCGACGGCGGCCGGGCGCCGGGTCGGTGAGGCGGCGGGGCGCAATCTGAAGAAGGTGTCGCTTGAACTCGGCGGCAAGAATTCCTTCATCGTGCTCGACGATGCCGACCTCGACCTTGCGGTCAGGAACGCCGTCTGGAGCGTCTATCTGCATCAGGGGCAGATCTGCATGTCGGCAGGTCGCGTGCTGGTGCAGTCGGGTATCGCCGAAAAGTTCACCACCATGCTCGCAGACCATGCCGGCAGGTTGCCGGTCGGTGATCCGGCCTCGGGCCAGGTGGCGCTTGGCCCGCTCATCAACCGCGCCCAGGCTGACCACGCGCTTGGCATCGTCAGGGCGGCGGTCGCAGGCGGTGCCAAGCTCGAAGCGGGCGGCAGCAGCGACGGGCTGTTCTTCCAGCCGACGGTGCTAGCCGGCGTTTCGTCCGGCAACCCCGCCTTCGCCGAGGAGATTTTCGCGCCCGTGGCGGTGGTCACGACCTTCGATACGGACGAGGAGGCAGTCGCGCTTGCCAACGACACCGATTACGGCCTGTCGGCAGCAATCGTCTCGCGCAATGTCGGCCGGGCACTGGCGCTCGGCGAAAGGCTGAATGTCGGTCTGCTCCATATCAACGATGCCACGGTCAATGACGAGGTCGTCAATCCGTTCGGCGGCGTCGGCGCTTCCGGCAACGGCACCAGCATCGGCGGCCCGGCCAACTGGGAAGAGTTCACCCAGTGGCAGTGGGTGACGATCAGGGCGGAGCCGCCGGCATACCCGCTCTGAGGCGACAAGGGCCACGGAATTGCGCCCGTTACGCAGGGTGCAACATCCCTTGGTTCTTCGGCATTCGATGACGTCGCTGCGGCACGTGGCGAGGAAGCGGGCTCGACGCTTCCCGCTGCCCGCAAGAATGCGCGTTCCGCGAAACCGAAACCGACCGCTTCCGATAACGGTTGAATTTATCGGTTTTTGACGCCTGCAAAACTGACTAGAGTGCTGCTCCCGGTCTCGCCGGAAGCGAGCGACGCAAAATGAAGGCACGCATGGAGACACCGTCGACCGTCATCGATCTCGCTTCGATCGTGCAAACCTCGCTGGCGCCTGTCTTTCTTCTCGCAGGCACTGCCGGCTTCGTCAGTGTCTATGCGACCCGTCTCGGCAGGGTGTCCGATCGGGTCAACGAGATCGGTGAGAAGGACGAGCAGAGCGATGCGCGGCGGATGCAGCTAACCTATCTGCGCCGGCGGACGCTGGCGCTGGAGATCGCCGTTGCCCTGGGGACTTTGGCGGCGATCTGCACGGGCTGTGCCATTCTCAACCTGCTGGCGGGCGCGCTTGCCTTCGGGTTTCGTGAGGACAACCTTTTCTGGTTTTTCGGCGGTGCGATCGTCTCGCTCATCGGATCACTTCTCGCGTTCCTGTTCGAGATGCTGATCGCCGGGCGCAACATGCTGCGCCAGATGCGGATCGATCAGGCAGAGCCGGACGGCGACTGACGCCGATGCTACCGTCAGCTTTCAGGTGAATTCGACGGTCGCCTGGGCCTCGCTGACCACCCACTCGATAAACACCTTGGCGAGCGGGGAGCTGTCCCGGTTCTTCTGCGTGACGATGTAGTAGCCTTTCGTCGCCGATTTGATGAAACCCTTGAGCGGCCGAACGAGCGCGCCCTGGGCAAGCTCCTCGGCTGCGGTGATGTTGTCGCCCATCGCAATCCCGATGCCGCAACGCGCGGCGGCCAGGTTCTGGTTGAAGTCTTCGAAACTCAGCCGGCGAACCGTCGCGGGAATTTCCTGTCCGTGATGCTTGAACCAGTCGTTCCAATGGGTGGAGCCGACGCCATCGAGAAGCACGTGCCGGGTCAGGTCCCGGGTGCGCTTGATGTCGCCATCACGGTTGATCAGGATCGGGCTGCAGACGGGAAAGAACTCCATCTGCTTGAGGGGTGTCGCTTCGCCCTTTGCGACTGCCGGGTCACCGAACATGATGGCAAGATCGGCCTGGCCGTCGGGGAACGGTTCGCCCCATTCCGGCATCGAGAGGATCTGAAGTTCGACGCGCTCGTGGCGGTCGTAGAATTTTCCAAGCCGCGGCACCAGCCAGCGGGTTGCGAAAGCCGGCATGCAGCGCACCGCCAGCCGTCCGGCGATCGGGTTGCGCTGGAGGCCGAGCACCGCATCGTTGAGGGTCTCGAAGGATTGGGTGAGCTTGGAGAACAGCTCCTGGCCTTCGGGCGTCAGGACGAAGCTGTCGCGCGATTTGACCGCAAGCGCAAAGCCGAAATGCTCTTCCAGTTGCCGGAACTGCTTGCTGACCGCTCCGGGCGTGACGTGCAGTTCGTGCGCGGCCTTTGTCAGGCTTTTGTTGCGGGCGCTCGCCTCGAAGGCGCGCAAGGCGTTGAGTGGCGGCAGTCTTGTCACGGATCTCGCTCCCCGATCTCGTCCATATATGAGAAAACCTCAATTGAAGGCGGAAATCAATTCGCTATGAGGGAGGAAAACGATCCGTTAGCATCTGCTTTAACGAAACGACGGGCTGCTATGACAGCCGGCCAACACCAAGGGAACCAGACATGAACGCCGTGCCGCCGAAGAAAAAGGATCTCTACTCCGCAACGATCAAGTATTTCGGCTCTGTCGCCGAACCCGCTTTCGAGGCGCCCGAGCGGCTGAGCAACCTCTGGGGTCGAAACTGGGGCTGCAACAACGACGTCGGACGGCTCCGCACCGTGCTGATGCACCGCCCGGGAGACGAGTTTTCCGTTATCGACCGCACCAAGCGCATTGAGGAAATCGGCACCTATGGCGACCTCGAGGCCGGCTGGTACTGGCAGAGCGACAGCATCCCGACCCTTGAGGAACTGCAGGCCCAGCATGATGGTCTCGCCGATTTGCTGCGGGCCGAAGGCGTCGAGGTCGTTTATGTCGAAGGCGTCGATCGCGGCCGCTTCAAGTCGGTCTACACCCGGGACTCGTGCATCGCCGTGAAGGGCGGGGCGATCATCCCGCGGCTGGCACCGCGCATGCGCCATGGCGAGGAACTCGCCGTGACCCGGACGCTGGCAAAACAGGGCATGCCGGTGCTTCGCACCCTGCACGGAACCGCGATGGCCGAAGGCGGCAGCTTTGCCTGGCTCAACAGCCGCACCGCCGTCATCGGCCGCGGCATCCGCATCAACGACGACGGCATCAGCCAGATCGCCGAGGTCCTGCGCTACCAGGGCGTTGAACTTCTGGTCGTCGACCTCTGCGGCTACGACATTCATATCGACGGCCATTTCCTGATGATCGACGTCGATCTCGCATTGGTCTGGCCGCGCGGCCTCTCCTTCGTCTTCCTGGAAAAGCTGCGCGCGCTCGGCATCCGTACGATCGAAATGAACGAGGACGACAATCCCTGGATCGTCAACGGCCTGGCGATTGCGCCCGGCCGGGTGATCATGCCGCGCGGCCTCTCCGACCAGACCCGCGAGGCGCTCGCCCGCCACAATGTCACCGTGCTTGAGATCGACTACGACAAGGTTCAGCTCAACGGCGGCGGCATCCATTGCTCGACCAGCCCACTGATCCGGGACAGCGTCGACTGAGCGGAGTTAGAGACCATGCCAGCCCATATTTCCATTCGCAAAGCCTGCAAGTCCTTCGGGACCTTCGAGGCCTTGAGAAACGTCTCGCTCGACATCGAGAAGGGAGAATTCCTCACCTTTCTCGGCCCGTCCGGATCGGGCAAGTCGACGCTTCTGAACGCGATCGCCGGCTTCGAGCCATTGTCGTCAGGCGCCATCTTGAGGAACGGTGAGGATATCGGCGCGACGCCGGCCGACAGGCGCAATTTCGGCATGGTGTTCCAGGGCTATGCGCTGTTCCCGCATCTGACCGTCGCCGAGAACATCGCCTTTTCGCTCCGGGTCCGGAAGGTGGCACGGGCGACGGCGGACGAGCGGGTGGCTCGCATGGTCGACCTCGTCGGCTTGAAGGGGCATGAACACAAGCGCCCCTCGGCATTGTCAGGCGGCCAGCAGCAGCGGGTGGCGCTGGCGCGCGCGCTGGTGTTCGAGCCGGAACTTCTGCTTCTCGACGAGCCGCTGTCGGCGCTCGACAAGAACCTGCGCGAACAGTTGCAGGACGAGCTGGTCGATATCCATCGGAAAACAGGAACGACCTTCCTGTTCGTTACCCACGACCAGATGGAAGCGATGGCCATGTCCGACCGGATCGCGATCTTCGATCGTGGCCGCATCGTCCAGCTCGACCGGCCGAACGTTCTCTACGACGAGCCGAATTCCCGCTTCGTCGCGGAGTTTCTCGGCACGATGAACTCGCTCCCGGTGACCCGGCAACGAGCGGTCGGTGGCGAGCTCCATGCGCATATCGGCGAGTTCGGCGTGCGCGCCGTCCTGCCCGGTGCAGACCAGTTGGAGGGCAAACCGGCCGTGCTCGCCATACGCCCCGAAAAACTGACGCTTTGCCGCGATCGGCCGAAGGTGGACCACAACCTTTTGCCGATGACCGTCGACGGCGTCGTCTTTCAGGGCGGCACGACCATCGTCAAAGGCACCGCTCCAGAGGGCACCAGCCTGACATTGACGACGGCCCGTGATGCGCTCGGTTTGCCGCCGGCGCGCGGCGAACAGCTCTGGGTGCACTGGGGCCACCTGGACGGACGGGTGCTCGCCGGCTGAGGGCGCCTTCAAATGCATGCGAACCAAACAACAACAAGGGGAAATGCTATGAAAAACGATCTGAAAGCGGAATGCCTCGAACTCCTGCGGGACGGTCATCTTGCCGGTCGCATCGACCGGCGGACGTTCCTGACGGGCCTCGTCCTGCTCGGCGTCGCACCACATCTTGGGGCCCGACCGGCTCGCGCAGCCGAAGGCCAGTTGGTGGTCACCAACTGGGGCGGCGACGCGGTCGGCGCATTTGAGGCGGCGCTGACCGCCAGCTACGCCGAACAGCAGGGCATTGCCGTCAAAATCGACGGCTCCGGACCGACCAAGGGTGCGATGAAGGCGCAGTTCGAAGGCGGTGCCGTTTCCTGGGATGTTTGCGACTGCGATCCGGGGGCTACGAAGTCGCTCGGCGAAGTCGGCATGATCGAGCCTATCGACTACAAGGTCGTCGATCGCGAGAAGGTGCAGGCGGGCTTTGCCTACGAATACAGCGTTGCCAACTATTTCCTGAGCTACGTCATCGCCTATGACGCCAAGCAGTTCGGCGACAACCCGCCAAAATCCTGGGCGGATTTCTGGAATGTCGAGAAGTATCCGGGCAAGCGGTCGCTCTACAAGTGGATGTCGGGCTGCATGGAGGCGGCACTTCTTGCCGACGGCGTGCCGATGGACCAACTGTACCCGCTCGACGAGGAGCGGGCGATCCGCAAGCTCAACGAGATCAAGCCGCACATCGTCAGCTTCTGGGACTCCGGTGCCGAAAGCCAGCAGTTGATGCGCGACGGCGAGGCGTCGATGGCGCTGCTGTGGCACACCCGGGCCAATCTCGTGGAAAAGGATACCGGTGGAGCGGTCAGCTGGACCTATGCAGAAGGTATTCTGGCACCTTCGGGTTGGGCCGTGATCAAGGGCAATCCAGCGGGATCTGCCCGTGCCATGGACTTCATCCGCTATTGCCAGGACCCGGCTCGCCAGGTCGATCTGCTGCGTACCCTCGGTTGCGGACCGAGCAATCCGCTTGCGCACGACCTCGTGCCGGCGGAGCTGAAGCGGCTGGATTGCAGCTCGGCTGAGAACATGGCGCAACAGGTGCTGATGGACATGGACTGGTATTCGGCCCGCGGTGATGCGGCGCTCGAAAAATATCTGGCGATGACCGCGTCATGATCGAGAGGCGTTTCCTGTTGCTCAAGCCCCTCGGCGCGAGCGGGTCGCTTGTCATGCTCTGGGCATTGCCGGTGATCCTCTTGGCTGCCTATGTGCTGCCCTTTGCCGGCGTGACGCTCTGGAGCGTCACGCGGCCCGAGCTCGGCGTCGGCAATTATGTCCGCATCTTCACCGGTGCGGACTTCCAGGCGATCTTCTTCAGAACCTTCTGGGTGTGCGTGTTGAGCACGGCGATCACCATCCCGATCGCCTATCTGCTCGCCTACTACTGGGTGATGGGCAGCGCGCGCCGCAGTCGGCTGATCGAGATCTGCATCTTCATTCCGTTCTGGATCTCGGTGCTGGTGCGCGCCTTCGGCTGGGTGGTCATCCTGCGCAACAACGGGCTTGCCAGCGACGTCGCAGCGGCCTTCGGTCTGAGCGGGCTTTCGACCGGCCGAAACGTCTGGTCGGTCATCACGGGCATGGTGCACTTCATGGTGCCCTTTGCGATCCTGCCGATGGCCTCTGTCATGCGCAAGATCGACAGGCGTGTGCTTCTGGCCGCACTCGGTCTCGGCTGCCGGCCGCTCGGGGTGTTCTGGCGGATCTACCTGCCGATGTCGTTGCCCGGCGTATTTTCGGCACTGGCCATGACCTTCATCTTCTCGCTCGGTTTCTTCGTCACGCCGATGATCCTCGGTGGCGGTCGGGTGGTGATGACGGCGGAATCGGTATTCGTGCAGATGTTCCAGACGGCCAATTGGGGGCTCGGTGCCGCCCTCGGTGTCGTATTGCTCGTCGTCGTCTTTGCCATCCTCTGGCTGTCGCAGCGCGTCATGCGCATCGAACAACTCATGTCGCGGTAGGTGGATCATGTTTGGTACATCACGTCTTGGCGGCTTTCTTGCCGGTGCGGCCGGGCTCTTCCTGCTCTTGCCTCTTGCCGCCGTCATCCCGTTTTCCTTCACCGCCAAGCGTTTCCTGTCGATGCCGGACGGGGCGTATTCGCTCAGGCATTACCTGGCGATCTTCGACCCCGATACCTGGCTTGCAAGCATCGGAACGAGCACGCTCGTCGCGCTGCTCTCGAGCGTCATTGCAACGGCGCTTGCGGCCGCCTTCGGCATCGGTATCTGGCTGCGGCGGCCGGCGAGCGGGCGTTTCCTGATCGGCCTGGTGCTGTTGCCGATCATCGTTCCGCCGGTCACTTCGGCCGTCGCGCTCTATTTCCTGCTGGCGCAGATCGGCCTGCTCGACACGATCCCCGGACTGGTGCTCTCCCATGTGGTGATGATCGTGCCGTTTGCCGTCATCGCCATCCTCGGCGCGCTCAGCCGGCTGGACCGGAACCTCGAGCTTGCCGCCCGAAACCTCGGGGCAAGCCAGTTGCAGTCGATCTTCCGGGTGATCCTGCCGAACATCCGCTTCGGCCTTTTCGCGGCCTGGTTCGTCAGCCTCGTCATGTCCTGGGAGGAGAGCTCCGTGACCCTGTTCGTCAGCGGCGTCAACGTCGTCACACTGCCGAAGCGCATTTGGGACAACCTGCGCCTGGATCTCGATCCGGCCGTGGCCGCCATATCGGTGATCATGATCGTCGCGACCACTTTGGTGATCCTTTTGCGGAAGTCGGAGACGTAGGCATCGCGAGTTTCCGGATGACAATCCGGTAGCGAAAACAGTCGCTTGCGGTTCAATGGCAATATCTGGCTGCGCTTGGCGGCCCCTCCCAGCGAAGGCGGCCTGCGGGCCGCCTTCGGCGTTTCGCAACGGCCGAAAACCATGACTGTCGGCGATACCCCCTCTGGGGGACTAACGCCCCTTCCGGACGCCACGCATAGTCCTTTCATGCCGAACGGTATCAGTTCGCTCCCGTCGGCTTAAGTGGAGGAGAACCATGCAGCGCGCCATCATAGAACCCAATCCGACACCGCCCGCCGACAGCAAGGCTGCGTCGCTGAGCAAGCCCGGCTCCCTTCTGCAGCATCCAAACAGCGTCGCCGCCGAGGTTCGAAACCTGCGCAAGACCTACAATGCCGGCACGCCGCAGGCCCACGAGGCGCTGAAGGACGTCAACCTCTCCATTCGCGCCAACGAATTCTTCACGCTGCTCGGTCCCTCTGGCTGCGGCAAGACCACCTTGCTGCGTATCCTCGGCGGGTTCGAGATGCTGACATCAGGCACCTGCCGGATCTTCGGCGAGGATGTCAGCCGCCTTCCACCGGAAGCGCGACCGGTCAACACTGTCTTCCAGCAATACGCGCTGTTTCCGCACATGACGGTCCGCCGCAATATTGCCTTCGGTCTGGAGATGCTCGGCAAGCCGCGCGCAGAGGTCGAACGCACCGTCGAGCGCATGCTCGATATGGTGCACATGACCGAATGCGCCGACCGCCGGCCAGACACGATGTCGGGCGGCCAGCGCCAGCGTGTTGCTCTTGCCCGTGCGCTGGCGCCGCAGCCGAAGCTGCTTTTGCTCGACGAGCCGCTGTCGGCGCTCGACCTGAAGCTCCGGCAGAAGATGCGGCTGGAGCTGAAGTCACTTCAGCGCGAGACCGGCATCACCTTCATCTTCGTCACCCATGACCAGGAAGAGGCGCTGGCGATGAGCGACCGGGTCGCCGTCATCAGCAACGGTCTCCTGCAGCAGGTCGGCACGCCCGAGGACATCTACGAACAACCGCAAAGCCGCTTCGTCGCCGACTTCATCGGTGAATCGAACCTGATCGCGGCGAAGGTCGCAGGTGTCACAGGCGGCGAGGCGGCCTTCGATATCGAGGGGCTTGACCAGGTTCATGCGCCGATCGCTGAACGCGTCGAAACCGGGCAGCAGGTCTGGCTCTCGATTCGCCCCGAACGGCTGGTGCTCGGCAGCGGGCCCAGCGACGGACAGGAACGCGCAAAGGTCACCGATCGCACCTATCTCGGCAATGCGGTCGAATACCACCTGCGCGCCGGCAACCACGCGCTGACGGCACGGTCGCCGCGTGGCGGCCTGCGCGGTCGCCAGGATTTCGCCCCCGGCGACGTCGTCAGCCTCGGTTTCGAGCCCGGCTCCGTGAAGGTTCTGCTGTCATGAGCGCCCGGCCTCTCGCCCTCTCTTCGCGCATTCCGGCCGGGCTCGCCCATGCCGGCCTGCTGTGGCCGTCGCTCGGTATCATTCTTGTGTTCATGGTCGCGCCGATCGCGATCATGCTCACCTATTCCTTTCTCGTGCCGGGCGCCTATGGCGGCGTCGAGTGGACGTTTACGACGGCGGCCTACGAGCAGATCCTGTTCGAGCGGGATTTCCTCGACGACAGCCTGACCTTTACGCCCGACTATCTGATCATCGTCGCCCGCTCGCTCATGCAGGCGTTTGTCGCGACGCTGCTCTGCCTCGTGATCAGCGTGCCGACCGCCTATTACATCGCCAACCGCACCGACCGGGTGAAGAACATCTGGCTCTTCCTGATCACGATCCCCTATTGGGTGAACCTCCTGATCCGCACCATCGCTTTGCTTTTCGTGTTGCGTGACGATGGCCCGGTCAACAGCGCTTTGCTCGACCTCGGTTTCATCGACCAGCCCCTGGCGCTGAGCTACAACGGCTTTGCCATCTCGCTCGGGCTGATCTACTCGTTCCTGCCCTTCATGGTGCTGCCGCTCTATTCGGCCTTCGAGCGCTTCGATTTCCGCCTGCTGGAAGCCGCCTACGATCTCTATGCCAGCCGCAGGGTCGCCTTCTTCCGCATCGTGCTGCCGGTCATGCGACCCGGGCTAATCGCCGGCAGCCTGCTCGTCTTCATTCCCTCGGTTGGCTCCTACCTGGCGCCCGACATTCTCGGTGGCGGCAAGACGCTGATGATCGGCAACCTGATCGGAACGCAGTTCCAGGCGGCGCGCAACTGGCCGTTCGGTGCGGCGCTGTCGATGATCCTGCTCACCATCACCCTCATCGTCCTTCTCTGGCTGGCGCGACGCGCCGCCCAGCAGCAAGAGCAGCACTGAGAGAGGTCCGCCATGTCCATCGCCCGCTTGCGCGACCTGCGTGTCTTTCCCGGCTTCGGCCTTCTTTCCGTCGGCTGCGTCGTCTTCCTCTATGCGCCGATCGTCGTTTTGGCGATCTACTCCTTCAACGATGGCCGCTCGGTCACCCGCTGGACCGGCTTTTCGTTCCGCTGGTACCAGACCGTCTTTGCCAATCAGAACATTCAGACGGCCGCCATCAACTCGGTGGTGATCGCCATCATCGCGGCGACCGTCGCCACGGTCTTTGCGCTTGGCGCAGCCATAGCGACCGTCAATCGCAAGAAGGGCGGCGGCGAGGGCGCCTATGTCGTTCTCACCTTCCCGCTGATGGTGCCGGAAATCGTCACCGCCGTCGCCTCGCTGGTGTTCTTCGTCGCGGTCGGCATCAGTCTCGGCTTTGCCACCATCCTGATTGCCCACATCGTCTTCTGCATCCCCTTTGCCTACCTGCCGATCAAGGCACGGCTCGAAAGCATGGACGCGACGCTGCCGTCGGCTGCGGCCGACCTCTATGCCTCGCCGGCCAAGGCCTTCCTGCGCATCACCCTGCCTTTGCTGGTGCCGGGCCTCGTCTCCGGCTGGCTGCTCGCCTTCATCATCTCACTCGACGATTTCATCATTACCGCGCTCGTCGCCGGCCCCGGCGCTACCACCCTGCCGCTCCACATCTACGGCATGCTGAGGCTTGGCATGACGCCGGAGGTCAATGCGATCTCGACGCTGATGCTCGCCGCCTCGACCGTGCTGGTCTTGATTTCGGGACTGCTGGGGCAGGCGGGCCGCAAGCACTGACATCGCGAAAACTCAACGAAAATCAAAACAAGAAAGGGAACATCAGATGAAAAAAGCTGCCGTCTTTACCGCCCTGCTTGCCTCCACCCTTGCCGGACCCGCATCGGCCGCCGGCGACCTCTTCATCTACACCTGGGGCGAATACACGCCGCCGGAGATGGTGGAGAAATTCGAGAAGACCTATGGGGTCAAGGTCCATATCGACACTTACGACTCCATGGAGACCATGCTCGCCAAGCTGAAGTCGGGAGCCGGCGGCTACGACATCATCGTGCCTGGCCACGATACGATGACGATCCTGATCGGCGAGAATCTGCTCGAGCCGATCAATGTCGCGGCGATGCCGAACTATCAGCATGTCGACGAGATGTGGCGGGACGTCTTCTGGGACAAGGGTCGCCTTTACTCGGCCCCCTGGGCCTGGGGCTCGACCGGTCTTGCCGTCGACCGCGACATCGTCAAGGGCGACGACACCTCGCTGAAGATCCTGTTCGAACCGGATGATGCGGTGAAGGGCAAGATCAACATGCTGCGCGACGTCAATGACGTCATCAACATGGCGCTACGCTACCTCGGCAAGCCGCGCTGCAACGACAATCCCGAGGACCTCAAAGCGGTTCTCGACCTGCTCTCGACGCAGAAGCAATTCGTCAAGAGCTACAACTCCGAGACCAAGGAACTTCTGGTTTCGGGCGAGGCGGCCGTTTCGATGAGCTGGAACGGTTATGCCATGCGCGCCCGCGACGAGCGACCGTCGATCGAATACATCTATCCGAAGGAAGGCTACACCGGCTGGATGGACAATGTCGCGGTGCCGAAGGGCGCGCCGGACCTCGAGAACGCCAAGCTCTGGATCAATTTCATCATGGATCCGGAAAACGCGGCGATGATCACCAACTACGCCCGCTACGCCAACGGCATCAAGGGGTCGGAAGCATTCGTCGACAAGGCGCTCGCCGGTGCACCCGAACTCAGCCCGCCCGAAAGCGCGCCGGCGCCGGAATTCCTAACCGCCTGCACGCCCGCCGTCACCAAACTTTACGACCGCGTCTGGACCAAGCTTCTGCGGTGACGCCGATCTCGCAGACCATGCCTCATGCCATTCTGGAGAAACCAATGACCATCGTTCAATCCGTCGTTCCCGCCGATCGGCCGAACGCCCGCTCGGCCTTCGAGAAGGACCGGGATCACGTCCTGCACCCCTATACCGACTTCTCGACCTTTGCTGCGACCGGCAGCCAGATCATCGAGAAGGCCGAGGGCGCCTATGTCGTCGACAATGCCGGGCGCCGACTGCTCGACGGCATCGCCGGTCTCTGGTGCGTCAACATCGGCCATGGCCGTCGCGAGATGGCCGATGCGATTGCCGCCCAGGTCATGGACATGGACTATTACAATCCCTTCGGCGCGTCGGGGAACGTGCCGGCCGCAGAACTCGGAGCGCGGCTTGCGGAGCTTGCGCCCGGAAGCCTCAACCATGTCTATTACACCTGCGGCGGTTCGACCGCGAACGATGCGGCGATCCGCATCGTGCACTACTACTTCGCCATGCGCGGCAAGCCGGGCAAGCGCAAGATCATCTCGCGCAACAACGGCTATCACGGCGCGACCTATGTGGCGGCGGCGCTGACCGGTATTCACGGCACCAAGTATGGCTTTGCCCAGGTCGGCGAGGATTTCATCCACCACATCTCGGCTGCCGATTGTTACGCCCGCCCTGATGGTATGACCGAGGAGGCCTATTGCGACCTGCTGGTGCGCGAATTCGAGATGCGCATCGAACAGCTCGGCCCCCAGAATGTCGCCGCGTTCATCGCCGAGCCGATCATGGGTGCCGGCGGCGTGCTCGTCGCACCGAAGGGCTATCACAAACGCATGCAGGCGGTCTGCCGTCGCAACGATATCCTCTATATCGCCGATGAAGTCGTGACTGGCTTCGGCCGCTTGGGCGAATGGTTCGCGTCCGACGCGATCTACGGGACCCAGCCGGACATCCTGGTTTCGGCCAAGGGCATCACATCCGGCTATATCCCGCTCGGCGCAACCCTGCTTTCCGACGAGATCTACGACGTCATCAGCCGTCCGCAATGCGAAGGCGGCGTGTTCTCGATGGGTCTTACCTATTCCGGGCATCCGGTCGCCTGTGCGGCGGCGCTTGCCAACATCGAGATTATGGAGCGCGAACGGTTGCTGCCGCATGCAGCACGGACTGGCGCATACCTGCAGAAGCAGGCGAAGGCCCTGCTCGCCCACGACATCGTTGGCGACGTGCGCGGCGCCGGTCTGATGCTCGGAATCGATCTGGTCGCCGACAAGGCGACGAAGCAGCCGCTGCCGATCTACGAGAAAGCAAGCGAAACCATCTTCCAGGGTTGCGTTGCTCGCGGCGTCGTCGTTCGCCCGGTCGGCAACCGGCTCATTGTGTCGCCACCTTTGATCGTCACGGAGGCCGAATGCGACGCGATCGTTTCCGCTTTGTCGGAATCGATTGCTGCCTTCACGGCATCCCGCCGCAGCGCTGCTTGAGGAGCAAGACATGAGCGAAGTCACCGTCGCAGCGACGCAGATGGCCTGCGGCTGGAACATCTACGAGAACATCGAAAAGGCCGAGGAACTGGTGCGGCTTGCGCACGAGGATGGTGCGCAGATCATCCTTCTGCAGGAGCTGTTCCAGACACCTTATTTTTGCCTGGAGCAGACGATCCACCATCTCGATCTCGCCGCGAGCCTCGGCGAGGATCGCGCCATCAGGCATTTTCGCACGGTTGCGAAAGAGCTCGGCGTGGTTCTGCCTATTTCCTACTACGAGAAGGCCGGGCCGGCGCAATACAATTCGCTGGCGATCATCGATGCGGACGGCGAGATCCTCTGGAACTACCGCAAGTCCCATATTCCGCAGGCGCCGGGTTATGAGGAGAAGTTTTATTTCAGCCCCGGCGATACCGGCTTTCGTGCTATCGATACGAAATACGCGCGGATTGGCTGCGGCATCTGCTGGGATCAATGGTTCCCGGAAACCGCCCGGGCACTCGCCTTGCAAGGGGCGGAACTTCTGCTCTTCCCGACGGCGATCGGCAGCGAACAGAACGTCGAGATCGACAGTTCCGGCCATTGGCGTCGCACGATGCAGGGGCATGCGGCCGCCAACATGATCCCGGTGATCGCCTCCAACCGGGTTGGCCGGGAGGCAGCCGGCAACAGCGAGGCGCTGTTTTATGGCACATCCTTCATTGCCGACCAGACGGGGGCGATCGTTGTGGAGGCGAGCCGGACCGACGAAACCTATCTGACGGCACGTTTCGATCTTGATGCGGTCCGCGCCTTCCGGCGCAGCTGGGGCATCTACCGCGACCGCCGGCCGGATCTCTACGGCGCCATTCGCACCCTCGATGGCCAGACGGCGATTGGCTGACGGTCGCCTGCAAATTTCTCAACGACAACAGGAAGAGCCAGGTCTTCGGTCGTCTGCGATTTCGCAGATGACGGGGCCGGGCGAAAGGATATGAAATCATGAAGAACCAGACACCACGCGAAGCCGGGTTTCGCATGCCGGCCGAATGGGAGCCGCATAAGCGCACCTGGATGATGTGGCCATGCCGTCACGAAGTCTGGGACGACATTGCCGCCACCCGCCGCGACTATGCGGCCGTCGCCCATGCGATCCGCGAGTTCGAGCCGGTGACGATGGCCGCGCGTGCGGAGGATATGGCAGAGGCACGCGCCATCCTCGATCCGTCGATCGATCTCGTCGAGGCCGATATAAACGACAGCTGGGCACGTGATGCCGGGCCGTGCTTCCTGACGGCTGCCGACGGCCGGCGCGCCGGCGCCCGCTTCAAGTTCAACGCCTGGGGCGGAAAATATCATCCGTTCAATGGCGATGCCGCGTTTTCCGGGCTGGCGCTGGAGAAGGCAGGGGTCGCAGGTTTCGTCTCGAACCTGATTGCCGAAGGTGGCGGTGTCAGCGTCGACGGCGAGGGCACGATCATCACCACCGAGACCTGCTTTCCGAACAGCAACCGCAATCCCGGCTGGAGCCGCGACGACATCGAGCGCGAGCTCCTCGACATGCTCGGCGGTGAAAAGGTGATCTGGCTGCCCGGCAATCCGATCGAGGACGAGACCGACGGCCATGTGGACGGCATCGCCGTTTTCGTCGCGCCCGGCGTCGTCCTGATGGAAAGCCCTGGCGAGGGGGGGAGCAAGGAGGAGGACGAGTGGAACCACTACATCCGCCTGAACCTCGAGGCGATGCAGGGCCAGACCGACGCCAAGGGCCGGCCGATCCGGATCGTCACGGTTCCCGAAGCCGTCGATGCGCCGTCGGATCATCCGAAGTTCTGCCGTTCCTACGTCAATTCCTACCTCGTCAATGGCGGCGTGATCATGCCGTGTTACGGCATCGAGTCCGACACGGTCGTGCGGCAGATGTTCCGGTCGCTGTTTCCGGACAGGCGGGTCCGTGAGGTCCGCATCGACGCCATTGCCATCGGTGGCGGCGGCATCCATTGCATTACCCAGCAGGAACCGCTTTGATCGTCGAGGGATTCTTGACGACAAGGCGGGGAATGACGGGATTTCCGTTTGAGCAGATGACATTGATCGGCAAGGCCGTGGCTGCGATCGGCAGCCCGGCCTTTCCGGATGCGTTGAGGCAATTGTGCCTCGACGTCTACGGCTTCGACAGCCTGTTCGTTTCGGTCTTTTCCACGGACCAGCCGCCGCTGCAGCTTTATAGCGACCTCGATCCCGAGGCGACCCGTCGCACTGTCGGCCCCTATCTCAGCTTCGCCTATTTGCTGGATCCGTTCTACAGCCTCTACAGAAGCGATCCCGGCGACCGGGTGGTGAGCCTCGACGACTGCGCCCCGGACGATTTTCGCACGAGCGAATACTACCGCATGTTCTATTCGGAGACCGGGCTCTACGACGAAATCGTCATGCTGGTCGCAAGTGCCGAGGGCACCGCGATCGCACTTTCGCTCGGGCAGCGGACAGAGGACTGCCGTCCCGGGCCGCAGGCCCGCGCCCATCTCGACGGGCTGTTGCCTGTTGTCTCCGAGCTTTGCCGCAAGCACTGGCCGCAACCGATCGCCAACCAGGGACATGGCGAGCCGGCGGCCGATACGGTCTTTGCCACGCTGTCGCAGTTGAAGGTGAGCACGCGCGAGGGCGAGATCATCCGGCTGATGCTGAAGGGGCATTCGACCAAGAGCATTGCGCGCATTCTCGGCAACAGCCCGGAGACGGTGAAGGTCCACCGCAAGCGCATCTATTCCAAGCTCAAGATTTCCTCGCAGGGCGAGCTGTTCTCGCTCCTGCTTGGCGGTACAGGCGGGTAAAGACGCCGCTTTCACGCGAGGGCTTGCGGCAAGCAGAGCCCTGCAACGACAGATGCCGTGCGTTCGCATGAACGCACGGCATTTTAGCGCTTAGTGTTCGGAGAAAAGACCTTCCGCATCATAGACTGGCTCGCCCTGCAGAAGCGTCGCTTCGACGGCGGCCTTGCCGATCTCCTTGACCGGGACCTCGAAGATATCCTTGTCGATGACGACGAGGTCCGCGAACTTGCCTGGCTCGATCGTGCCCGTCTTGTCGTCCTGGTTCAGAAGCTTCGCCGGGTTGATCGTCATCCATTTGACGGCCGTTTCGACATCCGGCGCGCCATCCTTCTTGCGCTGAAGGGCGGTCTGGATCTTGACGAGCGGTGACAGTTCATCGGCGTCGAAATCGCTGCTCATCACCACGGTTGCGCCCGTCTTCTCGATGCTTCCGGCCGGCATCATGGTGTCGGCGCGATCGCCGATGAACTTGCGGATGAAGGCATCATATTCCCGGCTGAGCGAACTTGGTGCCAGCTGGAAATCGGCAACGACGCCCTCGTCCTTGAAGCGGCCGTAATCGGCCTTGTCGAGCAGGTAGATATGCGTCAACCGGTGCGGACCCGGCGCCGGGTCGGACTGTGCGATGGCGTCAAGCGCCAGGCGCGCACCGCGGTCACCGGTCACGTGATAGTGCAGCTTGAAGCCCTTCTGCGAAAGAACCTTGGAGTAGCGGTCGAGCGTCGCCTCGTCGAAATAGAGGAACCCGCTATCGAAGCCGTGGTCGATGCCCGGACCCTTTCTGTAGGGCGCAAGCAGGGCACCGGTGCGCTGCTCGAGGATGCCGTCGACATAGATCTTCACCTGGTTGAACTTCAAAAGCCGGTTCGGATCGCTGCTGTAGAAACTTGACAGCTTTTCCACCTGCTCGTCGAAAGGCAGGTCGGGATAGACGTAGACTGCGTTGGCGGCCCTCAACGTCAGTGTGTCGTTCTTCTCCGCCATCTCCCAGGCCTTCAGGTGCCCCTGCGGCCAGAAGCCGCCGGCATCGCTGACGGTGGTGATGCCGTTTTCGGCCATCGTCTTTAACGTCGGCAGCATGCTTTCATAGGCAAACTTGACGTTTTCGGGTGTATCCGGAAAGGCGAGGTTGCGCAGCTTCTGCTGGGCGTTTTCGAGCACGATGCCATTTGGGGCGCCGGTCTTCTTGTCGCGCAGGATGATGCCGCCCGGCGGGTTGCCGTCGATCTTGTCGTAACCGGCAGCCTCAAGCGCGACGCTGTTGGCCCAGGCGCCGTGGCCGATGTCGTCGAGGATCAGGATCGGCCTGTCCTCGGAGATCTCGTCCAGCACGCCGACCGGGTCGTCGGTTTCGTCGAGCAGATTGGTCATGCTGACGCCGGAGCCGACCACCCATTCGTTGTCGCTCTGCTTGACGCAATCGCGAACGGTGTCCTTGGTCTCCTCAAGAGAGGCGAAGGGCTCGAACTCGCAGAGGCTGGCATTGACCCCGGCCTCGATCAGATGCACGTGGGCATCCTGGAAACCCGGCAGGAGCATCCGGCCGCCGAGCTTGACGACGTGGGCGTCCGCTCCGGCTTTCTCAAGGACAGCCGCCTCGTCGCCGACGGCAAGGATCACCCCGTCGTCGTCGATCGCCACCGCCTCGGCCAAGGGGGCGGCGGGGTTCATGGTGCGGACCTTGGCGTCGGTGATGACGAGCGTCTCGGCGGCGGCGCCGGCAGCGGCGCTGCAAAGTGCCGAGGCTGCGAGAAGCAGGCCGGTCAGCGACCGCAGCGTTCTCCTGGTGTTTGGGGCCATGGGGTTCGTACCTTTCCTGTCGAATGTTCTAGATATCACGCCCCTCACATCAATGCAGGTGAACTCTCCGATAATCGATGCTGCGGGCGCTTGGGTGCCGACACCACGTGTGGTGGGCTGTCGGCTGTCGCCGGCGCTCAGTCGAGCGTCACCCAGACGGATTTGGACTGGGTGTTGTCGAGGAGCGCCTGCAGACATTTGTCCCGGCCGTGGCCGGAGAGTTTCCAGCCGCCCCAGGGCTGGCTCATGTCGCCGTTCATATAGCCGTTGATCCAGACCATGCCGCATTCGAGATCGTGGGCGATGCGGTGGGCTTTGCCGAGGTTGGACGTCCAGACGCCGGCGGCCAGGCCATAGGGGCTGTCGTTGGCGATCCTGACGGCGTCCTCTGCTCCGTCATGGGCAATGATCGCGCCGACCGGGCCGAAGATTTCTTCCCGCGCAATCGTCATGCGGCTGTCGACGCCTGCAAAGAGTGTCGGCTCCACGAAGCATGCTTCGCTTGACGCCCGATCGAGCGCGCCGCCAATCACGGGTTTCGCCCCGTCCTTGCGCGCCCCGTCGATATAGTCGAGCACCCGTCCCTGATGGGCCTTGTTGACGAGCGGTCCCATCGTCGTCGTCGGGTCGAGCGGATCTCCCGGCCGATACTTCCAGGAAGCGTGCCCTGCGAGGAGCTCGCAGAATTCGTCGTGAATGCTGCGCTCCACCAGAATACGGGAACCGGCCGAGCAGACTTCGCCCTGGTTGCCGAACAGTCCGTCGGCGACCTTCTCGGCAACCGTCGACAGGTCCTCCACATCGGCAAGTACGATCTGCGGCGACTTGCCGCCAAGCTCGGCCGAAACCGCCTTGAGGTTCGTATCTGCGGCGTAGCGATACATCTGCCGGCCGATTGCCGTCGAGCCGGTGAAGGCGATCTTTTCGACATGCATCGAACGTGCCAGCGCCTGGCCGGCGACGGCGCCGCGTCCCGGCACGACGTTGAGGACGCCGTCCGGTCCACCCGCCTCCAGAAAAAGGCGACCGAGCAGAAGGGCGCTCAGCGACGTGTCCTCGGCCGGCTTGAGGACGACACTGTTGCCGGCGGCAAGGGCCGGTGCGATCTTCCAGACCGCCATCATCAGCGGATAGTTCCACGGCGTGATGCAGCCGACGACGCCCAGCGGCTGGCGCAGGATGTAATGCAGCGCGTCCGGATTGGTGAGCGGTGCAGAGCCTGCGATCTTGTCGATGCTCTCGGCCATATAGCGCATGGTCAGCACTGCGCCGGGCACGTCGATCGTGCACATCTCGGCGATCGGCTTGCCCATTTCCATCGTGTCGAGCACTGCCAGGATGTCGCGGTTCTCGGCGATCAATTCGGAAAACCGAATGAGGATGTGTATCCGCTGCCGGAGCGGCATGCGCGACCAGACACCCTGTCGAAACCGCTTGGCCGCGACCTCGCAGGCCGCCTCGATGTCGGTGGCGTTGCCGCAAGCGACATTGGCGACGAGAGCGCCGGTTGCCGGATTGATCGACGCCAGCGTTTCACTGTCGGCGGCTGCGCGAAACTGCCCGTCGATCAACAGTCGCGTCTCGGGGCGGAGTGCGTCCGCAATGCGGTGCCATCGTCTGTCCGGTGTCGTGTCCATGACCTGCCTCCACGGTTGACCTTGCCTCCGTTCTAGCGAGCGGGAGAGAGCCCGGCACAGTCCCCCTCATGGGTGACTGGCGCTCCCTCGAATAGCCACGGACCTTGGCGGCGACGAACACATGGGTTCGGAGGACAGGATGCGAAGCGGGATCGACGGGGATCGTTTGTGGGCACGGCTGATGGCGATGGCCGACGTCGGGCCGACGGCGGAAGGAGGCTCGTGCCGACAAACGCTTTCGGACGCGGACGAAGCCGGCCGCGCGCTGTTTCTCGGCTGGTGTGAGGCGCGTGGCTACGACATCCGCAAGGATCGGATCGGTAATCTCTTCATTCGCCGTCCCGGTCTCGACCCCGAAGCATCGCCGGTCCTGATCGGCAGTCATCTCGACACACAGCCGACCGGCGGACGCTTCGACGGCGTGCTCGGCGTGCTTGCCGGACTTGAGGTCTTGGAGACTCTGGACGATGCGGCGGTGGAAACCGCCCGGCCGATTGATCTCTGTGTCTGGACCAATGAAGAAGGCTGCCGCTTCCAGCCCGCGATGATGGGGTCGGGTGTTGCCTGTGGCGTGCTCGACCTGGAAAAGGCCCTGTCGGCGCGTGACAGCGCCGGGATCGTGTTGGCCGACGAGATCGCCCGGCATGGGTACGATCGCGAGGTTGTACCCGGCCTACCGGGTGCGGATTGCTACCTCGAGCTCCATATCGAGCAGGGCCCGATCCTGGAAGCGGAGGCAAAGACCATTGGCGTCGTTACCGGCGGCCAGGGTATCCGCTGGTACGAGATATCGGTTCGCGGCGAGGAAACCCATGCCGGCCCGGTGCCGATGGCGCTGCGCAAAGACCCGGTGCCGGTGCTCATGCATGTGATCGAGCTCGTGCATGCGATCGGTCGCGTCGACGAGGATGCACGCTGCACGATCGGCCGGATCGACCTGTCTCCTGGTGCGATCAACGTCGTCCCCGGGCGCGCAGACATGACGGTAGACTTGCGGCATCCCGACGAAGCCGTACTCGATAGCATGCACCAACGGCTGACGGACGGACTGGAGACACTTCGTCAGCGCCATAAAGCGATCGATCTTCAGGGGCGCCTGACCTGGCATTCGCCGGTGATCGCCTTCGACCGCGATTTGATCGCGGCCGTTCGAGCAAGCGCAAGCGAGCGCCAGCTCTCCCATCGCGACATCGTCTCCGGCGCCGGCCATGACGCGTTCAATCTGGCGCGCCGGCTGCCGACCACGATGATCTTCGTACCCTGCCGCGACGGGGTCAGTCACAATCCGCGCGAATACGCGTCACCCGACGACGTCACCGCCGGCGCGAACGTACTCCTCGACGTCACATTCGATCGTGCGTCGGCGTGATGGGCCCGCAAGACGTGGACGGGAGCAACGGAATTGTCGGCCCCGCACGGGAGAGAACATCGACGGGACGCATCGGCTGAGCCGTAAAGCTGCCGTTGAATGGTCAGCAAATGGCCCCGATACGGCCGCATCGAGCCCATTCCAGCGTTCCATCGTCGCGGCGCATTCGGTATCCGGCCGACCTTGGGGGCGATTGAAAGTCAGTGTCGCTCCCGATCACGTCATGCGCATCAGAGAGGAATGAATATGATCACCGGTTACAAACCCGTCGCGTCACTCGCAGCCGCGGTCTTCAGCTTCATGGTCGTCAGTCCCGCATCCGCCCTTGAGATCGCTCAGGCTGAAACGACCCAGCCGACGCAGGGCCAGGCTGGCAACAAGGCCCCGGACGCTGCAATCAGCGACCAGAAAATCGAGGCCTTCGCGGTTGCCTATCTTCAGGTCGATAAGGTGAGGCAGGAATATTCCGCCAAGATAGAAGCTACGTCGGATGCAACGGCGAAGAAGGACCTGGAGACCGAAGCCAGCAAGAAAATGGTAGAGGCCGTCCAAGCCTCACCGACCATTTCGATCGAAGAGTATTCGGCAATCCTGACAGCTGCACAGAGCGATCCGGCAGTCGCCAAGAAGATTCAGGCAAAACTCCAAGACACGGCTCCCGCACAGCAATAGCTGGGCTTGGATGCAACCCGTTTGACTGAGATAAATGGGTAGCCCGCACCAGGTTGCGGGCTACCCGCTATGAAATGGATCTTCGCCGATCTGCCTGGCCAAGGTCCAGCGGCTTCAAGATCGCCTGGTTAACCTCTCCCGCTGTCCTTTGACCTACGCGCGTTCGCGATCTACGTCGCTGAAGCCGGCAAAAAGCGCTTCAGTTCGGGCGCCTGGCAAGAATTCCGGCGAGTGCCGTAATCTCGCGCTCGAGCACTTCGGGCGTTATCCCGATGAACCGTCCTTCGAGGCTGAGAGAGATCACGCCATGCACGGCGGCGAAGAACGTGCGGGCACGAATTGCCACGTCTTCCCGGCTGGCATGCGGCAATTGCTGCGCGAGCGGTGCTGCGATGAGACCGATCAGGAAGCCATGTTCGGCAAGATGCCACTCGGGGACCGGGGCGCCCTCGGGCATTCTGTGTTCGAAAAGCGCCGCCCATAGATTGCGCTCCGCGAGCGCGAAACGGAGATAGGCGAGCGACAGGCTCAGGAAGGTTTCCTGAACATCCGCCGCCGGCAGGACCGCCGAATTGAGGGCGGCTTCCAGGCGCTTCAGTGTACCCGAATTGACATGCAGGATCAGCCCGTCGAGATCATCGAAGACGGTGTAGAGCCCACCGAGTGCCGCACCTGCACGCTCGGCTATGTCGCGGGCGCGCAGGTTCTTCAATCCTTGCTCCCGGATCAGCTCCGTGCCGGCGGCAACAAGCCTCGATCTCAGATCTTCCTTCTTCGCTTCACGCTTTCCGACCACTGGTCACCTCTTTTTGAACGGCGTTCATTTTTATATTGAACAACGTTCATTTTTATGAGAAAACATTATTGAACATTGTTCATACATGGAGGTGAGGAGATGTTCAAACAAATCGTAACGCTCATGCGCGGTCGTGCCCATAGGGCGGAAGAAGCCTTCACCGATCGGCATGCGCTTCCCATTCTGGCGCAGCAGATACGCGATGCTGCCCGCGGTGTCGAAAGCGCGCGTCGGGCCGTCGCCTTGGCGATAGCGCAAAATCGCCTGGAAAAGGAAAATGCCGAGAGACTTTCGGCTCACATCGAGGAGCTCGAAATCCGCGCCATTGCAGCGCTTGAAAAGGGGCGAGGGGATCTGGCCGCGGAAGCCGCAGCCTCGATCGCGCGACTGGAAACCGAATTGCAGAACGCGCGCCAGGTTCAGGCGGAATTTGCAGACGGAATAGATCGGCTAAGGCAAGCGGTGCGGCAGAGCGAAACGCGCCTGGCGGCGCTGCGCCGCGGCGAACGCCTGGCCGCCGCACGTGACCGGACGCAGCGGCTTTCCCGCGAGGTGCCCGGCAACGATCTGGCGACACTCGGCGACGCCGAGGCAACGCTCGCGCGGCTCGCAACGCGCCAGCGCGAGGCTGAATTGACCGCCGAGGCGCTGATTGAGCTTGAAGAGCGGCCGGATCCGGCAGCACTTGCCCAGAAACTGGCCGCGGCCGGTTGCGGGCGTCCTCTCGTGACAAGCGCCGACGACGTGCTCGAGCGCCTGCGCGCCAAGATGAACCTCACGCTTTGAAACCTCTGTTTCTCAAAGGACAACGACGATGAACGACAGCCTGATGAAACACTCCCCGGCCTGGACCTCTTTTTCCTATGTTAGCTTCGGCGTGGCCGCCTTCATGGTGGTGATTGGCCTTTACATGATGCCGATCGACCTCTGGGGCAAAGGCTACCTGGCCATGGGCATCCTGATGCTGCTGCAGACGGCCGTGAACGTGACCAAGACGCTGCGCGACAATCTGGAGGCAGAAAAGCTCATCCGCAGGATCGATGATGCCAAGACCGAGAAATTGCTGCTCGGCATCAAGGCGGACGAAGTTTAAATCCTCGTTAGCCTTGTCGTGATGGCTAGCAACCTGTGGACGAGTGCGTAACTATTTTCATCTAGAACGCTCAAAAAAGGGAGACGTTCCGTGAAAAACAATCTGATGACTTCCCGGCGCTTTGCGCCACTCTTCTGGACGCAGTTTCTATCGGCGTTCAACGACAATTTTCTTAAGAATACGCTCGTCTTCCTCATCCTCGCAACCGTGGCGGCCGATGACGCGGGATCGCTCGTCACGCTGGCCGGCGCCGTCTTCATGGCGCCGTTCCTGCTCTTTTCCGCGCTTGGCGGCGAACTCGCCGACAAGTTCGACAAGGCGATCGTTGCCGAGAGACTGAAGCGCTGGGAGCTTGCGGCCGCCGGTGTCGCGGTTGTCGGGATTGCCTTCTCCTCCATCGCGGTGCTGCTGGTTGCACTCTTTCTGTTCGGCGCGATCTCCGCGCTCTTCGGGCCGGTCAAATACGGCATCCTGCCCGACCACCTGGAGCGCAAGGAACTGCCGCGCGCCAACGCCTGGATCGAAGGGGCAACCTTCATCGCCATCCTCAGCGGCACGGTCGTGGCAGGGCTTGCCGCGGCCGATGGCGTCGATCCCTGGGTGTTCGGTCCCATGATGCTCGGCCTGGCGCTCGCCTGCTGGCTTTCCAGCCGTTACATCCCTCGTCTCGGCGCAAAGGCTCCGGATCTCGTCGTCGATCGCAACGTCCTGCGCTCGACCGGTCGGCTCGTTGCCTCTTTGCGCGGCGACCAGCGGCTTTGGCGCACCGCGCTGATGGCCGCCTGGTTCTGGCTGGCGGGCGCCATCGTGTTGTCGCTGCTGCCGCCCATGGTGAAGAACCATCTCGGCGGCGACGAGACGGCGATCACCGCCTATCTCGCCGTTTTTGCCATCGCAATCGGCATTGGCTCGGCAATTGCCGCCTGGATGTCGGCCGGACGCATCGTGCTCCTGCCGGCCCCCGTCGGCACCCTGATCATGGCGCTGTTCGGTCTCGATCTCGCCTGGTGCGTGGGACAAGCCGGCACAGTCGCTCCGGCTGAGACGCTCTCTGCCTTCTTCGCCAATCCCTATACGGTGCGTATCGCCATCGATCTTGCCGGCATGGCGATCGCCGGTGCCTTCCTCGCCGTTCCCACGCTCGCAGCGCTTCAGGCCTGGGCGCAAGAGGACCAGCGGTCGCGCGTCATCGGTGCGTCGAACGTGCTGTCTGCAGCCTTCATCACCACCGGCGGCGGCCTTGTCGCCATCCTGCAGGCGTCCGGAATGTCGACACCGGTGCTCTTTGCCGGTCTCGCCTTTGCCAATGCCGTTGCGGCCTGGGTCATGCTGCGCACGCTGCCGACCAACGCTTTCCGCGATTTCGTCTCCATCCTCTTCCGCGCCTTCCTGCGTCTGGAAGTCGAAGGCCTCGACAATCTCAAGAAGGCCGGTCGCGCACCGATCATTGCGCTCAACCATGTGTCCTTCCTCGACGGCGCGCTGGCGCTGGCGCTGACCGAAGAGGAGCCGACCTTCGCGGTCGACTACACGATCGCCAAGGCCTGGTGGGTAAAGCCGTTCCTGAAGATGTGCAACTTCCTGCCGCTGGATCCGTCAAAGCCGATGGCAACGCGTACGCTTATCAAGACGGTCAACAACGGTGAGCCGCTGGTGATCTTCCCTGAGGGCCGCATCACGGTGACCGGCGCCTTGATGAAGGTCTATGACGGCGCCGCGATGGTGGCCGACAAGACCGGCTCCATGGTCGTGCCGGTGCGCATCGACGGGCTGGAGAAGAGCTACTTCTCGCGCCTCAGTTCCATGCACGTGCGCCGCCGCCTGTTCCCGAAGGTGAAGGTGACCATTCTGGAGCCGGTTCGCCTGTCTGTGCCGCAAGAGCTGAAGGGCCGCAAGCGGCGCATGGCCGCGGGTGCCGCGCTCTACCAGGTCATGTCGATGCTGATGTTCCGCACCACCGACACAGACACCACCGTGCTCGAAAAGGTGATCAAGACCGCCAAGGAGCGTGGGTTCAACAAGCTCGCCGTGCAGGACCCGGTTACCGGTTCGCTCACCTATGGCAAGCTGTTGACCGGTGCGGCCGTGCTCGGCGCCAAGTTCCAGTCGCTCTTCCCGAATGAAAAGGCGCTCGGCGTTCTCCTGCCCAACGCCAACGGTGCGGTCGCCACCATCCTCGGCGTGATGTCGGCCGGCAAGGTCCCGGCCATGCTCAACTTCACCGCCGGTGCGGCCAACATCACCTCGGCCTGCAAGGCAGCCGAGGTCCGTCATGTGTTGACGTCGCGTGCCTTCGTCGCTCAGGCGAAACTCGGGCCTGTCGTCGAGGAATTGTCGAAGACGGTGGAGATCGTCTGGCTCGATGATCTGCGCCAGACGATCGGACTTGCCGACAAGTTGCGTGGTCTGCTGCGAAAGGGGCGGCCGCTTGTGCGGCGCACGGCCGACGAGCCGGCGGTCATTCTCTACACCTCCGGATCCGAGGGGACGCCGAAGGGCGTGGTGCTGACACACCGCAACATCCTCTCCAATGCGGCCCAGGCCGCGTCGCGCATCGATTTCCACTCGGGCGACAAGGTGTTCAACATCCTGCCGGTGTTCCATTCCTTCGGTCTCACGGCCGGAACGGTCCTGCCGCTCATCTCCGGCGTGCCGGTCTATTTCTACCCGTCGCCACTGCACTACCGGATCATCCCGGAACTGATCTATGCGTCCAACGCGACCATCATCTTCGGGACCGACACGTTCCTGAACGGTTATGCCCGGACGGCGCATCCCTATGACTTCCGCTCGATCCGCTACTGCTTCGCCGGTGCCGAACCGGTCCGTGCCGCAACGCGTGCGCTCTACATGGAAAAATTCGGCGTCCGCATCCTCGAAGGCTATGGCGTGACCGAGGCCGCGCCGGTGATCGCGCTGAACACGCCGATGTTCAACAAGGCCGGTAGCGTCGGCAAGATCATGCCGGGCATGGAATACAGGCTCGACGCCGTGCCGGGCGTCACCGAAGGCGGTCGTCTCTTCATCCGTGGCGCCAACGTCATGGCCGGGTATCTTCGCGTAGAGGCGCCCGGCGTGCTCGAGCCGACGCCCGACGGCTGGCATGACACCGGCGACATCGTCACGGTCGATGAAGACGGCTTCATCGTCATCCGCGGGCGGGCCAAGCGTTTCGCCAAGATCGGCGGCGAGATGGTGTCGCTTGGCGCTGTTGAAGCGCTGGCGGGCGAGATGTGGCCCGGCCAGTTGACGGTCGTCGTGTCGTTGCCTGATCCCAAGAAGGGTGAGCGTCTGGTCATGCTCACCGATGCTCCTGGTGCGACACGTGCCGCCTTCCTCCGCTTCGCCAAGGACAGGGGGGCGATGGACATGATGGTTCCCTCTGACGTGAGGGTGGGTGCCGTACCGGTGCTTGGGACCGGCAAGGTGGACTTCGTCAGTGCGCAAAGGCTTCTTGCCGAGACGGCAACGACCGAGAATGCCGCCTGATAATGTCGAAAAGGGAGCTGGCCTCAGGCCGGCTTCCCGTCCAGCACGAGATCGCCTGCTGGAAGGCGATACTTCGGAACCGTCGACGGCGCCGGCCCCACGCGCAACACGTTGATGAGCCGGTGTCCGGGTGGAAGCGGGAAGCGCTCTCGCAACGCCAGGGCAGCGGATGGCAGGTCGGCAAGCACCGCCATCGGCCAACCGGCGAAACCAAAGCGGGTGAAGCTCAGCCAGAAACGATAGAAGGCCTGTCCGGAGACGATCGGGCTCTCATTCTCCGGCCGGTGAAACAGGAGGCAGGCGGCTGCCGTCATCGTCTTTTCCGATTCCGCGACGAGCGCTTGGCCAAGCCCCAGGCGGTCGGCAATGTCGAAAAGCGGCGAGGCCAGGACATGTCCCGCCAGCGCCCCTTCCAGTCGTCCCATCTGCAATGCAGCGAGGTTGAGGCCGTCGGTGGAATAGGCCGGATGCCGGGGGGACAGCCGCATCCATCTGACGAGTTCATCGCGGAACGCGCGTTCGCGCATGATTGTGAGGCTTGCGCGATCGTTGAGCGACGAAATGAAAGCAAGGTCCTCTTGGCCGCAAGCAAGCCTCACATCGGCCGCCTTGGCGGCCCAGTGCTCGAGCCTCTCGATCTGCTCGGTTGAGGTTGGCGAGAAACGCGCTCGCCATGTGAAGCGCCGGGTGATCCACTCGGAAAGCGCCTGCGGCGCTGCGTCGTCGCCGGTAAGCTCCAGCCGTGCGGCCAACCGATAGCCAGGTTTCCAATCCCGTAAATTGTCCGTCCAGAGATCATCGATCACCACACCGATCCCGCGGGCGGCGAGCGCCATCACCATGCCCTCAAGTGCCGCCCCGCAGGAAAGCCCCATGTCGCGGCTGCTCGGATCGCCGACGCTGAGCTGCCGGGAGAGGTCGGCGGCGAGCAGGATGCGTCCCGCCTGGTCGAGCGCCCAACGGGCGGGCTGGGTGTTGTGGACGGAAGGGGCGAGGTTGGCTTCGGCCGCGAGAGCGGCGAGCATGGTGGCATCAACGCGCTTCATAGCGTCTTTCCGAAGAGATGCAGACGATGAAGCGGAGTTGCGCCTGCCTTCTCCGCCTGTCGCAGGCTCGCCGCGTTGACGTCCGCGATCCAGGTGCCGCCGGCAGTCTCGTAGCCGGCACGGCGCATCTCGCCCAGCACATGGGCAAGCAGCAGCGGGTTCAGGCCGCGTCCCTGATGTTCCGGTTTCACACCCTGGAATATGATCACGGCGCGGCGACGCTTCAGGCGGTGCTTGAGCAGGTGCCAGGGCGCAGTCAGCCCCAGTCGCGAGCCCATCGCCTTTAGCATCGGATTGACGTCAGGAATGGCGATCACCGCCCCGGCGGGCGCGCCGTCCTTTTCCGCGACCGCCGAAATGCGTGGATCCATGATCCACTTCATCTCCTTGGCCTGAAACTCGAACTCGGCCCGGCTGACGGGCACGAACATCGGATTGTCGGCGAAGCTCTCGTTGAGGATCAACCGGGAGTCCTCGAGCCTTCGTTCGAGCGTTGCGCGCCGGATCGGCGAAAAGCGGAACCCGTCGTCGAAAAGAGCGCGCATCTGCGCGCTGGCAAGCAATCCGTCGATCGCCACGGTGCGAATGTCGATTTCAAAAGTGGTCATCGGGAAACAGGGCGCATAGCCGCGGCTTTCCAGCAGGCGAGGCAGATAGGGCGGCCCCCAGACCTGGTCGGTATAGGGCGCGTTCTCGAAACCGCCGGTCATGACGCCGACCTGCTGCATGGCCGTCAGGTTGAAGTTTCCAAGGATCTCCCGAAATCCCTTCGCGCGCGCCCAATCCTCTGCCCGCTCCAGGAGGGCGGCCGCGACCCGCTCGTCGTCGGCGCAGTCGAAGTAACCGAAATAGCCGCGATCAAGCGCGAACGTTGCGTTCGATGCGCGATGCACATGCGCCGTTATGCGCCCGCGCACGGCACCACCGTCATGAGCCGTGAAAAAGGCGAAGTCGGCAGCCGTGTCGAAGAGCGGATTCGTCTTGGCGGAAAGGAAGCGCTTGAGGTCGCTGAACATTGGCGAGACATAGGGTGCCCGCGCGCCATAGATCTGAAAGGGCGCTGCGAAGAAGGCGTCGATATCGCCGGTGCGGATCTCAATCATGAAGCGGGTTTCTTTCGGAGATCAACATGGCCATGCGCTGGACGACCTTCAATTCGGTTTCTGCACCCGGTGTGGCGGAGACGGAGGGCATGTTGAGCGCGATCAGCCGGAACGGCCGGTTGGACACCAGCATCAGGTGGGTTGCCTCGTATTTTTCGAGCAGCCAGGACATCTGCTCCGCATCCGCTTGAGAAAGGCTCCCCGTTTCAGCAATGCGCAGCAGGGGGCGGGCCGCAAACAGCGCCTTGACCGCAGGCAGGTCGAGGTCGCAGAGCTCATCTTCGCCAAGCAGAAGGGCGCCATCGACCAAGGGATGGTTCTGCAGTTCCTTGAGAAAGCCCAGCGTGTCGTCGATGCGGTCCTCCGCCAGATGGCGGATCAGGCTTTGCCGCCTTTGCTCCGTGCGCAGGCTGATGCTGTCCTTCCAGATCACGCCGAGCAGGGCGGCACTGAGGATGACGCTTGCCGCTCGCACCAGCGCGGCTGGTTCGAGGCTGTTTTCGACGCCGATGACGAGGGCCGCAAGGAGCGCAACCGAGAGAAGGATGACGAAGGAGACCACCGTGTCACGGTGCCCGACGGCGCGCTGGCCAAGGCTGATCAGCAGCCAGCACAAAAACAGGATGGCGACCCCGCCGAGCCGTACCGGCTGGTCGATGTAGACGGAGCGGAAGTCTGTCACGAGCAGCGGCAGGATCAGAAGCAGCGAGAGAGCAATGCGGTCGACGGCCTGATTTTCCGCTTTCGACAGGCTGGTCCGATCGCGGGTCACGGTCATGTGTCCGGCAAGGGCGAAGGTGACCAACTGGTAGAGGAACAGCAGTGTGACCCGCCAGGGTTCGGCGAACGATGCCGGCAGGAAGGCGAGGACGAAGAAGGTGGCCGCGCCGCCGGCCGCGATCCACTTCGTTGTTCTCGGCGCGTGCCGCCGCAACAGCCCTTCGGCAAGCAGGACGGTCGAGAGCGGGACGAGCCCTGCGGTTATGATCGTCGCGGCCTTGAAGATGAAAAGGTCCGTCCACCAGGCGAGCACCCGGCTCGCCATCAAGGCCGCCAGCACCTGCAGACCGAAGAGGAACCGACGGTTCAGCGGGCTCTTGGCGTCGAAGCTGCGGATCACGCCGATCAGCACGAGCAGACCGCCCAGCGCTGCCAGCGAAACGAAGCTATCGGCAATCAGCGAGGTGTTCATGGCGTCGCCGGAGCCGCAAGTCGGGTGAGATAACGCCTGACCAGCGGGCGCAGCAGGGCCGCAACGAGCGCATTTCGCGGTCGCTCGACGCGCCCGGCATGCGGGTTGAAGAACCAGCCGCGGCAATCGGCAGACCGTGGGCGGCCGAGGACCGCATGGATCGCCTCATAGGCCATCAATGTGCCCGTGGAGATCACCATCGGCGCGAAAGACATGCGGCTGCGGGTGCCGGCGATCACTTCACCGGCAAGCGACAGGTCGACATGGTGGCGGGACGACGAATGCACCATCACATGCTCCGCCTCGCGCAGGAACGCCTCGGCCCGCTGGTTCTGCGTCAGCGCGTTCCAGGCGGTGCCGACAGTCGGATAGCCGAGCCGCTCCTCGGGCATCGGATCCTGCGGCCGCGTCACATAGACGGAGGGCAGCGGCGAGGCGTAGGCGTCGATTACCGTCCGGCCGTGGTCTCGTGAGGTGCGATAAAGCAGCAGGCTGGCGCCGAGATCGTCGGTTCCGTTGATGACGACATCCGCTTGCGCAATGATCGCATCGACATGGTCGGTCCATTCCGGTCCGTAGACGGTGACATCAAGGCCGGGATTGATCTTGAGGCAAAGGTCGCGGGTCGCCTCCGCCTTCGGCTTGCCGATCGTGTCGGCAAAGCAGAAGACCTGCCGGTTGAGGTTCGAAAGCTCGAAGTCATCGATATCGGCAAGAACCAGCCGACCAATCCCGGCACGTGCGAGCGACTGGATACAGGCGCCGCCCATGCCGCCGGTTCCGCAGACGAAAACGGTCGCCTGGCTCAGGCGCCGTTGTTCCGCCTCGGTGACGAAGCCGATGTTGCGTGTGGTGAAGGTCGCGTAGGAAAATTGGCTGTTCATCGGCTCGGCCTCAAGACGCCCCACTGCCGGCGGCTGTCGGCCCAATGCAACGCCGGCAGCACGAGCCTTTGTACGAGGATAACGATACTTGCAACGGCAAGGCGGCCGAGCGCGTTGCGCGGCACGCTTTCCATGAGGTAGCGCTGCGCCGCATTGAGGTCCAACTGTCCGATTTGCAGCAGGTCGTCACCGCGCTCGTAGTCGAGTTCGGCGGCGCAGAAGTCGTTGTACTCCGCCTTGCGGTGTTTCGGTGCCGCCTCGAACGTCTTCTTCAGGTTGTCGGAACCGCCGGTATAGGCATTGGTGATGACGAAGCGATCGGCATCGAAACCGGCGTCAGGGCCGACCCCGAACACATGGCGATGCGATTCCATGATGGCCGTGGCGATCAGCTGCTGGCGCAGCGATCTGCGTGCGCCGCGGGTGGGTGCGGGAAAGACGCCGCTGAAGGTTTCGGCCACCATGCCGGCAACGGCCGGCACCTGGGTGACGTTTGAAATCCAGAGCGGGCGAAGCTGGTTGCGCAGAAAGAGAAGGAAACAGGTGAGGCCGTAGAGGATCCAGGAAAGTCCCTGGCTGCGAACCGCCGGGTCGATCATCACAAGCCCCAGGTGGAGGACTTCGACCGGTTTGCCGGAAAGAGAAACCTGGAGGACCGGCAGTGCGTTGAAGGCAACCGGCTCGCCGTCGGAAAGCCGATAGACGAGCGTGACGATCGTTCGGGCGAGCGCATCGTCACGCTCGGAGAAAATGCCGTAGTCGAGCTCCCCGTCGGGAACCGATCGTTGCGCGACTTTTCGCAGCTCCTGCCGCAGCCTGGCGACCTCGCGCTCGTTCATCCATAGCCCGGGAGCCTCCACGATCCGTGCGCGGAAGTCTGGCGATGTCTTGAATGAAAGATCGAGGCGCTTCTTCAGAACGACCGATATCAGATTGTACAATGTCCCGTGTCCGCAGCTTCAATTCCGGAATGGAGCCTTCTGCAAGCTTCGGTCGCATCCTTGCGGAAGAGGACAAACATTTGGTTTAATTTCTGGAACAGATGTCGGGGCGGGAGCATTCACGCTCCCGCCCGTCTGATCTTGCTCGGGCGTCCGGCGCCTTCAGAGGCCCGTCGTCTTCAGCAACTGTTCCGGGTAGCGCTCCCCCTCGATCGGGATTGCCGCCGCCGCCGTTTCGATTTCCGCGAGATCGGCTGCCGTCAGCGCGACATCGACCGAGGCAAGGTTTTCTTCCAGACGGTGAAGCTTCGTCGTTCCCGGGATCGGGACGATCCATGGCTTTTGTGCCAGCAGCCAGGCGAGCGCGATTTGCGCAGGCGTGGCGCCCCTGTCTTTCGCGATCCTCTTCAGGAGGTCGACGAGCGCCTGGTTCTTTTCCATCGCTTCGGGCGTGAAGCGCGGCAGGATCTTGCGGAAGTCGCCTTCGCCGAGCCTGGTATCCTTGCTCATCGCACCGGTGAGAAAGCCCTTTCCGAGCGGGCTGTAGGGCACGAGGCCAATGCCAAGCTCTTCGCAGGTTTCAAGGATGCCGTTCGTCTCCGGTCCGCGGGTCCAGAGCGAATATTCGTTCTGGAGCGTGGTGACCGGCTGGACCGCATGTGCCCGCCGCACCGTTTGCGCCCCGGGCTCCGACAGGCCGAAGTGCCTGACCTTGCCTGCAGCGATGAGGTCCTTCACGGCGCCTGCGACATCCTCGATCGGCACGTTCGGATCGACGCGATGCTGATAGAAAAGGTCGATGACGTCGACGCCGAGGCGTTTCAGCGATGCGTCGCAGACCGTGCGGATGTGCTCCGGCCGGCTGCTCAAACCCGACTGCTTGCCGTCGACGATGTTGAAGCCGAACTTGGTGGCGATGACCACGCGGTCGCGCACGGGCTTCAGGGCCTCGCCGACCATCTCCTCGTTGGTGAAGGGGCCGTAGACCTCCGCGGTATCGAAGAAGGTCACGCCGCGATCGACCGCCTCGCGGATCAGCGTAACGCCCTCCTGCCTGCTGACCTTGCTGGCATAGCCGAAATCCAGGCCCATGCAGCCAAAGCCGAGGGTCGAGACTTCCAGGCCGGCTTTTCCGAGAATTCGCTTCTTCATGTCTTTTCTCCGTTCTTGATGGCGGCGAGCGCGCACGAGACCGGCCAACGCTCTTTTCAAGAGGGCACGGCGGTTCAACGCGTCCTGGCCCGAATCTAGATCTCGCGGAGAAATTCGATTAGATGCTAAATCAAGTATGAACCTATGTTGTGGATTCATGAATGAAGCGAGATGAACTGGGCGATCTTGTCGCGTTTTTGACGGTCGGCGAGGAACGAAGCTTCACCCGCGCGGCCGCCCGTCTCGGCACGTCCCAGTCTTCGCTCAGCCATACGGTGCGGCGGCTGGAAGAGCGCATGGGCGTACGGCTCTTGACCCGGACGACGCGCAATGTCGTGCCGACGGATGCAGGGGAACAGCTGATGGAGACGCTGCGCCCGGCCTTCAACGACATTCGCAGCCGGCTCGACGCGCTGAGCGCGATGCGCCAGCAGCCAGGTGGCACCATCCGTTTAACCTCAAGCCGCCACGCGGCCGAGACGATCCTCATGCCCGCCGTGAAAAGGCTGATGGCCGAGTATCGCGAAATCAGTGTCGAGATCTCGATCGACCAGCGTTTCGTCGATTTGGTGACGGAACGCTATGATGCCGGCGTGCGGCTGGGCGAGAGCATCGAAAAGGACATGATCGCTGTCCGCATCGGTCCGGATCTCAGAATGGTGGTGGCGGGCGCGCCCGACTATTTTGAGCGCTACCCCAGGCCGCAGACGCCTCACGACCTGACGGGGCACAACTGCATCAATCTGCGCCTGCCTACGCTTGGCGGACTGTATGCGTGGGAGTTTGAACGCGACGGTCGCCCGCTGAATGTCCGCGTCGAAGGGCAATTCGTCTGCAACGACGTGCCGATGATCATCGATGCGGCCCTGAGCGGCCTGGGCCTTGCCTGTCTTCCCGACGATCACCTGGGGCCGCTCGTCGAAGCGGGGCGGCTGGTGCCCGTGCTCGAGGATTGGTGTCCGCCTTTTCCCGGATTCCATCTCTACTATCCGAGCCGGCGGCTGCCATCGCCCGCATTTGCGCTGCTGGTCGAGGCATTGCGCTTTCGCGGCGGCTAGCGCGCCAAGCGCTGGGCCGTGGAAATGCAACATCGATGGTGTGGGATTGTCGTTGTGAGGGGTGCGCAGCCGCGCATTCGGCGCGACCGAGCCGGTTTGCCCCAGCTGTTCCGTTGCGCACGCTTTTGGCGACCGCGAAGGGGCGAGGGAGCCGGGCAGAGCGCGGCTCCCTGTTGGTCCGTAGCGATATCAGGGCTGGTAATCGGCCGGGGCGATGATCTTGCTGAAATCGTAGGTGGCGACCTTTTCGCGAGTCACCAGCAAAGCGGGGGCTTCGATGCGGCCCAGCACCTTGCCGCCTTCGATCGCGGCCGTCGCCTCGCGCATGGCATCGCGTCCCATCGACACTGCCGGCTGCAGCGACGCGCAGGTGAGCGTGCCGTTTTCAAGGGCGGCGCGCGCCTCGTCGTTGAGGTTCGAGGTCGAGACCTTGATCTTGTCGGTCGCCCCGGCCTGTGTCAGCGACTTGATCGACTCCACAGCCATGGTGTCGGCCGCGGTGAAGATGCCGTGGATATCCGGGTGGCTCTTGGTCCAGTCGGCCGCCGCGATGCCCGCATCCTTGGTACCGCCAGCCTTCTCGGCGACGATCTTGATGTCGGGGAAATCGGCTTCCATCGTGTTCTTGAAGCCGGTGACGCGGAGCTTTGCCCAGATCTCGTCCGGTCCGGCAAAGAGGCCGACTTCACCCTTGCCGCCGATCGCGCGACCGAGGCAGATGCCCTGCAGGCGGCCCATGCCGATGTTGTCGGCGCCGACAAAGGATGTCAGCCGGTCCGATTTCGGCGGGACGGAGAGGGCGATGACCGGAATGCCCTTGTCGATCGCTTCCTCGACGGCCGGTCCGACGGCCGCAGCATCGGCGGCGCCGATGATGATGGCAGCGACCTTTTTGTCGATGAAGTCGCGGATCTGCTTGATCTGGACGTCGGCGGTGTCCTTGGCGTCGCCCTTGATGATGGCGTAGCCCTTTTCCTTGCCCGCTGTTTCGACGCCGTAGAGGCCTGCCTTCCAGAACGGCGAGCCGAAATAGGGGACGGTGACGCCGATGGTCTTTTGCGCCTCCGCGAACGCCGGGGCCGCAAGCGCGCTCGAAGCGGCCAGCGCCAGCGCCAATCTCATGTACCGTGCAGTCTTGCCCATGTTTTCTCCTCCAGAACTAGGGTCGTGAACTCGGTCGGTCAGACGGCAATACCAGAATTTGGTATTCATTACGGTAATTATGTATGCACAGATTCAATATGGAATGCAAACTTATAAGTTTGCGCACCAGGCTGCGCGCGCCTCTGCGCGATAATTCGAAAAGAACGGAAGGGAACGGCGGGATCGCTTGGGTCCGTTGCCGGAGCCAAGGGATCGAGATGTGGCGCGCATGGGGGCACGCGGGGAAATGCTGCGCTGTGAGATTTCGGACCGGCAACGCGGGCGCGCCTATAGTCTACGCGGCGAAATTGGTTCGACGGCAGGCCGCGTCGAAGACGTCAGCGTTACTTCGCGGCTTCGGTGAAGCGGCGCATGACGCCGGCGCTCAGGCGGGCGTTGTGTTCCGAAAGCGCCGCATAGGCGCCGCCGGCGTCGTTGGCCCTGATCGCGTCGACGATCTTCTGGTGTTCGTCGAGCGACTGCTGCAGGCGGATATCGGCCGGGCCGGCCTGGTGCTGGCGGAACGGCGCGAGCCGCGCGCGAAGGTCGACCGCCATGGCAGCGATCGTCTGGTTGTGGGCGCCGCGGCAGATCGCGTCGTGGAACTTGCGGTTGATGTCGCGTGCGCCTTCGATGTCCTGGTTTGCCACGCAGTCGGCATAGAGGCGGTGCAATTCATAGAGCTGCTCGCGTTCCATGGCCGTCATGCGTTGCGCGGCAAGCCTTCCGCAGGAAGCCTCGATCTCGCATTCGGCCTCCAGCATGTCGGCCATCTGCTCGACATCGATGCGGGCGACGATGCCGCCGCGACGCGGGTTCATTTCGATCAATCCGCGCGCGCCAAGCTCACGCATCGCTTCGCGAACGGGCGTCCGCGATACGCCGAACTTCTCGGCGATCGTCTTTTCTTCGAGCTTTTGCCCAGGCACCATCACGCCCTTGGCGATCTCGTCGGCAAGTTGCTGGTAGATCTGGGAGGCAATCGTTGTCATGCGTGCAGCTTTCCTGTCTTCACGACGCAGTCAAGGCCGGCTACGGCCAGGAATCGGTTTAATGACCGCATCCAATTTATGCAAGTTGCGCCGTCAGGGCGCCACCGGCGCTTGCCGCCGCGAGGTTGTTGATGAGGGCATCGATCTGGGCCGCATCCGAGGCGGGTGAGCGGCCGGCCATATGCGGCGTCACGACGAGGTTGGCAAGGTCGCGAAGCGCAAGCGGCAGGGTCGGTTCGCCTTCGAAGACATCAAGCGCGGCTCCGGCAATCGTCCTGTCACCGAGCGCCTGGACGAGGTCCTCGGTGTTGACCACCATCCCGCGGGAGATGTTGACGAGAAAGCCCGTCGGGCCGAGTGCATCGAGCACGGCGCGGTTGACCAGGTGGCGCGTCGAAGGTCCGCCCGGACAGGCGACGACCAGAAAGTCGCTGACCTTTGCCAGGGATACGGCATCCGGCAGATGCGGCTGGGTGACGCCCGGCATCGGTTCCGGCGTCGTATAGGAAACCCGCATGCCGAAAGCCTCGGCGCGTCGGGCGATCGCCTGGCCGATGTTGCCGAAGCCGATCACCCCCAGTCTTGCGCCTGACAGCGTCGGCCGCGGCGAGCGGATCATTGCCCAGCCGCCGTCGCGCAGGGCACGATCGCGGTTGCAGATGTCGCGGGAGACCGCAAGCATCAGGGCGAGCGCGTGATCGGCGACCGTTTCCATGTTGGTGTTCGGGGCGTGCGTGACGCGCACGCCTCTTTGTCGGGCCGCCTGAAGGTCGATGTTCTCGTAGCCGGCGCCATAGGAGCAGACCAGTTCGAGCTTCGGCAGGCTCGCCATCTGTATATGGCTAAGGCCGGTGCTGCCATTGGTCACGACAGCCCAGACGGCGTCGCCATCGAGCGACGGTGATCCGCTGCCCAGTCCGTTGGGCAGCGCGATCACGTCGTAGTGGCTGGATAGTCGTGACAGGCAGGCTTCCGAAACCGGTATGGAAACCACGATCGTCTTTCTGGTCATGTCACTTTCTCCAGTCGTTTTGCCCCCTTCGCCTGGCGAAGGGCATGGTTTGTTTCACCGCGCCATTTTGGGCTGACGCGATGTCACTCAAGTCTTTCAGGCGGCGTTGACGTTCTTGACGGCACCCTTCCAGCCATTTTCCGTGACGTCGAAGACGATGCCTTCGGGCGTCTTGTACTTGACCTCGTAAAAGACGTTCGGGCTCGATTCCTTGCGGCCGGCCATGTAGGAGCCGCCGGCGGCGCGAACGAGCTCGTCGGTTTCCTCGACGGAATCGACCCACATGCCGAAGTGGATGAGACCGTTGTAGTCCTTCTCCGTTTCAAAGCCCGGAACCGGCTCTTCGCCGAAGTTCAGGAGGGCGACGTTCATGATGCCGTCGGTCATGTAGACGCCGCGCATCGCCTGGCCCGCGCGGGTCATGCCGAATGCCTTTTCGAAGAACTGCGCAGCCGCTTCCGGGTCGGAGACGGCGATGGCGAGATGGCGCAACTTTGCCATGTGAACTTTCCTCTCTCTGCAGATGAGCGCGGCGCGACATGCGCCGGGCAACACGGCTGAAATCGATCCGTGTATGCAATTAGTAATCTGTGTATGCAAAATGGTTGTCAAGTGTGATTTTGAGTGTTATCGAAATGCACGCTGATGACGACGCGCGGATGCCGCGCCGTCAGCGTGACTTGGAGGAAGTCGATGCGATTTGAAGGGTTGTCACCGGCGGAGAAGGACCGGTTGCGGCAGGTTGGGACGGTTTGGAACGACGACCTAGCGGCGAGCCGTAAGGTCGTTCTCGAGGTTTACCGGCCGCATGCCGAAGCGAGCGTCGCGCGCCAGCCGCTGGTGGAGCATCGCGACATTGCCTATGGGCAAGACAGCGCCCATCGGCTCGACGTCTTCGAAAGCGCCCATGTCTGCGCCGGTGGCCGTGCGCGCCCTGTCGTCGCCTTCGTCCATGGCGGCGCTTTCACGCGCGGCTCTAAAAGTGGCGACGGGCTGATCTACGACAATGTCCTGCGCTGGTTTGCCCGCCAGGGGTTCGTCGGCGTCAACATCGAATATCGGCTCGCACCCGGTGCGCAGTATCCAGAGGGCGCGCGCGATGTCGCCGCAGCGATGGATTGGATCGCCGGCTCGATCGGCGCCTATGGCGGCGACCCGCAATCCATTCTTCTTATCGGCCACTCTGCCGGCGGCTCTCATGTCGCAAGCTATCTGCTGGATCCGGCCGTCGGACGGCTGCCGCATCCGGCGATCAAGGGGGCGGTGCTGATCAGCGCTCGGCTGAGGGCCGATTGCCTGGCGGACAATCCGAACGCCGCCAATGTGCGTCAGTACTTCGGTGAGGATGCCGGCACCTACGACGAGAGGTCGCCGGTGGCCTTTGCCGGATCACGCGATCTGCCGGTATTCATTGCCGTTGCCGAACATGAGAACCGTTACATCGATGCCTATGGCGCGGAATACGCCCAGCGCCACGCGATGCGCCGGGGCAAGGCGCCGCGCTTCCTTCAGTTGAGCCGGCACAACCACACCTCCATCGTCGCCCATTTCGATACCGGCGAGGACGAGCTCGGACGCGAGATCATCCATTTCGCCCGGGAAGAATGCGGCTTCTTCCCCTGCGGATTGTCCTGTCAAAAGGGAAAGTGAACACCATGAAGCCAGAACTGCCTTCCGTCTATGCGCCGGTGCTGACACCGTTCAAGTCGGATCTGAGCTGCAATACACCGCGGTTCATCGAGCATTGCCGCTGGATCGTCGACCAGGGTGCGGGCCTTGCCATCTTCGGCACCAACAGCGAGGCAGCGTCGCTGTCGCTGCGCAAGAAGCGGCAGTTGCTCGACGATGTGGTGCAGGCGGGGATCCCCGCGCGGACCCTGATGCCGGGCGTGGGAGCCTGCAGTCTGGAGGAAACGGTCGAGCTGGCGCGCGCAGCCGTCGACGCCGGCGCACCGTCGGTGCTCGTGCTGCCGCCGTTCTTCTACAAGCCGGTTTCGACCGAAGGGCTTGCCCGCCACTACGGGCATCTGATCGAGGCCATCGGCTCGGATCGCCTGTCCATCGTGCTCTATCATATTCCGCAGTTCACCGGCGTGCCGATCACCATCGAGCTGATCGAGACGCTGCGCCGGCGCTATCCCGCCAATATCTCGGGCGTGAAGGACAGTTCTGGCGATCGCGACACCCTCAACCGCTATCTCGAGGTCGGCAACGGCTTCAAGGTTTTCCCGGCTTCCGAAATCCTGCTCGGCGAAACCATCGAACGGGGCGCGGCCGGCTGCATTTCCGCCACCGCGAACGTCAACGCCAAGGCGATGGTCGAGGCGGCTGCGGCCAGCGCGAAACATGGCGCGGCCGTCGCCTTTGCGCCCGTCGGGCCGGTGCGCGCGCTGTTCCAGCAGTTTCCGATGATCCAGGCGATGAAGATCATGATGGCGCGCCACACGGGTGACGCCACTTGGCGCACGGTGCGGCCGCCCTTGATGGAACTCGACCAGCAGACCGAGCAGAAGTTCATCGCCGCCTGTACGGAAATCGGTTTTAGGCCATGGACCGTCGTCAGGGAAGACGCGTGAGCGCGCCGGGTACGGCTGCCGTCAAGCCGCTTGCGAACTATGCCGAATTGCGGCGGGCAGGCGGTCTTCTTTTCCTGTCGGGGATCAGCGCCCGGCAGGCGGATGGCACGATTGCCGGCACGCAGGTGGCCGCCGACGGCAAGCGCGTCCATGATGTCGCGGTGCAGTTGCGGACCATCCTGCAGAAGGCCTCGGACACGCTGGAACGAAACGGCGCTCGCCTCGATCACCTGGTGGACGTCACGATATTCCTGACCGATATGGCCGACTACGGCGCCATGAACGAAGAGTATAACCGGTGGTTTGCCGCCGGCGGTCCGGCGCGAACGACCGTTGGCGTCCGCGCGCTTCCGCATCCCGACATGGTGGTGGAGTTGAAGGTCGTCGCGTCCGCGGCCGAGTAAACGATAACAGTTGAAATTCCTGACCCCCGGCGCGGCGGCGCCGGGGGTTTTCCTTTTTAAAGGACCGTGCAGACGTCGTCGAAGGCGAAGCGGGGATGCCGGGGAAAGAGCTTTGACGGATCGCCATGCCCGATGCCGCAGATGAAGTTTGACTTCGTCTGCGTCCCCGCAAAGAAGATGCCATCGACCGCGGCGGCGTTGAAGCCCGATATCGGGCCGCAGTCGAGGCCGACGGCACGGGCCGCCAGCATGTAGTAGGCGGCCTGAAGCGTGGCGTTGCGAAAGGCCGTGTCGGCGACGAGATGCGTGTTGCGCTCGAAGAAACCCTTGCCGTCCGTGTGCGGGAACAGGAAGGGCAGGTGCTCGGCGAATTCGAAGTCGGTCGCAAAGATCGCAACGACCGGGCAGGTCATCATCTTGTCGACATTGCCGGCGGCAAGCGCCGGCCGCAGCCGCTCCTTTGCCTCCTGGCTGGTGAGATAGAGGATCCGCAATGGCGAGCAATTCATGCTGGTCGGGCCCATGCGGGCAAGCTCGTGAACGTGCTGCAGCAGTTCGGGTGGTACCGGCTGGTCGAGCCAGCCGTTCTGGCTGCGCGCTTCGGTGAACAGTCTTGCGAGCAAGGTTGCGTCAGTCTGGGCGTGCTGCATGCTTTGGTGGTCCATGGGATCTCCTTGAAGGTCAGGGGTGGTTTTGTGGATGGGCGTCGGCGGCGGCCATGAGGCTGTCGACGAGATCGCGGTTGACGAGCGGGTCTGGGCGTTCGGCCTGTGGACCCTTGGCTGCGGTGAAACTCGGCCGCTGCCGAACCCGGTCCGCCCAGTCGGCAACGCGCGGAAACGGAGCGATGAGCGCCTCCATGGCGAGCCGGTCGAGCCTGTCGACAAAGGCGGCCATCGCCACATCGGCAAGTGTGAAGTGATCGCCGGCAAGCCAAGGCGCGTGCGACAGATGATTTTCCATGCGCGCGAGCACGGACCGGAAGACGGCGATCGAAGCGACGACGGCTGCGCCATCGATCGGTGCCGCGACGGCCTGCCGGTAGGCCTCGGCGCGGGCGGCAACCGGGTGCCTGTCCATCGCAGCCGCGACCTCGCCTGATGAAAACTGTCGAAGCCGTGGCTTCAGGATGAGATTGAATGTCGGCGGCCTCACCGCCGGGTGAACGACCGTGTCCTCGAAATTTGTCCAGTCGCGCACGCGCCGGCGGACCGCGGCATCGTCCGGCAGCAGTGCGCCTGCGGCGAACGCATCGAGGCGTTCATTGATCTGCGACGACTCCGTGACGATTTCGCCGTCGATCCGCAGCGCCGGTACGAGGCCTTGCGGATGGATCGCGAGATAGCCGGCATCAAGATTCTCGAAACGCGAGAGGTCGATCCGTCGCGAGACCCAGGAAAGGCCGAGTTCCGCGAGGCATAGGCGCACTTTGAAAGACTGGATCGATCCCCATTCGTGAAACAGTTCGAGCTGTCGCTTCCGCATTTCGCCCTCATTTCGTGTGCACTTGTTGCTTGACAAGAATACATAAACACGAAATTGTATGCAACTGGATACCGACAACGAGGGAAGGAGATGTCTGGTGGTTTGGCATGCGCTGGGGCAAAGGCTCATCAGGGAGGAAGTTCGGCCGGTCATCGTGACCGAGCAGGGCGTCTATGATCTCGATCTGGTTTCTCGGGTTCTGCAGCAGCCGGGTGAAGCCTGGAGCAAGTGGCTCGCAGGCGGGATCGAAGGCATGCTCAGCGCCTGGACCGACGTCGAGCCGGCGCTGGCCGGTCTGGCCGAACGTCTTGTCGACAGTGGCCGCAAATTCGAACCGCTGGGCACGGGCACAAAGCTCTGCGCGCCCTATCGTCCCGTCAGGATCTTTGCTACCGCTTCGAACTATGTCGAGCATGCGCAGGAGATGGGTACGGTGCTGGCCGCCAAGTCCGAGAGTCAGCCCTTCGTCTTCATGAAAGCGGATTCAAGCGTCATTGGCCCGGACGAAGCGATCATCCTGCCGGCGCGCGCAGAAAAGGTCGACTGGGAGGTCGAACTTGCTGCCGTGATCGGCATCGGCGGCCGTGACATTCCGGTCGAGCGCGCTCTCGACCACGTTGCCGCCTACACGGTCATCAACGACATCACCTCGCGCGACCTGACCCGGCGCACCGACTTCCCGTTCAAGCACGATTGGTTTCGCGGCAAGAGCTTCGACACGTTCGCGCCGCTCGGGCCCTGGCTGGTGCCGTCCGATTGCGTCGGCGACCCGCAGGATCTTCGCCTGACGCTCGACGTCAACGGCACGCGCAAGCAGGACGACAGCACCGGATCGATGATTTTCTCCGTCGCGGAGCAGATCTCCTACCTGTCGTCTATTCTGACGCTGCGGCCGGGCGATCTGGTCGCAACAGGAACGCCCGACGGGGTGGGCATGGGGACCGGGGAGTTCCTGAATGCCGGCGATATCGTGACGGCCGCCGTGGAGAAGGTCGGCACGATCACCAATCCGATCAGAGGAGCTCGGATCGAATAACCAAGGCCAACAATGGCTGAACTGAGGAGGACAGTATGGCTCGTAAGTTTGGGAATTCACTGCGTCTGGCTGCTTTGGCTGGAGCGTTCGCATCAATGGTGACGGCCGCTTCGGCAGCCGACAAAATCTCGTTCAACATGTCGTGGCTGCCACAGGGTAGCGTCGGCGGCGTGCTGGTGGCCAAGGCCAAGGGCTTCTACGACGAGGCCGGGCTCGATGTTTCGGTCTATCAGGGGTATGGCGGTCAGCGCACCGTCAACGAGATCGACCAGGGCCTGTTCGACATCGGCTACGGTGATCCGGTCAGCGTTATCCTGAACCGCGTCAACGGCGGCAAGGCTGTTTTCGTCGGCTCGATCAACACGGTCTGGCCGGGCGCTCTCTGCTACCTGCAAAAGGATGGCGGCAAGGAAATGACGCTTGCCGACTTCAGCGGCAAGTCGGTCGGCGGCGGTGCCACGTCTCCGGTGCAGAACATCGTTCCGGCCTGGCTGGAACAGAACGGCCTGCCGAAGGACCATCTGAAGCTCTTGCGCATGAACCCGGCCGTCATCACCTCGTCCTTCCTTGAAGGGCAGGTCGATCTCGCCGAGTGCTGGGAAGGCGCTAGCCTTGCCATCCTCAACGAGAATGCAGGCGAGACCGGCAAGAAGATCGGCATGATCAAGTACCGCGATTTCGGCCTCGACATGTATGGCAGCGGCTTCGTCACGACCGAGGCGCTGCTTTCGGAAAAGCCCGAGGTGGTCGACAAGTTTCTCGACGCTTCCTATCGCGGTTACGACTACATGGCCGCGCATCCGGAAGAGGCCGCCGACCTGATCGTCAAGCAGTATCCGACCTTGAAGAAGAGCGTGGTGCTGGAGCAGATCCGCCAGATCAATGCGCTCGTTCGCGATCCGCAGGCGGAAAACAAGGACCTCGGCTTCGTGCGGGCCGACCGCATGGAAAAGACGATGAACTTCGTGCGTGAAGCCTTCGTCGTCGACGACAGCATTAAGACGACCGACCTTTATCGCAACATCAGTCGTTAGAGCATTCTGCCCGCAAGTGACATCGCTTGCGGGCGGAAAGATGCTCTAGAATCAAAGTGCTAGAGCGTCCTTGGTGCGTTCCTATGAACGTGTGGCGCTCCAGAAAGTCCGTTCGGTTCAGGGAAGAGGAACATGAAGAAGAAGATAAATGTGAGGAAGCTGGGCCATATGGTCCTGATGGTCCGCGACATCCACAAGTCCGTCGAGTTCTACACCAATATCGTGGGCCTCGAAGTGTCCGACTGGATCGAGGACAAGATGGTCTTCCTGCGCGCGGGCGCCGACCACCACGATCTTGCCCTGTCGCAGATCCCGGCGGACTCGCCCGATTTCAACGACCTGCCACGCTACACGCGGCCCGGCCTGGAGCATTTCTCCTACCTGGTCGATAGCCTGGAGGACATGGAAGCCGCGGCCGAAATGCTCCAGGAGCGGGGCGTCGAAATCGTCCGCGGCATCGGCAAGCACGGTCCAGGCGCCAACTGCTTCCTCGTGTTCAAGGATCCCGACGGCAACAACTGCGAAATCTACTGCGACATGATCCAGGTCACGGAAGACAGCCCGCATACCGCAAGGGTGTGGGAGCGCAACATCGATGCTTTCGACCAGTGGCGGTTCAAGCGCTTCGTCGTGCCGCCGCCGCATCAGGTAGTCAAGGACAAGCAAGGACAGTGACCTCCAAGGCGCCGGGTCAGCCCGGCGCCTCTCACCATATGCCTGCCAATTCTGTCGTCGGAGGCCTCCATGCCAGGCTCTAATTCGCGGCTTGTCGCCTATAGCCAAGTCGTTCTCTTTTTCGGTGCGTTCCTGCTTTTCTGGGAGTACGGCGTCCGATATTTCGAAGTCAAAAGCTACATCCTGCCGCCTTTGTCCTCGATCGTCGTTGCCGTGTGGGAAGCACGCGGCGAAGTGTTCGAGCACTCGATGTATACGCTTGCCGAAGTGTTGATCGGTTTCGGAGCGGCGGTCGTCATTGGCGTCATGCTCGGCATGGCCGTCTATGTCTCGCCCTTTGCCCAGCGCACCATCTACCCGCTCGTCACGGCGCTGCAGACCACGCCGAAAAGCGCGCTCGCGCCGCTGATGATCGTCTGGTTCGGCTACGGCTTCATCTCCAAGGTCGCAATGGCGTTCCTGTTCGCCTTCTTTCCGATCGTCGTTGCGACGCTCGGCGGTTTTGCCGGGACGGCCAAGAACCTCGAGGAACATTTCCGCGCGCTCAACGCCGGTCCGTGGCGCACTTTCACCACGCTCCGCCTGCCGAGCGCCTTGCCGAGCTTCATCGACGGCTGTCGCGTTGCCATGCCGCTCGCGATGATCGGCGCGATCATCGGCGAGCTCGTCGGCTCCGAGCGCGGTCTTGGCAATCTCATCATGATGGCGACCGCATCTTCGCGCACCGATCTCGTCTTCGGCTGCATCATCGTCATCACCCTGATTTCGCTCGCCCTTTATGCCCTGATCGAATTCGCGGCCAAGGCGGTCTGGTGGCGGGGTATCCAGGTATGAATATTTCAGTTCGGGAGGAAAAAATGGCGTCGGTAGCCACCGCCGGGGTGTCACAAAAGCAAGAGGGCACCGGCCCTGCGGCGGATACGGCCGCCAACCACATCGAGGCGCATGGGCTGAACAAGACCTTCGGTCAGTTCAAGGCGCTCGAAGACATCAACTTCGGCATCAGGCCTCAGGAGTTTGTTTCGGTTCTCGGCCCAAGCGGCTGCGGCAAGAGCACGCTGTTGCGCATCGTCGCCGGCCTCATCCCGTATGAAACGGGCACGGCGACGATCAAGGGCGAAAAGATCCGCTCGCCACGACCGGATATCGGCGTGGTGTTCCAGACCAACAACATGCTGCCCTGGCTGACCGTGCGCGGCAATGTCGAGCTCGGCGCGCGCATCCGCAACATGCCGGCAGACGCACGCAATGCGGCGGTCGACAAGATCCTCGACGTGCTGTCGCTGACGAAGTTTGCCGATGCGCATCCGCACCAGCTGTCGGGCGGCATGCGCCAGCGCGCTTCGATCGGCCAGGCCCTGGTGCTCGATCCGCCGATCCTGTTGATGGACGAACCTTTCGGCGCGCTCGACGCGCTGACGCGCGACAAGCTCAACGTCGAGCTGTTGAGGATCTGGCAGGAGCACCGCAAGACGGTCATGCTGATCACCCACAGCATCGCCGAGGCCGTCTTCCTGTCGGACCGCGTTCTCGTCATGGCGGACCGCCCCGGCAAGATCGTCGAAGAAGTGACGATCGACCTGCCGCGCCCGCGCGACGCGGCCGCGACCCGCGCCCTGCCGAAGTTCGGCGAGTATGTCGCCTATCTCGGCAAGGTCATGGGCGTCACCAACTGAGGCAAGCCGGCCCGCGCTTTGGACTTACGGTTCAACGCGCGGGCTCAAGCGTCTTCTGCAAGGTCGGCGCTTTTTGAGGTTCGGCCGGCCAGTGCCCATGGTGGTGGAGATTGGACCTGTTGCGAAACCCTGGTAAGAGCAGCGCGGTGAAGGCTCCACCAGGAAAGGCAGCGCGTGAATATACAAACCGTTCGTATCGCCAGGCCAAGCGACGATCTGGATGCGCTGTTGCGGTTCTATCGCGACGGGCTCGGATTGGAGCTTCTGTCGCACTTCAAGGATCACGACGGATTTGACGGCATCATGCTCGGTCGTCACGGAGACCCGTATCATTTTGAGTTTACGAAGAAACACGGGCATCCGGTCGGTCGAGCTCCAAGCCAGGACAACCTGACCATCTTCTACATCCCTGACACCGATGAATGGATGGCTGCCGTCGAGCGAATGCGCGAAGCAGGCTTTTTGCCGGTTCCGTCGTTCAATCCCTTTTGGGACCGCAGCGGCAAAACCTTTGAGGACCCTGACGGCTACCGAACGGTTTTGCAGAACGCGGCCTGGCGACCGGCATCTGGCGCCGCAAGGACTGGGTGACCGCGTCGTTGCCGCCGTTTCGCGCCGGGTTGTTCTCTTCCCGCAGCTCCGATTGACAATATACATACGTATGTATATTTATTACGGGGTAGCGGATGAGCGACCAGGAGGGCCAGCATGAAGGCGAACGACAAGCGGAAGGAGCGCGGCGATCGCGCCCGGGCGAATATTCTTCATTACGCGACGCAGATCGCGTCGGTGGAGGGGCTGGAGGGGCTGACGTTCGGGCGGGTCGCGGCAGACGCCGGCGTGGCGCGAGGCAACGTTCAGGTCCTGTTCGGCGACCGGGAAGCCCTGCAACTGGCGACGATCGAAAACGGCGTGGCGCTTTATGCCGAAACGGTGGTTGGCCCCGCGATGGCGCTGCCGACAGCGGCCGAACGCCTGATCGCTCTCATTGAGGGATGGTTCACGTTCGTTGAACACAGAACGCTGCCTGGCGGTTGCCTGGTACATGCGCTCAGCAGCGAATATCGCACCCGGCCGGGCGAGATCCGCGACCGTGTCGAACATCATCGGGCCGAGGCGAGGCAGCGTATCGTCGATCTCGCAAACGAGGCGGTCACCGCAGGCGAGCTTCATGGCGGTATCGATGTCGGCCTGCTGGCCTTTGAACTGACGTCTTACCAGGCATCGGCCAATGTGGCAGCCCTGATGGGGGAACCTGACCAGTTCGAACTCGCGCGCCGTGCGTCCCGGGGGCGGCTTGCCGCGGCGCGGGGCTTGTGATGGACGGCGATCCCTTTCATTCCGGAGAGCAGCATCTCCAGCGCCTCTTTGCCGTCCGGGAGCAACTGGCCGGATCGCGCGCGATACAGACGAGCCTGCCACCTGGCTTTGCAGGCTTCCTTGCGGAACTGCACTACGTCGTCCTGGCCGTGCCTGACCGGGAGGGGCGCATCTGGGCCACCATGGTCTTCGGTCGCCCCGGCTTTCTGAGTGCGCCAGACGCCATGCATGTGCGTGTCGCAGCGCGCCCTGACGCCGGAGATCCGGTGGCGCGCGGCATTGTCGAGGGAGCTCCGATCGCTCTCCTTGCGATCGATCTGTCGACCCGGCGGCGCATCCGCGTCAATGGCCGCATAGGGCGGGTGGGGCAAAGCGATTTTGCCGTCGATGTGCGGCAGGCCTTTGGAAACTGTCCGCAGTACATTCGCCCGAGGGACGTCGAAGAGGCGGCCGGCGCGAGCCGAGAGCCGGTTCTGATCTCGGCCGATACGAGCTTGGCTCGCCGCGTCGTCGCTGGTGCCGATACGTTTTTCGTTGCGACCCGCGCCGCCTCCGATGCCGGCGGCGATATGGATGTCTCCCATCGCGGCGGCCCGGCCGGATTCGTGCAGTGGGACGGCGACAGTCTGATCTGGCCGGAATACCGCGGAAACTACTACTTCAACACCCTCGGCAACCTGCTCGTCGATCCTGCCTGTTGTCTGCTGTTTCCGGATCTTGGCACGGGCGAGATGCTGGTCATGACCGGTCAGGCCGCGCTCGACGGCTTCGACGGGCGCCTGAGGCGCTCGCACGAGGGCCTGCCGATGAACGGGCTGGTTCGCTTCAAGCCCGACCTCCTGATGAGCCGCGCCACACTGTTACGCCCGTAGTTCGTTCCGATCCCGGTTTTGTCGCCCACATCTTGGCACCGGCCGTTCCATGGCCGTGCCGGAAAGGTCTTGTCATGGTCAATGCCACGCTCGAAACCCCGCATGAGGCCGATCGGCCGCAGGCGACCAATCCATGGCTTTCGGTGTCGATGCTCGCCTTCGGCGTCTTCGTCGTCGGGACGGGTGAGTTCGTTCTGGCGGGCCTGTTGCCGCTTCTCAGCAGTTCGCTCGACATCGCCCCCTCCGTTGCAGGGCAGGTCATCACGATTTTCGCTTTGACGTGCGCGATCGCGGGCCCTGTTCTCGTGGCTGCGACTGGCGGCTGGGAACGCCGAACCGTCCTCCTCGTCGCAGCCCTTGTTTATCTCCTCGGTAGTGTCTGGACCGCGCTTGCGCCGAGCTATGCGCAGGTTCTGACCGGTCAGGTCGTGGCGGCGCTTGGCGTCGGGCTGTTCGTGCCGACCGCCACTGTCACCGCCGCCGCCATGGTCCTGCCGGCGCAACGGGGCAGGGCAATCGCCCTGGTCGTCAGCGGCTTTACGGCGGCCACGGCGCTTGGCGCGCCGCTCGGCACGGCTTTCGGCGGCGCGTTCGGCTGGCGATCCACCATGTGGCTTGCAACGGGGCTCGCAGCCCTCGGCGTCGTCGGTATCGCCGCCTTCGTTCCGAAGTCGATCAGAATCGCAGCGACGACGGGCTTGCTGCAGCAGTTGCGGCTGCTGCGTAACCCGCAAATTCTGGCGGTGCTCGGCGTAACGCTTCTCGCCTTCACCGCCGTCTATCTACCCTACACCTATATGGGCATCATCTTTGCGGCCGCCACGCAAGGAAACAGCGTGTATCTGGCCGGCCTGATGACGACGCTCGGCGTGATCGGCACGATCGGCAACCTGGGTGCAGGCATGCTCGCCGACAGGGTTGGCGGCCAGAAGGTTGTGGCAATCGCCCTGCTTTGGCTCATCATCAGCATGCTGATCCTGCCACTGACCACCGACACGCTGGCATCGGCTTTCGCAATCATCGCATTCTACGGGATCGCCGCCTTTGCGATCACGACGCCGCAGCAACACCGGCTGATCTCGCTGAAACCAGAGGCCGCCGGCGTCCTGGTCTCGCTCAATCAGGCCATTCTCTACCTTGCCATTGCGCTGTCCGGCTCGATCGGGGGCCTTGGACTAGAGTGGGCAGGGGCCGGCAATCTCGGCTTCATTGCGGCGGCGCTTGCAGCAGCGGCATTGCTGTTATCGGTGTCGATGAAATCGAACCCTGACAACGACCGATAGACAGGCAGCCCGCCGGGTGCGTTCGGCCACCGCGCCCGGCTTGCGCTCCCCAAACTATCCGCCGTGCCGCAAGGCGGGATAGAGCGAGGCAATCAACAGCACCGCCATGGCGATGTTGAATAGACGAAGCCTCCGGCCGACCAACAGCCAATGCTGCAGGACGGTTCCCATCCAGGCCCAAACGATGTTGGCGGCAAACCCGATAATCGCGAAGGCTGACGCCACGACAACGACGGAAACCAGGACCCGTTCCGGTGCGAACAGGCTGGTCGCAGACAGGCCTGTTGCCCAGACTTTCGGATTGACCCATTGAAACGCTGCGGCCTGGAAAAACGAAAGTGGCTTGCCGACAGCGTCGCCGACGCCGGGTGGTGACGCGTTTGCGATCTTCCAGGAAAGCCACAAAAGGTAAGCCGTCGAGGCAATACGCAACACCGTTTCGAGTTGGGGAACGACCTCGAAAATGGCCATGAGCCCGACGCCGGCCAGCAATATGATCGGCAGAACGCCAGCGGAAATTCCGATCAGATGCGGGATCGAGCGGCGGAAGCCGTAATTCGCACCGGACGCCATGACCATGATGTTGTTCGGGCCGGGCGTGATTGTCGCGGCAAAGACAAAGCTGAGAAGTGCCGGAATAATTGCGTCGTCCATGTATTTCTCCGATTGGGAAGCGGACGCCGCAATTGAGCCGGAGAAACGAAAAGGCCGCCCATTGCGGCGGCCCATGTTGCACATAGCAGTTGGAGCCGCCTTAAATCGGCAGCCACCAGCTCGCGTCATGCGTGAATTGATCGAATAGCGTGACCATCGCTTGAGTATAGCCACAAACCTTGCAAGGCAGCAATTGGCCGGCGGCGACGGCGGTGCCTTTGGCGCAACGCTCGCTGGGAAATGTCGTGCACCGGGCGCGGCCTCACCGAACGGGCGATCTCTTCAGTGGGCCATTCGATGCCGTTGCGTCGTTGGCTGAGCGCTGCGGTATGTTCGTCCGTTTCACTTCGGCTCCGTGTGCCGAAGCGACGGGAACCCGCGCTGCCGCCGCTGTGGGTTTCTCAGGGCTGCATCCTATAAAACCTAGGCGTCACGACCGGGAGGCACGGGAGACGCTTGATCGCAGAATACGCCAAATGGTTGTGGAGCGGTTGATCGGGGTAGGCGGCTCCGGTTGCTGGCCAGTTTTCGAGTGCTCAAAGGAAATCTGACGCGCAACCCTTTTAACCGGTCCAGTCGCACGCGAAGGGTTCTGCCGCTGACGGCAAACCCATTTTAGTTGCGCTGCCTCAAAGAGATGATGGCTCGCCCCTGACATTACACAGTCGCGGCCGGGCCTGCATGCCCGCCGTTCTTATTGGTCGTGCCCGCCAGCAGGGGTTGCATTCATCATCATCGCCCTAGATTCTGAGCAAATGTTTCTCTGCAGGTCTGCCCGGGATAACGCCTGCCGGAGAGTTCGTCGACTGACGGTTTCAAACCAAACAGCTTCGCAATCATTTAGGAAGACCAAGACATGAAAATCGTACGCAACATTATTCTCGCCCTCGCAGTCCTAACGGCGACGCCCACCCTTGCCGACGAAGTTCGTCGTGAGACCGTCCATTTCGCTGCCGGCTCCTCTGGATCAACCATCGACGGCACTGTGAAGGGCTACCAGAGCGTCCAATACGCGCTCGGGCTCACAGCGGGTCAGAAGCTCAGCATACAACTCGATCCAAGCAATTCCAGTCTGTACTTCAACGTAACGGCGCCCGGCGCGGACGCTGCGATGTACAACAGTTCGATCAATGGCAATAGCACGAGCGTCACGATTCCATCGAGCGGCAACTATGTGATCGACGTTTATCTGATGCGCAACGCCGCTCGTCGTGGAGAGACTGCAAACTATACCCTGACGCTCTACGCCGAATAGGCGCCAATCATCAGGCCTGCGCAGCGCCCGGCGTCTGCCTGCGCGCATAAACGACAAGCCGCAGATGCTGCCCGCCGTCGATTGTGAGCGAGGTGTGCTCGAACTCGACGGCTGTTTCGTCCACCATGATCGTCCGGGTGCCGGTGCAGGGGGCGTGCACGTCCTGGCGCCGCCACCAGTCCTTGAATTCGGGCGAGACCCGTTCCAGCTCTTCGACCAGGGTGCGGGCATCCGCATCGTCTCGCGCGCCGGCAAAGTCGCGGCGGAAACTGGCGAGCATGGCCGGCGCCTGTTCCTCCCACTTCACGAAGGCCTTCCGCAACGCGCCATCGGTAAACAAGGCCCAAAGCAGGTTGCGGCGGTGAGGCTCGTGGCTTTCAAACCCAAACAGCCGGTCGGCCGGCGCGTTGAAGGCCAGCACGTCCCAGCGCAGGTTGATGATGTAGGCGGCGTGGGGCGCGAGGTCTTCCACCAGCCGTGTGACCAGCGACGGCGCGATGCAGAACGTCTTGCCGGGCTCCGCCGGCGGACGCTCGTGGGCAAGAACGAAGAGATGCCGGCGTTCGGCGGCATCCAGCTTGAGCACGCGGGCGAGATTGTCGAGGAAGCCGGCGGACACCCCGATCTCCCGGCCCTGTTCGAGCCATGTGTACCAGGTCAACCCGACGCCTGCGAGAGCCGCGACCTCTTCCCGCCGCAACCCCGGTGTGCGCCGGCGCTTCGCGCTTGGCAGGCCGACATCTTCGGGCAAGAGCCGCTCACGACGGCTACGGAGGAATTCGGCAAGCTCGGGACGGGTTCTTTCAAGGGCGCGCATCGTTCAGCCAATTGCAAAAAGTAACAGCATAAGTGGTTAAATTGTAAAAGAATAATGGCTGTGAAATCGCTGGCGCGTCAACAAGAAGAGGACGCCCATGAGCTCGCACACCTGCGCCACCGACAGACTTTCCCCGGCATCCGCCGGAACGACCCACAGTCCGCCCTGGCTTGGCCTCTGCATCCTGTTGCTGGCCGGGTTCGTGACGATCTTCGACCTCTTCGTTGTCAACGTCGCGATCCCCTCGATGCAGGCGGAACTGGGCGCCAGCCTCTCGCAGATCGGCTTCATCGTTGCGGGTTACGAGCTTGCCTTTGGTGTCCTGCTTGTCACCGGCGGGCGGCTCGGCGACCTCTACGGGAGACGCCGGTTGTTTGTCCTCGGCATGGCCGGTTTTACGGCGGCCTCGCTTCTTTGCGGCATGGCTCCGTCAATTGAAATCCTGATCGGCGCGCGGGTGTTGCAGGGGCTGGCGGCTGCGCTGCTGTTCCCGCAGGTCTATGCCTCGATCCGTCTGAACTTCTCTGGCGACGACGGTCGCCGCGCCTTCGGTCTGCTCGGCATGACACTCGGTCTTGCCGCCATCGCCGGCCAGATCCTCGGGGGCTTTCTGGTCGAAGCCGATCTCTACGATCTCGGCTGGCGCACGATCTTCCTGATCAACGTACCCATCGGTCTTTTTGCAATCGTGATGGCGCGGTTCATTCCCGAAACGCGGGCGCCCGAACGCTCTACGCTGGACTGGCTCGGCGTGGCACTGGTCAGTCTCGGGCTGACGCTCCTGCTGGTGCCGCTGGTCGAGGCGCCGACCCGCGGCTGGCAGGCCTGGAGCTTCCTGTCGCTTGTCGCCGCCGCCTTTCTGCTTGCCGCCTTCTATCGCCAGCAGGAACATCGCCGCAAAGCCGGACGCCAGCCCCTCGTCGACATGAAACTGCTGCAGCAGCCGCGGTTTGCGCAGGGTGGATTGCTGGTCCTCCTGATTTATTCGACTGCCTCTTCCTTCTTCCTCTGCTTTGCGCTCCTGGTGCAGATGGGCTTCGGCCTCAGCCCGTTTCAGGCCGGTCGTGTCTTCGTGCCATGTTCCATCGCTTTTGTGATCGTTTCCCTATGCGCTCCGCGCCTCCTCGTCCGTTTCGGAACGCCTGCCATCGCCATGGGGGCGCTGATCTACGCAGTCTCGTTCGGCGTGCTGGTCGGGCAGGTGTGGATTGCCGGGGCGGGTCTCGTGGTTGCTCACCTCGTTCCCGCGCTGGTCGTCATCGGTGGGGCGCAGGCGATGATCATGACGCCGCTGCTCAACCTCGTGCTTGGCTTCGTGGACGAGCGGCAGGCGGGTATCGCCTCCGGGATCATTTCGACGCTTCAGCAGGTCGGTGCAGCGCTCGGCGTGGCCGCGGTCGGCATCCTCTTCGGTGCGACGCTTGGGACGGGTTCGCAGGAGCAGGCTGCGCGCTACGCATTGGCCTTCGTCTCCGGCATGGGCTACAACGTCGCGGCGGCTGTAATCGTTGCGATCCTGCTGGCGCGGCTGGCGGTCCACGGACGCCCCGCGAACTGAACCTCTGTCCTAAGGACGCGGACGCCATCGATCGGGATGCTGACCCGCTGCGGTCGGCATCCGCAGGGTGTCAGCCAATGCGTCGCGCGTTCCGAACTTCGCCGGAGGCATCGGTCAGCTGTGTCTTCTCCACGTTGAGTATCCAATCCCGGAAGATCGCGATCTTTGGATTGTCCTGGGCGTGCTCGGGACACACCAGGTAATAGGCAAACTCGTCTATCAAAGTTTCGTCCAGGAGCTGCACCAATTCGCCGCTGGCGAGTTCCGCTGCAATCATTGCAGCGGGCAGCAGGCCTGCGCCATGGCCCGACAGGATCGCCTTCAGAATAAGGCTGCTATCGTCAAAGGACGCGCCACGGGGAGAGCGGAACTCTTCCACGCCATTTGCCTGGAACCACAGGCTCCATCCCCTTCGGTCGGCATCATGGACATGCGGCCAACGGATGAGATCGGCCGCGCATTGGGGAGCGCCGAGGCGATCGACGAGATCAGGGGCTGCCACGGCGACCATCTCGACGGCTAAGACGTGGTCGCTGCGCAGGCCGGGATAGCGGCCGACACCATGACGCACCGCGACATCGACGCTGCCGCGGGAGAAATCGGCAAGAGCATTGCTTGCGACGATCTGGAGATCGATTTCGGGGTTGCTTTCCTGAAAGGATCTCATGCGCGGCACGAGCCAGGACGATGCGAAAAACGGCGTGACGCTGACCGTTAGCATTCCGTTGTCGTTGGAGGCCATGACGCGTCGCGAGGCTTCGGCAATCTGGCGAAAGGCGTTGCGGACCGCCGGCAGATAGTCCCGGCCCGCATCGGTCAAATAGATGCCGCGTGTCACCCGTTCGAACAGCTTCACCCCAAGATGTGCCTCCAGCGACTTCAGCATCTGGCTGACGGCGCCCGGCGTGACGCAAAGCTCGTCGGCCGCCATCTTGACCGAGAGATGGCGGGCGGCAGCTTCGAAAGCCTTCAGGGCGTTGAGCGGAGGAAGGTGGCGGCTCATGATTTAGTTTTTCTAAGTTATAGGGCTGATTAAATCTGGTTTGTCGGCCGAGTACGACGTGCATTATCACATTATATGCCGCTTGTCTCACGGTTCACGAGGAGCAGGAGGCGCGATTGAGAAAAGACAGATTTTCTAATGTATATGCCCTTGCCGCAGTCGGGAAAAATTGCATGACGATAGTTTCGGACGAATTTAGTTTGCTGACCCTCACGGAGATCGCAGACAAAATCAAAAGTGGGAGCGTTTCCTCGCTTGCGGTCACCGAGGCCCAACTTCGGCGCATCGCGCGACTGGAACCGGATCTCCACGCCTATGCGCAGGTGATGGAAACAAGCGCGCTGGAACAGGCGAGGGCGGCGGATGAGGAAATGGCCGCCGGAGGCCGTCGCGGCCCGCTGCACGGCGTTCCCATCGCCGTCAAAGACCTGTGCTGGATCGAAGGCGTGCCAACCAGGGCCGGGACGCTCGTCCATGGCAATTTTGTTCCGGGCGAAGACGCCACTGTCGTCAGACGCCTGAGGCAAGCAGGCGCAATCATTGTCGGCAAGACGCAGATGACCGAGGGCGCCTATTCGGACTACCATCCGGCAATCACTCCGTCTGTCAATCCGTGGCACGCGGACTATTGGGCCGGGATTTCCTCGAGTGGTTCAGCTGTCGCGACGGCGGCGGGCCTTTGTTTCGGTGCGATCGCGTCGGACACGGGTGGCTCGATCCGCTGGCCGGCTGCCGCAAATGGTGTCACGGGCCTCAAACCGACATGGGGGCGGGTCAGCCGGCACGGCGTCTTCGATCTCGCTCCCTCCCTCGACCACATCGGCACGATTGCGCGAAGCGCCATGGATGCGGGCATCCTTCTTGCGGCCATAGCGGGAAGTGATCCGAAGGACCCGACGGCGGCCGCGCAAGCGGTGCCGGATTTTGCTTCGGCTTTACAAGGCGGGATCGGCGGCCTTCGGATAGGCTTCGATCCCCTGTGGAACAGCGAGGACGTGGAACCCCAGACACAGGCCGCACTCGCCGCTGCCGCGGACGTTTTTACTGCTCTTGGCGCGCACATGGTCGAGATCAGGTTCCCGGATGTGGGCCAGGCCGTTGCCGACTGGGTGCCGAACTGCGCCGTGGAGGCGGCAGCCGTTCACGAGCGAGACTTCGCCGCGAACACGGACTTGTACGGGCCCATCCTTGCCGGCGTCATCGAAATGGGCAAGGCCGTTTCGGAGGCTGAGTATCAGCAGATCCTTCTGCGACGGGCGATTTTCCGTCGCGACGTCGAAGCCCAGTTTGCGTCCGTCGATCTGATCCTGACCCCCGTTCAGCCGTTCGCTCCCCTGACGCTCGCTACCATCGCGACACTTGGTGAGCAGCCGGATCTGATCGCCAGGCTGCAACGCTACACCTGCCCTCTCGATATGAGCGGCCATCCGGCACTGACGTTCCCTGCAGGCATCGCAAAGGACGGCATGCCGATCGGCCTTCAACTCTTGGCCGGTCAGTTCCAGGAATTGACCCTTGTGCGCGCCGGAGCGGCATTCCAGGGGCACACGGCTTGGCACAAGCGGCACCCAGGAAAAGGCTGAGGGGGAGGACGATGATGAACAATCACCACCAGCGCCAAGGCATCTTCTACGGATGGGTCGTCGTCGCCGCGACGTTTACGCTGACATTCGTAGGCTTCGGTAGCGCCTATACTTTCAGCGCCTTCATCGAGGTGTTGCAGCAGGATTTGGGGGCATCGCGTGGCTCCGTTTCGCTCGTTTTTTCTTTGGCAGGCTTTTTGTACTTCTGCCTGGGCGTGGTTTCCGGCCCGCTTGCGGACCGGTTCGGGGCCAGATCGCTCTGCGTTGTCGGCATGGCGCTTGTCGGTCTCGGCCTTGTCTTGGCGGGCCAGGCGCGCACCATTGCCGAGGTCTATGCAGCCTACGGGCTCGGCATCGGCCTGGGCGTCGGATGCGCCTATGTGCCTGCCCTTGGGGCCGTGCAGCGCTGGTTCGTCGCGCGACGTGGCCTGGCTTCGGGGCTCGCGGTCAGCGGTATCGGGCTCGGCACGCTTGTCATGCCGCCGCTGGCGACGTGGTTGATCGCGACCCTGGGCTGGAGAGAGGCCTATCTGGTGCTCGGTGGCGCGGCCGCTGTCGTCGGCATCGGCGCGTCGCTGCTGCTCGAAAGCGATCCGGGGCGACGGGGGCTGCGTCCGGACGGAGCCTTGGCCGAGCCCGGCGTCGCGAAGTCGGTGGCAACGGAGGGCGTTTCGGTCAAGGATGCAATCCGGATGCCGCAATTTGTCGGCCTGTATGTGGCATGCCTGTTGAGTGCAATCGGCGTGTTCGTTCCCTTCGTCCATCTCGTCCCGTTTGCAGTCGATCACCAGATCGCTCCAACCGTCGCCGTCCTCCTCCTGAGTGCGATCGGCGTTGGCAGCACAGCGGGGCGCTTCTGCCTTGGGGGGCTTGCGGACCGCTTGGGCCGGGACACCTTCGTGGCGGTCATGTACGCGGGCATCGCCGTGTCGCTTGCAGTTTGGGCCTTTGCGACCGGGCCTTTGGCCCTCGCTGCCTTCGCCCTGCTGTTCGGATTGTTCTATGGCGGCTGGGTCGCCGTGCTGCCGGCCGTGGTTGCCGATCATTTCGGCCGTCGCAATGTCGGCGGTATCATCGGTCTTCTTTACACGAGCGTTGCAATCGGCACGCTGATCGGCCCGAGCCTTGCCGGCTTTATCTACGACGCCAGCAACAGCTACTTCCCGGCTATCGCAATCAGTGCAGGCGCCAACGCGGTGGCCGCGCTTGTCGCGATCGTGACGATCAGCTTCAAGTCAAGGACAGTTGCCGAAGGGTCTTGAGCCGGCATTACAGCTTTTTCGTTCCCGCCTTCTGTATTGGATATCGCTGCCACGCGCCCGCAAGATTGCTTGCATTGGTTGTGGCGAATTGAAAATGACACAACCAATTAGATATGGTCGGAGGCGAGAGGACGAACGGCGTTTCATCCGTTGCGCGTTTCGCCTGTCGTCACGCATGGCGCCAATCGAAGCGGGCCGCAGCAGTGGCCGTCTTCACGGTTGAGCAGTGCGACCATCGACTTGCCGATCGAACGGTTCAAAGGTTGGCTGGATGAGCGGGGAGCAATTTGACGACTATTATCAGACGCTGTCGATGCTGCTTCGTTCCTCGCTCGATGAGGTCAAGGAGAGCCTTTCGGAAGAAGACTACACCGCGATAAGGGACCACCTCGATCATGGTGCGTACGGTGTCGCATGGGAGCTCCTTTGGGATCTGCTTCATGCACATCCTTTGCCGATACCGGCTGATCTCGTCGAATGCGGGCGAAGAATGGGTATCGATGCTATGTGAGCTGAGATTGCTGAGATGCCAGAGCAAGGGCGCAGACATCCCCTCTGGGGGTGCAGCGTTTCGGCCAGACCGTCGGCCATCGACGCCGTTGCGGGGTGTCGGTCTGATCCGGGCCGTCACCGCGAAGGAGCGGGGCTATAGACTTCAGACGCGCGGACAAGGGCTGACGATTGAACTGCAAAGGACGAACACGGTGAAGCATCAATCCGAAAAGCCAATCGCGCCCGACTCCATTCAGGGGGAAGTCGACGCCACTCGTGGCGGTGCGATGTTCCTGGCAAGGATCGTTGCCGAACTTGGCATGCCGTCGGAGCCTCCGGCCGTCCTGATCGGCTCAGGGCAGAACTCTGTCGCCTATCAGCTTGGCGGTCGGATCCTTCGATTGCCGCGCCATGCCGGCGCCGAGCGCGACCTCGTGCGAGAAGCCTCAACGCTTCGTGCGGTTCGGCCTCTTCTTCCCGTGTCGGTGCCTGATCTTGAGGTGCGCCGCATCGGCGGCCAACTCATCTCGCTGCACGCCAAGATCCCGGGCGAACCGCTTTCGGACCTGGCCGGCCTGACAATCGGCGCACGGAAGGCCTTGGCCGTGGACCTTGCCGCATTTCTACAGGCCCTGCATTCGGTCCCCATCGACCGCCTGGAGGCCGGGCCCGCCGAGGCGCCTTCGTCTGAGTGGCATCGGCTTCTGGCGCAATGCGAAGATGTGGCCTTTCCGCTGCTTTCGCCTGATGTCGTCACCGGTCTGCGGACGCGTTTTTCCGATTTTCTGGCGACCTGCGACGCGCTTCCGCAGTGCCTGATCCACGGGGACTTTGGGACTGGAAACATCCTCGTCGATCGCGTCCGCCTCTCCGGCGTCATCGATTTTTCCGGCTGCGGCCCCGGTGACCCAGCCTATGATTTTGCCAGTCTCGCGGCAGGACTTGGTGACGGGTTCGTCGATCTGGTGCTTGAGTACCTTCCGGCCGACACGGCGGCGAGGGAGCGTATGAGCTTCTATCGAATGACGTTTCCGCTTCTCGACATCCTGTATGGCGTCGAAAACCGCGACCCGGAGACAATCCACGCGGGCGTGCGCGCCTTTGCGGCCTAGTCGTCGTTCGGCCTTCAAATGCTTCCGCAGCGCACAAAGAAGCAGAAGTGCGAGATTTCGAAGGGACTTGTTCATCGACGACAAGGCGCCAGCAATACCGGAAAGCGAATAACACCATATAATTGTGTTGCGACGCACAACGAATCTGAAGTTGTATTCCGCCTCGTTTGAGTGTAAAGAAGGCGTCCTCCAGAAATGAATATGCGAGTCCAGAGTGGCTCGCCAAGAACAGGGCTCGAACGATTGCGAGTTTTCCTGGGAGGATTGCTATGCCGATTCAGCAATTGACTGACGCGGGTGATCCAGGTGTGGACGATCGTCCGCTATGGGACGTCATTTTCGGCATCTTCGGACTGCCGGCGCTGTTCATTTCGCACCGGCTCGGTCTCTTTCGGTTCGTTGCCGACAGGAACCCGACCTTCGAGCAGCTCTGCGACGGCCTGAAGCTCCAGCGGCGCAGCGCCCAGATTCTGGTCAGCGCCGCGACCTCGCTCAATTTCCTTGAGTTCGTCGATGACCGCTATCGCCTGACGCCGTTGTCAAAGTCCTATCTTCTGGAAAACAGCCCGAATTACTTCGGGCATTACTGGGATTTGTTGATCGACAATCGTGAGGTCTTTTCGTTCGACGCCCTGAAAGCTGCGATCGTCAGCGGCGCCCCGCGGGCCTATGGCGTCGAGGACATCTACGCGACCCATCGCGAGGATGCCGAACGGACCCGGACGTTCACGCGGGCGATGCATTCGGTCAGCGTATCGGCGGCGCACGGATGGGTGCACAAGCTGGATCTTACCGCCCATCGTAGAATGCTCGATATCGGCGGAGGCTCGGGCGCCCATGCGCTGGCGGCGGTCAGCACCGCTCCGCAGCTGCTTGCGACCGTGTTCGATCTTGCGACCGTCTGCCCGGTGACGGAAGAGTTCATCGCTCGCTACGGTCTTGCCGATCGCGTCGACGCCCGGGCCGGCGACATGTGGACGGATCCGTTTCCGCGGGCCGACCTGCATTTCTATTCCCACGTCTACCATGGCTGGGCGCCGGAAAAATGCCGCTTCCTCAGCCACAAGAGCTTTGGCGCTCTGGAGCCCGGCGGGCGGATCGTCGTCCATGAGATCCTCTATGACGACGCCGGCAAGACCGGCCCCTTTCCCGCCGCTGCGACGAGCATGATCATGTTGGGTTGGGGCGAGGGCGCGCAGTACTCCGGTCCTGAGATATGCGGCTTTCTGGAGGAGGCCGGTTTTCGCGATCTGCAGGTCATCCCGGCTTTCGGCTACCACAGCATCGTCACGGCTTTAAAGCCATGAACGGGTCGCAAAGTGCTCCAACCGCCGCGCAAATGATGCGCTTCACCCAGGCGATCGAGGGCCGGGTGCTCGGCCGCCAGTCGCCCGATTATGATCTCGTTCGGCGATCGCTCGTCTGGAACGGACGTCCGCCGGAACGCTCCCCACTCCTGATCGTCGAGGCGCGTTCGGACGCCGACGTGGCGACCACGGTCGATTTCGCGCAACGCCACAATCTCTCCGTCAGCGCGCGCGGCACGGGCCACAGCTACAGCGCGATCTTCCTGTGCGATGGGGGCGTGCTGCTCGACCTCTCCCGCTTGAACGATGTGGCGGTCGATCGGGTGTCGCGTCGGGTAAGCGTCGGACCGGCCGCGACGAGCGGGCAGATTTGTGCGGCGCTGGAACGGGAGGGGTTGGCGTTTCCCGTTGGCCACGACGCCTCCGTCGGGATCGGCGGGTTCCTTCTGGGGGGCGGGCTTGGGGTCAACAGTGCCGCCTGGGGCGGCATGAGCACCTTTAACATTCTGGCGGCAGACGTCGTCACGGCTGACGGCGTTTCGCGACGGGTCAGCGCCGATGAAAATGCCGACCTCTTCTGGGCGTTGCGGGGAGGCGGACCCGGACTTCCGTTCATTGTGACGCGCTTCCACCTGCGTTGTTACGATTACCCCGGTGCGATCACGAGCAAAACCTATGTGTTTCGCTTTTCCGACCTGCCGCGCCTGGCAAAAGCTCTGGAGGAGATCGCCCCCGCTCTCGATCGGCGGCTTCAGGTGATGCTGGCGGCCGTCGCGGCACCGCCGGGGCTGGCCGAGACATGTACCGCCGAGGACCATGGTCGCATCGCGGCCCTCACGGCCATCGCCTTTGCCGATGATGCCGCAGCGGCCCGGTCGATGCAGGCGCAACTGGCAGCGTTGCCCATTCTCGCGAACGCTTTAGCGCCCACCGACGATCAGGCCATAACGTTCGCGCAGGTCCTGGAACAAGGAAAAGACATTCTCGTGTCGAAACGCTATCGCACGGACAACGTGCTTTGTGATGCCATCGGAGACGCGGCAGAGATCATCATGCGGCATCTCCCGGCCGCACCGTCGCCCGCCACCTTGTCCCTGATCGTCTGGCGTGGACAGCAGGCGCAACCGGACGCTGCCTACTCCGTTTCGGGTCGGTACTTCGTTTCGACCTATGCGCAATGGGATCTGGCTGGGGACGACGCGATCAACGCCACCTGGCTGCGCCGCTTTTATGACGACATGGCTGGCATAGCGACCGGCACCTACGTCAACGAGTTCGATCTGGAGGGGCGGCTTGGTGAGGTCGGTCGGTGCTTTTCGGCGATCGCGCTCGATCGTCTCCGGACCTTACGACGACAGCATGATCCGCGCGGGGTTTTTCATAGCCCGTTTTCTCACCTGCATCCGTAATGGGGGTATGTCGATGCGCGTTCGTACCTACGGCAAGATCGACGAGGCAGGCCCAGGGCGCTGGGACGAGTTGGTCGCCAGTTGCGGCGCGCCGCTCTTCTACCGTTCGGCGTTCTTGCGGGCCTTCGAGAGATTTCCGCTGCATAGCGTGCAGGCGCATTTCTACATCGTCGGTGAGGACGCGCAGGGCGGACTGGTTTTTGCGACCCCGGTCTACCTGCTGAAAGGCGTCGATCCGATGAAAATCCTCAACAATTACTTTGCCGACTATGGCGGCGAGCTCATCCTCGTCAACCATGTCTGGCATTGCTACGACACGTGGATCCCGGCGCGTGGTCTCGACCCCGATGTCGTCGGTGCTGTGCTATGGGCCATGGAAGCGCTGGCCGCGGATCTGGGCGTAGCGCTCTGGGGGTTCACCAATGTCGATGGCACCGGCGAACTGAGCCGTGCTCTCACGGCTGCAGGCATGGTAGGGGTCCAGGTCGAAGAACGGTTCCTTGTCGATCTCACGCCCATTCCCGACATCGATCGATACCTTGCCCTGTTAAACCAGCCCGTGCGCCAGAACTTGCGGCGCTACATGCGCATTGCGGAGCGCGCGGGCATCGTCGCCCAAGTCGCCCCTGTGGAGCATGCCGACCTCGACGGCTTCGTTGCGCTCGCCCGCGCCGGTGCCGCCAAGTATGGCAATGCCGACTACTACCGTCCGGGTATCTTCGAGGACTTTCTGCGAGCTCTTGGTGGACACGTCCGGGTGTTCGAGCAGAGGCTGGAAGGCAGGTTGATCGGTTCGACAGTTCTTCTGGTCGATGAGACGACACTGCATTGGTGGGTGGCCGGAAACGACTATACCGCCGTGCCTCAGATCAGCCCGTTCTACCTTGCTTTCCTGGCCGCCATCAAAGAGGCGATGGCCACCGGCAAGGTGGTCGTCGAAGCTGGCCGCCGCAACCCGCGTTTCAAGACGCGGCATGGCCTGCGACCCCGGCCGGTCCAATCCCATTTCCTGCCGACATTTCAGCGCGCTGTCGAGGGATAACGCAGGTCGTTATCGCGAGGCGCTGGGTAGGCGGCGCCCGTTGGCCAATGGTGCCGATAAATGGGACGGAGGGAAACCTAGGAGGAGGCGGAACCCATGACGTCAAGCGTCGCTCACGATGGCATGTATCAGCATTTCGTCTGGACTCTGCCGCCGGCCGATCCGGAGGCGTGGCTCGCGGCGCTGATCGCGCTCCACCAGCTTTTCGATGGCGCCTTCACCGCCAAAACCTGGCTATGCCGCTGGGTCGGCGGCGGTCCTCCGGCGTTCTCGTCAATCGAACTGGCGCAGCTCACCGATGGCCCGATTAGTCTCGTCGCGTGCCATCGACTGGTCCGCGCAAGCGATGGTGCCGAACGAAATACGCTGGGTCAGGGCGAACATGTGATCGTCTTCGCCCGCACAGCCGTTGACCTTGCGACCGTCGAACGCTGGCATCCGCGCACGGCACTGGTCCTTGAGGCCACCGAGAACCGGGACAACTTGACCGTCACCTACATTCAGCGGCGCGGTGTCATCGATCCGGGCTTCCCGGCGATGTTGGAGCGCGCGGTCAATGGGTTGGTCCCGCTTACACGCCGCGGCGTGGATGATACGGCCGATATCGCAGCTACGATCCGGGCTGTGCTTCCCACTCAGGCGGTCACGCCGAAAGCCGTCGAAACGGCTCCGGATCTGTTCATCCACCGCTTCTCCGCGCTCGCGGCACAGGCCCCCGATCGCTCGGCGATCATCACGGCGGACACGAGGATGAGTTATGGCGAACTCGCCCGTGCGAGCGACAGTCTTGTCCACAACTGGCGGCGTCTCGCTTTTGCGAAGGGCGATCGCTTGATGGTGATTGCGCCGCGCGGGCCGGTTCTCGTGGTGACAGTGCTTGCTGCGTTCAAGGCTGGCCTTGCCATCTGCCTGGCTGATCCGCGTCAGCCGCCTGCCTATGTCGCGACCTGCCGGCGCATTGTCCGCCCCGCCTTGGTCATCGATCTCAGCGGTCGGGATCTCGCGCCGCCGGGCGTTCCTGCTGTGACCGCCATCGACCTGACGCTGGACGCCGCGGCACCCCCGATTTGCACGGACCGCTTCGAGGGCGACGACTGCGCGATCATTACGCTGACATCCGGCACGACGCGTGAACCGAAAGCGGTTCTGGGGCGCTACAGCTCGCTGACCCGATTTTTCGATTGGATGGATGATCGTTTCGGCCCGATGGCGGATGCCGCGTTTGGAATGTGCTCGAGCATCGGCCATGACCCGCTGCAGCGTGACATCATGACGCCGCTCTATCTCGGCGGGCGCATTGTCATACCGGACGAGCGTGACCTGAGCGAACCACAGCGCCTTCCCCGGTGGCTGGCGTCCAACAGGGTCGAATTCGTTTGCCTCAATGCGGCCCTGGTGCCTTGGCTCGGATCATCGGCCCACCTGCCGCACCTGCGCGCGCTCTTCTGTGTTGGCGGTGCGCTGACGCGATCGCAGGCCGTCACGCTGCGCGCGGCGGTGCCGCAAGCGCGGATCGTCAATCTCTACGGCGCAACCGAAACGCAGCGCGCCGTCGGGTTCTACGAGGTGCCGTCCGATCCCGATGCGCTTGCGGAACTCCCGGAAATTGTCCCGCTTGGACGCGGCATGAAAGATGTCGATCTTATCGTTCGGGACGTCGCTCATTGGCGACTGACACTACCGTTCCAAGTCGGAGAAATCGCCTTGCGCAGCCGCCACCTGGCTCTTGGTTATGCCGGCGACCCCGAACTGACGGCCCGCAAGTTCAGGCATGACATTGTGCCCGAACCGGACGACGTGCCCACCTATCTGACCGGCGATCTCGGCTACGTCTCGGCGAGTTATGGCGTTGTCTTTACGGGTCGGATGGACGACCAGATCAAGATCAGCGGCTATCGCATCGAACTCGCAGCGATCGATGACATGTGTCGTCAGCACCCGGCCATAGAAAATGCCGCGACACTTGTTTTGCCGATCGACGGCTTGCCGACCTTGGTCACATGTTTCGTCCCGTGGGATGCAGCGGAGCATGATGGCATTGACGGTCTTCGCCAGTGGCTCGCGCAGCGATTGCCACATTACATGGTTCCACATCGCCTGTGCGCGATGGGTGAACTTCCCCTGACGCTCAACCGCAAGATCGACGCACAGGCGCTCACCGCACATGTACGCTCAGAGATCGGGTTGGATGAGACGAATGTGTCGGCCCCAGCCACCGCCTTGCTCGACCGGATCGTCGCGTTCGTCCATCGGCACACCGGACAAGACGATCCCGCAAAGGATCTCGCCCTGGCGGATCTGGGCATCGACTCGTTGCGTTTCGTCGAGCTGACTACGCAATTGTCTGGCGAAACGGGCGGCGGCCCGCATGGTTTCGACGGGTTTCACAACGGCATGTCGATTGCCGACCTTGCCTCGGCTCTGGCGGATCGGGGGATGTCCCGCTTGGGCCGCTCCTCCCCAGTTGCGCCCTTGTCGCCACGTCGGGTGGCAAGCCCCCAGACCCGCCCGCGCGACCTCCTCGGATCGGTACTGGATGTCACCGAGACAGATATTCGCTTTGCCCAGGGCGCCTTCGATCACTGCTGTTCCAACAGCTATCTCGGAATTGCCGGGCGGCCTGAAATCCGTGCGCAGATCGCTCGTTTTCTCGACCAGAGCGGTCCGCACGGTGCACATGGCTCGGCGGAGCTGAATGGGTTCACGACCTGGCACGAACAGCTGGTAATGGCCGTGAAGGTGATCCACGGCAGCGAGGCTGCGCTGCTCTATGGGTCCGGCTACCTGGCCAATATCTCGGCAATTTCCGCCGTGGTTGAGGGCGACGCCCACCTCTTCGTCGACGAGGATTGCCATCAGTCCATCGTCGATGGTTGCCGCTTGAGCGGTGCGAGGATCACGACCTACAGGCACAATGATGCGAGCAATCTCGAAAGCCTTCTTTCCGCGACGCCTCGATCCGGGACGGAGAGGAGAGCGATCGTGACCGAGGGGGTCTTCAGCATCGAGGGCGACGTGCTGGATCTGCCGGCAATCCATGCGATTGCCCGCCGCTTCGACTGCCTTCTCATCGTCGATGAAGGCTGCTCGCTGGGCTTGCTCGGTATCGACGGGGCCGGAGTGGAAAGTCATTTCGGCCTCCCGGGATCGATCGACATTCGAACCGGCACGCTGGCCAAGGCGATCGGGTCGACGGGTGGATATGTCACCTGCCGGCTTGCCGACATGGCGCGCTTGCGGTTTCACCGGGCCGCCAGCTTTTCAACCAGCCTCTCTCCGCTCAATGCCTTTATCGCCTTGCAAGGAGCGCGACTGCTGCGGCTGGAAGGGCGTGCGCTGAAGGCACGGCTTGATCGCAACGCCGCCTTGTGGCGCGAGGGCCTGAACGCACTGGGCTTCGACACGGCCCGGTCGGCGACCGCGATCGTGCCGCTCCTGTGTGCCGGCCCTGACGACGTGGCTGCCTTGTTCCAGCGCGCCCTTCGTCTCGGGGTCTATGCGCTGCCCGTGTCCTCGCCTTGGTCCCGGCGCGTAAACGGGCTTCGCACCTCGGTGACGGCTGCGCACAGGCCTGACCGCTTGCGGGAGATCATCGGGCGCTTCGCTGCTGACGCAAGCGGTGCCGCCGATGCTTCGTTTCTAAGGGCCTAGCGTTGCGGTCCGGAACGTCTGGTTCTTCGGCGGATTGGGTGAACCCTGGCAGGAAGCAGATACATCACTGCGAATTTGCCGATCTGATTGCGAAACACAATCGGTCCTGATAAATACCGATTGCGTATTGCAAGCAGTATGCGCACGAGAAACTCTGGGGGGACGGGCGATGGAGCGAATTATGGACTATGAAATCGGGCATAAGACATTCGAGTTCGAACGGCGTTGTGAAGCTCCGGTGGCGTCGGTTTTCAAGGCATTTGCCGATCCGGTCATCCGCGCCGGCTGGAGCGCGCCGTCTGACGACGCAACGTTTGTCTACACCGCGGCCGACTTTCGCGCGGGTGGCGAAGACCATTTCCGCTGCGGTTCACTGGAGAACCCGCAATACACCGGGCGCACGACCTACATCTCGATTGTCCCGGACGAACTCGTGGTCAGCGCCGAGATCGTTGAAGCCGGCGGGAGAAAACTGATGTCGAGCCTGATTACAACGGAACTGGCGGCCGACGGCGATGCAACGAAGGTCAAGATGACCGTCCAGGTGACGTCCCTCTTCGGTGACCGAATGATCTCAGGCACGGAGATCGGGACCAATGCGGCCCTCGACAATTTGGTGGAGTATTGCTCGCTCGGTCGCTTGCTTGAACGGCGGTGAAGGGACGGTCCGCCGGTCTTCGATCCTCAACGGGTGGAGAGAGGCGGGGGAGGTGGCGGGGTCGTGGATCCGGTCCCGAGTGAGCGTTGGACCATGACGCTATCGGCCCAGCGTCCGTAGCGGTAGGCGACACCTGGCAGCAGGCCGACGCGAACGAAGTTGAAGCGTTCGTGCAAAGTGAGCGAGGCGACATTGTCGGCGTCGATATAGCCGATCATCTGGCGAAAGCCGGCTGCGGCGCAGGCATCGATCAGGCCCCGCATGAGCAGGCGCCCGACGCCTTGGCCGAGATGTTCGTGTTGAACATAGATCGAGTGCTTGACGGTATAGCGGTAGGCAGGGCGCTTGCGAAACAGGACGACATAGGCATAGCCGACAACGGCGCCCTCCTTGATCGCGACGAGATGGGGCAAGCGGCGACTTTTCAGGTTCTTCCGTCGCTCGCGCAGGTCGTCGGGCTGCGGCGTATCCCCCTCGTCCACGCCTTCTTCTATGCCGCGGCGGATATGCCGGCGATAGATGGCCAGCATGGCGTCGACGTCGCTCTCCCGGGACGGGCGAATAATAATCGTTTCATCCTGCGGCATGAAGGGTCTCGATACTCCTGAGTTTTATTCAGCGACGACGTAGGTATGAAGTCGAATGCGGCCGGACGCGTCGGTTTGGCGGTAAAGGCCCTGGATCTCCACGTCGAAGCCGGGGAACGTGTTGAAGCAGGTTTCGAACATCTTGAGATAGTCAATCATCGGCTGCGCGCGCGCGGTTAGCCTTTCGCCCGGCACGATGGTGGCGATCCCGGGCGGATAGACGACGAAAGGCGTCGTTGCGATCCGCCCGGCAATGGCGTCGATCGGCAGAAAGTCCACGTCATTGCGCACGAGGCAGCGCGCCGCGTCATGGGGCGAAAGGGCGATGTCAGGCAGGTGCTCTTCGGAAAACTGCCTGGCCTGCAGGGCGCTGACATTGGCGTCGCGGAAGAAGCGGTGCATGTCGCCGCAAAGGTCGCGCAACCGCACGCCGGCGTAGCGGCCGGGGCGGCGGCGATAGAACTCCGGGATGACCTCTTCCAGCGGCGCGTTGTCGTCGTGAAGCCGCTTGAATGCGACGAGGCCGCTGATCAGCGTGCCCGCCTTGCTTGCCTCGACGCCGGGCGTGAGCAGAAACAGCAGGGAGTTGAGGTCGTTCTTCTCAGCGACGATCCGGTTCTCGCGCAGGTATTGCGCAACGATCGGTGCGGGAATTCCGTGCTCGGCATAGGCACCGGTTGCCCTGTCGAAACCCGGCGTGAGCAGCGTCAGTTTGTTGGGATCGGTCATCGCGAATCCCGGCGCCATATCGGAAAAGCCGTGCCATGCGGCCCCCGGGGAGAGGTGCCAGAAGGCCGGATTGGTGGCGAGCTGATCGGTGGCGACACTCTCCCATGGCACGTCGTGGACCGCTCCGGGGCTTGCCACATCCGGCATGGCCACGCGATCCGGCACGAAGGGCTCGAAGAACCAGCGGCGCTCGGGCCGGCGTTCCTTTTCCTCGAACTCCCGCCGCACCGCCCGGATCTTCTTGCGAAGCTCGATGCCGAGCCGGATCGTATCATCCCACAGCACTTCGCCGGAACGGCCCTTCATCATCTGCGCTCCGACATCAAGGGACGCGAAGAGCGGATAGAAGGGGGAGGTTGACGCGTGCTGCATGAAACTTTCATTGAAGCGCCGGTGTTCGACCCGGCGTTTCTGGCCGGTGATGTGCCGATCCTTCATGTGGATCTGCGAGGCCTGGGAAAAGCTTGCAAGCTGCTTGTGCGTTGATTGCGTGGCGATGATGCCCGGGGCCTCGGGGCCGAGTTCGGCAAGGCCCATGGCAAACCGACCGGCATAGAGCGGATGAAATTTCATGAAGCCCGCCCAGGCCTCGTCAAACAGGATATAGTCGCACAGATGCCCGATGGCTTTCAGGATCATCTCGGCATTGTGGATCGTGCCGTCATAGGTGCACTGTTCCACCACCGCCACTCGAAACGGGCGCGGCTTCCGCCAGGCATCCGGGTCCTTGACCAGCGGATGGGTGCGAATGCGCTCGCGAAGCGTCTCTTCGTTCAAGCTGCCGAAATCCATCGGACCGATCAGGCCATGGGCGTTTCTGGCGGTCGGCACGTAGACCGGGATGCCGCCGGAGATCATCAAGGCACCGTGATGGGCGGCCTTGTGATTGTTGCGGTCGAACAGAACCAGATCGCCATCGGTAACCAGGGCGGAGAGAGCGACCTTGTTCGAGGTCGAGGTGCCGTTGAGCACGAAGTAGGTCTTTTCGGCGCCGAAGATCTTGGCGGCTTCCTTCTGGGCGGCGAGCGCGGGCCCTTCATGGGTCAGAAGATCGCCGAGATCGAGCACGGAATTGTCGAGATCGTCGCGAAAAACCGCTTCGCCCAGATGCTCCATGAACACGCGGCCGACCGGGCTGCGGCTATAGAACACGCCGCCATTATGCCCGGGGCAGGTCCAGAGCTGGTTGCCTTCCTCGGCGTAATCCACCAGCGCGCCAAAGAAAGGCGTCTTCATCGTCTCGGCATATTGCTTGAGGCGGCTGATGAGGTTTTTCGCGATGAAGGCAGGGGTCTCCTCGGACAAAAAGACATAGCCGTCGATGAAGTCGAGCACTTCGACCGGCACGTCCTCGAAGCGCTTGCGCCTGATCAGCAGGATGATCGGAAATTCGAGGCCGCGCCGGCGCATCAGGTTGATGAGGGAGGCGGTCTTGCCTTCCATGCCCTTCTTGCCCCAGTCGACCATCATGCAGCCGATGGCTGCATCCGTCTGGACGGCGATCTCCGCGTCCTCAAGACTGCGCGCGCGGACCACCTCGAAACCGGACCGCTCGATCTCCTCGACGATCTGCTTATACCGGGCCCCTTCGAGATCCTCGTTGTCGAAGGCAGGTGTCGCGAACAAAAAGGTGAAGCGTCTGAAGTAATCCATCGGTGCCTCCGCCATTTACACGAAGCGAGTTGTTCGTGCGTTTCGTGACGATGTTGTGACGGCGGCCCTGGTTAGACGCGATCGTCGAGCCGCAGGAGGTTGCGGAACGCCTGATGCGCTCTTGAAGTTCCACCGCGGCGAGGCACGTGCGAAGGAATACGGATGACGGGTCCAACGGACCTCGAATGCCTGGTTCAGGCGAGCGGATCGCTGTTGTTAGCAGCAAGTGTTCCTATGAGGCATGCAAGTCGCGCGATATCGGAGCGCCCAGGCAAAATCCTTCGAACCGCGCGGTAAAGCCTTCGCGCTCGGGAGAACAGGCCATGACGCCTATCCGTGCGTCATCAGCGGAGAATGGACATAATCTCGCCATCTGCCATAGACCATCGCCAAGATGAAACTGGACCCTGAGCGCAGCATCGTGCCGCGTCAGCCGGATATGCACTTCAGCGTTCGACTGCGCTCGCGCAAGCGGGATTACCGACCAGTCCGACGTTCCGTTCGTGACGACAACCGAGAAATGCATGAGGCCGTCGGTGAACTCTACGCCGGTCTTCAGCCAGTGAGTTTCGTCGATAATGAGCATCAGTCCGGCTTGATCGTAGAGTTCGCGATAGTCGCCGCGCACGACCACCGATGCGGTAAAGTCTCCGCTCACCGGCTGCAGCCTGGCATGACCGGAATGGCGTCTGAAGCCATAGAAGGTCGTCTGCCAGAAGTCGGTATTCGCCTCCGTTTCGAGCGTGAGCACGCCATTTTCGACGGTCCAGTTTCGCGGCTCATTCAACCAGCTAAAATCCGTCAAAACGCCCTCCAGCCCTGTGCGATCGGCGCGCACGGGCGCGCCCACCATTGCGGTACCATCTATGGCTGGAGCAGGCGTCGGTAAAGGCTTCTTGGGCGACGGACCGCCATGCCTGTGCGGACGACTTTCGGCCGGACGCCCAGCTTTCACCGGCATTCGTAGCGCCGGCCGTCACGCCCAATGAATGTTCCGCTGCGCGGGTCATAGGAGCGGTAGCGCGCAAGGCACCGCGCGTCGCGGTCGTTGCGCCGATAAGCTTCCGCCTCGCGCTTGCGCTCCGCCTCCTGCGCCGCTCCGATAATGATGGCGCCGAGCGCCAAGCCGATCGCGCCGGCAGCCAAACCAGCCTTCAGATCCTTCTTGTCCTGTTTTTCCTGGCGCTCGCGCCACCGATCGCGCCGCGCTTCCTCACAGCGCCACCGCTCCCTTCCGTGAAGGTCCCGACAATGGCGCCAACCTCCATCGTAATCGTCAGCAAGGACGGTTGGGGCAGGCACGGTCGCTCCCAAAGCTGCAGCCAGCGCGAGAACCTTACCGAAGACCGACGCACGCATGGGACCTACTCCTTCAAATATCGAACCGATTGGTTCCGGAGTCTTGCGACCACGCGTTGCGGGAACATTGCAGCGAAGCGGAGGGATTTAAACCGCCGCGGCGAGGAGAGTGCTGAAGCTCGATCTCGGCCATGGATTCGGATCAGCGCGGCGCGTCCGGATCGGAATACTGGATCACCCACGCCGGTGGCTCTTCCTCCTTGCTTCCATGCACCTTGACGTTCCGCTCCTTTGCCCAGCGGTATCCCCACATCGGTCCGAACTTCGTGGAAAAGCGAGGAGGGGCCTTGTACGCCGGATGGCCTTGCGCCTCCTCCAGGGAGACGAAGCGGTAGCCAGCACTTGTGAAAAGCTCGAGTATGCGATCGATGGTGGCCGCATTGATGCGGTTGGCATGGAGCAGCAGGATGCCGGGCGGTTCGCACCCGAGGACATTGCGGTTCAGATCCGCATAATACGCAATCTCGACGCGGCTATAGTCCATGTAGGCGTCTTCGATCTTTTGGATCATCGCCGTATCGGATCGCGCCAATGCACGTTCATAGGCGGCATCAAACACGTAATCCGACGTATCGATGGTGGATGCCGCAAGATGATATCCGCGTTCGCCAAGTACCCGCTCGAATGCCTCGCGACGTTGATCCGTGTCCCCGACGTGATTGTAGGGAAACCGGAAGAACCGAAGGCTACGGCCCGCCCTTTCCACCATCGGCCGAATGCTGGCCTCTCCATCGATCACTTCGCGACGAAACGCATCGACGTCCAGAGTATTGCTGTCGAGGTGGTTTGCACTGTGATTGCCAAGCTCCAATCGACCAGCGTTCCACGGTTCCAACAGCGCCCGACCGATCTCACCCAGCGCCTGCACGCGCCGTTCGACGACAAACCCGATAGCGGGAACGTTGCCACGGGCGAGTCCGGCCAGGATGGCTTCATTCGTAGCCTTCGCGACCGCTTCGAGGTCCCGGGCTTCCGCATCGCCTGCGCGGGTATAGGGAAGATCGTCGAACGTGACGGCAACTGTCCTGTCGTGCGGAGCAGCGCAACTGCTTTCGAGCGCCTGCGATCGGGCCGCTTCTGCCGGCGTCAGCAGCATCATCAGGCCCGCCATCACCAGTGTCGCGCGCATTCGATATCCTCGCTTGGTTTCTCTGGCCGTGCCCGGGGGCCATTTGCGTCGTGTCGCGGTCACCAATCGTCAAGGCCGCTTCGCTTCCGGTTTGAAGCGCGTGCCTTCATGTCGGACGCCCGCCTTCGCCGATCTCTCCATTGCCCCGTGAGATCACAACGCCCGGATTGCCTCAACATTGCGCACGATCGACAAGCCTTTCGACGACGGTCCACCCGTTGTTCGACCAGATCTGACGACGCTGTCCTGACGGTTGCTGTCCGGTTCGCCTAGCGCTTGATTGCAACCGCCTCGCAGTGGATAAACGCGGGCAAGCCATAGGGAGAATTCTTGCATGAGAGCACTTGTCCAGCGCGTTTCATCTGCGCGTGTCACTGTAGACGGAACGGTCACGGGAGAAATCGCCAACGGCCTGTTGGTCCTCGTGTGTGCGATGAAGGGCGATACCGAGACGGAAAGCGAATGGCTGGCGCGCAAGATCGTCAACCTGCGCATCTTCAGGGACGATCAGGATCGCATGAACCGTTCGCTGGTCGATGTGGGCGGATCAGCGCTCGTCGTCAGCCAGTTTACCTTGGCCGCAGAGACGAAAGGCAACCGGCCGGGTTTCTCGACGGCCGCGCCACCGGAGGAGGGAAAGCGCCTCTATGAGCATTTCTCGGCGCAAGTCTCGACCCTTGGCGTTGCTGTTGCGAATGGCGTTTTCGGTGCGGATATGCGGGTGGAGCTCGTCAATGACGGTCCTGTGACGATCTGGCTGGATACGGCGGCTGGCTGAACGGCCACTTTCCGCCCGTTTACCCGGGCGGACAGTGGCCGTTGTTGCTTGTGGATAGAAATACCGTTTGTTTTCAATGTGTTGTTAGAATTATGTCGGGTCCATGAAAATCCCTGTTGACGTCTGTGAGGATGGGGGTCTATAAGCCCGATCACTGACGAGGGCGGCGGCGCTGCTGGCGACGACGACCTTCGCTCTAGAGTTTCCTGGGTTGGCTGATGCTG